>CAVOOI010000017.1:0-231040 GCA_963697455.1 uncultured Pseudomonadota bacterium | reverse complement strand
TTAATTGGCACTATTATTTTACCTCGAGTATTACTATTTTTAGGCGGCTTTATATTTGGCTGGGCAAAACCCGTGCCTGTGTCCCGGCAAAATTTGCGGCATCCCCCGCCGTGATATGGCGTTAGTTGCATTAGCAGGCCCCGCAGCGAACTTAGCCATGGCGTTTGCCTGGCTATAATCGCAAAATGCACGTTAACCTTAACGGGCAGCTCCCATGTTTGGATGGCCGCCACGGGACAGTTTTTACAAGCCGCGGCCAACTTTGGCATATTAATTAATTGCGTTTTATTAGTATTAAATTTATTTCCTTTACCACCATTAGATGGCAGCCGGGTTATTTCCAGTATATTGCCGCCTGGAGCAGCTCATGCTTATGAAAAAATAGAACCTTTTGGGATCTGGATACTATTGGCTTTATTGGTGCTGGGAGTGTTTGGACGGTATCTGATGGCCACCGATTCAGTTATTAAGTCGTTCCTACCTATTGCGATCGCATCCATAATGGAGAAGTAATTGATTATTAACCGACGTGAACTCGCCAATGCCATTCGGGCTTTGGCCATGGCATGCGGTCCAAAAAGCCAACTCAGGCCACGCCGGAATGCCGATGGGAATGGCGGATATCGCAGAAGTCCTGTGGCGCGATTTTTTGCATTTTAACCCCAGTAATCCGCAATGGCCTAACCGGGACCGGTTTATTTTATCCAACGGCCATGGGGCGATGTTGCAATATGCTTTGCTGCATTTAACCGGTTACGCCCTCAAACTTGATGATCTCCGGAATTTCCGTCAGCTCCATTTTCTAAAACTCCGGGACATCCTGAATTACATGACACCCCGGGCATAGAAACCACCACGGGACCTTTGGGCCAAGGGTTAGCCAATGGAGTAGGCATGGCGATAGCGGAACGCATCCTCGCCAGTTATTTTAATCGCGAAGGCCACGCCCTCATCGATCATTATACTTATGTGTTTGCGGGCGATGGTTGTTTAATGGAAGGTATTTCTCACGAGGTGTGTTCGCTGGCGGCACTTTCGGTTTAAATAAATTGATTGTATTTTGGGACAATAATGGCATCTCCATTGATGGCCAGGTCCAGGGTTGGTTTACGGATAATACTCCTGAGCGTTTTCGCGCTTATCACTGGAACGTGATTGATAAAGTCGATGGGCATGACAGCGAGGAAATTATCCAGGCCATCCGCCAAGCGCGCTCTCAAACTGAACAGCCAACTTTTATCTGTTGCCGCACCCAAATTGGTTTTGGTGCGCCTAATTTAGGTGGCACGGAAAAAGCCCATGGCGCGCCGCTAGGAGAAAAAGAAATAGCGCTAGCGCGCCAAGCCCTCTGGGTGGCCGTATGCGCCATTTGAAATTCCCGCGGAGATTCGCCGCCGCTTGGGACCGGCGCGTGCAAGGCCAGCAATTGGAAGCCGCTTGGGCAGGAGCAATTTAACGCTTATCAAGCAGCATACCCTGAATTAGCTGTTGAGTTTTCACGCCGGCAGCAAGGGCGCTTGCCGGATAATTGGAATGCGCACACCCAACAATTCATTGAAAAATTGCAGGCTCAATCTCAAGAGGTGGCTACCCACAAAGTTTTAGATTCGTTCCACGCCTTTGTGCATAAATCTCCCGGAATTGATTGGGGGTTCGGCGGATTTAACTGAATCGCAACTGCACCCATTGGCAGGGGGCCAAATCGCTGGTTCATGGCGATTTCAGCGGTAATTATATTCATTACGGAGTACGCGAATTCGGCATGTCGGCCATTATGAACGGATTGGCGTTGCACGGCGGCTTGATTCCATTTGGCGGCACTTTCTTAGTATTTGCCGATTACGCTCGAAATGCGGTGCGGCTGGCCTCATTAATGCGCCAAAGAGTCATTTTTATTTACAGCCATGATTCTATTGGTTTAGGTGAGAAGATGGGCTAACCCATCAGCCAATATAACATGCCGCGATGCTGCGCATGACGCCGGGTATGACAACTTGGCGGCCTTGCGATGCAGTCGAAACCGCCGTGGCTTGGCAAGAAGCTTTGCAGCATAATGGGCCCGAGCTTCTTTATTGTTAAGCAGGCAAAACCCGCCCGCATGAGCCACGTTCACAACCGATTCTTGAAGTATTTTAGCGTGGAGGCTATGTACTTTGCGCAGAACAAGGTGCTTTGCAGGGTATTATTATTGCGACCGGATCGGAAGTACAATTCGCTGTTCCCGCCGCACAACAACTCCAAGGGCGTGGCATTCATATTCGAGTAGTTTCAATGCCCTGTGCGGAAATTTTCAAAGCCCAGGATGTGGCTTACCGAGAATCGGTATCGCCTTAAACGATAAGCGCGCGAGTTGCCGTAGAAGCTGGAGTCACTGATTACTGGTATCAGTTTGTAGGATTGCAAGGCAAAGTAGTGGGCATCGATCGCTTTGGTCTTTCAGCCCCCGCGAAAGCAGTTTACGAAACCTTAGGCATCACTGTGGCCCACATAGTTGCCGCCATGCAAGAATTATTGAAGCTCCTGAGCTTGAGAATAGCCAGGATGGTTAAATTATATTAAAATAAGCGTTAATTAATTTTACAGTTGGAAAATAGAACATGCCCATCAAGCTCGCCATTAACGGTTTTGGACGAATTGGCCGCAATATCATGCGTGCGGTTTACGAAAGCAACTTAAATAAAGAATTCCAAATGGTTGCCATCAATGACCTCAGCGATCTAGCTACCAATGCTCATTTATTAAAATATGACAGTATCCATGGCCGTTTTCCTGGTAATGTATCTATCGAAGGTAACCAATTAGTCGTTAACGGCGATAAAATCCGGGTATGTGCAGAGCGAGATCCTGCTAAATTGCCTTGGGGTGAACTTAATGTAGACATCGTTTTAGAATGCACGGGCTTGTTCACAGAACGCGATAAAGCGAACCTGCATCTGCAGGCTGGAGCCAAAAAAATCTTGATTTCCGCCCCCGCGGGTAAGACGTAGACGCAACCATCGTCTACGGCGTTAACCATGATACCCTGAAGCCCAGCCACACCATCGTGTCCAATGGATCCTGCACTACTAACTGTATTGCGCCAGTAGCCAAGACTGTGCATGACGCATTTAAAATTAAACGTGGTCTGATGGTGACGATTTATGCGTACACTAATGATCAGCGTTTGACCGATACTGCGCACAATGACTTACGCCGTGCGCGCGCCGCCGCCTTATCCATGATTCCCAGCAAGACTGGCGCCGCCGCCGCCATTGGCTTGGTTATTCCAGAATTAGCTGGAAAATTAGATGGATATGCCGTACGTGTGCCAGTGCCGAATGTATCTCTTGTCGACTTGACGGTTGAAATAGAAAACCCGCCACCGTCGCTGAAATTAACGAGACTCTGCGCAAAGCTGCTCAAGGTCCTTTAAAAGGCATTATGGATTACACGGATGAACCGCTAGTTTCGGTTGATTATAATCATTGCCCAGCTTCAGCCACTTTTGACGCCACCCAAACCCGGGTTATCGATAAAACCATGGCCAAAGTCGTCGCCTGGTATGACAACGAATGGGGCTTTTCCAATCGCATGCTGGACGTCGCCAGATTGATGGGCAAAAAATAAAGCCATTCGACATCCTAGTATTTTAGCCTATAGGCAAATTTACTCGCCAGTAAATTTGCCTATAGGCTAAAAAAGTAGTATTATCCTTTTATGTTGACTCGCTACCTTGCTCCTCAAACCCAACATGATCTATTGCGCAAAATGGTCTTCGTTGGAGGTCCTCGCCAAGTGGGAAAAACCACCATGGCTAAAAGTTTTCTAACCGGAAAAAATGGCTATTTAAACTGGGACGTCCCCGAGCAACGTGAGCGTATTTTGAAAAGAGAATTGCCCGTCGCTCCATTATGGGTTTTCGATGAAATTCATAAATACCGGATGTGGCGAAATTATTTAAAGGGTTTATACGATTCCAAGCCTGCTCATCAGCAAATATTAGTTACCGGGAGTGCTCGCCTTGATTATTACCGATTTTCTGGTGATTCTTTGCAGGGCCGATATCATTATTTACGCATGCATCCTTTATCTTTAGCGGAATTAGCATCTAAAACCCAAACTGATTTAATGGATTTGCTGAAATTGGGAGGTTTTCCAGAGCCCTATTTTTCGAGTTCTGCCGTGGAAGCAAAACGCTGGTCGCGAGAATATCGTACGAGATTAATTCGTGAAGATATGGTGCAGCTAGAACGAGTTCATGATCTAGGCAACATTGAATTGCTGGCAATGCGGCTGCCTGATTTGGTGGGATCGCCTTTATCAATCAATGCCTTGCGTGAAGATTTACAGGTCAGCCATAAGGCGGTGGCAAGCTGGCTGCAGATTTTAGAAAGGTTGTATGCTATTTTTCGATCTCGCCATTTGGAGGCCCTAAGATCCGGGCAGTAAAAAAGAGCAAAAACATTATCAGTTCGATTGGACTTTATTGCAAACGATTCTCTGCGCTTTGAAAATTTAGTGGCGTGCGCATTATTGAAATGGGTGCATTACCAACAAGATACCATGGGTGAAGAGATTGACTTGAATTATTTTCGGGATGTGGATGGCCGAGAAGTGGATTTTGTCGTGGTTTCAGGCCGCCAGCCGTTGATGCTGATTGAATGCAAATGGAACGACGCTCCCATTTCTGCCGCACTCAAGTATTTGAAAACTCGTTTCCCAGATTGCCAAGCCTGGCAAATTTCAGCAATCGGTAACAAAGATTATTTAGGCGATTTAGGCATTCGTGTTTGTCCGGCCCGAGAATTTTTAGCTGGTTTGATTTAACTTGAAGTGGAGAATAGAAATGGGCTATATCATTTGCAAAAGAGATTGCTTTGGCAGAAACGAAAAACGCGGTATTTTGCTATGACTACAACGAAAAAAAACATGCTATTGCTATCAGGCAGCAAGGCAGCAGGAAATTTGCCAGATAATCAGCAGCCAGGCTTTCTTGATTGGGCAGAGTCATGGATCAAAGAATTTTTTGCACAATCCATTCAGCAACAGCGACCCATTATGTTTGTACCTTATTCACGTCCAGGCGGAATAGCTGAAAAAGATTATTTTAGGCTGGTGCAGCAACGATTGGAAAAAATGGCAATCGACGTGGTTTGTGCACCTAGTGCGGGCATTTCGCAGCAAACACTGGAAGAAGTGAGTGGTATTTTTGTGGGTGGTGGTCATACTCCTACTTTGTTATATAAGTTGCAAACAACGGGTTCGCTGGAAATAATCCGCAAACAAGTGCTGGCCGGATTGCCTTATTTAGGCAGTAGCGCAGGTACATTGGTTACATGCCCTACGATTAAAACCAATAACGACATGCCTGGTCCTGCTAACGATATCATTGATCTCAAAAGCTTAGGATTAATGAGTGCTCAGATTAATTGCCACTACATGGATAATACAATGCACGATCCCAAACACCAAGGCGAAACGCGTGATGTGCGTTTAAAAGAGTTCTGTGCGTTTAATCCAAATATCAGCGTGATAGGCTTATACGAAGGCCAAGCGTTGCGTGTGATTGGTGATAAAATATATCTTTGGACTTCGGAACAGACGCGCGGAACAACAACGCCCGTTTTTCGCAATGATACGCGTATCGAGATTCAATGTGCGGTAGGAGTTGCGCAGGATGTGTCGCCTTTGTTGCGATAAAGTACGTAATCAAAAACCAGAGTTAGGTGGTTAGTCTAGGGCAGGTATGCTTTGCTACTTAAAAAAGCATATCTGCAGAGAAATAAAAAAGTGGATGATCTAAAAATCGCTATTATTGGCGCCGGTACTGCCGGACTTGCCGCTGCAGCATTGTTGCGGAAACATGGCCATCAAGTTACGCTGTATGAGAAATTCTCCGCGCCAAAACCCTTAGGCGCGGGTTTATTATTGCAACCAACCGGATTGTCAGTATTATCCTTGTTAGATTTAGATCAACCTATTATTACCGGCGGTAGTATTATCCACCGTCTGCACGGTAAAGCCTGTGGTAGTCAATGGGCGACATTAGATATCCGCTATCACCATCTTGCCCCCCATCTGTTCGGCGTCGGTGTTTATCGCAATAATTTATTCAATGCACTTTATCATAAAGTGCAACAATCTGACGTCAAGGTTATCTCAGCTAACACCATTACCCATATCGAATGGATTAACGATCAAGCATATATAGTGAATGATGCGGGGGAGAGGCAAGGGGTCTATGACTTGATTGTCGATTGTTCCGGCGCTAAATCTCAGCTTAGAAAAAAATATGCCAACGTTAAATTAGATCAACCCTATCCGTTTGGCGCTATCTGGGCGATCGTTAAGTTGCAAGATAATCAATTTTGTTTAGATACGTTAGAGCAACGCTACAAAAACGCTGACCATATGATTGGTGTATTGCCGGTCGGTCAATTACCCGGTGATAATTGCACTAGTGCGGCGTTTTTTTGGAGCATGCCTGTCAATCAATATCCCAAATGGCGAATCCAGGAATTAACAATTTGGCAAGACTATGTGATTTCATTATGGCCGGAATGTGAGGCGCTGGTCTCTCAATTTAAGACGCATGATGATTTAATGTTAGCCACTTATGATGATGTTATTTTACGTCGATATTACACGCGTAATTTAGTGTTTATCGGCGATGCGGCACATTGCACCAGTCCGCAACTGGGTCAAGGGGCTAATTTAGCGTTAATGGATGCTTATATTTTAGCGGAATGCGTTCATCAGGCAAACTCTGTCTCCCAAGCTTTGATCACTTACCAGCAACAGCGTGAAAGACACCTCGCGTTTTATCAGATGGCAAGCCGTATGCTGACGCCTTTTTTTCAATCTCATAGCATGGTGTTCGCTAGGCTACGTGCCCTAATCGGCGGCATGGCATGTAAAGTGCCGTTCACCCAAAAAATAACCGCACAATTATTGGCTGGCGTCAAAACGGGCTTGTTTTCCAAGATGAACCCTGGTTGTTGGTCAAAGAAATATGATCTCAGGATCAGGTCCTGAATTTTCTATCTCCGTGTAGCATGGCGTCAAATTCATAGAGGTTGCCGCATCACTCAAGTTTTGAAGATCAAGATGTCCCATAATGTCCCATAATGTCCCATAATGTCTCATAATTAAGAGGGGATAGCCACCCATACTAGACCTCTTTTTTGTCCTTGTGATTTTACTAAGCCTAGGGATTTAAGATGATTTAAATCACGGACGATTGTTTTTTTGCTCGGGACTTCGGTAAATTTTATTATAAGGTGATCCAAAATTTGTTGGATGCTAGCCGTTTTAGTTTCATTCAAAAGCTGTAATATGATTTTTTGTCGAATGTTAAGCGTTTCATCTTGATTTTTTTGGACGACAACTCCCATAGGTTCTTTGAATTTAAATATAACAGCAAAACCTCCGGAGTACTCTTCAAATTCAGGTTCAGGGACACCCAATTCCTTGCAATCTTCCAGCATTCGCAATGTACCGATAGCAGCTTTTTCTACCCAGCCTCTGCTATAAAAAATTTTTGCTATTCGTTTATTTCTTGGATAGGATTCATGTCTTTTCTTTAAATCTTTCAGCTTTAATTCGGGCGGTAAAGTGCCGTTATTCCATATTTCGAGCCGGTCATCAAAAATAGCAAAAGAAATAGACGCAGATCGATTGGTATAATTTCTGTGGCTGATGGCGTTGACTAATGCTTCGCGTATTGCCATCACCGGTAAAGTAGGTTTATCGATACGTTTAAATTTATCAGATTCAAAAAAACTGGCTACTGGTAAATGGCGCATTGAGAAATAGTTCGCTTCTGATAAAATTTTAAAAGCGTTGCCGTAAACATGTTTACTATCCATGAAATTGGCTAATTTAGTAGTGCCTTTATATCTGGTCATACGAATTAAACATTGAGGATAATCTGGTTCCACTTCATTGGCGTACAGTACAACAGCGGCATTCGATACTTTTTTATTTTTAATCAGTTTCAAATAACGTAAGGTGTCTTTAACGCTATAGGTAAGAACTTCAGTAGGTATACGGTTTTCATTGACGCCGTCTCTTATCGTATTGCGTATTTCCTGATGATCCAGAGAATCTATATCATATTCTATAGCGGATTGTTCATCCCACGCGTGATTTAAGCTTCCGCGAGCGACTAGCAATTGTTCATAGCGATGTTGTGACATTTTACTGGTGGTAGATTGATGTCGCTGAAAAGCGCGCCCGTCATATATGTAAGGAGCATGATGATTAGCATTGGCCTCAATAGCAATCACCGATTTGTTTTTACCCATCGCAATATGATGAATCTCAATATTAGCCGGGGGCTCAATTTTATTGAGTTCTTTGGCAATTTCTTGGAGCGTATGATCACTGACATCTTGGCCGACTAGTTCGCCTTTATCGTTAATTCCGATAAGGACTGAGCCGCCTTTGCCATTTAAGAACGCACAAATGGTTTCGAAAATAGAACGCATCAACGCGGTTGATTTTTTAAACTCAACCGTTTCCGACTCTCCCTGCTTAACCAATTTTTGGAGTTGTTCCGTGTCCATAAATATTTCAGGCCATTAAAATAGCGCCTATTGTATAACTGATGCAAATAGCAAGTAAAGCATTTTTAATAAAATCTTCACGGCAAGCCGCGGTGAATCAATTATCTAACCTAGAGCAGAAAATCCCTGCTTTTTTTAACTCCTAAAGTTTTATTTTTATCTGCGAGTCCAGCTAACACTCCCCAAAGGACATCTTCCAGCATCAAATAGCGCTCATAAGAAACCATGATGGCCACTGGATGGCCCGCTTTTTCAATGATGACTGGTTTTTTAATCGCATGATTAAGATATTTCCCAGGATGTTTGTTTAATTTAGTTGCAGTTGCTTTCATAAAGGCCTCAGAATTAGCCGATCGAATGGGAAAGACCACCTCGCCAGTGGGCGTGGCCGGGGGATCCTGGTCGCATGCCGCACTGGCGCATGTACTAAGGATTGCCCATGATGAATTACCGTGCTTCTCTGTATCGCTAATCATTGGCTGCGATCGAACCTTTCTATTGAGCCTGACTTGGGGAAACGCATACAGGCAGCATCTAACCGCATAAACAATATGCAGCGAGGCGCTTTTTTCAAAAGGAAATTCAATCCGCCAGAACCAGCGGTTTAAAAAAGACGACAAATCGTTTAGACTCTTCTTAGCCATTTTAACAAAGCCTTTTGTTAGGTGGTTAGTCTAGGATGGGTGATTGTGCACCTGTCTTAGACGCTTATATTGAAACCCACTTTAAAGCGGAAAGCAAGTAAGCCTGGTATAAATTATTAAAATGCTGTGCAGTGGGAAAGACCGCCTCGCCAGTGGGGGTGAGGCCGGGGGATCCTGGTCGCATGCCGCACTGGCGCATGTACTAAGGATCGCCCATGATGAATCGCCGTGCTTCTCTTTACCTCAATCACTGGCCACGATCGAACCTGTCTATTGAGCCTGACTTGGGGTAACCTGTACAGGCAGCATCTAACCGCATAAAAAATATGCAGCGAGGTGCTTTTTTCAATAGGGAGTTCAATCCGCCGGGACCGGCGGTTTAAAAAACATGGCAATCGCACTAAACTATATAATTGATTTCAAATAGAATTTACTGGAAACTACCCTCTGTAATGGAAATGGCCACAGGGAGTAGTGATGGAATTAGCAGATACATTTTTTGAACATTTTGCGATTTTGGAAGATCCCAGGACAGAGAATCACAACCTTCTCCATCCTTTTCACGATATCCTGGTGATAGCCATATTAGGAACAATCTGTGGAGCTGATGGCTGGACAGAAATCTGCGAATTTGCGGAAGCCAAATTAGATTGGCTGAAAACTTTTTTATCCCTGCCTCACGGAATCCCCTCTCACGATACATTTGGTCGTATTTTTTCCTTATTAGATTCGGATGTATTTGAAGCATGTTTTTTAGCCTGGATTGAATCGCTATCGATCGATTTGCAAAATGAAATTATTTCGATTGATGGAAAAAGTTTGCGCGGTTCTCATGACAAAAGAAAAGCAGTCAAAATGCTCCATATGGTTAGCGCCTGGGCATCAGAAAATAAAATTCTACTGGGTCAGATAAAAACCGATGAGAAATCAAATGAAATCACGGCGATTCCAGAACTATTGGATATGATTGATGTTTCTGGCAGCATAGTCACTATTGATGCGATGGGTTGTCAACAAGGCATTGCAAAAAAAATCGTGGAGAAGGGAGCGGATTATGTTTTGTCGCTTAAAGAAAATCAGCCTACTTTATATCAGGAAGTAGATAATATTTTTTTACGAGCAGAACACGGAGACAAAAAATATAAGAAAATGATTCATAAACAAAAATTAGAAAAAGTGAGCTGTCACGGACGGATGGAAACGAGACGATATAGTTTAATTAAACCTCGCGAACAACACCCATTTAGCCTTCGTTGGCCTTATTTAAATGGACTGGGAATGGTTGAGGTTAAGCGAACTGTGAATAATCAAACAGAATATTCAAAACGATTTTTTCTAACGAGCTTAGGGGATGGGTATGAAGTTTTTTTACTGTCAGAACTGCCAACAGGAGCGCTACCCGAAAAAGGTAAAATTTACGTAGAGCAAAAGGGAGAACAATTACGCTATATTCTCCAGGCTCCTAATGGAGATAAAATTGATTCTATTCTGGATATTGAAATCGCCGATTTTAATAAAAAAACGGTGATGGAATCAAAACGACGCATTTTGTGGGAAACAGAGAAACGCGGGCATACTCTCAGAGACCAAGACATCAATAGATTTATGCAAGCTGTGCGCAAACATTGGAACATTGAGATTAATCTGCATTGGTCTTTAGACGTGAGTTTTAAAGAAGATTTAAGTCGAGTACGCATTGGCAACGCATCAGAAAATTTAGCCATCATCAGGCGGGTTGCCTTAAATTTATTGAAGCAAGAAAAAACCAGTAAAGTAGGCATCACAGCGCGCAGAAAAAGAGCCGGATGGGATCATCAATACCTGCTAAAGGTATTAATGGCGGATTCTACATTTAAAAATTAAAGTTAAAAAAATTGAATTCGGCTATCTCTTCATGTCTGAGGAATTTCTATGGCTCTTTTTTCCAAAAAAGAATAATTCTTAAACAACAAAACAGCCAGATTGATAAAAAATTTACTTATAAAGCGAGATGAGATATTCTACTAAAAAAATGAGTAATCGCCGATTTTAAGTGCGATTGCCATGGTTTAAAAAAGCTGACAAATCATATAGACTACTCTTAGCCATTGTAACAAAGTCCTTTGTTAGGTGGTTAGTCTAGGGCCGGTGATGATGCACCTGTCCTAGACGTCTATATTGAAACCCACTTTAAAGCGGAAAGCAATACTGTCAGTATAAATTATTCCAAAAATTCCTGCTGAAGGGAGTTCCCCCTTGCGCGATGGCGGTCGCGAAGGGGAGAACCGCTGAAATTATTCCAAACCGTCTATGACTTGTCGAACAATGCTTTCAGTGGCGTGCAATCCAGAATGGTTTCTGCGCATTTGCGGAAGATATCCAGAATGTCATCCGTGGATAACTTTTCATTTTTGTGAGTCCCGACTATGATTTTAGTCAGTCTGCACGCGACTTTCATGTGTTCTACGGACGCTTCAGCCACTTGACTGAAGGTGCTGATAATATCTTCTTCATCTTCCCCGAAACTTGCATCGTACAAGTGGTCTAAAAACTCTTCTTCCTGGGGTGAAGGTAATGGTTTTTTCTTAGACATGGGCACACCTCTATAAAATTAAAAACCCCATAATATGGATAAAGTGCTTAATCCGCAACCCCTAGTTGTTTTAGATCGTGGAATGATAATGCTAGGAGCTGGTTAACCAATACTTGAGGCAGCCCTATTTTTGCTCGGGCATGAGATCAAAAAGGGGACTAGTTGTTTTAAGAAGACTCAGGTAGAATGCGCCAACATGAGTATTATAAATGTTTTGAAAATGGCTGACTTAGATCTGGCCAATAAACGAGTATTTATTCGAGAGGATTTGAACGTGCCCATGCAAAATGGGCTAATCAGTGAAAGCACTCGAATCGAAAAATCTATCCCCACCCTGAAAGCGGCATTGCAAGCAAGGGCCCGAGTTTTGGTGTTATCTCACCTGGGCCGTCCTAAAGAAGGTCAATATGATCCGCAAGCTTCTTTAGCACCGGTTGCCAAAGCTCTGTCCGAGGCGTTAGGCCAGCCCGTACCTTTAGTGAAGGATTGGATAGATGGCGTGGATATTCAACCCGGACAAATCGCC
The DNA here is from genome assembly GCA_963697455.1 of uncultured Pseudomonadota bacterium. Taxonomy (GTDB): domain Bacteria; phylum Pseudomonadota; class Gammaproteobacteria; order Coxiellales; family Coxiellaceae; genus JAFEDN01. Next base: position 218,752 of record CAVOOI010000017.1, on the reverse strand, counting down.
TTAGCTGAAAATGTGCGTTTTTTGGTAGGAGAAGAGGATAACGACCCCGAATTAGCCCAGCGCATCGCCAAACAATGTGATGTTTTTGTGATGGATGCATTTGCTACCGCGCATCGAGCCCAAGCCTCCACGGTCGGAATTAGCCAGTATGCGCCTATCGCCTGCGCCGGTTTATTGTTGGTGGCTGAATTAGAAGCTTTATCTCAAGCCCTTGAGCGTCCCAAACGGCCGCTGATAGCTGTGGTGGGCGGTTCAAAAGTATCCACTAAAATTCATTTGCTGAAAAATCTGCTGACCAAGGTGGATGGTTTAATCGTCGGCGGTGGGATTGCGAATACCTTTTTAGCTGCTGAAGGCTATCCAGTCGGCAAATCACTCTATGAACCAAGCTGGCTCTGGCAGGCTAAAGAGTTAATCAATCATGCCCGTGAGCTGCAAATAGATTTTCCCTTGCCCCAGGATGTGGTGGTGGCCTCTGAAATGAATGTGCAAGCTAAAGCAGTGACCAAACCCTTGGATGCTTTAAATTCTGAAGATATCATTTTAGATATCGGCCCCGTTACTGCAAAGCGTTACTCTGAGTTTCTGACTGACGCCGGCACTATTGTCTGGAATGGCCCGCTGGGCGTATTTGAATTCCCGCAGTTTAGCCACGGCACCCGCGCGTTGGCGGATGCCATCACCCAAAGTCACGCCTTTTCTATAGCAGGCGGCGGCGACACTTTATCTGCACTAGCCCAATTTGGTTTAAGCAATAAAATTTCTTACATCAGCACGGGCGGGGGCGCTTTTTTAGAATTCTTGGAAGGCACTGAATTGCCTGCTGTCAGTATATTAATCAAAAGAGCCAAATAACCTATGATCAAACACGACCATTTCGCGCGTCGAACCAAAATTATTGCAACTTTAGGGCCCGCCACTGACGACATTAATGTGTTATCAGGCATTATTACCGCCGGTGTCAACGTGGTGCGCTTAAATTTTTCTCATGGCACAAAAGCCGATCATCGGCAGCGTATAGAAAATGTACGCAAAGTAGCTGAACAGCAAAAAAAAGTAATCGGTATTTTAGCTGATCTACAGGGGCCTAAAATCCGCGTCGCTAATTTCAAAGAGAAATTAGTCGTGCTCAAAACTGGCGGCACTTTTACTTTGGATGCGGCTTTAGATGAAAATGCCGGTACGGTTGAACAAGTGGGTATCGATTATAAAAACTTGCCTAACGATGTTAAACCCAAAGATATTTTATTGCTCGATGATGGCCGTTTGCGCTTTCAAGTAGAAACCGTAAAAGGCACGCAAATTGTCTGCACGGTTTTGGTGGGCGGTGTGCTGTCTAATCACAAAGGCATTAATCGCTTAGGAGGCGGGCTGACTGCTGAAGCGTTGACTGAGAAAGACAAAGCAGACATGCAATGTGCTTTAAGTTTGGGGGTGGATTACATTGCGATTTCTTTCCCCCGCAATGCAGAAGATATGCTCAACGCCCGCCGGCTGATCCAACAGTATACTGCTGAGGATGCCAATAATTTTACCGGGTTAATCGCCAAAATTGAGCGCACTGAAGCCATTGGCGCGATTAGCGAGATTATCGAAGCTTGCGAAGGAGTGATGGTGGCCCGTGGTGATCTTGCGGTTGAAATCGGCGATGCGGAAGTCCCCATGGTCCAGAAAGAAATTATTCGCCGCGCCCGTGCTTTGAATAAGCCGGTGATCATTGCCACCCAAATGATGGAAAGCATGGTCAGCAACTCGGTGCCCACCCGGGCCGAAGTTTCTGACGTAGCTAATGCAGTATTAGATAATGCTGATGCCGTCATGTTGTCAGCAGAAACCGCCAGCGGCCAATATCCAGTCGCGGTAGTCGAAGCCATGGCGCGAGTTTGCCGCGCGGTGGAGCAACAACCCAGAATGCATCTCTCCCGGCATCGGCTTGAGACCCGCTTCGAGCGCATCGACGAGGCGATTGCCATGGCGACTATGTATACAGCTAACCATTTAGACATCGCTGCGATTATTACCTTAACCGAATCCGGGCGCACGCCATTGTGGATGTCTCGCATCCGCACCGCCATTCCAATTTATGGCTTAAGCCGTTCCACCAAAACTTTGGGCCGCATGGCATTATACCGTGGCGTTTTTCCAATTGCTTTTGACGTCACGCATTATCCTGATTCAGTCATTAACCGCGAGGCCGTCCACACTGTTTTTAATTTAGGTTTAGTCAAGGCAACTGATTTAATTATTTTAACCACGGGGGACTATGCAGGCGTTACCGGCGGTTCTAATGCGCTAAAGATTCTGGAGGTTGATAAAGTTATATGAGTAGTGGCTGGACGATTATTTTATTATTAATCGCCGCCGCCTTAATGCTTTGGATGCTGATGCGCATGATTCGCGGTAATCCGCAAGCTTTTAGTAAAGAGAATTTGGGGAAAAGCGTCTACACTATAGGTATCTTGGCGTTAATTATCATAGCGGTGATTTTTTTCTGCGTTATGTTATTGCGCTCAAGTTAAGCAATCGGAGGAAAAGAATTTATGCCTTTAATTACATTACGTCAATTACTAGACCACGCTGCCGAAAATAATTACGGTGTGCCGTCGTTTAACGTCAATAATTTAGAGCAAATTCGCGCCGTCATGCAGGCTGCTGCGGCAGTGAATAGCCCAGTGATCGTGCAAGCTTCAGCGGGCGCCCGTCAATATGCCGGCGCGCCATTTATTTCTCATCTGATCCAAGCTGCCGTGCAAGAATGGCCGCAGATTCCAATTTGTATGCACCAAGATCATGGTGGTTCTCCGGCGATTTGTCAGCGTTCTATCCAGTTGGGTTTTACTTCGGTGATGATGGATGGCTCTTTGCATGATGATATGAAAACGCCCAGTGATTACGAATATAACGTCCAAGTGACTAAAAAAGTAGTGGAAATGGCGCATGCTTGTGGAGTCTCCGTAGAAGGTGAGCTCGGTGTGCTGGGTTCATTAGAAACCAAACGCGCTGCAAAAGAAGATGAATCGGGTGCTGAGCGTGAGTTAGATGAAAAAGAAATGTTAACTGATCCAGACCAAGCCGCGGATTTTGTTAAAGCAACCGGCGTCGATGCCTTGGCAATTGCTATCGGCACTAGTCACGGAGCGTATAAATTTTCCCGTCCGCCCACCGGCGACGTGTTAGTCGTCGAACGAATTAAACAGATCCATCAGCGCTTACCGAATACGCACTTAGTGATGCACGGCTCTTCTTCTGTTCCCCAGGATTGGTTAAAAATAATCAATGAAAACGGCGGAAACATAAAAGAAACTTATGGCGTGCCGGTTACAGAAATTCAAAAAGGCATTCAGTCAGGCGTGCGCAAAATTAATATCGATACCGATTTGCGCTTGGCGGCCACTGGCGCGGTGCGACAATATTTTAATGAATATCCGGCTGAATTTGATCCCCGCAAATATTTAGGCAAAACCATCGTCGCGATGCAGAAAATCTGTGAAGCGCGTTATCAAGCATTTGGGACTGCAGGGCAAGCTAGTCGCATTACGAAAATTTTCTCATTTGAAGAAATGACCAAACGTTATCAAAAATGAAATTACTACGTCACCCCCAATTTGATTATCATGGTGCACAATTTTTAAAAAGTGCCGTGGAATTATCGCAACTGCCAGCCGATAGAGGTGCTGAAGTCGCCTTTATCGGCCGTTCTAACGCAGGCAAATCCAGCGCTATTAACGCCATTACCGGAATACGCGGGCTTGCCCGCACCAGTAGTACGCCTGGTCAAACCCAAATGATCAATGTGTTCACTTTAGACAATGCGCGACGTCTGATGGATTTACCTGGTTATGGTTATGCAAAAGTCCCGCGCACCATTAAAGAGCGCTGGCAAAAAACCATTGATGAATATTTAGATGCACGGCGTTGCTTACGTGGACTCATGTTAGTAATGGATATCCGTCATCCTCTAAAAGAAGGCGATCAGCAGCTCATTGCCTGGACCGTGAAGTGCGAAGTGCCGGTACATATTTTATTAACCAAAGCCGATAAATTAAATCCATCTGAAGTGCGCAAAGTCCTTAAAGAAGTCAGCATTGCGCTGGAGGCGTTTGGTTCTACCTTGTCCGTGCAAAGTTTTTCAGCCATGGAAATGCACGGCATTGAAGATGCCCAAACCCGCCTGGATCAGTGGTTTTCTTAAAGTATTTTATCTGCGCCAATAATCCCGGGTGAACAAAACCAGTATCGTTAAAATTTCTAAACGGCCTGCTAACATCGCAAAAATGAGAATCCATTTGCAGGTGTTGTTGATATCTTTAAAAGTAATTGCGGTTTGACCCAAACCCAATCCAGTATTGGCCAACGCGCCGGCAGCAGAACCGAAGGCGGCGCGGATATCCATGCCCGCGGCTAATAAAGCTAAAATAATCAAAATTAATAAAACCATAAAAATCACTACAAATCCGCAAATCCCTTGAATGATTTTTTCTGGCAACTGTTCTTCGCCTAAATAAATGGGGAAGACGCCGTTCGGATGGATTAGTTTTTTTAGCTCACGCGTCGCCTGGCGCTTTAACAATAAGAAACGGATTACTTTAATGCCACCGCTGGTGGAACCGCCGCAGCCGCCAATTAAGCAAGCCAACATTAATAGGTAAGGTAAAAAAGTAGGCCAGGAGTTTAAATCAATCGCCTCATACCCCGTGGTGGAGACTACCGTCGTCACCGTGAAGGCTGAAGCAGCGATTATTTTGACTAAGTGCCGGTGATATTCACCATATCCAATCAAAGATAAGATGGCAATCAAGATTAACCACCCTAAAATTTTTAGGTACATAATAAACTCAGGGTCTCGCCAGTAAACATTAAAATGTTTTTGTTTGAAAAATTGATAATGTAAACCGAAATTAGTGCTTCCCAAAATCATAAATAGGATGGTGATGATTTCAATTGTGTAGCTGTGATAATAAGCCACATTTTGGTCGTGCGTGGAAAATCCGGCGGTGGCGACCGCACTAAAACTTTGACTGATCGCATCAAAAGGAGTCATGCCCACCGCCCAATAGGCTAGCGCACAAACCGCAACCAATCCTAAATAAATTAACCATAGTGCTTTGGCGGTTTCCTGCAGGCGAGGGCGTAACCGGGTGGTTTTGATAGGGCCTCCGGTTTCGGCGATATACAACTGCATCCCGCCAATCCCTAATACCGGCAAAATAGATAACGCGATGACGATCACCCCGACTCCACCTAGCAAAGTGAGCTGCTGACGATAGTATAAAATTGAATGCGGCATACTGTCCAAATGCGTGAAAACGGTTGCGCCGCTGGTGGATAAACCGGAAACTGATTCAAACACCGCATCCGTAAAACTTAAATGCGGAAAGAAATAAAAATAAAAAGGCACGGCTCCCACTGTGCAGGCAACTACCCACACTAAAAACACCACTAAGAATCCATCACGTGCTTTTAATACTGCGGGAGTGTGACGCGTAGGCAGCCATAAACCGCCGCCTAAAGCGAGCGTGAAAATAAACGTGATGAGAAAAGGATAGATAGACCCTTCCCTATACCATAAATAAATACCCATCGGTGGAATTAAGCTGAGGCTGAAGATCAGTAACAGTAAGCCAATCATGCGCGAGATTGCCAGGTAACGCATTAAGCTGGATCCTTAATCACAAATAAATTCTCGATGAATTGTATTTGGGTTTTATCACTGATAAACACGATTACCCGATCTTCAGGTTGAAGTGTAGTCGTGCTGTCAGGGAGCAGCAGTATATGATCGCGCACCACCGCACTAATTTGGGCGCCTTTAGGCAATGCTAATTGCGCCAGTGAGCGCCCGGCAGCTTTAGCAGTAGAATGGACCACGATTTCTAGCGCTTCGGCGGCGCCTCGGCGTAGTGAATAAGCTTGGATGATATGAGCATGGCGTAAATGTTTTAGTATCGCGCCTGTAGTTATTTGTTGCGGCGATACTGCTACATCAATATGAATGTAACCGCTGATAATCAAACTGAGATAAGCATCGCGATTGACTAGCGCTATCACTTGCTTAGCGTTAAGCTGCTTACTATAAAGCGCGCTGACAATATTATCAGCGTCACTATTGGTGAGCGCGCAAAAGCAATCAATGTTTTCGATATCTTCATTCTTTAATAACAGAGAATCGCAACCGTTACCTTGCAAAACTAAGGTATTTTTAAGTTGCCGCGCTAATTGCTCACAACGTTCGCGGTTTTGCTCGATCAATTTAACTTGATGATGATCTTCCAGCGTATGCGCCAGTTGGCTGCCTATGTAACCCCCGCCGGCGATCATGATGCGTTTACGTTTTGGTGGGTTAGTTTCGCTCGGCCTTAAAATCCCTAAAACCCGGGTTACCTGTTTATTTTCAGCGATAAACAAAATATCATCGTCCAGTGCAATGGAGGTTGTTGCCAGCGGCATCTCTTTATTACCGCGATAAACCGCAATAATCTTTGCAGCGGCGCCAGGTAAATATAGGTCAAGTTTTTCAGCTATATTCCCGATTAATCTACTTTCGGCCAATGGTCTGGTGGCAATCAATTTTAGGCGGTCATTCGCAAAGTCAAAGACTCGTAATGCTCCAGGATATTCGATCAGGTGCATGATGCTGTGGGTGATTAATTCCGCGGGATTGATAAAGATATCCACCGGGGAGTGGTCAGCGGCAAAAAAATTGCCGGGACTTAAAAAATAATCAGCAGCGCGAATCCTGGCGATTTTAAGTGGAATTTTAAAAACCGCAGCGGCGACAAAGCAGGCAGTGATGTTGGTTTCATCATTCGGAGTCACCGCAATAATCATGTCAGCGCTATCAGCGCCGGCTTCAGCCAAAACCCGGGGGTAAGATGCATACCCGGTTACGGTGCGTAAATCATATTGTGATTGCAAGTCCTCTAAAGCGATTTCATTAATATCGATTAGAGTCACGCTGTGTTCGGCAACTAAACTGGCGGCTAAAGAACTACCGGTTTGTCCCGCCCCTAAAATAATAATCTGCATGAGTCATCATCCTTAATGTTATGTACATTATATAATGCTAAGAACTTCTCAGCAATACAACAACTGGATGCTAGCGTTAGTATACATTTGACAGCAATGCTATATGATGCTATCATTTTAATGATGACTACTTTAACTGTACGAAAATTAGATGATAATATTTATCGGCGTTTGCGAATCCGAGCCGCCAAAGATGGTGTGTCGATGGAGGAAGAAGCACGGAGAATTTTAACCAGAGCGGTTTCCACTCCCGAACGGTTAAGCAAGGTATTTAATAAATATTTTGGAGAAAAACACGGAGTTAATTTACAGCTTACCCGTAAACCGCATGAGCCGATGGATTTTAATGAATGATTTTAATTGATACCAATATCATTTCTGAAATGATGAGGCCTATTCCTTCTAAAAAAGTCATTGAATGGTTGGATCAGCAGGATATTTTTGAATTATATGTGACTGCGCCAACGATTGCTGAAATTTCTTATGGTTTATCTGTGCTTCCCAACAGTAAGCGCCGCAGCTTATTAGAAGAAGCATTCGCTAAAGCTATTACCGATGGGTTTAAAGGGCGAGTGTTAGCTTTTGATGAAGTTGGGGCGCATCTTTATGGGATCATCATGGGCAAACGCAAAAAATTAGGCCGCCCGATGAGTATTATAGATGGACAAATAGCGGCAATAGCTCGGGCTCATCATACCGCTCTGGCGACCCGCAATATCAAAGATTTCGAAAATTGCGATCTGGAATTAATTAATCCCTTTGAATAAGACTAGCACGGAAACCGCTTAAAAATGGCTGGTTCCCGTTGTGATTATGGCTATATTAATTGAGAAGAAAAGTAATCGCTGGGACGATCACCGGGTTCTGATGTGAAAAACAATCCGCATCGACGTATTCTAGATCATAGACTACTTGAAAAGCATGTGCTGCTTTAAGGTCTTTTTGGAAGCGGTATAAATTATCGTTTATGCTTTGATTGTTACTGTATTTGGCTTCCACTAAAAACCAAGGTTGATCGTCTTTGGTAACCACAAAATCTACTTCGTGCTTATCTTTAGTGCGGATAAAATATAAGTTGAATTTTCCAAAACCAAAATCCGTCCAGAAATGCACGGCTTTCAACAAATGGCTGGCGACAAAGTTTTCCATTTTAGCGCCGATATCGGTAATTTCTGACCAATCCCATAAATATAATTTGGGTTCTTTCAAAAGACTGCGAGAAACATTTTTATGCCAGGGTGAAAGACGAAAGCAAAAATAGAATCGCTCCAATGTGGTAATCCATTGCTGTACTGTTTTGGCAGTAACATTAATTTTATTTGCTAAATTTGTGTAGTTAGTTAACTGCCCGACTTGGCGTTTGATTAATTCAGCTAAAATCTCCAGTTGGGCCAATTCATGAATTTGAGTAAGCTGGCGAATATCGTCGCGAAACATTTGCTCACTCCGTAAATTTTGCCAACGCTTTAAGAAACGCTGATCCTGTCTGATGAAAGGATCTGGATAACCACCATAGCGCCATAGCGCCTCCCACGAGGATTGGTCAATTCTGCCAGGCATGCTGATCATGTCATTAGGCAACGTCTGGCGAACACACTCTGCGACGCTAAAAGGATGAATTCGAAAAGGAAAATACCGGCCCATTAAGCTATCGCCTTTTTTTTGCTCCATCATCAATTTTTGACTGCCGGTGACTAAAATATGACAGTGTTCTTGGTAAGCATCAAAAAAGCCTTTTAAATAATTTTTCCATTTTGAATATTTGTGTAATTCATCGAATATGATCACGGTATGATTATTTAGCCGATTCACGCCGGTATTTTCCGCTAAATGACGCTGACCACGCAAAATTTGCTCACGGTCTTCCTGAATGTCCCAATTAAGATAAGTAAAATGATCTGCTTCGCCAGCTAATGATTTACTAATAGTAGTTTTCCCTACCTGGCGAGGCCCATTTAAGAAAATCATCTGCGGATATTGGCTAAAATAGTCTTTTACGACGGAGCTATATAATCTTTCCATGCTGACTATTATATACTGCACTCCATAATAGTCAAGACTATTCTGGAGTGGGCTCCCTTTTGGTCGTAAAGATTGGACATTCTACTCAGACTGTAGCGTAGCAATAGGATCGAGGCGTGAAGCCCGGAAAGAGGGATAAAGTCCTGAGAACACGCCAACCACGGCGGAAACAATAAATCCCAGCGCTACCGGTCCTATATGAAACGAGTACTCCCAACCGGAAGATAAAGCTAAGATTAAAGTAGTGAGAGTACCGAGCAATACGCCTAATAATCCTCCAAAAATAGTGAGGACCATCGATTCAATTAAAAACATTTCTAAAATATCTTTGCCCCGCGCGCCAACGGCCATCCGAATCCCGATTTCCCGGCGGCGTTCAATCACGGACACCAGCATAATATTCATTACCCCAATGCCGCCGACTAATAATGAAATACCACCGATAGCGCTCAGGAGCCAGGTAAATGTACTGCGCTGTTTACTGACAACGTCGATAATCTGTTGCGGGTCGTGAAATCGTACTTGGTTATTCGGCGTTATTTTAGCAATTACGTTTTGTAATTGCGTCTTAACCGGATCTAAAGGATAGCCCGGTGTTAATTGTAATAATATGTTTTGAATTTTAGTTTGTGGATTTAAGATAAATGAGAGCGAGAGTGGAATCAGGATACCTTCATTGATATTAGCAAATAAAAATAGATTCGGTTCCCACTTATCCGCGACGCCGATGATCGTCAGAATTTGATTGCCGACGTTGATCTGTTGATTGATAGGATTTAATCCTTTAGCGCGAATTTGCATGCCGATATCATGACCGACGACGCAATAAAAGCTATTTTGATCCAGAAAAGAAACGAAACGGCCTGCTTGCATGTTAATTTTCACGATATCCGCCAAGCCTTCAGTAGCCCCAAGAATTTGCCCGTTAAATTGTAGATCTCGAAAACTCATCGGCTCATACAGCATGGTGTAAGGAACAATTTTTTCGATTTGCGGTATTTGTTGTTGAATTGTTTGCATATCGTCAATTTTTAAATTGTTGACTTGGCCGGTTTCAGGTTGTTCATTATTTGAAGAAATCATCACCGCCAGCAAATTCGTACCTAATTTTTTAAATTGCGCTAGAGCGTGATCGGTAGCTAATTGACTGGACGAAATTAACGCGACCACGGAGCCGGTCCCTACTAAAATACCTAAAATAGCGAGTAAGGAACGCAGTTTTGCTGAAAATAAATTCATCAGTGCTTCGCGAATATGAGCTAGAAATCCCATTAGACAATTTTCCCATCTGCAATTTTGATAATGCGCTGGGACTTTTGCGCGACTTCAGGATCATGAGTGATGATCACAATCGTAGCCCCTTCAGTTTTATTAAGATCATTTAACAGTTCTAAAACATCATGACTATTTTTAGTATCTAAGGCGCCAGTGGGTTCATCCGCCAAAACAATGCTTGGATCTCCCACCAAGGCCCGGGCTATCGCCACGCGTTGTTGTTGGCCGCCAGATAATTCGTAAGGTTTGTGGGTAACATATTTGGCCATGCCTACTTTGGCGAGCATCGCGAGCGCGCGCTTTTTATCTTTGCGGTCTCCTGGAGGATGATTGCGCCGGTAGGCCAGCGGCAGCATCACATTCTGCAGAGCAGTTAAGCGAGGTAATAAAAAGAATGACTGAAAAATAAAGCCGATTTTTTCATTTCGATAGTCGGCAACTTGATCTGGAGTTAGCGCAGAAGTCTCTACTGAATCTAAAAAATACTGGCCGGTCGTGGGATGGTCTAACAGACCTAAAATATTCATAGTCGTAGTTTTCCCTGACCCGGAGGAGCCAATGATAGTCACCAGTTCGCCGCGCTCGATAGCCAAGTTAATGCCTTTTAGAGCGATGTATTGCTCTTTAGCCATGGTATAAACTTTAGTGACGTTTTTTAATTCAATGAGGGACGACAACACGATCTCCTGCTGACACGCCTTGCACGATTGCGACCTCGGTCAGAGTGGTTTTGCCGGTGATCACTGGAACGGCGCGCTGTTCACCTGAAGGACTCACGACGGTTACCAATTTCTGACCGTTTTTTTCGTAAACTGCTTTAATAGGCAAATAAATTTGGGGAGGTTCTGGAATATCGAATTCAACTGAGGCGCTCATTCCAACGTGGATTATCTTCTGTTGATCGGCGCTGACTTTGGGTATTTTAATCATCACTTCAAACATGCTTAACCCGCCTTCACCGCCGCCGGATTGAGGATTAGCTTGCGCTGCAACCGATTCAACGTATCCTGATAAAGTAATTCCAGGGAAGGCATCGCCGGTCACTTTAACGGGCAAATTAGGTTTGATCAAATTAACACTGATTTCACTGATGTTTACTTTGAGCGAGAGGCCGCTTAAATCGCCGATCGATAAAATTAATTGTCCGGCCTTGACGTCATCGCCAACGTTGAGCCGGCCAGTGCCGGAGCCCTCTTTTTTTTGATCAGCCGGTGGGAATAAAGCAACTCCTTGGGTGGGCGCAATAATTTTTACTTCTTGAAATTGTCTATTTAATGTTTGATTAACCTTGTTCATATCGTTGAGATTGAGTTGTTCGATACTGGTGGCTGCTACATTCGTTTGCACCAGTAATTTTTCCAACTCATATTTAGACTGCATATAATTCAACGTATTGTTTTCTTGAGTGTTAAAGGCATTAGTGTATTCTTCTTTTGAAACAACTCCTGCTTTATATAAGGCTTGCGTTCCTTCAAAGGAGGTAAGCCCGGTTTCATAGCTTTGTTTTTTTTGTAAAAAGTCAGTCACCGCTTTGCGAAAATCTTCTGACAGTTTAGTGGCGTCTAAAGTAATGAGCGGCTGATCTTTTTGGATTTGCTGACCATATTGAAATAAAACATGGGTTATCCGGCCGTCTAAGGGACTTAAAACGGACTGCGAAATAAGGGGGCCTAGTGTACCTTTAAAATATAAAGAGGTGACGGTTGACTTGGCCCGGGCCGTCATTATCGTTGAGTTTGCAGATTTGTTTTCGGTTTTTTTACTACAGCCTGCGGTGCAAAGCAAAATTCCGGCGAGTAATCCGCAAACAACTAACATCGTCCTTTTAAACTTATTCGCCATTAAAATCTCCGTATTTAATACGCCATTTTTATATTCCAAGCATCGAGAGTGGTACCCAACAAATTTTGAAATGCGGTAACACTATTGAGATAGCCTATTTGGCCATTTACGAAATCAATTTCCTGCTGAATTAAAGTGTCTTGAATAATATTAACATTCAAAGCTGTAGTTTGCCCATATCGCTGTTTAATTTGCTCGGCTTCTAAATTTTTGCGTTGTAGCACCAGCCCTTGTTGCGCAATATTTAATTGCTCGAGCAAACTATTTAAATCATTTAGACTATTTAACACTTGTCTGATTAAGGTGCGCCGGCTTTGCTCTAGAGCATCTTCTGCGCCCACCAATGCAATTTTAGCGCTGACTAAACCGGCTTTGGAGCTGATATCACGGATAGGAATAGATAACGACACTACGGCAGTGGGGTTAGTGGTAAGACTCAGATCTTGGAGGCTACTGATCCCTGGGATAGTGCCGTTGCTACTCATAAAATTAGCTGAACCGGTTACACCGAGTTGCCAGCGTAAACTATCTTTGGCGACGACAACGGCACGCTCAGCGGCCTTTAATTGCAACTTTTGCGAAACATATTGAGGATTGTTATTTAGCGCTAAGGTAATGGCTTCGGATTGAGAGGGTGCGTGATAAGTCTGAAAATTAATGTGAGTGTCCAATTTAAGTTTGGATTCGGGCGCCAACCCTATGGTATCGAGTAGGGTTTGATAATCTTGCTCCGCTGCATTTTTTTGCCGCACAAAATTTAAACGATTACTGGCCAAAGTGGCTTGCTGTTGCAATAATTCGCTGGGCGCCAATTTGCCGGCCTTAACCTTCAATTGATATTGTTTTGAGGAGGTTTCTTCTCTTTGCAGCGCTTGCTGTTGCACCTTGAGACTGTTGTAATCCTGAACGACTTGCCGGTATTGAGTGATTACCTGGGTAACCATTTGCATGATACTGTTTTTGAATGTTTGCCGGGCGATTAATTCGCTATCCTGGGCGTTTAGCCAGGGAATTTCATTGACCTCGCCAAATCCACGTAATAGTGGCTGCGTAATAGTCGCTTGTTCTTGCTGAGTGCCTTGTAAATTAGTGACGTTATTGACGCTAATTTGAGTTCCCCAGCGGGTATTAAGTGACACTCCGGGATTAAGGTTATAACCGGTTTGTTCATTTTGAGTGAACGTGGCGCTGGCTGAGAAGTCGAAATGAGGTTCAAAAGCATAATCCGCTAATTCCAAAGCATATTTATCAGTAATCCGTTGCAAACGGCTGCTGCGGACAGTAGGATTATTGCGTAAGGCTAGGATTATAGCGTCCGGCAGCGTTAGCAATTTAGAAGTGCGCACCGTAGTTTGCGGCATCGGCAGCAGACTCTTCAGCTCTTTTTCTGTAGCAGCCTTTACCACTACTGGCTGTTGAGCGTGTGCTGGACAAAAAATCACAGAACTGAAATTGAACGAAAAAATCGCTACCAGAAATGTGATTAGGCGAAATTGACACATATAATTCATAATGCTTATTTAATCAGGAAAACTGATAATGGTAAAGACAATAAAAATAGTTGTGGATGATCAAATTCCATTGATCGATGAATTATTTGCTGACGCGGTGGTGATTAAAAAGCCGGGGCAAGAAATTCAAGCAGCGGATTTGGCGGATGCGGATATGTTATGGGTACGCACGATCACTCGCGTCGATGCACAGCTGCTGCGGAATTCATCGGTGCGTTTTGTTGGGACTGCTACCGCAGGTTTTGATCATTTAGACACGGCATGGTTAGATCAACATGGGATAGCTTGGGCTTGTGCGCCGGGTGCGAATGCGATGGCGGTAGCTGAATATGTGCTGTGTGTCATAGCTGCATTACGCAGTCAGGGGATACTAAATGGCTCTTCTTTACGCGCCGGCGTGATCGGAGTGGGTCGAGTCGGTAGCCTGGTTGCCCGATATTTAACGCAGATTGGCTTGCAAGTGTTAGTAAACGACCCTCCGCGCGAGTCGCGTGAGCCGGATTTTCATTCTACGCCACTATCGGAACTGAACGATCTGGATTTGCTGTGCGTTCATCCGGCATTAGTGCGTTATGGCGCGCATCCCAGTTACCATCTTCTAGGCCCAGATTTTTTCCAACGCCAAAAACCAGAAATGGTGTTGTTAAACGCTTCTCGGGGCAGCGTGCTGGATACTAACCTGTTATTGAATCAACCACATTTACGGCTATGTTTGGATGTTTGGGAAGACGAGCCGGAAATTAATTTGAATCTATTGGCCCGAGCTTTGATTGCCACCCCGCATATTGCTGGTTACAGCATCAATGCCAAGCGGCAAGCCAGTTTATTATTGTACCAACAGGCTAAAGTTTTTTTTGGATTACCTGAGCGGGCTGTAGAGCAGGAATTTTCTCAAACTGGCGATAGAGCATTAAGCAATTGGGAAGAGCGCGCTAAACAAGTATTTAATCCCTTAGAATTAACCCAGACTATGCAGCAATCGCTGTTAAAACATCAGGAAGAAGTGGTGAAAAGATTTTTAAAATTACGGCAAGAATATGTTTGGCGGAAAAGTTTTTTATAAGGTCATCCCGCGGCTTGATCGTTGAATTCCCGTTCAAGCCGCCGTATGACTATGCAAAGATTAAGCGCCTGAGACAACTGCTTTTTCGCAAAAAGTTTTACCCATGCTGTCTTGACCAACTTGGATGGTGATCATTTTGTTAACGTGTCGCATTGGATTATTGGCAAGCTCAATTTTGCAGGTTGAGCCGTTAATAGCGACTTGGATGACCCTTGGTTTACCAGACGACGACATACCCGGCTTCTCAAAGTTGTGCATTACCGTGACTTGTTCAATGCCTGCAGGTAATTTAAAAGTCCTTTCACCCAGGGTTATTTCGTTGGGTTTACGCATAGACTGTTGAACCTGTCTAACCGATGCCGGTTCTTGAATTTTCAAGGTAACCTTGCTCATTTGCTCTGCTTGCGTTGCGGGAGCGGCCGGTTGAGTCTGGATGACAACCTCTGCTTGACAAACACTGATCACTGATACGGCGGCGATAACACCTAAACATATTTTTTTCATGGATAATTCTCCTTTAAAGTTAAACAAAAAACACAAACACAAAAGATAAAATGCCAGTAATTCCGAGGCTAGGGCTAGGTCCGATCAATTAAGCAAGTGGGGGTATTACTTAACTTGTCGCTGCTGATATTCAAGGTAAGAGCCCTAATAGTTTGTTTACCCACTAGAGGCATACTCCAGCTACAGTTCTGTGAGAAACGGCCCAGACGATGAATTGAAATGGTTGCTGGGTAAGTGTAATCCGCTGTAAACATTTTGACGGAGCCTGGAGTTACGGTGAAACTTTGATTACCCGTTCCGATAGTCAGATCAGCGGAAGTGGGCGATTCATTAATGGCGGTAATTCGAATAGTGTCCGCATAGCAGTTTACATTGACGGCCAATAGCCCAATTGCCAAACTTCTCAATAATAATTCTTTCATAGCGGACCTCCGTGCCCATAAAATTGTTAAATCCTTATACAGACTAAATATAGAGCAATTTTAAAAAATAACCAGTCAAATTTTGAACATTTTTGATTATTTTTTTGTCAGGAGGGGTCAAGTCCTTAATCCTTATTTGATATTCAAATAAGGATTAAGGACTTGACCCCTCCGGTTATGGCCTGGTATAAGGAAATTTGGTATAAGGGTCGCTGGGATAGTTAGGATATTTCGACATAGTCAGAGTGGGGCAGCGCACGAAAATAGTACCATTCGGCACGGTGTAGGTCGGTTTTTGCACACTATAGAAATTACTGACCGCAAACTTGCAGGCTTGCCAGCAATTCTGGTTGGAGTTGACGATAGCGCATTGAGCCGAGCAAAAAGCGTTTTCATCTAATCTCGGTACCACAATGGTATATCCTGGGTGAGCGTTTTGTAGGGCTACTGTCGAGTTAGGGTTAACCAGCGCTCGCGCGGTACCCCCGGTCATGCTATCCGGCAAACCTGGATTGACATCCATGTATAACGCTCCGGAATTGATAAAAACTTGGCAGGCGCCAGGGTTGGGAATATAGTTAATGACCATGTTGTAAAACACGCCATCCCCAAAAATCGGAGTATTAATTGCCAGCAGACCAATTACTCCCATTATTGTAGCAATACCCTTTCTCATAGTAGATCTCCTTTTCTGCTGGCTCCCTTTATGAAATTAAATATAGTACAAATTTTGAACTAATGTTGCTGGCTTGGTAATCTGCAAAAAAAAACCCCGCCAGGGGCGGGGTTTTTGGTGTGAAGCTGAAAGAACGGGTGAATTACATCATACCACCCATTCCGCCCATGCCTCCCATACCGCCCATGCCACCGCCGCCTTCGCCGCCATGACTATGAGCTTCCTCTTTAGGAGCATCCGTAATCATGCATTCGGTGGTGATCATCAAGCCGGCAATAGATACGGCGTTCTGCAACGCAGTCCGGGTGACTTTGGTTGGATCGAGAATACCCATCTCAATCATATCGCCAAATTCGCCGGTGGCTGCGTTATAGCCATAGCTTTCGCTGGTGCTGGCTTCGACTTTGCCTAAAATGACCGCGGCTTCTTCGCCGGCATTGGCAACAATCTGCCGTAACGGTGCAGTCATAGCGCGGCGTAAAATGTCCACGCCTGCCTGTTGATCATGATTGCTGACATCAATTTTCTTTAATGCACGCAATGCACGAATCAACGCAACACCGCCGCCCGGAACAATGCCTTCTTCTACCGCTGCGCGGGTAGCATGCAGCGCATCTTCAACGCGGGCTTTTTTCTCTTTCATTTCGATTTCAGTCGCAGCGCCTACTTTGATAACCGCAACGCCGCCGGCTAATTTGGCCAAACGTTCTTGCAGTTTTTCTTTATCATAGTCAGAGGTGCTGGCTTCGACTTCTTGGCGAATTTGTTCAATCCGCGCTTTGATGTCTTTAGCTTTGCCGCTGCCATCGATGACGGTAGTGGTGTCTTTGGTTACGACTACGCGTTTGGCGGAACCTAAATCCTCTAAACTGGTTTTTTCTAGCTCTAAGCCCAATTCTTCGGAAATAACCTTGGCTCCGGTCAATACGGCGATATCTTGGAGCATCGCTTTGCGGCGATCACCAAAACCAGGCGCTTTTACAGCGACCACTTTAACAATACCGCGGATGTTGTTGACTACTAAGGTGGCCAATGCTTCGCCTTCCACGTCTTCAGCAACGATCAATAGCGGTTTGCCTGATTTAGCAACGCCTTCTAATACCGGTAACATTTCGCGGATATTAGAAATTTTCTTGTCAACCACTAAAATTAGCGGTGACTCTAATTCGGCGCTCATGTTTTGCTGATTGTTGATGAAGTAGGGTGATAAGTAGCCACGGTCGAACTGCATGCCTTCGACAACTTCTAGCTCATTTTCCAGACCTCGGCCATCTTCAACCGTGATGACGCCTTCTTTGCCTACTTTGGCCATGGCGTCCGCAATAATGCGGCCGATATGTTCATCAGCATTCGCGGAAATAGTGCCTACTTGGGCAATAGAGCGGTCGTCCGCGCAGGGTTTAGAAATTTTCTTTAATTCGGCAATGACTGCGGTCATGCCTTTGTCTAAGCCACGTTTGACGTCCATAGGATTCGCGCCGGAGGCCACCATGCGGATACCGTCTTTGAGGATGGCTTGCGCCAATACTGTTGCCGTGGTGGTGCCGTCGCCTGCCAAGTCGGAAGTCTGAGAAGCGACTTCTTTAACCATCTGCGCGCCCATGTTTTCAAATTTATCGACCAATTCGATTTCTTTGGCTACAGATACGCCGTCTTTGGTAATCGTGGGGGCTCCAAACGATTTGTCGAGTATCACATTCCGGCCTTTTGGGCCTAAAGTGACTTTAACCGCGTCAGCCAGGATGTCTACGCCGCGCATTAATGCGCGTTTAGTGGCTTCGCCGTGTTGAATTAATTTTGCTGCCATAATTTATTTCCTCTAAAATTTAGAAATTATTCAATAATACCAATGATGTCGTCTTCACGAACCACAACGTACTCTTTACCCGCGATTTTAATTTCGCTGCCAGAGTATTTACCAAAAATGATCTTATCGCCGACTTTAACCGACATGGGAACGACCTTGCCGTCTTTGTCTCTCGCACCAGCGCCGATTCGACGCACGATACCTTCTTGCGGTTTCTCTTTAGCCGCTCCAGGTAGTACGATACCCCCAGCTGATCTTAAATCGGCTTCGACGCGTTCAACTAAAGCACGGTCCCCTAATGGTCTTATCTTTACATCGACTTGTTCAGTCACTGCCATAGTTTTCTCCACTATTGTTTAAAATATTTACAACTGCTGGCGGCTTAATAGTCCGCCAACGCCCTATAGCCGATATATTAGGGCAATTTTCCACAATTCAAGAGTATATGCCGGAAGCATGGGCATTTAAATTTAACATGCACCTTCTTTCTACTTCCTAATGTACAAAAAGGTCAAGGAGGTCAATTTCATGGCTTACCAATTCCTCTGACCAAATACTGGGCTTTAGGCCGAAGGGCGTAATAAGTGCCAAATTGACTTGTTTGTGGGTGGGAAAGTGGCGTTCGAACGTCTCTATTTTATTCTTTAAATTTTGCGCATAGGCTTTATCAATAACGAAAGGTTTATGGCTGTATTTAATTTCACATAAAGTAATCACGTGGTCTGCGCGATCAAACAGTAGATCTATTTGGGCGCCTGTCTCAGAAGATTTTTTGAGCGGTGCGTATCGCCAACTACCAATTTTGCAGGGAATGTGAGCGATGCCAAGGGCTTCCAAGATGTTATCGATATGCTTAAAGCAAAGTATTTCAAATGCATAACCTGCCCAGCTGTACCAAGCAGAAGTATTGCTGACAGTGGTCCAGTAAGATTTATTTTGTAGGGCGATTGAGCGGTGTTCCGCGAATTCAGCGATCCATTTTAAGTAAAAGAGCGTATATTCATCGGTCACTCGAAAAAATTGATCACGTTTTTTGTGACCATAAGGGATGAAGCCTTGGATAAAGCCGGATGCCGCTAATTCATCAAGACGTTTGTCAAATCTTCCGCCGGTGGTTTTTCCGACTTCTCGAACCAGGATTTCTTTACTGACGCCGTGATGATGTTTACTGATAATGCGCATAATCCGTATGCTAAGCTCTGGGTCATCAAATAAAGCCGGATATAAACGTGAAAATTCATTATAGAGCAAGCCATCTTGTTGAAAACAAATCGAATCAATGTTTTGAATAACCGATTTAGATTTTTTAATTTGTTCCAAATAATGGGGAATGCCGCCCATAACTAAATAAAGATCTGCAACGTGGATGGGTTTCCAATGAAAGCCCCGGCTACTTAAAAATTGTTTAGTTTGGAGTAAATTAAAAGGAGACAGTTGTAAAGTGTGGGTGAGCCGATTATACAGCCCACCTTTAGCATTAATTAAATGATCCAGCATCCATGAAGCTGCTGAGCCGCAAACAATTAGTTTTAATTGCCGCCATTGACTCCAACGTGTGTTCCAAAAATAATCCAAAGCTTGAATCAAGCCGGACTTTTTTGTGGCCATCCAAGGTAGTTCATCAAAAAATAGCGTGACCTTTTTAGATTTTGGTAGTTTCATTAATTCAGAACTGAGTAATTCAAACGCTGCATGCCAGGTTGGAGGCGGTTGTAAACTGATTTCAGGATAAAATTTCCGAGCCAAAGTTTCAGTAAAGCGCGCTAACTGCTCATGTTTATTGCCGTCTTTAACGCCGGTAAATTCGAGATAGAAGCCTTTCGATTGAAAGAACTCTCGAATTAAATAGGTTTTACCGACACGGCGTCTCCCATAAACGGCGACAAATTCCGCTTTGGTGGAATTCCAGACTTCTTGCAAAAGCTGTATTTCACGTTCTCGACCGATGACTTTTTTCATACGATATCGCCACTTATTGTTTGCTGATAGGCGGCGACATCTCATTTTAAAAAACAGATATCGCCGCTTATCGAAAATAATAAGTGGCGATATCTTTTTTGTCAAGGCCATTATAGGGGGTTTCAGTAAGCTGCCGGTTCATTTTTAGAGACTGAAATCGGAAGAAGGTCGAGGGCTCGAAGTAGGTTGACTATGCTCTTGAGTCCAGAGTAAATACATTTTCTTAGAGTAGTTTTTTTGGTAGTCTATTCCCCAGTTGTCTAGGATGGCAGTCGTTTTCGGGTTGCGAAAAAGAGGACGTCCTGTTCAGAATGGAAGCCATTCAAAGTTTTTTCCAAGTCAGGAAATTCAGTTTTTAGTGCCTCAAGATAATAGCTTCTATGGGAATCGAGAGTTGTTATGTTTATTTTTTCTGTGTTATTGATTCGCATCACTCTAAAATATAAAACATTATATACAGTTCTTTGCTCCTTAACAACTGGATACGTGCAGATGTTCGCAAACTGTACGTATCGTAATGGTGCAAATAGAGCTGGTTCCACATTAGTGCGCTAAGTTCTAACGATTATCTCAAATTTGGATTTTTCCTGAGAAAAGGAGTAATTTAGGCTAAAATTTAATTTTGGGAGAACTATATGTCCGACAGCTTCAAATCGTGTCGCGAATTAACCGTTAATGGTCAAAAATATACCTATTTTAGTCTGCCTGAGGCGGCTAAACATTTAGGCAAGATTGAGAATTTGCCGTTTTCCTTGAAAATCTTGTTAGAGAATTTATTGCGCCATGAAGATGGTCATAAAGTGACTAATCACGACATTCAGGCGGTTGCGGATTGGTTAAAGACCCAGCGCTCAACTCATGAGATTGCTTATCACCCGGCGCGAGTGCTGATGCAGGATTTTACCGGGGTGCCCGCGGTCGTAGATTTGGCTGCGATGCGTGCAGCGATGGCCGCCATGCACGGCGATCCGGAAAAGATCAATCCTTTATGTCCGGTTGACTTGATCATTGATCATTCAGTGCAGGTCGATGAGTTCGGCACTGAAGAAGCTTATGCTGATAATACCCGCATTGAAATTAATCGTAACCGCGAGCGCTATCAATTTTTAAAATGGGGCCAAAAAGCTTTTGATAACTTCCGTTTAGTACCGCCTGGAACGGGGATTTGTCATCAAGTCAATTTGGAATATATAGGCCGGGGAGTCTGGTCTAGTCAAGAGAATGGCGTGCAAATGGCCTACCCGGATACCTTAGTGGGTACGGATAGTCATACCACCATGATCAACGGTTTAGGCGTATTGGGTTGGGGAGTTGGCGGTATTGAAGCCGAAGCGGCCATGCTGGGACAACCTATTTCTATGCTGATTCCAGAAGTAGTTGGTTTCCGGTTAGAAGGAAAGTTGCGTGAAGGTATTACCGCCACTGATTTAGTGTTGACGGTCACCCAAATGTTGCGCGCAAAAGGGGTAGTCGGCAAATTTGTAGAATTTTATGGCCCGGGCTTACACGAATTACCGGTAGCGGATCGCGCCACTATCGGCAATATGGCCCCTGAATACGGCGCGACTTGCGGACTGTTTCCGATTGACGAAGAAACCATCCGCTACTTACGGCTGACTAATCGCGATTCGCAGACTATCGATTTAGTGAAAGCTTACGCGCAGGCCCAAGGGCTGTGGCATGACGCCAATTCGCCTGAACCCGTGTTCAGCGAAAAATTGTCTTTAAATTTAGCCACCGTCGAAGCCAGTTTAGCTGGCCCCAAGCGTCCGCAGGATCGAGTGAGTTTGAATGGTTTAAGACAGGCTACTGAGTTAGCTATTGAGCAAGCGGGTAAAACAGCGCTAATTGATCAAGATTTTAATAATACTGATGGCTATCGTATGCACCATGGCGATTTAGTGATTGCGGCGATTACCAGTTGTACCAATACGTCTAATCCCAGCGTGATGCTAGGCGCGGGTTTGGTGGCGAAGAAGGCCGTAGAAAAAGGCATCAATATCAAACCTTGGGTCAAAGCGTCTCTCGCTCCCGGATCGAAAGTAGTCACCGATTATTTAGAGAAAGCTGGATTAATGCCTTACTTGGAGAAACTCGGGTTTTATTTAGTGGGTTATGGCTGCACTACTTGTATCGGCAATTCCGGCCCATTGCCGGATAGCGTGACTAAAACCATTCAAGACAATGATTTATTAGTGGGCGCAGTGTTGTCCGGCAACCGCAATTTTGAAGGCCGGATTCATCCGTTGACTAAAACCAACTGGTTGGCTTCGCCCCCTTTGGTGGTCATCTATGCTTTAGCAGGCACTACTCGGGTTGATTTAACTCGCGAACCGGTTGCCGTTGATGGCGCGGGCAATCCTGTGTATTTAAAAGATCTGTGGCCTTCACAAGCGGAGGTAGCGGAAGCGGTTGCCAAAGTCAGCCGCAATATGTTCGCGAAAGAATATGCTGAAGTATTTGACGGCGACGCAGAATGGAAAAAAATTCCAATCACCGAAAGTGCTCTGTTTCAGTGGCAAAATGATTCCACTTACGTGCAGCATCCGACATTTTTTAATAGCATGACTGAACAGCCCGCAGCGCTGAAAAATATTGATAACGCGCGTATTTTAGCCTTATTAGGCGATAGTGTGACCACAGACCATATCTCTCCGGCGGGCGCGATTAAAGCTGACAGTCCCGCAGGCCATTATTTACAAGCACATGGGGTCACAGTCAAAGATTTTAACTCTTATGGTGCGCGGCGAGGTAATCATGAGGTCATGGTGCGTGGTACGTTTGCCAACATTCGCATTCGCAATGAAATGGTTCCGGGAATTGAAGGTGGATTTACTCTTCATTATCCCGATAAAAAGGTGTTATCCATTTATGATGCGGCAATGCAGTATCAAAACGCCAATATTCCGTTAGTCATTATCGCCGGTCGTGAATATGGCACTGGCTCTTCAAGAGACTGGGCGGCCAAAGGCACTTTATTACTGGGAGTGAAAGCGGTGATTGCAGAGAGTTTTGAGCGCATCCATCGTTCCAATTTAATTGGCATGGGAGTATTGCCACTGGAATTTGCTGAGGGAGCTACTCGCAAGACTTTAAAATTAGACGGCAGTGAAATCATTACTATTGATGGTCTAACTCAAGGTGTTGAGCCGCGTGCCCAATTGATCATGCAGATCAAACGGGCCGATGGATCTAGCATAAACGCTAAGCTCAACAGCCGTATTGATACCCAGGAAGAAGCTACCTACTATCGTCATGGCGGCATATTGCAATACGTGCTGCGTCAAATGCTCAAGAAACCAGCTAACCAGGAAGCCACGGGCGTAAGCCCGTGGCCTTAGCAATTCCCGGTGAAGCGAGCGCTGCTTCCTGAATTATATGCTGCATTCCACCGCTCTAAGTATAACCCCCCCCATTTCTGCAAAAAATTAATATTGCCTTAACAAATTATTAGTAATATAAAAAATACCAATAAAAATTATTAATGTTAAAAGAATGCAGAATGACGAAAATAAAAATATAGATATTAAAGAAGAAGACGGGTCTGACTTAGGGCCATTACTATCCTTAAAAGAAGGAATAGATTTTGAGTCTATTAAAAAAAATAACATAATTGATTCGGAATCCATCCAATTTTTATGTAAAACTTCTGAATATAAAAGATTAGCGCAAAAATTTGTAGTAGATTGGCGAATTGAGCTAATCTATGGCAAGCAATGTTTAATAGTATGGCTTCTGCCTACTTCTAGTTGTGGCAGCAGCTCTCAAGAAGTCGATGAAATTATTGATCTTTATGGGCAGGTGATCAAACCCAGGAGAAATCTAACTGGGATAGTTCATGAATTGGCGAAAAGATGCTAGACAAAAAGCATCTCAACAGGGACCAGACGCCCTTTTTGATAGCACTAGTTTTAAGGGTGGGTTCTCATTATGCAGCACCGAAGATGGCTTTGGGCTCATTGATCGCAGCACCAGACAACATTCTTCTCAGGATATTAATCCTCATGCTGGCCTAGCTCAATTTTATAATTTACGCAAAGAATATGCCTATGATACAAGATATGATTCAGAAAATAAGCAATTTTTCTGTAGAAAGTATACAAAAGTTTTTGATATACGTCGTTCATCTATAGGAATCATAAGAGAGTTAATTGTTAAAGTGATTAATAGTGCTTTAAAAAAGCAAGGCTGTGTTTGGCAAGTCTACACGAATAGATTAGATTGTCGCATCATTTCAATAGAGGAAAATTATAATAAAGAAATTCGTTTTTCACAAGAAAATTTTGCCGACGGCTTGCTGACA
Organism: uncultured Pseudomonadota bacterium; assembly: GCA_963697455.1. GTDB lineage: Bacteria > Pseudomonadota > Gammaproteobacteria > Coxiellales > Coxiellaceae > JAFEDN01. Next base: position 194,342 of record CAVOOI010000017.1, on the reverse strand, counting down.
ACTATTTATGTCACTTGTGGATATAATGATAAAAAAAGAGGTGAATTTTGGTCTGTTGAATCAGACTTTGAAATTGTAAGTTTAGCATTAAAAGCAGCCAAAGAAAAAAATATTAAATTAAATTTGAATCAGATTCCACGGGGACTTAGGCAGTATGAATTTTCACTGACGGCATTAATGTTTGCAGCTAAAAAAAGGGATTTTGAAAATCCGGACGATCGATTAAAACTCGTTAAACTTTTGTTAAAAAATGGAGCTGATCCTCAAGCTGTAGATGAAGATGGACATGATTCAATTTGGTATGCTCAGCAATATGGGCATCATGAAGTTGTGAATTGTCTTACAGCCCAAATAGCTTTTAAAGAACTAATAGAAGATTATGAAATTAAAATTATAAATACCCGTGAGCTTAATAATACTATTCTGCAAGTTGAAAAAAGATTACATTTTCTAAGAAACGGGAAAAAACCCGTTCTGGCTAGAAATATGGAATTTATAAAATCGTTCTTTAATCCTAACGATCAAGAAATTAAATTTTTACAAGGTCAATTAGCTGCTTTAAAGCAGCATTCACTCTATACTTTGTGGTTGGAAAGAAATACGGTAAAGGGAATTCTTTCGGAAGCTTCTGACTATCCAAATTTAAAAAAAGAGGATCAATGCATCGTATACGAGTCTTTAATGAATGAATATAACAAAAACCGAAAATCACCGCAGATATCTGCGGAATTAAAGAGTGTAGCAATTAATACTGTGGATTTTTTTAGGGATCCAGAAATAGAAGAAAAAAGAAAAAAGGAATTTACTACAGTCGTCCATACCGATAGAGTAACTCACAAGGTTCTGCGCGTCATTTCCAAAAAACACAATTTAGATGAAAATAACCGAAATATATTAAAGTACATTCTAGAACAGACATTAATTGATGAAGCGATATCTAATTATGTTGTAGAACGAAAGAATGATAAGCTAATAATAAGTACACTAGTTGTGAAGATTCAGCAAGCAATAGTGCCTATATTCCCCTCTAGTTTTGCTTTTTTCACCCCCAAAAAAATATTATTGCAAGAAACCTTCGAAAATGAAAAAGCACTCGGTGTTTCTGTTCTAATCAAATTATTAAAAGATAAATTTTGTAGCAATGACACCGATCAATTTAAAAACTTGAATATGGGAGCAGCGCCGGTAACTTTAACGGCCCCAGTGTGATTCATCCAATTGCTGTTTTTGGTCCTTCGCTAACAGTAGAATGCCTTTGGTGTATAGCGGATATAGATAAAACGAGGTTAGGAAGCCTAAATAAGCGCCGGCGAGAACATCGCTTAAATAGTGCGCCTGACAAATCATTCGGCCAAGCATGACTAATATCACTGCCGATAAACAAATCCACCCAAAGCGGCGCAACATCAAATAAATAAATGTGGCTACCGCAGCAATCGTGGTGCAATGGCCTGAGGGAAAAGACGAAAAATTATTACCGAACTGCCAAAAATAAAATCCGTAAAGGTGATTCCAAAAAAATTCTTGCGGCCGGGCGCGTCCCCCGATCAGCTTTATTAAATCGCAGATTAAACCGCTCAAAATGAGGCTTAACACAAGACAAATCATCATCCAGACTAATTTTTTATTTTTCGCAATAAATGCCCAGACAAATATCGTAAGGGTGATAATAAAATAGGGCTTGCCGGCGCCCAGGTTATTAATTTGAGTAAAAACAATGCCTATCCAAGGGTGAGAGTAGTGAATTTCGTTAAAAAAAATGCCTTCCCGCAAATCTATGCAGCAATAGCTTAAGATGATTATTCCTAGCAGCGGTACCAGAAGATTGGCTTGGTTAGTTTTTGAAGATTCACTGGGTAAAGAGTAACTTATTTTGGGTCCCCGCTCAACTTGACAATAGTGGATTTTTTTGTCAAGTTGAGGCCAGTGAAAAAACGATTATATTTTTGGAGTGGTTGGCTGTTATCGCTGATCGTCATGAGTGCTCAAGGGGCTACGCAAGCTCCGCTGGCTGTGGATCAAGCGTTTCCGCTGAGTGCTTGGTCACCTGCCAAACAAACCATTGTCGTGCGTTGGGATATCCAACCTGGTTATTACTTATATAAAGATCGAATTGATATCACCCCTACCATTGATGGCGTGGTGCAACTCGGCGAACCCCATTTTCCGCCGGCGGTCGATCACTTCAATCCAGTCCTGGGCCATTTTGCCGCCTATGGCAGCGAAACCGAAATTAATATCCCCGTATTATCGGCAAAAGCTAGCAGCTTTTCATTGCAAGTTGGGTATCAAGGTTGTGCTGAACAAGGTTATTGTTACCCACCCCAAATCCGTATCGTCCCGATTAATCTGGGTGAGGGTGGCCATATAGCCAGTGAGAATATAGATCGTATCCCGGCAGCCGCGACTTTACCGGTAGCGCCGGAGTCAAAACCGGTGCAGGCATTATTAAAACATAACTATTCGTGGGCAATTTGGTTGGGGTTTTTTGGCCTAGGATTGCTCATCTCATTAACCCCCTGTGTCTTACCGATGATCCCAGTGCTGTTCGGACTCATTATCGGCAAGGAACAGGTTAGCCACTGGCGAGCCTTTTTAATTTCTTTGGCCTATGTGCTGGGCATGGCCATTACCTACGCGATAGCGGGCATCTTATTTGGAGTAATAGGCAGTAGCTTGCAGGTTTTTTTGCAAAAACCCATCGTTATTGGGTTATTCAGCGCGATTTTTATTTTGATGGCGCTCTCTTTATTTGGAGTTTATCAGCTGCGCCTGCCTGGCAGCTTACGAGGTTGGGTGGCTGGAGTGAGCAATCGGCAGCGTCACGGCAGCCTGATAGGCGCAGCAGTGATGGGCGCCCTGTCTACCTTAATTCTTTCACCCTGCGCTACCCCGCCTTTAGTGGCGGTACTCAGTTATATCGGTCAAACCGGTAATGCCTATTTAGGCGGAATAGCCTTGTTCATAATCGGTTTAGGCAGCGGCGTGCCATTGATAGCCATAGGCACCTTTGGCCGGCGATTGCTGCCGAAAACCGGGGCATGGATGCGGCAGGTAGAGTACGGGCTTGGAATCATACTATTGGCAGTCAGTATCTGGATGTTAAATCGTATTCTGCCTGACGAAATCGGATTGATTTTGTGGGCGGCGTTGATGGTTGGGATTGCGATCTATTTAAAAACATTTTCTACCGCGGCCAATCGCCTTCAGCAAGTGGGCAAAGGCTTAGGGGTGCTTGTTTTTGTCTATGGCATCCTATTGCTAGTGGGGGCGCTGCAGGGCGCTTCTGAACCTTGGCGGCCCTTGGCATGGGCTAAGGCAGCTTGTGGGCAGACCCAAAAAGCCCATTTCATTCCGGTGAAAACGCTTGCTGAGGTTCAGCAAGAAATGAGTCAATCGCCGGGTAAACCAGTTTTATTAGATTTTTATGCGGATTGGTGTGTGTCTTGCAAACTGCTAGAACAACGGGTATTGGCTAATCCACAAGTACAAAATCACCTGCTGAGTTTTTTATGGTTACGAGCAGATATTACCGCCAATGATGCGGACGCCCAAGCTTTAATGCACGATTATGGAATAGTAGCTCCGCCGACAATCATCGTCTTCTCTGGTGACCATACTGAGCTAGCGCAGTCTCGAATAATAGGTGAGATTTCTGTTGCTGACTTCCTAAAACGCATAAAACCTGCGGAATGATCCTGCTTAATCCCGATGGGGAATTGTAAGGGAGGCGAGAATTGCTAGAAAGTATCCGGTTTTTGTTGACATCTGCAGCGATCTTGCTAATATCTGCCATAATTACTATTGTTATCCCGCGACTTGATCCTGGCTTGGGGGTTATGATGTTACCCTGACCGGAATACACAATCAAGTAAACTATGCCCGAGGAAAACTATGGACACGCGTAAAATAAGAAAATTAATTGAACTGGTTAAAGAAACCGGAATTGGTGAGCTAGAGATCAAATCCGGTGAAGAATCGGTGCGCATTAGCTGCCAAAAAGGCCCGATCATGACGACCTCCGGCAGCCCAGTTGTTTATGCCTCTGAAATCGCACCCGTTGCCGCCGCCGCGCCGGCCCCAGCGGGTAAGGCCCAGGAACCGGCGGCATCAGACGGTCACCACGTGCTGTCGCCAATGGTTGGCACCGTATATTTAGCGCCTTCCTCAGGGGAAATGCCTTTTGTCGCAGTAGGAGATAAGGTCAAGGCGGGAGATACATTGTGTCTAATCGAAGCCATGAAAATGTTTAATAAAATTGAAGCTGATGTGGGCGGGGTGGTTAGCGCACGATTAATCGAGAATGAACAACCCGTTGAATACGGTCAGCCTCTTTTCATCATCGAATCCACTGACTAATCACTTTACGGGTTAATGAATATGTTTAAAAAAGTGTTGATTGCGAATCGAGGTGAGATTGCATTGCGAGTTCATCGGGCTTGTAAAGAATTGGGCATTCAAACCGTGGCGGTGTATTCGCAAGCCGACCGGGATTTGATGCATGTAAAATTGGCCGACGAAGCGGTATGCATTGGCCCTCCCAATTCTACGGACAGCTATCTTAGTATCCCAGCAGTGATTAGCGCGGCGGAAGTCGCCAATGTGGATGCGATCCACCCAGGCTATGGTTTTTTAGCCGAAAATCCGAATTTTGCCGAGCAAGTTGAAAAAAGCGGGTTCGTTTTCATTGGCCCCACCCGCGATATGATTACCCAAATGGGCAATAAAGTGTTGGCGATAAAAGCGATGTCCAGCGTGGGCATCCCTTGTATTCCTGGCTCAAATGGCGCGTTATCTAACGATAATCCATCCAACTTAGCATTAGCAGCCAAAATTGGTTATCCGCTGATTATTAAAGCTTCAGGCGGCGGCGGCGGCAGAGGAATGCGGGTCGTGCGCAAGGAAGCTGATTTAGTGAGCACCATTGCGACTACGCGTACTGAAGCCGGTGCGGCGTTTGGCACAGATGAAGTTTACATGGAAAAATTTCTGGAAAATCCGCGCCACATTGAAATTCAAATTTTGGCGGATTCACATGGCCACGCCGTACATTTGGGAGAGCGGGATTGCTCCATGCAGCGCCGTCATCAAAAAGTATTGGAAGAAGCGCCGGCTCCGGGAATTACTGAAGAACAGCGCGCTGAAATTGGTAATCTATGTGTGCAAGCGTGTTTGAAGTTAGGTTACCGCGGAGCAGGAACGTTCGAGTTTTTATATCAAGACGGTCATTTTTATTTTATAGAAATGAACACTCGCATTCAGGTTGAGCATCCGGTGACTGAGTTAATTACCGGCGTGGACATCGTGCGTGAGCAAATTATGGTTGCATCGGGAGAGCCGCTCAGCTTTACTCAGGACCAAGTCAAAATTTCAGGCCACGCCATCGAATGCCGGATTAATGCAGAGGATAGCAAAACTTTGATGCCTTGTCCGGGAATGGTGAATCGTTATCATCCGCCGGGAGGGTTGGGCGTGCGCATGGATTCTCATCTTATACAGCGGCTATAAAGTCCCGCCTTTTTATGATTCCTTAATTGGTAAGTTGATTGTATTTGGAAAGACTCGCGAAATAGCGATTGCCCGCATGCACAATGCCTTAGAAGAATTGGTAGTGGAAGGGATTAAAACTAATATTGAATTACATCAGCGTTTGCTAAAAGACCCTAACTTCATTGCCGGCGGCCAAAATATTCATTATTTGGAAAAACTCTTGGGCTTGGCGCATTAGGAACTACCCATGTTGCAATTGGTTATCCAAACTTCCGCCGAACAGGCCAATCAGCTTTCTGACTTTTTAGCGGAAGAGGGCGCTTTAGCAGTGAGTTTGGCTGACGCCGGTGATCAGCCATTATTTCAAGAGAAGTTGAACGAAACTCCTTTGTGGAGAAGTACGCAAATTAATGCGTTATTTGCCGAGGATTTCCCGTTAAAGCAGCTTATCCAAAATTTAGAGAAATTATTTTCTGCACCAGTGCATTATCAAATTGAAAGTATTGTTGAACAAAACTGGGTGGAAAAAACCCAGGAAAATTTCCCCGCAAGGTGTTTTGCTAACCGGTTATGGGTGGTGCCTTCGGGAGTTGCATTGCGAATTAATCCAGGGCTGGGATTTGGCACGGGCGCACATCCGAGTACTGCTTTATGTCTGGAATGGTTGGCCCAGCAACCACTGGCTCACAAGACGGTGATTGATTATGGGTGCGGCTCAGGTATTTTGGGATTAGGGGCCTTGGCGCTGGGAGCTGAAAAAGTATGGGCTGTAGATCATGATCCGCAAGCGCTGACCGCAACTCGCAACAACGCTGAATTAAACTCCTTCGCTGAAGCAGTATTAAGTATTGTGTTACCAGAACAATTACCGCAGATTCAAGCAGATATTATCTTAGCGAATATTTTAGCTAATCCACTCTGTGAATTAGCGCCACAGCTTATCAGCTATTTAGCGCCGCATGGACAGTTGGTGTTATCCGGATTTTTAGCGGAAGAAATAGAGCGGATCGTTAACGCCTATAGTCCTGCCTTAGAGCTAACGAGCAGCGCCTCGCAAGAAAACTGGATACGATTAGTTTTTTGCCGTACTAAGGCGATTTGACCCGTCATTGCGAGCGAGGGATTGGTTTAATTAAGCTGAATAAATTTTTGGGATCACCTAATTCTGGAATTAAGTTAACTGTTTGGCCAAGTTGGTGTTTGATGGCGATTTTATAGATATATTTAAGGGTTGAATAATCCTCTAATGCGAAACCCACCGAATCAAAGATAAATATTTCCGCATCATTTTGACGTCCGGGTTTTTTGCCGCTGGTGAGTTCCCATAATTCGGCATAAATCTCTGGGTTTTCCAGATGCTGAATTTCACCTTCATATTGGGTCTGTTCAAAATTTTCTACTACGATTTGGCTTCTGGGTAAAATAGCAGGGTCTAGTTCGGTTTTGCCCGGACAATCACCACCAATCGCATTGATGTAACTTCCAGGGTGAATCCACCGATTTTCCAGAATTTGAGCTTTGGTTTTATCCGCCGTGGCTGTGGTAATAATATCTACGTTGCGGATAGCGGCGAAAGTACTCTCTGCGGGAATCAGTTCAATATCATAGCTGGATAAGTTGTGGGCGAATTTAGTCATAGCTTCTGGATCAGTATCATAATAATGAATTTGGTCAACGCCTAATGCGTAATGATGCGCCAAAACTTGAAACTCTGCTTGAGAACCGGCGCCGATCATCGCCATCGAGCGCGGATTTGGCCGGGATAAATAGGAAGAAGCCAGAGCTGAAGTCGCTGCCGTGCGTAACGCGGTGAGTAAAGTCATTTCTGAGATCAGCACGGGATAACCAGTAGCTACCTCAGCCAGTAACCCAACTCCAACCACATTCAGTTTGTTTTCGCGAGGCGGATTATGCGGATGGCCGTTAACATATTTGAAGCTGTAATATCCCTCACTAGGCGCTAATTCAATTTCGTCGCTAATCGGCATTAATTCAATCACGCCATGTGGATAATGGGTTGCATGCCGCGGCGTTTTTTTAAACTCCTGCCAGCGTGAAAAATCAATTTTCAATTGTTCGATAAGCTCAAGAAAGAAATATTTCAGCTGTTTAAATTGAACAATCGTTTTGACATCATCAATCGTTATAACTTTTACCATAAGCTTAGAGAACTCTTGTGTTTAAGAAGATCTTTATCAATCCATCTGCTATTTTATTATAAGAAGTAGAAATGCTTGTAAATGAACGGGTGTATTGTCCGTCTACTTTAGTTAGATCAACCATTTGTCCAGAATCTTTATATTTATTACATATTTCTTGAGTTAAATGTACAATAGGAACTCCAGCTTTTTCAGCTATCGATCGAAGTTGAGGTGTGAAATCACAACATTTTTGAATAATAAAAGGGCCGGGATCATTGCCAAAAAATTGGGTAAATTCTTCAGCGGAAATTGACATGCCGCGTTGCATGGCAAACCGTTGGAATCTCTTAACGCTGTTATTAACGTCTTCAATCCATTTTTCTGCTGACTTCGAAAACTTGGTTGTCTCTTGAACGCTCCCACCGCTAAACCTTTTAGCTATTTGCACTACTATGCCTAAAAATTTAGGTTGAAAGCTCAGACCCTTGAAATTCTGTGTGGCTTGATATTCTCCCAATAATTTAATCCAATTATTAAAAATTGTGCTCAAATTATCTATCGCTTGCAGTGAAAAGAATGTAGGAGAAACTGGGGTTATAAAATAGTCGGTCATCGTCATTATCAAGGCATTAATGATGCTGCTTGCGCTTGGAGACGTGTCTATTAAAATGAAATCGTAAATATCCTTCTTTTGCCTTATCGCTTGTTCAAATTTATAAGGTATATCATTCGTGAATTCATTTTTATTTTTAATAATTCCATATAGATCGGCTTCTATATTTGCTAAATTGATGGAGCCCGATATTAAATCTATAAAATTGCCTTCAGAAAGTTTAGAGTCAACTCTGAATATTTCTTTCGAGCAGGGCTGTCCCTTCAGTTTAATATTAATGTGTTCAGATAATGAAATATATTTTTCTATATTTTTATTCCACTTCGAGTCCTCATCGGTTGAGTATTCGAGGCTTGTGGAAAGGCCATACATAGCGGCGGTGAGATTCATTTGTGGATCGGCATCAATCAGCAGAGTTTTATAGCCTTTGTCTGCTAAAATAAATCCCAAATTATGTACTAAAGTTGTTTTTCCAACTCCTCCTTTATGATTAAAAAAAGTGATTATTTTTGCCATGATAAGTTCAGTATATGTATGGATCTGCGCTAGGTCAACCGCTGCCCCTTAACTATTGTCCCCAGCCCAGTTGCAGGATATTGCCTGCTCCCGCGGTAAATTCAGTTAACTCCACCGGTCTCTTGTAATAATAAATGTTGCTGTGATCATAGGCGAAAGCTCGCAGACTATTATTCACTGCTAACTTAGCAGCAGAGAAATCTTTAGTTTGCACAAAAGCCTGATCGATGCGCAGATATTGGCCTTGAAAAAGACTATCGTCACGCAACCGCATTTCTACTGCACCTGCTACGCCGGCTAATTGTATTTTACTATTCTTGCTGCCGTCGATTCTCAGTCTAGAGCTGTCTACCCATTGAATATGAATAGTGCCTGAGCCTGAAGTTAGCAGCCGGTCAAGAGTGATGATACCGAGCAGTTCAATATTGCCACTGGTATTGGCATCAATACTGAGAGACGGGCTGGTGAATTTTTTGCTGCTAACTGATGCGCCGTTGTCTACCATAAGCTGGTTCAGTTTCGCGACCCCCACTTTCACAATGGTGGGCGTAGACGGGTTGGGCTCGTCCGCTTGCAGGTAAAGGGTCCCGTCGCGGACGCTGACGCTGACGGGACTTTGCTGCTTGCCTTCAAGCTGGAAAAAATTCTGGCTGCTATCTGCCGTTTGTTCAAGGATAAGCTGAATAGCGCCACGGACAGAAATAGTATTAAAATCAATTAATTTCTGAGGCATCACCGTTGCTTGTGGAGAGGGTAAGGGGGATTCTACTGCAACCGCCGGCATGGAGATGCCCCACAGTATTGCGACAGTAGTCAATAAAGAATAATATAGCTTCACAGGTTAAAACCTCCTCAAAAATACCAGTATAGCATTAATCCAATTTTTGGTATAATGATCCCCCGCCGAAATCGGCGGGGGGCGGCGCCCGATGGGGGTGCAAAGGGGGAGAGAGCGGAGCGTCTCCCCCTTGATTGCGAGCATCGGCTCTGCCGAGCGCAGCATCTAAAATTAAAACAACAAAAGAAGAGATTAGAATTGACTAAATTAGATCAAGAAAATGAAGAGCAAGTCGAGCAAGCTCGTAAAGCCTACAATATCGCTCATTGGAGCGGGGGATACTTCGATATCAATGAAAGTGGCTCGGTAGTGGTTTATCCACAAGGCCGCCGTAGCGAAACTGTGATCGATTTATCCGAACTTATCGCCCAAATTAATCAAACCGGCCTGAGCTTCCCGGTATTGGTTCGTTTTACAGATATTATCCATCAGCGCATAGACGCGTTACAAGCCGCCTTTCAGCAAGCCATTGATCAAAATGAATATCAAGGCCATTATTTGACAGCCTATCCGATTAAAGTGAATCAACAGCGTTATGTGGTTGAACAAATGATTCAACACGCTCATGGCCAGGTAGGTTTGGAAGTCGGTAGTAAGGCGGAATTAATCGCAGCTTTGATCACGGCTGCACAAAAGCGCATTACCTTGGTGTGTAATGGCTATAAGGATCGAGAATATATCCGCTTAGCCCTATTAGCGCTTAAATCCGGGTTTACCGTTTATATTATTTTGGAAAGAATGGCTGAGCTTGCTCTGCTTTGTGATGAAACAGAGCGCCTGGGCGGGTTAGAGCCGCATGTCGGGATTCGCGTACGCCTGGCTTCAACTTGCGAAGGGCAATGGCAGGACACCGGCGGCGAGAAAGCTAAGTTCGGTTTCTCTGTGGCCCAAATCTTAGAAATCGTTGAGCGCCTGACGCAAATGAAAAAGCGGCATTGGTTAAAAGTGTTGCATTTTCATTTAGGCTCACAGATTGCCAATATCGGCGATATTCAAAAGTGTGTTTATGAAGGGGCGCGTTACTACGTGGAATTGCATCGCATGGGTATTCCTATCCATACGGTTGATTTAGGCGGCGGTTTAGCGATCGACTACGATGGCACCAGAACCCGTTCTACCTATTCCATGAATTACACGCTGAAAGAGTACGCTAGCCATATCGTCAGCGCTTTTGCTGAAGTATGTGAAGCCGAAGATTTACCGCATCCGCATATTATTACCGAATCTGGGCGGGCGATTACTGCTCATCATGCCGTATTATTAACCAATATTATCGACATGGAGCGGGCGCCATATGATCAAAAAATCAAACCGGTTACGGAAGACGATCCGCCGGTATTACAAACCTTATGGTACCAGCTCAACAATATTTCCGCCCGTTCGGTGATTGAAGTCTATCACGACGCTTGTTATTGGATGCAGGAAGCGCATGGGATGTATGTCCATGGCTTAATTACCCTCCAAGTCTGGGCGCACATCGAACATATTTATTACACAATTTGTTATAAAGTGCGGCATTTGCTCAACCCCAGTGTGCGCAGCCACCGCCCAATTATTGATGAGCTAAACGATAAACTGGCAGATAAATACTATGTGAATTTTTCACTGTTTCAGTCTTTGCCTGACGCTTGGGCAATCGATCAGCCCTTTCCGATTCTGCCGATCACCGGTTTAAATAAACCGCTGTCATTACGCGGTGTATTGCAAGATATTACTTGCGATTCTGATGGCCGCGTCGACCGCTACGTCGACCACGACGGATTAGAAACAACTATTCCTCTGCCGGCGATTGATCCAACCAAACCTAATTATTTAGGCATTTTCTTGATTGGAGCTTACCAAGAAATCTTGGGAGATATGCACAATTTATTTGGTGATACCCATTCATTAAATGTTGTCGTTAAACCTGATGGAGGCTATGAAATATGCAACCTCCAAAAAGGCGATACGATTGAAACCATGCTGCGTTACGTGAATTTTGATACTAACAGCGAAGTTTTAGCGCGTTTTGATGAAGATTCTATCGTCCAAGAAGCCCTCCAAGGCTATACCTATTTAGAAGATTAAAAAATGTTTCATTTGTTACCCGAGTGGGATCCGCAGCGCGCTATTCTAATTAATTGGCCGCATCGGTATGCTCACGACTGGGATTCCATCCGTGAGCCGGTTGATAATATTTATTTAAATCTAGTCAAAATGGTGGCGATGACCCAGTCGTTGATGGTGATTTGTTATGATATCGAACAGCGCAATCAAATTCAGCGCAGACTGATAGAAGCGAACGTCAATTTACCCCGAATCCGGTTTTTTATTATACCTTCCGACGACGTGTGGACTCGGGATTATGGCCCTTTAACCCTGCGCCACCAGAACCAAACTAAGATCTTAAATTTTAAATTTAATGGTTGGGGCGATAAATACCCCGCGTTACAGGATAATTTAGTCGCGTCGCAGTTGCACAATCAGAGCTTTTTTCCCCAAGCGCAATTTAACCAAATTAATTTTGTGTTGGAAGGCGGCAGCATTGAAACCGATGGCGCGGGCAGTTTGTTGACTACACGCAGTTGCTTACTGTCTAAAAATCGGAATCCTGATTATAACCAAAATCAAATCGAAGATTTACTGAAAAAACACTTAGGCCAGCAGCAAATTCTGTGGCTGGACCATGGTTACTTGCAGGGTAATGATACCGATGGTCATATTGACGAGCTGGCTCGTTTTATTAATCCGCAAACTATTGGTTACACTCAATGCACCGAGATTGGGGATGAACATTTCGAATCTTTAGCGGCAATGGAAAATCAGCTGCAACAATTTAAAAATGTACAGGGCCAGCCTTACCATCTCGTACCGTTACCACTGCCTCAGCCCATTTATAGTCTGGCCAATGGCGAAAGATTACCCGCCACTTACACTAAATTTATGATTACCAATCATTTAGTATTATTGCCAATTTATGAGGTTCCCCAGGATGAAGTGGCCAAAAATATGTTACAATCCTGCTTTCCAACTCGGGAAGTAAAGGGAATTCCAAGCCGCTCGTTGTTGGAAAATTACGGCAGTCTGCACGGAATTGCCATGCAAATTCCTATCTAGTATATTTTTGGAGAAAAGCGTGAATACAAAAACTGAGTTATTAAAAAATAAAGTCCAGCATATTAATATTGCGGAAATGAATGTTTGCAGCATGATTGAAGCCATGCAGCATACGGCTTTTCAAGCGCGTAATTTGGCCCGCGCCGCGCAGATTTATCACCAAATGCTAGAAGATGAAAAATGTGGCATTATTTTATGTTTAGCCGGTTCACTGATAAGCGCCGGAATGAAAAACGTGATTGTAGATTTAATCAAAAACCGGATGATTGACGCCATTGTTTCCACCGGCGCCAATATCGTTGACCAAGATTTTTTTGAAGCATTGGGATTTTCGCATTATCAAGGCGCTCCCACGCTCAATGATAATCAGCTTCGGGAATTGGCGATTGACCGGATTTACGATACTTTGATCAATGAAGACGAATTGCGAATTTGCGATAATACTATTTTAGAAATCGCGAATAGTTTACCGCCGGGCGCATATTCTTCACGCGAATTTATCGTCGCGATGGCGAAATACTTAATTGCGCATAAACAAGGTCAGGATTCTATTGTCCGCCAAGCTTATGAACACCAGGTGCCGATTTTTGTGCCGGCGTTTAGTGATTGCAGCGCGGGCTTTGGTTTAGTAATGCATCAAGAACAACATCCTGAGCGTCACGTGCATATTGATTCAGTGAAAGACTTCCGCGAATTAACTCAGTTAAAAATTAAAACCGATGAAACTGGATTGTTAATGATCGGCGGCGGCGTACCCAAAAATTTTGCTCAAGATATTGTCGTAGCCGCGGAAATGTTAAAAGAAAACGTGCCCATGCACAAATATGCAATTCAAATTACGGTCGCCGATGAACGCGACGGTGCATTGTCCGGCTCTACTCTGAAAGAAGCTTGCTCCTGGGGCAAAGTAGATATGACTTACGAACAAATGGTGTACTGCGAAGCGACCATCGCTTTCCCGTTGTTGGCAGCATATGCATACCATAAAGGCGCATGGAAGAATCGCACCGCCCGCCATTACGCCGCTTTGTTTGCCAAAAACCCGTAAATTTGGCCCAATAGTTGGGTGGCTTGCTATTATATTTTGTACTTTAAGAAAGTAACTAATTTTATAGAGGGATACATTTATTTAATGAATTAAGGTGTGGAGGTAAATAATGAGTCGTCAAAATCCATTAGAAACGCAAATTATTGATCAATCTAAAAAAATAAAAGAGCTAGAAGAAAAACTGCCGCAACTACTTAACGATTTGCAACTTCAGCTCAATAATTTGAAGCAGAAGGTTGCGGAGCGGAAGATGGAACATGGTAGCTTGTCTACTCAACTCTTAGAATCCAAAAAATCTACCCATTGGTTGCAGAAGTTATCAGATGGTTTGGTTAAACAGCGCCTTGAGTATCAAGGCATTATAAGTTGGAATAAATTCGAGCTTCAGCAACTAGGGGAAAAACTAAATGATGCTATGCAGTTATTTCAAAAAATTGAAGGTGATTTGGGAGCAGCGTGGTTAACGTTGCAAGCTGAAAAAGATAAGTCCAGAGCATGGGAAGCTACCATACACGACCAATCTCTCCACTTAGAAAAGTTAAATAAACAAAGTCTTGAACGACAGAGTGTATTACAAGGTATTGAACAAGAGATAAAGAGTTTAGAGCAGGAGCGAAAGAGTATTGAGTATGATTTATCGCGTAGGTTAGAAAAAAATCAGGAAATTAGTTCAAGTACTGCTATGCAATTGGTTAGTAAAGAAAAAACTAATAATTTAATACAGGATGAAATTAACCAACAATTGGACCAAATCGATAGCTTGAGAACTCATAATGATAAGTTAAAAAATCTAGTTACTGAAAAAGACTCAAGGATTGATATCCTAAAATATGAATCAAAACAACAGGGATTACTTGCAAAACAAAGCAAGATTTTGAAAGATGAGAATGAATTATTGACGAAAGAAAATGAGGGATTAGAACAAAAAATAATGGAATTGACGTTGCAAAAGCAAAAAAGTCAGCAACTCATAAATTCTCTTCTTCCGTCTAATAAAGGTTCTAATAGGCAAAAAGAAAAGTCGCCATTAGTGAAGAATACTATTTTGAAAACTTCTCGAAATACCAGCGATTCTAACCGCCAAGACACCAATATTAATTATAGCAAGAGTTGAGGCGAGGGTTAGTGATGAATAATGATAACATAGGATTAAAAATAGAGGAAAATCATAAGAAACGCCAGACTCTACTGGATCAGAAGGATTCGTTATGCTTACAAATTGCAGGCTTGGTGCAACAGGAAGAAAGACTTAAAAAAGAATCCACTGATTTAAAAGCGCAAATAGCTGAGCTAAAGAAATCTAAGCAGATTCAGTCCGCGGACAATGAGAAGTTGAATCGACAATTGACATCATTAAGGGATACGGTTCAAGCTCAAAGGGCGCAACTTATTATCAGTGCACAGCAGTTAGAAAAAAAAGAAATAAAAATAGAAAATAACTATACGGCTTTAAGAGAAATTGAATTAGAGCTCCAGTTGGAGAGAGATAAATCGATTAGATCAGAGCAAGAATCATTGGGCATAGCTGAGGGTATTAATAGAGTAAACGATGAGATTGAATCAGAAATTTTCCAAAAAACGGCGCTTACAAAAAACATACAACAGTCAATAAAACTACTTAAAAAAAAATTATTGGTTGCAAATAATCTATATATGGACATGCAGTTAAAAAGCGCTCAGTTGAATAGGGGCTGCGATCAAAAAAACATCTTATTGCAAGATCAAATGTCTAAAAATGAGCTAGAAATTGAATCTCTTGAAGAAGAAAAAGACATTTTAGGCAAAAAATTAGCCGATCAAGATAGAGAAATTGAAATTTGGGAGGAAAGCTGTCAAGAAAAGCGGGAAAAATCGGGTTCGCTGGAAACCGTATCTGTTGAGGGCAATACCCAGTTGATACAGCAGAATACAGAATTAGAAATGAGAAATACAAATTTAAAAGAAAAATTGGCGGAATTGCAAGCACAAGTACACTCTAGATCTGAAATAATTTCAAAAATTGAAGTCGCTACGGCAAAAACTGCAAGTTCGGTAATCAAGAATTCTACAACCAATCAAGAAATTTTTCCGAAAAAGCAAAAGAAGAAAAAGAAGAAAAGTACCAGCCAAACTGGAGCTCAACAACAAGGAGTGCCTGCTAAATCGGTCGAAGTACTTGAGAGCAAGCGGCTAAGATTGTCGGACAGTAAAAAAAATGACGACAAATTTAAACAGGAATCGCAGCTTGGATTAGCACAAATTGAGAAATTAGAAACGGAATTACTTGATAATCCTAATGCCTCTAGAATTTTGTTGCGAAAATGTTATCAAGTTGATGAATTTGAAAGAGATCAAAATTTTTACCTAAAATTTGGAGAGTCTGCTTTATATAATTATCTTTCTTTTCTATGTTTCTGTGCGTATTTGTTTAGGGTTGACTCCTCCAAGGAAAACATTGATAGGACTATGGTTTCGCTGCTTGGGGCGGCTAGCGGTATTGATGCTTTGCGGCAAGCTCAGTATATTGCTGGATGCTGTTTAGAGCGAGGATTTCATGTTAAAAAAAATTTAAAACGGGCAAAATCTTTCTATAATAGAGCTATGCAACAGGGTTATAAGCCTGCACAAAAAGCTTTGCGAAGAATTGAAGAAATGGCGCCAACTCCCGCTGAGAAAAAACCAGAGGATTCTTTCAGTCAGTCTGCGCTTTTACTCAAGAATGGTACGTTCAAGTCACAGCCGTTAAATCCGAATTCACATTCAAGCTCAAGTTCCAGTTCCAGTTATAATTATTGAATTGACAGAATCGACACGCCTAACCCGATCGATTCAGGTGAGGCTGGGTGCAATGGGTTGGTTGCTTGCCTGAAGTAATGGTCTATGTTTTTCTTCAAGAAGTGGAGGATTAAACAGAGCAATATTATATTGTTCATTTCTGCTCATCCTTTCCGCTGATGCCTTCTCAGGATCAAACTCTCTTTGACGTGTTCTATCATAAAATTCCTTAACGTATTCTGCAGCCTGTTGTGCGGCAGTAATTCGTGCTCCCGCTCTTTCTTCTAAAGGTAATCGATTTCCGCCGTTTTGGTCAAAAATAACTTCAGTATATTCTGCTATTAAAGTATCTTTTGTACGCCTAATTTTTCTATTAATTGATGTTTCGCGGTTCTTAAGATAACACATAGAGATGAAGCCAATTGTAAAAAATGAGCTAGTACATGCAAGAGCAATGCTGGAGGGATCTTGATAAAATGGGTCTGTGCGGGGAAGCCATTTAAGACCGAGACCCATGGCGCACACAGTAGTACCGATGCCTAAGAGCATAGTCACAACCCCAGAGCACTTTGCTCGGATTTTAGTGGCGTGATGTTCTTCAACTAGTTGTTTTAAGCTGTTTTTAAGTTCAGGAATTTGTAAGGGTTGTCTCATTTTCTGCTCTAGGTAGGGAGTTTAAAAAACAATATTTTATGCTTTATATATTAAGAAAATATTAAATGAATCGTTTTTAAAAAATAAATGTATGCAAATTTAATATTTCCTTAAGGAAAAGGTCGGTATACTGGCGCCAGTTACCACGCTATTGTACAATTTGTACCCTTTTTGACTAGACAAATTTGTCTTGTGCGCACTAGACAAATTTGTCTAGTGCGGCTATCACATTGTTATGATTAATAATTTCTACCTTATTCATAACCAATTTCGAATTAGTTTAAGCGCTTTCAAAGAGTTAGACCCTCATTTGCGAGCTTTGTTCCAGCTTAAATATCAGTATCACTTCGACTGGTGGAAGGCTTTGCCTTTAAATATTCCCGGTTTCAATAGCTGATTTGCAAGAATTAAATCATTATTTTAAAAATTATTTATTATGTGGCGGATATCTTCGTGCTATTAATGATCTTGCTCAATATGGTGAAATCACCCAGGGTACTTTTTTAACTTATGAGCAATGGTTGCGAGGAGATTTTTTAAAACAAGGTAAACATGAAGAAACTTTGCTTGCACTATTGCGGACTTTATTACAAATCGGCGTGTCGCAAATTTCTTATTCGACATTGACTCAGAAAATGGGATTGGTTGCAAAAGAAACCTGTATTGATTATTGCCGATTATTGGAAAGAATGGATGTGCTGTTCAATCTCCAGGCTTTTGACCAGAACAAAAAGCTGGGATTTCCGAGAAAAGCACGTAAATTTCATTTTTTCGATCCTTTTATTTACCGCGCTTGAGCCAATTGGTTAAAGCGAGAAGGATATATAAATCATGTATTGCTAGAAAGTACTTTAGTGGAAGCGGTTGTCGCCAGTCATTGCCATCGGAATGGTAAAGCTTTTTATTTCAAGGGTGGGGGGGAGATAGATGTTATTTGGCTTAAATCTAAAAGAGTGATGGCGATAGAAGTCAAATGGTCAGAGCAGTTACGCCCAGCAGATCTAAAAATCTTACGGCATTACCGGGATCACAGTTTGATTTTAACGAAAAATACGCATGGTGGGTTATTAGAAAATATTAAAACTTTACCGGTTTGGCAATTTCTTATAGAGATGGAATGAGAAGGAGTTCCGGGGTCAAGTCTGAAATTTGGCAATACCGTTGCTCTTAAAAAAGATCTGCTTAAAATTTCAGATTTGACCCTGTATTACTTCTACATCGTCAGAACGACGCGGAACTGCGCATTGCCACTGATCATTCGCGCGTAAGCTTCGGCTGCTTTTTCGAGGGGATATGTTTCAATCATGGGGCGTACGCCGGTTAGCGCGGAGAACCGTAGTGTGTCTTCGGAATCGGTTGGCGTTCCCGCGCTCCAACCTTGAATAGTTCGAACTCCACTAATGAGTTGTACCGGTGTGACTTCAATCGGATCAAATGCCACGCCTACCACTATCAGCTTGCCGTTTGGCCCTAAACCGTCGATCAGCCCGGACATTGCTTTCGAGCTTGGGGCAGTCGCCAGAATGACCTGTGCGCCACCTAGTTTTTGCAATGCCTGTGCCGCGTTGGTCGATTCGCTATCAATGTACACACTCGCCCCGAGTTTTTTTGCGAGCGCCGCCTTTTCAGATCCTCGCCCGATAGCCGCGACGTGATAACCAAACTTATTCGCAAATTGAATGCCAAGGTGACCGAGACCGCCGACACCCAACACCGCAACCAGGTCCCCAGGGTAGGCGCCACTGTGTCGCAGTGCATTGAAAGTGGTAATTCCGGCGCAGAGCAGCGGTGCGGCTTCGACGTCACTTAAACTTTCCGGGATTGCTACTAGCGCCTCTACCGGGGCCACCATGTATTGCGCGTATCCGCCGTCATAGCTGATGCCTGAAATTTTCAAGTTCCGGCAATTGCGAAAATCTCCGCGCCGGCACGCGAGACAGGTATTGTCTTGGCCGCCATGCCAACCGACGCCAACGCGCTGCCCCTTCTTCCATTCGGAAACGCCGGCGCCCAGCTGATCGATGATGCCTGCGACTTCATGTCCTGGAACGCGGGGATATTGAATTCCGGGCCACTGACCTTCTTTGGTCAGCACGTCACTGTGGCAAACACCACAGGCCTGCACTTTGATAAGCACCTGTCCAGCATTTGGTTTAGGAATCTCACGTTCGACGATCTGGAAATCTGCTCCCGCCTGAGCAATCTGCGCCACCTTCATTGTGGTTGTTGCGGCTCTTGTTGTTGCCATAAATAAATCCTCCTGAGCATTCTTAGTCGTCACCGTATGGAAACGACCGTCTGGCCATAATCTCATCTTCCCTGGAACTTCTCATACCTAATCTATCAAGCCTTCTGGGCTTGTGCAATCTAACCTGGAATTTGACATAACTTTCTTTCTTGCTTAGCCCCTTATTTTAATGTTCTTTTTAAATTTGGCGTTGGCTCTGACACTGCTGTTACTGCTGTTAGCTGCTGTTAGTTAGAGCTATTCCGCTTATGTTGATCTTCCAGATGATTTAAGTATGCTGCAGTTGATCCATTTTTTTTATTTGCTCCACAATAAATTGATTTTTAGTTCATCTAAATTTAATGCTTTGGCAATTTTTAGTATGGTAGCTCGTCTTGGCATCGAGTTTGAATTAAAAAATCTCGATAAAGAAGGTTGAGGGATCTTGGTCAGCTCAGACAACTTATTTATACCACCTTGCTCTATAACGATTTGTAATAAACTATCTTTAAACGCTCTAATATCTTTGGAAATAGCTTCCAAATCGTTAAATTTTACATAAAGTTCCTCATTTTTGCCCTTCTGCGCACATTCATCAATCATGTCTTGAATATCAGCAATGATTTCTGCTTTTTCCTTCTCATCTTTTTCTTTAACCCAAAGATTCATAAGATCTGCTACACCTTCAAATGTTAAAGCTGTTTTTACGGAATCTACGATGAAAGAATCTGACAATCCTACTTTTTTCATCTGAATAGCTATTTTAAACAATTCAAATTCTTTAGATGAAAAACTTTCATCGTTGGATTTTATCTTTAAGTTTTTTAAATTGTTACCATAGTTAAATTGTTTTTGTGTTGTCATGTCAATTTCCCCCGAGTAATGTAATTTCCTGACCGTATCAAATCTAAATAAGTTTTGAATCTAGCTAATTTTCGTAATTCCTGTTTTTCATTTTGTTTATCATAAGCTTCGCACAATAGGCATTGCCCATTCAAAATTCCGACCGTCAAGCGTAGCTGAACATTTCCATTACCCATATTATGCCACTTCATCTTATAACCGCCCATAATCACTTTTCCATTTTGGTCATTAGCGGGAGACCAAAACTTCGATTGCTTAAACTTAGGATCGTCTGGAAATATTTTCAGCCTCAATACATCACTCCTAATGCTAGCTCGGTATTCTTCATCCGTAAAAACCTGCCTGTTCTTTAATTCCAAATAAGAATCTAGTGCCCACTGAGTTATAATTATTTCCATTTATCCGTTCTCCGGTTAATTAAATTATAGCACATATATAACATATATAACAAAAATAATATATAAAAATCTCAAAAGCAATTTTGCACGCTTTTCATAAATCCGGGGCAAAAAGTACAATTTGTACCCCTCTTGACTAGACAAATTTGTCTTGTGCTCACTAGACAAATTTGTCTAATGAGGCTATCATATTGTTATGATTAATAATTTCTATCCTATTCATAACTCATAACCCCCCTCATGTGTGTGAAATCGGAACTACCCCGCCTTACCCAGGGTAAACGCATCTAAATTTTAACAATATCAATGAGATATTCAGGCTTAGCCCATAAGGTAAGCTGTTTACGACGGATACTGCCTTTGATGTTGGTTGCACGCTTAAGCAATCCTAAGGATGTTTTTCTTAACCAACTCATATTAAGAGCACTGTTTTCATCGCGGATTCGAGATCGATCTTCAGCATAAGCCACATCTAATATCCAATGAAGATTATTTTCGACCTGCCAATGTTGTCGTATTGAGTTTAAAATTTTTTGAGGCTGGTTGGGGGATAATGAACTAATGTAATAGCGATATTCAATGGTTTTTTCTGTCGGATCTTCTCTTTCACTGATGACTAAAACGAGGCTTTTTAATCCCTTCCAATTCAGTTTCATGCGCATTAAATACATGAGTGGTAATACGATGCAGCGCCGGGATTCTATTCGACCATGATCATTATTGACTTCATCTTGCGCGGTATAATAAACCATAGATTGATACTGCGCTTTTTCTGCTGCTTGAAAAGTGGTGTTCATACTGTCATGTAAATTACCCTGATTGGCTTTTACTCGTAAAATATAGTCTCCTTTTTGTTCGATGACTTGCTCAGCAATGGCTTTTTGACATCCCATGGCATCGAGGGTGACAATCGCTCCTTGAATACATAAATTTTTGAGAATATCAGGGATGACGGTAATTTCATTGGTTTTATCATTGACGATCATTTGCCCTAAACTGATTCCATTGGCACAGGACCATGCATTCACAATGTGCAATGGTTTTAAACCTTTTCCCACTCTTTGAGAGGCTCGGATAGATTTCCCATCAATGGCAATCACGTTTTCTGGTAATAGTTGAATAATGGCTTTTAACCAGGCAAAAAAACTTTCCTGGAAAGTCTGGGCGGGAATCGCTGAAAAAATCCGAGAAAAGGTATCGTGACAGGGTATGCCGCTGGGTAGTTCGAAATAATTTTTCAACCAATCTTGATGATGACGACAAAAATCTTCAATTTCTGTATAGCATTGAGCGCCCGCCAGCACTGCAAACAGTGCCAAGCCGATCACATCTAAAAATAAATGTTTCTTGGTTCGCTCTATTCTGGGATCCTTTAGCCTCGAAAAAATTTCCACAAATACACCCGATAACATCACTTTGACTCCTTAAATGTACAAAATGGTGCTAATTTACATCTATTTATCTATACCTGCCATAATATCCTCTTGATTTCAATAGAATTTAGATGCGTTTACCCTGCGCCTTACCGGGTTGTTTAAAAATTTAATACTTCCTTAAGGTTTAGGCGAATATACTGGTGTTAGTTGTGGGAAGATATTCTAGAGGCAAAAGGAAAATATAAAATAATTAATTAATACGAAAGAGAAAAATGAAAAATAAAATAAAATTAATCAGTACCATAATGGCCGGGGCTTCTCTATGTTTCATTGGGCCGGTAGCATTCGCACACTATTTCCGTGACATGGTTCATGTGACAATATATAACTATGTAGGTTATGACATCGAGACTAAGGCTAGCGACAAATGCGGATTTTTCGCAGCAAGCAATTTTGATAATAAAATAATTCATCCAGGTGATCGTATAGATGGCTATATTAATTGGGACCAGGGCGAAAATGGATCTTCAGATTGTTATTACAACTATACAACGCTCGACATCCATTTTTATATACAAGGAAATCAGGCGCTTTACTATCAGTATAGAGGGGGGACTATAACGAGTAAAACCGGAGGCGGTTGGATCTCGCATGACGAAAATTTAATCAATTGGTGGCAAATATATCAGCTGCCTGTTCCACTTAATCAAATTCAAATCCTGTCCGACCCAGTAAATGAGGGGCCTTTGGGGCCTTATAATAACGCTCCCATAGGCGTAGACAACTTGCGACACCCGCCTACTGAGCTAAGTATTAGCTTTAGTTACAGATAAGTGGCAGCAAGGGGCGACACTCTGTTACTCCAGCGGTGTCAGATCCAATAACAGATCAGATCAATGTTATGTCAGAGCTGCTGTGAATTAGAGAAATCGAAAAATCGACGCTTTTCCCTGTAGGCTCTATGTGTTAGCACAGCCTAAATTATCCGAGTAGCGGGGCTCTTATGTTCCTATCACTTTCTGGAAGTCCCCATTTAATGTTATCTCCCATCTTGCTGACAATCAAACGGCATTTATTATTTGCAGTTGGAGCTGGGCCGTCATTGATTGCGGGGCGAGTTTTGCAATGAGAGGCTTTCATAATTGTATGAACTAATTGCAGCATAATCGGCGGGCTCAACACAGGTATCGTTACTCCATAAAATGTAGCGGTACCCGGGGATGTATCCCAATCCGTAATTCCTGGATAAACCGAGTTTTTGCCGTTATCAGGATTTTTTAGGCCTGCATAAGTAAAAGCTACTGTCGCGAGCACTTCGCCGCTAAGATATAGGGTAAAACAAGCGACTTTTTTACCAAAATCCTTGCCATTAATAATATATGCATCAATTGATTTGGTAATGTGCTCTACTATGATTTGTATTACCGTAGGACTGACATGATATAAAAGGCTAATATAAAGATTACTGCGCAACAATGCAGTCCAAAGCACGCTAACCAGTAAACTATCAGCAAGAATAACTCCTCCAAGCCAATTAAATTTGGATAGAGCTGGTTCTTCTTTAATCTCAGTGTTAACGCCTTGCGAATTTTCATTAGGTTCATCTGCAAGTGCATCTATTGCTTTCTTAGTTTTGTAACTATTCCATGCGCATAAAAAAATTAATTGTTGGGTGGTTAGAAAGAATAGTGAAGAGCCTACTTGCTGGATATCTTCTAGGGCAGACAGCTCAATACAAACAGTCGAAAAAAACCAAGCCGCAGATATTCCCCTAGCAACGATATTTATTTTTGATTGTAGTGGGGCCGAAGAAAAATTATCACGAAAATTACGAAGTAAACGCATATGATTTCTCCTTATTTTTTACGTGTTTCTAGTTTGCCAGATCCATAAAATAAAGTCAAGGACAAACAGCACATAGAAAGTGCCAGACTTGCAAAGTTCTAAAAATATTAACTTCGAGAAATAAGTAAATAAGTAATAAATTAAGTGTCAGATACAATATTAATTATAAAAGTTTCTATTAGTTCAATTTACTAGTTTAAAAAAATAGTTACTATCAAAATGCAAATAAAATTATATTGAAATGATTCACTAAGTAACTTTTTTACCAATGTGTAAAAAATTACCTGACAAGTTTTTCACGCAAAAATTTTTGAAATGTCAGATTTGACATAACTTTTTTTCTTGTCTAGTTCCTTATTTTAATATTTCCAAATGTAAAATTATTAAGACGACCCAAGCCAGCGATATTTCGTGAAATATAGAATTTCTATATTAGTAGTGTATTCATTAAATCTTCTAATTGTTGAGAAGTGATTTCTTTGGATTCTGTTAATACTTGTTTAATTTCGCCAAATAATGCTATTAAATCTTCTTCTCTAGGATCTTCTTTTTGAACCGTTTTTTCTTCAAGCACAATTTTTCTCGACGAACTGACGGGTTGATTGATTAAGGCCTGCCTCTGAACTGCTATAATTTAGGTATCCATAGCGAATAGAGGGGTAATCATATGAAAAAGAATATAATATACATTTTTGCATTGGGTCTCAGTTTATTGGGATCAGCCATGGCCCAGCCGGTTTCAGGGAATGGAAATGTAACCGTTTGTTTGAAGGGGGACCATATTGTCCATAGTAACGATTTGCGGTCTTTTACCGTCATTGTTTCTGGAGAGCAGGGAGATCGGAGTGGGTATTTAGAGTTACAAACGGCGGGCTAGTGCACAGTCTAATTCCTTTGCCGTTACCGCACCGAAAAATATTAAGGTAATTGAGCCAGGCAATTCGACTTTCTCCTGTTCGGCGCCACTGCGACCCAATGTCCGTTCAGTTGAGGTTACTATCCATTATCCGGCAGACTATTTGCCCAACTGTGTTATCACTGCTTCTTCCCAAGCTTTATCGGAATGTACTAATCGCTAGCTTTAACTGTTTCATAGCGCAGCCACGATGACTGATGCGGTTTTTTTCTTGAGGTGCAAGCTCCGCGGCGCTGCAATCATGGGTAGGGACGTAAAATACCGGATCATAGCCAAAACCATGGTTGCCGCGAGGTTGGGGAGAATTTCTCCTTCCCAGATGCCGTGACAAATAAGCGGTGCTGGATCAGCGGGATAAATGAGCAGCGCCAGCACGCAATGGTAACGTGCGCGCCGATCGCTGCCCTGAGTTTTGCTGATTTCCGTCAGTAATTTAAGTAATTAAATCCCGGTCTTGGGCGTTTGGCCCGGCATAGCGCGCCGAATAAACGCCAGGAGCTCCGTGCAAACAATCGACGGCTAACCCGGAATCGTCGGCGAGGGCGGGCAGCCCGGATAATTGCGCCGCGTTCCGCGCTTTCAAAATGGCATTTTCCACAAACGTCAGGCCCGTTTCTGGGATATCTGGAATATCGAATGCGCTTTGCGGGATTAGCTCGATTGGTAAATCACTTAAAAGGTCTTTAATTTCAGCTAATTTGCCGTTATTGCTACTGGCCAGTACGATTTTTTGCATCCGGAATCCTTTACATCGAAATGTAATAGCTGCCATTGCCGCAGGATTGATTGTGAGCAGTGTTTTGCATATGCCCAAGCAAATTCGCACACGCGGCTTTGGGGATTTTGTCTAAGGTAATGGCCACATAGCGAGGATCATTATCGGCGGTTATGGTGATGGCTCCCCCCCAGGGATCAATTTGAGAATACAGATCGCCTTTTGACAACAATCCCGCAGCTTGCAGAGATTCCATAGAAATACCTTGAAAATCAGCTTGCGCTTGGGCGGTTTGCCATTCATAACTGACATTCGCCAATTGCTGAATTTGCGTGGCGGCTTTGCCTACCGCCAAGTAAAGTTTATTTTGAGTGAGGTAGTAATTAGCCACAATAGCTAAAATAACGCTGATGATGGCTAGACTAAAGATTACTTCTAACAGGGAAAGCCCGCGCTGCCGGCATATTTTCATAAATAAACCCGATAGGTAGCGGTAGCGCCTACACGAGTGCAACTATTTTGCCAGCCGATGCCTTGCGGTCCGATATTTTGCATTTGCTGACGCAAGCGATTGCAAGCGGCGACCGGCACATTTTCCAAGGTGATTAATATGTATTGAGGGGAGCCATAATCCGCCGCGACTATCGTTTTGCCCCCCAGGGATTGTGGAAGCAGCTTTGGTTTTCGCAAGGGATCAGTTCATCTTGGGTTAAGAGCCATAAGCCGTTGCCACCAGCGCCGCCGTTTAAGCCGCTAAAGTCCGCAGGGTAAACTCCCTCACTATTGGCAATTTGCCGCCATTCATAACCCGCTTTATTAATTTGCTCAATGAGATTGGTCGCCTGCGATACGTGTGAAGAAATAGAGGTTTGTGAATAGTAATTGACTGCACCGCTGATAATCACTGCGGCAATGATCACAACTAATAAAATTTCTAGTAAACTGATGCCGCATTGGCGCTTGCTGGTTTTCATAGTTTATTGATTCCCTTACTTATAAATTGTAATCGAAAGCCTTTCCAATTGTAAGAGGGTTGTCAGAGTTGCACAAGGCTGCTTAAGCATTCAACCCAGGCTGGATGGGAATTTAAACAGGGCAGCAAAGTAAATTCAGCGCCGCCCAGGCTATGCCATTGCTGCCGGGCGCGAATGCCGATTTCTTCTAAGGTTTCCAAACAATCCGTCACAAAGGACGGGCATACCACCGCTAAATGTTTAACCCCTTGCTTGGCCAATTCAGGTAATAAATGATCGGTGTAAGGTTTGATCCACGGCGTGCGGCCTAGACGGGATTGAAATCCTATCCGGTACTGCTGAGGAGAAAGTCCCAGCGCTTGAGCTAATAATTGAGAAGTGGCAAAGCACTGCCGCCGGTAGCACTGATAATTAGCACGAGAAACCACGCCACAATCAGCGCGATTGCTGCAATTAGTGTTGCAACCGCGTTTCTTGAGGTGGCGAACCGGCAATCCATGATAGCTGAAAATCCACATATCCGGATTGGTTACCGGTGCATGTTGATTAACGATGGCTTTCCAGGCATTAATAAAACCAGGATGATCATAAAATGAATTGCAAATCGTTACTGCGGGAATATCAGTTAGTTTTTGAACCAGTGACAGCGTTTTCTCTAATGCCGAGCCGGTGGCGGCGGAAGAATATTGCGGAAATAAGGGTAGCACTATCAGTTTTTGGCATTTTTGTTGCTGGAGACGATTTAACGCGGCTGCAATACTCGGTTGCCGTATCTCATTCCTAACTCTACTGCATAGTTTTCACCCAGAACGGCAGCCAAAGCGCTGATAAGCTGATGACTATACACTAGCAATGGCGAACCTGCCGCCGTCCAAATTTGCTGATAAGCATGAGCCGAGATTTTGGGCCGAAATGGCAGAATAAATCCTTGCACTAAAAGCTGGCGGAAAGGAGTTGGTAAATCGATTACTCGAGGGTGCGCTTAGAAATTCACTTAAATAGGCTCGAACGCTTTGCCGGTCTGGGGCGGAAGGGGTGCCTAAATTAATTAACAAAATTCCGGTAGGAGGAGTCATCAGGCTATATTAGCATTTTTTAGTCAGGAGTTCTTGTGCTGGCGGTGGTGAATCGAGCTTGACCGGGTAAATCGTAATGAGATTCTATATCCGTAAAGCCAGACTGCTGAAGTAAATTAGCTACCGCAAGCGCTTGATCATAGCCATGTTCTAATACTATATAACCGGATTGAACTAAATGCAGTGGAGCTTGCGCGATGATTTCTCGAATAGCGTTTAAACCATCCGTTCCAGACACCAGCGCGTTGTAAGGCTCATGAGTGAGTTGCTGCAGATGTGGATCGTGTTCGGCAACATAGGGAGGATTGCTCACGATCACCTGATATTGTTTTTTGGCTAATGCTTGATACCAACTGCCCAAATAAAAATGGACATTCGTCACTTGATGGCCCGCCGCGTTTTGTTTTGCAATGGTAAGCGCAGACTCAGATTGATCGGTTGCATCTATCTGCCAAGCGTCGCGTTCTTTAGCTAACGCCAGCGCAATTGCGCCGGAACCTGTGCCTAAATCTGCAATCCGTAACAGATTATTTTCTGGGAATTTTTCTAAAATCCATTCGACCAGATGTTCCGTTTCCGGGCGAGGCACTAACACTTCTGGAGTCACGGTTAATTTGAGTCCCCAAAATTCTTTATATCCAAGAATATAAGCGATGGGTTCGCCATTGGCCCGGCGCGATCCTAAAGTTTGTAATTGCTCGTATTGTGCCGGGGTTAAGCTTTCTTGGCCATGCGCGAATAACCAACTGCGCGAACGCTGCAGAATTTCAGCCGCCAACAGTTCGCTGTCTAAGCGCGGAGTATCTGAAATAGCGGCTAATCGTTGCGCCAGCTGGTTGATTGCGTTGCTGAGTTTTATTATCATAGGCTTAGGGATATGATAACGCTAAATAAATTATAATATAAGGGATTAGATGTGCGGAAAGAAGAAGTTTTAAAAAAATTAAATTCAACCTCTCTGGTTCGTGAGTTAATCAATTTGGACTTGGATAAGGTTCTATCATTATATGAAGAACAGAAGGCTTTGTTGAGTTATGATGAATATAGTATCAATGAATTGCTGCTTGAATTACAAAAAGAACAAAATATCTTAAAAGTCTTGACAGAATGTTATGGACACTTAAAGGAAAAAATTGATTCGGATGAGAAACTAACCCCTAGCAAAACATTTCGTCAGTTCCAAGTATCCGAAATATACGCATTATTTGCATACAGTAGTTTTTACAATTCTGAAGATGGGGCTAATTATTATCAAGACTCAGTTTTTTTGTGGGATACAGCCCGAAAAAATTTTAGTGAATTACAGGATAAAGGATCTTTAAAAGGGTGGGGAGAAGTTCCAGAGACGCCGTTATATTCCCACTTAATGTTAGAGGAGCATCCATTTTTTCTTCAACCTAAAAAATTAAAAACTGCTGCATTTTCACTTGCTGGTGATGGAACATATGATGAGAAACCGGGTTTTTTTAAGAAGTCTGTCCATGATCCAATATTTTATTTGGAAAAATGGTGGAAGTTTAAGAATGAAATGCGGATCCAATGGTCAAAGATTCAAGTCGCTGCGTCCAAATGATAGGTGTTTTCCCTTTTTTCCCTTTATGCATGGTAATGGAACCTATGGATTATTCTTTGTATGATTTACTTAAGAATGGGGTGGAATTTCCATTGGCGCAGCGATTGCAAATAGCGTTAGATATTGCGGATGGTTTGCAGGGGATACATAGTAAAAAACTGGTTCATCGAGATATCAAAAGTCTTAATATCTTAATCAAAAATCTGCGGGCAAAAATAGGTGATTTTGGGAGTGCTTCCACTGAATGTAAAGAGGGTCAGGTGATAGGATCTTATCCGTGGATGGCCCCTGAATCCCTGCGCGGTTGCGCTACGAGTAAATCAGATATTTTTAGTTTTGGTATGGTTCTTTTTGAATTGATAACAAAAACGGTTCCTTATGGTGACAAGAGTGCTGAGCAAATCATCCACTATCTAAACAAGGGAGAAAGACCCTCCATTCCCAGTGACGCTCCCGAGAAATTTGTCAAACCCATGCAACGGTGTTGGTCTGAGAACCCCTCGGAACGACCTTCAGCAAAACAATTAGCTTGGTATTTTTATGGGTTAGTGAATCCGGATTTTTTGTTATCGGATGAAGATAAGCTTTCCGCACAGACTAGTACGCTTCTATCTTCAGAACCATCCTTACCTAAGCCAGAACCAGAAACGGAAAGTACTCCTTTATTGAAGTCGCCTCAGCACATTGCAGATAATCGCTTTAGTTTTCTAAATAAAGCTTCTCCTCAGCAGAGCGCAACTCCGGTGTGTCAATGGAAATATTGCATAATCAGCTAAATCCAATCCTTGCCCAATAGGAATTGCAAAGAGTGAGAAATTACTCCTCATCAAGGCGCGCTAGCTGTTCTGCTTGTAGTTCTCTAATTAATGGATCGATTACTTGTTTTAATTCTCCTTCCATCACTCGGTCTAATGAATAAATGGTTAAACCGATTCGGTGGTCCGTGAGCCGGCCTTGGGGAAAATTATAAGTGCGAATTCGTTCAGAACGGTCGCCGCTGCCGACCAAACTTTTGCGCGTGGCGGCTTCTTTTTGGGCGCGCTCTGCTTGTTGCGCGGCCATTATTCGCGATTGGAGTAAAGACAAAGCCCGGGCTTTATTTTTATGTTGTGAGCGTTCATCCTGACATTCCACGACAATTCCGGTGGGAAGATGGGTGATGCGGATCGCTGAATCGGTTTTATTGACATGCTGCCCGCCAGCGCCGGAAGCACGAAAGGTGTCGATCCGGCAATCTCCTAAATTGATTTTGACACTCTCCAACGCTTCAGCTTCGGGCATGATGGCGACAGTGCACGCGGAAGTATGAATCCGCCCCTGTGCTTCGGTGGCGGGTACGCGTTGCACGCGATGAGTTCCGGATTCAAATTTTAATTGTGAATAAACGCCCTGGCCTTCAATCCGGGCGATAATTTCCTTAAAACCGCCTTGCTCACCGGCGTGTTCCGACACAATAGTGACTTTCCATCCCATATTCTCGCCAAAGCGGCTGTACATGCGAAATAAATCTCCGGCAAATAAAGCGGCCTCATTACCGCCGGTGCCTGCGCGAATTTCCAAAAATACGTTGCGCTCATCGTTAGGGTCTTGTGGGATAAGCAACGTTTTTAAACGTTCTTCTAGAATTTGTTTTTGCTCGGTTAACACCGAGATTTCGTCTTCAGCTATGCGCCGGAATTCCGAATCTTTTTGCAGTTCTTGTGCGGAAATAAAGGCGGCTTGGTTTTCTTGATAATCGCGAAAACAATTTACCAATGGTTCTAGCTGCGCATATTCTTTGCTTAAATCACGGAAACGGTCCTGGTCGCGAATGATGGCGGGATCGCTCAGCAATTCGCTCACTTCATGATAGCGTTGAGTCACCGTTGACAATTTTTTAATGAATGAATGTTTCATTATGCCTCGTTATACTTCTTCAGTAGCGGTTAATAAATTTTTCGCTAACAGTAATGCATCCGCTTGTTGGTTATAAGCCAATTGCCGCAATTTCATCGTAGGCTGGTGGAGAATTTTATTAGTAAGCTGGTGGGCAAGCTCACCCATCACTATTTCAGCAGCGCGCCCTTGGCGCAATTCGGTCAGCGCTTTTTGCAATACTTGATCGCGATGTTGTTCGGCAATGCTGCGGAATTGCGCGATAACCGCGCTAATGTTGGCTACTTGTAATTGTTTCATATAATGCGCAGCTTGTAATTCCACTAAGGCTTCGGCTTGTTGAGCGGCAATGTGACGGTTTTTTAAGTTAGCGTCAATAATGGTCTGTAAATCGTCGATATTATACAGATAAATGTCGGCCAGTTCACCCACTTCCGGTTCTATATCGCGTGGCACTGCTAAATCAATCATCAATACGGGCCGGCGTTTACGAGTTTTAAGAGTTCTTTCAACCATGCCTTTGCCGATAATAGGTAATTGACTGCTGGTGGCGGTGACTACCAGATCTGCTTGAGACAGGCATAGGGGAATCTCACCGATGCGAAACGCCTGGCCGGAAGGCCCGGCTAATTGCGCGGCTTTAACCAGGTCACGATTCGCAACCATGATTTGGTGGACGCCCTGGTCCCGCAAATGCGTCATCATTAATTCAATTAATTCACCGGCGCCAATCAGTAGAACGCAACAATTTGCTAAATGAGTAAAGATTCGCTTAGCCGTTTGGACTACCGCATAGGCCATTGAAATTGGGTTAGCGCCAATTTGAGACTCTTGCCGAATGAGTTTGCTAGCCGCAAATACCGCTGGAAATAGATGTTGTAATTCATGGCCGGCAGCGCCGGCATCGCAAGCAATGCGGTAGGCCTCCTTAACTTGACCAAAAATTTGCGGCTCGCCCAGCACCATAGAATCTAAACCGCTACTGACGCGCAGCAGATGTTGGACTGCGGCGCGGTCTTGATGCCAATAATAATGCGGTTCAATATTAATATTGGCTGCACAGGATTGTTGATTGAACCATTGTTGCAACGCCTGCGGGCTTGCACCGGCCATATAGATTTCAGTCCGGTTGCAGGTAGAGACCAGCACGGCTTCGTTAACGGCTTCTAAACGGCACAAATCACTTAATATCAGCTTAGTTTGCGTCGCATTAAAGGCCAGGCGTTCGCGAATACTGACCGGCGCTGATTGGTGATTGATTCCGCAGCTAAATAAAGGCATTATGATATCCTGTAGGGGTCAAACTGCAAGGCCTGACCCCAGATGATTTTTTCAGGAGGTATTATAGTCATGAAACGATTCAGTGTCATCTTAATGGCGGGTGCTTTACTGGAGGGTTGTGTGAGCATGACTGCTCCGTCTCAACAATCTGCGGGTACTTACCATGCCGAGGCGTCGGGACAAAGACAATCACAGCAGCTTGCAATTAAATCTTGGACTGCAACTGGCGCGATTAGTATCCAACAAGCTCAACAATCTCCGTTGATTATGCGCTATGACTGGCAGCAATGGAGTTCTGATCATTACCGGATTAACTTAGCGGCATCATTAAATTTGGCGGCGGTGACCATCACTGGTCAGCCGGGCCGGGTGACTTTACAAAAAGGTGATGAACCCCCTATCAGTGCGCCGACTCCCGAACAATTGATGAAAAAAGGTTTAGGCTGGTCCTTGCCGGTTTCTTCGCTTTGGTACTGGGCGCGCGGCGTGCCGGCCCCGGGAGCGACTCAAGGAACTAAATATGACAAATTTGGTCATTTGATTTGGTTGAGTCAGGGTGGATGGCAAGTAAATTATGCGCAGTATCATACCGTGCAATCTGTAGATTTGCCGAGCGTGATTGAATTGCATGGCCCTAATCTGTCAGCCAAAATAGTCGTCAAGCAATGGGTAATTAATAAAGCCGGGTAAAGTAGCCCATCATCCCGTGGTCAAACCGCGGGATGATGGTGGTGCAATGCCATTAAACTCGTAAGTTTACTGACATGCCTACTTTAAAAGTATCGACGCTGACAATATTGGTAAAATTGCCAGTAGTGGGATCAACGAAATCAGTAAAATTGACTGCATTGACGCCAAAAATATGTGAATATTGTGCATAAATGCCCACTACGTGATATTGATAGCCAATTCCGGCGGCCGCCATCGGCTTAAACGCTACCATGTTGTTTTCAGCTACGAAGAACGGCAGGTAACCTGGAATTTGATTAGTGATTCTCAACTTTTGATCTACACGTGCTGCGCCGCCTTTAGCAAAAATATTAAAACCGTTATGGAATAATATCGTGCCGGTTGCCAATACATGCAAATCCTGGGAGATGACTTTATAACTAGTCGAATCCATAGACCAGCCTGCGTAATCTTCAGTGTAGGTGGCGCGGCCATCATAATCGTATCCAAACTCAGTCCCGACTGCGAATAGGGGGCTGATCGCGTGGCGAAAACCGATGCTGCCGCCGCCGCTGATGCTGGTATTGGAATTAGAAGCGGCAGTAATGAAAACGCCATCCGGATCTACTACATTTTGATTCGGGGTGCTCAGAGCGCCGTACCCAATGTCCCCTGAAAAATAAACCTGATTCTGTGGCTCCGGAGGAAAATAACCCATCGGAGGGGTTCCATATCTAGCAAAAGCGGGGGTGATGGATAAACTACTAACAACAAGAGTGCTTATAGCTAAGTATTTCATAATTTTACCTTTTTAGTTAATTAAATATGGTTATCGGCCTTCTCAAATATGAAATATTTGATATTCACACAAAATGCTGTCAATATGGCCTTCGTTTTTCTTACACTATTATACACACATTCTGGAGAAATGCAATGCAAAAAATGTACAAAAAGATCAGATTAATCTGCGGAGTTTCATTGGCGGCCCTGGCAACAGGTTGTGCGTCCATGATTTCTGGGACTACTCAAACTATTTACGTGCAAGCGCTTGATCAGTCCAATAATCAAAGAATCCCAAACGCAAAATGCGTCATTACAGGCAGCAAGAACAACAATAAATACCCCGTCCAAGGCAACCCTGGTAGCATATTGGTCAATAAAGGTCAGGGTGCATTACAAACCCAATGTACCGCACCGGGATATGTGCAGAACGTGGTAGGAACCGGCCCGAGCTTTGATGCTTGGACTGTAGGCAATATTATATTCCCGTTGGGAGTGATCGTTGACGTAGTGACTGGCGCGGTTGAGAAATACCCAGACCATATTACCGTGTTGATGGTTAAATCGGCATCCAAAGCCAAAAAATAAGTTCATCGAACAATACAGCTGTGAAGTAATCCAGATTTTGGGTTGCTTCACGGCTGCTCTTGACAGGGCTGTAGCCAACAAGCACAATGCGGATGACATTTTGGGGCGTCGCCAAGCGGTAAGGCACCGGGTTTTGATCCCGGCATCCCCAGGTTCGAATCCTGGCGCCCCAGCCATTTGCGCGCACACTAAAAAAGAGAAAGGTTGTGGATTTAAAAATATTTACAGGAAATGCGAATCCCGGGCTTGCTAAAAAGGTGTGTGTCCATCTCAATAAACCATTAGGACGCATTCACGTAGGCCGGTTTAGCGACGGTGAAATTCAAATTGAAATTCTTGAAAATGTGCGTGGGCGGGATATTTTTATTCTGCAATCCACTTGCGCCCCGGTAAACGATAATTTAATGGAGCTTTGTCTGATGGCGGATGCTTTCAGGCGGGCTTCTGCTAGCAATATTATTGCAGTAATTCCTTATTTTGGTTATTCGCGTCAAGATCGCCGCGTACGTTCTTCGCGAGTGCCTATCTCTGCGAAGGTCGTGGCGGATATGCTGGCTTCAGTCGGCATTTCCCGAGTCATCACTGTTGATCTACACGCCGACCAAATCCAAGGTTTTTTCTATATGCCCGTGGATAATATCTACTCCAGCCGTGAATTGATGGAGGGGGATTATCTGACTAATAAGCACGATAAATTAACCGTAGTTTCTCCTGATGTAGGCGGGGTAGTTCGAGCTCGCGCAATTGCTAAACAATTAAACGACACCGAATTAGCTATCATTGATAAGCGCAGGCCAGCGCCCAATCAGACCCAGGTTCTCAATGTCATCGGTGATGTGGCGGGCCGGCACTGTGTCATTGTGGACGATTTAGTGGATACCGCAGGTACTTTATGCACCGCTGCCGCGGCATTGAAAGAAGCGGGAGCGCTCTCCGTAAGGTCTTACTGCACCCATCCGGTGTTATCCGGGACCGCGCTATCTAATATAAGTAATTCAGTGATGGATGAATTAGTCGTGGGTGATACCATCCCATTGACAAGTCAAGCATTGGAAAATCCCAAAATCCGCCAGGTTTCACTGAGCCGTTTAATTGCCGAAACTATTTCCAGAATTGACCACAAAGAATCGGTCAGCTCTATGTTTTTAGACTGAGATGAGAAAGTTAGCGCTAAGCGCTGGATTTTTTCGGCTAATCAGGTACAATACCTGGTTTTTATACCTTACCTCGCCATAATTTGAGGTTTTTAGCGCCCAGGCTATGGGCCAGATTGAGTTGTAAAAAACACGAGCATAGTACCACTCTGTAAGTGTTTTTTACAACTCAAGATGGCCCGTAGATGGGATGCTAAAAAGCTCAAATTATGGCGAGGTAAGGTATACCTATGCTAGTTGAGATGTGAATCGGAGAGAGCCATGCAGAATAATGTCCGTTTAAATGCGCAAGTGCGCGAATTAACAGGTAAGCGAAATGCGCGTAGGATACGTCGTGAATTGAATCAAATCCCAGGGGTCGTTTACGGTGCAGGTCAAGAGACTCAATCTGTACATTTTACCGCAAAGGAAATAACCAATGCCCTGGCTGAAGAGTCCACCTATTCGCGTATTTTGAATTTACATATCGAGGGACACGGTGAACAGAAAGTGGTACTGAAACAAGTGCAACGCCACCCCAGCAGACCGAGAGTTCTTCACCTGGATTTTTTACGCATTGATATGAATAAAAAACTTTCTATGGAAGTGCCTATTCATTTGTTGGGTTCTAGTGAAGCCATTGGCGTGAAAGACGGCGGAATTCTGTCACATCACTTAACCGAAGTAGAGATTCACTGCTTACCCGCAGATTTGCCCCAATATATTGAATTAAATATTTCCAAACTCGAATTAGGCCATTCCTTACACTTGGCTGATTTAGTATTGCCTACTGGAGTAGAGCTAACTGTGTCACTAGAAGATGAGGAACGCAACCAGCCGGTAGTGAGCATCCTCAAACCGTACGTTCCAACTGCTGAAGAGTTAGCCAGCGAATCGGCTGCCCCAGAAGCCCGCGAGACTGAAGTCATCGAGGAAAAAGCAGCTGAAGAAGAATCTGAATAAGGCGCCATCATTTTGGCTTTACGATTAATTGTTGGCTTGAGTAATCCGGGCCCTAAATATGCGCGGACCCGGCATAATGTCGGAGCTTGGTTATTAGTTGAGCTTGCTGATAAATATGGCCTGACTTTTCGCGAAGAATCTAAATTTTCCGGCAAGATTGCAGTTTTGACTATAGGTGATCAACAACCCTGTTGGTTGCTGATTCCCAGCACGTTTATGAATGAAAGTGGCCGCGCGGTCCAGGCTTTAGCTAATTTTTATAAAATTTTGCCTGAAGAAATTTTAGTCACGCATGATGAGTTGGATTTTCCTGCCGGTGTCGTGCGTTTAAAAGCCGGCGGCGGGCATGGCGGTCATAATGGATTACGCGATATTATTCAGCGGCTCGGTAGCAATGAATTTTTACGATTGCGCATTGGCATTGATCATCCCGGCAATAGAGATCAAGTCATTTCTTATGTTTTGAATGAACCCTCTGCTCAGGATAAAGTCAAAATTATTGAAGCAATTCAGAATTCATTACCCGTTATCCCAGACTTATTGGCTGGCGAAACCGATCGCGCCTTTCGTTATTTACATAATTAATTGGATGGGATTTAAAATATGGGATTTAAATGCGGCATAGTCGGATTGCCTAACGTAGGCAAGTCCACCTTATTTAATGCTTTAACCAAAGCAGGGATTGAAGCGGCTAATTACCCGTTCTGCACGATCGATCCTAATGTGGGAATTGTGCCGATGGCGGATGAGCGCTTAGATAAAATCGCTGCTATTGCGCAATCCAAACAAATTGTTCCCACGACTATGAAATTTGTGGATATCGCCGGTTTGGTGGCTGGAGCCGCGCAAGGGGAAGGTCTAGGCAATCAATTTTTAGCGCATATCCGCGAAACTCAAGCCATTGCTCACGTGGTTCGCTGTTTTGTTAACGATGATATCGTCCATGTTACCGGCAAGGTTGACCCTTTAGCTGATATCGAAATTATTCACACTGAATTGGCATTGGCGGATTTAGCCAGCGTCGAAAAGGCTTTACAAAAACTGGGCAAAGAAGCCAAAAAAGGCCTAGATAAAGCTACTAAACGCACCCTGGAAGTATTAGAAAAACTCAAAGCGCTGTTGGACCAAGGCCAGCCGGCGCGTTCATTAAAGCTCGACGGAGAAGATTTAATTTTCGTCGAATCTTTGCAGCTGTTAACGATGAAACCGGTTTTATACGTTGCCAACGTAGACGAAAATGGTATGAACAATAACCCTTTATTGGATCGGGTTATCCAATATGCGCAACAGACTGGCAGCGAAGCCGTGCCGATCTGTGCCGCATTAGAAGCGGAAATTGTGGAGCTATCCGCGCCGGAACAAAAAGAATTTTTAGCCGGATTAGGTTGGCAAGAATCGGGACTGCAACGCTTAATTCGTGCCGGCTACCATCTATTGGGTTTGCAAACCTACTTTACCGCCGGGCCAAAAGAAGCCCGTGCTTGGACCATTACCCAAGGGATGAAAGCCCCGCAAGCCGCCGGCGTGATTCACAGTGATTTTGAAAAAGGTTTCATCCGCGCCGAGGTGATCGCTTACCAGGACTATATCGCATATCAAGGCGAGCAGGGCGCTAAGGCTGCCGGAAAGTGGCGATCTGAAGGGAAAGAGTATGTAGTCCAAGACGGCGACATTATTTTATTCCGTTTTAACGTCTAACTTATTCTGCGCCTAAGTGCGGGGTTCCGCCGGTTTCTTTCCAAGAAGGCTGCTTGAGCGTTTGGTAAATAGCCAGCCCTAAAAAGGCAGTGCAAAGTAGGAGCACTCCCATGGGCAGTTGCGTGGCTTCGCTGATCATCGCGACTACAATGCTGGCCATAAAACTAATTCCAACCTGGATAAAACCGTAAAATGCTCCAGCCGTCCCAGCGATATCGGAAAATGGAGTGATTGCGCCCATGAAAGCGTTAGGAAACACTAGGGCAATACCTAACTGGATGCCGATAGTCGGCAAAATAATGACTCCGACGTTCATAATTTTATAATAGCCAGTGATAATAAATATTAACGCCATCAGCATAATTAAGATATTCCCAATTTGCAGCGTGCGCTCTATACCAAAGCGGCTAACGATGTGAGCATTGCTTAACATCCCTATCATAAAGCCAGCGGCGCTCACCATTGCCCAGAAACCATATTCGCCTGCGGTTTTTCCTAGTCCATTTTCTAGTAAAAAGGGATTGACCGTGGCGCAGGTGATCATGGCCGCGAAGGCTAATCCAGAGCACCAAACGTTAGCCCAAAATTGGCTATTGCCGATGATCACTCCGTAATTTCGCAGGATTCTTCCTAATGAGGGGGAAACATTCAATCGAAACCGGTGGGTTTCAGGCAAGGTAAACCAGGCTAGCAACCCTAAAAATAAGCAGTAGATGACTAAAAACCCAAAAATCCAGCGCCAGCCCCAATGGATTTCAATAAATCCGCCTAAAGCCGGAGCTAACGCGGGCGCCAGAGCGATAAAAGCGCCGATATAAGACATAGCTTTAACCAACTGAGGCCCGTTAAAAGCATCTCTGATAATGATTCTATTTAAGGCCATCACCGCGCCGGTACCCATTCCTTGAATAAACCGGCCTAGCAATAATAAAAACATATTGGTCGCAAAAGTGCACAAGATTGCACCTATTACATAAATGCTTAAGCCCACAATTAATAGTGGACGGCGGCCCCAGTGGTCTGATAGCGGGCCATAAACCAATTGCGATAATCCCGCCGCAATTAAAAACATAGTGACGGTGAGTTGCACCATATTGGGTGATGTTTGCAGGGCGTGCGTAACCGAAGGCATCGCCGGCGCGTAAATATCCGTGGCCATTAAACCTAGGGAGGTGATTAATGCCATTAATATCCCTAGCCAGACTTTTTCATTAATGTGAATTTTCATATTTGAATAGCATAGCATTTTATGCTAAATTAATAAAATTAATAATTCCAATAAGCATTATTCGAAAAACGAATTAACATTTTCCATAGGTTTATATGAATTTAGAAAAAATTAATCTCAATTTGTTAGTGGCGTTGGATGCCTTGCTAACTGAAAAGCAGGTTACTCGCGCTGCACAGAAGCTGCATATTAGCCAATCAGCCATGAGCATAGCGTTGGCGCAATTGCGCGAATTACTCAATGACGACCTATTAATTCGTGCAAATCAAAGAATGGTCCCTACTAAACGCGCTTTAGAGTTACAGCCGCATTTGCGCCGGCTTTTGGAAGAAATCAAAACCGTTATTCAGTCACCGCAAACCTTCGACCCTGCCACCGCAGAATGTACTTTTAGAGTTGGGATGAATGACTATACCGAATTTTTAGTATTGCCACAATTGTTAGCGAAAATAAGCAAAGTAGCGCCCAAAGTATCTTTGAAAATCATCAACCTGAATCATCTGGATAATCACGAGTTATTTGAGGCTGAACAGCTTGATATAGCGGTCGGCTTTTTTTACGAGAAAAATACGTTACTGCAAACGGAGCCGCTGTTCGCCGAGGACGCCGTCTGTGTGGCCAGAAAAGGCCACCCGGCGTTGCAAAAGCCGCTGACTTTAAAGCGGCTTTTAGAACATAAGCATATTGCGAATCATTTACATTCCATGCCGGTATTAGGCAGAATCGATAGAGCGCTACAAAAGTTGGGTATGCAGCGGGACATTGCCTTAGCAATCCCCCACATGATTGCAGCGTGCTACTTGGTAAGACACACCGATTATTTATTGGTGACGATGCGGCGGCTGGCTGAAGAACTGAGTAAGTCATTTGGTTTGATTATGCAAGAATTGCCATTTACCAGTGAAACCTGTGAAATTTTCATGGCTTGGCAAAAGCCTAGAAGCACCGATCCGGCCCATATCTGGCTGCGCAGTTTGATCAGTGGCGGGGTTTCTAAATAAGCGACTTCGACCAAATGCAGCGAGAATCCCTGCAGAACTTGACAAAATATAGCCACCATCGCAGAATTACCCTTCTTCCGCCCTTCATTGGAATCGCAACGAATTTGGCTATGTAGCTCAGTTGGTTAGAGCGCAGCATTCATAATGCTGATGTCGGTGGTTCGAGTCCACCCATAGCCACTCCTTTCCTTGTCTTATGAGTCAGAGAATGAAATATGCAAAGTGATGTTGCTGTTTTTGAAAAATATTCCATGTGGATTATTCAGTTTATAAGTGTTATCGCTTGGCCTGCTGCTGTGGTTGTAATCGCGATCCTAGTTTTTAAAGAGGATTTTGGAAAAGCTTTGTTGATTATTCAGTTTATAAAGGTTATCGCTTGGCCCGCGGTAGTGGTATTCGCGATTCTAGTTTTTAAAAAGGATTTTAGTAGTAAGGTTTTATCAAGGTTGGAGAGTATCAATATTTTGGGTAGTGAAATGAAGTTACGTAAGGTGACAAGACTAAAAGAAAATGTTGAATGTGGGCGAGATGAAGCTGAAGTGAGTGGAACACCGGTCTCGATGGAAGAAAACAAGAAAACAGCCATTCAAGTTAGTCAGGATAATGATGAGATTCTTAAAGCGGCTGGGATAAAGCCTACACTTGGAATAATGCAACTATCTTCTATTTTGGAAAGAGAAGTACGTACTTTGGCTATCAATTTTTTGGGACATCAGCATCCAAACTTAAAGAGACCATTTTTAAAATTGTGTAA
This sequence comes from uncultured Pseudomonadota bacterium, assembly GCA_963697455.1. Classification (GTDB taxonomy): domain Bacteria; phylum Pseudomonadota; class Gammaproteobacteria; order Coxiellales; family Coxiellaceae; genus JAFEDN01. Next base: position 153,258 of record CAVOOI010000017.1, on the reverse strand, counting down.
GATTTTAATCAGCGGAAATTATCTTCCTTCACATATTGCAAAATCATTAAAAGAATTTTGGGAAATAAGAAACGAAATTGTACATGGTACTGTATTGAAAGATGATAAAGAAATTTATAGTGTTTTGGCTACAGGGTTGGCTCTCCTTGAGGTTATAAAGTCTATAAAGATTCCAGACACATCATCTGATATTTAAATGGTAGTGCCATTAGCATCTGCTTGAAGTAAAATTACTGTAGGAGTGTAACCATACATTGATATTTCGCCTGGGATATTTAGGCCAATCCCAACTATGGTATAACAATTAGGAAACTGGTAAAGAGAGGCAAAACACCTAGCTAATAATATTGATTTACGTTCATTCGCCGTACTATCTTTCCCATAACAAAAAAATACATAACCAATATTGTTCAATGATTTTACGCATCTCGCTTCTATTTTCTTTTCGGCGCTAAGTGAAAAAAACTCGTTTAATGCCTTTCCAAGTAAACGTCTCGAAAAGCGATCTTCCAATACCATAATTCGAAACACTTGCTCTGTTTCTATATCATCGCCTTCTATTTCCCACGGATTCTTATTATTGATACTCAATTTTTCTATTAATTGGTCCCATATATAGCTATCTTGCTCTTGTTTTAGTTTTTCAAGAAATTCAGGTTTTTGGCTAAAATGGCCCCATAAATCATCTTCAAGTATGAGATAATTTGTTTTATCAGGAGGAAATTGACGATTATTATTAAGATAAATTGTAAGTAAATTTTCTTCACCTCTATAGCTTAAGACTGTGGTTTCTGTTAAATATTTTTCTTTTTCCTGCAAGTACCTCACAAAATCGCTAATAGTATCTAAATGGCGTAGAATTAAGAAGAATGATTTTTCATCCATTACATGAAAAAAACCGCTTCCTTGTTCGTAAATTGAGCTAAGGGGCAATTCTCGCTGACTGCCAAAAGCCACAGCAATACGATAGTAGACTCTATCGTTGTGGGGAGGAAGTACTTGACCTAAGGAGCCATCTTGCTTGCTCTATGAGAATATCTCCTGATTTATCAAATGAGATTTCCTTAACACTTAAAACAATGACATGTGGATCACAAACTATCAAAACGTCACATAATTCTTGGCTAGGGTTTTTACCCTGAGGATTTGGGTTGCTCCATAGAGAAAGAAATGATTTTTGGCATACATTATAAACAAATTGTTCTGAAGCATTTACTGTTTCTGTCATACTGTCTCCACTTCTTTCATTGAAAGGCTCTGTATTTTTTTCCCTTTCCAACCGTCTCCAGGCAATTGGCAAATAATTTCATTTTGTATTTTTTTTATATCTATCAAGCCATAAAGTCTATTTACTGTTTGGGAATGCGGTAGTAGTGGTAAAATATCTTCGGTAAACGCTCGGTCTGTCAGCTTGTCTGTCAAATTGGCCTCAAACTCTGCGCGTGAAACTTTAGAGTTATCGAAGGCCATATATTGCTCAAAAGATTTCAGCATCTTTTTTATGTCTATAGTAGGAAATATTTTCAAGACTATACTAAGGTCAAATAAATCGCGTCCTTTTTTGCGTTGGTAAAGGGCGCGTAATTTAGTTGCCATCAATTCTTCTAAATAGAATGTTGTGACCGTTGTTTGCTGAGAAAACCATAGACTTTTTACTTCAAATGGTTTTTTTATTAATCCCAATGCCGTAAAATGCTCACGAGTATTAATCTCGATTTTTAAACGCATAGGTGTTACGGGTGGGCTTTCGGAATCAAACCGGTAAATAAAAGTAGCGCGACCGTTATTAGTTTTCCTGCGTGGTGATCCTAGCCATGAGTTTAATTGTTCGTGTAATGCATCCATAATAGGGCCAATGGGGCCTGCATTGATTTGTACTAAGTCTATGTCCTCTGAATAACGCATCGGTGGCTGGATAAACAATTTATTCAGTGCTGTTCCGCCACGAAAGGCTAATGTGTCCTTTAGTAATGGATGCGAAAAAATTTCCACAATAGCACGTGAAAGTACTAAGTCTTGTTCAATCTGTGCTTCAGTGATCCAGGGGGCGAACTGTCGCCATTCATTGATAAAGGCTTGTGGAATCATATATCGCTCTCGACTTCTTCATTAATATATAAGCGCCAATCATCATTTTTAAGTACATTAACACTTGGTTTATCTGCACGTAATGCAGTAAACCGTGCATGGTGGTCTTCGATCCAATTTTTTAATTGGTCGATGATACTTGAATTAGCTTCTGCCTTTTCTAATAGATAGCCTAGCCGTTGTAAATACGGTAATTCTACATTCTCAGTTTTTAATAACTGCATCAGAGCGATAGGGTTAAGTTTCTCTTGTAGCTCACTCAATACGGTTGCAACATTGTTCAAATAACCGGCGGATTTTACGTAGTGTACAAGATCAATGGCTGTCATTTCCGGTGTTGACACATTCATATAACCTGTCGGCGTTTTAATAGACTGAAACATACCGGCATTGATGTTTTTTTTAATTAAGAATTGTAACCGTATATGGTTTGCCACCAGAGAGCGTGAGGATTTATTGGTTATTATTTGAAAAACTTGCGGTTGTTGGTGAGCTGCGCCATGCAAGGCGGCGGCGGATAATAAACTGACGTAATAATTTTGATTAGAATATTTCATCAATGAATCTATATACCATGTCACGGGAGGTGCGCCAGCGCCTTGGTATTCCGTTGGAACAATGACATAGAAGCCTTTTTTAGGGCGCATTAACTGATTTTTTTTGATCAATCTCAAAGCGGTTAACTTAAGAGCCTCTGGAGTTATTTTTAGAGCAGCTAGTGCATCTTCGCGAGTAAAAGTATAGCGACCGCTTATTTGGAGAGTGGAAGTATATTCCGTTAAAGAAGAAAGTTGCTTTTCCATATGCAGAACGTATCATAATTCAATACGTTCTGCAATTCTTATGTCTTATTTATAAGGGCTGTGAGAGTACCCATAGATGTAACTTATAGTTTGATGCAGTTTCTGTCGAGTGGTTTGCTTTGGAGAATAAATTATGATAATATGTTAAATATAATGTACTGATATTAATATCTTAATTCAAGAAATATCGAAATATAAACTTTATCATGGAGGATTTTTATGAAAATTACCCATTTTGGTAATTTAGGACAAATTGAAGCTTATACAATCCAAATGAATACTGCGCATCGACAAGGAAATAAAGGCAAAGATAATAAAATACAGAAAGAAATCGAATGTCTCATTATCCCTTTTAAGGGTGATCATCACCTTTTATTAACTCGATTAGACTTACTCTCTCTTAGTGAAAGAAGAAGCTGGCGGAACGACATCAACATCGTTAATCGATCACAAACCTCCATATTGCTAGTGGTTACCATTCAATCTGTAAATAATATAGACCAGAATAATTTTATTTCAGATAATTTAAAAAAAATTTTAAAGATTATTTTTGAGTTAAATTTTCTATAACGTTTCCTTATTTATATTTTGAGATTTATTGGAAAACGAGATCCTGAAAACTAAAATTAAAATTCGACTCTTTGCGAGCGTTTTGGGATTGAAAGTAACAATGCTGCACAAGCAAGCAAAGTTATCAACGCTGTTATCAGCGCTAACCTTATACGAGCCGCTGACCCCGAACATCCAAGAGCAGGCTACTTACCTGTGTGGGCATGAAATATTTCTTGATTGAGTTTTGATTTTAAAGCCATTTTAGCGAGGATCATCTAAAAAATTAATTTAATAACAATAAGTTATAATTTTACTATTTCTTGACTGAGTTTTGATTCATTGATCATTTTGTTGCCAAAACCAAAGCCTTGTCTCAAAAGGTGCTTTGCGACAAGAAGGTAAAACTCGAGATGCACGCCATCGCTTGTCCCAGTAAGACGCTAATAGATTCTACTTCCTTAGTAGACAAGCCGATTTTCGTATGCAGAACGTATCACAAAGCGATATGTTCCAGAATCTATATGTCAATTGGATTGAATCGGGGTGGCAATATATATACAAATTTTAGGTCTTTCGGTTGATGAAAGCTACTCTGCGGGTTGTGTAATGTAAAATTTTTATCGGAACCGGTAGAGTTTTTACGAAGTAAGGCCATTGCGGCGGGCGGCTGCAAAGTATTGTTGGGCTGCGGGTTGATCGGGGATCTTCAAAGCGCATAAGCCGGCATTTTGATAAGCGGTGGCTCGATAAATGTAACTGGGTAATTGGATCGCGATCAGTAATTCTTTAATGCCCGCGCGGGGTTGACCATGCCGGCAGAGGAAAATGCCATAATTATTATGGGCGCTGCCTTGGTTTGGGGCTATATGAATGGCTTGACGGTAATCCTTGGCAGCCAGGGTCAGATTACCGCTGACTTCTTCTAAATATGCCAGAGCATCCCAGCTTACCGGCGAGCGAGGCTGGCGCTAGCAGCGCCTGATTAAAAGCCAGCCGTGCATTATCAGATCACCTTGTTGTAAATAAACGATACCTAAACTAACATGGGTGTCCGGAGCGTACGTAAAATTTTCTGCGCTTTGCACGCATCCGCAGGTGGTGATGGAAGCAACTATGAGCCATATTGCCGTTGGTAAATATCTTAACCATAAGTAAACATATCTACCCAGATGTTGGTTGGCAATACAGGGTTTTGGAAGGCGATGGACAGTGAATATAAGTGAACTATATCGAAAATATTTGGACCCGATGGACCATCTCATTTTAAATTTAGAGATGGTATTAGTTTTGGTGGGATTTTTTTTCATTGCGTTAAATGCGGTTACTTTTCGTTATATCGGCGATCAATATTTATCTTTGGGCTGGATTTGGTGGACGCCGCTGTGTTTGGCGATCATTTTATTCTCGCCGGTTTACTTTAAAATAATTCCCAAGTGGGTTTTTTTATTAAAAAGCTATTGTTGGTATTTTTTAGGGATTTTTGCGTTTTTGGTCATGTTGGATGGCGTGCAATATACGCCTTTTCCTACCGTGGATGCTTTTTTGGGAGATGCGGACCGAGCGCTGAAGATTAAAGACATGCTGTTAATGAATTGGGCCTACGCTCATCCTATTTTATTGATAGTCTTGAAAATAGCTTATCAGAGTGTTGTGGCGCAATGGTTGTTAATGCCATTGCTATTGTTTTTTTGGGGCAAGAAACAGGATCAACGGGAGCCGCTGCAATTTTATTTAGTCACTTCCTTGTTAGCTTTTTTAATTGGCGCGGCGACATATTATTTTTTCCCTAGAGTCGGTCCAGCGAGCATCTACAGCGATACCCATTTTAATCGAGCCCAAATTGATACAGTACTTAATTTCAAACAAATTCATCAGTATTTAATGATCACCACTTTTGACGGAGGCATCCTGGCTTTTCCGTCGTTCCATGTGCTGTGGTCCGTTATTACTATTTATATCTGGCGTAAAGCAAGTCTAGGTTTTTTTGCTCCCTTGCTATTGCTCAATTTAATGGCGATCGGAGCGACTCTGTTTTTAGGTTGGAATTATGCAATAGACATTGCTTTCGGAGTAGTCATTGGTTTTGTAGCTATTTGTTTTGCTAAAAGCCTCGTCATCCCGCGGCTTGACCGTGGGGTCACGGCGCCACAAACCTCGGGATAATGGTCCGTCGGCTGTTTAATTGTAAGTTCAGGAGGTTAAATACGCATACGCAGAACGTCCAATTTTGCCTCAGGTTTGACGAAAAATTGGCCGAAAAAGCGGAGCATAGATGGCTATGTGAGCATTTTGAGGACGATTTTTCGTCAAACCTGAGGCAAAAGTGGGCGTTCCTATCCACCGGCTGAATAGTTATTATTTAACGATGCTTAGTTTTGGGGGGCCTTTGGGGCGCAGAGAGCGGTCGCCGCTTCCGCCGCCTTTATCATCTTCGTCGCTTGTCCCATCGTGATCATCTTCCGGTCCTTCTGTCATATTAACAATAATGCCCTTGCTGATCTCGTGCGGGCCAAAGACCAAACAATGATTATTTTCGAGGGCATAGATAACAATAATGGATTCTATGGGTATATATAGGTGCATTAACCGCCCGTTGAAACTGGCTTTAAATTCAAGGGCTTCGTTATTCATGGCAAACCCAGTTACCGCTGGTGGTGAGAGATTAAGCGTAATTTTATCATCTTCAATGTAGTTTGGCGGCACTTGCACTTCAGGTACGGTAGTATCCACCACGATGTATGGCGTGAGGTGATTATCCAATATCCAATCATACATCGCGCGCAACAGGTAGGGACGTTTTGGGAGCATAGGATTTACCACTTAGTCTCTAAGATCTAATTCAGCTTCAGTTAAACTGGATTGAAAGCCTTCTCGCTTAAACAGACGTTTCATATATTCATGTACGGGTTTCGCCCCGGCGGTATTGGGGAACTCGACCCCTAAACTGGGTAACCGCCATAGCAGAGGAGCAATGCAACAATCCACTAAGGTAAATTCTTCACTTAAGAAATAGGGGGAGTCGGCAAATACCGGAGCTAAACTGAGTAACCCTTCCCTGAGTTCATTACGGGCGGTTTTTATGGTTTTGGCATTGCCTTCCATAATGGTATTATATAGGCTATACCAATCACGGTTAATACGGTAAATCATCAACCGGCTTTTAGCACGTGCTACCGGATAAACCGGCAGTAACGGGGGATGAGGAAAGCGTTCGTCTAAATACTCCATCACCACGCGCGCTTGATATAGGACTAGCTCCCGGTCTACCAAAGTAGGCAAGGTGTTATAAGGATTTAATTCCAGTAAATCTTCACTGGGATTATTCTCATCGGTGCTAACGATATCCACGTTAACCCCTTTTTCAGCTAGTACAATGCGCACTTGATGACTATAAATATCTAAATCCCCTGAATAGAGAGTCATAATAGCGCGTTTTAATATAGTCATAGAAATAAAATTGCTCCTATCTTGTTGGCTGGGGGACTAGGATTCGAACCTAGGTTAACGGAGTCAGAGTCCGTAGTCCTACCACTAGACGATCCCCCAATCTTCATCTTAATAGCTCTGTGGATAGGAACGTCCACTTTTGCCTCAGGTTGAACGAAAAATCATCCTAAAAATGCTCACATACCTGTGTATGCTCCGCTTTTTAGGATGATTTTTCGTTCAACCTGAGGCAAAATTGAACGTTCTGCGTTTGCAGATCTATCCCCTTGAGCTAGTAAAATTCATTTAGTACTTCGGGAGGAACGCCCACGAACAATTTGAAAGCCAAAATTAACGTTTAGAGAATTGTGGGGCTTTGCGGGCTTTATGCCGGCCTACTTTTTTCCGTTCTACGGCTCGTGGATCACGCGTTACGTAACCTGCTTTTCGAAGGATACGCCGCCATTCTTCCTCATTGCCTTCTTCTTGCTGATAGGCGAGAAGGGCGCGGGTAATGCCATGGCGAATGGCTCCAGCTTGGCCGCTAATGCCGCCGCCTTGAACAGTAATAGTAAAATCGAACTGATTGACTGCGTCTACCGCTTCTAAAGGTTGGTAAACGACCATGCGCGCGGTTTCGCGTCCAAAATATTCATCAAGGGTACGCCCGTTAATGATAATGTCGCCTTTGCCATATTTTAAGAAAACGCGAGCGGTAGAATTTTTTCGTCTGCCGGTTCCTAAATAGTATTTTTCAGCTTTTGCCATGGGTTATCCTCGATTAAAGCTCAATAGACTGAGGTTGTTGTGCGTGATGCGGATGTTCGCTGCCTGCATAAACTTTTAATTTTTTGAAAATCTTCCGTCCCAGGGGATTTTTGGGCAACATGCCCTTAATGGCCAGTTCTAAGGCCAATTCAGGTTTGCGGTTCATCATCACCCCGAGCGTTTCTTGTTTTAACTGGCCGGGCTGTCCGCTATGGCGGTAATAAAACTTATCGTTAGCCTTTTTTCCAGTCGCTTTTAACGCCTTGGTATTGATAACAATATAGAAATCACCAGTATCGACGTGGGGAGTAAAAGTAGGTTTACTTTTACCACGCAACCGCTGGGCCAATTTGCTGGCTAGCCGGCCAAGGGTTTGACCCTCTGCGTTTACTAAATACCACTGTGGTTCTACGTGGTAACCACAGCTCATATCAGTTGACATAACACACAATCCTCATAAATTCGTTAAGGTGGGAGATTTTACATTATTTCTGTGGTAAAAATCAAGTACTGGTAGAGTTGAAACCTTATCTTGTCAGTTTTTTGCGGATTTCTCGGTACGCTCGCGTTTGCTGCGGTGACAGAAACCACAAAAACCCCTGCATTTAAAATGAAAAAATGTTTTTTTCTGAAAAAATATGGTATTTTATTTTCGCTGGCATGTAGCCGGCTAGTTGTTATTTGTTTTTTAACTGAAATCAAGAGGGATTGATAATGCCTAAAATGAAAAAAACTCGCAAAACCGCAGCGCCAAAAGCTGTCAAAAAGAAAGTGGCTGGGCGCGGTGCTGTTAAACATTCGGCTGTAAAAGCCGTAAAAGCTGTAAAAAAAGTCAATATTGAGAAGAAATTAGTGAGCACGCCTATTTCTTCGGCTTATACTAAATCGCAAATTTATAGCAATATTGCTGAATTGACTGAATTGAGCCGCAAACAAGTTGCCGATATATTTTTAGTGTTAAACAACCTGGCTATGCGTCATTTACATAAAAAAGGCGCTGGTGAATTTACCGTGCCTGGATTGGCTAAATGTGTGGTCAAGCACAAACCAGCTACTAAAGCCCGCAAAGGGACCAATCCTTTTACTGGTGAAGAAATGATGTTCAAAGCCAAGCCTGCCCGGAATGTCGTCAAAATCAGACCGCTGAAAAAACTGAAAGAAATGGTTGAATAAAGCCTGCTCTTTAGCGTTCATGCCGCGGGGCCAGCGAGTCAAGCCCCGCCGGCTCTTTTTCGAACCCGCCTCCTATCTTAATGTTCTCTTAAGCTTAAATCTGTATACTATCCCTTTACCAAAGAATAACGATAACGCGGTGGGTAGTCCCCTGCTTAAGGCTTTGATTAATAACACGACGATACGACGATCCTTAATTTTAGAGGTTAATGCATGAGAGATCCTTTCGCAATGAGACTGACAGCTCGAGCAGAACTAAAGAGAGAAGGCGAGAAAAGTGTAGAAAGGGGCCTTGTTTATGAGGCGGAACCGGTTATACGGGCAAAGGCTGAGGCGCAAAGCAAAAAAGCGGCTTGGGCTCAATATACTGAGGATAAAATTCAACAGCGTCGTGGTGAACCTGTTTATCCTACTCCTGAGTATAAAATTGGCTTTCAGGGCGGGCTAGATATTAAACAGGTTAAGTCTCCTATCCCTTATCCTTTCGCAGGCCGCCGCTTCGTGACTGAACCTAACAAACGCGCCGTGGAATTTATGAATGCGTTAGGCGAGTACTGCCTTGAACTGGCTAAATATAACCAAGCGCATAATACACATATCTCTCCTGATGCTTCTTTGATGCAATTTCCTTGGCTCACTGAAGGTAAAGAAATTTTAGCAAAACATCCGGTAAGACGTTCTGAAGACGAACGTGAGTTGCCGCCTTTACCTTTAGTAGGGGATATTGAGCCTTTCGATTATGAGAGTGTCAAAGCAAAAAGTTCTCCAGGAAAACCAGCGCCGCTTTCAGAAGCGCAGGCGTCTGCTTTATATACCCGCGAAGCCTTAGCCCATTACCAATTCGATATCGACAAAGTACTGGAATCAGGACAGCCGTTTCCTCAAGACCCGCCAAACGATACCGCGAACCAAGCCATGAAGCTGTTACAATCATTGCTCATCATCGGCGGAGCGACTCCATCGTCCAGTGCAGAGCTGTCGATTGCTGCGCGCACTCAATTTCATAGCCTTTTACTGCATCGTTCTCGAGAGTTATTGGAATCAAAGGTGCTGACAATATTCCCTCGTGCCGTGAACGATTATATAGGAGTTCCTGGTGCTCCTGATGAATCAAAGCGCCAAACCGAAGCATTGGCCGCCATTGGCTTACCGCCCGCTGCGAACAACGCCGTCTCTTTCAAGAGATTACAGGAAGTATTGGTGAAACGAGGTCCCGATGATGTGGGAGTAAAGAGTTTCTTGCAAAAGATTGGTTTGCCTACGGACCAGAAAAAAACGCTGTTGGGGTTGATCAGTTCCCAGCACCGTATAGAAAAAGAAGCGGGAGAGTTCAACACTCAAATTAAAGCGATTAATAAACAACGAGCGAAAGGTATTCTGCCTGAGACCAAAGAGCTACAGCAGGTTGAATTATGGGACCGGCGAGTCAGCGCGCTGCCCAAATCCGCCCCCAAATCCGCCATTCCCACCGTAGCCGCGATAACGGGTGCGAAGATTATTTTAGACAAGTCGACCGATCTTACAAAACCCGATGAACTAAAAGCAAAAGTCAGCAAATCAGTTACCGAAGTCTCCCCCAAAAACGACCCATCCGGCGCAGAGTCAGTAGCTGCTGACTCTGCAGCAGAGGCATTGAAGCAGGTACAAACTCATATTAAGACTTCGCCAGAAACCACAACCTTAACTACGGTAGCGCTTAGCTCATTCCCAATAGTTGATCATATTTTTAGAACTCTAGAAGCAAAAGAGTTTAAGATTGGAGAATTGCATGCTGATAAATTTAAGAATGAAATAACCACGTCAGTAGGGGCCACAGGTCCCGTTCCTGATCAAGACAGCCTGAATGATACCCAACAGTATGTCCGTCATGCTTATAATCAATTGGCTGACGCATTGAGTCAGGACAATTCAAATCACCGTACTAAGGCCCAACTTAAGATTGCCGGGGTCGGTGTTCTTGCAAACGCTTTATCGTTAGCATTAACCAGCGCAGGTGTTTCGCTTCATGAGAAAAATTTAATTATAGACGGTGTAATTGAGCATTATCTTAAGACGGGTAAATTCGATGAGAATATTGTTGCTGATCACATGAGAACAGCTGGAGTCGATATTCGTGTCACTAAACCCACTACCATTTATCAGGCGGGAGAGTTGGCTTTATTGATTACTCAAGGCGCGAAAGCTTCTAGGGATTCTGTAGCGAATACCAAAATAGAGGCTATTAATGAGATCAAAAAAGCTCACATTCCTGAGGGTGTAGCCAAAAATATCGCCAACCAAATTCACGACCGGCATTTAAACAATCCGCCAATTGATGACAAAATAGTAAATGATTTTATCAAGCAAGAAGTTAAGAAGAGTAATCACGTAATTGCAGCTCTTTATAATCCAGTTTTAGAAGGCAGAGAAAGAAACCCTGAAGAAGAAAAGGAATTTAAAGCGGCTCTTATAGAAATCGCAGATCATTATAAAACCCATGGTGATATAGATAAAGCTAAGATAATTGAGATTTTAACTCCACATATACATGAATGGGTAGGACCGGGAGAGTTTGATGCAGGTGAGGCAGATGTGGTTCAAACCAATATTGGTTTAATAGCTGATCTGATTGTCGCTCAAAAAGATGAAGCCATCGCCCATCCCCCAGTGGATGCTGCCTCCAATTGTGCCTAATGAGCCGCGAATTCCAATGCCGTTGGACTCAGATTATTCATGACGCATCTATCCAAGTAAAAGCTCTGTATGACGATATTCCAAATAAAGCCGCACAGGCTGGCGCTGGCAAAGTGGCGCAGCTGAGCGGTGCTCAGGAAAATGACGTGCGCACCGAAGTGGAGAAAGCGCGCAAAGCCGGAAAAGATTTCGTGCAGGCGGCTGAGGCCGGGGCGAAGAAATTACCGTCCGGAAAAGGCCCTGTAGCTCGGTTGGCGTTAACTGCTTTAGTTGGCAAAGAACATGATGTCCCAGTGGAGCGTGAAAATGCTCTGCGCGACGTAAATAGCGAGAGCAAACCCGCCTTGCCAAAAGCCACCGCTTTCGCCATTGGTGCGGGAATAGGTGTGGTAGCTGCCAAAGCTGGATTAGCTGGATTTGGTAATACCCTATCTAAACCGGTGATCGAGAGCCTGCTGGTTGACCACAAATTTGATATTGATGGAGTTCGCAATTCTATTGATGGCCGGATTGACGTGCTGGAGCACGTATTGAGACAAATTAATTATCGTGCAGGACTGGTCACAGGTGGAATTGTAGCAGCGAATAATCCTGAAGATTTAAAACGTGATATCCATAAGCGGTTAATAAATCATTATCTAAAGCAAGGCCGTATTGATAATATAAGTGCTTTAAAAATTCTAAATGAAGCCATAAGCGACCACAATAAGGCACACAATGAAAATATAGCTCCTCTTCCAGCTGCTAATCGAGGGTTTGACCGATTTAATAAACCATTGGAAGAAATCGACGCGGATCAGGGGACAGACCTACCGGCTCCTTTCTTTAATGCCCAAGTAGTGAAAGATAGTCTCGTACATGAGGCCCAAAAAGCTTATATCATGACAGCGGGCATTCAAGCCATTCAAAATGTGGAGACGAGCCATCCGCAAGCGGATCAAGATTCGAAAACTCAGAATTTCCGTGAAGTAGCCGCGGTGGTAGTGCCGGTAGCGATGGATAACGGCTGCACCCAAGAGGAAGCCATCAAATTAGCTGAGCGATTTACGAAATTCTATGTTGAGAAGGAAGGCAAATTAGATGGCCTGAAATTAGACGAAGTTAAGAATTATATTGAGCAAGCAAAACCTGGAACAGTAGATCCTGCGCTTACCAAAACCGCAAAAATGCTATTGCGGGCAGTGCATTCAGCAGCCAAGTTGTTGCCGAAAGATCAGGGAATGGGTGGAGTAGCCGCCGGCACCACGGTCGCGTCGGATATATTTCCAACTCTCAAAAAGTCCCCGGCAGCCGGGGCGACTGCGGCGTTAATTGAGCAAGTTCGCGGTTCTGAAGGCGTAAACATCAGCCGGTCCACGGCTTATGTTGAAGGACTTACCCATATAACACCGAGCATGACACCCTTCTCTGTTATCGCCGCTAGTGGTATAGCCGCCCGCCGGGGCGTTAAAGCTGGTAACAATACCAACAACGTAGCTCTTTCTGCTCGGACAGCTTATGTTAATGTGGAAGCCCCCGGAGTTAATTTTGAGGATCTGCCTAATCCTGGCCACATTTGGACAATTGCCTCCGAGTCATTTCAGACTGTCCATAGAGTCCTCACTTATTTGCTTCCCATACCTCCGGCTACAGCTACAACATCCGAGTTGCGTCAGCGAGCCGCAATCATGGGAGCTTATATTGGTGCGACTGGAGCCAGGTTGGGGCTGGATGAAAATGGAGTTACAAGGACTGTAGCCTTGGCATTGACCAGCCCTAACGTTATGCGAAAAGGCTCCGTTGCATACATGCCCACCGTACAAGCTGCGTTAGCCTTAGAGCGGGCCAAAGGATGTCTAGCGGTAGTCGATGCCCTAAACACGGCTGTTCCTAATGAGATTAAAATCCCAGCAGGAGGAATGTATGCAGATTCTAAGGCTCGTCTTGAGGATGCGATAAATAATAGAACTCTACCCAATGGAGCGGCAGCGAGGAACGCGGATGAAGCTTATTTGGCAGCAAAAAACCATTTTTTAAATGGAGTAGCTGCATATCAGCTACCTCATAATTTAGATACGAAGCCTGTCGCCCGTAAGCAGTACTTTGAAAAAGTGGCTGAAGTGGTAGGCAATAAAGCCGCGGCAGATTTTTCAATGGAGAAGTTAAAAACCGGAAATCTTGCAGATGAGGCAGAATTTAACCAAACCGCAAAACAAGCGCAGCTTTATGCAAAACGTGTCGTGGAAGGTACTGCGTCTTTAAAGGCTCAGGTGAAGAAGCTAACTGGGGATAATCTCGTTGGCGATGCCTACAAAATCCCCGCAGAAGTGGACCAATTAACTGCCGCTCAATTGACGGACTCCGGCTGGATGGCCGAATTAGTGCATACCGGGTTACGAGCTGGAGAAGAGGCTAAAGTAGAAGCGAGAGTAGGGAGAGATCCCGAGGAGCAAGCTAGAATCACCCTTGAGGAAAACGCTGAAAGAGCGGCAGCAGCGGCTGAAGCCATTGCCCGTAAATCCGGAGTGACTGATCCTGAGAAACTGAAAGAGATTAGAGAAATCGCCAAAAAAGCGGTTCAAGACGGTGAAACCCCAGCAGTAATAGGCGCATTAATTGCCGCAAGAATCCCTGGCAGCCCACCCGAGGTCGCCCATGCGTACGCGGTCACGGTCACTGAATTAACATTAGATCCTCACGCGCCTGAACAAGAAAAATCTCTAGCCTTAGCCGAAGCGGCTTCCTCCGCAGCCATCGGCGAAGACCGGGCTCTACCTACCGCACCGGACAAAGAGGTGGAATTACGAGAGGTGGCCAACGACGAGCGGGTAAGAAGAGAAAAAGCAGCGAAAGCAGCGAACGACGACCGGTTGCGAGGCGAGCTGCGTAAACTACCTGAAGATGAGACCGGCGTGACGACAGCGACCAAAACTTTAGAAACGATGGTGATTGATGTCCACGGTATTGAGCTGACGTTACCTACTTACGGTACGGATCACCATGGACCGCAGTTACTTTCGGAAGTTCCAGGATGTGAACAGATTTTTGAAGACTTAAAGAGCTGTGGCAAGTTTGTGGATTCTGAAACACTAGAGCAAGCCATTGCCGCAATCAATGCAAGATACGGCCTGCAATTAAAAGTGACTGGTCATGGGACGGGTACGGTGAGGGCCGACTTGACTGGGATGAGTCCCGGTCGAATTGGAGAACTCATGCAAGAGTGGGTTAAAACCAGTAAAGCCAAACAGGCTAAGGCAGTTGTAGCCAAGAATGATCAGGCGGTGAAGCAACAAATTGCGCAAACCAATTCTATGAGAGTCGGGCCTGGGGGCTAACCAGGCTGCCCAAACCATCGGGGGATTGGCCATCCACAAGTTCGAACCTGCCCCTGCCTTAATGTTCTCTTAAGTTTAAATCGGTATACTATCCCTTTACCAAAGAATAACGATAACGCGGTGGGTAGCCCCCTGCTTAAGGCGAGGTTAATGCATGAGAAATCCTTTCGTAATGAGACCGACAGCTCAAGCAGAGCTATTGAGGGAAAGCAAGAGAAGTGTAAAAAGGGGCCTTATTTACGAAACGGAACCGGTTATACGGGCAAAGGCTGAGGCGCAAAGCAAAAAAGCGGCTTGGGCTCAATATACTGAAGATAAAATTCAACAGCGTGGTGAACCCGTCTATCCTACTTCTGAGTATAAATTCGCAGGCCGCCGCTTCGTGACTGAACCTAACAAACGCGCGGTGGAATTTATGAATGCGTTAGGCGAGTACTGCCTTGAACTGGCTAAATATAACCAAGCGCATAATACGCATATCCCTCCTGACACCTCGCTGATGCAATTTCCTTGGCTGACAGAAGGCAGGGAAATTTTAGCAAAACATCCGGTAAGACGTTCTGAAGACGAACGTGAGTTGCCGCCTTTACCTTTAGTAGGGGATATTGAGCCTTTCGATTATGAGAGTGTCAAAGCAAAAAGTTCTCCAGGAAAACCAGCGCCGCTTTCAGAAGCGCAGGCGTCTGCTTTATATACGCGTGAAGCCTTAGCCCATTACCAATTCGATATCGACAAAGTGCTGCAATCAGGACAGCCATTTCCTCAAGACCCGCCAAACGATACCGCGAACCAAGCCATGAAGCTGTTACAATCATTGCTCATCATCGGCGGAGCGACTCCATCGTCCAGTGCAGAGCTGGCTATCGCTGCGCGCACTCAATTTCATAGCCTTTTATTGCATCGTTCGCGAGGGTTATTGGCATCAGAGATGCGAACGATATTCCCTCTTGCCGGGCGTGATCATTTACTAGCTGCCGACGATGCCGGATTAAAACGCCAAACCGACGCGCTGGCTGCCATTGGCTTGCCGTCTGCTGACAACAGAGGCGTCTCTATCGACACATTGCAAGCAGTATTGGTGAAGCTAGGCCCTGATAATGTAGGGGTAAAGAGTTTCTTTCGGCAGTATGATTTGACTCCGGGTCAGAAAAAAACTCTGTTGGGGTTGGTTAGCTCCCAGCACCGTATAGAAAAAGAAACGGGAGAGTTCAACACTCAAATTAAAGAGATTAATAAAAAACGTGCGAAAGGTATTCTGCCTGAGACCAAAGAGCTACAGCAGGTTGAATTATGGGACCGGCGAGTCAGCGCGCTGCCCAAATCCGCCCCCAAATCCGCCATTCCCACCGTCGCCGCGATGACGGGCGCGAAGATTATTTTAGACAAAACGACCGATCTTACCAAACCCGAAGAACTAAAAGCTAAAGTCAGCAAATCAGTTACCGAAGTCTCCCCCAAAAACGACCCATCCGGCGCCGATAAAGCAGCTGCTGACTCTGCCCAAGGCGCATTGGATCAGGTGCAAACTCATATTAAGGATTCGCCAGAAACCACAACCTTAACTGCGGTAGCGCTTAGTTCATTGGCGGTAGCTGATCATATTTTTAAGACATTGGAGGCCGAGGGATTTAATATTGAAGAGTTTAAGGCGGATGATTTTACCCGAGAAATAACCCAATCAATAGGCCGTATTCCAATACCTAACCTAGATGAAAAAGGCTATTATACAAATCGATTTGTTCGAGAGGCTTGCAACGGCCTAGAGAATGATTTGAATTCGGCTGACCTAACCCGGCGTGCTAAGGCCCAGTCTATGGTTACTCAAGCCGGTACTTTGGGTAACGCTTTATTTTTAGCGTTAACAGAGGCTGGCGCTCCTAGCGTCGATGCCGTAATAGTAGCAGAAGATGTGGTTAGGCACTTTTGCCGGACTGGAAAAATTGATGAAACTCTTATTACCGAAAGAATGAATTATGTAAGATTGGATATCAACGCAATTAAACCCGCATCTATTCATCAGGCGGGAGAGTTGGCTTTACTCATTACTCAAGGCGTGAAAGCTTCTAGGGATTCTGTAGCGAATACCAAAATAGAGGCTATTGATAAGATCAAAAAAGCTGGCATTCCTGAGGGTGTAGCCAAAAATATCGCCAACCAAATTCACGACCGGCATTTAAACGATCCGCCAATCAATGACACGATAGTAAAAAATACTATTAAGCAAGAAATTAAACTCAGTAATCACGCTATTGCAGCTATTTGTGATCCAGATCTTGCAGACTTTGAATTTGAAGGTGAGATTGAAGAAGGTGAAGAAAATCTCAGAACAGCTCTCATAGAAATTGCGGAGTATTATAAAGCGCATGGCGACATAAATGCAGAAAAAGTAGCTGAAATTCTAACTTCGCATATTTCAGAGGACGATGCTGAAGCATTGGCGCCGGCTAGAGAGGGCCAGGCTTTTTTAGATGATGAGGAAGCACCGACGTCAATTAATTTAATGACTACTACAATTATGGCCCGAAAGGATAGGGGTGTTGGAGGAGATCCAAATCGTGTTCTACCCGGGGTCACCCCTAATGAGCCGCGAATTCCAATGCCGTTGGACTCAGATATTCATGACGCATCTATCCAAGTAAAAGCTCTGTATGACGATATTCCAAATAAAGCCGCACAGGCTGGCGCTGGCAAAGTGGCGCAGCTGACGACCGGAGCACAGGAAAATGACGTGCGCACCGAAGTGGAGAAAGCGCGCAAAGCCGGAAAAGATTTCGTGCAGGCGGCTGAGGCCGGGGCGAAGAAATTACCGTCCGGAAAAGGCCCTGTAGCTCGGTTGGCGTTAACTGCTTTAGTTGGCAAAGAACATGATGCCCCAGTGGAGCGTGAAAATGCTCTGCGCGACGTAAATAGCGAGAGCAAACCCGCCTTGCCAAAAGCCACCGCTTTCGCCATTGGTGCGGGAATAGGTGCGGTAGCCGCTGGAGCTGGATTCGCCGGGTTTGGTAAGCCAATAACTAACGTGGTAGTAGGTGAAATTCTAACAAGAAATAGTTTTGATGAGAAAAGGGTTAAGGACTCTATAGAGGCAAAACTTAATACCGTGCAGGGAAATGTAGAGAAAATTATTTATTTTGCAGCAGATCCAAACAGTTTGGGTTTGCACGATCAGAATCCTTCACAAGGCTTGCTAAATGATATTCGTGATAAATTGGTAGCTCATTATTTAAAAAATGGCGAGATAAGTGATGATAACGCTTTAAAAATCGTCAATCAGGCCATAACAGACGAAAATGCTACGAATCATCCAGTTCCTCCTATTCGCCATTCTGCGTTATGCCAGAATTTTGACAATATTGAGACCCAACTTTTGCTAGCCGGTTTTCCTCCTTTACCAGCAAATTTTCACCCTGATTTTGAGGCTGCCAAACCCCGCCTTTTTTATGAAATCCAAAAAGCTTATATCATGACAGCGGGCATTCAAGCCATTCAAAATGTGGAGACGAGCCATCCGCAAGCGGATCAAGATTCGAAAACTCAGAATTTCCGTGAAGTAGCCGCGGTGGTAGTGCCGGTAGCGATGGATAACGGCTGCACCCAAGAGGAAGCCATCAAATTAGCTGAGCGATTTACGAAATTCTATGTTGAGAAGGAAGGCAAATTAGATGGCCTGAAATTAGACGAAGTTAAGAATTATATTGAGCAAGCAAAACCTGGAACAGTAGATCCTGCGCTTACCAAAACCGCAAAAATGCTATTGCGGGCAGTGCATTCAACAGCCAAGTTGTTGCCGAAAGACCAGGGAATGGGTGGAGTAGCCGCCGGCACCACGGTTGCATCGGATATATTTCCAACTCTCAAAAAGTCCCCAGCAGCCGGGGCGACTGCGGCGTTAATTGAGCAAGTTCGCGGTTCTGAAGGCGTAGACATCAGCCGGGCCACGGCTTATGTTGAAGGGCTTGCCTCTATAACGCCGAGCATGACACCATTCTCTGCTATCGCCGCTAGTGGTATAGCGGCCCGCCGCCGACTTGTTAATAATTCCCCCCTGCGGGCAGCAAGGTTTGCTCGGGAGGCTTTCATTAATGTAGAGGCTCGCGGAGTTGGTTATGACGCCCTTCCTCTTGGATTCATTAGAACTGTTGCCGAGGGATCGTTTCAGACTGTCAATGACATAGTTCTCATTCTAATAGAGGAGGATCCACAACGAGCGCCTGAGTTGATGCAACAAGCTTCAGTGATGGGAGCTTATATTGGCGCCACTGGAGCCAGATTAGGAATTTCCCCAGAGCAAACCAAGGCTGTAGCGCTCACACTGACAAGCCCTCAGATAATGCAGCTAGGCCGTTCGGCGTTGAAGCCCGCCGTTCAAGCTGGGTTAGACTTAGCGCGCGTTGAATCAAGTCAACAAGTAATGCGTGCAATAAATGGACTGTATAATCCAAGTGTTCCTGTTGGAGCAAGAGTTGCGGATTTTGATAATCGTATCAATACTGCGATAGTGAATGGAATTGCAGCTGGGCAAGCCCAACTTAGAGGTGCTCACCCAGATATAAAAGTTGCCGCTAATTTGGTGTATTCAACAGCAAAAACTCAATTTTTACACGGGATCCCATTGGATACAATGTCTAAGGCCCAGAAGCAGTACTTTGAAAAAGCTGCTGAAGCGGTGGGTAATCAAGCTGCGGCAAAGTTCTCTCATGAAACGCTTAAAACCGGGACTTACCCAATTGAAGAAGTCTCTAAACAGATGCACTCTTATACAAACTTTGCGGTTAAGGCTACTGAGTCTTTTAAAGCTCAAGCGGAGAAGTTAACCGGACCGGGAACTCTCGTTGATGATGCCTATAAAATCCCCGCAAAAGTGGATGAATTAACCGTCGCTCAATTGACGGACTCCGCCTGGATGGGTGAATTAGTTCATACCGGGTTACAGGCTGGAGAAACAGCTGATATAACAGATGCGAAGCCCGGTGAAGAAAAAGAAATAAAAGCGGCAGCCGCGGCTGAAGCCATTGCCCGTAAGTCCGGAGTGACTGACCCTGAAAAACTGAAAGAAATTAGAGAAATTGCCAAAAAAGCGGTTCAAGACGGTGAAACCCCAGCAGTAATAGGCGCATTAATTGCCGCAAGAATCCCTGGGAGCCCACCCGAGGTCGCCCATGCGTACGCGGTCACGGTCACTGAATTAACATTAGATCCTCACGCGTCTGAACAAGAAAAATCTCTAGCCTTAGCCGAAGCGGCTTCCTCCGCAGCCATAGGCGAAGACCGGGCTTTGCCTACCGCACCGGACAAAGAGGTGGAATTACGAGAGGTGGCCAACGACGAGCGGGTCAGAAGAGAAAAAGCAGCGAAAGCAGCGAACGACGACCGGTTGCGATCCGAGCTGCGTAAACTACCTGAAGATGAGACCGGCGTGACGACAGCGACCAAAACTTTAGAAACGATGGTGATTGATGTCCACGGTATTGAGCTGACGTTACCTACTTACGGTACGGATCACCATGGACCGCAGTTACTTTCGGAAGTTCCAGGATGTGAACAGATTTTTGAAGACCTAAAGAGCTGTGGCAAGTTTGTGGATTCTGAAACACTAGAGCAAGCCATTGCCGCAATCAATGCAAGATACGGCCTGCAATTAAAAGTGACTGGTCATGGGACGGGTACGGTGAGGGCCGACTTGACTGGGATGAGTCCCGGTCGAATTGGAGAACTCATGCAAGAGTGGGTTAAAACCAGTAAAGCCAAACAGGCTAAGGCAGTTGTAGCCAAGAATGATCAGGCGGTGAAGCAACACATTGCGCAAACTAATTCTATGAGAGTCGGGCGTTGGGGGCTAATGATTAGCGCGAGGGCCTTGGAGACACTCCCGTCTCTGGCCGGGCGCTCTTCAGCCGCCGCCATTTCGCATAATCTTTAGCGGTGGGTGTGTATCCCTCTATTTCCATCCCGGAATCTAAAGTTTGTACCCAGGCTGCCCAAACCATCAGGGGATGGCCATCCACAAGCTGGATTCCAGGCCAGCCATGCCGCTCAGCAATCTCAATCATCTCAAAAGCAGTAATCACCGCTTGGTTGATCAGAGTGCCCGCTTTAGGGAATCGCCCTCCGCTCCCGCCACCCTCATCCTCTTCGTTTGGATTGCCGTACAGCAATTCGCCAGGAGAGCTGCTGAGCATATTTTTAAAATCATGAATTTTCCAGCCAGACCGGGCGGTGACTATTTTTAAAGGCTGAATATCCTGAGCAGGCGGCTGCTGCCGAGGATCAGAAATTTCCAAAAACGGACAGTGATCTAAAAGATACACCACGTCGCGGGCGGAGATCCGCTGTTTCCAGTGATCAGCGCCACTCATCCCTAATTCTTGCAGCGCCTGTTCAACTTGTTCATTGATATTTTTCATAAAGGTTATGATATCAAATGTATCCACCGTTCGATATGGTCGCGCAATTCCAACAAGCGCCCGTGGAAGAAATGACTGGCCCCGGGCATGACGATGAATTTTAAAGGTGAAGGCGGATGCGCTGCCCAAGCTTGAGTATCTGCAAAAGGCGCCACCTCATCTTGATCACCGTGCACCACTAGCCAAGGACAACGGGTAGACGTGAGTTGCTTGAAGTCATAACGATTGACTGACGGAGCGATACTGATTAATCCAACAGCGGGGGGCTGAACCGATTGCGCCGCCAATGCGCTAATATACGAGCCAAAAGAAAATCCCGCTAACCACAAGGGTTGTCCTGGGAGTACCGTTTTGGTCCAATCTATTACCGCAGTCAAATCCGCTAATTCGCCCTGGACATGGCCATATTCCCCAGCGCTCAAACCAATACCGCGAAAGTTAAACCGCACCGTAGCCAGCCCAGCATTGCCCAGCGCGCGCGCCAGAATCGTGACCACTTTATTGTTCATCGTCCCGCCTTGGCGCGGATCGGGGTGACAAATAACCGCAACACCCCTAACCGGAGCGTTCGGCCAGGTAGTCATCACCTCTAATTGCCCAGCCGGGCCGGGCAGCAAAAAAGTGCTGTCTTGCTGCGGAAATGGTTGTAAATTTTTCATCTCATCTCATCAATTGATCTAAGGTAACGACTGCGTCAATCACTTCATCATTCCAGATTCCTGGTTTTAATCCCATGGTGGTCACCAAAGCCATAAATATTTGTTTTTTAGTTTTAGTCACATTCGCAAAAATATCGCGTTTTTGCAATAGGGATTTGGCTATTGCTTTATCCAAGACGTAAGCCTTCTCGCTATATTTAATTTCACATACAGTAATGGCTTGGTCATTGCGATCGAATAAAAGATCAATTTGTGCTCCATTGGCCGAGGATTTGACTGCGGCAACATGCCGCCAACTACTGATTTTACAACCGATCTCATTTAATTTTAATGCCCGCAGAATTTGGCTACTGTGTTTCAAGCAAACTCCCTCGAACGTATAACCTGCCCAACTATGCCAGCCCGCGGTATTCATTTCGGTCTGCCAGTGATTCTCGCTGAACGGATGACCGCTGTGCAGCAGCGGGTGTATCCATCGCAAATAAAATAACGCATATTCATCGATCACTCGATAATAAATTTCTTTTTTATTATAACCATAAGGCGTGTAACTATGAATAAATCCTGCCGCCTCCAGCTCGTATAAACGGCTATTCAAATTGCTGCCGGAAGGAATTTTGGTCTTCTTGATAATCTGCTGACGGCTTAGGCCGTAGCGCTGGTCGGCAATCACTTTAATCAGCCGCATATTAATTTCCGCCAACGTAAATAACGACTGAAATAGTCGTGGAAATTCGGTTAACAGCAAACCATTTTCATGAAAACACAATTGATTAATATTTTGTGGAACTGATTTGCTAGACTGCAATTGTTCCAGATAATAGGGTATGCCCCCCATAACCATATATAAATAGCAGTTCGTTTACGTAGCTTTCTCGATTAATCATTTCGGCCCCTCAAGATTTGGCGTCATATAAAAAATTATACCACGCCAAATCTCTTCAGGGCAATCAGATTTGGCGTCATATAAAAAATCATACCACGCCAAATCTTTTGAGGGTTATTATTGCGGGTTTTCTAGGCTTAAAATACCGGTATTATAATCATACGCAAACAATTCAGCATAGCGGCCCCAATCGATAACCGTGGCGAGGACTTCCTCCGCCGCGTCTTCACTTAAATCACCTTGTAATTCTGAGAGAAAATTTTTCTCTTGGATCATGTGATCAGATTTACGGTCAAGGACCTGGCGAATATGCCGCGCCAACGGCACATAACTCATTAAATGCGCGGCGAAAATTTGTTTGCGTTGTAAAATGTCGGCCTCTGCGAACATTTTTCCTTGTTCAGTGAGCGCGATATCTCCCTCCGAAACCACTCCGAAACGCAGGATTTCCAGCGCTTCCGTAAGCGGAAATAAGCTATCAATTTCTAAATGTAATTGCTCAGCCAGGTTGGGCAGGTCTGCCTTACCATGGTATTCGTAGGCGAGTTCTTCCATAAAACCGATGAATTCGGAAATTTCGGCTTTGGGCAAGCGATAAGTTAACCCAATAGTTTTAACCCGAGTGGCTTTCATCGGAACTTTGGTGGTGGGGGGGCGCGTCATTAAAGTATAAATATCGTCGATTAACTGGCGTAATTGTGGATCTCGATAATCGCGGGGATGTTTAAGCGCTACTTTAATTTCAGCGGCCACGTGACCTGGATCAGTGCCAAACACAAAAATCCGGTCGGCTAAAAAGGCCGCTTCTTCAATATTATGAGTGACTAATAATACCGATTTAATTTGGGTTGCAGAAGTTTCCCAAATATTAATTAAATCACTCCGCAAATTTTCTGCGGTCAGCACATCCAGTGCTGAAAACGGTTCATCCATTAATAATAATTCTGGATCAACCACCAATGCGCGCGCGAAGCCTACACGCTGCGCCATGCCGCCGGAAAATTCCTTTGGGTAAGCTGATTCAAAGCCGTCCAGGCCCACGATATCGATGGCCTTCAACGCGCGCTTGCGGCGTTCTTCTCGCTCCACGCCTTGAGCTTCTAACCCTAATTCAACGTTTTCTAATACGGTCAGCCATGGTAACAGCGCGAAATTTTGAAACACCATCGTTAAACCCGGCACTGGCTGGAAAATAGGCCGGTTACGAAATAACACCTCGCCGTCCGTGGGACGAACCAAACCGGCGATAATTCTCAATAGGGTAGATTTTCCCGAGCCGGATTTACCTAGCAACGCGACAATTTCGCCGGCTTCAATATTAAAATTAACCTGGTCTAGCACTAACAATTCGGGGGCGCCCCGTTTTTTAAAGGCTTTTTTAATATTTTTAACTTGTAATAATGGAGTTTGCATAAATGACCATTAGGCTCTTAGATTTGAAAACGTTCTTCCGCCAGGCGGTACAATGGCCGCCACACCACGCGATTGATCACCAGGACATACAATGCCATGATCACTATCCCTAGTAATAATCTCCGGAAATCACCTTGAGCCGTAGCCGTGCTGATATAAGAACCTAAACCGGTCGCTTGCAAATGAATATGCCCCCAATTTACGGTTTCAGCAATAATGCTGATATTCCAGGCGCCGCCGGCAGCGGTAATTGCTCCGGTAATATAGTAAGGAAAAATACCTGGCAGCATAAACCGCCGCCACCAGAGCCAACCCGATACATTGAGGGTTCCCACCGCGTGATGTAAATTTTTAGGAAGTGCGGTAGTCCCCGCGATCACGTTAAATAAAATATACCATTGAGTGCCTAGTATCATCAGCGGTGATACCCAAATATTAACATTTAACTGATAGCGCACGATCATTAAAGTAATAATAGGAAAAAATAAATTGGCTGGAAACGCCGCTAAAAACTGAATCAGCGGCTGAATCAGTTGCGAGATACGAGGATTCAAGCCGATCCAGATGCCTATCGGCACCCAAATCAACGAGCTAAGGGCAATCAGACTCAGCACGCGGGCGGCGGTGACTGATCCTAAAAATAAAACATGCTGGGCTTCATGCCAGGTAATTTGCGAGAAAATAAAGCGTAGGATAAATTGCAGCGCTAAAATCAGGACAATGGTGAGAACGATATACCACAGGATCATTACCGTGTAACGCAGAGTGATTCGCGTAGCGGCAGCTTCCGGTTGCGGGGCAGATCTTCGCCACCAGCTCAGATTGATAAAATTATTCATCATGATCGAACCAGCGGCGGCCCAATGCTGAAATAAACGGGTGCGCTGAAATAAATTAAGCAGCCAGGATTCAGGTAAGTCTTCTCCGGCGGTTTGCTCGGTTTTAAATTTTTCCGCCCAGGCCGTCAGCGGGCGGAACAGGATTTGATCGTACAAAGCAATCACGACTATCATGGTGATGATCACGTAGATAATCGCGGTTAAATTTTTCTGAGCGATGGCTAAAGCAATGTAAGAACCAATGCCAGGTAAAGTTATTTGGTATTGACCGACAGAGATTGCTTCAGCGGCCACCAAGAAAATCCAGCTACCGGACATGGACATCATCATGTTCCATAATAAGGCGGGGGTGGCGAACGAGGCATCGAGCCGCCAAAATCGTTGCCAGGCGGAGAGACGGAACATTGTGGCGGCTTCGCGCATGTCCTTGGGGATTGTGGATAAACTTTGATAAAAGCTCAAGGTCATGTTCCACACTTGGGCGGTAAAAATAGCAAAAATCGCCGCGCATTCTGGGCCGAGCATACTCCCTTTGAATAAACCAATAAAGATGACCACCGCAACCGATAAAAAACCCAATACTGGCACTGATTGCAGGATATCTATGCAAGGAATGATAATCCGTTCTGCATGCCGGCTTTTAGCTGCCCAGGCGCCAAAAATAAACGTAAACAGCAGCGAAAAACCCAGCGCGATCAACATCCGCAACACCGTGCGCAGCGCATAATAAGGCAATTCGAGCGGACTGAGGGAAATGGGAATGGGCTTGCCCAGCTGGTATTGTCCCATCATTTTCGATGCGCCCCAGCCGAACGCCAATATCAGCGCCAGCATCAGCGCAAGAGCGGCTATATCCCAATAATTGGGGATAGGCCAGGTAGCCGCCTCATTTTTGGCATAAGTATTTTTGATGGGTGATAACATATGCAAAGAATACTACTATGTTCCAAGCTTGTCATTTATTAGACGATTTGGTTAAGGCCCAGTTTTTCCTACAGACTAATTTAAAAATAACAGTTAGAATTTTTGAGCAATTTTTAGGGATATTGGGGAAACCCATGATCAGATTATTAATAAGGAGTTTAGAATGAGAAAATATTTTAAGCTGCTGACAGCAGCTATTATGTCGCTATTGATCACTCAGGCAGTTTGGGCCGCCGCTCAAACTCAAATGGATATCGTCGGGGTAGCCATGCACGACAAAAACCTAACGACTTTAGTTAAAGCGCTTAAGGCGGCTGATTTAGTAGATACTTTGAAAGGCACTGGCCCTTATACTGTGTTCGCGCCTACCAATGCCGCGTTCAAGAAATTACCTAAAGGCACTTTGGACAAATTGTTGAAAGACAAAACCCAATTGGTTGCGGTTTTGACTTACCACGTTGTTCCCGGCAAAGTGTTAGCTAGCGACGTTCAAAATGGTCCAATGAATACTGTACAAGGTCAACCGGTTACTTTAGATAAAACTGGAAACACCGTGCGGGTTAACAATGCCAAAGTAGTTAAAGCCGACAAAATGGCTTCGAATGGCGTGATCCACGAAATTGACGTGGTATTGATGCCCACGCAAGCTACTACGCCATCCACCACGACAACCACCCCTACCACTCCTGTAACCGCGCCCGCCACCACCCCTGGTACGACCGGCACAACCCCTTCCAATACCCTGACTTCTCCTTCGGTTTCTCCAACCACCGCGCCTCCTGCAACGACCACTCCTACCAACCAGTAATTGGCAGTTCTCTAAAAAAGGCGGCTTATAAGCCGCCTTTTTTCATTCCAGATTTGCTGTATACTGATAGTCCTTAAAGAATGTGTCCAATTGAAAATAGGTATTAAATGGATAAATCCTCTTCAAAACCGTTCATTTTAATCGACGGGTCTTCTTATTTATTCCGGGCTTACCATGCTTTGCCCCCATTAACTAATACGCAGGGCATGCCCACTGGCGCTATCTATGGCGTGTTGAATATGCTGCGCAAGCTAATCAAAGATTACACGCCCACACATATTGCCGTGGTGTTTGATTCGAAAACTAAAAATTTTCGCCACCATTTATATCCAGCGTATAAAGCTAATCGCACCGTGATGCCCGATGATTTGCAGCAGCAAATTCAGCCCTTATTTACTGCTATTCGCGCTTTGGGTTTGCCATTAATAGTCGTTGAAGGCGTCGAGGCCGACGACATCATTGCCACCTTGGCAAAACATGCCCAGCAGCAAGAGATGCCGGTAGTCATTTCTACGGGCGATAAAGATTTAGCCCAACTCGTTAATCCTCAAGTTACCTTGATCAATACCATGAGCCAGCAGATTTTAGATGAAGCCGGAGTCCAAACTAAATTTGGCATCAAACCCGAACAGATGATCGATTATTTAGCGCTGGTGGGAGATAATGTCGACAATATTCCTGGCGTGCCTGGGGTTGGCCCTAAGACCGCCGCCAATTGGCTCGGCCAATATCATTCACTAGATAATTTGCTGAAAAATGCCGACAATATTACCGGCAAAGTGGGAGAGAACCTACGCAATCATATCCAACAAGTATTGTTAGGCCGGGAGCTGACCACAGTTAAAACCGATATTCCGTTACCTGTGAAGTTGGAAGAGCTCATCCCTTCTCCCCCCGATAACGAACGGTTACGCCAATTATTTACCGAGCTCGAATTTAAAACCTGGCTGCAGGATTTAGCGCCCGCTGACCAACCGGCTCACGAATTTAGTTACGTCACGGTGGTTGAGCGGGATGAATTGACTGCCTGGATAAAAAAATTAGCCCAAACCTCATCATTTGCGTTCGCCACCCATGCGGCTGGCCCGGATACGATGCAGGCAGAGTTGGTGGGAATATCCTTTGCGATTTTGGGCCAACCCGCGGTCTATGTGCCTTTCACTCACGACTACGCCGGCGCGCCGTCACAATTAGATCGCGCCTGGGTACTCCAGCAATTCGTTCCCTTGTTCGATGATCCGAACCAAGTTGTGGTGGGTCATAATTTAAAAAGCCAGCTTAAAATATTGGCGCGTTATGGCATACGAGTCAGCGCAGCTTTGTGGGATTGTTTACTGGCGTCTTATATTTTGGATAGCAGTGTCGCCCGGCATGAACTGGATGTCCTAGCGTTAAAATATCTGTCCCAGCAAATCCAGAATTTTGAACAAGTGGCCGGCAAAGGCGCGAAGCAATTACCTTTTAATCAAATTCCGCTGGAAAAAGCCGCTTTTTTTGCTGCCGAAGTCGCGCAGACAACCCTGCTCCTACATGCCGCATTACTTAAAAAATTGCAGGAGAGTCCGGAGCTGGAGTCCGTGTTTAATACTGTAGAAATGCCGCTGCTGCCAGTGTTAGCTAAAATGGAATTATATGGAGTATTGATTGACGCCCCAAAATTGCACCAGCAAAGCGCTGAATTGCTGAAGCTTATCCAGGCTTTGGAGCAACAAGTTTATACCTTGGCTGGCGAAGAATTTAATTTGGGTTCACCGAAGCAGTTACAAGAAATATTGTATGACAAATTAAAACTGCCAATCTTAAAAAAAACCCCGACTGGACAACCATCAACGGCGGAAGAAGTATTGCAGGAATTAGCTTTCAATTATCCGATTCCCCAATTAATTGTAACTTACCGGCGGCTTTGCAAATTAAAATCGACTTATACCGATCGTTTGCCCGAGGATATTAATTCCCGCACCGGACGCGTGCACACTTCTTACAATCAAACCGTGACCAGCACTGGCCGGTTATCTTCCACCGATCCTAACCTTCAAAATATTCCGATCCGTTCAGAAGAAGGGCGCAAAATCCGCCAAGCTTTCATTGCGCCGCCGAATTATAAGATATTAGCAGCGGATTATTCACAAATTGAATTGCGAATTATGGCGCATTTATCTCAAGATCCCGGATTGCTGGCTGCGTTCGCGCAGCAACAAGATGTGCACCGCGCTACCGCTGCAGAAGTTTACGGTATAGCGTTGGCAGAGGTTACTTCAGATCAGCGGCGCAACGCCAAGGTCATTAATTTTGGTTTGATGTATGGCATGTCTAGCTTTGGTTTGGGGCAGCAGTTAGGCGTCAGTCGCGAAGAAGCGCAACAATACATTGATGTTTATTTTCATCGCTATCCCGGTGTGCACCAATATATGGAGCAAGCGCGCGTGTTAGCAGCGAAACAAGGCTATGTGAAAACTTTATTGGGGCGCAGAGTGCAAGTTGCGGATATCAAAGCCAGCAATCAATTTCGCCGCTTGGCTGCGGAACGTCAAGCGATTAACGGGCCTTTGCAAGGCACGGCTGCGGATATTATTAAATTAGCGATGCTCTGTATTGATGATTGGTTAACTCAGAATCGGAGCCGTGCGCATATGATTATGCAGGTGCACGATGAGTTGGTATTTGAAGTGCCAGTAGATGAAATGGAAAAAGTCCGCGCCGCGGTTCGCCAATGTATGGAGCACGTGATGAAATTAAGCGTGCCGCTAGAAGTCGATATCGGCGTCGGCGACAATTGGGACGAAGCGCATTAGCAAATGTCATTGCGAACGCAAGTGAAGCAATCCAGTACAAAATATTATCCGAAGTGCGAGCTGGATTGCTTCGCTAACGCGCTCGCAATGACAATTGTCAACAGGCTATATTTGATTTAGATAGTATTATTTATGATGGATCTATAAAATTTCTCAGATGCATAATCAAAATGAGGTTTTTTCTTAAACAAAGAAGATTGATTGTTCGTAAGAATTTTGCTGGTTTTCGCCTGCAAATATTCTTTAAACGGTGGGTAATTATTGAAAAGATCTTGATACAAATTATCTCTTAATTTATTCTGCTTTAGAAAAAATTCATTATCGAATAGCGAATAAACTGCTTGAATGTAATTTTCTGAGTCTCCATAAGAAAAGGATTTTCTTATTGTTTCATTCCAGAAAGTGTCTAGGTCAGTTAATTCTTCCCAGTCTGGACAATCTGACTTTTCCTCAGAGGTTTTCAATTGTTCTCTATAGTTTTCAAAGCAAACGTCCACTCTATCGCGTAAAAATTTTAATCCTTCCATTTGCGAATTTTTTGTAATTTGTTGATCAATTATGCTTAGCTTTTTGATGGTTTTGTCAAATTCGCAGGCTAAATCATTTAGGTTGCCGCTAATTGATCCATTTTTTGCCTTTAACTCGGGAAAATTATCTAAATTTTTATCAAGATCTGCCATGATTCCGAGCAGGTCATAATATTTCCCATAGTTATTGTTGGTCAATTTATCAAGGTAGAGAAAATTGATATCACCAAATTTTCGTCGTAATGGGTGGTCGGCTTTGAAATCTTTAAATTTTTCAATCGATTTTTCTGCAAGTGCTCTTTGTTTATGCATCATCAGTAATTTGAATAAATGAGAAACGCTGTCTTGAATTTTTGCGGCAGGTATTTTCTGGGGATCTTTTAAAAATTCACTCATTTCCACTAGCACTTCGTTATAACTTTGTAACGATAAATTAGAGATTTTTTTAATAGCATCTAAGTATTTAATCACTAATCGAATATCATTGAGTGTCTCGACATTGACATTGTTTGTAGAAATTTGAGTTCTAGATTTTTTATAATTCTCTATTAAGGTTTCGCTGTTGGTTTTGAATTCAGCTTCTAAAGCTGCTTGCTCGCCTTTGATTAAGGTTTTAAATTCTGCAAGATCCAAAGATGATTTTGTTTCTGGGGAGGTTAAGCGTTCCGTAACGGTTGATGTCCCGCCAATCTCTCTAATTTTCCAACCTTTATCATTCAGTTCAACTAATCCGCTAGGGCCTATTGCAATCTTCTCAGATATATTTGCTTCGACTTCTTCCTCATCGACAGGAGCACTACTGCCGCCTTCGTAGTAAAATGGATTTCCTCGTCCATATGTTGTTGCATTATGCACATACAAATGCGTAGATGGCTCTTTGGGTGATAAATATTGAAGTGCAGCACTTTCTAAAAACTGCATATTTTGGGAAATTCCCCATATAATATCAATATGGTTGCCAATGCCTTGTATGAACTGGGTAACAGTTCTCTTATAATTTTGGCAGAATTCTCTCTTTAAAAATAGGGTAAATAATTCAAGTTCAAAAGAAGAGTTAAGGAGAGGAGTAGAAAAAGGCTGAGGATGGGTCACCGTTTTATTTTTATGAATACATTTTCGAGCATTGATATCTTCTGCAGATAAGTAGGGGAGGGTTTCATCCTTAATATTTGTTAACCAATCTATCCACATTTTGAAAATATTCCGAGTCTTGTTATTCAAGAGAATAGAGTTGCGAAAAAGATCTTTCCAAAGCGTTTTTACGTTCTCTTGTTCAATTGGTGGCGCCCTAAGCGGCCATTCCCAGTATAAATCTTTGCCATCCATGATCCTTGTATACGATGGAAGGGGGACTTGGGTAAATTGATTACATTTTTTACGGAATTCCTTTACCTGTTTCAACTGGGTTTCTGTGGTTATTGTTTTCATATTCGTCAGTATCTTTGGTTTTTTATTGGTTAATAAAATTAGTGCTTAAGCATAAGCCAATATTATTAACGGAATGTTAAAAAATGATCGATTATTGGATAAATTTTAGATAGATGGCATCAAAAGAGAGGGGTGTTAATCTGAATTAAGTCTTTGTAAAAATTAATATTTTAGACAAGGCTGATCAATTTGATACCCCGCAAACCGCGGGTGTCAGCGCTTCAGATAGACAAATGTACATCTAGTCGGGTGGCAGTACGCCAAGGATCGGCGGAGTTAGGGGATGACCTGCACGCCACTTTCTCGGTGACGCAAGGTTTTTCAGCTGCTAGTTTATGGTGAATGAGGTCATTTTACGAGACGTATCGTGGCAATGTAAAACTCGCACCATAGGTACGAGAAATAAGTTGGCTCTCGTGAAACGACTATTTATTTTAGATAATATTACATATGAGGTTGAATTTATATATGGATGCGGTTTTATGGCTATGATGAGGTTTTTGTTTAAAGAAAGAGCATTGATTTTTTGTAAGAGCTTGATTGGATTCATATACACAAAATTGTTCTGTAAACCCTGGATAATTATCGACAAGAGCGTTAATTAAAGTATATCTTAAGTTCGCGGGCTGTTGCTCATTTTTTATGAGCGAGAAAACTGCTTGAATATAAGCTTGTGGTTGTGTATTAGCAAAAAATGATCTTATTTCATTCCATGAGCTGTCTAGGTCGGTTATTTCTTTACAGTAAAAAGCTCTTGACTGGCTCGTTGAAGTCTCTAGGGAGATTTTCAATTGTTCTCTATAATTTGCAAAGCAATCATCCACTATATTACGTAAAAATTTGTAGTTTTTCATTTGCGAATTTTTTGCAATTTGTTGATCAATTATGCTGAGCTTTTCGATAGTTTTGTCAAATTCATTAACTAAATCTTCTTCTGGAGTGGTGCTAATTTGTTTTCTTATTGATATGATTTTCAAAATTCTGGTCTGTAAAGTTTGTCTATCACCAGATGGATCGAGTTTTAATTCCTGTTGAGTAATTGTATCGGTTATTTTCTTGCCTTCTTTATTTATAAGAGTGTATTCAATACCTAACTCCTTTACCTTTGCTTCTGAATCTGCAAAGTCTGAAATTTTAAAATAAATTTCTTCTGGGGCGAGTGTAACCTCGGAGAAATCATCACCTTCAATTAATCTCGGTTCTGGAGAATCTGACTGTTTGCTATCAATGCCATCAAGGGAAAAGTTATCTAAATATTTATCAAGATCATTCATGATGCCGAGCAAATCAAAATATTTGCCATGATTACTGTTGGTCATTCTATCAAGGTAAAGAAAATTGATATCACAAAACTTTTTCTGTAACGGATGATCAGCCTTGAGATCTTTAAATTTCTCAATCGCTTTTTCCGCAAGCGCTCTTTGTTTGTGCAGCATGAGTAATCTGAATAAATGAGAAACGTTATCCTGAATTTTTTTCGCATCGCTTGTCTCAGGGTTTTTCAAAAACTCCCTCATTTCAATAAGCGCTTCATTATAGCTTCTTAAGGATAAGTTGGGGATTTTTTTGATGTCATCCACGGATTTAATAATTAAGCGAATGTCATTAAATGTTTCAGAAATGACGCTGTTAGTAGAAGCCTTGACCAGAAATTCTTTATAATTATCTTCTAAGGTTGGCTTCGCTATCATCTTGTTCGCTATACTCCTGAGCCAGGCACAGGATGGAAACTTTCCCTCGTTCGCTATACTCTTGTTTGTTATACCCTTGAATTCATCTTCTAATTCTTTTTGCTCGGATTCAACTGTTTGTTTAAATCCTGAGAAGCTTAATGGAACTTTGGAGTCTGATATTAAATGGGCAGTAACGCTCCAAGTTCCGCCAATTTCAATAATTTTCCGGCCTTTTGCAGTCAATTGCAACAAGCCGCTGGGTGCAATTTGAACTTTTCCTCCCTCAACCGGAGTTTGACTTTCCTTTGAATCGGATTTTGAAAATGCAGAATCTTCAGGTAATATATCAGATAAGTTGGATGATGAGCTCGAAGATAAAGTTAGGCTGTATTGATAACTGAATGGGTAGCCTCGTCCATATAAAGTATTATGATATTCATATATTTGGGTTTTTAAACCATCATGATCAGCAGAGCCACCTAATGAATGTAATCCACATCTCCAAGCTCCCCATAATTCGTCACTCATAACGCCAATTCCTTGTTTGAATTGAGAAACAAGTTGGTCATAGTTCTTACTTGAAAATATTCTTTGTAGAAATAAATTAAATAGATCTATTTGTAACTCTTCTCTAGGTTGCTTTAGTTTGTTAGGTGAAGTGACACTATTGGCAAGATTCACTATATTAAAGGGAAACAATTCTGTGTAATGTTCATTTAATTCTAAGCTTTTTTCCTTTATAAATTTTCTAGCTAATTGATCTTGAATTGACAAATAATGTGCTCTCTCATCTTTCATATTAGCCAACCAATCTAGCCATGATTTGAAAACTGCGAGAGATTTGTTATTGAGCATAGCGCCGCGAAAAAGGTCTGACCAAAGATTTCTAATATTGGATTGCTTTTGTTCTTCGTTAAGAGAATTCTTCTCTTCCCAATAGAGTTCAGTACCCATTGGTTTTATATAACTTCTAAAGGTCTCTCTATGCTGATTTTTAGGTTTATTCTTATTAACAAAAACCCTTATTTGCGCTAATTGATCTTTTGTGGTCTTCATATGCTGCTCACAATTTTATTTTTACTGATTAGAAACTTTATAGGGAAAGCATAATGAAAGAATATTAAAGAAATGTTAAAAAAAAAATTATCAATAGAATAAATTTAATTCCAGGCAAGCATGTGTACGTTTAGTTCGGTCAGATATATATTTAATGCTTATCGCGGAGTTGGCAGGGTCAAATCTTGAATTGTGAACCAGATTCATTTATCCAGTAAGTCTCATAGGTCACTGGACGCTATAACACCGAAAACCTAATCGCTTTGAGTATTGAATTCATCTTCTAAATAGACTAATATTATTTTAATATTTGTAGATTATTTATTAATAAAAAGCCAAAAGAAGGAGAAAAATGTATGAAAAAACTCGATCCGAATGAATTAGAAGTACATTCGCTAATTCTTTCAGACGATGATTTAAAAAAAGCCGGCGAAGTTTTAGCGAAATTTAGAATAGGCAAAATTAATGCCGAAATGTCCAGCGCGGAATTGCTCGAAGCACTGTCAAAAATCAATGTGACCGCCGAAGAAGTCCTGATTGCTTTTAAAGCATCCCTACTGTACCCCATCTTTATTTTAAACGGGAACCCTTTTATTTTATTTCTTCATAATCTAATGCCTAAAAAGATAACCTATTTTATTAGCTGGCTTGGAACAAAAATATCCAGGGATATAGAGAGCAAAAATTTTGCTTGTGTTAAGTTATTAAGAGAGGTTATCCGCACCAATCATAATGGGGATACTTTATTGCTTAAGGCTCATCAGCAAAATTGCGAGCTGAGGGTGATGAGCTTTCTGATAGACTGTGGCCGGTATTCACCTGCAGATATAGAGAAAATTCTCTTTCACAATATCCCCATAGCGATAGAAGCCCACCCCACCCGAAAACGAGGATTGCCCGAAGAAGTTAAAGGAAAATCCAAGAAAACCGAGAGAGCCAAAAAAGCCAAGACATCTCGGAGATCCCCAGCGCCCCCAATAACGCTTGAAAGCCTGAGGACAGGTTGGGACTATTCTAAAGAAGAAAAAATTGCAAAAAAAATTCTAGACGCGGAAATGAATAGCGGCGCTAAAAATACGCTTAAAGTTCTGACCCAATGCCAGGATGCAGGTATTTTAGGCCGCCTGAGTGAGTCGGAGCTAGAGGCCGCTTTTGATGAAACTACGTTCACAGTCAAAGAGTTTTTTTTAGCCTGTAAACTTTCCACATTTTCCCCCGATTTTAAATACAAGAAGAGACCCTTTATTGGTTTACTTTTTACATTCGCTATAACCTCCAATGCTAAAGCTTTCACCAGGTGGTTTGACAATAAAGTAACGGCAGCTGATTTGGAAAATCCGGTTTTTAAATTTTTAATAAAAGATGTATTGAGAACAAGCGCCCATGGTTTATTCCTAATCCAAAAAGCGTATATACACTCCGCGCGCGCTATGCAACGTTTCATAATCAAGTATGCCGAATATTCAGATGACGAACTTTGTTTGCTTACTCGGGGCCGATTCAATAAAAGAGGTAATAAAATTCTTGTTGTTAATAAAACTGCTTCCAGAAAGAAGGCCAATTTGCACGAGGAATCCAGTAGCCATTCAGTTAATTGGCCTATTTCCACTCCCACTGCCCCTGTTCTTTTACTTAGCCCCATATCGAATCTGCTTAGATGGTTGGTGCTCTTTCTAAGTCAGCGGAACTATCAGGTACCCAAACCGCATCCGGAATTATCAAAGTCTCCTGCGAGTCAGTCGCCGGAACGCGCGACGCCGCCAACTAGTCTCGCGCTTCATCCCAACTCCCTGTTCCGCCCCCTTCCGAAACCAACCCCCACCGGATCTACAAGCTCTAAAGTTGCGTCTGGAGATAACTCTCAATGCGCTTTGTTATCCCATGGCTAGGGTAGCGGGTAAATTTAATGCTTATCGTGATCGATGATTCGGCCTTGGCGGGCAGAAGATGAAGCGGGGACGATTTTTTTATGGCCGGTCAATTTTCGATAAATCCAAAAAAATGCGAATAAAACTAATCCGACTGCCGCGCCGATGACCAGCAGGTAGGAGAAAACAACTAATCCCAATGCTAATAAAGCCAGAAAAATACCTAGGCCGATAAAAGGCATAATCCGCATTAAAAACCGATCCAAAGAGTTGCGCATGGTTTTATTCAACCGTCACCGATTTGGCCAGATTGCGCGGTTGGTCAACATCAGTGCCTTTTAAAATAGCGGTATGATATGCCAATAATTGTAGTGGAATCGTGTAGATAATCGGCATCAATATTTCCGGGGCCTCAGGCAAAGTAATCACTTGCTGAGCAGGGAGTTTAACTCGTTTGTCCGCAAACCCATACACCGCGCCGCCGCGAGCCTGCACTTCTTCAACATTGGCAATTAACTTATCGGTAATCGCGTTATGCGGTGCAAGTACAAAGATCGGCATCTCCTCATCAATCAGCGCTAAAGTTCCGTGCTTTAATTCTCCAGCCGGATAAGCCTCCACAAAAATATAAGAAATTTCTTTGAGCTTTAACGCGCCTTCCAGGGCGATGGGGTACATAATGCCGCGGCCTAAAAACAAGGCCTGTTGTTTATCGGTTAAGATGCGCGCTAAAGCCTGGATTTCATTTTCCAATGCTAAAGTTTGCTGTACTAAACCGGGTAATTTTTTCAGCGAGGCTAATGACTTAGCCTTGGCGTCGCCCTGATGCGGCCCGAGCTGCAGCGCCAATAATAATAGCGCCAGCAATTGCGCAGTAAAGGTTTTAGTTGCCGCTACTCCGATCTCAGGGCCGGCGCGAGTCAATAGCGCTAAATCAGTTTCGCGCACCAAACTGCTTTGCGGGACATTACAGATGGCGATGGTGCCGGCGTAACCCAGCTCTTTGGCTTGACGCAAAGCAGCCAAGGTGTCGGCAGTCTCGCCGGACTGAGAAATCGCTACAAACAGCGTGTCCGCTTCGACTACCGGGTGACGGTAACGATATTCACTCGCTACTTCCACCGAGCAAGGCAGACGCATGTTTTCTTCCAGCCAGTGTTTCGCTACTAATCCGGCGTGATAACTGGTACCGCAAGCAACAATGTGCACGCGTTTAATTTTCGGTAAAATTTCGTTGGCCTTTGGCCCCAGCCATTCAGGAACGAGATGGTCGTCGATGAGATGTTCTTTCAAAGTCTGCGCCAAAGTCTCCGGCTGTTCGTGAATTTCTTTGAGCATAAAGTGGCGATACCGGCCTTTGTTGCTCATTTCGGCGCTGATATCCACTTGTTGAATAGCCCGTTCAACTTTTTGATTTTGGGCGTCATAAATCTCAATCTGATCATGACGAATTGCGGCGATATCGCCATCTTCCAAATAAATAAAACGTTGCGTCACTGGCAACAATGCCAGAGGATCGGAAGCGATGAAATGTTCACCGATACCCACCCCGATCACCAAGGGGGCGCTCAGGCGCACCGCAAACAATTGATCGGGCGTTTTCTCATTAATAATCCCGAGGACATAAGCCCCGCTGAGTTCAGCTTTGGTAGCCCGCAACGCCGTCAACATATCAGGGGTCTGTTGCAAATGATGATACAACAAGTGCGCGACTACTTCGGTATCGGTTTCGCTTTCAAAAATATAACCTTGGGCCTTTAATTTCTCTCTCAGAGTGGCATAGTTTTCAATAATACCGTTGTGCACTACGGCGATTTGATGGTGTGAATAAAGCGGGTGGGCGTTTTGCAGGGTAGGCTTGCCATGAGTCGCCCACCGGGTATGCGCAATACCAATTTGACCGTTCAGAGGAGTTTGTTTGTACAAGGCTTCTAATTCGGAGACCTTGCCGGCAATGCGCAACCGTTTAAGATGTTGAGTTTGCTGATCAATCACCGCGATTCCAGCGGAATCATACCCGCGATACTCCAGTCTTTTTAATCCTTCCAACAAAATAGGCGCCACATTCCGTTGCGCGATGCCACCGACGATTCCACACATATTAAACCCCGTTAAAGCAATGATGAATGATGAATTAATACTAGCTGTTTACCCGTGGCAATGCCAGAGAAAAGACTCGTAGCCTGGTCTGTTCGGCGTAGCCAGTTGATTTTTAAGACAGATCCCATTATTCTAACTCTGATAATTACATCAGAGGGCGTCATGGAAATAGTTGAACTGGACCGGCTAGAACTTCAAATTGAGCGGTTATTGAGGAATTTGGAAGACTTACAAGCCGAAAACAAGCATTTACGGAGTCAAATAGCTCGCCACGCCAGGGATAAGAGCGTGCAGTATCAAAATAATCGTCAAGCCGCCGGAAAAATTAGGAAAATCATTAGCCACCTACAGGAGGCTTTAGTATGAGCCAAGAAAATATTATTGCTATTAAGATCTTAGATCGCCTTTACAAAATTAAATGCACTCCTAAAGAAGCGATCGACTTGCAGGAAGCGGCCTATCACGTCGATGACCAGATGCGGAAAATCCGCCAGTCAGGTCACATTACCAGTACTGATCGCATGGCGGTGGTGGCTGCCCTCAATATTTACAATGAATTTCTGCAATTAAAAAGACAGAAAAATCAATGTATTGACGCAATGAATCAACGGATCATGGATTTACAGCGCCGCATTGAAGAAAAGCTGGCACAAAAAGAAACAACTGATGTATAATTACTATAACCTCTGTGGTAAACGCCAGTAGGACTGTTTTTTGAACCGATATTTAGTGAACCAGGGACTCAGAGTGTTCTGCGGTTGTGCAAGTCTACCTTGAGTAGAAAGCCTTAAAGCAGGCCAGCGACTCCCACCCTACCAAAAATGGGTTCATAAAAGCCTACAGCGTTATTGCGGAGGCCTCGAATATATTGAAGGGGGAGATCGCTCCGCTCTTCTCCCCCTTGCGAACCCCCATCAGGTAAGGTGCCGAGGTTTTTATGTTCTATAAACCGGAAATACGTGACAAAATGCAGCGGCGGCGTAAAGCTTTGAGCTTAGTCGCTATTGCTCAGGCTGCTCAGGCAGTCGCGGCCCAAGTGGTGCAGATTCGTGAATTTCTGCACGCGGAGAATATCGGCTGCTATTTGGCAATTGAGGGAGAATTGGACCCTATGCCGATCTTGCACTGCGCCCATGACCTAAAGAAAAAATTATATTTGCCGGTAATCAATCCCTCTGCGGCTACCGATGCTGAACCGTTAGATTTTCATGGCTACACCGTTGGCGACCCTTTGATGAAAGGCATGCATGGTATTAGTGGCCCGGCACATCGTACGCAATTAACCTGTCCTGTAGAACATTTAGATTTAATTTTGGCGCCTCTGGTAGCATTCGATAGTCATTGCAATCGTTTAGGCCGTGGCGCCGGTCATTATGACCGCACCTTAAATGCGGTTAAGCAACGGGTAGGCCGTTTGCCCTATTTAATAGGATTGGCCTATGAATTTCAAAAGATTCCGCAAATTGTAACTGATAAATGGGATGTACCATTAGATATGGTCATCACCGAAAAAGATATTTACCGCCGTGGGTGATAATATTGCTAACTGTAGATTTTTTTGATCAGGACGCACAACAATTAGCCCAAGCTTTATTGGGCAAGGTTTTGTGCGTAAAGAATCAACATATTTGGCTGCGAGCCATGATAGTTGAAACTGAAGCTTATTATTTAACAGATAAAGCTAGTCACGCATCTCTCGGTTTTACACCTAAGCGCCGCGCTTTATTTATGCCGCCCGGCACAATTTATATGTATTATGCCCGCGGGAATGATTCATTAAATTTTAGCGCTCGAGGTGAGGGTAACGCGGTGTTGATAAAAGCGGGTATTCCTTACGCTTATGAATCTAACCCAACTATGCTGCAAACCATGCAAGCGCTCAATCCTCCGCTGACGCGCCCAATTGAAAAATTATGCGCCGGACAAACTTTATTATGTAAAGCGCTGGGATTGAAAGTAACTGATTGGGACCAAAAAACTTTTGATCGCCAACGATTTTACGTAGAAAATGTGGGATACTATCCCGAGCAAATTATTCAAACCACGCGCTTAGGAATTCCTGCGCATCGAGACCCGCATCTGTTGTACCGGTTTATTGATCGTCAGTATGCGACTTCTTGCACTAACAATCCTTTGCGAAAACGCAATACTTCACATTATGGAAATATCTATCATGAAAAAAATATTAGTGCTATTGACGCTTAGTTCATTAAGTTACGGAGCTTTGGCGCTAGCAGACTCTGCTTGCACGAATCTACCGCAGATCAGTTTACAGTTAACCGCGGAACAGTGGGTAACTACTCAAACCGCTAAAGTCAGTATAGCGCTCGATGCGTTATTGAATAAGGAACAGGTAGCCCAGGCGCAGGATAATTTTCAAAATGGATTAAAAAAAATCGCGCCGGAAGGAGCTTGGCATATTACTGAATTTTCGCGTAGCGCCGGTAAGACCGATTTGGAGCAGTTACATGCGGTGGCCGAAGCGCGATTACCGGAAAGTGCAGTAGCTGGGTTGCGCGAACGCGCTAAAGCGCAAAATACCGAAGGGCAAACCTATACCGTGCAAGATATTATCTATACTCCTACGGCTGACGAAATTTCCGCGGCGCAAGCTAAACTGCGCGCTCAAATTTATGATCAAGCGAAGTCCGAACTCAATCGATTAAACACGGTTTATTCTAAATCAGGCTATACCATATACAACATTAATTTTGTAAACAGTTCGATCCAACCCGGCCCGATGATGGTTAAAATGAACGAAATGACAACTACGTCGCGTGAAGCGCCTAACCCCTCGTTCAGCCAGCGAATGACTCAAGATGCTCTAGTCATTTTAGCCGCCCCTCCCGGCGCTCTATGCAAATAAACGCTGTAACCATCGGTTAATATCGGCGATTTCCGGCAGACACACTTGATGGGCCATAGGATAAGCATGCCATTCCACAGAGTAGCCTGCTTGGCGCAACACATCACGAGTTTTTATCCCCAACGCCATGGGTAGAACATTATCTTGTTCGCCGTGAGCCAGGAAAATCGGGATCTGCCGGTTTTCAGCGTGCCGGTTTGGATCGAATTGCGAGATCAACGGCAAATAAGTGGATAACCCTAAAATCCCCCCTAAACGTGCAGGGTAACGTAAGCCGGTATGCAATGCCAGCGCGCCGCCCTGAGAAAAACCTGCTAAGATAATACGAGAAGCTGAAATGCCTGCATCGAGTTGTTGTTGAATTAGCCGGCGAATGGCTTGTTCACTGGTTTGAATGCCCTCTTGGTCTTCCTGATGTAGGTTGTTTAATGAATAAATATCATACCAGGCGCGCATGATAAAACCATTATTTAAAGTGACGGGCCGCTCTGGCGCATGAGGAAAAATAAAACGGATGCCCAAATCAGTGGGAAGTTGTAATTGGGAAGTTATCCCTGCAAAATCATGCCCGTCTGCTCCCAGTCCGTGTAGCCAAATAACGCTGGCGGTGATAGATGCGCTGGTTTCCTGGATTACAGTTTCTAAAAGTGGTGAGGTATGCATAATGGTTATCCATTGTATAAAGGGGAATATCATAATCATGAAAGACCAGCTTGTCATTAGTGCCAAACGATGGCGTCGGTTTAGCTGTATCATTGCGGTTGCTCCCCTGGCTCTGATGTTAACAGGTTGTGGTCAGAGCGGCCCCCTGTATTTACCGCCGGCCAATTCAGCCCCACCTCAAAAAACGCAGCAGGCCGAGCCATGATCATGCTGCCATTTACCAAAATGCATGGTTTAGGCAATGATTTTATGATTATCGATGCCACTAAACAGTCTTGGTCATTAACGCCCAGTCAAATTCGGGAAGCTGCTGACCGGCATTGTGGCGTAGGCTTCGATCAATTGCTGGTCTTGGCGCCACCCCCTGAGGTCGGAGCCGATTTTACTTATTTAATTTTTAACAACGACGGTTCCGCCGCAGAACAATGCGGTAATGGGGCTCGTTGTATAGCCAGATTTATCCGCGAATGTGGATTGAGTAACAAAGACGAATTGCGATTATTCACGGCGGGTAAAATAACCCGGGTACACTTGGAAGCGGACGATACCGTGACCGTAGAAATGAGTGAACCTTACTTTGAACCCGCGCGGATTCCGTTTACAGCTAACGGTCAAAATCCACCATATCAGCTAGAAATAGCCGGAAAAACCGTAGAATTTCATGTGGTAGGCGTGGGCAATCCCCATGCGGTTATTCTTACAGATAAAATAGATTCAGCGCTGGTCAATGAAATCGGCAAGCAGTTGTCAATTAATCCCAACTTTCCACAAGGTGTAAACGTTGGATTTATGCAAATATTGACGCCTAATCACCTTAATTTACAAGTCTATGAACGGGGCGCAGGCCCCACCTTAGCCTGCGGCAGCGGTGCTTGTGCAGCAGTGGCTGTGGGCAGGCAATTAGGATTTTTACAGGAGAAAGTACAGGTCAGCCAGCCTGGCGGTGATTTATGGATTACTTGGCGCGGAGCCGGCTCACCGATTAGTATGCGCGGGCCCGCAAAATTTGTTTATCAAGGCAGTTTGTTCTTAACTTCCAGTTAAGCTACAATACGCGGTCTTTTATGAAAGGGGATATCAAAAATGACAAAACGTTCGATTAAATCAACAAAACCAAAGGTTCCTAAGCCTACTCAAACAGAGTTAGGGTTTTTGGGAATTGCGCCTTATGAACCAAGCGATGACGAAGAATACATGAACGCCAATCAGCAGGCGCATTTTCGCAATATACTGACTAAATGGAAACAGCAGTTAATGGAAGAGGCTGACACCACGGTCTATCACATGAAAGAAGATGCCGCGCTGTATCCGGATCCAATTGACCGCGCTAGTCAAGAAGAAGGTTTCAATTTAGAGTTACGCACTCGAGACCGGGAACGCAAATTACTTAAAAAAATCGAGCAAGCAATCGATAAGCTGGATAAAGGTGAATATGGCTTTTGTGATGATTGCGGCGCTGAAATTGGTATTCGTCGTCTGGAAGCACGGCCGACCGCAGTTAAATGTATTGATTGCAAAACCTTTGAAGAAATACGCGAACGTCAAATGACTGAAGAGTAGTTTTCTAATTCGCATCATTCCCGCGCAGGCGCATAGGTGTTAACTTAAGGAATTTTCCCAGATTTCCCCCTTTGAAAAAGGGGGATTAAGGGGGATTTTTTTAAATAAATCCCTCCTAACCTCCCTTTTTCAAAGGGAGGAATAGGACGAAAATCCTTAAGTTAACGCCTATGCGCGAAGGCGGGAATCCATTCAAGCAATGACACACGCAGGAAACAGATGGACAAATTGTTTTTACATCAATTAGCGATCTCTGCTTTAATTGGCGTATATGATTACGAAAAAATAACGCCACAAATTATTTTTTTGGACATCGAAGCGGCAATTAATGTAGCCCAAGCGGCTGCTACCGATGAGATCACTAGTACAGTTGACTATGCAGCCATCTATCATTACTTGCACGAATATATCCCCACTACTCATTTCCAATTGTTAGAAACACTGGCTGCGGCAGTGGCTGATAATTTAATCAAAAAATTTTCACTAGCATGGTTACGTTTAACCATCACTAAAAAGCCTCAGGATTTACCTGAATTAGCAGGAGCGGGTGTTATTCTTGAGCGCTCCATATGAATCTGCAACTACCTGAACCCTCGCTGGCTGATCAAGAACACAGCCGTCAGTTACAAGCGATCATTTGCGCCGAAATAGCCTCGAATGGCCCGATGACATTTGCACGCTATATGGACCTGGCCCTTTATGCTCCAAGATTAGGTTATTATCGCAGCGGCAGCCAAAAATTTGGCGAGCAAGGCGATTTTGTTACCGCCCCAGAATTGTCACCATTATTTTCGCAATGCGTGGCGCGTCAAT
The DNA here is from genome assembly GCA_963697455.1 of uncultured Pseudomonadota bacterium. Classification (GTDB taxonomy): domain Bacteria; phylum Pseudomonadota; class Gammaproteobacteria; order Coxiellales; family Coxiellaceae; genus JAFEDN01. The sequence continues at coordinate 109,182 of CAVOOI010000017.1, read as the reverse complement.
GCCGGCAAATTCTGCAAGTGCTCGCTCACGGTGATATCCTTGAGTTTGGCGCTGGATCAGGAGTGATGGCGCGGACCATTTTACAAACCTTGCAAGAAATGCAAGCCTTGCCGCAGCATTATTACATACTGGAATTAAGTGCGGAATTGCAGCATCGGCAGCGGGTTGAATTACAACAACATGTGCCGGAATTATTACCTAGAATTGTTTGGTTAAATCAATTACCCAGTCAGTTTCGCGGAGTTGTTCTAGCTAATGAAGTGCTGGACGCCATGCCGGTTCACCGGTTTGGTTATTGGCAAGGGTTAAAAGAATATTATGTGGTCGAGAAAAATCAGCAATTAGCTTGGCAACTTGGCTCGCTCAGCAATAAGGCTTTAAAAAATCAACTTGAAGAATTAGAAATAATTTTTAAGGATGGATATAGTTCGGAAATTAATCTGCTGTTGCCCGGTTGGATGAACGCTTTGGCGGGTAGTTTAGAACAAGGCGTGATTTTGTTATTCGATTATGGCATGACCCAACGCGAATATTATCATCCTGATCGCGGCTGTGGGACTCTGATGTGTCATTATCGGCATCGCGCCCATAGTAATCCTTTTTGGTGGCCGGGCTTGCAGGATATTACGGCCCAGGTCGACTTCACCGCGGTAGCTGGTGCTGCGATAGCTAATGAATTAGACGTCCACGGCTATACCCATCAAGCGGCTTTTCTTTTAAACTGTGGCATCACTGATTTTATGACCGGCCAAGAAGAACCGCGAATACGTTTAGAACTGAGCCGGCAAATTCAGCGGTTAACGTTGCCTGGAGAAATGGGCGAGGCTTTTAAAGTGATAGCACTAACCAAAAATTATGCAGCAGAATCTTTATTAGGATTTAACGTCATGAATCAATTAGAGAGATTGTAATGAAATTGGCAACCTTAAAATTTTACGGCGGAACTCTGAGTTTTTCCGCAGCGCATTTTACGATTTTTTCCGCGACAGACCGGGAGCATTTACACGGCCATAATTATTGTCTCGAAGCTGCGATTACTGCGCCTTTAGGTGAGCCGGGAATTACTTTTGACTACGCAGTATTTCGCAATAAATTAGCGCAATTATGCCGTAAAATCCATACGCACTTTCTGCTGCCGATGCAATCTCCGTATTTGCAAATTGTCGAGGAAGGTGAACATTACCGGATAACTTTTAACAAAAAACATATGTTATTTTTAAAAGAAGACGTCATGCCATTAGCGCTCGCTAACATTACTATTGAGGAGTTATCCCATTGGTTTATCGACCAGCTAACCTTGGAGCAAGAATTTATCCATCATTATCAAATCAGCGAAATAACCATCAAAGTATTTAATGGCGCCGAACACAGCGCCGAAACCCAATGGCGCCGCGGGTCGTAGTGCTGATCGCTATTAAGTTTTTGTTAAAAACAGCAACGCCTCTTGTCTAAATAATCCTGTTTCGTGGCTGAGTTTGGTGATCTTGATATTTTGCTGTTAAATATTGAGAACCTTATTAATGCATTGTCACTATTTAGAGAATTGTTTTTTTGACTGCGAACAATACCTAAGGGGCCACTACTAATATATATAAAATTATTAGGGTAAGCTTTTGCGGATATCTTAAAATAAGAATTATCATGGTATGTCAATTTAAAGTGACCTGCGGATCCTGGATCTTTTGGGGAATAACACATGACCCGTCCATAAAATAGGTTTGTTATTTGAATATAATATTCAGGCCATTGTTTTGGATGTATAGTAAAATATTTGTTATCTTTAACTCTCAAAATCATTTGAGCCGACATATCCTCACAATCTTTCCAGCTTTGCAGCACTCCATCAACACTACGCACATACAAATTAAAATTAGGCCATTGCTTACAATTTAAGAAGAAGGCTTTTTCCTCTTTTATTCCTTCAATAATATCAAAAATATTATGAGGGAAAATAACTTTCACTGTTTCTTTATTTGTCAGACTAAAAATTATAAATCCTAGTTGGAAGATATATTTAGATCGAAAAAACTCTGGTTTATCTTTATATTTTTTGATTTCATCAGCTAAATGGTCCACATTGATTTTCCCATTCTTGATGTCAGTTATTAGTTTTTTAACTGGGTCTTTTGGAATTTTGATTACAGGTCTTGGGGAATGTAATTCAATGGAAGTCTCATCATGGTCATAGTCTCTTTCATTATTAGAATATTTATCTTCTTTTGTAGTTGTTATTGTTGGAGAATAGATCGATAGAGGAGGCAAATTATTAAAAGTTCTTAGATTATTGTTGTTAGCTTTAGAATCTCCATCATGACAAAAGTAATGATCCTTTGTTTCGAATATTAATCTATCTGAATTTTCACCGAATGTATCAATACATGTAGCATTCAATTCTAGGCCATATGTATCGTTCATTTTCCTTAGTGTTTCTCTTAGACGTTGCTCATTTCGTTTGGCTTCCTCTTCAATGCTCCCTTTAGGTGGAGAAGATAGCTTTCTGATATCACAGAATAAGGAATCCTCACCTTCATCAATCTCATATATTACTTTTACTTTTGCGGTGTAAAAATTTATATAGTCAGAATATGGAGGTGTTAAAATACGCTTTTTCAGTATTAAAATATGTTCTAATAAGGGTATAATATCCTGGTAAAAATTTTTAATCTTAGTACTCAATGCTCTGAAAGCATCAAATAATATCTTGTTACTATTTTCAGTATATAAAACAACATCACCGCGACTTTTAGAATATTTTGCGGCTTCATCAGAAATTTCTCTTAAATATAGTAATGCGCCTAATAAATTTATTAATACCCCAACCTGGTATAATCTTTGCTCTATAGAAACGTCCAATTGAAACGTGTCTACGATCTGTTTAATATGTTCCTTCTTTTTAATGATTTTTTTGTCTTCTTCCTCCGGAAATGGAAGAGATCTAACCTTTTTCCATTCATCCGAGTTGATATTAATTTTATGTTCTTTCTTGACAGATTCAGTCCCATAATAGAGGGTCATTTCAGTTCTGTTATTTGTTGTTTTTTGCAAATTTGTCTTAACTAGATATATAGTATTTGGTTTTAATTTTTTCGGTAAGCTTTCTTTTTTGGAAAATAATTGCAATTCATTATATTCTTTTTTAAGTTTATGGACGTCAGTCAACGTATATATTGAACTTTGATTGCTATGGAGAGTTTTTTTGAATAAAACAAAAGGAGCAAAAATAGGGGTAATAAATTTTTTTGTTTTGTAGAGATTTTTTAATTTTTTAATGTTTGATAGAGTAATCTTTTTCATTAATTTTTCATGATCTAAATAGGTAATTATTGAACTGGATTCTTGATTAAATAATTTGGCAATGGCTTTAATTTCGTCTATAAATGGATTATCACTCAGCGCTATTCCCTTCTCTCCTCCTACGGTACTTACAATTATGCCTTCTTGTAAATTTTCAATATCCATCAATGTAATATAATCATGTGGATATCCGGATATAAGAGTAGGCATAGGCTGCAAAATACCTATGACGAGACGTAATCCATTACGTATGATTTTATCGCTTCTGCTTGCAATTTCTTGTGCTTTGTCAGAAAAACTCTTATTTTTGTTCATCAGTTCTAAGGATGCTAATGCATCATTGATATTTCTTGTAAAAATTGTTGAAACAGATTCTTTATGAATACGTTTGTCCTTTGATGTCACGTGAATTCCTTCATCGGTAAGTACTTTTCGTAAAAATTCTTTTATTACAGTTAAATATGATTTTTGCAAACAATAATTAGAAGCATCATATTCTGAGCAGTCTTTTAGTTGATCAATGATAAAATTGATAGCTGCTGCAATTGCATCTATTCCTTTAAAACTTTTAAAGAAGAAGGTATTTGTAACACGTTCTTTCGAAAATCGTATAAGGGTATTACGTGCAGCTTCTATTCTTGCTCTGAAATTTCGATGATGCTCCGAACCCGATTGACGAATTTCTATTTCTATGCTAAATACATAATCTTTTAGAATTTTACATTCTTTCTCATCGTAAAAATTAGAAGGTTTTAGATATTTTTGTTCAGAATTGGCATCTAACCAATGATTATTAATTTTTTTTAAATTTTTCTGGTATTTATCTAAATACCACTGTACCACTTCTTTTAAAATAAAAATAAACTTAGAACCTACATTGGACACAATTTGTAAATCTTCCTTAATATCATCTTTCATATAAGCCTCATAGTGATTATGTTGATTTCCTTTTAAAAATTATATTTCTCTTAAAAATCTATTATTGGTTACTAGATTTTTAGCTCAGTTTAATGTTAAAACTAGATTTATAAAAAAGTAACTAGTAAAATTACGAGGTTTTTGAAAAAAATTTTATTATTCGAGTATTTTTCATATGGATTTTGATACAATACGCTATATCTCACTGAATATTGCGAGGAATCAAGGATGATTAATGCAAAAAATTTATGGACAAATTTTTGTCCTCAATTTTTAAACAGTCTTTTTAGTCATTTAAATATTAACGATCATAAGGTCTTTTGGATTCGTGACCCTGATTTAAAACAACAATTGTTTTTAAGCCCATCTTATGAAACCGTATGGAACCGAACGTGTGAATCCTTATACACAAATCCATTGACTTTTTATAAAGCTTTAATAGGGAGAGATTCCAATGAATTCGTTCAATCTTTAACTAGGAATCGAGCTGTTACTGAAGATAATCTATGTAAAAAAATCGCTTTTTATAAAGTTTTTCGTCCTGATGGAGAAATAGTATGTATTAAGGATATTTATTATAATTTGTTTAATGATGTCGGAGATCATATTGCCATTGCTGGTGTGGCTGAAGCTATTTCGCAAATTCAATGGCGGTTAGAGGTAAAGAGTGGTGTGGATTTTAATATCAAATCTCAAGTTGAAAATGATCTGCTGACTATATTAGAAGAGAATTGCCGGCTGATCTCTCGTAAACCAGCTTGTTCAATTCTGAAAGATAGCGATAACGAGAACTTTATCACGATTAAAAATGGAAAGAAAATATCACTCACCTCACGCCAAACTCAATGTCTACGTTATTTATTCTTGGGAAAATCTGCTAAAACAATTGCTCGTGAACTAAAAATTTCCAATCGGACAGTGGAATTCCATGTTCAGGCCCTTAAAGAGAAAACTAATTCGCGGTCTGTTTTAGAGTTGATCACTTCTATCAACGCATGTTCTATATAATGGCGCCTATAAGTTAAGGGTGTCCCCTTGGGAAAAATTTAAGGTTATCTTGGGGTATGAGAACGCTGACAGATCTGACTAACAACGGCAAGTTGCAGCTGTTCTAGCGCCTGAGCGAAGTCATTGCCTTTTAATCCCTGCATTTGTAAAGGTTGAATATCGATTAATAATAATTCACCCAGGCAGGTTTGTAAAAATTTTCCCGTAGCTTCATGCTTAAAATCAGTGGCGGCGTCGCAAGCTAACAGAAATTGTTGAAATCGTTCCGGTCTGCGGCGAGCATCCGCTGCTTTCAATAAGTTTAAAATTTCTGCAGCGGTTGAGGTCGATTTAATATTACAATAAAAATGCTGCCATCGGGCAGTCAGAATAGCGAGATCAGCATATTCTTTTGGCACGCGATAGCGTTGACATAAATTCATAAGGTGCTGGTCATCTAGTTCGTGCATCGCGGCGGCAAAGCGTACCGTTCCTAACGAAGTTTTCTGGGTTGCGTTTTTTAGCGCTGCTAGCGTTGCCTCAGTCAGTTTGATTTCCGGAAATAAAACCGGTAAAGCACGACATTCTTGTAGAACTGTTAAGAATCGCTCGGGGGCAGCAGTTTCTAAAGCACGGCAAAATTCTTGCCAGACTCGTTCCGGGACTAAAGCGTTCACTTCCCCGTTATCCGTCATTCGCCGCATCAATTCGTAGGTGTCAGCGTGGATGTGGAAATCAGCAAACCGCGCCGCAAACCGCGCTACGCGTAAAATTCTAACCGGATCTTCTTGAAAAGCGAGTGAGACGTGGCGGAGGACACGATTTTTTAAATCAACCTGGCCTCCATACGGATCAATTAATTGACCTTCAGGGGTTTGGGCAATGGCGTTGATAGTTAAATCACGGCGTTCCAAATCAGCGACTAAGCTAACATCCGGCGTGCTATGAAAGGTAAAGCCTTTATAACCTTTGCCAGTTTTACGTTCAGTACGCGCCAGCGCATATTCTTCATGGGTTTGAGGATGTAAAAATACGGGGAAATCTTTACCGACCGGCTGAAATCCCCGTTGCAGCATTTCTTCAGGGGTTGAACCCACCACTACCCAGTCGCGCTCGGTCACGGGTAAGCCTAACAAAGCATCACGCACCGCACCGCCTACTAAATATATTTCCATGGGTTATTGTAGCAAAATAGAGCCATAAAATGATATACTAGTGGCCGTATGTTTATCTTTATGCAACAAATTTTACCGAAACATTTATTATCTAGGCTATTAGGTTACTTAGCGCATTGCCGATGCCGGTTTTTAAAAAACTGGGCCATTCGCAGTTTTATTAGCTATTTTAAGGTCGATTTGTCCGAATCTTTGATTAATGACATCCATCAATTCCCTTCATTTAACGATTTTTTTATCCGCCAATTAAAACCGAGCGCGCGGCCAGTTTCGCAGGATGCTATTGCTTGCCCTGTGGATGGAACCATCAGTGAGCTTGGCAGGATTTCGGCCGGACGGTTACTGCAAGCAAAAAACCGTTATTACGAATTAAACGATTTGTTAGGTAAAAATCCTGAAATAGCGCAGCAATTTACGGATGGAGAATTTTGCACTATTTATTTAGCGCCAAAAGATTACCATCGCGTGCATATGCCTATCACTGGGGTGCTGCGCCAAATGATTCATGTGCCCGGAAAATTATTTTCGGTAAATGCCGCCTCAGTTCAAGGAATTCCGCAATTATTTGCCCACAATGAACGGGTAATCTGTTTATTTGAAACCGCGGCCGGTTCTATGGCGCTGATTTTTGTCGGCGCTATGCTAGTGGGAAGTGTAGTCGCTAAGTGGCATGGTCAAGTCGTCCCAGCGCGGGGCGAACCGCTAAGCAAGACGTATCCCGAATCCTCAGTTGTCTTGCAATGCGGTGACGAAGCCGGCTATTTTCAATGGGGTTCTACCGTAATCGTTCTATTCAGTAAGCAGCGGGTGCAGTGGCGAAATGAGCTGCACGCTGGTGACAGTGTGCGGATGGGTGAGGTCATTGGCTCGCTCTCAGATCTTGTTCACACGCTATCAATACCCATTCCCTAATAGTACATAATGGGAAGTCACTTCTGGAGTCTTGTTTTCATTATTGATGGATGAATAATTCCTGCTTGAATAAATACTGGAGTGCATATTTCGTAAAAACGAAACTTGTGATTTCTCCTCATTCACTTCTCTTTGCTGAGAACAGTTATGAAGGGACTGACGGATATCGACTAATAATGTAGACCCTGTCACTCCCGCTATTAGTGCGGAGAGTATCTCTAGAGAAATCGTATCATCGTTTTGGTCCGAGCTGACACTGCGATATAAATTAAGAACAGCAGCGGAAAACATTAAAATGAATAGGATACGCAAAATATTAACATAACAAGGAGATAAAGTGGGTATTTCGGAAAAATCCATGTTCCCACCCATTGCTGCTAATAGGTGGGCAGCCCTCTCGTAAATATTGGATTGTCTGCTTCGAACCCTTAAAGCGAGTGCGCTACTTTTTATTTCGACAGCCCGTTCAGCTCTTGATAAAGCTTCCTCCATTGGTATATCTTTTAATTCGGTATTTTGTTTTTGGGCGAACTGACGTAATTCAGACATTAAAAATTGCTCAAAATTTTGCTGGCCGGCGGCAGTTTCTTTAAACTCTCTAAATATTTCTGAAAAAGATTTAGAAACAGTAGAAATTATGGCTAATTCCTTCCAGTTAAAATGTATTAAAACAAGACTGATGAAGGCATGGTTGGGTAGTTTAGACAATTGTTTTAGTGAAGGATGAACGGTTGTGAGTAACCATGTTTGTCCCATCTTTTTAGATTCTCTTGTATTTTCTTCGTGTCTACTCATAAAAATGATTCCTATTTGAAAATTAACCAAACCATATTGCCAATAGTCTATCACATACGGCTGTTACAAGTCTTTAATAATGTCTCATCATTTTCCACATTCCGTACCGGAATTTTGCCGGGACTCCTGTTGGAAAGGGTTGGGCCGAGAGAGGTTCTCATTTACTCTGAAGCTGTAGCATTCAGAGCTTCTTCAGAGTAAAATGCAGAGTTATGGATATTGTTGAGCTTTTAAAAAAACCTGAAGGTAAAACTCTTGAGTTTAAACGCGACTTATTTTCACCAGCTTGCGTGTACTAGTCGCTTTTGTCCTTAGAACTGTCGCACTTATAATTAGAATTCGCCACTGTTCAAAAATTTACCGTAGGGACTTTTGCAGGAGATAATCGGTAAGCTACTTATCTTCTTATTTTTATTTTCCTTAAAAATCAAGTGCTTGAAATAGATAAACTGGCTGATAAAGCATCAGCTACTCTTAAGAGAAAGCATAGAACCATATCACTTGTTTAAACTTACTGGGCACATAATTTTTATTTTAAATCAAAATGTTATTTTAATATTGACCAATAAGATAAGTTAACTTATCATAATGGACAAAGATAATTAATTGGAGTTTTATGTTAAATATATCGGAAGAGGATGTTCTAGCCCGTTTAAAGATAGAAAATCCTTGGTGGGAGGGATCTGACTTTCAAAAAATGATTTACAATAATTTTCCTCTAAGAGACTATTTTAGTGATTTTTTTTTCCTTGATCACTCAGGTTAATATTCATCGAGCTGTCATTATGATGGGGCCGCGTCGCGTCGTGTCGTGTCGGTAAAACGGTTATTCTTTACCAATCAATTTATAAATTAATAAAATCAGGTGTAAATCCCAAAAGAATTTTTTTTGTATCATTAGATACTCCTATTCTTGTTAATATGCCCTTGCAGAAGCTGTACGAGCTTTACATCAATCACCAAAAAATTCAAAAAGAAGATGAGATTTATGTTTTTTTTGATGAGATTCAATATCTCAAGAATTGGGAAGTACATCTAAAAAATTTAGTTGACAATCATCGGTGTGTTAAATTTATTGCTTCGGGTTCAGCTGCTGCTGCTTTAAGAAGAAAAAGTCAGGAATCTGGCGCTGGCCGTTTTACAGATTTTATTTTGCCTCCTTTGACTTTTGCAGAATATCTCAGATTAAAAAATGTAGAAGATAAATTAATTTTTTTTAAGGAAGAAAATAATAATCCTCAATATTTTTCATACGATATTAATGAGCTCAATCGAAATTTTATTGATTATATTAATTACGGTGGATATCCAGAAGTAGCGCTTTCGCCAGAAATCCAAGTTAATCTTGAAAGATACGTTAGTGAAGATATTATAGGTAAAGTATTATTGAGAGATCTCCCCAGTATTTATGGGATTAGCGATATACAAGAATTAAACCGATTATTTACAGTATTAGCTTATAATACTGGAAATGAAGTAAATTTAGATGAATTATCAAAAAACTCTGGCGTAACTAAGCCCACCTTATCAAGGTATTTAGAATATTTAGAAGCCGCTTTTTTAATTGTTCAAGTGCGAAGAGTAGACGATAATGCTAAGCATTTTCAGAAACAAAGGCAATTTAAAGTATATTTGATTAACCCGTGCATGCGTGCGGCTTTATTCACTCCAATCAATAGAGAGAATCCTGATTCTAATATTATGGGCATGTTGGCTGAAACCGCTATTTTTAGTCAATGGTTTCACTCTAAAAAAATGAAAATGATTCATTATGCTCGTTGGAAGCGGGGAGAAGTGGATATTGTTGGCTTGGATGATAATTTCAAATTAAAATGGGCTTATGAAATCAAATGGTCAGACGCATATTTTGATAATCCAGAGGAACTTAAGGGACTCATTTATTTTAGTAAAAAAAATGAATTACACCATATTGGAGCTTCTACTAAAACCAAAGAAGGTTATTCAAAAACAAAAAGCGGGGTGGTTATTAAGCAATTTCCGTGCAGTTTACATTGTTATAGAATATCTAAAAATTTTATTCGCTAAGCAAAATTAATTAGACTTTATTCATTATAATGATTATTTTTCAAGTGACTTTCATGAGTTTTGGCCATTTAAAAATTAACTGCGGGCCCATGAAAAAGCGATTACTTCATCGATGTGTTTCGCTTGCGCTGCCAGCATCACTAAGCGATCAACTCCTAACGCCACGCCTGCGCAGTCTGGCAGGCCATGTTTTAGCGCGGCTAAGAAGCGTGAGTCGACTACTGGAACAGCTTCGCCTCGTTGCTGACGCTGCTGTTGATCGTTTAAGAATCTTTGTTCTTGCTCGTTTGAGTCAGTTAACTCGTGAAAACCATTAGCAATTTCGATACCTTGAATATAAAGCTCAAAACGTTCTGCTACTTGCGGATCGGTGTTGCTTAAACGCGCTAATGCCGCTTGCGTCGTTGGAAAATCGTATACGAATAAGGGCGCATCAAATCCCAAATTGGGTTCTATCGCGTGGCTCATTAGTAATTGCAGGCAAGAATCGTGGTCCAATTCATTAACGCCCAAATCCATCCAGCCTTGATTTTTGATGTGGGAACGTAATTCGTTCTCAGTACAACTGAAAATATTAATCTTTAAATATTGATCGAATAATTTTGCGTAGGTGATCGATTTTGCAGGCGGCGTTTTTAAAATAGTTTGCAATAAGCTATTAATTTCATTCATCAGTTGGTGATGATTGAAGCCGACCCGATACCATTCTAGCATCGTAAATTCGGGATTATGTTTTTGGCCATTTTCAGCGGCGCGGAATGCTTTGCAAATTTGATAAATGCAGCCACAGCCCGCCGCTAATAAACGCTTCATTGCGTATTCTGGAGAGGTTTGCAGATAATAATCACGCCCATCGGGCGTGGGAACAGATAAACTACCAATGTGACGATCGGTAATGGTAAATTGTCCTAATACCGGAGTTTCTACCTCCATGACTTGGCGGTCAGAAAAAAACTGGCGTATTTGCGCTAATATTTTCGCGCGCAGACGTAAATTGCTCAGCGGTGCATTTGGTAACCAATCAGGATTACTTGACGCGAGAGACATACTGCCCGGTGCGAGTGTCCACTTTGATGAGTTCACCTTGTTCAATGAATAAAGGCACGCGCACTACCGCTCCAGTTTCTAAAACTGCGGATTTGCCGCCGCCGCTGACGGTATCGCCTTTTAATCCCGGATCAGTTTCCGTGATAGTTAAAATAACTTGGTTGGGTGGAGTGACCGTTAATGGTAAGCCGTTGTACATAGTAATAATGCAGGTTTCTTGGCCTTTTAACCATTGTTTGGCCTCGCCCATCACGATCTCGGTGGCGGTATACTGCTCAAATGATTCATTATTCATGAAGTGCCACAATTCACCGTCATTATAAAGGTACTGCATTTCCATATCGACGACATCTGCGGAAGGTAAAGTATCACCGGATTTAAATGTGCGCTCTAAAACCCGCCCGGATTTAAGATTGCGCAATCTTACCCGGTTAAATGCTTGGCCTTTCCCAGGTTTAACAAATTCATTTTCTAGGATATTGCAAGGGTCGCCGTCCATCATGACTTTAACGCCACTGCGAAATTCGTTGGTGCTGATGTTAGCCATATATTTGCCTCATAACCTCATAATTCCCAATATGATGACAGTTGTTGTTCCGGTTGACAACTTGTTTTTATGGCAATAGGGGTGCTTTAGCTGCTATCATTTGTTCGAAATTAATTAAAGGAACATCGATAGTGGAAATCCCCCTCCTGGAATATAAGAAAATTCTGCACGCGTTATCACAACGCCTGGTTCGCGCCCAGGAGAATATTCGCATTTTAAATGCATTGAAATGGGATCAAGGCGTAAAGCTGGAATTTTTTAAACAACGCTGCAAAGAACCGCCACGGGTTGACCTCAACATGTATGCAAAAAATCCGCTAGGCTTTGATCCAACTCAAAAAACCGAAGAGTTTTATGCCATAGAACGCGATATTCGCCGGCAGCTCGGCCAGTTTAGCGGAGTCTCCAATATCATGCAGCGGATGTGCCGGGAATATAGAGAGGTCATTCGCTTGCTGCAAGCGCGCGGCACCAGTGAGTTTCCAAAAATTTCCCAAGAGTTATATGGCAGTGCGCAAGATGCTTTTTACGCCGGTGCGCCGACTTTGCAAGATCTGGCTAAATTGGTCACTAGCACTTTAAGCAAAGGTATATTAGTCCCAGATGTCTTAGCCGAAAAAAAATATACCAGTGAAGAAGCGGTTCCAGTATTAGGAGAACGATTAAATCAATATTTTCAAACTCCTAATGCGCCCGATTCGCGTAAAACTCAGCGATGAGATTATAGCGGATGCTTCCGCGGGTGCGGAGTGGATTAAGTTGCGTAAAAATGCGGTATTTACTGAGAGAGAATTACGAGTATTAGAAGTTCATGAAGGTTGGGTACATATGGCAACCACCTTAAATGGATTCTCTCAACCGGTATGCACTTTTCTGAGTAAAGGCCCGCCTTCTTCAACCATTAGCCAAGAAGGATTAGCGATTATTATGGAAATTTTTACGTTTTCATCTTCACCCAAACGGGTACTGATGCTAACTCATCGAGTAACCGCCATTGATATGGTTGAACAAGGCGCTGAATTTCTAGACGTTTTTAAATTTTACCAAGACCTGGGGTTTGAAGAAGAAACCTGTTATCACGCCACCATGCGAGTTTTTCGCGGAGGGTTGCCGAATTTAGGGCCGTTTACCAAAGACCTATCTTACAGTAAAGGGTTTGTATTAATTTATAATTACATTCGATTAGCGATTAAACAAGGCTCAGCGCATTATATTCCATTATTATTTTTAGGAAAAACTACTATCGAAGATTTATCGGTATATTCAGACTTAATCGACGAAGGCATTCTAATTCCGCCTAAATTTATTCCGCCCCAATTTAAAGATTTATCTGGATTAATTACTTGGATGACTTATTCATTATTTCTAAATCGTTTGAGTTTGGAAAGTTTGACTGCTAACTACAAAGGAATGCTGTAGGGTATGCCTATTCTTGAGCTTGCCGTACCCGTACACATGTGGCGGCGGTTTGATTATTTACCGCCGACCGATTCTACATCCAGCCAATGGCGCCCTGGGATTAGAATGCAAGTGCCATTTGGACGGCGAGTCCTAACCGCGATATTAACCGCAACCAAGCAGCAAACCGATATTCCTGCTGAGCAATTAAAAACGGTAATAGCCACATTAGATCAACAGCCGGTATTAACGCCACCCATCATGGCGCTGTGTGAATGGGCGAGCGATTACTACCAGTATCCGCTCGGCGAAACGATCGCTCAGGCTTTGCCAAAAGCGTTGCGTCAGGGGCGGGAGTGCCCGGCAGTAGGTGGAGAAGCTTGGATTCAAGCCGCTAGTCAAATTCCTCCAGGTTTAGTGCTTAACCCGCATCAGCTACAAGCGGTACAAACAATCACTGCCGCTAAAAAGTTCCAAGCCTTCTTATTAGACGGAGTGACCGGCAGCGGCAAAACCGAAGTTTATTTTCAAAGTATGACCGCATTACTCCAGCAGGGAAAACAAGTATTGGTGCTGGTGCCGGAAATCGCGCTGACTCCACAAACTCTTGCGCGTTTTGAGCAGCGGTTTAAAGTACCGATCGTACTTTTACATTCAGATTTAACGGATAAAAAGCGCTTGACCGGTTGGCTGCAAGCGCTCCAAGGACATGCGGCCATCATTATCGGCACTCGTTCAGCGATATTTACGCCGCTACTGAATCCGGGCATGATCATCCTGGATGAAGAACATGATTTGTCTTTTAAACAACAAAATAATTTGCGTTATTCCGCGCGAGATTTGGCAATTGTGCGCGGACAGCTGGAAAATATTCCCGTCGTATTAGGCTCAGCCACTCCGGCACTGGAAAGCCTCTATAATGGTAAAAACCGCAAGTACACAACTCTTTCGCTGCCGCAACGCGCAGGAGACGCGCAGCCACCACAAGTGAGCTTAATTGATTTGCGTGATAAACGCATAGTCGGGGGTTTAAGCGCCCAATTGCTAGATAAAATGCGTGAGCACCTGGCTAATGGCGGTCAAGTATTATTATTTTTAAATCGGCGCGGCTACGCGGCAGTGGTGATGTGTCATCATTGTGGCTGGATGGCAAAATGTACGCGTTGCGATGCGCGGCTGACATTACATTTGCAACCAGAAAAGTTGCACTGTCATCACTGTGGTGCATTCAGGCCGCTCCCCGCTAAATGTGGACAATGCGGTTATTCCGAATTAATTAGAGTAGGGCAAGGTACTGAACGGATTGAACAAGTGATTGCAGAATGTTTTCCGCAACAGGTTTGTGTGCGTATCGATCGCGACAGTACTAAAAAGCGCGGTAGCATTGATAAATTACTGGCTGAGATCCATTCGCAAAAAGCGCAAATTTTAATTGGCACGCAAATGTTGGCAAAAGGGCATCATTTTCCTAATCTAACCTTAGTGGCCATTATTGACGGCGACAGCGGTTTGTTTAGCGTGGATTTTCGCGCTCTGGAAAGAATGGCGCAATTACTAGTGCAAGTTGCTGGGCGTGCCGGGCGAACCGAGCGAGCCGGCGAAGTGATTATTCAAACTCATCATCCCCACCATCCACATTTACAATTATTATTAAAGGCAGGTTATCAGCGTTTTGCCCAAGAAACTTTAATCGAACGCCAGCAAGCGCTATTACCACCGTTTGCCCACTTAGCTTTATTGCGAGCTGAAGCCAATCTGCGGGAGACCACTCATACCTTTCTGGAGGCGGCCAAAATCAGCCTGCAAAATATGCCTGAAGTGAAAAATTTGAATTTATTAGGCCCAATTCCGGCGCCAATGGAGCGTTGCGCGGGCCGTTTTCGTGGACATCTATTACTGCAAGCTGCAAAACGTACAGAACTACAAGACGTGCTTAAACAGTGGGTTCCCACTTTAAATCGTGTTAAAATGGCTAGTAAAGTACGCTGGTCGCTTGATGTTGATCCACAAGAACTTATATAGGCATAATATATGAAACGTCTGCCGTTTATCCTTTCAGTTGCGATACACCTTGCCATTATTATTGCATTAATTGCAGTCTCGCCGGTCACTTCATACCGGCTCGATGCTTCTGCGCCAAATACCCAGCCGGTTGTCCATGCTGCAGTCATTGACTCTGCGCAAGTGTCAGCCCAAGTACAAGCCATTCAAATGCGCGAAGCGCAACAGCAAGCAGCGCAGCAACAAAAAGTGCAGCAATTACAGGCTCAAGCAGAAGCTGCCCGGCAAGCAAAGCTGGCCCAGGAACAACGTCTAGCCCAAATCAAAGCAAATCAACAGCAAGCCATGCAACAATTGCAAACTGAACAGCAGCATTTGGCGCAACTCCAAGCACAGCAAAAGCAACAACAAGAAGCGCAAGCGAAAGCGTTAGCTTTAAAAAAACAACAACAAGCTGAACAAGCAAAAGCACTGGCATTAAAAAAACAGCAGCAGGCTATCCAGGCAAAAGCGCAAATGGAAAAAAAACAACAAGAATTAGCGGCGGCCAAGCAAAAGCAAGTTGAATTGGCGGCTAAACAAAACACTTTGCAGCAACAGCTTATGCAACAGCAGATCGCCAGCGATCAAGCGCAATTGGCTAAAGCGCAGCAAATGCAGGGAGTGATTGACCAATATCGCGCGCGTATTTTAATGGCCATTGCTAATCAATGGCTCATTCCAGACGGCGTTGATCCTGCTATTTTCTGTGTTTACACTATTGATCTGACGCCGGCGGGAGTAGTTTCTCATGCACAATTAGTTCGCAGCAGCGGCAATGCAGCCTTGGACCGCGCAGCCGAAACCGCAATTTACAAAGCCTCACCGCTGCCCGTCCCCAACGATCCGCAAGTGTTCGCACCCTTTCGCCACTTTACTTTAAAAATGACTCCACAAGACATACGACGCTAACAAGAATTGCTGAGCTAGGAGTTTTTATCCATGAGAATGTTGTTTCATGTATTCTCGGCATGCTTTATTAATTAACCGCTGATATTTATCGGAGTGGTGCTTAAACCAGTCCAGCACGTCTGCATCCAGACGGATAGTAATTTGTGATTTTATTGGGCGATAAAATTTAGCTCGGACGGCGTCTTCCAGTCAGAAATTTCTGGCGCATCTTCATCAGATAAATTAACTTTTCGTCGTTTTAGTTTGGCTAATTCCTGTTTCATTTCAGCGGTCAGTGTAATATCGCCGTTCTTCACTTGGCGTCGCTTTTCGCGCTGAGATAATACGGATAATTTCTTCACCATTTTCATTTTCTCCAATAGTATGCGCAACATAGACGATGTTCTCCTCAATTTGTCCTATACTGAGCCATCTTTCTTCGTTGTAACGAGAATCAGGTACGCTCAGCAAATGTAAGTCATGAAAAATTAAGGAGGCTAATTCAAAACTGAGCCCATGTTTTTTTTTATTTTTAGCGTTCTTGCTGTTATCCCATTCAAATTCCACAAATATTCCTTGATTTGTTAACTATTCCCCATTAATATTACAATATTGTAGTTACATTTTAGTAATTTGTCAATGTCGATCTTCTTACAAGGAGTATTCATGCTTAGTAAGATCAGGCGTGGATTACGCAAACCGCCGCATATTATTGCCAAACGGATATGGCAATTATGCAATGAACAATTAGCACGCTATGTCAGGCCCAGGCAGGCGGCTAAATTCAATTTGCAAAAATTATTGCAGATCACTGGCACGGCCAGTTTGGCAATTTTGTGGGATAATCTAAGCAAACGGACTTATGTCTCGCCTACGCAAGTGCTTGGCCACGAAAAATTCTCTGAACAATATCCGCATGAATGTAAACTGATTATTGAAAAAGCTAGTTTAGCCCTCAACAAACAAGTTGATCTATTAGGTTCTGGTTTAATCTATCTTGGCGAGCAAATTGATTGGCTTAAAGATTATAAGACTGGATTTTCTTGGCCGCTAAAATATATGCGGGATATTGATTATCGCAATCCTGACCGTCCCAGTGATGTAAAATTTCCATGGGAGCTTTCACGAATGCAATGGCTGATTCCTGCAGGACAAGCCTATTTACTTGCGGGTGACGAACAATATGCGTTGTTAGTGAAAGAAATTCTCGAACAATGGATCGACGCCAATCCTTATGCGTGCAGCGTTAATTGGGCATGCACGATGGAAGTGGCTTTGCGAATTATCACCTGGACCTGGTTTTTCCATGTATTTCATGCGAGTCGCGCTTGGGCTGACCCGGTTTTTCAGCAGCGATTTTTATCCAGTTTGGTGTTGCATGCTGAATTTACTAGTAAACATTTAGAAGCCAGCGATATCAACGGCAATCATTTCACTGCGGACGCGGCTGGTTTATGTTTTGCGGGATTGTTTTTTGGTAGTAGTCAAAAATCTGAACGTTGGTTGCGGATCGGATGGGATATTTTAATGCGCGAACTACCGCGCCAGGTGTTTGCGGATGGCGTCGATTTCGAAGCCTCTACCGCCTATCATCGTTTGGTGCTCGAATTATTTTTTTTACCGGCATGTTATCGCGAGGCGCAAGGATTATCTATTCCTGAAACTTACCGGCAGCGTCTTATCGAAATGGCTCGTTACGCCCAAGCTTATTCACGTTCGAACGGCTCGGTCCCGTTATGGGGGGACGCCGACGACGCTAGGGTCTTACCTTTTGGAGTACAGTCGATCAACGATCATCGTTATTTAAGCGCACTGATTGGGGTAAAATGGCAGATCGCAGATTTAATTGAGCAATTCGCAGGCCCGGTCGGCGAAATATATTGGTTATGTGGAGCAGAAGCATTGCAGAAGTTGCGCCAGGGGTCAGTAACTCAATTCTCCCCTGCTTCTAAAGCGTTTCGGTCCGGTGGTTTTTATATTATGCGCAATGCCACCGACCATATTTTTATTGATTGCGGTCCTATTGGCCTGGCTGGCCGCGGGGGACACGGCCATAATGATTGCCTGGCTTTTGAAGCAATGCTCGATAATGTGCTGCTGATCAGTGATTGCGGAGCCTATGTTTATACCGCTTCTTATGAACAACGCAATTTATTTCGTTCCACAGCATATCATAACACTCCACAAATTGACGGAGAAGAAATTAACCGTTTTATTCGCTGGGACGACCTGTGGCATTTTCATAAAGATGCCGTTCATTCTGTATTAGCATGGAAAACCACTACCGAAAATGATTTATTTAAAGGATCTCATTCAGGTTATTTACGGCTTCCTCAGCCGATTATGCCGAAAAGATCCATTAGCTTGCACCATGCCACCCACACCCTCACAATCAAAGATGAGTTTACTGGCGCCGGAACCCATTGTTATCAAATTCCATTGCATTTAGCCGCCAATGTGGAACCTACTTTAAATGCGGAACAAGATGTGATTTTACGCGCGCAAGGTAAACAATTCTTATTAACCTGGAAAGAAAAAAAATCCTGGCAGCTCGCAATTGAAGACGCCAGAATTTCCCCCAGCTACGGAGTAGTGGTTCCAACCCAAAAACTCTGCTGGCAACGCCAAGGCGAACCCACTGAATTAACTATTACTATAACTCCACTTTCAAATATCAACGCATTTGCTAGTTAATATTTCCCGCCGCCGCCAAGCGCGCCAGCTACGGGGTGGACGCGGAGCCTCTTGCGCGCGCAGCGAAGCGAGCACGTAAGAGGCGCAGCGGACAGGACCCCACATGCGGTCTATCCGCAAAGGGCTTGGCGGCGGCGGGAAATATTAACGGTGTTGGTGGACAAGTAATTTTTTATTGCACAATGATATTTTGTTCATTATGCTAAGGGTAGTTTCACTACAAGGAAGTAGCTAATGAGAAACACTTCTACGATTACTGTGGTTGGTTTAGGATATATTGGCTTACCGACTGCCAGTTTGTTAGCCACTAAAGGATTTAAAGTGTGCGGATGTGATGTCAATCCTACTGTTGTAAATACAATTAACAGTGGCAATATCCATATCGTCGAACCCGAACTCAATATTTTAGTGCGTTCCGCAGTCAATAGTGGACAGCTCAGCGCAACTTTAACCCCGCAACCCGCCGATGTTTTCATTATCGCCGTGCCCACCCCTATCAATGAAACCGATCATACCCCCGACATCAGTTATGTAAAAGCGGCGACGCAAGCAATCGCCCCCCATATCCAATCGGGAAATTTAATCATTTTGGAATCGACCAGTCCCATAGGCACTACCGAAAAAATCGCGGAGTGGCTCACCCATTTACGCCCGGATCTCTTTAAACAATCGCAACGCCAATTTTGTTTAGCTTATTGTCCTGAGCGCGTATTACCCGGGCAGATCTTAAGAGAACTCACTGAAAATGATCGGATTATTGGCGGCATTGATGCGGTCTCTGCCCAACGCGCGAAAGAGCTGTATCAATCTTTTGTGCAAGGAGAAATTTTATTAACGAATACGCGTACCGCAGAGATGTCTAAATTAGTCGAAAACGCCTATCGAGATGTCAACATCGCGTTTGCAAATGAGTTGTCCTTAATTTGTGAGGATTTAAATATCAATGTGTGGGATCTGATTCGATTAGCCAACCGTCATCCTCGGGTCAATATTTTAAAACCCGGGCCTGGAGTGGGGGGACATTGCATTGCGGTTGATCCATGGTTTATTGTGGATGCCGCGCCGGAAAAAGCCCGGTTAATAAAATGCGCTCGGCAAGTTAACAATGCTAAGCCACACCATATCGTTGCTAAAATCCAAGCGTTGGCGGGACGATTTAAACAGCCGAAAATCGGTTGTTTAGGACTCTCGTTTAAGCCTAATATTGATGATTTACGAGAAAGCCCGGCGTTGTTTATTACCGAACAGCTAATGCAAAAAAATCTAGGCGAAGTTTTTGTCGTAGAACCACATATTCAAAAATTACCTACGAATTTATCAGCACAAGCGCAACTAGTTTCCTTAGATCATTGTTTAGAAAAGGCAGATATCATTGTATTGTTGGTAGACCACCATCATTTTACTGGAATTAAACCAGAAGCCCTACCCGGGAAATTGTTTTTAGATACACGAGGAGTGTGGAATGAAACAAGTATTAATTAAGCAAGGAAAAGCAGTCGTAGAAAAGATTCCCAGCCCACAGTGCCAAGCAGGATTAGTCTTAGTTGCAGTCCATTATTCTTGCATCTCCGCTGGCACGGAACTCAGTAGTTTAAAAAACAGTGGCGCTCCATTGTGGCAACGAGCGTTAAAACAGCCACAAAATGTGCAAAAAGTATTGCAATCCGTCAATAACATTGGCTTATCTCGCACTTATTCTTTAATTACGGGACAGTTATCCGCCGGTAATCCCACTGGCTATTCTGCCGCCGGAGTAGTGCTTGCAATAGGCGAAGATATAAAAGATCTCAGAGTGGGTGACAGAGTTGCCTGCGCCGGCGCGCAATATGCGCATCACGCTGAAATTATAGGCGTTCCTCGCAATTTAACTGTGCTGATTCCGGACGATGTAACCTATTCCCAAGCGGCTACGGTTACTTTAGGCGCCATTGCTTTGCAAGGAGTGCGCCGCGCGGCTCCCACTTTGGGTGAGACCTTCGTGGTGGTGGGGTTAGGGATTTTAGGGCAATTGACGGCGCAAATACTTCAAGCCAATGGCTGTCATGTGATTGGGATCGATCTCGACCCGCAACGGGTAGAATTAGCAAAAAAATTGGGGATGGAAACCGGGCTAATCAACCAAGGTGAAGATGATGTGGCAGCAGTCCATCGCTTCACTCAAGGCATTGGCGCCGACGGAGTCATCATTACTGCCGCGACGTCTTCGAATGAAGTGGCCGCGAATGCTTTTAGAATGTGTCGTAAAAAAGGCCGCGTGGTACTGGTTGGAGATGTCGGTTTAGCACTGAATCGCAGTGATTTTTATCAGAAAGAAATCGATTTTTTAATTTCATGCTCTTATGGGCCGGGACGTTACGATAGTCATTACGAAGAACAAGGACTAGAGTATCCAATCGGATACGTGCGTTGGACAGAAAATCGCAATATGGCGGAATATTTACGCTTAATCAGCAGCAGAAAAATTAATGTAGAGGCGTTAATAACTAAAACCTATACAGTGGAGCAAGCGGAAGAGGCTTATGCTGCATTAAATAATTCGGAGTCTGCAGTAAAGTCATTGTTAAATTTATTGCATTATCCAAATTCTTCTCAAGTGCAACTGTCGCTGAAAGTGATTAATCCATTAGTAAAAAAACACGAAGCAGGCAATAAAATTCGTTTAGCCTTGGCCGGAGCAGGAGGATTTGCCAAAGGCATGCATTTGCCCAATCTGGCTAAATTAAGTCAATATCATTTACAAGCGGTGATGAGCCGGTCTGGGCATAATGCCCTAGCCACGGCCAAGCAATTTTCCGCAAATTATTCCACCACTGATTATCAGCAATTACTCGCAGATAAAGAAATTGAAGCGATCTTAATTGCGACGCGGCATGATTCCCATGCACAATTGACCTTGCAAGCTTTGCAAGCGGGAAAGCATGTGTTAGTAGAAAAGCCATTAGCTATTTGTCCCGATGAATTAAATAAGATTAAAGAATTCTACGCCCGGCAAAAAACCGCAGCCCCAGTGTTGTTAACTGGTTTTAACCGCCGTTTTTCAAACTATTGCCAGCAAATTCAGCGTCTGCTTCTCGATCGCGCAGGACCGATGATTATCAACTATAGAATGAATGCTGGCTACATTCATTTCGATCATTGGGTGCACAGTGCTCAAGGCGGAGGGCGTAACTTAGGAGAAGCTTGTCATATTTATGACTTATTTACATTTTTGACTAACAGCTTAGTGACTTTAGTAAGCGCGCAAGCGATTACCCCAAAAACTGGCTATTATTCGTCTAGCGATAATTTTATTGTGGTAGTAAATTTTGCGGACGGTTCAGTCGCAAATTTAATCTATACAGCAATGGGACATAAACAATACCCTAAAGAACAAATGGAAATTTTCTGCGATGGTGCAGTGATTACTTTAAATGATTATAAATCATTAACGGTAGTTGGCAAAAAATTTAAAGCTATAAAAACCTCCGTAGCGGAAAAAGGGCAGTTAGCAGAGTTAAAGGAGTTTGCCCGGGTTATCCAGCAGGGTGGCGATTGGCCTATTCCATTGTGGCAGCAAATTCAAGCAACCGAAATTAGTTTTGCAGTAGAAACACTACTGCAACCCGCCTTCGCAACCGCAGGAGAGAATCAATGTGCGGTATTGTAGGCGCGCTTTCCTGGGGAAATTTTGCAATTACTGAGGCATATATTAACGCCATGCGCGATACTATGGCCCATCGAGGCCCCGATGGCGAAGGATGTTGGGTAAATGTCGATAAAAATTTAGGATTAGGCCATCGCCGCTTATCTATAATAGATTTATCCACTACGGCCTCTCAGCCGATGGCGACCGCGGATAAGAATTATTGGCTGGTATTTAACGGTGAAATTTATAATCACGCTGATATTCGCCAAGAGTTAGAGGAACTGGGATATCGCGATTGGCAAACCGATCACTCCGACACCGAAATGATTTTATATGCATTCGCTGAATGGGGTATCGATTGCATCCATAAATTCCGTGGTATGTTTGCGTTTGCATTATGGGATGCGCGCAAACAAGAATTATGGCTGGTTAGAGATCGCATCGGCGTTAAACCACTTTATTACAGCATCCATGATCAGCGCATTGTCTTTGCTTCGGAAATAAAAGCATTATTGAAAGATCCACAGCAGCATCGCGCCGTCAATGAAGAAGCGTTGTTTCATTATTTATCCTTTCTAGTTAGCCCCGCACCAAATACCATGTTTGATGGAATTTACAAACTACCCCCAGCTACCTGGATGAAAATTACTAAAGAAGGCGCCGTCATCGAGAAAAGATATTGGGATGTTTGGGATTATGTAACTCCTTTGACTGGAAAAAGTGAAGATGAAATAGCGGGGTTATTATTAGATGAGCTACGCACATCGGTAAAACTGCGGAAAGTCAGCGATGTGCCGGTAGGAGTGTTTTTATCCGGAGGTATTGATTCCAGCACTAATGCCGCGCTATTTTCTGAGGGCGAAGCTACTCCAATTAAAACTTTCACCATTGGTTATCAAGGTGAATATCAGAGTTATAAAAATGAGCTACATTTTGCAAAAAAAATGGCTAAAGAAGTAGGCGCTGTTTATCATGAGCGTTTGTTAAATATCGACGATTTGCTGGAATTTTTGCCGAAGATGATCCGCTTGCAGGACGAACCTATTGCCGATCCTGTCTGTATGCCAGTTTATTATGTATCCAAACTCGCTCGTGACAATGGCATTACTGTAGCGCAAGTAGGAGAAGGTTCCGACGAATTGTTTTGGGGTTACGAAACCTGGAAAACTAAATATAATTTACAACGTTATAGCAATATTCCTGGGACTTATCCGCTCAAAAAAACTGCCATGGGTTTGTTAGGTTTATTGGGAAGAAAGAATCGTCTAGAGTATGAATTCTTACGACGTAGCGTCAATAACTTACCGGTATTTTGGGGTGGATCAGAAGCTTTAACCGAACATCAAAAACAATTTTTCCTTTCGCCGCGACTCCGTTTTGAGTTTAACCGGCGAACCTCATGGGAGGCTATAGAGCCTACCTGGAAACGTTTTCAAGAAAAAGCGTGGGATAAATCTATTTTGCACTGGATGAGCTACCTAGATTTAAATTTACGATTACCTGAGCTTTTATTAATGCGGGTTGACAAAATGAGCATGGGCGTTAGTTTAGAAGGTAGGGTGCCATTCTTAGATCATAAATTTGTTGAGCTCGCTTTAAGCATTCCTTCTAAATTTAAAACTAAAAATCAGCAACTAAAATATATATTAAAAAAAGCAGTGCGCGGAGTCATTCCCAATGAGTTAATTGATAGGCCTAAACAAGGTTTTGGAGTGCCCATTTCAGAATGGATGCTTAGCAAGCTGGGTGAGCAGATGAAGCAAGAGCTAGTCAAGTTCAATCAGGAAACAGATTTTTTTGATCATAAAAATCTGAGCTCGGAATTCAGGGGGACCAAAATCTGGCCCATATTTAATTTCGTGCTTTGGTGGAATGAATATATTCGTTCATGAGCCTGACTGTTTAAGCGTTTGATTTGATAGCGCAGACTGAAATACGATTGAAATTAACCATAAAATCACTATCCCCACCAACCCCCAGATTATTCCATAACTGGTAATAAAGGCAGACTGTATAGATATTTGCGTTAAATAATATAAAAAAACCAAGGCTTGAATGTATAACGCGTATTGCAAAGGGCCCCGAATGTTATTGCCAATCTGAGATATCAATAAAATAAAAAAACCGGTCACTATCATTACAAATAATGCAAATCCGAATCCTCCTTGACTATAAGCTAACAACGACGACGCCCCGGTAACATTTCCGATTACCCAGTCGATACTGGGGTGCATATAAGTAAATACAATTTGATTGTCATGAGGAGGAGTATTTACTCCTGGAATATAAATTCCGGTGAAAGGTAGGATCTTAGGATATAGAATATAATAAAAAGGAAAACTACTGGCTATTCGAAATATAATCAAAATAAAGCTGTCCAGAGCTTGCCAACTTGCTAGGACAAAAGATTGATATAAGGTGATTACCATCCAAATCACCCCGCTAATTAATAATAGAAAATTAAGTGAGCGGACAATTTTGAGAATGTAAAGGCCTAGTCCGATTGAAACTAAATAAACTAGTAACACGGCTTTCATAATAATCATTAAGAAAAGTGTAGAAATGAATAAGAAAGAAATTAAGAAAGTTACAGCCCATCCAGTAGAGCGTGTTTTTGACCACTGATACAAAGCCACATGCGAGAAAGTGGGTAAGGTAGAATAAGCCAATCCATAAAAAATATCGCCAAACTGTTTGATCAGTTGATATCTTAATAAAATACTGGATTGATAATCTATATTTTTAAGCAAGCTTAACAGTGTCCCTTCAGAAATAATGCTGATCATTTTTGTAAGAAAATACCCTAGAAAAAGCACAAATACGAACCAAAAAGAGAGTAGACTAACCGGCTGATTTAACCAATAGAATTTTACCGTTCTTAACTTAGGAAGGAATTTATTGGCAAAAAATACAATCCACAACGGTATTATCATTGGCCCATATAGTAGTAACCAATACCCATAATCAAATTTATTCGGCAATAAAGCGATATTAATACCGAAATTACTTAAAACTTTTATAGAGAAACTATTGTTCGTTAAACCTATTAATGTCGCACCGATTAGTGTAGTAATTGCATAAGCTCCACAATATGTGATCAAAGGCATTCTTATTGCCGGGCTTAAATTTCTCCAGCCCGTTGCAAAAAACATTAAACTAATACTCAAAACTAAGATAACCAGTAACATATAAGCCCTCTTAATGTAATATTCGGCTCTTATGAGTCGATATTGTCTCCTTAACTAAGTGAATTCACTTTTTCTAATATGAGTTCGACGTGTTGGCGCCAGGTATATTTTGCGAGTACCTCCTGTCTGGCATTTTTGCCCAGTAAGGTACGCCATTGAGGAAATTGAATTAGAAACAAGATAGCGTTAACAATATGTTCGACGTGTCCCGGCTGAGCTAGAATAGCCAACTCTGAGGCAAGAACTTCTGGAGCAAGTTGCGGTAATGCAGCAGCGCGCAAACTCGGTTGCAGGACTTGGCCAAGCTGTTCTAAGTCAGAGGCGATAATGGGCTTTTCCATAGCCATATACTCGAATAATTTAGTGGGAGAACCGAAAAAGCGGCTGCCGTCGCGATTCGGTATATGTGGTGACAAAAATATATCTGAAATAGCCAGGTAAGCCGGAGCTTGCTCCTGGCTGACCAGGCCGGTAAAGATGACATGATCTTTATAGGGGGCCTGCTCTAAAATGCCTTTTACCAAAGGCATTTTAGCGCCATTGCCGATCAGTAAGAAGCGTACGGAATGCGGCTGTAGAAATGCAGCATGATTATCCAAGAGATTGCGAATAGCTAAAGCCAGGATATCGACACCATGCCATTCACCAAAGGTGCCGATAAAAGTGATGACGATAGATTTTGCCGGGATATTGAGTTGATTGCGCAAAGCCGCGTTGTGCATAGATGAGAATCGCTGAGGATCGAAAATAGTAGGATCAATGCAATTAGGGTAGCAAACAATTTTTTTAGGAGAGACGCCGGATTGAATCAGCGCATCTTTAGAAGCCTCAGAGATAGTGACGATTAGGTGAGCGTGCTTGATGCAGACTTCCTCGCACTGCAGTGCTAGCTTTTTGAATTTTAATTTATTTAACTTCCCTTCCCAATGTTCAGTAATCCAAACCAATGGCCCATTATATTCCATGACTAAAGGAATTTTTAATAATCGAGATAATTTAGCTCCGGCATAGTTTTTCATCGACATCCGCTGATAAATGAATTGATAATGAGAGCTATCAATTTTGGAGAGTTGCGCAATCATTTGATTATTCAAGCGGAAGCGATTGAATTCAACTGGAAAGGTAAATAGCTGCGGCAACCTGATTTTTATGAAATCAATTTTGGGAATTAATGAAGGTATTCGAGCTTCGGCTGCATAATCCACGGTGTAACCAAGATTGGCCAATGCATTCGCCACACCACCAATGTGACCGATGGAACCTCCTGCTTTAGGTCCCATACGTATAGTTGCATCAACATATAATACGCTTTTACCAGTATTCAAGGAATATTGCTCATTAGGTTTGTTTAACAGCTTGGGTATTTCATCACGGCAGCGTAAATAAGAACAGGAAAATAAAGCAGTTTGGATAAATAAACGACCGACTGCGAGTAGTGCTTTGAATTTTGGGGCTGGGGTAAGAGAACCGTCAGGGTGAACGACTAGGATTTTTTTTACTCGCATAGGTAACGAGAGCACTCTGAGCAAGGGTAAAAATAACTGGATATTGGTGTATTCAATAGGTAAGAATAATTGTTCAGCCCGTAAATTTCTTAATGAACGCCATAACTGCCATAATGATTTCTGGTGTAATTCTGATAGGAGAATATAGACGGGTGGTGCATCCAACGATTTTTCAAGTTTTTCTTGAAAACTGGTAGATAATGGATAAATACTGAGGACATAATTTTTATTGGAATTCACTAATCTTCTCCAGGTTAATATTATTAGAAGAGTTGTTTTGCTCTTTCCGGCTATATTGGCGGGCCAGCACTAACACCATTATAAAGACTAGAGTAAAGGTTAGCGATAAACTGGCTGCCGCTCCTTCGCCAGAAAATTTTGGAATCAATAAGAAACTAAATCCCAGCATCATAAAAAATCCTATGATCCAAAATGCGACTAGAACTTTAGGGAAATTGTGTGATGCAATATACTGGGATATTACCGAGATAATTCCTAAAAAAAATGATCCGGGTAACATCCACAAGAGAATAGGTATCGAAGGAGAAAATCGTTTCCCAAAAATAATGGGAATGATAAATTGTGCTGAAAAGGCGACTATTATATAAAGCACTATCAGTAGAATAGTTACCATCCATAAGGTTTTCTTGGTTCTTTGCCAACGATCTTGGACGTTTCTCACCAATTCCGGAAATAACAATAATGCACACATAGTTGGTAGAACGGTCAGGTAATCATTAATTTGTGAGGAAATCGAGTAATATCCCAACTCGCTAACGGAACTAACCTGCTTTAATAAAAAAATATTGCCTTTAAGTATGAGCATGCAAAAAAAAGTGGCTATATAAGTTTTTATTCCAAATAAGAATCCGTCATAAAAAACTTTAAAATTAAATTTAAATGGTAAGGGATTGTCGCGAGAAATGACATAAATAAGTAAGAAAGCGATAACTAACCAGCTTAAAGAAGTCGCCGCCAGAAAGCCCTGCACGCTGAAATGCATAGCTCCGCACATCAGCAACACACCACCGATTGCAAGACTACTACAGATTTGAAAAAGATTGAAATGCTTAATCTTATTAACACCTACTAATAGATTCGTGGCTAACAAATAAAAAAGTGAAGCGGGCGCCAGGATAGCAACAAATCCTATTCCAACGATGGAATGGTGGTAGTATTTAAGTAATATATAAATGCTAATAACTGAAACTGCGCTGATTCCAAACGAAACCCAAAGCGCATTAGTCACTAAGCTGCCTATTATACGATTGGTTTTCGCGACCAAGTACACATTACTTGCTTGCATGCCAAGGCTGCCGAATTGAACTAATAAGGCTGAAATGGTGCTAACATAAAAATATTCACCTCGGCCACTCGGCCCTAAATAGTGCGCAGTAAAAATGCTGATCAGCAGACCCGAGGCCATGGTGATGCACCGTGTCATTAAGGTTAAAATTAAATTCTTAGAGATTGTGATCATGGGATATTCTAACGGCGTCCTTTAATACCTTTAATGTGGTCACTGCTTGACGTTCGCGGCTATAATTTTGAGCTGCAAGAAAACTATTAGTAGCAAATTCAGCAAGTTTCTTTTTCTCAGAGCTGTAGAACAACAAGGTTTTTGCTAAAGCAATGGGATCCTCAGGTGGTAATTCAACTCCGATATTTTCTTTTCTTACTATTGCCGTGGCTTCTCCGAGGGGCGCTGAAATTAAAATAGGGATGCCCATACCCATGGCTTCAAATAATTTTGAAGGAATTACCTCTGAAAAAGTGGGTGAATTTTTTAAATGCACTATTGCAATATCACATAAACTCCAAAAATCAGGCATCAGTTCTTTGGGTTGGGGCTTTATAATACAAACATTATTCAATGACCTTACTTTTACTATATTCTCTAATTTTTCGCGTTCGGCTCCCGTACCTACTAGAATAAAACGGATAGAAGGTTGCATGTTTAAAAACTCAGCAGCATATAAGACATTTTCTAATGCTTGTGCCATACCAAACGTCCCTAGGTAACCCGCTACAAAATCTTCAGAATTAATGTGATAGAGTGCAGCTAAGTCGTGATTGCGAGATCTCGGAGAATATTTATCTAAATTAACTCCATTAAGAACGACAATTATTTTTTCTGGGCTAATTCCTCGCGCTATCAAGTTAACTTTAAAGGCTGATGTTAACACGACAATTTTTTTAGCATGTCTATATAAAAATAATTCCAATTTTTCTAATAGTTTGATCAGGAAACTTTCGCGCATAGCATTAACTGCAACGATGGATGCTGGCCATAAGTCGCTGACTTGCAGTACAAAAGGTATTTTATGGATAATACTCAGCACCCACCCCGCCAAAGCTGCAAAAGGGGTGGGGCAGGTTGCGATGATAATATCCATTTTTTTGTGAAATATCCCAGCGACAATTGCTGGGAAAAGATAGGAGGCATAATCAATACTTCGTAAAAAAAATCCTTTATTTCTAGCAATAAACGTTCTTACACGGATTACATGAATTCCTGCCATTATTTCTGTCTGGTAAAATTTATTTTTATAACCTGGAAAAAGCTTGCCTTCTGGAAAATTAGGGGCGCTAGTGAGCACAGTGACTTGATGGCCTAATTGCACCCAGTGACAAGCTTGCTCATATACTCGTGATGCTGAGGCATTATGCTCCGGCGGAAAATTATCACTTAGAAATAAGATATTCATTATGCCTACTTAGGAAGCCTCCATTGCGTAAGTCACGGTCTTAGGCCCGCGATTTGCGGAACATAAATCAGCTTGTCCATTGAAGATTGTTGAGCGCCCGCTAATTCTATTAACTTGTTTAGAATGCGTTCCGAGGCTTTACCATCTCCATATGGATTGTGCGTTAAGCTCATCTGTTGATAATAATCCTGATCTTCTAGAAGATGAATAGCTTCCGCCAGAATTTTGTCCTTATTCGTTCCTACCAACTTAGCCGTGCCGGCCACGATTCCTTCCATGCGTTCAGTCACATCACGCATGATTAAAACCGGTTTGCCCAGTGATGGCGCCTCCTCTTGAATTCCACCGGAATCGGTTAGAATAAAATAGGATCGGCCCATTAAATAAACAAAAGGTAAATAATCTAACGGTTTTATCAAGTGAATATTTTTATAACTACTCAATAATTTATTAACAGGTTCTTGAACATTGGGATTCATATGCACGGGATAAACGATCTCTATACCAGGATAAGTCGACAGACTGGCGATTGCATGGCAAATATTTTGAAATGCTTGACCAAAATTTTCTCGCCGATGACCGGTGACTAAAATAAGTTTTTTAGTCGAGTCAAGGAAATCAAACTCGCGTTGCATTTGCGCGGATAAATTATTATCTTTGAGCAGTCGATCATGAATTTCGAGTAGCGTATCGACTACGGTGTTTCCAGTGATGCTGATTCTTTTTTCTGCAACGCCGGCTTTAATGAGATTATTTGCGGCTAATTGCGTAGGCGCAAAATGATATTCAGAAATAAGAGAAGTGATGCGTCGATTTAATTCTTCTGGCCAAGGGGAATAAATGTTATCGCTACGTAATCCGGCTTCAATATGACCAACCATTATTTTTTCATAAAATGCTGCTAAACTAGCTGCCAAAGTAGTCGTAGTATCGCCGTGAACCAAAACGATATCGGGACGGTATATTTGGAATACGGCACGTAATTTTTTTAAAATCTGTGAGGTAATATCAACTAGACTTTGATTTTTTTTCATTATATTTAAATCATAATCCGGTTTAATTGCAAATAGCTCCAGAATTTGATCGAGCATACCGCGATGTTGCCCGGTCACACATACTTTGGCGTGGTTATCACCGAAGTTTTTATGTAAAGCTCTGATCACAGGGACCATCTTAATGGCTTCAGGTCTGGTGCCAAAAATAGCAAGTATATTCATCCTAAATCCTTTATTTCGCGAGAATTTTGAGTCTTTCTAGTATAAAACTAACGTGTTGACTCCACGTATATTTTGCGAGGACCTCTTGTCTGGCATTTTTGCCCAGTAAGGTACGCCATTGAGGAAACTGAATTAGAAACAAGATAGCGTTAACAATATGTTCGACGTGTCCCGGCTGAGCTAGAATAGCCAACTCTGAGGCAAGAGCTTCTGGGGGAAATTGAGGTAATGCTTCAGCGCGCAAACTCGGTTGCAGGACTTGGCCAAGCTGCTCTAAGTTAGATGCGATAATGGGTTTTTCCATAGCCATATATTCGAATAATTTAGTGGGTGAACCGAAAAAGCGGCTACCATCGCGATTAGGTATATGTGGTGACAAAAATATATCTGAAATAGCCAGGTAAGCCGGAGCTTGCTCCTGGCTGACCAGGCCGGTAAAGATGACATGATCTTTATAGGGGGCCTGCTCTAAAATGCCTTTTACCAAAGGCATTTTAGCGCCATTGCCGATCAGTAAGAAGCGTACGGAATGCGGCTGTAGAAATGCAGCATGATTATCCAAGAGATTGCGAATAGCTAAAGCCAGGATATCGACACCATGCCATTCACCAAAGGTGCCGATAAAAGTGATGACGATAGATTTTGCCGGGATATTGAGTTGATTGCGCAAAGCCGCGTTGTGCATAGATGAGAATCGCTGAGGATCGAAAATAGTAGGATCAATGCAATTAGGGTAGCAAACAATTTTTTTGGGAGAGACGCCGGATTGAATCAACGCATCTTTAGAAGCCTCAGAGATAGTGACGATTAGGTGAGCGTGCTTGATGCAGACTTCCTCGCACTGCAGTGCTAGTTTTTTGAATTTTAATTTATGTAATTTATCCCCCCAGTGATCGGTGATCCA
The DNA here is from genome assembly GCA_963697455.1 of uncultured Pseudomonadota bacterium. Lineage (GTDB taxonomy): Bacteria > Pseudomonadota > Gammaproteobacteria > Coxiellales > Coxiellaceae > JAFEDN01. Next base: position 77,291 of record CAVOOI010000017.1, on the reverse strand, counting down.
TACTAAGGGGCTGTTGTATTCGAGTACCAGCGGAATTTTTAATAATCTTGATAATTTAACCCCAGCATAATTTTCTACCGACATACGTTGATAGATAAATTGATAGGGTAAGCTGTCGATTTTAGAAAGTTGATTGGCCATTCGATTACTTAAATGAAAGCGATTAAATTCAGTTGGAAAAGTAAATAATTGCGGCAAGTTAATTTTTATAAAACCAATTTGATCAGTTAGGGGGGGCAATCGTCCTTCAGCGGCATAGTCAACTTGGTATTTATGAATGCTCAAGGCATTGGCTACTCCGCAAATATGCCCGACGCAACCACCCGCTTTAGGTCCCATCCATATTGTCGCATCAATATACAATACGCCATTATTAGCATTTAAAGGATATGGCTCATTATGCTGATGCGACAGTTTAGGTATTTCCGCACGGCAGCGAAGATAAGAACAAGAAAACAAGGCAGTTTGGATGAATAGACGACCAATAGCGAGCAGAGCTTTGAATTTTGGGGTAGGGGTGAGAGAACCATCAGGGTGAGCGATTAAAATTCTGTTTACGCGCATAGGTAATGAGAGCACTCTGAGCAGAGGCAAAAATAATTGGATATTGGTGTATTCAATCGGTAACAGGAGTTGGTCGGCTCGCAAACTTCTTAATAAGCGCCACAATTGCCACAAAGATTTCTGATGTAATTCCGATAGTAGAAGATAAATAGGAATCGCACCTAAAGATTTTTCTATTTTATTTTGGAATTCGGGCGATAAAGGATAAATACTGAAAACGTAATTCTGATTTATTTTCATTACCCTCCCCCAGAAAAAATGTGGTTAAACTTTTTCATAATCATAATAATATCGATACTGATATTTTCCATAAGCCCCAGCTTCTTGGTAAAGATTATTATGAATGACTCCGTGAATTTTGATCATATTTGTATTTAATCGTTTAATCGCAAATTCAATTTCTTCAGCATGGTGCATACCAGATCCTATCAGTAAAAAATTAATATGGGCTTTTTTGGCAACGATGACACCATCGGTTACGGCCAGAATCGGAGCAGTATCAAATATTATAAAATCATATTTTTGGGAAACCAGCGCAATTAAATCATCGAATCGATCATTACTTAATAATTCTGCGGATTTACTCATCGCATTTCCAGAGGCTAGGATGTCGAGATTTGGATGCGTAAAACTTTGAATTACTTGTAATGCTGATGCTGAACCCGCCAAAAATTCACTTAATCCTGGTGATTTCTTTACATTGAAATAGCGATTAACGCAGCCGCGGCGAATATCACTATCAATCAATAAGGTTCGTTTACCCGCTTCTGCCAACAAATAAGCAAAATTACTCGTTACAAATGATTTACCCACTCCGGGACTGATGCCCGTGATTGCAATGATATTATTTGCGGTAAGCTGTGAACTAAATTGAAGATGGGTTCGTAAACTTCGTAGTGCTTCAACGGATAAATCATGAGGTGCAGTAAAAGCTAAAATATTTAATTCGTTATTCAAGCCTTTGCTGATCAATCGATTAGTATTACTTTGTTTCTTACTAAAAGGAATAATGGCGGCGATGTTTATATTTAAGTTTTGCTCTATCCAGCGAGGGTCTTGGATTTTTCGATGTAAGGCTCTGCGAATTAAAGAGATTAAAACACTCAATCCGATAGCAATAAATAATGATCCTATTAATTTTATGCCAAGTTGTTCCGGTAAGGGCTTATCAGGGTTTTTAGCAAAAGATAAAATACGAATATCGCTAACGGTACCTGCTGCTATCACTTGCAATTCCTGCATTTTCTTAGATAAATTCATGTATAATTCATTTTTCACTTTAACATCCCGAGCCAAGCTCAGCGCAATTTGATCTTCCGCTGGTAATTTTTTCATAGTTCCTTGTAATTCTGTTAATTCTTCACGTAATTTTTTTTCACGAGAATCTAATTCAAGAACGAAAGGATGTCTGGGGGTGTAATATTGTAATAGCTCTTCTTTTTTTAATCGTGTTTCGCCGATTTGTTTTTCAATATCTGTGGCTTGGGTCAACAACAACTGAATTTCTACACTTAAATTTAATTTGCCGTTTTTAGCTCGATAATCATTCAAGGCTATTTCAGCTTGGTTTAAAGCATTTTTAACTTCGGGTAATTGTTTATTTAAAAAATCTAAAGTTTTAGCTGCTTCCAAAGTTTTATTTTTAGTATCTTCCTGTAGAGCAACCCTGGTGATCATGTTCACAATCGCAGATAATTGAGCCGGGTTAGTGTCAATTAAAGATATTTTCAAAATTCCAGTTTTAATATTGAGCTGATCTGAAGACCCCGCTTCAACAATGGACAATTTTTTTTGTAATTGATTTATAATGTCATTGACGAAATTATGCTGAATTGTAAATTCCGCTCCGGGGTTAGCTTGCAGCGCAGAAACTAAAATACTCATTTTGATGGGCTGATCAGGTTTGGACTTTGCCAGTTCGCCTACATTTCCTGTGAGAATTAATTTATGCTGCGTGTCATATAATTGATAGTGATCGTTTTTTCCGGCCACCAGCTGGAAGTTTTTTCCCATATAAGCAGCTGGAAGATCCATTTGGGTAATTTTTATTTTTTCACCACCCCACGCAAATCGAGATAAGCCCAGCCAAGGTTTTGTAAGTGGTCTATCTTCGGCCTGAGTGTTCTTATCGACAAAGGCTCCGAGAACTGGAAAATAATGAGGCTTTGCGGTGATATTCAAATTAAGTTTTTCAATCACCGGCTCTAGTATAAATCGAGAATCCATCAAGGCCTTTTGAATATCGCTGGGAGAAGCGCTCACATCAAAGAGTTTAGGGAGGCTGTCGAATTCGCCCAAATTGTTCGCTTTATTTTCGACTTGAATTAAAGCATTGCTTTCGTATTGTCGCGGTTTAAGATAAAAATATAATAAACTGCAGCAAAAAAGCACGCCAGATACTAGAGCGATGAGCAGCTTATTTTCATTTAATAATAATAAGAAAGAGCGCAAGTCAATTTCATTTCGTTCAGTTTGTTGAATATACGAGTCTTGCGATTGTGAGTTTTGGCTTTTCTTCATTGAATGATTTCCCGATTATTTATTGGTTATTAAAGAATTGGTGTACCAAATAGTTTCAATTGTCGGCAATATTTGACTGACCACTCGATTCCAACGAACCACATCTGCTGTGGAAACATAAACAATATCATGTGATTTCAGTTGAAAATTAGATCCTAAAATAAGTGAGTCGGGAGATTTAGCATTCAACCAAAAGACTGTAGGTCTATATATAGATCCTCTGATCACATAAATATGGGCGGGATCTGACGTCGCTTCGTTAGCTCCTCCTGCCATGGAGATAGCATCAGTAATAGTGAGGGGGGTATCGGTGATCGCTTGAATCCCTGGTTTAAGCACTTCCCCCATGACATATATTTTTTGACTGCGAAAAGAAGTTACCCGTACTTGTACTTGCGGATCACGTATATAACCGGTGAGATGGATAGTAAGCCGCTTACGGATCTGCTCAACAGTGAGATCGGATACGGAAATATTACCCACCATAGGGAAAAATAACTTTCCCTCAGGTCCAACTAAATAGCCATAACCATACGTACCGGCGTTGACGCTTTGTTGCAAGATAAGATTTTGCTGAAGATCATTGGCTTGTGGGGAATCAGGCGTTTGAACTGAAGGAACGTTAAATTCAGGGTGATTCCAGACTTGGATATTAATGATATCTTGTGGCTGAACATAATAGCGATAAGGTGAATCAAAATGTTGTTGATTACGAATTAATGCGGCGGTAATAGGAATTAACAGTGGCGCCACCCGTAGGTCATCAGCGGGTGTCTTGATCATGGGGGCTGTATTCATGCGCGTGCCGGGAGTAATATGATCGCATCCTGCTAATAAAATTAGAGCGCCAAATAAAAACCCCCGCAGCAAGAGGATGAAAACTCCATAGCAATTTAAAGCAATATTCGGCATAACCAATCCTTGGTTGCTTGTTCGATCATCAGAGAAATGTTGGTAAACTCTGCTAGAGGGCCTCTAAAAGGATCGGGTATTTCATACCCTCCCCAGCGGCCTAAACACTGCACTCTGCCATAAGTAGCCGATAGCATATCATGGATATTTTGCTGCTGCCATGACTCCATGACCAAAATAAGATCTGACGCTAATAGTAATTGTGACGTAACTTGACGGGCTCTGTGTGCAGAGATATCAATACCTTTTGCCAATAGTAATTGTTGCACTGTAGGGTCAGCCGGCCGCTGAGCGCAGCGATGCCGGCGGAACTAACTCGCGTGTTTAGCCCGGCCTGAGTCATTTTTTGAAAAAAAAGAGCTTCAGCTAATGGGCTTCTGCAAATATTTGCCGTGCAAACAATAAGAATGCTTTGAATCATAGAAGGTACATTCGAGTCTGGTTGCAAACACGACTAGATTCTTCCTGGGTGAGAAGGTTTTGTCAATATGACATCCGGGTGGATATTGCCGGAAGCCCTGGGGTTGGTTTGTCATTCCCCGCGCAGGCGGGAATGACAGAATTACTCTTTGTATTCCTTGAAAATTAGGCCAATAGTCGTTAACATGCCCAGTATGAAAACTTTTATTTATCGAAAAATTAATATGCGTAAAATATTTGCCGTTATTGTTTTTTTAACAGCTTCGTTATTCGCTATCCCGTCGCAAGCTGAACTGTACATGGAACTGAATCAAGGTCTAAATCAGGCTATTCCCTTAGCCGTGCCAATCTTTAGTGGCCCGATCGTTATCGCACCGGGAGGAGAAACGGTTGATAATATAGTGCGCCGTGATTTGCGGAATAGCGGCCAATTTCAAATCGTGCCTTCCGGCGCCGACTACCAACTCCAAGGCAGCATCACCGAGGCGCCAGAAAATCAATATTCCGTGTCGGTCGAACTGAAGCGAGCTTTTAACACTCCGAATGGTGGCGCTCCGGTTTTATTCAAGAAAGTTTTTCAGGTTCAAAAAACCCAATTGCGCCAACTGGCACATACGATTAGTGACCTAGTCTACGAACAGCTTACCGGAGTCCGCGGTATTTTTAATACTAAAATATCCTATATTTTAAGACAGTGGCCAAGAAATTCTGCTCCTATCTATGCTTTGGAGGTAGCGGATGCTGATGGTTTTAATCCCCAGACTTTATTGGTTTCTCCGTCGCCAATTATGTCGCCGACATGGTCTCCTGATGGCCGTAATATCGCTTATGTTTCGTTTGAAAATAACCGCGCATCCATTTATTTACAAAATTTGCTCACGGGCAGCCGCCGCCTCATCACCAGCTTTGATGGGATTAACGGCGCTCCCACCTTTTCCCCGGATGGCTCACAGATGGCGGTGGTATTGACTAAAACTGATAATCCTAAAATTTATATTATTGATTTAGCGAGCTTGCAGTTACGGCAATTAACGGATGGCTATTCGATTGATACCGAGCCACGCTGGCTGGCGGATGGGCGATCTCTCATCTTCACTTCTGATCGAGGAGGCTCGCCACAAATTTACCGTTACGATTTTGCTTCAGCCAAAGTCACGCGTCTAACCTATCAAGGTAATTATAATGCGCGGGCTTCTTTGGGGCCGGATGCGAAAACGATGATCTTTATGCATCGTGAAAGTAATATTTTTGGTATTGCAAAACAGGATTTGAGCACTGGTGAATTACAAGTTTTAACAAATAGTGGCTCAGAAGAGTCGCCAAGTCTTGCGCCCAATGGAAAAATGGTGTTATATGCTACGCAATATCAGGGACGTGGTATTTTAGCGGTGGTTTCAACTGATGGAAGAATGAAATTGCATTTACCGGCGCGAGCTGGCACGATGCAAGAACCTGCTTGGTCGCCGTATTTAACCCCTAGGTGAGTACATGAATATTGGGTATCGATTAACGCTGGTTGCAGTTTGTGTTGTTTTGGGAGGGTGTTATGTGCCTCCGCCGCGTCCCCCAGCGCCTCACGGGACTGTGATCTGTAAATTTAACCGATATGGGGAGCGGGTTTGTATCCGTTCGGTTTCTACATATTATTAATTTGTTTGAAGGAGAATCTTTTATGAGAAAATTATTAAAAATAGCTGCTGTATCTTCTTTAGCTATTGGCTTAGCTGCATGTCATACAGCGCAAAATGCTAATCCAAACGCTGGAGCCGGCGCTCCTGGAGCACCTGGTGCGCAAACTTATCCGCTCGGTCAAAAAGGCGGATTGGAAGGCGCTAATGTCAGCGGTGGTGGTGAAAATGGCATGCGCCATGTTAATTCTTTACGTGCGCCTTCTAACCAAGTCTATTACTTTGGATTCAACCAAAGCATCGTGAGTTCAGCAGATGCGCGGGCTGCGACTATCCAAGCCAATTACTTGGTTACCCATAGAAATGCGCGAGTACGTTTAGAAGGTAATACCGATGATCGCGGCAGCCGTGAATATAACGTAGCTCTAGGCTGGCGTCGTGCGCAAGCAGTTGCCCGCATTTTAAAACAACAAGGTGTTTCTCCTAGCCAAATCAAGATGGTGAGCTATGGTAAAGAACATCCAGTTGCTAGCGGCGACAGCGAACAATCTCGCAGTCTAAATCGCCGCGTTGAATTAATCTATGTCGCAAAATAAGATTAGTTCATACGGCATTGGCATAGCGTTTTGCGTTCTGGCCTGCACCGCGTGGGCGGGCAAGCCAGCTCCGGTGTATGATCTTTCGCAAGGAGGATATTCTGCGCCGGAGGAAACGCCCAGCGCCACGCCGCCACAAGATAATAGTGAAGCCCCTAATAATGAAGCTCCATCGTTACCAGCGGTGGATACTTCAGGTTTACCTTTATCTGACCGGGTTAACCGCGTCGAGCAACAAGTTAATAACTTAGTCCAAATGAATTTACCGCAGCAGATTGCGGAACTTCAACAGCAAGTGCAGCAGCTCAGTGGGCAGATTCAAGATCTTTCTCATCAGCTCGATACCGCAAGCCAGCAACAGCAACGAGTTGAAGCTCTGCCTGCCGTGCCGCCCGCTTCTGAAACTCCGCCTAATCCAGCTATCCTTAAGGCTGCCAAGGCGCCGGCTGATCAACCTTCCGCCGTTGAACCGCCGCTTCATCCATCGCAAACTGATACGGCTGCCTATCAGCAAGCATTTAGTTTGTTGGCCAATAAGCAGTATGATGAATCAGCCGCTGCATTTAAACATTATTTACGCAAATATCCGGATGGACAGTTTGTGGCGAACGCGCACTACTGGTTAGGGGATATTTATTTTCAGCAAAAAAATCTAACCCAAGCTGAATTAGAGTTGAATTTAGTCATTAGTCAATATTCTGCTTCCGGCAAGGCCGGTGATGCCCAGTTAAAATTGGCTCTGCTGCATGCTCAGCAAGGAAAAACTAGCCAAGCCCGCCAAGAATTAAAAGGGGTTATGCTCAAATATCCCGGCACCGCTGCCGCACAACTGGCTAGCATTCAGTTACAGCAGTTAAATGCACCCGCCGGACAGTGAAATCTTTACGCATCACTGAAATCTTTTTCTCAATCCAAGGCGAGAGTAGCTTAGCCGGTTGGCCTACGGTATTCGTGCGTCTGACCGGCTGCCCATTGCGTTGTCATTATTGTGATACCAGTTACGCTTTTCACGGCGGCCAAAATTTAACTTTAGCGGTTATCTTGCAACAGGTTGCGGAATATTCTCCCCGCTATGTGTGTGTCACCGGAGGCGAACCATTAGCCCAACGTGAATGTTTAACTCTGCTCACCCAGTTATGTGATCAAGGTTATATCGTTTCCTTGGAAACCAGTGGCGCTTTAGATATTAGCGCAGTTGATCCACGGGTGATCAAAATAGTGGATTTAAAATCTCCCGGCTCGGGAGAGGTGAAACGAAACTTATGGCAGAATTTAGAATGTCTGCTCCCTCACGATCAAATCAAAATCGTGATCTGCAACCAAGCAGATTATGCATGGGCGAAACAGGTGATTGACCAATATCAGTTAGCACAAAAGGTGCAAATATTATTTTCGCCCAGTTATCAGCAAGTCAGTTCTCGCGAATTAGCCGAATGGATATTACAGGACCGTTTACCCGTGCGCATGCAAATCCAGTTGCACAAAACCATTTGGGGCGACGTACCCGGAAAATAATCGTGGTTGAAAAATCATTTTCTCGCCCTGATATTATCCAGTAACAGGAGGAATGAATATGCCAGTGAATAAAATGACCACTATTTTGCAAGAGGCGCTCTCCGAGGCGCAATCGTTAGCGGTGCGCCAAGAGCAGCAATTTATTGAGCCGGTGCATGTTTTGTATGCCATGCTCGAGCAATCGCAAGGCTCGGTTAAACCCTTGTTGGCCCACGCCGGTGTGCGCGTGGAATCTTTGCAAAAGCAGTTAGATGCAATCATCAAGAACTTGCCCCAAGTGCAAGGCGCGCCGGGCGAAGTCTATCCTTCCAAAGAATTAACCCGAATTTTAAATGTGGCCGATAAATTAGCCAAAGATTTCAATGACCAATATATATCTTCTGAGCTATTTGTCTTAGCAGCACTGGACGATAAAGGCCCGCTAGGAGATGCCTTGCGCGCCGCTGGGTCGAATAAAGCAGCGGTGAAAAAAGGTATTGAACAAATGCGTGGGGGCGAAAAAGTCGACAATCCGGATAAAGAACAGCAATATCAAGCTTTAAAAAAATATACCCGCGATTACACTAAAGAAGCTGAAGACGGCAAATTAGATCCGGTTATCGGCAGGGACGACGAAATTCGCCGGGTAGCGCAAGTGTTACAACGGCGTACCAAAAATAATCCGGTATTAATTGGCGAACCCGGTGTCGGTAAAACTGCCATTGTTGAAGGACTCGCGCAACGGATTATCAATGGTGAAGTGCCTGAAGGATTAAAACGCAAACGCGTGCTGGCATTAGATATGGGCGCACTGATCGCAGGCGCTAAATTCCGCGGAGAATTTGAAGAGCGTTTGAAAGCGGTGTTAAATGAATTAGCGAAACAAGAAGGCCAGATTATTTTATTTATTGATGAATTGCATACGCTGGTTGGCGCGGGGAAGGCCGAGGGCGCGATGGATGCAGGCAATATGCTCAAACCCGCTTTGGCGCGCGGTGAGCTCCATTGTGTTGGCGCTACCACCCTGGATGAATATCGCAAATATATTGAAAAAGATCCGGCTCTGGAACGACGGTTTCAAAAAGTCCTGGTAGAGGAACCCTCCGTTGAAGATACCATTGCGATTTTGCGCGGACTCAAAGAACGTTATGAAGTGCACCATGGCGTGCTCATTACTGATCCCGCCATCGTCGCTGCGGCGACTTTGTCGCATCGCTATATCACGGATCGTTTTTTACCGGATAAAGCGATTGATTTAATCGATGAAGCCGCCAGCCGGATTCGTATGGAAATTGATTCTAAACCGGAACCGCTGGATAAATTAGACCGGCGCTTAATTCAACTTAAAATTGAGCGCGAAGCATTGAAAAAAGAAAATGATGAAGCTTCGAAAAAACGCTTAAAAGACGTGGCAGCGGCGATTGAAAAAGCCGAAAAAGAATATGCGGATTTAGGTGAGATTTGGAAAGCGGAAAAAGCCACTTTGCAGGGTTCTCAGCATATCAAGGAAGAATTAGAAAAAGCGCGGGCCGAACTAGAGAAAGCAAGGCGGACGGCTGATTTGTCCAAAATGTCGGAGTTGCAATACGGTATCATTCCCGAACTCGAGAAAAAATTGGCTGCCGCCGATACTTTAAAACAGGAAGAGCACATCCCCAGTTATTACGCAATAAAGTGACCGAAGAAGAAATTGCCGAGGTAGTTTCCAAATGGACCCATATTCCCGTTTCGAAAATGCTGGAAGGCGAACGTGAAAAACTGTTGCACATGGAGGAGGCGCTGGGCAAGCGCGTAATTGGTCAGGATGAAGCGATTCGCGCAGTCGCCAATGCGATTCGGCGATCGCGCGCTGGTTTGTCTGACCCGAACCGGCCCGTGGGCTCATTTCTATTTTTAGGCCCTACCGGCGTAGGCAAAACTGAATTATGCAAAGCATTGGCAGGATTTTTGTTTGATACTGAAGAAGCGATGATTCGAATTGATATGTCGGAATTTATGGAGAAACATTCGGTAGCGCGCTTAATCGGCGCTCCTCCCGGTTACGTCGGTTATGAGGAAGGTGGTTATTTAACTGAAGCCGTACGCCGTAAACCTTATTCGGTGATTTTACTGGACGAAGTAGAAAAAGCCCACGCCGATGTGTTTAATGTTTTGTTACAAGTGTTAGACGATGGCCGCCTGACGGATGGCCAAGGCCGGACGGTAGATTTTCGCAATGCGGTCATCGTCATGACTTCAAATTTAGGTTCTCGTACTTATTCAAGAATTTTCCGGTAAAAAACTATGAGGAGATGAAAAAAGCGGTGATGGAAGTTGTCGCGCAGCATTTCCGTCCGGAATTTATTAATCGAATTGACGATAGCGTTGTGTTCCATGCGTTAACAAAGAGCAAATTCGCCGTATCGCCGCAATTCAAGTGCAGCGATTACAACAGCGGTTGACGGCAAAAGAGTATACCTTAAAAATTGATGACGACGCTTTAGATTATTTGGCGCAAGCCGGTTATGATCCAGTGTACGGCGCTCGTCCATTGCGCCGGGCCTTACAAAATTATCTAGAAAATCCGCTGGCGGAAGCGATACTGTCCGGTAAATTTATTCCCGGCAGCACAATCCGCGCGGTTCTTAAAGGCGATCAAATTAATTTTTTGTGAGAGCTCCAAAAAACTAAACAGCAGATTAGCATCAAAATTAAATATATCCAGTTCAGGGAGATAACGCTTTTTATATTTGCGAAACTGACTACGAACGACGTGAGGCTGGTAATTAAAATATTGATCAGGAACATAGTTGCACCCGCGGTCCCGGCAATATGGCGGAACAGTGTATTGGCTTTCCCCATTGCGAGTGGAAAAATGATTCCACATCCAAAAAACATCAGTCCACTACTCAGCGCAGTTAAGATGACACTGTGCGCGAAAGAATAATTAAGATCACCATGATCACCGCAATGCTAAAAAATAAATTGACGCTGACCAGAAGGAGCCGCTCCATTCTGAACAGTTTCAAAATATACGGCCAATCATAGTTGAGACTGAGGAAAACCACGCCGAGAATTAACGCTAAATGACCGAAGAATACTGGAGAATAGTGAAATTGAGTCTGAATTAAAAACGGGCCTACGGTATTAAAAACAATAATCAATGAATAAGTAAGGCCCATCAACACTACCAACGCTAAAAATAACCGATTGGATACAATCTCTCTGAGATTTTTTTGCATGGTTTTTAGATGCAGAGGATGTCGATTTAAATGAGTTTCAGGAACATTGATCAATACCGTCACTAACAAAACCAAAGAGATTAAAGCAAAAAAGTAAAAACCAGCCTGCCAGCCAAAATATACTTGCAGATATCCGCCGATTAGAGGCCCAATAATCGGCCCCAGTCCCCCACATCGTGGCCAGCAACGTGCTCAGACGGATTAATTTTCGGGAAGCAGAATATCAGAGAAAGTAGCGCGGGCGGCTACGGAAACTCCGCCGATGGTTAATCCCTGTAAACATCGCGCTAATAACAGAATTTTAAGATTGGGAAAGAGCGCCGGCAACAAACTGGCGATGACAAATCCAAACAATCCGCAGCAGATTAGTTTTCGCCTGCCGTACGCATCGGTTAAAAACCCGGTCAGGAAATTGCCGAAGGCGTATCCTAACAGGTAAATCGAAATGACATTTTTAGCCATGCCGGCGGATATTTGCAAGCTTTTGGCGATGCCGGGTAAAGACGGCGCTATTAAATCAACCGCCATTCCCAGAATAGGCATCACAAACAGTAGGTTAAGAACAATGGTTTTAATGCGCTTTTCAGAAAAAGCAACTGCAGCCGTGGGAGAGATGTTCGTCATAAGTACAGTGTACAGTCGTCTAAAAATTCTGTAAAGTAAAGATATCAAAAGGAGGAACAGATGCCTGAAATAACCGTTAACGATATTAATCTATATTATGAGACTTACGGTGAAGGTATCCCTTTAATATTTCTCCACGGTTTCGCCGTAGACCACTTAGTTTTTTCCGCCCTGCCAAATTATTTTCAAAAAGATTATCAGGTGGTTTTGCTGGATAATCGCGGGTCGGGCCAATCAGATTGCCCGGATATTCCCTATACTATAGAAATGATGGCAGATGATGTGGCTGAATTTTGCCGCAAATTGAGCTTTGATTCCGGTCATTTTGTAGGGCATTCGATGGGCGGCATGATTTTACAACGCCTGGCATATCAATATCCACAGTTGGTGCGGAGCGCGGCGTTATGCCATACCGAAATGAAAATCGATATTCGCTATGCGCTGACAGCTAAAGCTCGTTTAGCGTTTATAGCCGCCAATTGTCCGCCGCGCGCGCTGATCGAAAATGCGCTGGGCTGGACTTTCACCAGTTCTTTTCTAGCGCAACCTGGCATGATAGAAAAAATAATTGATTTAAGATTATCCAATCCTTTTCCGATCACCGAGACCGGATACCGAAATCAATTAAGCGCCTTATTGGCATTCAATTCGAACACTTGGGTGAACCGGATAAAAACGCCCTGTTTAGTCATCGGTGCAGATCAGGACATAATTATACACGAGGCCAATATACGCGCCATGGCCAAATTAATCCCCAACGCGCATTATCAAGGTATCAGTGGCGTGGGCCACGCCTCCTTCATCGAACAACCAGAAAAGTTTTGCCAAATACTGAAAGCATTCTTAGCTAAAGTTTAGAATTTTCTCTGGCTTCCCCCTTTGAAAACACCCAAAGGGTGCAGGCGTGGGATTGAGGGGGATTTTCTTAATAAATCCCTCCTAACCTCCCTTTTTCAAAGGGAGGAATTGGACAAATTCGTTGCTTTTCCTCCCAAATTGACTTTATTTTAGTCCAACGATAACCTGCAATTATTCCTAGCCTAGGATTAAGGCGCAAGCTAATGCCATTTTGTGCCTCAAAATGGCATTAGCTACGCCAAATGGCCTTCCGAATTCAAAATCTTCTTTGAATTATCAGCATAATCAACTATAATCTACCCTGAATAATCAGCATTTTTTTTAAAAACAACCCTGATTAATCAGCATGAAATTATGAAAAGAATTATTTTTCAATCACTTATGGATTGGGCTCAGAAAGGCGATCGTACTCGACCTGGGCATCATAAACGGCCTTTAATTTTGCGGGGAGCCCGGCAAGTAGGTAAAACTTATGTGGTAAGAGAGTTAGGTAAGAAATTCACTCATTATGTTGAAGTTAATTTTGAAAAATTACCGCAGCTTAAAAGTTTGTTTACTACTGACCTTAATCCTGCTCGTTTGCGCGAAATGCTGGAATTGCAATTAAACAAACCAATTATTCCAGGCAAGACGCTGTTATTTTTAGATGAGATTCAAGAGTGCCCCGAAGCCATTCTGGCATTGCGGTATTTTTATGAAGAAATGCCGGATTTACATATTATTGCCGCCGGCTCTTTACTGGATTTTGCGATTGAAAAAATTGGCATCCCGGTGGGTAGGGTTACTTTTTTATATTTATATCCGTTGTCATTTATAGAATTTTTGGTTGCGGTGGGAAAAGAACGGCTCGCAAAAGAAATTTTGCGGCATTCACCGGAACAACCTTTGCCTGAGAGCATCCATCAGCAACTGTTAACTTTATTGGGCGAATATATGCTGACAGGAGGAATGCCGGAAGTAGTGGCGAATTGGGCGGCGAATAGGAGTTATACGGCTGTCCAACAAATTCATCGCGCAATGATAGAAGCTTACCGGCAGGATTTTAATAAATATGCTAAAAAACATCAGTTAAAATATGTAGACAGTATTTTTAACTCCATCCCTTCGCTCATTAGCCAGCCTTTCAAGTATACTCATTTGCAAACACCCTATCAAAAGCGCGAGCTGGCGCCTTGTCTGGATTTACTAGTAAAAGCCAATATTGTTCATAAAATATTTGCAACCTCTGCCACTGGTGTGCCACTTGGAGCGGGAGTCGATCTTGAAAGATTTAAATTAATTTTTTTAGATGTGGGATTGTGTGAGACTATTTTAGATTTAACATTAAAAGAATGGTTACTTGATCCGTTGACGACATTAATTAATAAAGGCCCATTATGTGAAGCTTTTGTCGGTCAAGAGTTACTGGCATACGCTGCGAATGATATTAAAGCAAGTTTGTATTACTGGCATCGTAATACGCGTGGTAGTCAAGCGGAAGTGGACTATGTCATTAACGATACTGCTCACCATATTTTGCCTATTGAAGTAAAGAGCGGTAAGGGCGGAGCATTAAAGAGCTTACATTATTTTCTGAACTCCTATCCGGACGTATCTTATGGCCTGCGCTTCTCGACGCAAAATTACTCGGTATATGACTCTATCCATTCTTACCCTTTATACGCCGTGTCAGGAATTTTCAGGGAAAATAGTTTATTAAAGTCATTTTTAGATTCAGTACCCATCTTGTGATTGGTTTTAAAGACGGTATTTACGAACCAAACGTTGGTTGCCGGTATATCTTTTTAGATCCAGTATTTTGCGTATAACAACATCCGCCCCAGCCAGCGTTGGTGGCGGGGGCGTAGGATATGCCAGCGTGCTAACGAGATTTCGCGGGAATTTTCTAAATCGGTGAGAAATTGTTCTTCCAGGGTGCGGATCGATTGGGGATCAGACAGCAAAATGTCCACTTCCAAGTCATGCAGCAGGCTGCGGTGATTTAAATTACTGGAGCCGATCAGCGCCCAGTCGTCCAGCAATAAGGTTTTAGCGTGGAGAATCCCCGGCAGATATTCAAAAATACGGACTCCGGCCTTGAGCAAATTGAAATAAAAAGCGGTAGACGCCCAGGGCATCATCGCCACATCGGATTTGCGAGGTAATAAAATGCGGACGTCCACCCCTGCGTGGGCCGCTTCCTGCAGGCGTTTTAATAGGAAATTATCCGGCACAAAATAAGCATTAGTAATCCAGATATGATGGCGGCAGGTCAGCATTTTGCGCAATAAATTTTTATACAGAATGCGGCGGCGATGCCGGGTATGGTTAGAACGGACCGTCGGATTATGCCGCACGTGGCGGAAAGCCTCGCGGACTCGTTCGGTAATCGGCAAATGGTCCCAGGCGACATCAAACGCCCGGCACAGGTCGGTCAGGTCCGCGCCCTTAATTTGCAGGCTGGTATCCCGCCAATTATCGCCACCTTTTTCCGCGCTGAGATGGCACTTGCTGATATTCATACTGCCCACATATGCGATGTGATTATCGATCAAGCATACTTTACGGTGATCACGGGTATTGATTTTGAGCAGCATATAAATCCAATTGGTCAAATCGACGCCCGGATAACTGAGCGGCTCCAATTCCAAAGCTGCCAAGGAAAAGGGTGGAAGACTTTAGTGGTTGCCCGGCTTTTTCTAAGATTCGGGCAAACTGGGTGCTCCACCAAGGTGTGCCGGCGCCATCGACCATCACTCGCACTTCCACGCCGCGCTTGGCCGCAGCAGCGAGCGCTTCGATAATCCGCTTGCCCACGGTATCACGCTGAAAAATATAGGTTTCCAGGGCGATCGAATGTTGCGCCCGCTGAATATCCTGAATCAGAGAATCAAAATATAAGCTGCTATCGACAAAAATTGTCTCAGCCGGCGGGACGTCATTAGGGTCTGGTTGTCCATCTTCCTTACAAATTTTCAAATGGTTAGCTTTGGCGAATTCCAAAATCGATTCATATAACTCTGGGTTGGATTCTTTGAGGGAGGGGTCAAGCACGACACACTGATGGCCTTCTTTCATGGTCGGTTGCAGCATAGGCGAATATTTGATCCGATGCTTACGAAAAGTAGAAAGCTGCCCACTCATACGTTCTGCCCAGTCACTAGGACGGAAGGTTTCCCCAGCATCCGTGACGCCTTCGATGATAATTTTACGCTCTTTTTCGCTCATTGCACAAAAACTCTGTTAATTGGTTGATTATAACAGAATTACCCACTGAAGCGAATCACATGCTACGCAGGGGGTTCCGGTTGCTTTCCCTATATTTTTATCTTAGAACCATATATTGCCCCTAATTATATGCAAAATATGTCAAAAATTACCCCTAATTTGTGACGTATGGCAGATTGATATGGGGGATTTGTCCAAAGATTTGTCATTCCCGCGAAGGCGGGAATCCATCCAAGCATGGCTTGATGTATGGAATATCTTCTGAAAAGTGGTCGTTTCAATATTAATTAACTCACCACCACGAGTAATGGGTCAAAAATGGATTCCCGCCTTCGCGGGAATGACAAGATTTTGTGCAAAAATTCCTTAAGTTAACACCTGCGTGAAAGTTTAAATTCCTTTTTAAACAAATACTTACGCAAGGATCCGCCATGCCTCTCATCTGTGGCTGCGGAATCTAGGAATACCCTAAGCCGAAATGGGTTATAAAAATTTTAATTTCATATTTTTGAAATTTTTAATATTGGCATAAGAAATAGGTAATAAAATAGCACTTAGGTGGTAAAAATTCTATACAAAAAGTATAGGCCATAATAAAAAAGAATAAAAATTTAAATCACAAAGGTAAAAATTTATGTCAAAAGCTGAATCGTCGAAAACTTTAGAACAGAAAGGAGTTGAGGTAATTAAGTCTGTAGTTGTAGATGAAGCAATAGGATTTTTTGGGAGGGCGTTTCCGAGTGCTGATTCAAAATTAATAGATTTGCTCAAGGCATTTTCGGAGACTGCAAAACAGCAAAAACATACTCCCGTTGAAATTGGGCAAGCAATTGAAACCACCGCCCACGCCCTCCCAGGTGAAACAAAATTAAGCATAGAGCTTACGCTAGCTGATTTTAGTAGTGACAAGTTTCATATGGTATGTGGCGTTGGTGAGAATACTGGCGAGCCTGAGGAAGTCTATTTTGCGCTTTTGAGTTTGTGGGAATTCTCTAGATCTAACAATTATAATACGGATAGCACTATTTTTGGCAAGGATGGTCGAGCCCACATTATATATGCTTTGTTAAGAATGGGCGGCCATGTTTTTTCACTCAGCAACCCTGCTCAAAAAAAATCTTGGCTTGAGTTAATAAGTTTATTCATAGGGCAAGCTCAGGATAGTGCTGCATCTAAACGTATGATGGGTAATGATGCCTTTTATACGGCTTTGGAAAGTTTCAAAACCATCGTTGATCATTCTGCTAAAGAGGCAGAAAAGGTCCGAGGGAATATTAAAGATCATCTTACCAGTATAAAAGTAGATACAGTTGCAGCTTGGAAGTATATGAGGGCTATATTGCCAATTCATTATAAGGATTCCAATAGCGCGGTTCGATATGGCTCTGCTCGTAGTGAACATTATAACAAGGATTTGATCTGCATTCTTTCTGATGCAGTAGGATTTACACTTCCGGATGTGAAAGGGCCTGAGCATAGAGCGCTCCCAACTTTTTCTCGTCCTAAGACGCAAGTAGAAATCTTTACGAAGACGACGATGGCGCAAATTATAGCATGGGGTGAGTTCAAAGGCGAGGCCGTACCTGATGACAAAGGTTTTCCTCAAGGTTTAGCTCATACTGGCATCGCTGAGTTGTCTAAGCAAGAGAAAAGAATTGAAACCGCCAGGTTTTTGACCGCATTAGAAACGCTTTCAAACGCAGATGACAAAACGGTTCCCCGGTTAAGGCTTCTCGATAGTGGGCAGATAGTATTGACAGTTCAAGCGAAAAAAGCAAGCGATAAAGAAAAGGAAATATTAAGCTTTAGTAGTAGTAATGAGAAGGAAATAATTAGCTTCGACAGTGGTATTCAGCACAAATTCCTCTCTATAGATGAGTCGAGGATTCCTCTGAGTGTACTACCAGCAAGTCGTGCTGCGCATCGAAAAATAATTTTAGCAACAGACATAGAAAAGGCAAAAATAGTAAATGCTGTGACTAGCCTTCTCGATTTGTGCGATGACGTAATTACATTATGTGGGCATTACGGCGATGCATATGCAGCACTATTTTTGCAATCTCTATTTCCTTCAATGAAGCAATTTATTAAGGTCGCGAAGTTGCACTATACAACTATAGACGATAATTGGAAGTACTTAAGCAAGTCTAATCCTACTGTAATAGGGAGACGATTAAAAACTGCAAGTAATGCTCTGAAACAATTTGAATATTCTCTTGTGAATATGGGGACTTCTGTAGAAAATGCCGGGAAGTTATGTGAAAAAACGCTTGAAGAACTCGCTAAAGGGAATATCAGCCTTCAAAAAGATCTAGCAAGAATCATTAAGTCTCTTGGTAACTGTAAGGATCTATTCGAGGCAAGCAAGCTCCTAGAGACTGGTGATAAAGATGATATTGAGTCTAGTATAAAAGCAATTCAAGATGATCTGGATAAGGCGAAAGAGCATGATGAATCAATTCAACTTACAGCTCAGAAAAAGTTAGAGGAAAAGGAACGGCCAAGAACATATTCTAACAGTTCTATGCAAAACCCATCTTCGAGCTTGCCTCCGGTCACAACTACAACCTCCGGTTCTGTAGTTTCTGTGGGTACAGTCACGCCTACACCCTCTGATTCTAGAGTTTCTGGGTCGTCCACAGTCTCGACTACATCTTCCACGGGCCGCACTTCCGTGAGCGAGTTTTCAATCTCGCCTACACCTTCTAATGAAAATGTAACTGCACAAGCATCAACAAAAGAGGTAAAAGAGAAAAATTTACAAGTGGCATTAGATTCCGCAACCGAACTAGCGGCAACGAAAGAGGAGGAAAACCAAAACTTAATACAAAAAAATACAGAATTAAACCAGAGATTAGCAATATATCAGCAGTTGGCAGTGAAAAATGATGGATCAAAGGATTCTAAAGATACCGAATCTAAAGATGGCGAATCCAAAAAGAACCTACCTATTATGGAAAAGATAGGAGAAATTCAGAGTTTGGAGAAGAAGATTGAGGATCTAAAGTCACAGCAAAGTAAAATTAGTCCAGCTATAGATGGCCAACAGTCTCAAGTGCTTATTCTAAAAATTAGAAATCAGAGCATTCAAGAACGAGTACATAATTTAGAGGAACTTGCGCAGCCTAAAGATGCAGAAGCAGAGAGTTATCAAAATACTTATTTCTCTACTGCTTTCAAATTTTTAGGTAGTCTAGGGGGTGGAGGAGCAACCATTGGTGGAATTATTGTGGCAGGTATCGCCCTAGGAACATTTTGGCCTGTTGGAGTAGCCGTCACTGTTGGTTTGGGAATTTATGGAACATACCGTTGGTTTAGTAACGCATCTCAAGAGAAAAAATTGAAACTTGAAGCTGCAGAGATACGACGCCCAATACCTGGTTTGATGGATGAAGTAAGGCGGAATGAAGTTGTAATAAATGAGTGCGAGCAAAAAATAAATGAAAAAAATGATGAATATAAGCAGCAAGATGAGAAAATAAAAGCTGCAACTGCAGAACTTGAGATTGCTAAAGAGCAGTTAAAGAATTTAGAAAAAAATCCAGGAGCAGAGAGCAATTCTGCTCCCGTTGGGTCAGCACCTATTAGCATTAACCATGAAGAAAAAATACGAATTTCGCTGAACAACGCGAGCTTTTATAAATCTATCTCTTTAGATAATAAGGGGACGCCGGAGAATAAGAGGATTAAGAATTTTATTATCCAAGGATTCACGGCATTGATTAAAGCGGCTAATGAATATTCTGGGACCGCTAGCATAGCTGACTGTAAACTGAAATTTCAGCCGCTCATTCAAGCAATGACAGAACTTGGGATCAACGTATCTAAAGATGCTAAAGCTCCTTCGCTTTGGGATCAGAAAGAAACGACAGCCTCTCTCAAAGATTCTATTAATAGATTGGGTGCCTCTGAGCTCAATAATAAGTGGAAAAAATTTGTGGCGGTTGCGATCGAGACATACACTATTATAAAACGGGAAACCGGAATCCGGGGTAAGTCAAAAGCTGCAGATGCTCTTGATAAATTTTTTAATCAGGACGAGTTTAAAAAAACACTTGGTGATTTGACTGGCAAAACAATTGAAAGGGTATCATTTACTGCTGATATCCCTGCTAAATCCGGCCAGGAGTCTGTAAAGGGGACCATTAATTACGTGACTATGAATGATGGTGTTACTGTCGTCAAAAGTATACTTAAAGATATGTCTTTCGATGCGTATGTTAAGGATTCTGCCCCTATCCTTTCTTCTACAATGCAAATTTAGGCATTCACGGTGTTAGAACCGACACATTCACGGTGTCAGAGCCGATGGAAAATTTTAGTAGGATAAAAAAACAAGGAGTTAGTTAGGAAAAAGGTTATGTCACTCTCGACATAACCTTTCCCGGAGTTGATTTATCCATGATAATCGTATAGGCTATGTATATTTCGCGGCGGGGCATTATGGACTAAGCGAAGTTAAGAAAATTCCGGGATACCATGATGAGCCGCTCAAAGGTAATCGGCAAGGCCAGCGATCTATACGCTTGACTCGTTCTTATCGCGCTATTTACGTGATGAAAAAAGAAATCTGTTCTGTGGAAGTTATTGAGATCACTAATCATGAATATTAAAAGCAAAATGACCAAAACTTCACTGGAAAAAATTGAAAAATTAACCGGTTCAAAACTGACATTAGGTAAATTAATATGGGCTATCCGCCAATCCGAGGAGTTATCACAAGTTGATTTTGCCCATCGATTAAAAATCACTAAACAACATCTTTGTGACATTGAGCACGACCGCAAATCAATCAGTCCTAAATTAGCAGCCGCTTATGCAGATCAACTGGGATACTCTAAAGAACAGTTTATTCGTTTATCTCTGCAAGATATGATTGACCGAGACGGCTTTAGTTTTAAGGTTGAGCTGATCCCACAACAGCATAAGAGAGTGACAACGCCACTACATTCTCATGCTTAGGTGGAAAAATTATGCCGCTCTAGGCAGGGACTGCCTAACGCTAGGTGGAAATGCACCAGACATGGTAGAATAACGGTATGAATCATAATCATCGAGACCATTATCCGCGGCATCGCGGCATTTATCTGCTACCTAATCTATTCACCATGGGCGCATTGTTTGCCGGCTTTTACGCTATCGTCGCGGCAACCAAACATTCTTTTGATAACGCCGCGATCGCGATTTTTGTGGCTATTTTATTGGATGGATTGGATGGCCGCATCGCGCGCATGACCCACTCGGTCAGCGATTTTGGAGCTCAGTTCGACAGTCTTTCAGATATGCTGTGTTTTGGCATAACCCCCGCATTAGTTCTGTACATTTGGTCGTTATCTACCTTAGGTAAAGCCGGCTGGTTAATTTGTTTTGCTTATACTGCCGCCACCGCCTTACGGTTAGCCCGGTTCAATACTCAATTAGGCTCTCCCGACAAACGTTATTTTCAAGGCTTATCAACCACGCTTTCGGCAGGTTTTGTCGCCAGTGTGTTATGGACTTGTGTGCAGTATCAAATTGATGGGGCCGCCATCGCCTGGCTGGTGGGACTGATCGCGGTATTATTGGCGATTTTAAAAGTCAGCTCAATTCGTTACCGGAGTTTTAAAGATTTAAATCTACGCGGTAAAGTACCGTTTTTGGTGATCCCGATTATCGGTTTACTCTTTATGTTAATCTCTTATTCTCCGCCGCATGTTTTTCTAATCTTATTTTCCATTTACGTAGCTTCTGGCCCGGTGACCGCTGTTATCCGCTGGTTTCGTCCCAAAAAAAAATTGAACGAGCAACATGAACCCCAGCATCCTTGAGCAACAGGTTGCCCAATCTTTGCGTGAAGATGTCGGCAGCGGTGATATCAGCGCTGCTTTAATAGCTGATACCGAATCCGCGCAAGCGCAGATTAAAAGCCGCGAACCGGCCATCGTCTGCGGCATTCCTTGGGTTAATAGCGTATATCGGCAATTAGATCCGAGCGTTCAATTAACCTGGCTGGTTCAAGAAGGCGAGGCGGTCGCCGCGGATCAAATCTGGGTGCAAATGCAGGGGCCGGCGCGGTCTTTGCTGACCGGCGAACGTTGTGCTTTAAATTGGTTGCAAACTTTATCCGGCGCCGCTACTAGCGTTAACCGTTTCCTCAAGAGGATAGAAGGCACTGCCGCTCAACTTCTCGATACTCGCAAAACCCTTCCCGGCTTACGTGAAGCGCAAAAATACGCGGTGCGTTGCGCGGGCGGGCGCAATCACCGGATGGGATTATTTGACGCTTATTTGCTGAAAGAAAATCATCTGCTCAGTTGCGGTTCTATCACCCGCGCCGTTGAGCTAGCCCGCCAGCAGCATCCGCAAAAACTGATTGAAGTGGAAGTTGAGAATTTGCTGCAACTGGAAGAAGCGCTAAACGTAAAAGTAGACATCGTCATGCTGGATAATTTTCAATTGCCTGAAATAATTCAGGCGGTCGCCCGCAATCGCGGTCAAGCGAAATTAGAAGTTTCTGGGAATATTACCTTAGAAAATATCCGTGAAGTAGCCGAAACCGGAGTGGATTATATTTCCGTCGGCGCGCTTACCAAACACCTGCGCGCCATTGATTTATCCATGCGATTCACATAGTATAAAATAAGAATTTTCCAATAAAGGATTCCGCATGAGATTACCCTTAGGCTATGATAATTTTAAAGATATTATCGATAAGAAGTTGGATATTGTAGACAAGACCTTATTTATTAAAGAGGTTCTGGATGACGATGTGACGCAAATAGCCGTGATCATCCGGCCACGGCGCTTTGGCAAGACCCTCAATTTATCCATGCTCCATTATTTCCTAGCCGCCACCGTATACGGACAGTCCACCCAGGGTTTATTTGATCACCTTAAAATTACCACTTTGCACCCGGAGTATTTACGCCATCAAGGCCATTACCCGGTGGTGTTCATCACTTTTAAAGATGTTAAAGACCACAACTTTGAACATACCCTACGCAACATGCAGCTATTAATGGCGGAAGTTTATAGAGAACATCGTTATTTACTCTCTAGCGACCGATTAGAGGTGGATGATAAAAAATTCTACCAGACAGTCTTGAACGGAGAGGCTGATCCGTCAATGCTGCAAATCGCGATTAAAAATTTAACCGCTTATTTATATCAGCATCATGGCGTCAAACCCTGGTTGTTGATGGATGAGTACGATACGCCGATCCAATCAGCGTATATGCATGGCTACTATGAACAAATGATCAGCCTGATGCGGGGCATGTTTGGAGCGGCGTTAAAAACCAATCCATATTTAGAACGCGCAATAATCACCGGCATTCTCAGAGTTGCTAAAGAAAGTTTATTCTCCGGCGTGAACAATTTGAAAGTGTACTCGTTAATTCAATCTCAGTATGGACAATATTTTGGATTTACCGAAGCAGAGGTCACTGATTTGCTGCAACGGTCAAAGTTAGAACACAAATCTGCAGAGATTCGCAATTGGTATAACGGCTATCAAATGGGTGAATGGACAATTTATAACCCTTGGTCCATAGTCAATTGCATTCGCGAACGAGGCGAACTAGCGCCGTACTGGATCAATACCAGCGATAACCAGCTCATCAAGGAATTATTAACCCATTCGAGCGAAAATTTTCGCATGCAGTTTGAAGATTTGTTGTCCGGCAAATCTTTAGAGAAATTAATTGATGAGAATGTGGTCTTTGGAGATTTAAAAAAGAATGAAATCGCGGCCTGGAGTTTATTGTTGCTGGCTGGCTATGTGAAAGTGACTACGAAACGCCAAACGGAACTAGGATTATACTGCACCTTATCCATTCCTAATCGAGAAGTGCGGGGATTATACCGGCGTATTATTGAGCAATGGCTGTCAAATGGACATGGCATGGAATGGTTTGAGAATTTTCTAAATCATCTTTTAGTCGGTAATCTGCCGGCTTTTGAAGCAGATTTTCGTCATTTAGTGGAGGAAACCTTTAGCGTTCACGACACCGCCAAAGACCCGGAAGCGTTTTACCACGGGTTTATGGTGGGGGCGACCGCGAGTTTATATCATAATAAAAATTACGAGATCAAATCGAATCGAGAAAGCGGTTATGGGCGCTATGATTATATGATTTTTTCCCATGATTTATCGAAGCCGACCATTCTCATTGAGATCAAGCGAGTGAAGAAAACGGAAAAGATGAGCGCCGAGGATCTCGATAAAAAGTTAACTGAAGCTGCGCAGCAAGCTTTGACCCAGATTCAGCAACAAAATTATTTGTCCGAGGCCCAGCAAAGAGGTCGAACGAATATTTTGAAAATTGGCTTAGCATTTTGCGGCAAGCATTTTAACCTGCAATCAGAATCGGTCAATGCTCGCGCCTGACATCATCCTTTTGCACAATCCCACAACGCCAGTGGACAAGAGACAGTTGGGTTTGGGGGCACAGTCTCATGTCGCACTAGCGCATGGACTGATTTGGCCCACTGATCCTCTGTCCCTTTCAGATTCCCAGCCATCTGTCCGGGCAGCATTTTCCATTGCATGGCCTGGCAAAAATAATTCGCCAGGCACGACCAAACAGCAAATAAACTGTACAGATTGCAGATTGGTTCAATAGGAAGAAGCCCCGGCCATAACGGTCGGTTTAAAAAAGACGGGAAATCGTGTAAGCTGATGTCAGCCATGTTTAGAACTACCTTTCTAAATGTGGTCAGTACTGGTCGAATGTTTCTGCATTTGACCGGTACGCTATGTATTGTTACCTAAATAAATTTGAAAAGCAATACTGAATTGATAACTGCTTAGAGATTGGTGGTTTAGAGTCTGAGGTTTAAAATGCGGCTACCTATTGGATATAGCGATTTTAAAAAAATCGTTGAAGAGAAATTTGATTTCGTTGATAAGAGCCTTTTTATTAAGGAATTTATTGAGGAAGATGCTGAGGTCATGTTAGTTACTCGTCCCCGCCGTTTTGGGAAAACGTTGAACATGTCTATGTTGTATTATTTCTTCGCAAAGCAAATTGAAGAACCTACCAAAAATTTATTCGATTCGCTTAAAATTGCCGAACATTCCCAGTATATGGCGCATCAAGGAAAGTATCCGGTGATATTTATATCGTTTAAGGATATAAAAGAGAGCTCATACGAAATGATGTACTCTCGATTTTGCAAATTAATTAGCGATCTATACTCGGATCACCGCTATATACTAGATAATCAGTTATATGAAGATAAAAAAACTATTTATAATTCTATTTTAAACCAACAGGCATCTCCCACGAATATCATAGATTCATTAAAAGATCTTACTGAGTATCTATTTAAATATCACAAACAAAAACCTATCGTGTTAATAGACGAATACGATACACCGATTCAATCTGGCTATGAATATGGATACTATAATGAAGTAGTTAACCTATTTCGTAATTTTTTAAGTAGCGCTTTGAAGGATAATCCATACTTATCAAAATCTGTGCTTACCGGAATATTACGGATTTCGCGCGAGAGCTTATTTTCTGGCTTAAATAATTTAAAAGTTTACTCATTTTTGCATCCAAAGTATGGAGAGTACTTTGGATTTACGGAAGATGAAGTATTTAGATTGTTATCTAAGGCGAAGCTTGAAAATCAAGCCAATGAAATAAAAAATTGGTATAACGGTTATCAAATTGGCGATCACGTCTTATATAACCCATGGTCGATAGTGAATTGCGTTCAGGAAAAAGGGGCGCTCAAGCCTTATTGGGTAAACACTAGCAATAATAATTTAATTAAAGAAGCTATTGATTAGTTCTAGCGAATCTTTTAAAGAAAACTTTGAATTGCTTCTCCAAGGGAAAAAGGTTGAGCGGATAATTAACGAAAATTTTACTTTTCCCGATTTAGTTAAAAATCAGTCTGCCGTTTGGAGCTTGTTACTAGCAACCGGTTATTTAAAAATTATTGCTTATAATGAAACAGATTGGGGTTCTTCCTGTCAGTTATCTATTCCTAATAAGGAAATTAGAAATCTTTATAGGGAAATCATTGAGCAATGGTTAGCTAATGACTATGGAGTAGAGTGGTATCGCGAGTTTCTACAGAATTTGCTAGCGGGCAATATCGATGCTTTTGAAACCGGTCTGCAACATATCTTCGAGCAGACCGTAAGCGTTCATGATGTTGCTAAACAGCCCGAGGCGTTTTATCACGGCTTGATCATTGGTTTGACGGCCAGTCTATATGGGCATCCAAATTACATCATTCGGTAAACCGAGAAAGTGGTCATGGCAGGTACGATTATTTGATTATCTCAAAAAATCCTGAAAAACCCTCTATTATAATGGAATTTAAAAAGGCAGAGGCAAAAAAAGAGCTTGGTGAAGCAATGTTAAAAAAAATAGCGAAACAAGCGCTTGAGCAAATTGACAAACGCCAATATGAAACTGAAGCCAAACAGTATGGTGCAACTAAACTATTAAAAATCGGCATCGCGTTTCACGCTAAGCGATTCAGCCTGATTTTTAGAAAAACTTAATTGTGCCGCCCCGTCATTGCGACTGCGAGCGAAGCGCGGCAGGAAGCAATCTAGTACAAGGGCATTGCTCAACTGATTTGGCCCGCTGATCATCTGTCCGGGCATTGGGGATAGCACGTGAAGATGGCTCGGATGATTCGCTATCCGGTTTAGAAAGGATGACTACTGAAACTGCAATTGAGCTGATTAATCTTTTCTCTTACCGCAGAATTGACCTGTTTAATAATCCCTAAAGTTTCTTCCAAGCGATTTGCTGACTTGGCAGAAAAAATTATGTATTTATCTGAACTAAGCATTGAACTATTTTCGAAGATTGCTTGAATGCATTTCGGTGCGGCATCCTGTTTAACTTTATCTACACTTGTTCCGTTGCAACTAGAAAACAAAGCCTCATAGGCAATCTGCAGCTTCCCTTTTGCAAGCGCATTTTCATAATTATGTGGCAGAATTGTCCTGATTGCAAAGAGGGTTGAGTATCCTGTCTTACCCTGACTTCTTAAAGAACATTGATTCTTGTCGAGAATATAAGTTGCTATATTTTTTTGGAATATAGTTTTGGACGGATCATCCTTTATACTTTTTGCGTAAACTCTAATTTCTTCTACAGTTTTATAAGGAATTTCTAAAGATTGTGGTCCTTCTGCTCGAGTTTTTTCGTCTGTAAGATTGTTTGTTTGGAGTCCCGGTATTTTTTCTTTTTCCTGAGGGTTATTGGTACTCTTGCAATCTGTCATTGAAGATTGTTGATTTATTTCTTCAGGATGGTCTCTTGTTATTATTGGATTGCCTTTAACTGGAGATTGATTTTTCTCTTCCAGCTTAGATTGAGTATCTAAAACTATTCCCGGCGAAATTTTTAACCCATGTTTAGCATATTTGGCTTCTATTTTAGCTATAATCTCGTCCGCGTGGAGTTCTTCTTTGTCTTTCATTTTAATCAATAAATCATTAAACTCTTTTAACAACTGCGCGGGATCTAGGCAGGCGCCACGTTGATCAGTATATATAATTTTTGTCGCGATTAATTGAATTAAGGAGTGTATCTCTGTAGTGATCGCTTTAGATAAGCCCGGTTGGGATTTTAGATATTCAACTAATAGTTCCTCTAAGCTTATGGCTAAGCCCCACATATCGTTTTTGAAATGAGGGGCGGCATCGGCGGCTACATTATATTTCTTACTTTCAAAAATCTTTATAGCCGGTTGATTAAATGATTTATTTTTTTGATGGTACTCTAGATCAGTAAAATCTGGGTCCTTCTCTTCATATAGGAATTTCACGGGGGCGGGTGAAAAATAACAAGCGCTGCCACGAGCATATTTGGTTTTAGATTTTTCCTCCTCAGCTATTCCAAAATCCATAATTTTTGACCATATATCCTGATTTTTGTCTTCAAATAAAAGAAAATTACCTGGTTTTACATCTTGATGGATAACGCCGAATTGATGTACATGTCGCAGAGCTAGCGTGCTGGAATAACACATAGTGATAATATTTACAAAACGGACTTTTGACATTTCTATGGAGTTATCAATGAGCTGGCCAATATCATCCTTATTAGCAATTTCAGCGACAAAAGAATGAGTATAAGATACAAGATAGGGGCGGGTTTTCTCATCTTTTGTAACTAGACCAAAGAAGCGTACGGACTCATTTGAAGATTTAGGAAATGGCAGTGAGGGCCTAATTATTCCGGGATCAAGCCAACGAAATCGATATTCGTCGGCAAATTTCTTACATAACCAAAACCGATGCCCCTGTTTTATTAACAATAATGTTATCTTATCGTTTTTGCTTAATTCATCGCGCATATCTTCTTGCGTCCAATCTATTGGAAAAGATCGTAATAAGATAGGCTTTATTTTTGTATAAATAGCGACAGGTTCAATCTTATTGACAAAATCACTGGACATAGATTGAGTTAGTCTACATTCGTTTAAAGTTTGAATAATCTTATCCGGATCTCGGATGTCATCTTTTACTGTTATATCAACACCCTCCACCCAGGAGCCGTTAATGAGCATAAGATTTTTTTTGACTGTTTTATAGCCGCCTTTTTTAACCCATTCTTCTATGTTTTGCTTCCGGCTGATATAAAGCTCAAATCCACGTACAGTATGCTTAATTTGAAAGGTGTAGCCACCGCTACCGAATAACTGGGTGAGATATTTGGATAGGTAGTTGGCCTCGTCAATCGGTAGTTGATTAAAAGATTGTTGATTCTTCTCATCTAATAGATATTCCACTATCTTTTGAATCTTGTCCTCATCAGGCATTGGGCTTGCAAGTTGCGCTATTTTAGGCTGATTAGCCTTTAACTCTTGCAAAAATTTTTCTAAATGGAGCGGTGTCAGCTTCTTTTCATCTATAGAGCTAGAGTCAAAAGAACTGAAACGTACACTGCTAGGGAGGATTGGAGTCGACTGAGTAATTTGCGTTTCTAAAATTTTATAGTCATCTTGTAACATTTTAATTCTCTTATAATTTGTTTACATTGTAGATTACAAATATTAACAAAAAATTAAAATGTTTCCCGGGTGGAAGCCAACATTGGAGAGAATGCTGGATGTGTAGGTGCTTGAGTTTATATGCTTTTATCTTGCGATGTTTAATCGGATAAGCATTCAGCGGGCTGGATTGAGCTATTAATCTTAGCGTCATCAGGTAAAAATCCATCCGCTTGCATATTCCACAGGCGCGCGAACACGCCGTTTTGGCGCAGTAATTGCTGAGTTGTGCCGTCCTCTACGAGAGCGCCTTGACTAAAAACTAAAATTCGGTCCATGTGCAGTAAAGTCGATAAACGGTGGGCGATAATGATGGTGGTACGGTTTTTCATCAGCGCATCCAAACTTTTCTGAATCATTTTTTCAGTGACGGAATCTAATGAAGAAGTGGCTTCGTCTAACAGTAAAATAGGTGCGTTCTTTAAAATGGCGCGCGCGATGGCAATGCGCTGGCGCTGGCCGCCGGATAATTTAATGCCGCGTTCGCCTACCAGGGCATGATATTTTTCATCTAACTGATCGATAAATTCATGACAGTGCGCTAGTTGAGCTGCTTGAATAACTTCTTCGTCGCTGGCGTCTTCGCGCCCGTAACGAATATTTTCCATCAGCGTGCGGTGAAATAAACTCGGGTCCTGAGGGATCATCGCCAGTTGGTGACGGAGAGAATGACCGGTGACCGCGCTGATATTTTGGCCGTCAATCAAAATGGCCCCGCTTTGGATATCATAAAATCGCAGCAGTAAATTAACAAAAGTAGATTTACCAGAGCCGGAGAATCCAACCAGTCCCACTTTTTGCCCGGCAGGAATGGTCACGGACAATTGTTGGAAGATCGGTTTGCTGGATTGATAATGGAACGTCACATTGTTAAATTGAATAGCGCCGCGAGCAACGTGCAAAGGCAAAGCGCCTTCGTCATCTTTAATGTCATGCTGCGCGGTAATCAGCGAAAGCGCTGAACGCATCTTGCCCGCTTCACGCACAAAAGTCGTCATTTGATAAGAGGCGTACCAGATAAAACCGAGCATGGAAAAGCAGAGCATGCCAACCAGAGTAAAATCGCCCAAAGTTACCCAAGAATGCGACCAGCCATAAACTAAACTAAAAATAACCACCAAAATAAATATCGAGCCTAACGAGCCCTGGATAATTTTCATCTTTTCTAAATGCCATAGTGCTTGTTTGTAGCGAGACTGTTCTTCCAGAGTATATTTATTTAAATAACGGCTTTCATATTCGCCTTTGGAAAATAACCGTACGTTGAGCATATTGGTTAAGCTATCCACGATTTTTCCGGTGAGAGTGGAAGTGGATTCAGAAGCGGCTTCGGCTAATACGTATCCGGATTTTAGGAATAGAAAGGTGACTATCATGTGGCAGATTGACCATCCCAGTAACAAACCGGAAAAAAATAGGCTTACGTGCGAGATAACGATCAGCGCTACTATGAAGGCGACTGCAAAAGAAATAAAGTTAAAGAGTAGTATCTGGAGGATCAGTTCGAT
The DNA here is from genome assembly GCA_963697455.1 of uncultured Pseudomonadota bacterium. Lineage (GTDB taxonomy): Bacteria > Pseudomonadota > Gammaproteobacteria > Coxiellales > Coxiellaceae > JAFEDN01. The sequence continues at coordinate 46,725 of CAVOOI010000017.1, read as the reverse complement.
ACCGGATGGTAAATCATTTATTTTATTAGCAATGTTGCCGGCGAAATTATTAGCAAAGTATTCGTGAGAGTGCTGGCGGACATAATTAAACACGGCTTCGCGCATTTGCGTACGTAAACGCGGAAATGTACGCATCATCACTAAGCCTTGGGTTCGCATCGATAATTCCATGGTCAGCCACAGTACGGTTAACCCGATGAGTGGCCCCTTTAAAACCTTCCATACCTGCAGAGGATCACTATGGTAATTGTGAATGGCGTTAACAAAAGACCTAATAAAATAAGGAAATAAGCTTTCGTTGGTGGCCCACACCCAGGAAGTCAGGATAATGAATATAAAAGCGGGCAGTTGTTTTTTGATAAAGAACCAGATAAACCCAGTCAGCGTTTCCGGCAGTTTCATGTTAATTCTCGGTATTTTACGGGATACTATGATACCATATCTGCAGAAATTACGGAAGGGAGCATGGTCTCATTAAAGGTTTGCGAGAATTTCGGTTAGGCGATTTAAGTAGAATTCGGTAGGATAATCGTCTGGGAATCTTTGGTGGATTTTTTCAAATAATTGCTTGGCATGTGCGTAATTACCATCAACAAATTGTTGATAGGCTTCAGTGAATACTAAGCATAGTTCTTTTTGTTGCTCGGTGGCTCCTATTGCCGGGTCTGCCTCCAGCAATGCAACTAATTCATAAATTTTGATTTTAGTTATTTTGCCTTTTACTTCTACGGTATCCAATGGGCGCACTAAGAAGCGGCCTTTAGTTTGAGTATAAACCTGCTCGCTGATAATAATGCTGACATGATAGATTTTGTCAGTCACTTGCAAGCGCGCCGCGGTATTAACCGCATCGCCGATAACGGTGTAGTTCATCCTTTCCAGAGTTCCGATATTGCCGACGAAGACAGTGCCGCTGCTAATGCCAAATCGAGTAATGAATTCAGGCTTGCCTTGTTCCCTGCATTTTTGATTGAATTCTAATACAAAAGCTTGGCATTTTAGCGCGGCGATGCAGGAAAAAATGGCATGCTCTGGATTTGCTAAGGGCGCACCCCAAATAGCCATCACGCTGTCGCCGATATACTTATCGATAGTGCCGCGGTTCTCTAAAATGATTTTGGAGATGCCATCGAAATAATCATTCAGTAAGGGCATCAGCGTGCTCAGAGGATTGTTTTCTGCGATGGTGGTGAAATCTTTAATATCTGAAAAGAAAATTGTGAGTTTCTTCTTATCGACATGTAAAGTAATGTCTCGTCCTTGGGCCAGAAGCTGTCGTACAATTTCTTTAGGCACATAACGTGAAAATGAGCGCAGCGCTGCGCGCATGGCGGCAATCGAGGCATCCATCATCCTTATTTCTACGATATAAGAAAAAACTCTTTTATGGCTAGAAAGATCTAAGTTGGTTAACTTGTCAACTTCGCTTGCCAGGCTAACAATAGGTTTTGCAATGCGTCTAGAAAAATAATTGATCACTATTATAGACAATATGAGAATAATTAAAGTAATTAAAATTATTTCAAATTGGGTGCGGATTAAGTCCGAGAAAAAATCAGAAAAGGGGACGATGGTGACTAGCAACCAAGGCTTATTAAAGAAGGGTGTGGTGCTGCCAACATAACTTAAATATCGGGTGTGATTATATTTAAAAGAAAAATTGTACTCCTGGGTTTTATTGAAATATTGAACCGCAGCCTGCGCCACTTGTGGAGGAATTTTTGATTGCACAGCAGATTTGGCATCGGGAACGATCACATTGCCATTTCGATCCGTTATAAAAGCATGGCCAAATTTACCGATAGTTTGTTTATTTAAGAAGTTAGACAGTCCAGTGAAAGAAATATCGACGCCGAGTACGCCAATAAATTGATTATGCATATCATAAATAGCTTTGCCTGCCGCTACTCCCCTCCCGTAACTATCCAAAAAATTGAAAACGTCGGTCCAGAAAATGCCTTTAGTTTGGGTAGCGCCTAGATACCAAGATCGGGTTTTCATTTCAATGGTGATTTTCTGAAAGCTTTCTGTGCCGACTACATTAAAATCTTTATCAGCATAATCCCAAGTTTCCGGCGGATTTTTCTTTAAATTCTCTTTTTTAATGATATAGGTGGTACTGGCAGGTAGTGGTTTATCGGGCATGGTTACAAAATTAGTTTGTAAAGAGGTATCCATTTTTTTGATTAATAGCCAATCGCCATTATTTAAGCCAAGAAATATAGCTGAAATATCAGGATTAGATTTCATGATACTCTGCATAAAGGCTCTTAAGTCAGGCTCTTCTACCAAAATTACTGGGGCCCCTATCGTTAACCCCGAAGCGGCATTTAGAACAAGTTCGGTCTCTTTTTGGATGTTACTAACGCGTTGAATAATGGAGGTTGAATTTCGCTCCATCATGCCTTTGGAGTAATCTAAGATAGCGTGATAGTTTTTAAAATAGGAGTAACAGATCACGAAACTAAAAGTGATGACTGTGAGGGTGGTAAACAAAGTCAAGATGTCAATTTTAAGAGTTCTGATCCATATTTTATGTAAAAATCTTTTGATGAAATCCATCGTACTTCCTTGGACAATTTCCATTTCAAATATAGTCTATGAATCCGAATATTTCCTTGCATAGGCCGCTTACCCCTGGGTTTTTTTGACAAAATTGGTTGAATATGCTACATTAAATGCTTAATTTTTATGAACTATCTGTTGGGGATATCCTTTGATTACAACTTCTAATCTTACCATGCAATTCAGGGCAAAACCCTTATTTGAAATTTCAGTTAAATTTACCGGCTCTAATCGCTATGGTTTGATTGGCGCAAATGGCTGCGGCAAATCGACTTTTATGAAAATTTTAGGCGGTGATTTATCCCCAACTTCCGGTAGTGTCGGGATTGACCCAAACAAACGTCTGGGAAAATTGCGCCAGGACCAATTTGCGTTTGAAGATTTCACTGTAATTGATACGGTCATCATGGGCCATCCTAAATTATGGGCGGTGAAACAAGAACGCGATCGAATTTATTCATTGCCGGAAATGAGCGACGCTGATGGTATGGTTATCGCCGACTTGGAAGTGGAATTTGCGGAATTAGATGGCTATACCGCTGAATCTCGCGCCGGAGAGTTATTGCTAGGGCTGGGAATTCCTATCGAACAACACCATGGCTTGATGCGAGAAGTGGCGCCAGGCTGGAAATTACGGGTATTATTGGCCCAAGCGCTGTTTGGCGACCCTGACATCCTGTTGCTCGACGAGCCGACTAATAACTTAGATATTAATACCATTCGCTGGCTGGAAAATATTTTAAATGAACGCAATTCATTAATGATCATCATTTCTCACGACCGCCATTTCTTAAATAGCGTTTGCACCCACATGGCGGATTTAGATTATGGTGAACTGCGTATTTATCCGGGTAATTATGATGAGTATATGACTGCCGCCACGCAAGTTCGCGAACGGTTAGTGGCGGATAACGCCAAGAAAAAAGCGCAAATTGCTGAATTACAATCGTTTGTGAGCCGCTTTTCAGCTAATATGTCCAAGGCCAGACAAGCGACTTCACGCGTGAAGCAAATTGAAAAAATTAAGCTCGAAGATATCAAACCATCGAGCCGGGTCAATCCCTTTATTCGGTTCGAGCAGAAGAAAAAATTACATCGTTTAGCCTTGGAAGTTAAAAGTTTAAGTAAGGGCTTTGATAAAGGGCCTTTATTTAAAAACTTTAATTTTACTGTGGAAGCAGGGGAACGGATTGCTATCATCGGTTCCAACGGCATAGGTAAGACGACATTATTGCGTTGTTTTTTAGGTGATTTAACTCCTGATACCGGAACAGTTAAGTGGGCGGAAAACTCTAGCGTCGGCTACTTCGCTCAGGATCATGCAGCAGAGTATGCTAAAGACATGTCTTTGTTTGAATGGATGTGCCAGTGGATGCAAGAAGGGGATGATGAACAAACCATTCGCGGGATTTTAGGGCGTTTATTGTTTTCTAAAGACGATAGTGGTAAATCAGTTAAGGTTGTTTCCGGCGGTGAAGAGGGCCGGTTACTGTTCGGAAAACTCATGCTGCTGAAATCCAACATATTATTGATGGATGAGCCGACTAATCATTTGGACATGGAATCGATTGAATCTTTAAACACTGCATTGGAAAATTATGCGGGCACTTTGATTTTTATCAGCCATGATCGTGAGTTCGTGTCTTCACTGGCCACGCGAATTATTGAGATCAAACCGCAGGGCATCGTTGATTTTAGCGGCAATTATGAAGATTATTTGCTGAGCCAAACTACCTCATAGCCCAATGTCATTAAGACCATCCCCACCCTAATCCTCCCCTTGGAAAGGGGAGGGAATATTACTCTGGAGTCCTTACTTAATGGCATTGGTCTGACGCCCGGGCAAAAAGCCAATTCCGCTGTGACTGCCGCTGCTGGCGCCGCTCCGCTTGTAAACCCCCATTGCGTAAGAAATTTTAAATAGCGTGAATAGTGATTTCAACCCGGCGATTTTGCGCGCGGCCACTGGCGGTTTGGTTGGAGGCGATGGGGTTACGCTCCCCGAAACCGCGCATGGCAAAGCGGTTTGGATTCAGTTGTTGGCTCATTAAATATTGTGCTACTGAATCAGCCCGGCGTTCAGAGAGCTGCTGATTATACATCGGCTCGCCAATATTGTCGGTGAAACCGTCGATATGAACCACCGTTTGCTTGAATTTGCGCAAAACGATGGCGACAGAATTGAGAGTTCCATAAAAATTTGGGCGGATATCTGCTCGGTTGAAGGCAAAAGTAATATCGCCCGGCATAATCAAATGAATGTCTCCGTTCCGGTCTTGGATGACTTGGACGCCGGTGCTTTGCAATTGTTGCCGGAGTGCGCTGGCTTGCTGGTCCATCATGTTACCCGCTATGCCGCCGACAGCAGCGCCCACACCCGCACCGATTAACGCCCCGGTACCTTTTCCAGCAATCGCGCCAATGAGAGCGCCACCGGCAGCGCCGATCCCGGCCCCGACTGTGGTTTTGCTGACCGTCTGCTCGCCGGTATAAGGATCCGTGGTGGTGCAACCACTGATCAGTAAGATTAGCCCAAAGATTAAAAATTTATGTGTGCCTGATAAGATCATAAAAGCTCCATTAGTGAGTGTGCGTTATACCGCTGGCTATTCTAAAGTGGATTAAATAAAAAATAAAGAGAATATGCTATACATTTCAGAGCCCATTAAAGTTAGAGTTGAATTTTAATGGGACACTGGTTCGTTTATCTTGAAAACCCCGCTTCCCTGATGTTCTGTTGATCCGCTGACCTAGGAGATATTTTGACTGATTTCTCCACTTCTCTGACAAAATCATTAATTAATTCCATAGTACCGATCGATCTTCCCGAAGTTGAAAAGAGGGTAAGAGAAGCTACGACGCTGGTGGCTAACGGTACTCGTGGGCTTAAACTTTCCAAGAGAGTCTTTTGCTCAGCCACTAGGCTTTGAATAGCTTGTAACTTTCGCGGATCATTTGCATTAGGGGTAGAGCTCGTCAGTATTTTATTAAATTTTTGGACCAGCATTAATAAAGTATCGCTTCCAGAGGTTAAGTTGCGGATAGTGCTGTCATAACTCTCGACAACCGGGGTAAGCTTTCGTTGCAGTTCCGTCAGTTTTTTCTTCTCGCTATTTAAAAGTTTAATCCCTCGAACAGCCTTGTTGTAATCTTCTAATAATATCCTGTATTTTGTGGACCCAATAAAATCTTTAGACCCCAAAGAGCTCAAAAAATCTGTTACTATCCGGACGAGAGGAGGGCGAGAGTTATTGTTCTGCGCTACTTTTGCTTCTAGCTCTTGCAGCTTTGCCTCTGCTTGAGATTTCTTTAGATTGAGTTCGGCGATTTGGGTTAAAAATTCCTGCTGCTTAACGTTGAGAGCAGTTAGCTTTGGGATGATTGATTGAGTAATTTTAGTCTCGGTATGCTCAATATAGTTTGGAAACTGAAAGAGACCGGCGGAATTAGTTTTTCTTTTACGCATTTTACACCTTTTTAAATTTTAAGATTAGGAATAAAGCCCATTATATACAATTTTGGATAAAATGCACGTTTTTTTAATCGTCCCTTAAGGTTTCTGGCTAAAAGTTAGCCCTCCCGGGCCGTCCCAATCCGGGTACGGTGATTGGGATCGCCATCCTGATCCAGGGCTTAGCCCTTTAAGGATTGAGAGCATCGAGGGTCGGCGTAAACCGTCAGTACGATTGAGAACGATATTCTCTGGCTAACGGCTGTACTTCCGAGCTTGGCGCTTTCTTTTGGATTGAGGGCGTAGAAAAAGTTGTATATGGCGCTTCACTGACTAAAGGCTGGGTTATTAGATTACGATTTGTTTGTTTAAATTCCATTTTTTTGCATTGTAATTTGGCATCCAAGCCTGATTTGAGTACTTTATAGTTTTCGAGACAAGCTTTACGATACTCAGAATGATCACTACGATGTAAACCTAGTAAACTACGCAGAAGGCCACCGCCATCACTTCGTGTCAATTCTTCTACGTAATTTTTTTCTAATTCCCAGGGATCAGCATCCTCCCATCTGGATTGATAACATTTACGCCAATCACGAATTAGATGGTTATTAACCTCTGCCGAAAAAGTAGTTTTATAGTCTCCCTGCAACATCAATGGTAAAAGAAAGTCCTTACTTTTTTTTGCTTCCGATAAGGTAAATTTTAACTCTTTGTTTACATTAGTATCACTGTTAATTTGCGTTTTTTCAGCATAACGATTGGTGCCAATGGGTAATACATAATGACTTTTTTTAATATTAATACGCATCTGCTTTTCCAGATCGCCGGTCATGCGGTCAAGATCTAACCACACATCTAAACCAGCGGTTTCTAAATCCTGCTTCAGTCTCTGCAGAAAACTTTGTAAACGCCCAAGTTCGGGACTACCTATCGTTTCCCAGGCATAACTAAGAAAAATTATCGGGCAAGTGATTTTTTTAATTTCAGATACAGAAATATTTTTCAAATGGCGAGATGCTTTGTCAGCTATCATTTCTCGAATTTGACGAAGAAAATCCGTTACTAATGATTGAAGCTTTTCGAGTTGATAATCTCGGACTTGTTGACGTTTTTGGGTCAATTCTAATCGTTCTGTAGTGAAAAGGCGGTTATTGAATTTTTCTTCTACAACCTGTTTTTGTTTCGCTTTGAGAAATAATTCTTGTATTTCATCATTTTTAGATAAAGCCAAATAATCTAAAGCGTTCTTGCCAAACACATCTTTTATGCCCAGATCGGGCTTAAACGGCAGGATTATTTTTATAACCGCAGGTTGTTCATATTGAATGGCTATCATTAAAGGAGTTTGCTTTAAATCGCTGTCCTGACAATTGATCAACACACGATTTTCATGAAAAATTTCTTTAATAAGCTCAGTTTTATTTAAGATAATACAATCAAATAACCTGCCAATGATTTCTTTCATTCCGATTCTAGCTTTTACATGTTGATATTTGATCTGCGCATGCAGGTTCAGCCATTTCTGAAGAAATAGTTCGGTTGGTTTTATGATCAATCTGTTGATTGCTCCAAAAATTAACGGAGAATGCACGGGTAATAATGCCGCCAGTAATGCCGCCAGCGAGAAAATACGGAATTGCTGATTCTGAAAAGATTCTAAGAAATGAAAGATTCCTTGGTTTAAAATCCGGAGTGACTGAACACGTTGCTAGATTTCCAGAAATTATAGCTATAACACTATCATAATCTTTTATTTTAAAATCCTGAAGCAGCTTTTTTAAAAAATTTATTTCCTGATGAAATTCCTGCAAATCCAGAGAAAGTTCTTGGGTTTGTTTAGAATCTAAAGTTGTCTTAGAATTTGCAATTCTCTCTCGTTTAACTATGGATTGTCCTAGAAAATTTATTAAGGGAGATCTGTTCAGAAAAGGTAAAACTTGAGATTGCGAATACTTGTGTTCTTTTGATTCAAGATAAGCTGGAAACTCACGCGAAAAATTTTTCTTTGCTTCTTTATATTTATTCTTTATAGTCGAATAGACCTTAAATTCCTCGGTAGGATTAAGAATAATATTTGGATTAGTTTGTTTGCGCATAATTTCAAAAATTTAAACATTCCAATCAACGCTTGTCAAGCCCTGCTGTTTGGTTGGTTACAGTGATATTCGTCGCTAATTTCTCTTCTTCATGCGGGATTTTATGAAATATCAAAGATAAAGATGTATGGATTTCAGACAACTTAATATTTTTTTCTGAGCCTACTCTAGCAACTTCTTGAGGCTGTTTAGATACTGTCAATAAATTTTCAAAGTCTTTTATAGGTATCTTTTTTGAATGGAGTATCTGTCGCAGAAACTGATCAAAAGTCTCTCTTATTTGAGATTTACTATCCAGAACCTCAGTCAATTGACGTTTAACCGGGTAAAGTTCATACAACAGTTTCCGATAATCATTGTTACTTCTATCATATTGGATGGACAAAATCTCAGACTGGTTAAGTTGTTGTGAGAATATCTTGTGGGTTTTTTTCAGAATCTTGAATTCTAATTCATAATCTTCATGTTGAGGCTTATAATCATCAAATTGTTTTTTAACTAACTTATTATTTTTCTCAATCTCCGCCAGATATTGAGTCACATATTGAGTCTTTTTTATTGTATATAAAGAAAAAACTGACATCAATGCCACCACCATTTCTATTCCAATATTTCTTGAGATTTCGAAAATTTTGAAATTTCTTTCCGACAAGTGTCGCATTGCAATCATCGTTGATATATAAATAGTAAATGAGTTGATTAAAAGATACATTTTAGATGAGCCAATAAAAGTAGAATCTATTTCTACATTAATCCAGTTTTTATTATCGAAAATAAAAGTAATCCACTTAAGTTGATTTTCTATATTACGACGAATTTGCTGATAGGTTAAATTTGATCCGTTAAGCTGTACAAGAGCACTAAAATTACTTTTTAATTCTTTTTCATCAGTTTCTAAAGCCTGCAATTTCATACGGCGCAAGTGCTCTGAAGAATGTGTGGCTAATTTAGTTTCGGCGTTAAATAGTAAGGTTACTCGCTTTAACAATTTTCCTAACAAACCAGTTTTGTAACCCACGCCGATCAGTAAACCCACTACAATGAGCAGTGTAATAAACTTAACTTGGTTCCGCGTAATACTATTCTGAACAGGTTTATTCAAGAGCTCATGATCTGAAAAGCTAACGGGATATTTGTCTTTTTCTGCTCGGCTTTCACTAGCTGGGATGCTATCGGCCACTTGTGGTGGAGAATCAGTACTGGCAGTGCTGCTGGATGATTTTTGATCTTGAACACTTATGGAGGGTTTGTTTCCTTCTTCTTCTTTAATGTTTACGGTACTTGATGTTTGTTGAGCTTGCGTCACTTGTTGAGTTTGGCCATTATCAGTTTCTGAATTGTCATCTGTTCGCGGAGAGTGATAAGTGATGACAGATTTTTTTTCCTCTGGGTGTATTGGGCCATGATGAGAAAAAATAGATCGAATAGCTTCCGCAAACCTCCTGATATTCTGAATATCCTGACCAGGATTGTGCGGAATAGGATTTGATCTCCGGTCTATCCAGGTATTTCTCGGTCTAACTATCGTTCCATTTTGAGATTGCTGATGCATTTGGAAACTCCTTTATATCCAATGCTAAACTCGGTTCATTATATTATTACATTAATCTATCTGTAACACTATCTGTAACAACTTGGATTTGGGGAAATGCTTCCCGTTATCTGTGACCTTTTAAACTGGTTTAGCTTAATAAATTTTGTTAATATGGCCAAGGAGGCATAGCTTTTATGGATAAATTAACCAAAATAACCAACTCTTGGAAAAGGCGGCATCCGAATTAATGGCAGCCAGCCTTGGGATATCCAGGTTAATGACCCGCGCGCAATCGACCGAATCTTGACTGAGCCTTCCTTAGGTGCGGGAGAAAGTTATATGGACGGTTGGTGGGATTGCGCTCAACTCGATGAATTTTTTTTTCGAGTGTTACGGCATGTCGATTTTAAAGAATTTTATCATCTAAAGACCTTGCTTACTTTTCAATTGCGAAATCTATTTACCAATCCACAGTCTAAACGGCGTTCCAAGCAAGTGGCGGAACAACATTATAATCTTGATAACGATTTGTATGTGGCTATGTTAGGAAAGAGTATGGCCTATACCTGTGGTTATTGGCGTAATTCACAAGCTTTAGACGAGGCGCAATTTGCTAAATATGATTTAATTTGCAAGAATTGCATTTAACTGCCGGGGAAAAGGTGCTGGAGCTAGGTTGTGGGTTTGGTGGATTTGCCAAATATGCCGCAGAAAATTATGGTGTTTCCATGGTATCGATTAATATTTCCACCGAACAAATGCGTTATGCCCGGCAAATCTGTCAAAATTTACCTGTACAATTAGTAGAAAGTGACTATCGGGACATCAGCAAATATAACCCGGAGAAGATTAAATTTGATAAAGTGGTGAGTATTGGCTTATGTGAACATGTGGGCTATCAGAATTATGATCATTTTTTCAATATCGCCAGAGAAAATTTGCAAGAAGATGGCCTGTTTTTATTACATACTATCGGCAAAAATATTTCGCATCAATTTACCGATCCATGGATTCAAAAATATATTTTCCCGCAAGGCGTGTTGCCAACCGCCAAAATTTTAAGTAGCGTCGCAGAACGCTATTTTATTACTGAAGATCTCCACAATATTGGCGCCGACTACGATAAAACCTTAATGGCTTGGTATGATAATTTCGAAAAAACTGGCCTAGATTATCTAGGCACGGTGAGCGGTTTCGTCGAATGTGGCGTTACTATTTATTATCCTGCGCTGGAGGATTTAGGTCGCGGAATATGCAACTTTATCAATTTGTGTTCTCGCCGCAAGGAGAATTAAATGGCCACCACAGCCAACGTTGAGTATGAACATCATAAGCAATTGTTACTGACTCGTTTACAGGAAAGTCATCAACAAACCGGTGAATTCCGTTTGCGTAAAAAAACCTCCAATTTATTCCGCCATCGAAAAAAAACCCCGGCAAAATGGCTGGATTTATCAAACTTTAATCATGTCATCCATGTTGACCCGGTTAATTTAACCGCCGAAGTCGAAGGATTAGTGACCTATGCAGATTTTGTTGCTGAAACTTTAAAATATCATTGCTTACCCGCTATTGTCCCTGAATTAAAATCAATTACCGTAGGTGGAGCTATCGCCGGATTAGGTGCGGAATCTTCTTCTTTTAAATATGGCTGGGTCCACGAAACCGTAGTCGACATGGAAGTGTTGCTAAGTCATGGCGAAGTGGTGACTTGTTCGCCTTCAAACCAGAATCGCGATCTATTCTATGCCTTTCCCAGTTCTTATGGGTCTTTGGGTTATATATTGAAAGCTAAGATCAGATTGATCCCTGCTAAACCTTTCGTTAAATTATCACGCCTGCGTTTTACTGACCCTGAAGTTTATTTTGCCAAGTTAACCGAGCTAACCGAATCACGCAATGATATCGATTATATTGATGGTGTCAGTTTAGGCGATGCTTTATTCATCAATGTAGGTCAATTTGTCGATCAGGCTCCCTATGTGAGCAATTACCGGTACATGAATATTTACTATCAATCTATTCCGCAAAAATCTACTGATTATTTAACTGCGTTGGATTACATCTGGCGTTGGGACCCAGACTGGTTCTGGTGTTCAAAATATTTTTTGATGCAAAACAAAGTCGTTCGATTTTTTTTAGGGAAATGGCTGTTAAAATCGACCGCGTATTGGCAGATCATGCGCTTTGTTAATACTCACAATTGGATTAGGCGGTTCGCTAATTTGATAAGCTCAAACACCGAAACCATCATTCAAGATTTACAAATTCCTGCTGAGAAAGCCGCGGATTTTTATCATTTTTTCAAAAAAGATGTTCAAATCGATCCAATGCTGATTTGTCCGATTCGATTAACTGCGGATTTTGATAAATTTCTATTTTGCCCTATGGTTAAATCTAAAACTTATATTAATTTTGGGGCTTACGGTAATTTCATACCTTCGGATAAAGAGCCGGGATATTTTAACCGCTGGATCGAGAAAAAAGTAACTGAATGTGGAGGGAATAAATGGTTATACTCAAATGTTTTTTATTCCGAACAAGAGTTTTGGAAACTATACGATAAAGCTGCCTATTTTTCAGTGAAAAATAAGTACGACCCTCGCGGCCTATTGCGTGATTTATATTTAAAATGTTCAGAGAAAGTATTATAAATGACTGTAGGCTATCTGGCTCCCGAAGAATTTGTCGATGAATTGATTGCCGAAGTAGGTTTGGTAAAGGCGGTATATGGCCGTCTGGTATTGACCGAAGAGTTAATTCAGCCGCAGCCGGTATGGGCGCAAAATGTTTGGTTGAACCCGGTTAGTATTGAGATCACTTCGATTTCTGCCGCGGTCAAACATCTTCGTGAATTACAGTTACGCTGGGCCAGCTATGCATTTCATTTACATCGCCGCACCGCGCTCATCCAGCAACAACTTCCGCCATTAAAAGTACCGCCATTAGAGTTTTTAGGCCCATTACCTAAAAAGCCGATTGGTTCCTGGACTTTAATCAAGGAGAATTTGCTTCTAGCCAGCGCTGATTGCTCTAGCTGCTTTCCCAACGGTGCAGTTCACTTTCGCGAGAATAAAATCGATCCGCCTTCCAGAGCTTATTTAAAATTGTGGGAATTATTCACGGTGTATGGTTTAAGACCGCAGTCTGGCGAGGTATGTCTTGATTTAGGCAGTAGCCCAGGAGGCTGGACTTGGGTGCTGGCGCAAATGGGATGTACCGTCATTAGCGTCGACAAAGCGCCGCTGGATCCCAAATTGTCGAACTTACCAGAAGTGCGCTTTCTGAGTAGAAGCGCTTTTTCAATTAAGCCCGCAGAAATTGGCCGGATTAACTGGTTATTTTCAGATGTCATCTGCTACCCACGCCGATTGTTGCCATATATTAAGGAATGGATGAGCAGCGGTTTATGTCAGAATTTTGTGTGCACTTTGAAGCTGCAAGACCAAACTGATACCACAGTGTTAAAAGAATTTGCTGAAATTCCCGGCTCTCGCATAGTCCACCTGAATCATAATAAGCATGAATTAACCTGGATGCTAATATCCAAGTGACATGCCGCCAGCATGGCGGTTATCAGTAGCACCGTAAAGAGTACCCGTTTGCGGGTCGCGCATTATCACTAAAGCCTGACCCCAATAATCAGTATTAAAAACTGAACCCCAGTGAACCTGGTAGCCCATTTTTTGCAGAATTAGCAAAGTATCTGCCGATAAGGTATAGGGTTCTAAGTAAATAGTGTCCGGAATCCATTGAAAATGGTAACGGGGTTGATTGATCGCTGCATTGATATCCATTCCGAAATCTATTGCATTTTCTAGGCCTTCAACAATAGTAGTGATAATCGTCGGGCCTCCGGCGGCGCCAATAATCATGTAAAGCTGATGGTTTTTAAAAACCATGGTCGGACTCATTGAACTGAGCGGACGCTTTTTGGGCGCGATTAAATTGGTTTTACCTTGTTGCAACTGAAACATATTTTTTTCAGTGACTGAAATTGTAAAATCATCCATACTGTCATTCAGGAAAAATCCGGTATCTTTGGCAATTAAGCCGGAGCCGAAGTAATCATTGATTGTGTAGGTAACACCTACCGCATTTCCCCAGCGGTCCACTACGGCATAATGAGTGGTATGAGCGCCTTCTGTGGATTTTTTATCAGGGTTTAGTTCTAGCTGTTTAGAATTTCCCGCGCGGTCAGCCTGAATTTTTTCGGCTATTTGCTGAGCATAAGCTTGAGAATTTAATTTTGCAGTAGGATTACTTACAAAATCAGGATCGCCTAAATCCTGATTGCGGTCAGCAAATGCGTAACGCATTGCTTCAACGTTGTAGTGGACATTGGCCGCTGAATGGAAGCCTAACTCTTTTAATGGATATCGATTTACAATATTTAAAATTTCGCAAATAGTGATACCTGAGCTGGGTGGGGGATCGGTCACTATTTCATAACCATGATATTGACAGGTGATTACATTCCGTTCTTTCACGGAATAACCGGTAAAATCGCGCATTGCCAGGGCTCCGTGGTTTGCTTGACTGGCGGCGACAATTTTTTCGGCAATCGATCCTTGATAAAAGGCCTTGCTCCCCTGTTGGCTAATTTCAAGCAAGCTTTTCGCCAATTCCGGTTGGACCAAACGATCTCCCACTTGCAAAGGTTGAGCGTTTTTTAAAAAAATGTTTGCTACGTTAGGCTGGGTTTTCGCGCTCCTGACTTTACCTAATATATGGATGTCATCGTTATTGAGGACGAAGCCTTCTTGGGCTAATCGGATTGCGGGGGCCATGACTTTTGCTAATGGCATCGAACCATATTTCTGCAAGGCGGTATTGAGTCCCATCACCGTTCCTGGCACTCCAACGGATAGATAGCTGTTTTCTGCTAATTGCTTTTGCACATGGCCTTGTGCATCTAAAAACAATTGCGGTTTGATAGCGGCGGGAGCGGTTTCCCGGAAGTCGATTACTAAATTTTTACCGCTGTTTAAATGGATCAGCATAAAGCCGCCGCCACCAATATTGCCGCAGCAAGGATGAACCACCGCTAAAGCATAGCCCACCGCCACTGCGGCATCGACCGCATTACCTCCGGCTTTTAAAATATCTATTCCCGCTTGAGTCGCTAAGTACTGAGCGGAAACCGCTCCGGCTTGATGAAAAGGCGTAGGTGGAAGATAAGCGGCTTCACTTTGGCCAATCATAGAAAATAACCAGCAAGTGATCAAAAGAATAGTTTTTTTCATAACCTGATATCCATATTAGGGACGAAAGCAAACAGTGGGGTAATTATATAGCAAGTTTTTAACCCTATCTATATCATTGGCCCAGCGCGACTATTCTGACACACATTCCGGAAAAGTCGAGACTATTCCGGAATTGGTGTCAGAATAGTCAGATGAAAATGACTTATCAAATGAATCGAACATCCGCGCCCTGCTAGCTGGATTAGTGTATAAGTTTTGATATACTGCGTTCATGTCAAAGATTAAAAAGCTGGCCGGCGAAACTGCGATTTATGGATTGGGGAGTATAGTTCCCCGGCTGCTGAATTTCTTATTGTTCCCTTTGCATACTCGGGTTTTTGATCCTGCTGCTTACGGCGTGATTAGTTATCTTTATATATTTGTCGCTTTTTTAAATATTCTTTATACATTCGGCATGGAAACGGCTTATTTTCGTTATGCAACCAAAATAGGTGCACAACCACAACGGGTGTTTAACATTGCCCAAACCTCGGTATTGTTAATCAGCTTGATTTTGTCGGGATTGTTTATTGTATTCGCTGCGCCATTGGCCAGATATTTAGGGATTCCGGGAAAGTCCCACTATATCCTGCTGTTGGCAGTGATTATGTTTCTTGACGCTGCAGTCGCCATCCCTTTCGCAAAATTACGTTTAGAAAAAAAACCTTTGCGTTTTGCATTAGCGAAAATTATTAATGTCTTGATCATGGTTGGTCTGAATATTTATTTTTTCTTGATCGCCTATTGGCTGGCGTCAAAGCAGGTTACGTTTGATTTTCATCTCATCGCTGCGTACGTTCACCAATCAAAGTACGGCATTGAATACGTTTTTATCGCTAATTTGCTGGCAAATGCTTTTTATCTATTATTCTTTTATAAGCTTTTATTAAAGTGGCGGCCGGTATTCGACCGTGAAATTATGCCAGCGATGCTGATTTACGCATATCCCATTATGCTCACTGGCTTGGCGGGAATGACCAATGAAATGTTCAGCCGCTGGACGTTGATGTGGTGGCTGCCGGATAATTTTTATCCTGGAAAAAGTTCATTATATGCTTTGGGGGTGTTTTCAGCCTGTTACAAATATGCCGTGTTTATGAGTTTAACCGTACAGGCATTCCGTTTTGCCGCCGAACCGTTTTTCTTTTCCCACGCATATGAAAAAAATTCGCCGGAGCTATTCGCTAAAGTAAATCATTTTTTTATTATAGTCTGTAGTTTTGTATTATTAGCGGTCAGCATCAATATGGATATCTTAAAATATTTATTGGGCAGCAGTGCTTATTATGAAGGGTTGAGCGTAGTCCCTATTTTATTATTGGGATATTTGTTCTTGGGTGTATATTATAATTTTTCGGTCTGGTTTAAATTAACCGATCGTACCTATTACGGCACTATCATTACGGTTGGCGGCGCTATCCTGACTATTTTGCTGAATTATATTTTGATTCCTATCGCGGGGTATATGGGGAGCAGTTGGGCTTCGCTGCTTTGTTATTTTGTTATGGCGGCGTCTTGTTATATAGTGGGGCAGAGGTACTATCCTATACCGTATAAAAATTGGCAAAGTGCCGCATATATAGCGGTGGCATGTGGATTTATCTGGATAGCGCAAGCTTTACCGGTGACCAATGCGATATTAGCCGTTGGTTTCCATCTGGTGTTAATGATCATTTTTTTGGCCGTTGCTTACATAATCGAAAGAAACAGGAGAGATTATGCAATCGCTCAAAAATAAAAACTTGTGCGCATGGGTGAATGAAATAGCGAGTCTTTGTCAACCCGCCGCAGTTTATTGGTGTAATGGTAGCACAGAAGAATATGACTGGCTGTGTGCTGAATTAGTGGCGGCTGGGACTTTTAAGAAACTTAATCCTGAATTGCGGCCCAATAGTTATTTGGCCTGGTCTAATCCTGCTGATGTTGCGCGTGTAGAATCTTGCACTTTTATTTGTAGCCAGAGTGAAGCTGATGCTGGTCCAACCAATAATTGGCGAGATCCGGCGGAAATGAACAGTACGCTCACCCAATTGTTTAGCGGCTGCATGCGTGGCCGCGTTTTGTATGTCGTGCCTTTTTGTATGGGGCCTTTGCATTCTCCCATGGCCCGTTTTGGCGTGGAATTAACCGATTCGCCCTACGTAGTCGTGAATATGAAAATCATGGCGCGCATGGGTGATGCAGCACTGCAAGCTTTAGGAGAAGGCGATTTTATAAAATGTTTACATTCGGTCGGTGCACCTTTACGTTCTGGCGAAGCCGACGTTGCTTGGCCATGCAATAAAGACCATAAATATATTGTCCAATTTCCGGAGGCGCGAGAAATTTGGTCGTTTGGCAGCGGATATGGCGGCAATGCATTGCTGGGAAAAAAATGTTTAGCATTGCGGATTGCTACAGTGCTGGGCAGGGATGAAGGCTGGCTCGCCGAACACATGGCCATTATGGGAGTTCAATCTCCACAAGGAGAAAAAATTTATTTGGGCGCGGCTTTTCCCAGTGCCTGTGGTAAGACCAATTTTGCCATGCTGATTCCTCCCGCCGCATTATCTCGCTGGCAAGTGACGACAATCGGAGATGACATTGCTTGGATAAAACCCGGCAACGATGGCCGGCTTTATGCAATCAATCCTGAGGCCGGCTTTTTTGGGGTAGCGCCTGGCACTTCTGCCAGCACCAACCCAAGCATGATGCATGCAATCGCAGCCAATACTATTTTTACGAATGTAGCATTAACTGCCGATGAGGATGTGTGGTGGGAAGGGCTGACTGATAATCCGCCCGCCCATTTAACTGACTGGCAAGGTCAACCTTGGACGCCGGATTGTGGCCGGAAAGCCGCGCATCCGAATGCGCGCTTCACCGTACCGATTACGCAATGTCCTTGTCTAGATCCTGAGTGGGAAAATCCGCGTGGCGTGCCGCTAAGCGCCCTGGTTTTTGGAGGACGGCGAATCACTACTGTGCCTTTGGTTTATGAAGCTCTGGATTGGCAAAATGGAGTTTTTTTAGCGGCAACCACCACTTCTGAAACTACTGCGGCGGCGGCTGGTTCTGTCGGAGTATTGCGGCATGACCCTATGGCTATGCTGCCTTTTTGTGGGTATAACATGGCTGATTATTTTGAGCATTGGTTGAAGTTGGGCGCTAGTTTAAATAATCCTCCAAAAATTTTTCGGGTAAATTGGTTCCGCAAGGGGGCCGCTGGCCAATGGTTATGGCCGGGTTATTGTGAAAATATGCGAATATTAAAATGGATATTTGATCGTTTGCAGCAGCGAGTTACTGCGGAGGAAACCGCCTTAGGCTTAATGCCGCATTACCAAGATATAGAATGGGAAGGGCTGAGAGAAATAAATCGTGAGCGTTTTGCTGAAATGACTGCAATAGATAAAGAACATTGGCGGCATGAGCTGAAGTTACATGCGCAATTCTTTGCGAAATTCGGCGCACGATTTCCTAAGGCATTGCAAGAAATTTGCGCCAAATTATCGGCTATTTTTATAGAATAATACTGGCGGTGTAACAACGGACAATTTCTTCCAGTGTTTCCTGGTCTTTATCGGAAAAGCGGTTATAACAGGTACTATCGATATCGAGCACGCCCAGCAGTTGGTGATTTTTAAGAATGGGCAATACAATTTCAGAATTTGAGGCCGCGTCACAAGCAATATGACCTGGAAATTCATGGACGTTGGCGGACGATGAGCGTTTTTTGTTGTACGGCTGCAGTTCCGCAAACACCCTTGCCAAGCGGAATGCGCACGCAAGCAGGTTTGCCTTGAAATGGGCCTAGCACTAACTCTTTCCCGCGCAGGAAATAAAATCCTGCCCAGCTCACATCGGTCAATGAATAAAATAATAATGCTGATAAATTAGCCGCATTAGCGATTGGGTCGGTTTCCCCTGCCAATAAATTGCGGGCTTGTTCGATAAGTTCGTTCATTTCCATTACATTTTTGCTCGTACTATTGTATGTGATATTTTACGGATTTGATTGAATCTTTCAACCAGTACTGACTTGTCGATGCCTTCGATTACTAACAAACCCTGTTTATCAATATACGCTGTTGCTTTAGGGAATTTTTCCTTTTTGCACCATTGTCTGAATATATCTGCAATGATTGGTTTTTTTGCAAGTGTGAGATTATCAAGTTTAACGAGTACTTGCTGCCCCTTCTGTTCAATATCATAAGTAATCATGATGGTGCTCAATAATGAATTTTCTAATGATTGATAAGATTTGTAGAAAAGAGTTGAAGTGGTAGAGCCTGCTCCAGTCTGCAGTGGCTGAGATTTTTTTTGCAAATCGATTTCCTGCTGTTTAAGCTTACTGATTCGGGTGATCAGTTCTGTCGAAGTGGAGAAATCTTCCAAGATAAATAGATCTAAATCTCTGACAATTTCGTTGGAGTTTTGCCGAAGGTTCCGGCAGGTGTCGCGGTTTTTCTTAAAAAGCGCCATTACTTTATTTAAAAATTTCACTTCGTTATCAGATTGATGTCCAAAGTTAATTCGCTGTTCAAGCAGCTGGACCATCCATTTAGATAAACCCCAGACATCATCTTTCTGGTCAGACAAAAATTTAAAAGACTGAGTTGTTGAATGAGTAGGAGGTAATAAATCCGTTTCATCGGTAACTTTCTCAATCATAGAGATAGCTTCTTGGCATTTTACTGGAAATTTGGCTTTTATACGTGATATTTCGAATTCAACTTGCCGCTGAAAATTATCACGCTCCTGGGTAGCTTTTTCTATGCTGGGTTCTAATAAAGTGACATTTAATTGTTTTAGAATTTTCTCTTGTTTTAATAGTTTGATTTTAGCTATGCGCAGGTCAAGATAAAGATTATGTTCAGGAGCAACATAAGCATGGTTCCCGGGTTCGTTTTCTAATAATTTCTCGTCATCGGTGGTCATAACTGCGAAGGTGAAATCAATGGCTTTAGGGCTGGCCGGCTGTTTTTTCTTCTTCCGGAACCATCGAATAATTATCTGGTTTGAAATCCCGTAAAATAATCAGTAGCCTATGGATCCAGGCCAGGCCACGCACTTGCTATATAAAGCAAATAAAAAATCATAAAAATCCATTGCGTGCGCAGCAGGCATGTTTTTGCCCTGAAACCAGTCAACTTGAATTATACCGAGCAATTGGTGAGTAAAGGGTGATGGTTTCTTCGCCCGACTTATTTAAGTAGCTGGGGCCTAGTAAGCTGGTGTGAGCGTATAGTGGCCCAATCATGCGGCTGTATTTTATCTCCCTGTGGGCATCTAGAACCGCCTTCTTACCTGATATTACCCCAGCGGCATAAGGCTGAGGTTCGGGCATGCCTGGTTGCCAGTGTAAACAGACTTGATACTTTTTAGTGAAACTTTTGTCTTTGGTTAGGGCTTTGTCTATTTGTATTTGACCGGTTTTGATTTCTAAATCAGTCAGTTGACGTCCATTTAAGCGGCCAGCTTTTGCCTCCGGAGCGGTGAGCTTATGGAGCTTGATTCGTTTATTATCTTGGTGGTTGGCAATTTTACTTTTGGTGGATAAAAGTAAATGAGTAATATCGGTTTCATCGATCATCTCGGCAGTGAGATATAAACCGGTCTCGCTATAATGAAATCGAGCGCTGCCGGTGAGTGAGAACAGTATGCGCTCCCAAATCACGATTTGATTTTTTTCTTTACTGATCGATTGATATATCGTGTACAAATGCGTAGGGTCGATACGGCGTTGCCATTCAGAAGTCACCATTTCTTTCAGTGACTGCAATTTTATTTCTGAGGCTGCTTGAAAAAATCCGTCTAATCCTGTTTTCGGCACAAATCTTTCCTGTGGATGTGTATTTCCGGATTATTATAGCATAGGCCAACTCGGATGGAAATCGTTGAAAAATCTAGGAAAATGGTGGATTTTCTTCGAGGGAAAGACTACAATTTCTATCATGAATTGGTTAAAGATATTGATTTTGCTCAGTTTAATGTGCATGGGGATGCCTGTAGCTACCGCGGCTACAGATGATAGTTTGTCGAATGAAGCTGCCGCCGCCATATCCAGGGGAGTTCGACCAGTTCCACTCACAAAACCTGTAACCCCGGCTCCTCCAACTCAGTCTGAGAAAATTAATGAGATTATTCGCACCTTACAAGATCCTCAGGCGCGAGACCAGCTAATTCAGCAATTAACCCTGCTATCACAAGCTCAAGCTCTGCCGGTTGCCAAGCCACCTCCTAAAAACCAAGCATCGGCTACCTTAGCTAATCTATCTAAATCTATTAGCCAGATGCATTTCGGTGCACAGCAACTGGTCGTCGCTTTTTTCGAGAGTAAAAAAGCATTTGATCAAGCCATTGTGCAATTAGAGAATTCGGCGGAGCGCGACATTTATGCAATGATTTTCTTGAAGTGCTTAGTCGTAGTGGTCTTGGGTTGCGCGGCGTTTTCTTTCAGTAACCGGTTTATTCCCAAAGTGTACCGGCGATTTGCTAGAACCGGTAAAGAAAAATTCATTATTAAAATTTTCAATTTCTTTATTTTATGGTTTTTAAGCTTATTGCCTATCGCTCTCTTCGCCCTGGTTTCTTATTTTGCTTTAATATTTTTACACGTAGATGAGCAGGTGCAATGGGTGCTTTTGGCTTGGATAAGCGCTTTCGTAATCGTTAAGGTTTTAGGAACCATCTATGACTTTGTTTTCGCATTGATTCAGCATTTCCCGATTTTCTTTACGCTCAGTCATTCGGCTCTGCGATTTTTAAGGAATTGGTGTAGATTGCTCACCGCTTTAATTGTCTATGGTTATTTTATTTTGCAGGTTAGCTTATTCTTAGGGATCTCATTAGATACTTATGAAATTTTAAGCAAGTTGCTGGGCTTTTTAATCGTCATCCTGCTGATCGCATTCATTGTTCGCAATCCTTTGCGGGTGGTCAAAGCAATTATTGGCCGCAAAACTCGGACTGGCGATTTGATTGATGAAGAGAGAGTGGCGCGGGTGGATATTATTTTCCGCACCACGGTAGTTACTTATTTGTTACTACTTTATATTGTCTGGATTGTGCGAGCCGATCATTTCTTTTGGGTAGTGCTAAAAGGAACTGTGTTCAGTTTAATTATAATATTTTTCGCAATCAAAATAGCGCAATGGATTCATCGCTATTTAAGCCGAGACTTTAAACTCAGTCACTCATTTAGGAAGCGTCTCCCTGGATTAGAGGAACGGTTCCGACGTTATCGCAGTATACTGAATATGGTTCTACGGGCGTTTATTTACGTTATTGCTATCATGAGTGTATTTAAGATTTGGGGGGGTGAAGTCAATTGGTTGCCTGATACCCTTAAAGAAATTCTGATCATTAAAATCATTTCCATGGTTGGCATCGGCTTGGTGGCGATGCTGTTTTGGGAAATCAGTAATAGTCTCATTGAATTATCATTAACCAAACGTGGTGAAGATCTTACTATCGAAAGCGGCCGAACTCATACGTTGTTAACCGTGGCGCGCAAAAGTATTTTAATTGCCTTGAGTTTAATCGCCGGGTTGATGATTTTATCTGAGGTAGGGGTTAATATTGGCCCCTTGTTGGCTGGCGCGGGCGTGTTAGGTTTGGCAATCAGCTTGGGTGCGCAAAAATTACTACAGGATATTATTACTGGGTTTTTTATCTTGCTGGAAAATCAAATTGCGGTTGGAGATTACGTAACCATTGGTGAAAAGTCAGGCACGGTGGAAATGATTTCAATTCGCACGATACGGTTGCGCGATACCGCCGGTGTCGTGCATATTATTCCTTACAGTTCAATTATTACCGTCAGTAATTTTACTAAAGAATTTTCTTACTATTTATTCGAAGTGAGTGTAGCTTATAAAGAAAACGTTGATCAGGTGATTACCGTGTTGCGGCAAATTGCGGTAACGCTGCGCAAGGATCCGCTGTTCAAACCACTGATTCTAGATCCGCTGGATGTTTTAGGTTTAGATAAGTTTGCCGATTCGGCATTGATCATTAAAGTAAGATTGAAAACTAAGCCAGGGTTTCAGTGGCAAGTTGGCCGTGAGTTTAACCGCCGCATGAAGCAGAAGTTTGACGAGTTAAATATTGAAATTCCATTCCCGCATACGGTGATTTACTTCGGTGAAACCAAAGAAGGCAAAGCCCCTCCAGCCTATGTGAACGTGGCTTTGAGTCAAGAAGAAAAGAAATAACTCGCTTAGTAATACCTAATAAAATTTTTTACCCAAACATCGTTAATATTTCCCGCCGCCGCCAAGCCCATTGCGGATAGACCGCATGAGGGGTCCTGTCCGCTGCGCCTCTTACGTGCTCGCTACGCTGCGCGCGCAAGAGGCTCCGCGTCCACCCCGTAGCTGGCGCGCTTGGCGGCGGCGGGAAATATTAACTTGCAAATCTGCCAAAATTCCAAAGTATAGCCTGTCATTTCCGCGAAGGTGCTTATGCGCCTAATCGGGAATGAGAATTATGTTTCTTATTTAAGAAAGTCTTAATATTATCTACTTAAAGTAGTAAACGACAGAACTTTAAAGATATATATATAGAGAGAGAGGTCATTATGCGAAGAAATTCTACTGATTGTCAGATAAAGATAGTAGCTTATAGTAGTTGGCTTGTAATATTCACTGGAGTTGGGGCGATAGCGGGTAGTTTTACTGGTCCTTGGGGGACCGTTATTGGGGCGGCGCTTGGATGTGGAATCTATAATCTGGGTGTTTTATGTTTGATGTATTATCAAAGAAGCCGTGCAGTTTCAACTACATCTAGTGCAGTTAGTACGTCTAGATATAATCTAATGTGTAATCCAGAAAATAAACAATATAATCAGAATAACCTGGGAATTGGAGCTGTTCCTGTCTGTAGCTGATTTTTACGGTATTCACAGATTGCAATTTCGGTTTTATCATTTCTCCTTTAATTATTATTTAAAGGAGAAATGACTATGAAAAATAAACGTTTAATTATGTTGGCGCTGGCGGCTACTGTAGTTGCCGGAAATGCGTTGGCTAATAATCCCACTATTACTTTGAAATTTTCTGATCCGCAAGGATTGTGTGCTGTGCAGAGCGGCGGGAAAACTCAATTTAGTTTTAACTATAAATATTTGGCTACTGGAGGAGTTGAGTATTACAGCGGACCAACTTATATCACTAATTCATCTTCGACGATTCTGGTTTCCCCTCCAGATGACGGAACCCCACATTACTTTTCTGATTTTGAAATCACTGACCAAGGTCCTTGCGGTGACATGGATTTGGATTATCATCATTTGGGAAGTTGTTACTTAACTAACTTAATTCCGACCGCGGATCAGGAGGGCCCTTATTCTTATTTGATTACGTTAACCCCACAAGCTACGGGCAACCACACTTATGGAACTGACATGTATAATTTGGAATGCAGCGTGGAGGCGCAAAGCGCTCGATCAAAATAGTTAAAAGGAGCTCGTCTTACTTGGCCGTCGATTTATCCCCGGATTTCGACGTGCCGGTTTGAATAGTGTAAAGGACGTCAATGCCGCTTTGGGTGCTGCCGTCCGTTTCTAATTGCAAACTCCAATTGGTAGAAAATAAATAATTTAATTGAAATAAATTGACCGAATTAAAAGGATCATATTTGTAGCGGAAATAAATGTGAGAAGTGATCCGCTTGCCGACTACAAAATAGGACGTGGGCGCTGAAGTTGGAATTATCTCACCCATTGGGCCAAAAGTTGGCGCTGATTCGACGGTTAATTCCGACAGCCCTAAACCTTGCTTGACTTGATTGGTAATGCCTTCTACGTTGCCCGCACCTTTTTTAGTAAGAGGTAAAGTATTCAACGCTTGTAACATTAAGTTCATATTGGTTGGAGAAATTCCCGAGCTGGATGTACCCAGTAATAAAAACGATAACATATCCGCCTGGGATAAATTTCCGGCGCTGGAAAACAAGGTAATTTGTGGAGAATTGACAGTGCCGCCTATAGTCATGCCGACTGTAATTTCATTGGTGCCGAGCTGCTGTTGACTTACGGCGTCGGTGACTAAAATAGTGGTGATAGCCTGTACGCTTAAAAATGGATTACTCAGCGGATTGTTACGGTAAATAATACCTGATCCAGGCGTAATCGTTAACTGACGTCCATATACTGAGTAAGTGCCGTTGCTGATATCTATTTTTCCGGAACCCAGCATGACCTGCCCGGGTTGAGAAGTCAGGTTTAAGCTACCACTCAGATCACCTTTGAGACCGGGAGCATCTACTTTGACATCTTTACCTAAATTAATCGTGAGTTGCATGCCAAAATTAAACGGAGCTTTAGTGGCGACAGGATGCTCGCCAACAAACACTACCTCTCCTTCGGGTAAGCTAGTTTCAGATTGAAAATTCAATTGATGCAACACCGCTTTAGGAATATCCACGCTGCCACTGACATTAATGGTCGAATCTTTTAAAGTGATTTTAATTTTGGGTGATACATAGGCAGTGTATTCCGGAGTGTCTGCTAATAATACGGTGTCGCCAGTCAGGGTCAGCTCGGTGGGAAAGCCGGCCTCGTTAAGATGAGTGATACCCGTCAAACGCAATGGTTGATTCGCAGAAGTCGCCGTGAGCGTGTAATTAAGTTCAGAGCCTTTAGCATTGAGTGCTAAATTAATTTGATTCAATTGAATATTTAACCCGGGAACTTTGATTTCGCCCCCTTCGATATGGGCTTCACCGTTAATGAGCGGGTTACTTAAAGTTCCGCCGACGGTAAAGTGTGCTTGTAATTTTCCGTGCGGATTCACCGTTTCGGGAATCAATCCTTGCAGCGGAGCTAAACTATTCAGCGTAAGCGATACTTCTCCTTGAATGGCTTGGTCTTTAGTAGGCAAAGTAGCTGTAGGCGCCTTTGGTAAAGTCAGGTTAACTGAGAAGGAATCATTGTCAGCGAATTCCGCATGCGTATTCAGATTCAGGTTTCCTTTATCTAATTTTGCCGCGACCTGGATGGTTTTCACATGCAAGTCGATGGGCTCGGAGCCATCATAACTGATATCACCCTCCGGAGTACTGCCGTTTAATTGAGCTTGATTGATGGTTTTGCCAACGCCGGCAGCATTAAGATGCAAATTCATCGGCAGATTAATTTTGAGTTTATCGGGTACTAAGGTGGCAATTTCTGCAAAGTTCAACCGTCCGGTCCCCGACGCTTGCCAAGCGTTATCAGCGCCGCTCCATTTGCCGGTTAAACATAATTGCGAGTGATAAATACTTTGCAGACACAATGCGGGTGCTTCTGCGCCTTTGGGAGAAAGTGTCAAAGCCGCAGGTTGGCTAAGTTTCCACGTGCCAGCCACCGGCGCCTGAATCGTCAGCGTTTGTAAAGCGCCTTGCCACTGGTCGGCTTTTAATCCGCCCGTGGCATTTAATTGCAAATCAGTATTATAACCGTGAACATGCAGGCTGAGCTGATGATTCTCTAATTTACCTTTAACAGCTAATTGAATTTTTTGCAGCTCTGCCCATTGAGTAAATATTTGTTCGGCATTGATGCGCACAAAAGAATCGCGCCTCTTGCTAATATCGACATCCCAATCCGCGTTCAGTTTATCGGCGCGGTAATCCTGCCAGCGTAATAAAGAAGCTTCTAGGTGACCTTTAGTTTGCGGGTTAGAGAGTGAGCCATGCAGTTCGCCATTACTGTTGATAATGCCGCTGCTGAATGGTAATAGTTCCGCTAATTGCTGAATTTTAATATTCCAATAAATATCCCATTGTTGATCATATTTTCCTTGAACGTCTACTTCAGTTTGCGCGGTTTTAAGTACGCCGTTCCATGAGAAATGCGGTGCGTCTTCGCCCAGATAGCCGGTGGAATTCAGAGTGATGTCCAGCAGGTGGGGCCAATCGGGTTTAAATTGGCTGATATCTAGATGCTGACCGGTTAAGGTTAACTGCCAAGACATGGGCGTTTGCCACTTCCAATTTAAATGCAGATTCAGTTCACCGTTAAAAACTAAGGCTTTTTGCGTGTCTAGCTGAACTTCCTCAGGGTCAACTTTACCATTGATCAACCAATTAGTGCTGGGATTGAAGGCTTTTAATTCAAAATGATATTGTTGCGGCGCGCCGTCGATGAATAATTCGGTTTGGATGGCATAAGGTTTAAGCAATTGACCTTGAATTGTCCCCCGCAATTTATTTGGCTCGATCTCAAGGTTGTGGATTTTCACTGCATTGGCTTGCAAGGTCGGTTCACCAGGTTGTTGCTGCCAAGTCAGGTTGCCAATGGTAGCGTTATAGAGCCGCCATTTAAACGGCAGATGCAGAGCAGTTAGTTGGGGACGGATATTCTGCAAAGTTGATTTTAGGGTAGTGCTTGAAAATTCGGGGGTAGGTGCAGGCGCTTTAGGTGTATTAATGTTAAGGTGATCGATGTTCAACGTTTCTATTGAAATTCTACCTGCCAATAATTCAGAAGGTTGCCATTGCAGATATAAACGGTCGAATGCAAATTGCTTATCTTGATAGCGATAACTCAGTTGCTTAATAGTGAGAGGCCCTAACAGAGTGCCGGTGACTTGTTGGTAATGTAATTCGCCCGGTACATATTTGCTTAGGATGATAAAACTAATTTTAAGTCCCATCGGAGTCAGTAAAAGCGCAATCGCTAGCACTGGGATCATCACCAGCAGGCTGATCCAGCGAAATAATGCTTTTAACAAATTTATAAAAATCTTAAACATAAAAGCTACAATTCTGCTCCTACAGAGAATTCAAGTTGCCAGGTTTTCCCGCCGCCGAACACTGGACGGGCTCCTGCTACTTCAACAGCGCCGATGGGAGTTAATACCACCACCCCGGCGCCGGCGCCGTATTTATATTTACCTTCTCCGGCATTAATTAAGGAACTATCGCTCCCGCTGACACTTCCCGTATCCAGGAATATTGCTAAATACCAGCTTTTATAAACACGCTGTTGGATTTCACCGCTGGCCAGAATTAAATTGCGTCCCGGGCCTAAGCTGTTATATTTAAATCCACGGATACTGGTTGGGCCTCCCGCGAATAATTGTAAAGTGAGCGGGATATTATCTAAGTTATTATTTTGGGTCTGAGTATGCCCTAAAGCGCCACGAAATAAAAATCGGGTATGAGTAGCGTCAATAGTACCTAATGCTTTAAATCCGGTTTTGCCTTGCACAAAGTTGGTTTTAGAGAGAATTGCTGTAGTTGCGCCGGTGATATCAAAACTGCCGCTCACCCCATTATCGACCACTTTATCCTGCAGCGCAGTGTGATTGTAGATATATTGCCAGTGACCGCTAGGATACAGGACGTTCGCTTGGATATTGGGAGTACCGCTTAATTGATAACGCTCATTCAAATAAGTGACGGCTAATACTTGCTGCCATTGTTCATTTAAGATGGTGTTGTAGCTAACAGCGGTTTTAAAACTGTTTGCCCTTCCAGTCGATTGAACGATATTGCCATAGCCAGTAGTGAACGCATAAGAATCGGTGGCTGGGTCTGCGCCGGGAATAATATAACTGGCATTGATCGTATTATTTTGTCTGGTTTGACCTCCGGTATTGATATAAGAGCCTCGCGCTAAAATATTGATGTGATGACCATAGGAGTTGATCGGGATCCAACTAAAACCTAGGGTGCCGCGTGGCCCGGTATCAGTGCCATAACCTAATCCAAACGTGTAACGCTGCGGTTTTACCGGAGTCAGTTCCACTTTCACCGGCACTTTCAGGTTATCGGCTTCGTTGGGTAAGGGCATAACTACAGACTGAGAGAAAAACCCGCTACCTGCGAGGACCTGTTGGGTTTTTTGCACCTGGGCGCTGGAGTAATACTCCCCAGGCTGATATCTTAAAAACCGAGTGAGTAGATCTGAATTTAAGTCAGAAGGTGGAAATAGGGTCTCCCCAAAACGGTAGCGCGGTCCAGTGTCGAAATGCAGGACGATAGAGGCTTGCCTATAAGCCACATTAATAATAATCTGATTAAGTACCATTTTGGCTTTGAAATAACCGCGGTCAGAAGCCAAGTTAAATAAAGCGTCCTTTGCGCTCTGATAATTATCAATATTTAAAGTATCTCCAGGTTTAACGGGTAAGTTTTTGCTGAGCGATTTGAAAGAGGGGTCATTAGCGCCCTCGCCATTGATTTTCAAATCTACATGAATGATTTTTACCGGAGGCCCTGGGTTTATTGCATATATCATGGTCCAATTATTGCGGGATTCTTCTATGCGGGCGCGAATTTGCGGTTGGAAATATCCGTAAGGTTGCAATCCACGGCGAATGAGCATGGGAGATTGATTGTAAAATCGCTGGATCTTATCAGCCGTCAGCGGTGGAGGAATAATCTGACTGCGGCTGGCTAACAAAGTCATTATCTTCCCTTTAAGTGGATCCTGCAGCCCTTCAACCTTGATTTGAATAGTCGCTTCTTTTAATGCCCATACCGGCCAGCAGGCAGTCAGCAAAATAAACAAAAGCAGTGGCAGGGTATATTTTTTCATTGCCGTCAATTATATAGAAACTACAGGAAAAATGGCACTAAAAAACTGCTATGCACAACAAAAACTTTAATGAACGTATTTGCAGAGCCATATTTTTCGGAGTCGCCAAGGCGCCAGCTAACCGGGTGGCGGCGGAGTCCTTTTGCACGCGCAGCGCAGCGAGCATGTAAAAGGACGCAGTCGACAGGCCCCGGAATGCGGTCTATCGCATCCTCTTGGCGACTCCGAAAAATATGGCGGAGGTGGGTGAAGATTCTAAGTGCGCATTATGCTAAGCTAAATAACTTGATAAGCTGATTTTATCGCTGGAGGACAGATGGTTCAGAGACAAACAATCGCTGGTTTTGAGACCTATACAATCGCTGCTAAAAATGGCTTGACCCGTGCAACCTTTGTGCCAGAACGAGGTGGCGTAGGTTCGTCTATCGTGATGCCAGGGCGTCAGGGGGAGCGCGAACTGTTATTTCATTATCCGCATCTTTGGGACCGCACCTCGAAAGATTTACCTGGAGGCTGGCCGTTTTGTTTCCCCATTTGTGGCCGATTGGAACGGCAAGGACGATTGAACAGCTATTATTACGACGGTCATGTGTACGAATTATCGATCCACGGTTTTGGATGGGACAAGCCTTGGACGGTGGCGGATGCGGGGAGCGATCATCTCCTGTTGGTATTACGCGATGACGAGCAGACCCGCGCGGTATATCCTTTTCATTTTACCGTTGAATTGTTATATGAAATTGCTGAGAGCCGCTTATTCTGCCGGCAAACTTATTCTAATCACGGTGATCGGCCCATGCCTTACTATGCAGGATTTCATCCTTATTTTTTAACCCCGCCGCCATCCAGCGGCAAGCAGCAGGTTATCCTGAATTTTCAAGCGCAACGCCGGTTACGCTACAATCAACAGCTTACTGATTTAGTGGGTGAGCAGCCGTTATTTCCGTTGCCCGCATCGGCGGCTAATCCTGAAATTCACGAACAACTTTTGCTACTGGGCGAGGATAAGGAAATTCACCTCAGTTATCCCGGCGGGGACGTCGTTAATATGGCCGCAGAAGGCGTAGAAGATCCCAATTTATTTGCTTATTTACAACTCTATTCTCCACCAGATCAGCCGTTTGTATGCGTGGAACCGTGGATGGCCCATCCCAATGCGCTGAACAGCGTAGCGGGTGTCCGTTGGCTGGCGCCTGGGAAGAGCGAACATGGGGTGTTACGACTATGGATGTAAGGACGCGTTTTGCGCCAAGTCCCACCGGTGATTTGCATATTGGTGGAGCGCGTACAGCATTATTCGCTTGGTTATTCGCTCGCAAGCACCAGGGCACATTTATTTTGCGCATCGAAGATACCGATCTAGAGCGGTCCACCCAAGAATCTGCCGAGACCATTCTGGAAGCCTTACGCTGGTTGACTTTGGATTACGATGAAGGCCCATTTTATCAAACCCAGCGGTTCGATCGTTATCGCGAGGTGGTGCAGCAATTACTACGGCGCCAACAAGCGTATCGTTGTTACTGCAGTAAAGAACGCCTCGAAGCTCTGCGCGAACAGCAGATTGCTACCGGACAAAAACCACGTTATGACGGCCATTGCCGTGAATTAGCAGTGGAGCGCGAGGGTCCGTATGTAATTCGATTTCGCAATCCAACCACCGGTGTAGTCACTTTTAACGATATGGTGCGCGGCGCCATTACGGTCAGTAATGACGAATTGGATGATTTGATTTTAGTCCGTTCGGAAGGTACACCGACTTATAATTTTGTAGTCGTAGTGGACGATTGGGATATGCGCATTACCCATGTCATTCGCGGCGACGATCATATCAATAACACTCCGCGGCAAATTAATATTTTGCGAGCGCTCAATGCGGCTGTGCCGGAATACGGGCATGTGCCGACTATTTTAGGCAGTGACGGTAAACGCTTATCGAAACGGCATGGCGCCGCTGGAGTTTTAGAGTATCGCGAAGCAGGTTTTTTGCCTGAAGCATTAATTAATTATCTGGTGCGCTTGGGTTGGTCTTACGGAGATCAAGAAATTTTTTCGCGCGAAGAAATGATTCAATACTTTGACGTTCATTCTTTGCAGCGATCGCCCGCGGCATTTAATCCTGAAAAACTGGCCTGGTTAAACCAGCATTATTTAAAAACATTAGATAAAACGATTACTGCGCGGGCATTAGCGCATCAGTTAGAGAAAAAACACATTGATTTCCGTCACGGCCCCGGATTGCCGGAAATAGTTTCTATGTTTGCGGAGCGAGCAAAAACGGTGGTGGAGATGGCTGACAATTGCCGTTATTTTTTTCAGGATGCTGATCAAATTCAATATGATGAGTCCGCGGTTGCTAAACATCTCACTCCGGAAGTTGTGGCGGCGTTAACTGAGGTATATACTCGCCTAACTGTTTTAGAGCCGTGGGAAGCGGCTGGCATTCACCAGACAATCAAGGCAGTGGCTGAACAAAAGAACTTAAATCTCGGCAAAATCGCTCAGCCATTGCGGATTGCAGTGACCGGCAATACCGTTTCTCCGCCTATTGATAGCACTTTATATCATTTCGGACGAGAACAAACGCTACAGCGAATTCAGCGATTATTCAGTCATCTACAAGGAGCAGGATTATGACGGAAGTTAATATTAAATATGAAGGTGACTTACGGACGCGGTGCACACACCTCGAAAGTGGAGCGGAAATTGTAACGGATGCCCCAAAAGATAATCATGGATTAGGGCGAATGTTTTCTCCAACCGATTTGCTGGCGGCGTCTTTGGGTTCTTGTACTTTAACTATCATGGGTATTGCTGCTAATAAATTGAAGCTTGATCTTAAAGGCACTCACGCCACTGTGATTAAAGAAATGCAAGCAACGCCGCGGCGAATCTCTAAACTAACCGTCGCAGTAAATTGCCCGAAGAGCTTCGATGAACAAACTACTCAAAAGTTGGTGGCGGCGGCGCATGAATGCCCGGTGCTACGTAGTTTGGGAGCCGAAGTAGAAGTAGATATTACTTTTTCCTGGGGAGTCTGAGATCTCACTTTGTGGATAGTTCTGCGTTTGCAGATTTATTACCCTGAGAGGTGTTATCGTGCTTTGCGCGGCCTCAAAGCTGTGACCACGGTTTCGCAAATTCCTAATTCTTTCCAGCTGCAAGTGGCGCATATTTTATGGAAGGTTTTTAAATCAATCCGTTGCGCTATCCTTTCTTTAGCTTGTTTCCAATTGAGAATATCGCCGGCTGCAATGCCTAATGCTTCGGCATGGGCATTATCAAGTTGTTGAACTTTGGCTTCGGTGGTGCAGAGGGCGTCTTGTTTTTGTGGACAGGCGTTACAAATAGAATCGGTGCG
Source organism: uncultured Pseudomonadota bacterium (assembly GCA_963697455.1). Classification (GTDB taxonomy): domain Bacteria; phylum Pseudomonadota; class Gammaproteobacteria; order Coxiellales; family Coxiellaceae; genus JAFEDN01. The sequence goes on along the minus strand of CAVOOI010000017.1, from coordinate 13,963 downwards.
ATTCACCACGTGAATAGGAGTCTGGGACTCTTGGTTTAATTGGGTAACGATTTGCTCATAGTTAGCAACGAAGGTGGGGGAATACCCTTTGCCTTGAAAGCAAAGGGTGCAGAGAAAGTGATGAGGACGGAAATTAATTTCCATCTGCTTGGGTGCGCCAAAATCGTGGGGCGATCATGGCCACTACGGCTAATTTAATTAGTTCCGTCAGTAAAAATGGTTTCAGTCCGAAAGTGTAGGCTTGGTTAAGGCCAATGTAATGAGAAAGTACTGCAAGGCCAATACTGAAAATAACCACTGCGCCCAATAAGCAGGTGGCAAATGCACTGGTAACCTGTTTTCCCCAACCGCGTTGGGCCAAATAACCGCTCAATACTGCGGCTGGTAAAAAAGCCAACAGGTAACCGCTGCTAGGATCGAATAGCAACGTAGCAATCCCAGAATGCATTTCCGCAAACACCGGTAAGCCGCAAGTTCCTGCAAGCAGGTAAGTAGCGATGGTGATTCCGCCGAGACGAGCGCCGTAGATCATACCAATGAGAATCACCGCGGCGCTTTGGAAAGTGAGAGGGACGGGATGCCACGGAATAGAGAGTTGTGAAGCTATCGCCAGTACTAAAACTCCGGTCAAGACTAGTACGAGATTTTTAACCAGTTTATTTTGACGGGGCCAGCAAATGCTGGTTAGAGGGTAATTTAGATTGAAAATTGCACTCATATGTCCTCCTTTAATTCAAATTATGCGCGTATAATAAAGGGTTTTTCCGAGTAACACAATACAGGGACTCGGCATTTGACTTAGACTCACTCCGCCAGCCCACCCGGAAATTAATTTCTATCTGCTTGGGTTCGCCAAAACCGTGGGGCAATCATCGCCACTACGGCTAATTTAATCAGTTCCGTCAGTAAAAATGGTTTCAGTCCAATAGTGTAGGCTTGGTTAAGGCCGGTATAATGAGAAAGTACTGCAATGCCAATACTGAAAATAACCACCGCGCCCAATAAGCAGGCGGCAAATGCACTGATAACCTGTTTTCCCCAACCGCGTTGGGCCAAATAACCGCTCAATACTGCGGCTGGTAAAAAAGCCCAAAGATAACCGCTGGTGGGATCGAATAGCAACGTAGCAATTCCAGAATACATTTCCGCAAACACCGGTAAGCCGCAAGTTCCTGCAAGCAGGTAAGTAGCGATGGTGATTCCACCGAGACGAGCGCCGTAGATCATGCCAATGAGAATCACAGTGGCGCTTTGGAAAGTGAGAGGAACGGGATGCAACGGAATAGATAGCTGTGAGGCTATCGCCAGTACTAAAACTCCGGTCAACACTAGCGCGAGATTTTTAACCAGTTTATTTTGACGGGGCCAGCAAATGCTGATTAGAGGGTAATTTAGATTGAAAATTGCACTCATATGTCCTCCTTCAATTCAAATTATGCCCGTATAATAAAGAGTTTTTCCGAGTAACACAACTATATGTCCGATGAAAATTTATTGTTAGCGTCCAACCAGGAAGCAGTTCTCGCTTCAGCGAGAATTGCTGTCCAATAATCCCGCTGATTGTCGTTAGGCACAATTTAGGCGATAATAGCCTCGAAAATTCCGTGCTGGAATCGACAGGTCACAAGGGGTTGCGATTCCGAAAAATATGGCGCTACCTTGAGGTAGAGCCATAAAAATTAAACAAAGGAGTTAACAATGATACTTAGTGAAGAAGCCATGTTATTTTTGGAAGAACACATTCCTGAACTTGCAGATATAGCATTTAAGCAGGCTTATTGGGCAGCTCTTGCATCTGGTAACAGCGTTCTGGTCAGCGAAAATGGTGACCTAGTAGAGATATTTCCTGATGGAAAGCATAAATTCGTCAAACATTTGCCCCCAGCAACTCCAGTCACTCGCGGCCAGAAGTTAGAAAAAATCCATGAGTAAAGAAATTCTTCGGCTACGCATGTTTGCAGGCCCGAATGGTTCAGGTAAAAGCACATTTAAATCCATCATTCGTCCTGAGCTACTGGGAATATTTATCAATCCTGATGAAATTGAAAAGCAGATTCGGAATTATGATTATCTAGAACTTGAAAGTTATCAAGTAGAATCCACAGAGAAAGAAATTCTGGATTTTTTCACAAATTCTAGGCTCTTAAATGCGGTGGGCTTGATAGGTGATGCACATAATCTGCGTTTTAATGACGGAAAGTTGAGTTTCTTCAATGTGGAAGTGAATGGCTATTTTGCTTCAGTCGCAGCAGATTTTATCCGTCATAAGCTCATTGAGTGCTCAAAATCTTTTACTTTTGAGACTGTGATGTCTTTTCCAGATAAGGTTGAGTTGCTCCATAAGGCGCAATCCAGAGGCTATCGAACCTACTTATATTATGTAGCCACAGAAGACCCCGTCATCAATATTTCGCGTGTCCGTTATAGGGTGAAGATGGGCGGTCATTCTGTTCCAGAAGATAAGATTGTAAGCCGGTATCAAGGTTCTCTTAATTTACTGGTAGAAGCTATTCAGTTCGCTAATCGTGCCTATATTTTTGATAACTCGACTCACGAGTACATCTGGTTAGCAGAGATCACAGATGGCCATTTGCTGGAAATGAGAACAGATCAAGTACCAGCCTGGTTTAGGAAAGCTTTAGGAAGCAAATTCAATATATAACACCGCTAAGCCAAGCGTAAGTCAATCTCAATACGCTTTAGCGTAGATAATTTTTTTTGCGCCGGGTTTGCCGGTGAATATGCAAACGCCTTGTTCTTCGATAGTGTTCAGCGGGATACAACGAGCGGAAATTTTATATTCTTTTAGTAGCGGTTCGATGCTGTCATCTTCGCTGGAGTAAACTACCGCAAATCCTTTGGCGTCTTCGCCTGCGAAGAAATTTTTAAAGTCTGCTAAGTGGGTAAAATGGTGAGTATGTTCGCGTTGAAAGGTTAAAGCGTTGTTGTAAAGAGATTGCTGCATTTCACTTAATATTCGTGAAGTTTCTTCGATAAATTGTTGCCGTGGTAGACTAAATTTTTGGGAGAGTTGATCGCGGCGCGAGATAAATAAAGTATCCGCGGCAATATCGCGAGGGCCCACTTCAATGCGAATGGGCACGCCGCGTTTAACGTGATGCCAAAATTTTTCGCCGCCGTTTATATCGCGCGCGTCGATTTCAACCCGGATGAATTCGTTTTCGTAGCGTTGCTGAGTCAGCGCTTTGCGTAGATTTTCACAATATTCCATTACCGAAGCGGTATCTTGTTCCTTGCGGATGATTGGTAAAATAACAATGTGCAGCGGCGCGATTTTGGGCGGCAGCACTAAACCATCGTCGTCACTATGCGTCATGATTAAACCGCCGATTAAACGAGTAGATGCGCCCCACGAAGTAGTCCATACATGTTGTTGTTGTTCATTTTGATCGGTGAATTGAATGTTGAATGATTTTGCAAAATTTTGGCCGAGGAAATGCGAAGTGCCGGCTTGCAAGGCTTTGCCGTCTTGCATCATGGCTTCCACAGTATAAGTGTTTACTGCACCGGGGAAACGTTCGCGAGCGGTTTTTTCGCCAGGAATTACCGGAGTCGCCAAGGTGTTTTGCAAAAAATCAGTGTAAACATCCAGCATCTGCCGGGTTTCTGCTTGGGCTTCGGCGGCGCTGGCATGTGCAGTATGACCTTCTTGCCACAAAAATTCTGTGGTGCGGAGAAATAAGCGGGTGCGCATTTCCCAGCGCATTACATTAGCCCATTGATTTAATTTCAACGGCAAATCTCGATAGGATTTAATCCATTTGGCGTACTGAACACCGAAGACAGTTTCGCTGGTTGGGCGAATGATGTAAGGCTCTTCAAGTTCTCCCGCGGGATGCAGTAGGCCGTCAGCGCCAGTTTCTAAGCGATGATGGGTCACTACCGCGCATTCTTTGGCGAAGCCTTCCACGTGTTCAGCTTCTTTTTGTAAATATTGCAATGGGATTAATAATGGGAAGTAGACATTGCTATGCCCGGTCTCTTTAAAGCGCGCATCCAGCACCGCTTGCATTTTTTCCCACAGTGCATAACCCCAGGGCTTGATAACCATACACCCGCGCACCGCGGAGTTTTCGGCCAGGTCTGCCGCTTTAATGACTTGTTGATACCATTGCGGATAATCTTCTTGACGAGTAGGAGAAATTGCTTTTTGTCTGATCATCCAAAAATTTTCACCGATTTTTAAGTAAAAGTCAAAAAATGCCAGCTGAAATGAAACGTAGATAGGAGTTTTTTGACAGAACGCATTTAATGTTTATTTTTTGAACAATTTCAATTCAGCTGCTAAAATTTGTTCATACGTACTTATAAAGGGTAAACAGGATGTCGCGATATTTAGCATATATAATACTCACTGGATTGATGTTCAATGCTGATCTAGCTCAAGCCAAAACTAACCATAACTCTAAGCTGAATACCCATGCTGTCGCGGTAACCAACAATAGCAGATACTCAGATATTGTAATAGAAGCTGCTACCGGTCGCGTTGTGCATTCTACTAATGCAAACAATTTACGTCATCCCGCTTCGCTGACCAAGATGATGACTCTTTACCTTACCTTTCAGGCGCTTAAAGATGGACGGCTGCAACTCGGCCAAGCGCTGCCGGTTTCCGCCAAGGCTGCGCATCAGCCTGCCTGTATTTTGGGGTTAAAGCCCGGGGCCAGTATTTTAGTTAAAGACGCCATTATGAGTATTGTGACCCAGTCAGCTAACGATTCAGCGGTAGTATTAGCCGAAGCATTAGGTGGTGATGAAGCTAATTTTAGCCATGCGATGACGCAACAAGCAGCAGCACTAGGTATGAATCAGACTCACTTTTACAATGCTTCAGGCCTGCCCGATCCTAATCAAATGACCACGGCTGCTGATATAGCGATTTTAAGTTCTGCGTTAATTAATCATTTTCCGCAATTTTATAATTATTTTAGTTTAGCTAAATTTAGATACGGAGGTAACCTCTATCATAATCATAACCATTTAATGGAGAGATATGCCGGCATGGACGGTATTAAAACCGGTTATATTGGCAGTTCCGGCTTTAATCTAGCGGCTTCAGCAAAACGCGGTAATGTTCGCTTGATCGGGGTAGTTTTTGGCGGAAGTTCTCCGGCCTCTCGTGATGCCCGAATGGAGCAATTACTGAATGAAGGTTTTGCGGCTATTCAACAAACAGCCCCATCATTACCCAAAATCCATCAGCTTAGTGAGCAAGCCGCCAAGCAGATCAGAGAGCAAAAGCAAGCCGAGACCCAATTAGCCCTGTATGCGCAACAATGGCAACCCATCCCTTCACTTTGGATTGACACCGAATATTTGCCGTATTTACAACTTTCAGCCCTTCGCAACGATTATAAATTTTTGAATTATTGATAAAATAATGATCAAATGTTAGTATAAGTGATCTAAGTATAAAAGGTCATTTTATGTCGCGTAACGAAAGGCAAAATTTTAGTCAATATATTCCCAAAATTACTGTGCCGCGATTATTATGGCTGGTATCTTCTTGCTGGTTTTTGTTGCGTGATCAAGCGCTTACACTAATGACTACGGAAATTCAGCACAATGTCTTCGATCAAGGGTTCCAAGATGGCTTGCCGATTGGGATTGAGAAGGCCAGTGAATATGCCATTGATCAATTTGATCAAGTCAGAAATAAATACCCTTATTATCAAGCTTGTGAGGATAGTTTCAGAATTTTAGAAAAGAAATATATAAGCCACGCCCATGGTTTGCGTTATCTATTTTCATTACCAGAAGGCAATGAATTTCAACAACGTATGCAGGAAGTGATTATTCCCGCAATTATAGCCAAAGAAAAAGAGGCAAAAGCAATTTGTTTTAGAGACCCTTCTCCTCACCTGAGTATCCGGTTTTTATCTGAGCAACATCTGGTTCAGCCAGATTTTCAAAAACTATCGAACTTAGCCCAATCATCTCCCCTTTATTTTGATGTCTGGGTTTTGGTAGATGTATTAATGAAGTTAGGTTTTTGGTGGGGGATAGCCAGTAAAGGACAATCTTTGCTAAAAATGAAGGTTAAAGAAATTAAAGTGATTGGTTTTGAAGAGCAACCGGCAGGTAATCCAAAATTGGCGGAACTGGTTACTAAAGTAACCCAGAAAAACCTAGCTGATCACCTTATTCCGGCAGAATTTAAATGTTTTATCACTAAATCTTTAATGACTAAACCCGTGCGTTTTGCATCCGATGATAGGTTTAATTGTTATAATTTAGACGCGCTGCACGCGGCCTTAAATGAAAAAAGAGTATACCCTGGGACCAATATTCAGGTCCCTATGGATTTAATCATCCTAACTCGTGATCGGGGGTTAGAAATGCGTATGATTGAAGAATTAGGTCAATTATTAGAGTATGAAGGCAAAGAAAGTAAAAATTTAACTGCGGATATTCAAGTCATAACTGATATTAAAATTCCTCAAAAACCTAAGGATCGGCTTTCTAATTGCTTATCTGGGATGGCGTCTGGGTTAACATTAGTTTTGATTGTTGGATTTTTTTTCATGGATAAAGAACTATCCTTAGGCAGGATGAAAGAAGATTCAAAAAATTTGCAAGATGATTATCTGGATGGCTTTAAGCGCGGGCTACCCTATGGAATTTTAGCGGTCAATAATATTGCCGGAGAAAGCAGTCTGCAACTTATTCAAGAACACCATCGACCATGCAAAAACCGATTAATCGAGTGGGAAGAAAAATTAGCGGAAGCTGTCAATTTTTATAATTCCACAAATTATTGGTTGAAACGTTTTTGCGCAGTTGAACCGGTTGAAAGGGAGTACTTGCAAGGTACTTGTTTGCAGTGGAAGGTTCTGGAACATGAGCAAGCTAATCAAGAGGCTGAAGCCTTTGCCAGGGCGTTAGTCACAGAAGAGCGACAGGTGAAAACGGTTTGTTTAAGCAAATTACCTTCTTTAACTTTGTCGAATGTTCTTCTGAACATCTCCATAACTCCAGATAGATCCAATATTTCTACAGATAGTATGATGATGTCTTTGTTTTTTCAGCTGCCACTAAACATGATGGCTATTGCAGTAATTTTTATTTATAAAGTATTGATGTTCGTAATAGAAGACGGGAAAGGCGGGAAAGACCTAACTGTTTATGGATTTGAGAACGAGCGACAAGGTAATCTAATCCTTAAACAGCTTATTGAAGAAGCTGAAAAAAAAGAGCTTGATCCACCTAGGGATCTACAATGTCAGATTTCATTCGCGTGGCCAAAAATGCCTGTGGTTATAGCTGGCGATCGTGCTAATCTCATTCATGATCTCGTAGAAGTTAAAAATTGGCTTCTCAAATTGTCAATATACCCCGGTTCTGTTAGTACGACCCGGACCGGCGCATTGCGACTAATAAAGTTATTGCAAAAATTCTAACTCGCGATAGAGTTTTTGAAGGGCGCTTAGTCAAATATTTGTCGCATAAACTGAGTATTTTTGATGGTGAGGCAAAGGATCGGCAGCAGAGCGGAGAGTTAACAGCCAGCGCTGAACAATCATCGTTGCGTTCGCGGAATTTACACAACCCTAGCTTGGGAAGATAGATGCGCACAGGCTGATGTATGTTTAGAATTGCTGCTGAATTATTGACAAGAACGCCTCTGCCGTTTTATTTTATGCGTATGCGTACTCTTATTTTGCAGCGGCCTATGGTTTTATATTGCTTGCTTGGATTGGCGTTAATTGTTTTTGGTTATTGCTTGATTAGTTACTGGGGACTAGATTTTTATACTTATTTCAAAGCAGCATTAGGGTTTCATCACGGAACGAGACCTTACCTTGAATTGATGCATGTGTCCCCATATTATTACCCACCCTTAACCGCGCAACTAATTGCACCATTGACTTTTTTACCTGCTAAATTCGTTTTAGGGATATGGTATTTTTTGTCGGTGATGGCTATCGTTATTGCCGTTTATTTGCTGACCGGGGGAAAGCAATTTCCTGTTTATCTGATCATCGCTTTTGGATTTCTTCCTGTAGAGAACACACTGTACGCTGGACAAGTAGAGGCCTTTTTGCTACTCGCTTTAAGCTTCAGTTACTATGCTTTATCCAAAAACAATTATATTGGCGCTGGTTTTGGTATAGCTTTAGGTATTATGCTAAAAATAATTCCGGTGGCGCTATTGGTTTATTTCATCTGGCGCAGGCAAATTAAGGCGGCTGCCGCAGTGTTGATTTTTTTAGCGATTTTATTTGCTATCAGCTTGCCTTTCGCCGGTTGGCAGGGATGGCTGGATTTTTTTCACGTCGCTCGATATTTTGGTAATCCACCTTCTATGCACTCGGTTCAATTTGAGGAAATTATCAACAATGGTTCCAATCAGGCCTTAAGCGGCTTGGTTGCGCGGTTAATCAGTAATGATGAATTATCCATTCGGGTTTGGAGGTTAAGCACAGCAATTCTAGCTCTCGCCACACTATTAGTATTCTGCAAGCGCCGGGCTGAGTTTGCTAAAATATTTGATCTAGAATTTAGCTTAATACTCATCACTATTAATCTAATCATGCCTTACACTTGGTATCATCAATATATCTTGCTGTTAATTCCAATTTTAATCATTTGCCGGCGGGCTGAGCGTGAGGCTTCTTTCCGATTATTACGCCTGCCGCTAATTATTGGTTATTTACTAGTAGACTTAGATGGTTTATTGTGGCATCACATCCACAATCCTGTGCTCTCATCGATACCCATGTTTTTTGCTCTGTTCCTGTGGATAGTTTTAGCTAAACAAATATCCTATTACTCAGCGGACCACGCCGTATTTGCTTGACTTCAAAGACAATGATCCCTAGAATGGTGGCCTCTGAGCGGGGCTATAGCTCAGCTGGGAGAGCGCTTGCATGGCATGCAAGAGGTCAGCGGTTCGATCCCGCTTAGCTCCACCAATTGTCCCCATCGTCTAGAGGCCTAGGACACTGCCCTTTCACGGCAATAACAGGGGTTCGAATCCCCTTGGGGACGAGTTTTGATACGCATGATAATCCGAGGGACCCAATATGAAAAAAAGGTAATATTTGCTTCGGCATTGTTGTCTTGCTTAACGGCTGTGGGAGCGTTGGCTGGCGGCCCGGAAATGGTTGTCCTGGAACCAGATTACTTTAGCGGTTTTTTTGTTGGGGGCACAGGGGCTCTGCATATCGTTAATTTCGATGGCAACACCAGCGTAGTGGCGCCTGAAGATGTGGTTATCAATGTCCAAACTAATAATAACGTTCCACCTTTTACTCGTAACCTAACAGTTTTGCCAGCCGGCACTTTGTTGTCTAATAATACTAGTGTGAATTCATACGATGGGTATTATGGTGTGCAGGCCGGGATCGGTAAAGTATACAATCATCGCTGGTACACGGGTTTCGTAGGGTTTGGCGAATGGGGTTCGCACACCGATACGACCAATAACTCTGGGCAACTCAATGGGCTAAATGTCCCTCCGCGTCTTCTAGCTAATGGAAACTACTTATCCTCTACTTCCGTAAAAATATCTAATGACTATGGCCTTGCATTTAAGCCTGGTATTTTAGTAGCACCTAGGTCAATGATATATGGAAAAATAGGCGCTGTTTGGTCTGATGTTAACATTAGTAATAGCTTCTCAGTGTCTACTGTGTCCACCGTCACTAACCGTGCTGGCCACACCCTATTTGATTCTTCCGGTACATTCAGTGGCGCATCTAGCGATAGCGATAACAAGATTGCTCTACTTTTAGGGATCGGATTTGAGCAGTTTATTTATCGTGATATGGTCACCTTTAATGTTGAATATGACTACGCTAATTATGGCAGCGTCAGCACTACCGCTCAGGTCACTGGTCAAGGCACTGCCACTATTCCACGGCGAATAATCCCAGACATTACCGCCAATACCACCCTTATTTCACTAGTAACGACACAAGCGACTGCTAAAGCGAAGATAAGTACTCTATTAGCCGGATTAAATTTTTACTTTGGTAGTCATTGGTTCTGATCTGTCTAAAGTGTAAAAGTTAAACATTTGCACGCCCCGCCTGATTTTATAAATTCTGTCATTGGGCAACTGTGTACGGTAAATCCTGCTTTTTCCAATATTGCTTTGGTGTCTGGACATTGTTCGGGGATAATGGCGTGATTTTGAATAATAACCGTATTACAGGCAAAAAATTGTGCTTCCTGTTCGGGGACTGCTAATAGCTCAGCGTATTGTTGCATCTCCCGCTGAGAATCCTCAGAAAAAGCGCCTGGCAGCCACAATGCTTGAGTGGCGTTGAGCGGGCAAAAGCAGGTGTCTAAATGATAAAAGTACGGATTAACTAATTCGCATAATACAAATTTATCGATATTAAATAAGGCGTTAAGATGAGGATAAATTTCTTTGTCAGTACGGAAACCGTATGCTTCAAATAAAATGTTTCCTAAAAACAGCGCGTCTCCGGCCCCCTCAAAGCAGGGGCCAATGTATTGGCCGTGCCGGTCAAAAAACTCTGGAGGTTCGGCCACAATTTGATACTCGTTTTGGGTAAACCAGTTTTTAAATTCAGGCAATTCTCGTTGTCTTTCCGGAAACCTAAAGCGTGACAAATAAATTTGTTGGCCAACGCGGATGGCTGCATTAGCAGTAAACACTAAGTCGGGCAGACCAACCACGGGAGGCACTAATTCAATTTGCGCGCCACAATCTAGAATAGTTTGATATAAAGTTTGCCATTGTTGCAGGGCTAATTGAGTGTTGACGCCGCGTTTTATATTCATCCAGGGATTAATCTCATAAGAAACGAAAAAGAACTGCGGCTGACACATTAAAATTTTCGAAGTTTTATCTGATTTTTTCATAGTCTGGCATTATGCTAAATTCTCCACCGATAATCTATGAGGTTATTCCTTTTGATTATAGGGATCTTTGGCGAAATTTTTTACAAAATCAGTTTGGGAGACTAGTTTAATAATTTCGCGCTTTTTACGGCAGTTAAGTTTTCGTTTAATTTTGCTTAAGTAATATTCAACTGTCCGCGGGGACAATTTTAAGGTTTCACCCGTTTCGTTCATGGTTTTACCATCTAAGATCTGCATGACGCATTCCGCTTCTCTTTGAGTAAAGTAAACACTGGTCAAGGGTTCTCCTAGGGTATATTTTATGCTGCGGCGTTCATATTGTGGTTCATACTGAACTATCCTCCGTGTGGGAGAGGAGGCTTGGGGCTGCCGATGATTGCCTGCAGTTACTTCCTTGATGAGGGTGTCCCAATAGCTTTTTGGCCTAAGGGTGCTTTTTATTTTATGCATCTTGCTATCCTTTCCCAAGATTGATACAATACACATTTGGGGGACCTGCGTATTGTTTTAAATATCCATTTTATTCTGGGTTTGTATAATGAATGCAGAGCGGGAATGGGTCAATACCGGGATTTTGGGCAATTATCAGTGTAGTAATAAATTATATGAAACTAACGACCAGTCAGATTTTAAAGCGTTTAATGTTCCATAGAGGCATTCGTACCACGGAGTTAGCTAGAAGGATTGGACTAAAACAACCTACAGTTCATCGAATTGTAGAGGGTGTCTCACCCAGTCCGCATCAGTCTTCGCTAATCCCATTAGCTGAATTTTTCGGTATTACCGTCGAGCAGCTACGTGGGGAAGAGGCTTTACCTTGGAATCAATATGATACCTGGGGCTTGCATGGCCAAGATATGGCGACAGTGCCAGTGATTAGCTGGGAAGAAGCGGTGCATTGGCCTGAAAATGTCAATCGTAAGCAGGCTCGTCAAGAACCCATTCTGATGCCGCGACCGGTTAATGAAAATGTATTTGCCTTGATCATGGAAGACTCCTCTATGAGTCCTCAATTTCCTAAGGGCACGGTGTTAGTGATTGACCCAACCCGCCAATTTAAAGACCGCAGTTATGTATTATTGAAAATGAAGGACCATGCTCGCGCAGTTTTCCGTCAATTGTTACTTGATGCGCGCCAATATTATTTGAAATGCCTAAGTCCGGATTTAGACGGTGTCCGCGCGGAACCTTTAAAAGAAGACATCCAAATTTGCGGTACCTTAATCCAAGCCCGCTTAAATTACGAAGAATAAAGTAAGAAGTTTATCATCCCGTGGTTTGACCGCGGGATGATGGCATTGTATGAATAGTAGGGAATGACAGCGCTACTAGTCTCTAAGCAGTTATCAATTCGGTATTGCTTTTCAAATTTATTTAAGTAACAATACATAGCGTACCGGTCAAATGCTTCAAACATTCGACCAGTACTGACCACATTAACAAAGGCAATTGTTAACATGGCTGAAACCAGCTTACACGCATGGCAATCGCACTTAAAATCGGCGATTACTCATTTTTTTAGTAGAATATCTCATCTCGCTTTATAAGTAAATTTTTTATCAATCTGGCTGTTTTGTTGTTTAAGAATTATTCTTTTTTGGAAAAAAGAGCCATAGAAATTCCTCAGGCATGAAGAGATAGCCGAATTCAATTTTTTTAACTTTAATTTTTAAATGTAGAATCCGCCATTAATACCTTTAGCAGGTATTGATGATCCCATCCGGTTCTTTTTCTGCGCGCTTGATGCCTACTTTACTGGTTTTTTCTTGCTTCAATAAATTTAAGGCAACCCGCCTGATGATGGCTAAATTTTCTGATGCGTTGCCAATGCGTACTCGACTTAAATCTTCTTTAAAACTCACGTCTAAAGACCAATGCAGATTAATCTCAATGTTCCAATGTTTGCGCACAGCTTGCATAAATCTATATGATGTCTTGGTCTCTGAGAGTATGCCCGCGTTTCTCTGTTTCCCACAAAATACGTCGTTTTGATTCCATCACCGTTTTTTTATTAAAATCGGCGATTTCAATATCAAGAATAGAATCAATTTTATCTCCATTAGGAGCCTGGAGAATATAGCGTAAATGTTCCCCCTTTTGCTCTACGTAAATTTTCCTTTTCGGGTAGCGCTCCTGTTGGCAGTTCTGACAGTAAAAACTCTTCATACCCATCCCCTTAAGCTCGTTAGAAAAATCGTTTTGAATATTCTGTTTGATTATTCACAGTTCGCTTAACCTCGACCATTTCCAGTCCATTTAAATAGGCCAACGAAGGCTAAATGGGTGTTGTTCGCGAGGTTTAATTAGACTATATGGTCTCGTTTCCATCCGTCCATGACAGCTCACTTTTTCTAATTTTTGTTTATGAATCATTTTCTTATATTTTTTGTTTCTCCGTGCTCGCTCGTTAGAAAAATATTATCTACTTCCTGATATAAGTAGGCTGATTTTCTTTAACGACAAAACATGATCCGCTCCCTTCTCCACGATTTTTTTTGCAGTGCCTTGTTGATTACCATCGCATCAATAGTCTATGCTCCAAAACATCAATCATTCCAATAGTCTTGAATCGCCGTGATTTCATTTGATTTCTCATCGGTTTTTATCTGACCCATAGAATTTTCTTTTCTGATGCCAGGCGCTAACCATATGGAGCATTTTGACTGTTTTTTTTTTGTCATGAGAACCGCGCAAACTTTTTCCATCAATCGAAATAATTTCATTTTGCAATTCGATAGATAGCGATTCAATCCAGGCTAAACATGCTTCAAATACATCCGAATCTAATAAGGAAAATCCGACCAAATGTATGTGAGAAAAAATTTCGTGAGGCAGGGATAAAAAAGTTTTAGCCAATGTTATTTCGCTTCCGCAAATTCGCAGTTTTCTGTTCAGCCATCAACTCCACAGATTGTTCCTAATATGGCTATCACCAGGATATCGTGGAGAGGATGGAGAAGGTTGTGATTCTCTTCCGCGATCTTCCAAAATAGCAAATGTTCAAAAAGTATCTGCTAATTCCATCACTACTCCCTGTGCCATTTCCATTACAAGGATAGTTTCCAGATAATTCTAATTGAATCAATGATATAGTTTGGTGCGATTG
>CAVOOI010000016.1:0-36866 GCA_963697455.1 uncultured Pseudomonadota bacterium | reverse complement strand
GCAGGAATTACTGGCGTTATGGGAAACTGAAATCCCGCAGCGTCCGCAGCTTCGTTGTATTATTCTGACTGGAAGCGGCGATAAAGCTTTTTGCGCTGGAGCGGATTTGAAAGAACGGCAACACATCAGTTTGGATACCTGGCGGCAGCAGCATTTAGCGTTGCAGCAGGCGATGTTAGCGCAAACGCGCTGCCCTATTCCGATTATCGCTGCGGTCAACGGCGCTGCATTTGAAGGCGTTCGAATTAGCGTTAGCCTGCGATTTTATTTATGCAGCTAATACCGCGGTTTTTGCTCAATCAGAAGTAGAGCTGGGAATTATGCCGGGGGCGATGGGTACGCAAAATTTACCTAAAGCTTGCGGAACTCGTAAAGCTAAGGAACTGAGTTTCACCGGCAAACCATTCTCGCCGAACAAACTTACGCCTGGCATATTATTAACAAGCTGGTTGAACCTACGGTTTTACTGGAAGCGGCTTTAAAAACCGCCAATATCATTGCGAGCAATGCACCGTTCCGCGGTGCGGCAGGTGAAGAAAACACATTAATGCCTCTCTCACTATGGATATCCCTACCGGTTATGAGTTTGAGCTATCAGCTTATCAGCAACTACTGCCCACTCAAGACCGAATCGAAGGCATCAACGCATTTAATGAAAAACGTAAACCTATATTTAATGATAACTAGGAGATACACTCAAAATCGTAGCTCATTTAGTTAAATAAAGTAATGTACGATAAAGTTTTAACCCAAACATCGTTAATATTTTCCACCGCCGCCACCCGTTAGCTGGCGCGCTTGGCGGCGGTGGGAAATATTAACTTGCAAATCTGCCAAAATTCGAAAGCATGGACTAATCTTTGGATTGGAGGTGAGCAGTGCGTAACGCTCACCTTTTAATTAATTTATAGAAAAACTAACTCTGATCCCGTCAGAAGGAGGGGTTTTTAAAGTCAGTCACACTAAGTCGAACTGTTTCAGTTGGTTTTGGCGTAGGCTTGAGCTTTGGCGCTAATTAAATCTATCAAAGGCTCGAAATGAGTGGATCTTTTTAGACATTGAGACAAATGATTTAACATTATCAAATTTTGCCAGACAGTTGTGAAGCATTTTAACAATTTCCTGAGCAGGTTCAGGAATTTTTGGGACGCCTTTACATTCAGAGACAACCCCTAACGCTATCATAATGAGCGGTGTTAAAGGGGTAGTAATTAAATGAGACGTCAGGTATCAGTTGTTGAATAGTTTCATTAATCTTTTTTGAGAAAAACCATTTTTTTGCATCAGCGTCTATAAGCAACGAGAAGTTGTTGACGAATCTTCTCTACATGCTCAGGAGTAGCTTTTTCATCCTGGGTTGCACAAAAATATCTAGCGGCACATCGATGCAATAGGCCCCACATCTTCGGTTAGCTTTGATTGTGATCCATCAATCAGAAGATGTAATCCAATTAGAATATCTTGTTTGACAGTTTGAAATAGATCAGTTTTCATGATTTCCTCTAGTATTTTACAAAAATCGTTACTATTTAGCCCTGGATCACATAATAAAACCACTTTATTAAGATTTTATTAATCTTTATGCACTAGTTTCAAATTCGACTTGCCTCACAAATAACTTAACCCAAACAATGGATTTTAAGCCGCAAAAAGCCCAACGTTGACTGGAGGCAGAAAAAGTTGCTAATCTATCCAGTATGTCTATAATTATTAGACATACTGGATAAATATATGTTGAATATTGATCTCAAAAAACTGACGCCTAATGAAGAGGTAGATTACCTGTTCATTAAATATGCACTTCGATCTTATGCCAATCCTCGGGCAAAAATCACGGCATTATTGCGTTCAAAAGAATTGATCCGTGTAAAAAAAGGATTGTACATATTGGATGGAAAAAGCCCCCGCAAACCTTATGTTAAAGAAACTTTAGCAAACCTAATTTATGGGCCATCTTATATTTCATTGGAATATGCCCTGGCTTTTTATGGCTTTATTCCTGAAAGAGTCGAAACGCTTACTAGCGTAACCTATAAAAAAGACAAATTATTTAAAACACCCTTAGGTGTATTTAGCTACCGCTACCTGAACCCAGTTAAATATTGCGTCGGTATCACTCAAATTATGTACGATTCAACGCATCCTATTTTAATAGCGACCCCCGAGAAAGCGCTTGCCGATAAAATATTGTTGGCCAGCCCGAATTTAATATAAAGAACTTCAACGAACTTGAGGATTTCCTCTTTGAAGACCTCAGAATCCCTTATGAAAAGATAACTTCTTTAAATAGCAAATTATTTAGATACGATATCTATGATTTTTAAAAACAAAATTTGGAATTTTTAAATAAGTATTTGAAAAAAGTAAGGAGTAACAATGAATGAGGTCATTAGCGCCATGTTATCCCGATATTCTTGTCATAACTTATCAAGATTATCAAAATGCGTTAAAAGAAATTATCCAGGAAATCGCACTACTAGGACTTTGGCGAGCAAAGTTCTTTGAAAAAGCCGCATTTTATGGCGGTACGGCGCTTAGAATACTCTACGGACTGGATCGCTTTTCTGAGGATTTAGATTTTTCTTTGCTGGAAGCAGATAAAAAATTTCAGCTTAATCATTATTTTTCATCGTTAGAGACGGAAATTGCCAGTTTTGGATTTAAAGTTTCTTTAACAGATAAAATCAAAACTAAAGAAACAGCTATTCAATCTGCATTTATAAAGGCCGGAACTAAGCAACATTTTCTAGAAATCAAAGCGCCGGAATATATTACTGAAAAAATTCATCGCGATGACTCACTTCGAATTAAAATTGAAATAGACATTGACCCTCCTCCCGGATTTAACACTGAAGTAAAACCATTGCTACAGCCCATTCCTTTTATGGTCAATACCTATCAAGCACCCGATTTATTCGCAGGAAAATGCCACGCCATTTTGTGCCGTCAATGGAAGAACCGGGTTAAAGGTAGAGATTGGTATGACTTGGTTTGGTATATTGGCCGGAACGTGCCAGTGCATCTAGCGCATTTACAAAAACGACTTGAACAAACGGGCGCCTGGCCTAATGACAAATCAATAAATCCAGCAGACGTCATTGATTTATTAATGAATAAAATCGATGTTGTTGATTTTAATTCCGCCAAGAAAGAAGTGGCGCCTTTTTTAAAAGATATGGATAGTATCGAAGTCTGGTCTAAACCTTTTTTTAGAGAAGTCGTCTTCAAAATGAAATTTATATAGAAATTACGATTGGATTGACATCTATCCGGCAGGCGATTTATTCTCGATGAGGCCACCTTTCCAAACAATAAAATCAATTATTTGGGCTAAGTTTTGCTTAAGTTTTAAATTGGTAAACACAAATGGTTTTTCGCCGCGCATTTTTTTCGCATCCCGGTCCATGACTTGCAAATCAGCACCTACATAAGGGGCTAAATCAATTTTATTAATAATTAATAAATCCGAGCGGGTAATGCCCGGTCCGCCTTTGCGCGGAATCTTATCGCCGCCGGATACATCGATCACATATAATGTGATATCAACCAATTCAGGGCTGAATGTGGCTGCTAGGTTATCTCCACCCGACTCAACAAAAATAATATCCAAATCAGGAAATTTTTTTTCGAACTCAGCGATGGCGGCAATATTGATAGAGGCATCTTCGCGGATAGCGGTATGCGGGCAACCGCCAGTTTCCACGCCTTTAATTCGTTCCACCGGTAAGGCCTGGCTGCGAATTAAAAATTGGGCGTCTTCTTCAGTGTAAATATCGTTAGTAATGACTGCAATATCATAGGAGTTTCGCATAGCTTTGCAAAGTGCGTCCAGTAGCGCGGTTTTGCCAGAACCAACCGGTCCGCCAATGCCAATTTTTAATGGAGAGTGGTAGTGGAGTGATTTCATGATCTAAATAACCTCGTGTATTGGGTTTCATGGCGCATGCTCGCCAATTCTAAGTTTATGGTAGCGCTGCCAATATCCTCCCATGAGCACTGCATGGCTTGCGCAACTGCGGGTTGAATAATATCCGGTAATAGTGCAATGATTTGCTGGCCCTGGGTTTGTCCCAGCGGTATCAAACGTATGCCTACCGAAACTAACTGCGCACTGAATGCTTGTAAATACGCAGTGAGCGCCAGCTGCAATGCAATACCTTCAATAGCACAGGTGATAGCGACCGCGACCGCTAATGTAGGTTCACAAGTCAGCTGGTGTAAACGCTGCTGTACTGCAAGTAATGCAGAGTTTGCATAATTGGCCATAATAGCGGCCAGAAAACTTTTGCCTTGCGCCAGCGCTTCTAACTTTAATTCGGCAGTCGCTTGCAGTGCATACGCGTATTGCACCACGGTTTCCAGCGATAACGGACTCTGCTGGGGATGGTTTATTGCAGCATAGACAAGACAAAATATACTAGCATCGCAACGCGCCGTACCGTAATTAATCACGGCAGTGATCCATTGTAGTAAACTCTCCCGATCTGTTACCTGGCCATGTTCCACAGCATTTTCCAGTCCATGCGAGTAGCTAAAAGATCCTATGGGAAATGCCGGCGATAACCAGGTTAGTAGCCGGTAAAGTTGTTGGTCATTCATGGGCATGCGCGGTCGCATAGGCGCCGCCTTCTGGGGAAAATGGCGCTAACTGGACTTCAGTGCTAGCGTTTAATCCGTGCAGCATTTTCTCTAGCACCGCATCGTACAAAATGCGCAATCCGGTTGGTAAAATTTGGGTTGCGCAGTGACGGTTACCCAGGTGCCAGGCGATACGTGCTAATTGAGTGGGATCCTTGCAGTGGATATGCAGAGTGTTTTCAGGCGCCGCTTGCACCATAATCCATGCGTTATCCTCTAGTTGCAGCCCATCTTTTTCAGTTAGCACGGTAGTTTGCGGTAAATCCAAGATAAATTCCAGGCCATGATCAGTTTGGAAGCGTCCACGGCGGCATTGGCGTTGTTGAAAATTTAATGTAAGAGTATCTACCGGCGCTCCTAAAGATGGCGTTTGATGATGAGAAATAATCTGAGTGACTTTTTTTAGCATATTGATCATCTTTAATATAAGAAATACCGTTGCGCCATGGGCAATACCGTGGCGGGTTCGCAGATTAGCAACTCGCCATCAGCTCGCACTAAATAAGTTTCCGGGTCCACTTCCATGATGGGTAAGGCGTGGTTATGGATCATATCCCGCTTGCCGATATTGCGGGTCCCTTGTACGGGTAACAATTTTTTTTTCAAATCCAAGGCTCGGGACAAATCCGCCTCTATGCCGGCCTGGCTGACAAAAGTCACCGAGCTAGCTTGCAAAGCCCTGCCATAGGCGCCAAACATGGGCCGATAATACACCGGTTCGGGAGTGGGAATAGATGCATTGCTATCTCCCATCGGTGCTGCAGCAATCATTCCGCCTTTAAGTATTAGCGCTGGCTTAACGCCGAAAAATGCCGGATTCCACAGCACCAAATCTGCTAACTTACCTATTGCAATAGAGCCGACGTATGTTGCAATTCCCTGGCAAATGGCTGGATTTATAGTGTATTTCGCCACATAGCGCTTCACTCTTAAATTGTCATTACCCGCGGTTTCTCCGGTCAATACGCCTCGCTGTAATTTCATTTTGTGGGCCGACTGCCAGGTTCGGATAATCGTTTCTCCGACACGTCCCATTGCCTGGCTGTCGGAAGACATCACACTGAATGCGCCAATATCATGCAAAATATCTTCTGCCGCCATGGTTTCGCGACGAATGCGGCTTTCCGCAAACGCAATATCTTCAGGAATAGATTTATTCAAATGGTGGCACACCATCAACATATCCAGATGTTCAATCAAAGTATTGTGGGTAAACGGCCGGGTTGGATTCGTAGATGCGGGTAATACATTCGATTCACCGCATAATTTAATAATGTCGGGAGCATGACCACCTCCCGCGCCTTCGGTATGGAAAGAATGAATGGTGCGCCCTTTGAAGGCCGCGACGGTGTTTTCTACAAAGCCGGATTCGTTAAGCGTATCGGTATGAATGAGAATCTGCACATCGCAAGCGTCAGCGACGGTTAAGGCACAATCAATCGCGGCAGGTGTTGTTCCCCAGTCTTCATGCAGTTTTAAACCACAAGCGCCTGCTCGAACCTGCTCCAGCAAAGCTTCAGGCTTGCTGGCGTTGGCCTTGCCGTAAAAACCGAGATTCATTGGGAATTGTTCGGCCGCTTGTAACATGCGCGCCAAATGCCAACTGCCTGGGGTGCAGGTAGTGGCTTTAGTGCCTTCTGCCGGTCCCGTGCCTCCACCCATCATAGTAGTAATCCCGCTAAATAGCGCTTCTTCAATTTGTTGCGGACAAATAAAGTGAATGTGGGTATCAATGCCGCCCGCGGTGAGAATTTTATTTTCTCCAGAAATAATTTCAGTGCCTGGGCCAATAATAATATCGACGTGGGGCTGAATGTCGGGGTTACCTGCTTTACCAATGCCGCAAATCAATCCATCTTTGATGCCGACATCGGCTTTGACGATGCCCCAATGATCCACAATCAGTGCATTGGTAATGACGGTATCTACTGCGCCAGCCTCACGGGTAGTTTGCGCTTGGCCCATGCCATCACGAATAACTTTGCCGCCGCCAAATGTGACTTCTTCTCCATACACCGTATAATCTTTTTCTACTTCAATAAATAGTTCGGTATCAGCCAAACGCACCCGGTCGCCAACGGTGGGTCCATATAAAGCAGCGTAACGCTGGCGTGAAATAAGATAGGACACGTTATTCCTCTTTTTTTATAGGGCCGTTGACATGGCCATTAAAACCATAGACAGTTTGCCGTCCGGCGTATTGGACTAGATTAACTTCACGAGTTTGGCCGGGTTCAAAACGTACTGCAGTTCCGGCGGGAATATCTAAACGATATCCATAAGCCAGTGGGCGTGCAAACATTAACGCCGAATTGACTTCATAAAAATGGTAGTGAGAACCTACTTGAATCGGTCTGTCACCGCTGTTGGCAACGGCTAACCTGACTGTAGGGCGATTCTCGTTGAGTAGGATTTCATTTCCTTTGTGGATGAGCACTTCTCCTGGCTTCATAGTCTCACCGGATAGGTTTTGCGATAGTGACGAGTTTGGTTCCATCAGGGAAAGTAGCTTCAACTTGAACTGCATCGATCATTTGTGCAACGCCATCCATGCATTGATCGCGGGTCAACACCTGCGCTCCTTCGTTCATCAATTCGGCTACCATTTTGCCATCTCTCGCGCCTTCGATCACGAAGTCGGTAATTAACGCAATGGCTTCGGGATAATTCAATTTAACTCCCCGTTCCAAACGACGACGCGCAACTAATGCAGCCATCGAAATTAGTAACTTATCTTTTTCACGCGGCATTAAGTGCATAATTTAATTCCAGACTATCAGCTCGGATGATTTTAACCGAGGTGAAATTGTAGCACGGAAATTATGCCAGAACCAAACATAATTGGCGCGCAGCCGCATGGCATTGTCACTCAAGAAACGAACCACTAAAACTTCAGCACACACACAGGTAGCGGCTGCGCTCACATCCAGTTTGCTTAATAAATCACGTGCAGTTGCTAAATATTGACTAGCATCATCGCCTACATAAAAAAATACTGCATAAGCAACGGCGTTATTAAAAGCCGCTGGATTTTGCAGGATAGACGCCAAATCATCCTGCATATGCAGCGCGTCCACCCAGATTAACCGATTTTCCCGGTAAATAGATCTGAGATCATGCAGTAATCCGTGGCTGACCCGCTCCGCATGGGCAATACGCCCCCATATCAGTATTTCGCCGGCCATTAACTGACTGCCACACATAGTATAAATATCATTTTGCCGACGTAAACGCGCCTGGTTAAAAAAAATGGTTTCCTGCGGCATCCACTCTAACCAACTGCCGGACGCTAAAGTTAACTGAGTGGTGATTCGGCTTTCTGCGCCTAATGAGCGGTAAATTTTTTCCGCGGCTTGAGTAGTGACATGTGCGTGTGCCTGTTCTCCCATCACAATATCTATATTTAAATGATCACCACCGGCAATTCCTCCGGTGGTATTGATTAAAATGGCTTGCGCTACTTCACCTGCACCAATGCCAGGGAAAAAACTGTGGAGCGGCTCATGTTGATACAAGCTATGCAAGCAGGTTTCTCCTGCCACAGATTGATACGACAATTTGAGTAGCCCGCGGGTGCGATTTACTGACTCAAGACGTTGAAAGTCATGCATATAGTTTTATTAAACCAATGGCGCCAGTGCAGAGGCTGAACGAGGCAATCACTAAACTTAAGCAGCGCGAGATAATTCTAGACATAGTATCCGCGCGTTGGATCAGTAGTGAAACAATCCAGCCGTTGAGCCCATCCGCAACGATCATGCCTAACATAAAAATAATGCCTAGCATACCGGAATATAACCAGCCGGCGAAGACTGCAGCAGAAATGGAAAATAAAGCTACCTGGCTGAAGGTATCAAAGGAAATAGCAAACAGGGCGCCAATGCCAACAATCCACAACGGATTGTTGTAGTTTCGAGTTATTTTTCTAATCAGCGCTCCGCGCAAGCTAGTTGGCAGAGTATGTGCACTATTCCATTTAAAAATATTGAATAGATTTAAAATCCCAAAAGTAAATAAAAAAATGATCGACGTGAGTGCGCCGAATCTGGTTAACCATGACGCCGGGTGTGAATGCATCAAACCGCTGCCAATGATCACACTCACGCTAGTAACGATTAAACCATGGCCGAATGAAAATAAGACACCCACACATTTAGCTAACCATTTATGGGTGCTTATGGTGCGGGTAATGGCGTCTATGGTAGCCAGATGGTCAAGATCAAAACCATGCCGAACACCCAGCCCAAATACCATAGGTATTAATAGTAGGGAAGCTTGTATGTTCATTAAAGGCAAAAACATAAATTACCGCCGGGATAAATACGTACCTTGAGGGGTGTCTTCGACGTCTACTTCCATATTGATCAGTTGTTGGCGGATTCGATCAGACTCGGCCCAATTTTTTTGAGCGCGGGCTTGCGTGCGGGATTGACTCAGTAATTCAATTTCCCGCCATTGATCATCAGACCAACCGCCGCGCCGGTATTCTTCATAAGACTGCTGCAAAATTCCTAAAATGTTGCCTAACTCACGCAGGGTTTTGCCTAATATGGACGCTGCTTCAAGTTTTCCTTGTTCACGGCGGCGCTGAAGTTCAGCTGCCAAATCCGTGAGAATTCCTAAGGCAAGCGGCGTATTAAAATTATCGCTCATGACGTTATTAAATTTTTCATGAAAATCTGAACTATCCACCGCGCCCACAACCGGCGCAGGTAAATCTTTTAAAACCGCATACAAACCTTTTAACCGAGTTTTCGCTTCGTGCATATTGCTTTCGGCGTAATCCGCCGGTTTGTTATATAAACTATTCATCATAAAAAAACGCACTTCTTCAGCGCGGTATCGTGATAATGCATCGCGAATAGTCACAAAATTCCCGAGTGATTTGGACATTTTCTCCCCTTCCACCTGCAATAAACCAACATGCATCCACAGTTGCGCAAAAGTATGGTCACAGGCTGACTCGGATTGAGCGATTTCATTTTCATGATGCGGAAATTTTAAATCCATACCTCCGCCATGGATATCAAAAGGTTGACCCAGGATATTCGTCGACATGGCTGAACATTCAATATGCCAACCGGGCCGGCCTTCGCCCCAAGGTGAAGACCACTTCGGTTCGCCAGGCTTAGAAATTTTCCATAATACAAAATCGAGTGGATCACGTTTAGTATCATTAATGTCAAGGCGAGCGCCCGCTTTTAATTTGTCAATGTCTCTACCGGACAATTTGCCATACTCATGAAAACTACGCACATCAAAACATACGTCACCATTAGTAGCGATATAAGCATGGCCGCGGTCGAGTAATTTCTGAATCAGTGTGAGCATTTGTGGAATAAATTCAGTCGCTTTAGGCTCGTAATCAGGCGGCAGTATTCCCAATGCGACTTCATCTTCATGCTGCGCGTCAATAAATCTTTGGGTTAAAGCGTCGATAGATTCATGATTTTCATGAGCACGCTTAATAATTTTATCGTCAATATCGGTAATATTGCGCACGTAAATAACTTGATAACCTTGACTCCGTAAATACCGCACCACCACATCGAATATAATCATGGAGCGCGCGTGACCAATATGGCAATAATCATAAACGGTATTGCCGCAAACATAGATTCCGATTTTTCCAGGATGTAACGGTTTAAATTCGGTTTCTTTGCCAGTCAGACTACTATAAATCTTTAACACTGAGAATTTTCCTTAGCGGCTATCAATCGCTGTTGAATTTTTTTGGGATCGATTAAATTCATCAATTTCCCGAGTTCCGGCCCATGTTCTTCGCCGGTAAGCGCTAAACGCAATGGCTGATACAGCGCTTTGCCTTTTAAATTTAATGCGGTTTTTAAATGTTCCAAAATCTTTTGTACTTGCGCGCCATGTTGTGCGAATGCGATCAAAGCTTGGGTGAAATAATCCGGAGGAGTGATTGATTTGAGATCGGTAATGGTTATTTCATCGCTAAAAATAATTTTCGCCCAACGGTTAGCGTCTGCGGGAAATACTAGATTGGGCTTAATGGCTTCTAAAAAAGCCGTGCGTTGCGCTGTGGGTAACGATGCGGAAAATTCAGTTCCAAGCCAATTCCATAATTCGTCATCACTCATCTTTTCAACCGCTTTTTTCTGCCAAAATAACAGTTGATCTGGATTATACTTGGCAGGCGAGAGACTCAATGAGGCTAATTTAAACTGGGCCGCCAGTTCCGTCAAAGAAATTAATTGATCATGCCCGTAATAGTGACCTAAACGCGCGAGATAATTAACAATAGCTAAAGGCAAATAACCTTCATCGCGCAATTCAACTAAAGAACGGCTACCGTGGCGTTTAGACAACGGACTGCCATCCATCGCCAAAATAAGGGAAATATGACCATATTCAGGGATGGGCAATTGCAGAGTTTCTAAAATTAAAATTTGCCGGGGAGTATTGGCCACATGATCTTCCCCTCGCAGTACGTGAGTGACTTCCATCAGGGCGTCATCAATCGCATTGCAAAACAAAAATGGCGAGGTGCCATCGGTACGGCGAATAATAAAATCACCTAAGTCTTCGCTTTTAAAACTTTGTTCACCGCGCACTGCATCTGTATAACGAATCTCTCGGTGCAATGGTACACGAAAGCGCAAGGTCGGTTTCCGGCCTTCAGCCAGTTTGGCGGCAATTTGTGGTGGGCTCAGGTTCTGACAGGTCCCGGGATAACGCGGCGGTTTTCCTGAGGAACGCTGGATCTTGCGCATAAGCGTCAACTCTTCCTCGCTACAAAAACAGGGATAAGCAGCACCCGTCGCTTCTAAGCGCCGGTAATAATCATCATAAATCGCACCCCGTTTAGATTGGTGATAAGGGCCTCTACCCATGTCGTGACCGGGACCCTCTTGCCAATCTAATCCCAACCAGAGTAAATCTTTTTCCAACTGCTGAGTGTAGCGTTCTTCAGAGCGCTGCTGATCAGTGTCTTCTATTCGCAATAAAAATAATCCGTTCCGGCTCCTGGCTAGCAACGCGCTGAACAATGCTGTACGTAAATTACCAATATGCAGCAGTCCGGTGGGGCTTGGGCAAAAACGACTTTTTATATGCAGGTCTATTCCAGTGGTCATCACATCGACTCTTTTTTTAATGAAAGGTTTCAATTTTAGCATACCTAATTAGCTTTCTGTAGCGTACCCCTATGAATTTTGATATTATCTCCCCCGCATGAATAACCGATGGAGTGTACCCCTGTGAGCAAAAATACTGCCCAATTAAATATTGCTAACGAGTTAATAAACTTACCTATCTTGAAGGGAACTCTGGGTCCTGACGGTATTGATGTTAAGAGTTTAATCAATCATGGTCATTTTACTTTTGACCCTGGCTTTTATTCCACAGCCTCTTGCGAATCCAGCATCACCTATATTGATGGGGATGAGGGGATTCTGTTATATCGTGGTTATCCTATAGAACAACTCGCTGATCACAGTGATTATATGGAAGTATGTTACCTGCTCATGAACGGGGAATTACCCAATCCGGCCCAGAAGGAAGAGTTCATTAAACAAATTAAAGATAATGCCGGAGTGCATGAACAAATTACCCATTTCTTTAATGGTTTTCGCCGAGACGCTCATCCCATGGCGATTATGGTGGGGGTAGTTGGCGCGCTCTCAGCTTTTTATCACGATTCATTAGATATCAACCAGGCGGATCACCGCCTCACCTCGGCCTTGCGCCTTATCGGAAAAATGCCGACGATTGCCGCGATGAGTTATAAATTCTCCATTGGTGAACCCTTTATCCATCCTAAACAAGGCTTAGGTTACGCAGAAAACTTCTTAAATATGATGTTTGCAACTCCTTATAAAGATTGGACTTGCAATCCTGTCTTTAGCCAGGCGATGGATCGGATATTCACTCTCCACGCTGACCATGAACAAAATGCGTCTACTTCTACGGTGCGGGTAGCTGGTTCCACCGGTGCTAACCCATTCGCTTGCATTGCCGCAGGTATCGGCGCTTTATGGGGGCCAGCCCATGGCGGCGCTAACGAAGCCTGCCTGAATATGCTGAATGAAATCGGTGATGAAAGCCGCATTGGTGAATATATCAAACGCGCAAAAGATAAAGATGATCCATTCCGGTTAATGGGCTTTGGACATCGAGTCTATAAAAATTATGATCCTCGCGCACGAGTTATGCGTGAAACCTGCCACGAAGTCTTAGCTGCGACCGGCAGGACGAGGCTATCTTCAAGCTTGCCTTAAAATTAGAAAAAATTGCATTAGAGGACCCCTATTTTGCTGAGAAAAAACTGTATCCAAACGTGGACTTTTACTCTGGCATTACTTTAAGCGCTTTGGGTATTCCCACCAATATGTTTACAGTTATTTTTGCAGTGGCCAGAACAGTCGGCTGGATCTCGCACTGGATGGAAATGATCAGCGACCCGAACCATCGTTTAGCCCGGCCACGGCAACTTTATGTTGGCCCTACCAAGCGCGATGTGGTCGCGATCAGTGATCGTTAATCTGGTTCTTTAGTACTTTATGCACAAAATCAAGTTTCATAAAGTTGAAGCAGATAACTTCTGATCGGCTTTAGCTTATTAAAATAAGCCGTTGATTTAAATAATAAAATTTGCTTGATGAATTTACCCAGACCAGATAGTCGCATGGTAAAACAAGTACTTAAGCTCACTATTTAAAAACTTTTGCACAAACTTATCCACAGCCTATGAGCCTTAATGAATTTGAGATTATTAAAGAATTCTTCACTCGGGAGATCAAAAATACCGCCCGTTTCCCTTTGGGCATTGGCGATGATGCGGCGTTAATTTCAATTCCCGCTGGCTATGAGCTTGCCACTTCAATTGATACCTTGGTGGAGGGCTCTCATTTCTTCCCTCAGACCGAGCCTAATGACTTGGGTCATAAATCCCTTGCCATCAGTTTGAGCGATCTCGCCGCAATGGGCGCTGAACCAGGAGCAGTCTTACTCGCTTTAACTTTGCCAGTAGCTGATAGCCATTGGCTTAAAAGTTTTGCGCATGATTTTTTCAAATTAGCCGAACAATATTCGGTGGAACTCATCGGCGGCAATATCACTCGCGGCCCACTTTCAATCAGCACAGTCACTTATGGATGGGTTCCCGCTGGTAAAGCCTTACGCCGCAGCGGCGCAAAATCGGGTGATAACATTTATGTCACTGGAACGCTTGGAGACTCCGGATTAGCCTTACAATTGCTTCAGCAAAAATCGGCGCCAACGGCTGAGCTTCTCCGGCGCTTGTTTCGTCCGGATGCTCGAGTACAAGCCGGAATCGCTTTGCGTGATCTGGCCAGTGCGGCAATCGATATTTCAGATGGATTAGCTGCGGACTTGTCCAAACTTTTAGAAGCCAGTCAGTTAGGCGGCCGCATTCATGCCAATCAACTGCCATTATCGCCCGCTCTCCTGCGCCACTGCGCTCATGATCAAGCGATCCAATTAGCCCTTACCGCCGGCGAAGATTACGAACTGTGTTTCACTGCCCCACCTACAGCCAAGGATGCCATAGATAAAGTTTTCTTGAATTTAGACTGCCCGGTGCATCGTTTGGGAACTGTAACCACTACTCCAGGATTAATTATTCTTAATGACCAGGACCAGCCGATGCCCCTCCCAAACCCAGGTTATCAACATTTTAGCTAATAGACGCAACTCTTCAAGAACTGTATAATAATCCTAATTCAATCTTATGCAAAATCTACCTAGAACAATCTGGACCAATCCCATCCATTTTACGGCGTGCGCCTTCGGCTTTGGCGCCCTCCCCTGGATGCCCGGGACTTGGGCAACTTTAGCTTCCATACCTATTGTCATGGCCCTAAAACATTTTCCTGAGTGGATTTATCTGCTGGTGACGCTAGTCATGATTTTACTAGGCATCGTCGTCTGCGGAATCACTAACCGCGACTTTGGCGCCTCCGACCATCCAGCCTGCGCATGGGATGAAATGGCAAGCTTCCCGATTGTTATGATCGGCATTCCGCTGACCTGGTATTATCTGGCGCTGGGGGTCATCATTTTTCGTTGTTTAGATATTTTCAAACCCTGGCCAATTGGCTGGCTCGACCGTAATATTCATGGCGGGCTAGGCGTCATGCTGGATGATGTCGTCGCCGCGCTGTTTTCTTGGGTAATTTTACAAGGCTTGATCAAGCTGTTCACGTTGCTATGACTCACGCGATCATTTACCACCATCTCAAAAAAAGCGGGCTATTACAGGCCGGCCCACTGACCGAACTAGAAATAAAACCTTTAGCCGGTGGAACTAATCATGTTTTTCTGATTACCCAAAATAAGCAGCAGTATGTGATTAAAATTCCCAAAGCAGAAGCGCATGGGTTGATTGACCGCGAGACTGAATATCATGCTGCGCAAATTACCGCGGCAGCCGGCATTAATCTGCCATTTTGTTATTTTGATTTAGATTCCGGAGTGAATATCACTGCTTATCAACCGCATAATCAAATTCTCACCCCAGCGCTGCTTCAGGAAGAATTTTACTGGCAAACCTGCGCTCAACTTCTAAAAAAATTACATCATTTACCGCAAAAATTTCTCCGCGACATCCATATTTTTTCGGTGCTCGATTTTTATAAAAGCAAAGCTGCTGGCAAAATTCCCGAGGATTTAGCCGATATTTTAGCTTGGGATAACCGTATCAATGCTCTCCGTCAAGAATTCTCCTCGTTGCCAATTCCTGCATGCCCCTGCCACGGCGATCCTATTTTATCAAATTTTCTGCTGACAAATTCGCGAATCTATTTAATTGATTGGGAATATGCAGGCAATAATGATCCTTGCTGGGATTTAGCCAGTTTTGCGGTGGAGGCTGAATTCACATCTGCACAAGAACAACAATTTTTAACTTATTACTTTCAAAATTCTATCAGTGACGCTGACGAACGGCGCTATCAAGTCTATAAAGTATTGTCCAATTATTTATGGACATTATGGAGTATTGTTATGTCTGACATTGATAATGCAAAGCGCCGATTTCAGAAATTTAAAGAGGCTATCGAATATTTATGTTAAATTTTAAGTAATATCAGCCTACATTTAGGCTCGAAGGTTTTATTTGAAAATGTGAGCCTAACCATTTTCGATCAACATAAAGTGGCGTTAGTCGGCGCCAATGGTTGCGGAAAATCTAGTTTTTTAAAACTGCTCCTGGGCGAATATCAACCTGATGGCGGCCAAATTAATATCCCGAAGCAGTTGCGGATTGCCATCTAGCCCAAGATGGACCACCATTGGCGCAATCCGCTTTGGAGTTTGTGATCGATGGCGACCAAGCAGTACGGAAAATTGAACAAGCCCTGACGCTCGCCGAGCAACGCGGAGATGATCATCAAATTGCGTTATTACATGAGAAATTTGCTGAAATAGATGGTTATACGGCCCCAGCTCGCGCCGCGAAATTACTCGATGGACTCGGCTTTAATGCCGCCGCTCAACAGAAATCCGTCAAAAGTTTTTCCGGAGGCTGGCGCACCCGGCTGAATTTGGCTCAAACTCTGATGTGTCCAGCAGACGTGATGTTACTCGATGAACCTACCAACCACTTAGATTTAGACGCTATTTTATGGCTGGAAAAATGGCTGCAAAAATTTCCTGGTACTCTACTAATTATCTCACATGACCGGGTTTTTCTAGATAACTGCGTCAATCAAATTATCCATATCGAGAACCATCAATTTAAAGTTTATAACGGCAATTATTCCGATTTTGAAAAAATTCGCGCGGAACAATTGGCACTTCAGCAAAAAACTTATGAAAAACAACAAAGACAAATTGCGCATCTGATGAGTTTTGTAAATCGGTTTAAGGCCAAAGCCACCAAAGCTAAACAAGCACAAAGCCGGCTAAAAGCGATTCAAAAAATGGAATTGGTCGCTGCAGCACAAGTTGATTCGCCGTTTGATTTTGAATTTCCGGAAATTGAACCGCCGCCTAATCCTATTCTGACGTTGACCGATATTGCTGTCCCTATCACCAGGAAATCCTCATCTTGCAACAAGTGAATCTGCAAATTTATCCAGGTATGCGCGTTGGTTTGTTAGGGCCGAATGGCGCAGGAAAATCGACGCTTATTAAAATTATGATCGGAGAACTGCCAGCCTCAACCGGGACTTATTATATCGCGGATAAAGTTAAGGTGGGCTACTACGCCCAGCATCAAATCGAACAATTAACCTTTTCTGAAAGTCCATTTTGGCATCTGCAAAAACTGGCGCCTTCTGCAACCCCAGCCGGTTACGGCAATTTCTAGGCGGTTTTGGTTTTTCCGGCGATATGGCATTGTCGAGTATTGAGAAATTTTCCGGCGGCGAAAAAGCCCGGCTGGCATTAGCACTCCTGGTCTGGCAAGCGCCCAATTTATTATTATTGGACGAACCGACTAATCACTTAGATTTAGAAATGCGGAATGCATTGACCATGGCCTTGCAAAGTTATCAAGGCGCGCTAGTATTAGTTTCTCACGATCGTTATTTAATTCAAACCGCCACGGACGAATTGTTTTTGGTAGCTAATCATACGGTGAAGCCATTTGTTGGCGATTTGAATGATTATCAAGCATGGCTATTTTCTCAACGCGAGCAAAAGCCCGGCGCCGCCAAAAGTTCTGTTGAAAAAAGAAAATTACAAGAGCAAGCTGATAAACTAGAGAAACAATTAGAAAAACTGCAACTTGAAAAAACCAAAGTAGACGAGCAGCTCGGCGACAACCAACTGTATCAAGAACCCAATGGACAACGCTTAGAAAAACTTCTGCAATTACAAAAACAGCTCGCAGAAAAGATCTCCGCCGTTGAAGCACAATGGATTCAAATTTCAGAGCAACTGTGACACAAAGTTAGGGACTAATATAGGATCTTATCTAATTATGAAAAGAGATGAACTACAACAGCAATCACAATCAAAGAGGACTGCACCATCTATCCCCCCGATGCCCCCCTTCTGCAGCCAGAAGAAAACAAAGAGCGGAAGCAGAAGCAGAAACAAAAAAGAAAGCGGAAGCAAGAAACTGACGGCCAGAGAGAAAAGAGCAAAAAGAATAAAAGTAGAAAAAAAATTAAACCGAACTCAAATCAAAAATCAGCGAGAAAAAGGATCCACACTTCTAAATCTAGTTCCACTATCCCTCCCTCTCTTGTTCCTAATGAGGATGATTTGCGCACATTAAAAGCAGTAACCGAATATTTATTACCTATTTATCAAGCTGATTTTGAAGATCAT
Organism: uncultured Pseudomonadota bacterium; assembly: GCA_963697455.1. Taxonomy (GTDB): domain Bacteria; phylum Pseudomonadota; class Gammaproteobacteria; order Coxiellales; family Coxiellaceae; genus JAFEDN01. The sequence goes on along the minus strand of CAVOOI010000016.1, from coordinate 18,962 downwards.
AAACAAGACATTATCAGATGGATGCCTTTAGATGAGGGGAAACAGAAAGAATATTTAACTAAACTAAAGACCCAAGTAGACATCGCTATAAGAGTATTACAGACTCCTGAAAGCCTCGACGCACAACACGCTAAAAAATTAAAAAGATTATGGAGATGTATAAAGCTTAAAAATGTAGCAGATTTTTTTAATGGCAAGGAAAACCCTGAACAAGGAAGTTTGAAGACGCCGTGGGTAGCGACCACAGTTGATATGGAGATTAAGCTGCCCAAATTGGGTCAGTCTATAAAATGCCATTATCCAGGCAGATTGCCCGTTCATATTGAATGAGTTCCTAGAGCAGCAGAAATTAGTTTGAAACATGGCAAAGGAAATTTCCTGAGGTAGAAACGCATACCAGGGAATATTTAAATAAATTAAAAACCCAACTAAGGGATAGGTATTCGAATATTAAAAAACCCGGAGCAGATCACTGATGCACAAGCAGTAAAATTATTTAATCTATAAAGTGTTGCGAAGACCACTATTTAAACTACTTTAAAAAATTAGAAGCTCCACAAAAAATATTGGCTGAAACATCAGAGCTAACGACTAGTTCTAGCTCTAGCCCTAGTTCTAATTTCAGTTCATCTACGTCCCTTTCTAACACTTTTGCTAAGGTCACAATCAGTCCCGGTAATTTTGCTGAAACATCAGGGCTAATGACTAATTCTAGCTCTAGCTCTAATTTCAGTTCATCTACGTCCCTCTCTACTAATTTTTATCAAGTTTTTGCTAAGGTCACAATCAGTCCCAGCTCGTCCACACCCACCCCTACTCCTGCACCATTGGCATCAGACCTGAACCCAGAAATATTACATTCATATTAATATTTTCGCCGAAAATTTGCATTTATATCATAAATTTCTTATAATCCTCACAAGTTATGTCGACAGGATAGAGCCTATTACTTATAGCCAAAGCCGGCAGCGTTTAACTAAAGCCAGTAAATATTTATTTTTTGATTTAGGTGTCCGCCGTATTTGCAGTCGTGAAGGCAGTCAGCTTTAGAAAAAACCCTGGCTGATTTTTTTGAGCAATTTGTGGGTATCGACCTTACTGCGAGATATTTGCGTTTATTAGCTTGGATGGGAGGTTGCGCGTTGGCGCGATCACAACGGCCCGCACCTCCCACAGTTGAACCCCAACTAACTGAAAGATCTTGGCAATTCACAACGTCCCATCACAAGTCACTTGCATGTTGACTGTAGGATCCCCTGCAGCATAGGATTGAGAAAAAAACCTAAGACCCCTCCTATTAAAATCACTTTCATAATAATTGATTTATTCATTTTTCACCTCGTATTTTTATACCATTGGGGTCAGGCCTGACTTATTGACATCAAAATTGGTCTATACCCATTGATGTTGCCATTTCTTTCATTTAGGTGTACTATGTGACTAGTTCACTAGTTAAAGGCTACAGAATGAATGAAATCACCATCAATCAATTGACCTTTATGGTAGAAAAATCTCTTTTATTTAATAAGTTAGAATTAAATTTAACCCGAGATAAAATTACTGGGCTTTTCGGGAAAAATGGCGCCGGTAAGACTACGCTTTTGAAAATATTGGCAGGATTGATCTTTCCTCGCCAAGGGCAATACCAAGTATTTGGCAAATTGCCGAGTGAGCGCTCCCCAACATTTTTATCCGATATTTATTACATTCCAGGAAATTTTTTGTACCGGATGTCACAGCAACACGATTTGAATATTTATACGCGCCCTTTTATCCCAAATTTAATCACCCACATTTTAGAAAATTTAACCGCATTTGAATTACCCACCGACCGTTGGTTATCAAAACTCTCTTATCGACAACGCAAAAAATTTTTAATCGCTTTCGGTTTAGCGGCACATACTCGCTTGTTATTACTGATGAACCAACTCATCACTTAGATATTCCCAGTAAAAGTCAATTTAGAAAATTATTGGCTTCCGCCATCAGCGAGGAGCAAATCTTTATTATTTCCACCCATCAGGTCAAAGATATGGAAAATTTAATTGACAGCATGATTTTGCTGGATCAAGGAAAAATTCTTTTCCATCAAAATATAGATCTTATCAATCAGCAATTGCTATTCGAAAAACGGCAAAATCTCGCCGAAGGTAGATTACCTTTATATTTTAACCATGAGTTGGGCGGCTATTCAGTGTTATGCAAAAATGAGCAGAGAATAGAAAATCAAGTGGATATCGAAACTTTGTTTAATGCAATTCTTACTGACTCAAACAAAATCAATGCCGTTTTTCAATAGGAGAACCACCATGAATAGACTAGCTTTACTGATGCGAAATGATTTTGTATTACATACCAAAATTATTGTGATTTCAATCATAGTTATCTTAGCTTTACTATTAATCAATATACCCAACAGCCCATTTATCAGTTCGATTCTCTTTGTCGGCGGTTTATGGATCACTGCTTTATCGTTCAATGAACTTCATAATCCGCAAAAGAGTTGCTATTTCCTCACCCTGCCCGCTTCACATTTAGAAAAATTATTTAATCGATGGTTGTTCACTGCTGTGTTATACCCTGCTTTCGTCTTGGGAATTTATCTTTTGCTTTATATGCTGAAATCTGGTTTAGAATTATCGATCCCGTTATATCATATTGCTAATTGGATAAAAATTTATTTGATTTTTCAATCGATTTTCTTTCTGGGAGCTATTTATTTCAAAAGTCACCAGATTATTAAAACTCTGGCCTCGATATTAATTTTTAACTTAATTTTAACAATCTATTTAATGAGTTTGAGTTGGATTTTTCACACTGACTATTACATCTTATATCTAAAATTTGGATTTTTATGGTTTTTAATACCAATTTATTTCTGGATAGTCAGTTATATTCTTTTTACCGAGAGCGAGAATTACTGATGGAATTCCTGCAAAATCAAGCCATTTATCTGCAAATAGCCGATTTTATCTGCGAACGGATTTTGCAGCGTGAATGGCAATCGGGAGAAAAAATTCCATCCATTCGAGAAATGGCCGTCAACATCGAAGTCAATCCTAATACGGTGGCCAAGACTTACAGTTATTTAGAATCAACCAGCATCATATTTAAAGAAAGAGGAATTGGTTATTTTGTTGCAGATAATGCACAAGATAACATTTTAAAAATAAAGCAAGACTTGTTTTATCAACAAGACTTGCCGTTATTTTTAAAGAAAATGGCTCTATTAAAAATTAACTTTAAAGAGCTCGAAAGTGTAATCAATAACTTAAAGGAGAGAACCGATGAAAAAAAGCAATAAGATTTTATTGGGTACTGCCGTAGCCATTTTTATAGGGCTGCCGATTGCTATGGGTGTATCAGCGATTAACGCCAAAGCAGACACCACATCAAACTTTAAAAATTTCCAGCATATTATCCTCAAAGGGACATGGGATGCAAGAATTATGGCTGGTGATCATTATCAAGTTACCATAACAACACCGTCAATTGTTTCATCTGAGTATTCTGCTATGCAAAATGGTGACACAGTGATTATTTCTAATGTGAATGCTAGGAGTCAGAATCATTTCACTGCTATAATTACTTTGCCCCAACTGACAAACCTAGAATTGCGTGGCGCCAATACCACTAGCCTATCTGACTTCCGTCTTAAAGATTTGTCTCTTAGTCTGAGTGGAGATAATTCATTGACTGGCGCCGATAATGAAATTCAAAATTTAAAACTATACGCGGCAGGAACCAGCAAAATTGATTTAACTGATACCAAAACTACTAATGTCAATCTAGATATTGCCGGCGCCAACAACACCAAATTAAACATGCAGGGTGGCAACTTAACCGGTCAGGTACGGGGTACAGTATCAATAAGCTACTTAGGTTCGGTCAAAACCCAGAATATTGATACTCGCGGTACTTCAAAAGTGGAAAAGCTGAATACTTAATATTGCCGTCATTGGGAGCGCCAGCGAAAGACTAAACTCTATCGTCACTCCCATCCCGCGAACAAGTCGAGGGGTGGGTTATGCACACAGGCCTGACTCCAGAAATATTACATTCATATTAATATTTTCGCCGAAAATTTGCATTATTTAAATCTTTTTCTCCAAGAATACGATTGCTATGACACAGCCTATATCATTTGCCGCTGTAAAAATAAATTGAAATTGAGCGACAGAGTCGTTGCTTTACCATGGCAGGAACTCCCATTATTAACGTCCTATTTCACGCCTGATTCTGACACAGACCCAGAGGCATGAACGACCCCGCAGCCATCTGGAGTGCTTTGATTGCTGAGAGCGCACGGGGTAGATGCATAAATTAATTTCGCAGATCAAGAAAACTGAATTTCGTTATTGCGCGTTGCTATTGCTTCGTGCTCTTTGGTTTTATCTAAGTGATTAAATAAGGCAAATTTTGAATATAAATGCCTGGTAACACAGATCACAGCTGCTGTATACTCGGAATCAAGTAAACTTGGCTGACCATAATCCAATACAGTCATTCCACTATCATTTTGTTCAGCAACCTCGGCTTTAGATTCAATCAGCAGCTTAACTGTATCTACCCGTCCATCTTGCACCGCTCGCTCTAAATCTGATGAAGCTTTTTCTTCCGGCTGAAAACTTGAGGATGATTTCTTTATCAGCCTATTGGTAGAATTTTCTAAGTAACTAGAGTCCATCAAATAATGACGCACAAGATCAACAATAACTTGTGGGAGATATCTGACTAATTCAGCTTGAGCAGGTTGAATTTGGTTATCCCATATTTTTGTTATTAAAAAATTTCCTACCAGAGTTACATAAAAAGAATTGGTTTCTACAAGAATACGTTCAAACAAATTACGAGGCGGACAACTTTTAGGAGCGAGTAGATCTTTCGTATGTAAACTTACTCCAGCAATAAGCAATTTCTTTAATATTAAAATAGGCTCGCCTAATTTACCAATGTGTTGCTTAGGACACCAATTCAGGTACCAGTTTAGGACTGCAGGAGAGTCAATAAATTCACCAGTATGATTAACAGCAGATCCGCTCTTAATCAGACATTCCACTATATTTATATTTAAATTTAAATTTAAATTTCCACTTAAACTGTACAAAACGAACCAGGAAAATAAGGGTAATCTTATCGTAACCAGGAACGTCTAGCACTATATTCGGATTTGCTTTTGCTTCTAGCAAATTTTTCACCCTGCTTTCTTCTCCATTTACCATACGCAAATCACAAAGAATCGCTGCCGGCATAATCGGTTCTAAATCGTCAAAATAATCTGGACTTACTCCTTCAGTAAGAGCTTTTTTCATTTCTGAAACTTTATAAAGCATTTCTTTTTTCATTATTGGTACTCATTAACTTTATAAAAGAATGAGCAAAGATCAGGAAACACTCACTCTCCGTTCATAAGAATTTTCAAGCTATTTAATAATTTCTCCGTTCCATAGCATATTAATAAATATTTCCCAAGGTAAAATTTCGATAAATTGATCGGGAACATTGGTCGGAATTTTACGTCGGCGCGGCACATTACATACTAGATAACAGTGTTTAGACTGATAATGTTGTTGGAATGCAAGCAGGCCGTGAATATCTCCTGTAAGCCTTTTTGCAAAGCCTGCAGCAAATTAAAATCCGGAATTTCTGGATAGGTTAGCGGATAAAATTCAACGCCAAGCGCGGCCACCCAACAAATTTACTCCAATTCGCCTTAACTGACGAGTATCATTCGGAATATACTCCAAATTTATGGCACAATTTCGGAACTTATCCCGAATTTTAGCACAAATATTCAGAATATGTAAAGCCATATCATAGGAGTGGGTATGCGCCTTGGTTTGTTCCATTGATAGGGTTATCCATTAAAATCTCCCCTTGATTTAAGGTTCACTTTAATATACAATATGTGTTATAACGTATTTTAAAATGAACATTAATATGAAAAGATCGCGATTAAAATTAACCCTGCCTATCCCTGTCAAAACGGCGTTGGGCAAATTGGGCAAGGACATTAAAGATGCACGCCGACGGCGGCGGATTTCAACTCAAATGATGGCGGAGCGAGCTTTTATCAGCCGAACTACTTTAAATAAAGTTGAAAAAGGGGATCCCAGCGTCGCGATGGGAATTTATGCTACCGTGCTTTTCATCCTCGGATTATCTGGAAGGCTAAATGATCTAGTGGATCTTCAATTTGATAATGTCGGCAGAACGCTGGAAGAAGAATTTCTGCCAAAGCGCATCAGGCAATCCAAAAAATAATTTTTAAACTGAGTGATTCATCATGAGTAAAAAAATTTTTGTTTATATTGACCTGGACGAACATCCTATTCTCGTGGGAAGGCTGTGGACACATACCCGCAATGGCCATGAAAGCGCTACATTTGAATATGACGACCTCTGGTTAGGTTTTGATAAGCGTTTTTCTTTAGAACCTGCTTTACCATTAAATATAGGCCCTCATCACACCTTATCGGAAAAACCATTATTTGGAGCAATCGGTGACTCCGCGCCTGACCGTTGGGGAAGGATATTAATGCGCCGCTCTGAAAGGCTGATTGCAGAACGTGAAAATCGATCACCTCGGACACTCATGGAAATCGATTATTTATTAATGGTCAATGATGAAGCGCGAGAAGGCGCCGTGCGCTTTTCTCTGAAAGAAGATGGAGAATTTTTGGCGAATAAAGATCATAAAAGGATTCCACCACTCATTGATTTACCAAAATTGCTTAACGCCAGTGAACGGGTGACTGAAGATAATGCTTCTGAGGAAGATTTAAAACTTCTACTAGCGCCTGGTTCATCGTTGGGAGGCGCCCGCCCCAAAGCATCCGTGCGCGATAAAGGAGGACATCTAGCTATCGCAAAATTTCCAAATAAACTGGATGAAACTAACATAGTACTTTGGGAGGCATTGGCATTAACATTGGCTGAACAAGCAAAGATCGCCGTGCCAATATTCAGAATTGAGAAAGTTTTAAAGCAACCGGTTTTGATATCGCGCCGCTTTGACCGCTTGCAAAAAAAGCGGATTCCTTTTTTATCCGCGATGAGCATGTTAGGCGCTAAAGACAATGAAATGCATAGCTATCTTGAAATAGTTGATGCTCTTCGGCAACATGGCTCTCATCCAAAAGAAGATATAAAAGCACTTTGGCGGCGAATTGTTTTTAACGTATTAATCTCTAATACCGATGATCATCTGCGCAATCATGGTTTTTTATATGATGGAGTTGGTTGGCGGCTATGCCCTGCTTATGACCTCAACCCTGTTCCCATTGAAATAAAACCGCGAATTCTTTCTACCGCTATCAACATGGATGATGCCACGGCATCTATTGATTTAGCGATGAGCGTCATTGGTTATTTTAATTTATCGGCAAAAGAAGCCAAAAATATTCTTGTTGAAGTATCGGAAGTTGTAGCATCATGGAAAAAAACCGCTAAACAGCTTGGTATTAATTCAACTGAAATTATGCACATGGCTTCAGCTTTTCAAGTTTCTCTTCCATAAATATTAAACAGCTTACAACACCCCTTTTATAATCCTATTTACTTAATTTTACTTTAAGGTTCCTTCAATATAATGCTCACATCGGGATCATATAAATATAAAGGGTTCCACTTGACTTTAGGTAAATGAATTAGAAAAAGAGGCTTTAAGTTTATGAGCAGACAAAATAGAACAGGCCAACCAGAAATCAAAACCCCGGCCAGGGATTCCGAAATAAGTTTAGAAGATCAGTATATGCAACTGGTCAACTCATACTATAATAAACTGGTAACGGCTAGTCGCTTCCCCATGGGAACAGATCCTGTTACTAATAAAGAATGTTTAGACATGGCGCTTGAAAAAGCATTAGAGAAAATACATTCCATAGAACTTTTTAATAATTTGATATCCCGTGCTCAACCTTTAGATGATTCAGCAATTACATTATTATCTGGCGAGAATTTAAAGCCAATGCCAGGTAATTTTTTTAAACCTTCTGGAACTGAAGCTGGAGAAGGCGAATGGTTACCTATATATATACTCCCTGGAAGCGATGGCGATGACCAAAAGCTCATTCCTATTGCCGCTCAGCAGGAAGCCAAATCTGAACAAATACAAAACCAAAGCAATCCAAGTCGAAACAACCAAAATCTGATAAGCACAAGCAAGAGGGTATTTTTCTATAGCAATAAAAATCGGGAGGAAAGAGGTAGCGATCCTTCGAACAAAACTCCTAAACCTTAACAAAGTAAGGGCGATTTTGAACCCATGTTAATTGCTTTGCCGCGCTTTGTTCTGCGCCATAAACTGTTGATATACATCTTTAGCCAGCAAGTAATTAGCGCCACGGGTAGTGTGGATGCGATCATAGAAAAAATATTCTTCTGAGTTTGCACAAACTGGGCCAGCGACTGTCTGATAGTTTCCCTTGTAGTTTTGATAACAAGGAATTCCATCATGACTGAGCACTTCTTGATGGTCGTTAAACAAATAACTTAATCCGCCCTTTTGAATCTGCGAAAATACCCGGTTATCAAAACCATAAATATCATAAATAAAAACTTGCGGCTTACCATTGAGGTCGCTGGTTAACTGTTCATTAAAAATGTTAATGGTTCGAGTTAAATAATCCAAATATTTACCCACTAGAGGTAAAAATTCTTCTTTCTTGGCCCATTGCGCGACAGGAGCATAAGTTAAATTTCTAACATTGAACACAATAATATTTTTGGCGCCGCTTTGAATAAGCCGATTTATTTGTTCAGCCTCTTGATCAGCCAAAAATTGGAAAAATACTTTGGAATTTTTACGAAATAACGGCGTAAAATCGTTAGTCCCCATAAATACTGCGATTAAATCATCCTGGTTAAATCCATGATATTCTTGGATATAGCTGTCAATTTGTTGAGATAAATTGGGAACGATATAATGTTGAATCGGTTTTCCGCGGATAGTTTCATTGACTGGACGCCAGATTTTAGCGCCCCCATAAGCTAAATCAATAAAACGTTGCTGATCATCTGGATTGATATTAAAATATTCCGCAAAATATTCCCCCCAAGCTGGCCCATTACTAAACCGGCCTTGAAAATATCGGGCGCTATTCGGCACTACGCCATGCGTTAACTTGTATACATTGCCATTATCCGAGTAACTGTCTCCAAAAATAATCAGCCGCTGGTAATGGTCTGATTTGACAGAGCGCTGCGCTGCAACAGCAGGCGCCTCTCCAACTAAATTAATGCTGATTAATAATATCAGTCCGATAATTTTAATTTTCATTCTTACTGCATCCTTGAAATAAATTGTATGGACCAGCCAATTTCATGCGCACTCGCAGCAAAAGGCGCGCAAGTACAATGACCAATCACTGCGGCCAGCTCATCATCTTGATAAAGTAACGGTACCATCGACCGTTCCCAGAACGGCACGTTCCATTCTTGAAATAATTTCTTTAGAGGATAAGTATGCACTTTGGTAGCTGGCCGGCAACGTTCGCCTCCTCGGCGAAAACGAATACTTAAACGGCTGGGATCTATGGCTAATGACAAGCTGCCTTGCTTTTGTTTAACCGCAATCAGCTGCCCTAACTCGCCAGGTAATTCGAGAGGCGCACTTAAATCCCATGGAATTTCCTGGGTGATATTGATCGAGGAGACCGGTGTAGTTAGCCACAATGCTTCTTGGAAACGGCGAATAGTCCAGCTTCCCCAACTCACTTGGGCTTGACTATCAGTGCGGCCATTAATTAAATCTTGCTGAATCTGCTGAATGTGTTGGGTAGTGGGTAATTGGCAACCTAAACTTTTTAACCAGTAGCGCAAGGCATTGCGCTGGCGTGACGGCGATAGACGGCGCAATGTTATTATCGATAGCACCGGTTCACTCTCTGGAACTTGCAGGATCTGCCTGAAATCTTGTTGCGCCAACTCCATTAATGCGGTTGCAGCTTCGGCGCAATGATTAGCGGAACGCGCGATATTTTTGCTAGCTGCCGGCCAACGTTCACGCAAAGCCGGCATGATTCGGTGGCGTAAAAAATTGCGATCGAAACGCTGGTCAGCGTTACTCTCATCTTCAATCCAGCTTAGGTTTTGTTGAATTGCATATTCTCGTAACTGCTGTTTGGTTAAATCCAGCAAAGGTCTGTTTAAATAACCTGAAGAAAATACTTGCCGTTGCGGCATGGCTGCCAAGCCTTTTGGCCCCGCGCCCCGCAATAATTGCAGCAACAAAGTTTCGGCCTGGTCATCTTGAGTATGCGCGGTTAACAAAACTGCGTTGGCCGGTAGAATTTTCGCAAAAATATTATAGCGCGCCTCGCGCGCCCATGCTTCAACGCTTTCTCCCGGCAAGGGGGTAGAATTAATATGTTCGCAATAAAGAGTCACTTTAAGGGCGGCGCAAACTGCTTGACAGTGTTCTCGCCAACTATCGGCATGACGGCTCAAACCATGATGAACGTGGATGGCTTGGATAGATAAATTAGGAATTTGCTGGCGCAACCGCTGCATTGCATTTAAGAGAACATGTGAATCCAGACCACCACTGTATGCAATCCAAACAGACTGGGTACAATCCAGTGGTAATAGTTGCTTATGTAAATGCTCCAACAACATAGTGGCAGCCTAAGTGCCAATCTCTAGAAGTTTTTTATAGCGTTCATCCAATAAAACATTGTGAGGCTTGGCTTTCAATTCTTTTAAATAGTGCAGCAATCGGCTTTTGATGCGGAGGGCCATAATCTTGGGATCACGATGCGCGCCACCCATTGGCTCTTCAATCACTTCATCAATCAAACCTAACGACGCCAAGCGCTCGGCAGTTAAATTAAGCGCTTCAGCAGCCTCTCCGGCTTTCGAAGCGCTTTTCCATAATATAGAAGCGCAGCCTTCCGGTGAAATGACCGAATAATAACTATATTGCAGCATGAGCGTCACGTCCCCCACGCCGATCGCTAATGCGCCTCCGGAACAACCCTCGCCGATGACCGTGCAAATAATGGGAGTCTTTAGCACTGACATAACCGCAAGATTGCGGGCAATAGCCTCACTTTGATTGTGCTCTTCCGCGGCAACCCCCGGATAAGCGCCAGTCGTATCTAAAAAGGTTAGAACTGGGATGCGAAAACGTTCGGCCAATTCCATCAATCGCTTAGCCTTCCGAAAGCTCTCCGGGGAAGGCATACCAAAATTCCGCGCTACTTTTTCTTTGGTGGTGCGGCCTTTTTGATGACCAATGATCATGACCGGCTCGCCTTCTAAACGGCCAATGCCGCCAACGATCTCCGGCGCATTGCTATAATGGCGATCCCCATGTAATTCATCAAAATCAGTAAAAATAAGTTCAATATAATCAAGAGTATAGGGGCGCATTGGATGGCGCGCAAGTTGCACAACCTGCTGGGCGGTCAATGATGAAAAAACCTCATCAATTAATGCCTTACTTTTATTACCCAATCGTGCAATCTCATCGTTCAAATTAAGGTTTTGTTCGCTGGCAATTCGGCGTAAAGCTTCAATTTTTTGCTCTAAATCTGCAATAGGACGTTCAAAATCAAGATAATCGGTACTCATTGGTATAATTTAACAATTTAAGACCAAATCTGTCAAATCCTGCGTCAGCCGAGCGGTTGGGTAAAGATGCCGTATTGGTTTACACCGGTCACCATTATGGGATCTTTGATTTGGATGATTACACCTTACGGGTCAAAACCAGTCGCCAGCCCCAATTTAATCTTTAATCGCAATAGCTTTTTTGCGGTACTCCAATGCCAATTGAGTATTCCCTAAAGCATCATATACTGATGCCAAGTTATTATAAACTTTAGCTATATCAGGATGCTTTTTCTCATAAATTTTTAAGAAAATAGATAATGATTTTTCATAATAACTTAGAGCTGATTGCAAATTGTCGAAGGCGAAATATGCACTTCCTAGGTTATTATAGTTATTAGCCACAGAATGATGTTTTTCTCCATACGCTTTTAAATTGATCATTAAACTATGTTCATGAAACATTATTGCTGACTGAATATCTCCTGAGGAGGAAAGTAATGATCCCACACTATTGCAAATTCCCGCTATGAATGGATGTTCTTCACCATGAAACTTCAAGGCTAGCTCTAGAGCTTTATCATAAAAATCAGCTGCTAATTGGTGATGCTTCATAGCAAAATGTGCATTCCCTAAATTATAATGAATCATGGCTAATTCTGGGGAATCTTCGCCTTCAATATCTTTGCGTATCGCCAAAGCTTTTTCATGGTTTCTCAGCGCAGTTATTGCATCTCCTAAAGCGCAACGGCTACTTCCCAAGTTACTGTAAACTATAGAGACCTCTAGGCATTTCTCACCATATACTTTTAAGTAAATTGCTAAGGCTTTTTCTTGCCAATTGATTGCATCTTGAAATTCTCCTAAATCAAATTTTATATTTCCTATTTGATTGTAGCATGCAGCTACATATGAATGCTCTTCCCCGCAAATGTCCAACCAAATTACAAGTGCTCTTTGAAAACATTCCATCGCAGATGTTGCGTCTCCTAAAATTCGATATGCCTCTCCCAAATTGTCATAGCTGGTTGCTATATAGCCTGGCTCATCTTGATATATCTCTAAACTTATCAATAATATTTTTTGGTAACACTCAAGCGCCTTATTTGCTTCCCCTGAAATATTTAGAAAGAAGTCTCCCTGTATACCCAGCAATGCTCCTTCACAAATACTCTGATCTTTGTCATATGGTTCAGTAGGAATGAATCCTCTAATTTTGTCCACATGAGGCTGTAAAGAGCGCAGTTTAGGATAGTTTTTGACTTGTTTTTCAAAATGATATAATTTAAATAACATATCCGCCAATGGCTTTATCCGCACTTTAAAAAGTGTTTCTTTAAAAATAGCCGTTTCTCTATAACGAATGGCGTCTTGAACCAAGCGATGTATTTTGAAACCACTATTTTCTCGTGTCAGTAATCCATAATCTCGTATAATTTTAAAACATTTATCAAGAATTAGTTCATCCATATCCAACAAGATTTGCAAAAAATGCTCTTCGATACCATCTGAATGGAGATAAGCACAAAACTTAATTACTTCTGCTGACTTATTATTTTTCTTATCTAACTCGTCGATAGATAATTGCCAAGTAGTCAACACAGTATGCTGATAACGAACATCTGAATCAGTTTTGTTTTCATCTCCCAATAAAGCAATTCCTGCTTTTTGAAAACGATTCAGGTATGTTTCAGCATCCAAACCTGTTTGCTGCATGTAAGCTACGGCATGAGACATTGCTAAAGGCAGATAACCTAGAGCTTCAGCTAGCTTTTTTGCTCCTTGGCGTTGAGCTGCAGTTAAAAATGAAGCCCAGTAAATTTCACATTCATCGGCAGTAAACTCTGGTAAATTCAAAACAGGAAATCTCCCCCAGTTTTCACTTCGAGTAGTGATTAATATTTGCTGAGTCGGAGTTTGCTGCTGTGGCAATAGTTCAGCCAAAGCGCTTTGATTCTCTAGATTATCGAGTACGATCAACCAGTGAGAACGTTTTTGTAAAGCTTGCCGAATCATATATCTTTGTTCAACCTGAGTGAGACCTTTTAAATCTAAACCTAACAATTCCCCCAAGTGTAACCATTCATTTGTCAAGTTAAAGGAGTCGGCATAAACCCAACGCACAAATCCCTGACTATAGCTCCATCGATTTGCATATACAGTTGCCAACTCTGTCTTACCAACCCCACCCATACCCTGAATAATCTGCACCGGAGCTTGTTTCTTCTCTCCCTGTTTTCGAAAACCTATCGCTAATTGATTAAGAATTGCGGATCGCTCAATTACATTAGGTAAAAGTTGCGGCAAGCGTATTAGACATCCATCTAACCATTTACTTAAAATTTTATGATATTCACGATCACCTATACGAATACCATAAATAACCGGAATCATTCCACAAGGACTGCTTAGTCCAATAAGCAATGGCTCCATTCGAACGCCTGGAGTAATTGTATAGATTAAGTACTCCGCTAAAGAAGCTAGGGAATGTTTAAGGTCATTAAAGGTTCCTGACCGTAATATTGGTAAAACCGATCCTGGGTGAGCTTGGGCTTTTTCCAATGTTAATTTAAACTCATAGGCTAATTTGCTATCAGAATTTTGAATGCGCTCCAAAAACTTTGGCGTCAAGATAGGCAATATAAAATCGCTATTTTGTAAATTCTCTTTGATGGTTGAGTCAAGATGTCCCTGCATATCACGAAGATCATAGAATACCTTTATCCCAGCTTGCTCCAAATCATCCTGTAACCGCTTAAGCCCACTGCTGTAATTCATCTTTCTCTATAGAATCAGTGGGCCAAGCATAACTGATAAAAACTTTTCTAGTCAGTTTTCGTTCTTGAGCTAGTGAACGAATATCTATTAATGCCTTTTGCCAAATTCGCTCATCTCTTATTCGGTCATCGTCACGCAAGTAAAATGTATTTTGTAAATGGGGAACAGTTACTCCAATCACAGTCTCAACTTCTCGTACCACTGTTTGACACCTTTGGATTAAAATTTAAAGTATTGCAAAGATTTCTTGTTCTTGAGTTAATAACATTTTCTCCGCCTCATTCCATGGCAATCGTCGATCAAAGTTTTTCATCATTTGAAACGCAGCCCGACTTAGATCAATAGTAATTTTTTGATGTTGAATCATCTTTTCTATAAGCCATATTGTGCCATGAACCTCTAAATTATGTTCCGCTGCTATTTCACGCAATGCTTTATCCCCGGTTAATAATTGACAATTTTCATACTTGGCAAGCGTAAGCGCCAAAAGATCATTCATACTTGGCCTAGAATATATTTGACGTAAACTGTAAGCTTCTGCAATCAGCTCACTGCCCATCGGTTTACTAACTAATCCAAACGAAATTAAATGCCCGTGGTAATTTTTAAGTTCGTCTTCAAATAAAATGTCTGGTACTGCAAGTTGATAAGGTAAACTAAACATAGCACTTGTTAACCCTCCAACTTCAACATCAATTAGCACATTTGCATCACTAATAAGAAGCAACATCTTGGCGTTCCATCGCACGAAAAGACTTAAATAATTCTACAGACATATTCATTAATTCTGCAGCCTTAGATTCTCCGATATATTCTTCAGCCAAAGCATGAAAAACCATTTTTTTAAAAATATTTGGCTTTTCATTTGGATATGGTTCCCCAGGCTCTTGTTTTCTCCAACCTCGCCTATCAAATTCAAGCCTCAATTGACTATATACACTATTAGCTATAATTCCAGTATCTTCGGCTCGATGAAGAATAGCATACATACTGATGCCAAATTCTTGTTTCAAGAAACTCAACTCACATGGCTCAATACAACTACGATACTCTCCCAATTTGAAAAGAATCGTGCATTTCGGTAAAAGAAAAGCACCGGCAAAACGATTGCAACATTTTTCTTCATCCAGATTTTCATCAAGCCGATCAGCCAATAAAAGATGCCCTAATTCATGGATAAGAGTAAAGCGTTGACGATCACCTGGCCATTGACTTCCAATAACAATGACAGGCATATTGTTATTGATCATGGCAGATAAACCATCAAATTTAGAATATCGCCGATTATCTATTTCAAATATTTTGATACCGTGTTCTTCAAGTGTATCAATTAAATCAGCCAGAGGTTCAAATCCTAACTGCCACTGCTCTCGAACCTGATCGGCACAGATCTCAAGTTCATCAATATGTTTTATTTTCTTAGGCAACCCACTGACTGAAAACTCCTGCATTGGTACAGATGGAAATAAGTTCTCAAGTTCAACCCGTTGTTCAATTTGATCAAGGATTTTTATTTTAATTTCTTCTAAGTGACTATCAATTAAATCAGCATGCTTGCGATATTGAATGTTAATTAAAGTAAAACGCTCGGGCCTAAAAAAATATTCCACTCTAACGTGTAAAGCTTTTGCCAACTTAATCAATATATCCGAGGAAGGAATCACAATATTATCCTCATATTTTTTGATCGCAGCATGGCTTAAAGCGACCTGTTTCGCAACTTCCCGTAAAGACAAACCAAGCGCTTTTCGCGCCCGTTGAATACGATTGCCTAACATAATAAATATCTCCAAAATTGGTTTACATTATCAATTATATATAATAAATTTGTAAACCACAAGTGTGCAATATTTATTCTAAGTATGGGAGTTATTGTGCTTAACTTAATGGCATTGCCTAAACCGCGCGGCGCAGCACTTTTCCTAGGCTGGATTTTGGCAACGAGTCACGAAATTCAATTTTTTTCGGCACTTTATATGGTGTAAGCTGTTGGCGGCAAAATTCTTTGATTGCATCGGCGGTTAATTGGGGGTCTTTTTTAACGATAACCGCTTTGACTATTTCTCCCGTTACTGCTTGGGGCTCCCCCATTACGACTACCTCTGCAACTCCTGGATGAGAGGCAATCACCGATTCTATCTCCGTAGGGTAGACATTAAATCCTGAAATAATAATCAAATCTTTTTTCCGGTCGACTAAATAAATAAATCCTTGCGCACTCATCCGCGCCATATCCCCAGTTTTTAACCATCCCTCTTGGTCCAACACGTTCGCTGTCTCAGCAGCATTTTGCCAATAACCCAGCATCACTTGCGGGCCTTTTACCCATAACTCTCCAATTTCATCGATTGGTAATTCCTGGCCCTGATTATCACAGATTTTTATATCGGTGGCTGGAACGGGTAAACCTATGCTTTGGTTAAACCGCGACAAATTCAATGGATTAATCGAAACCACCGGGCTGGCTTCAGTGAGTCCGTAACCTTCAATGATCACGTTATTGGTAACCGCGAACCATTCGTCAGCCACTGTGGACTGCGTGGCCATTCCGCCGCTAACCGTTAATTTTAAGGTGTGAAAGTTCATTCGTCTAAAATGAACATCTTTTATTAAATGAAAAAATAAGGTATTTAAGCCGATAAACACAGTTGGCGAACTGCGCCGCCAACACCGAACCAAGCCCCGAATATCCCGCGGATTAGTAATCAACACACATTGTCCGCCTATCGCTAAAAAAGTAAAACCGGAGACGGTCAAGGAGAAAATATGGTACAGCGGCAACGCGGTTAATAAAATTTCTTGGCGAAGCTCCAGTTTACTGCGCACCCAAGCAGTACACTGCAAAATATTCGCCAGTAAATTGCGGTGGGTTAACATCGCTCCTTTCGGTAAACCTGTGGTCCCCCCGGTATACTGTAAAAAAGCCACATCTTCGGGTTTTATCACCGGTGGCTGAAAATCAAGTTGCGCACCCTTGAGTAAGGCTTTTCTAAAATCATGTGCACGGTCAATTCGCCAGCGTGGGACTGCCCCGGGAATAATTTTTACTCCATTGTTGAAAATTATTCTTTTAAAAAAACCGAATAAATCTCCTATTTGGGTAACGACCACGTGCTTCAGCGGGACTTCCGCAAGAACGGCGGTTACAGTATGCGCAAAATTCTCTAACACCACCAACGCTACTGCCTGCGCATCAATCAATTCTCTCTGTAATTCGGCGGCGGTGTACAAAGGGTTGACGTTGACGACAATTAATCCTGCACGCAATGCAGCAAAAACGGCGACAGGATATTGCAAAATATTCGGCATCATCAGCGCTATCCGATCCCCAGGCTTTAGTTTTAATTCTTGCTGGAAATAAGCGGCTAAACACCGGCTGGATTGGGCCAATTGTCGATAAGTCAACGGCGCGCCATAATTCACGAATGCGGTTAAATCGGCATAGTGATTACAAAATTCATCTAACGCCGCGGGTAAAGAAACATATTGATCAGGATCAATCGTCCTTGGTATCCCCGGCGGATAGCTATCCAACCAAACTTTATCCATCATTATTTTCCCCATACGATTAACGCAGAGAATAGATTAGGTCAGCAATTCCCTCTGAAAACAGCGTAAACTGCTTCCTTGTTCATATCCAACTTCCTTCTGATGTCTAAAAGCAAGCATATACAATGAATCGGTTTTTATTTCATAACGATAAAGTGCTACATAACCAGACTCCCCGAAAGGGATGATTAATTCTCGCAATTCTAGCAGATCACCAACGGGCCTCCCGATTTCCGGCTCTGCTTGTAAAAGGGCGAACGAATTCTTAATAGCTTGAGCAGCACGTAACGCCGCATGCAGGTTTTTTTCCCGCAAAAAAAGTCGGCAATGTTCTATCCCTTGCACGACCTCTTCAGTGATAATTATTTGTGGCACTTGGGAGCCTCTTTCTCTATTTGTACCCCAAGTATCTAGCCAGTCACTTATTTCTTGGTGGGTGAGATGGCGTCCCGTTTCTTGAAAATTTTCCCAAGATAATAAAGCTTCTTGCTTAAATTTTTCTCGTGCTTCTTCACGGTCTACGTATTCGCGAATCGCTTCTCGCATAATCCAATGTGGAGATCGTTGCTTACTTTCACCTAAGCGATCTAGGCGCTCTTTAGTGTCCGAGTCGAGTTTAACAACTTTTGTAATCGTATGATGATGAGTCGACATGGTATTCACCTTAAAATAGTTTATATATTAAGTATTACTTGTTATCACCAAATTGTCAACTCCTTCTTCAGGAACCACAACGCAAGGCGGCAAGGTCATGGGGGAAACCAACACCTTGTCGCACTGTTTTCTGATCATAATCGCACCTTTTGAGCTATTATTTTCCAAACGGTTTATGCCACTATTCAAGCAGCAACGAGATTTCCTTGGCAAAACAAATAAGCATAACTTATCCACCATGCAGTATGTTTGAAAAATAAAATCATCCCTGAATCGGGATAAACGATTTGAAGAAAATACAAAATAGCTTACAATGACAACAGCCATGTTATCCATGGCAGCCGCACTGAACTAAAATCCACGCAAAACGTCCAATTTTCGTCCAGATTGAACGAAAAATTGACCGAGCAAGCGGAGCATACTCAGGC
>CAVOOI010000015.1:0-87967 GCA_963697455.1 uncultured Pseudomonadota bacterium | reverse complement strand
CGCGCTAGCTAACGGGTGGACGCGGAGTCCTTTTGCACGCGCAGCGCAGCGAGCATGTTAAAAGGACGCAGCCGACAGAACCCGACCTGCGGTCTATCCGCAATGGGCTTGGCGGCGGCGGGAAATATTAACAATATTAGGGTAAAAATCTGACTCAGCGCATTTTAAAGGTTAGGAATTAGGATTATTGTTTTGACGTTTGGCGGTTGCGATGGTTTGTTTACGCCGGGTAATCGATGGCCGATTGCTGGAATACGGATTTTATTTCTTGTTGCAAGGGACTGACTGGGAAGTTGTTTTATCTAACTTAACATGCCCCCCGAAAGCGACCATGCCGTGTGGCACCTGCACCGTTTGGGATCACCGCGCTGCATTAAAAAATTGACATGCGCCGCTTTTTCTTGAGTAATGCGAGATGTCTAATCCAAATCGTTATTAACTAGTTCGACTATTTATTCGTATCTCTACGTAATCTTACCCTCTTCTAGAAAATCCATTAAAAAGTTCATTGTTTATATATAAAGTACTATCATCTAATATGTGGACACCAGCATAAAGAGTATTGGTCGGCGATGGAACCATTGTTTATGCCTTCGCGTAACCACAATAACATTTGATCTTCCTGCGCTAATTCTTTAGGGGTAACCGCTTCCAATGGCAATTGGCGGCAAACCTTTCATTAAACCCAGAATATCTTCGTGACGGAGGCAAGGCGAAAATCCGGGTAATTTTGCGCGGCCTTCACTACCCCTTTCTCCACGCAGCGCACCCAGCCAATCGATAAATAATTCTAAATCGCTACTCAGCCACAGAAAGCCTTCCTGCGGCATCATTTGCCGCGCCAACAGCGCCGCGGCTTCATGATTTAAAGAATCATAAGCGGTGGTGTTATAGGGATATATCTTATAGTATTCTATCCCTTGCTCGGCCATCGTCCCGGAATAAGGATACCAGTCCCGCAAATATTTGCCGTCTTCATCACAGCATAACTATTTTTTGCTACTGATTACTTTAGCCGGATCCGAAAAATAATCCGGCGGTGAAAATAGCATAATTGATTAGCGGATCAGCATCTATTCTGGGGCCGGCTTCGGCGGCAAATTGACGCAATCCGAGGGTGGCGCGGGCCAACCCTAAATTCAGCAGGCCACCTAAAGCGTTTTGTGGCTCTTCTGCAATCACCTGCACAAATTCAGCAAATCGATTGATTGCCGGACGGTATAAGCTTTTAAAATGGGCTTCCGGTAAAGCGCTTAATTGCTGAATCTCTTGCAGCAATGATTGATGCCGAGTTGCCGCCAGCAATTTGTTATTTGGCCAAACTGGTAATACTTGCCCTAATTGATAAATTTTAGTCTGCATGGTTTTCTGCAAATGGGTTAACGAACTACTTAACATACTTTCCTTCCTTAGAAAATTGTGAATTATTTTACCACGTTTTAGCCTAAACACAATCTTCACCGACCCTAATTAAAGTACCTCTTTATAATAATATTAATAAAAATCAAATAATTGGAAAGATAGCCAGTATTTGAGTAACTCATCCAGGAACTCCCCTATTCATCAACAGGCTAATCGGGTAAGCTATTTAATTTTAACTGAGGCAAATTCAAAGATCATGAACGAGCAGTACGACCCCGCAAGCATTGAAAAGGCCGCGCAACAGTATTGGGAAACGCACCATAGTTTTCAATCCCGTGAAGATCACGGTAAACAGAGATTTTACTGCTTATCCATGTTTCCCTATCCCAGCGGCGACCTGCACATGGGGCACGTGCGCAATTATACCATCGGCGACGTATTGCCCGTTATCAGCGAATGCTAGGTAAAGAATATTGCACCCCATCGGTTGGGATGCTTTCGGTTTACCTGCGGAAAATGCCGCGACCGCCCGCCATCTACCCCCTGTCCAATGGACTAAAAGCAATATTGAGAACATGCGAAAACAGTTTAAACAACTGGGCTATAGCTTTGATTGGAAACGCGAAATTACTACCTGTGAACCTGATTATTACCGATGGGAACAATGGCTATTTGTTCAGCTCTATAAAAAAGGCCTGGTCTATAAGAAAAATGCGGTAGTCAACTGGGATCCAGTCGATCAAACCGTTCTGGCAAACGAACAAGTGATCGACGGCAAAGGCTGGCGCTCCGGCGTGCCGGTTGAGCGCCGTGAAATCCCGCAGTGGTTTTTTAAAATTACCGCCTACGCGGAAGAATTACTCAACGGCCTAGATCAACTCACCGAATGGCCGCCGCAGGTGTGCACGATGCAACGCAATTGGATAGGACGTTCCGAGGGAGCCAATATTCATTTCTTCCTGGCCGAAAGTACAGAAAATCTCACTATTTTTACTACTCGAGCAGACACCTTGATGGGTGTGAGTTATATTGCGATCGCTCCCGAACATCCGTTAGCAGTTAAAGCTGCGGCACACCATCCTCAACTCGCTCAATTCCTCGAAGAATGCCGGCATACCAAAGTAGCTGAAGCAGACATCGCCACTCAGGCTAAAAAAGGTTTCCAATTAAATCAATCGGCAATCCATCCGCTCACCCAAGAGAAATTGCCCATCTGGGTGGTTAATTTCGTATTAATGGAATATGGCTCTGGGGCGGTCATGGCGGTTCCAGCCCATGACCAACGTGATTTTGAATTTGCGGCCCTTTATGACCTCCCGGTAAAACCGGTCATCCAGCCTAGCGATCCAGCATGGGATTTTAAACAGGCCGCCTTTACCGGCAGCGGCCCGCTGATTCATTCCGGGGAATTTAACGGTTTAATCTCTACTGACGCCAAGAAAAAAATCGTTGATCTGTTGATTGAGAAAAAGCTAGGTGAACGGCAAATTAACTACCGGCTGCGTGATTGGGGTATCATGTCCGGCAGCGCTATTGGGGCACGCCGATTCCGATTATTCAATGCCCGCATTGCGGCGATGTCCCCGTTCCTGAACAAGATTTACCCGTGATATTACCTGCGGATTTAATTCCAGACGGTCATACTTCACCGCTCGCCACCACGCCTGAATTTTACCAGGTCAAATGTCCGCAATGCGGCGAAGAGGCGAAACGTGAAACCGACACCATGGATACGTTCATAGAATCCTCCTGGTATTACGCCCGGTTTGCATCTTATGACCAAACCACCGCCATGCTCGACGAACGCGCTCAATACTGGACTCCGGTTGACCAATATATCGGCGGAATTGAACACGCCATTTTGCACTTACTCTATTCGCGGTTTATGCATAAATTGTTGCGGGACGAAGGGTTACTCAATAGCGACGAACCTTTTAAACGCTTGCTCACCCAAGGCATGGTGCTAAAAGACGGTTCTAAAATGTCCAAATCAAAAGGCAACGTCGTAGCGCCGCAACAGCTGATTCGCACTTTTGGCGCAGATACGGTGCGGTTATTTATTATTTTTGCCGCCCCGCCGGAACAGGGCCTAGAATGGTCAGACAGCGGTGTGGAAGGCGCTTACCGGTTTTTAAAAAAACTATATCATTTCGCCAGGCAAATTCAGGCGCCGCAACAACCCTTTTCTACCCCGCAAGACCCACAGTTACAAGCAAATTATCAACAAATTCAGCAAATCTTGCAGCAGGCGCAACAAGATATGGAGCGCTTGCAATTAAATACCGTGGTTTCTGCGGCAATGAAATTGCTCAATCTGCTCAGTAAACTGGAGTTAGACAACTTCCATTTACCCATTATTCAAGAAGGAATCAGTATTTTACTGCGTCTGTTAGCGCCGATTACCCCTCATCTAGCCCATTATTTATGGCGAGAGCTGGGTTATGGCGAAGACGTCTTAACAGCAACCTGGCCGGAAGTAAACATGCAGGCCCTAGAAATTGATCAGGTGGAAATGGTTGTACAAATTAATGGAAAGCTCCGCGGTAAGATTACGCTCAAACCCAGCGCTTCCACGACTGAAATTGAAACGCTTGCTCTGCACGAAGAAAATATTCGTCGCCATATCGGCGATCAACCCGTTAAAAAAATTATTATCGTGCCGAAAAAATTAGTGAATATCGTCTTATAACTTGAGATTATAGTTTGTGAAAAATTTATTGCTATTTTTTTTGATCCTGCTGACTTGCACAGCTTGCTACTGGCACTTACGCAACCCGGATGAAGTACCGCCACAATTTAAAGTGCTATACCTAAACTCGGACGACGTCGATAGCCATTTTAAAGTGCAATTAATTAATTTACTGCGATCCATGAAAATCACCTTGGCGCCTAAGTCGCGAGCCGCGAATTTTACCCTGAATGTTTATGATTACAGCCTGGAACATGATAACCCGGATGTTTCCTCAACCAATGTCGCGATCACGTATACTTATACCCTCACGGTCACCGCCAATATTACCGATGCCAATGGCCATGTCGTCGTACCTGCTCATACTATCGAGACTACCCGCGACGTTACCGTAAATACTAATCAAATTTTTACGATCAACTCCACCAGCATCTTTCAAGAAGAACTGCAACGAGAAGCCATCAACCTACTTTACTATTGGATGACCAGCGATAAAACCCGCCACCAAATCAACACACCCTGGAAAAAACCCACGAAAGTCTATGCAACTCAATCTACAACAACTACCTCAGCACCTTAAAGGGCCATTGCTCCCCGTATACTTGATTAGCGGCGACGTACCGCTGCTATGCCAAGAAGCGCGGGACGCAGTTCGCCAAGCGGCGCAACGCGCAGGTTATCAACATTGCCAACGCCTCGAAGCAGACAGCGGCTTCGATTGGACGCAATTAACCCGCTTCGCCAATAGCTATAATTTATTTGCAGATCAAATCTTAATTGAGTTGCATAATCCAGCCGCAAAATTCGACGCCGAGGCCGGGAAAATATTATTACATTATTGCGAATCGCCTCCTGCCGATAAAATGCTGTTAATTATTACCAGTAAACTCAGCGGGCCTCAACAAAAAACTCGCTGGTATAAAAGCATCGCCGATCATGGCGCCGCCATCACGATATGGCCGGTAAAATCCCAGGAATTACCGCAATGGATTCAGGCTCGTCTCCAACAGGCTGGCATAAAAGCCGATCCTGCCAGTGTGCGATTGCTAGCTGAATTCACGGAAGGAAATTTACTGGCTACTCAACAAGCCATTATCAAATTGCGTTTACTGTACCCTAATCAAACCATTGGCGTGAAAGAGATGGCCAGCGCTATTAGTGACAGCGCACAATTCAACGTGTTTGAACTCAGTCAATATATTTTACAAAGCGATCGCCGTAATATTATTCGAGTATTAACCCATTTGCGGGGAGCAGATACTGAACCCACCTTAATCTTATGGCTATTAGCGCGTGAATGTCGTGAATTATTAAATATGACCGAGCAACTCCAACAGGGTAAAAGTTTGCAAGCCATTTTAGCAGCGCATTGGTCAAGTCTAAAACCTTTGTACCAAACCGCATTACGAAAAACCAACTCAGTTAAATTAAAACAATTATTATTAGCCTGCCACGAAGCCGATCGAATTATTAAAGGCGTAACCCCCGGAAATGCATGGGACGCCTTGATGCGAATTAGCCTAGATTTAACGGGTGCGGCATGATTGGGGCGCTTGAGGGAGTTTTTGGCGGCACTTTTGATCCTATTCATTGTGGGCATTTAGCCGTCGCTCAATATTTATCTACGCATTGCCCGCTTACTAAAATCCAATTTGTGCCCTGCTTGTCGCCACCGCATCGCCAGCAACCGCAAGCTAGTCCGGGACAGCGTTTAGAGATGATCCGCATTGCCATCAGCGGACATCCTGAATGGAGCGCTAATGATATTGATTTCCAACGCCCCGGGCCTTCGTATATGGTCGACACTTTAACAATTTTGCGTGAGCAGCAGCCGCAAACGCCCTGGTGTTTGATCTTGGGCATGGACGCTTTTTTGCTGTTTAACCAATGGCGGGAATGGGAAAAAATATTGACACTGGCGCACCTGATTGTGGTGAATCGTCCCGGTTTTCAGCTCCCCAATAATGCCTGGAGTCAAGCGCTATTAGCAAAACAGCAGGTCAGCGATTACCAAGGATTAACTCAAGCGTTATCCGGCGGCATTTTAATCCAAGATATGCCACCCTCCCCCATTTCAGCAACCAGTATTCGTCAATACGCCACCCCCAATTTGCGAGATGCACTGCCCACAACAGTTTTAAACTATATTCGACAGCATCATCTCTACGAACCCGCTTTAGATTAAGCAAAGTCAAGACTGCTGCTGTGAATCTGTGGCAGCGACGATTGGCGCTGGGTACGAGAAAAGGAAAAGAAACTGCAAAAAGTCTGAGTAATTTCCTGACAAAAATTTCTTCTTGGAAGAGTCTGGTCTAATAATGGCGCCTTCAAATCACCATTAACGCTTACTATAGTTTTATCATTAATATTTATTGGTTTACTTTCCGTTGGGGTTTTAGGTTCAAATGTCGCCGGAGTAGCTTTAGCTGCGCGAGTACGCATTGCCGCGATAAAATCCAATACTTCAATTTTCTGTTTATCTTCATGCGCGCCAAACCAGAGCAGCATTTTTTTAGCCAAAAAATCTGCCACTTCCGGTACTGGAAAAATATTAAAAATAACCAGGGATATCATAGTTGCATAAACATAGAATGCGCGAAACTTCTGCTCCGGGGTATCCAGCCCGCTAAATTGTGGCGGATTATCCGGATTACCGCCATAAATAGCATCATTCAACAAACTGACTGCAGTGCAAAAAGAAAATATAGCCATTGCACTTAAAGTGCCGTTGGTAAATAAACTAAACTTAAACATTTTTTTTATTGAGAAAGAAATATCGTCTACAGTAATTTCACCACTGAATAGTTTAAAAAGTTTATCAATAATTCTGTAAGTTATAATAATTGCCAAACTGTAGACAGGAAACATACAAACAGTCGCTAAAGACCAGGCAGCATTAGTCGTTAACGATAAAAATTTTAGTTTTTTAAAGCCATTGACCGTATCATTATGATAGCCGAAATTACCGACCAAGGTTATTAGAAATCCAAGGGTTTGCGCAGGATAATAAATCAAATTTCGCCATACTGAGGGCGGCGGAGTTTGAACCGGCATAAATTGTTGGTCAATCCAATTTGTCAAATAATTAATATCAAGCTTTCCGTCAGTTTTAAAATAATCACTCACTGGTAAAGTATTTCGATAAAAGCCTTTATTTGCTTCATATAATGCAACGTCCAGTTTATCCAATATAAAAGCTTGACCTCGGCGAAATTCCGCGTTAGCGTTTTTATGTGCGGGCCATTCAGGGAGGAGATTATATAAATCTTCCAAAGCAAAAAAATGTTGTGCTCCATAAGTAATGATTTGCAAAATAAAATCCGCATACGTTGCCAAGTTTTCGGGATCTAAATCCAGAAAAGCAAAACAAAATGCTGAGGTCAGACTACCGAACACCAATGCTCCTAAACTCAAGTTTGACATATTGAGTTGGTGAGTAGCGTATCTCATAAATCAAAATATTGCCGGGATGCGATAATATCAAAATAACAATTGACCACCACGTTGATCCCTACATTGGAAACGATCTTCAACATGCCAAAAACCTTGCTATCTCCTTGAACCAAACGTTGGGTAGGTTTAAAGAACACTTTGGCCGCGATTCCGCCAATCACTATGCCGCCGAAGGCAAAGAATTGTTTTTTTACCGGGTTGGTTTTACTTTCTTCTACAGTTAGTTGAGCGACTGAAGCAAATTTCATAATGCATTCCTATGTATAATTATTCAATTTTGTGAATAATAATTCAAAGAAATACGCTTGTCAACCGGGAAGAGTTCGAATATATTACTTTTATGAAAAAGATCTTAGCCCAACCTCAGGCACTTTCTTGGGATAATCCTGCACTGACGCCATTAAGCCAGTTCTTTACTCATGCTAAACTAGCCCAAAATACTTGGCCAAAGGTATATTTAATCAATCAAAACGATTTACCCAAGCCTGCTGATTTTTTATTGGCTCAACCAGTGATGACAGTTGGGGTTGCTCAATATTATCAACGCACCCCCAAAGTGCGGACACCATTGTACATTTTGGAGAATTCAGCGCAAAAAATTTATTGTCGAGGGGTTATTATGATTATCGATAATAATTCTGCAAGAAATAATGCAATTCTGGCTGATACTCTGCATCAAAGCACAATTGTCGAATTGGGACTGATCAGCATGAATATAGCCGCATTACCTGCGAACTTTCTGGATGATATCAAGCACAGCCGTACGCCCTTTGGCGCTCTATTAGTGCAATATCAAATTAAAACCCAAGACACCCAACAGCATTTTTTTAAAATCCAGTGTAACGAACCGCTGCATAAAAACCTAGGCTGTACTTTAGGCCAACCATTGTATGGGCGCACCCATACCATGATTAACCAACAAGGCATATGGATAGCAGACGTCGTTGAAATTTTAACCGGGGTTATTTCCCCCTAACTATACGACATTTATTTATCCCTGTGGGATTATCGTAAAAAGCTATAAGTCTACGCCTTGCTTTTCTTGGTTAGACGCCCTGGTATCTGGTCGATCATTAGTGAAGGACAACGTCACTAATGCGCTTTTTTGATACATTGCATTTAATACTAATTGTTCATCGCTAGAGAAATAAGAACTTTTTTCTTGGTAAAAACCCCTCAACTTTGATAATGGAATAAAATCTTCATTATCAGTACGAAAAGCACCTATCAATTTATTTCCTGTAATATATGCTAAATGGTATTCCGGTCTACCTGGCTCAAATTCATTTTCTGCTTTTGAATCAAAAATTGAACTTGAACTAGAACTAGAAGAAGAATTAGAATTTGAAGAACTAGAATTTATAATAGATAGTGATGGCGCTGAAGGAAGTGGAATCAGGTTAAAACTATCATCCAACTCACGCCCATGAACTTTATAATACAGCTTCATGATTGCAAGGCCGTCTTTAATATTAGGATATTCTTTTTCCTTCCTGAAATTCTCGATCTTCTGAATAATTGAAACCAATGGTTTTAAGCCTTTATCTTCTTCTCCTGCTTTTTGAAGACGTTGTTCATACTCTCCCCCTTTCTGTAAAAAGTTTAAAACATAAGCGCAAACTTGAAGCTGACCTTTTGGTGAAAGGTAACCTTCATCATCAAAATCTAAGCCACTAAAATTTAGTATAGCATCTTTTTTACCTGGACTAAGATTGTCCACATAAAGTTTAGGGGCTTTTTCATCCAGATCTAGTTCACCTTGTGTTTCAGTAGTCGTTTCACGCGAATTTGAAGTGGCGGAACTAAAAGATAAGTTGTTGCTCTTCTATAATAAGAAGTGGAAACAAACATTCCCTGTTTAAAATTATTAATTATTTTATAAAGCAAAACAATTTGATTTTTGGAATATTCTCCATTTTTTGGCTGAATATTTGCAATTTGATATAAATTATTAAGTCTTCCAATTTCCCCTTTAGTCTCTTTGTCAATTATTTTAATCTGCTCTATAGTAGGCGCAATCCATTGGGTAAAAAATGGATAGTCTCTGCATAATTCTAAAAGAGTTTGCCCTTTAATATAGTTACAATTATATATTCTTTCAATATAGCTTGCAGTTGGTTCACCTAACTTTGTCCAGGTTGTAGCAACTAGTTTCCGAGAGGAATCATCAACTGCTTTGAATAAATTAAAGCCAAATGCCTACATCAACTTGTAAAAAGTACTTTTCTAGAAGTAATTTTTGTACCTCTGGGGTATTGTCAGAAAATTTAAAAAATTGTTTAATAGTCTCTGGAGACAGTTTAATTTCTCCCTTTAAGTTTAACTCTAAAATTTTCCCTCTTACACCTGTATGTTTTTTGGCAATTTCTCTGACTTTCTCATCAGTCTTTATTATGGAGTGACCAATAATAGATTGCGCTCTGGGTTCACTCTCAAGAGCCACCTTATATAAATATTCTGAATTTATTAAATTAGGTATAATTTTATCTTCCAATAATACTTGTGAAATTTCAACTACTGGATGGTTTGCCGCCACTATTTTTTTAAATTCATCTGTATGCTTTGACAATTCCATTGTAAAATTTTTATTGAGAATTTCAAGTATACTTTGAGCAACCTCTTTATCAATATCATTTTTTAAAATTTTAACCAGGCTATCAAGAGAAAGTTTATGCAAAATATTTTTTTGCAATAAATATTTAGCAACGTCTTTAACAAACCGGATTTTTCCGTAATCAAAATTAATTAGGTGTGATTGGTAATCAAAATTTTTTAAAGTACTCTTTTCAAGTAACTCCCTGATTTTATCAAAACCAAATTTATCAAATAGAAGTTCTAGTCCTTCATTGATTTTATTACTCTCGACTACATATTCTAAGAAAATATTAGGAATTTCATTTCGATGTGATTTATTCTCAAGCAGAGCCTGAAGTTTATCTACTAGAATTGTATCATTATTATGTGGATGTCTTAAAAATTTTTTGGCAGTAACCTCAAATAGACTTTTTTCAGAAAGCTTACTAAGGATTTGCGGCCAAAAAATATAATAATTATTTACGAGTAAATCATGTTCTAAAAATTTTTTTAATCTTTCATGAGATCCTAAATTTTCCTTACTTTCAATAAAAATATTAGTAAACTCTTGTAGTGCTTCCTTCTTACAACTTTTTTTAAAATATTTACAATCTTCTTCAAATAAAAAGTTGAATTCTGCAAGATTTTTAGATTGCAAAATTTTAATATATAGTGACTTCCAACCTGATGCGAAACGCTTACCTACGTCATACTTTCTCGAAGTTTCATCTATTTTATCTGCATGATAAAGCAATACTAATTTAGTTATTGTTTTAAGTTCGGATAATGACTCGATATAGTGCTTCGGTTCTTTTTTTACAAAGTAAATGCTATACAAGTTAGCATAATTTAGGTTGTCGTCATTATTTAAATCTAACATTTATACTTTCCTACTTACTACTTAGTTAATGAAATGTGATGTTTAATATAACCCATGAATATTAACAAAATCTTAAATTGTCCAAATTTTATACATTACCTTATGGGGTGATGACTGAGATAGCCGGGTAGAGGGTTTGCATTTTTATCAAAAATAGGTTAAAAACAATCAAATAGATTTTTTTAAAAGGGTAATCCCAGATAGTCGAAATGGAGGGAAATGTCATGAAAAGACGCACAACTTCTCAAAATAAATTGATCGGCGCCGAACTCGTTCAACTAGAAATTATTCTGTATGAATACTTTGCGCGCTTGCAATCAGAGGCTTTAGAATTAATTAAGTCTCTACGTGATTCCCGAATAGAAATACTAACGGCATGGCAAAGGGAAAATCCTTCTAAGCAATCTGCCAAAGGCATCCGAGTGGTTCATTCTGCCGAGGGATTACCTATTTACATTAATATATGCTCCGGCCTCCAAACGCGCCCAACCATCCTGGAATCTTGGCCCATAACAACCGTGTATGGAAAAATCAACGACCCGCAAAGCAAGAATAATGTAAAAAAATTTAGTCGCCGATTTTTGGCGGTTAAAACACTGAAAGAAGAAGTCACTAATATTAATAATACTTTGGTAAAGAATGACACTATCCAAAAACAGGTCTTATATGACGAGTTTAAACTAGTAGCGTCTGGTCACTTCACAACCCTTGAAGCCAATCAACCTAGCTGGTGGGAAAAACCGTTTATTGAGCAAGCAAAAGCTCTAATTAAGGCGATCCTGCCATCGAGATTAGTTTCATTGTTTTTTAATACCCCCAAAGAAAAATTAGACAGGTTTTGCAGTAACCCTAACAATATTCAAACATATTCAACTTGCTCCGAAATTAGAGAGGCTAAAGAAGAACAACACATCAGAATAAGTATATAATTGTTGATGCACAGACCGTTTTGAGACAACCATGTGAGAATCCCCGGTTGCAAAACGGTTTAATTTCCATTATGATAATGAGCTTGCCAAGACCAGAGGAATAAACAATGCAAAAAAACATTCATCCCAAGTATCACGAAGTGACTTTTCACTGTAATTGCGGCCACACTTTTAAAGTGAACTCCACAATTGAACAGGAAGAAGTACATTTAGATATTTGCTCACATTGCCATCCTTTCTTTACCGGTCAGCAAAAAATGATTGATACTGCTGGGCGCGTGGAACGGTTCCGTCAGCGGTACGCCAAAAAAGATAAGAAACAAGGCGCAGCCTAAACCTAAACCATCCCCACCCTAACCCTCCCCTTGGAAAGGGGAGGGAATAGTACTCTTAACGCCCACGCGCCTTCGCGGGAATGACAGGTCTTTTATCCAATCTGAGTGAGCATATCCTCTACTTTATCCCTTAATTCCTCTAGAGTTTTCGGGGCTTGCCGCCACTCGCTTAGCATACGGCGCCACTGTTTTACCCCGCGTTGACTCTGAAATATGCCCATTAAGTGCCGGGACATTTTCCAAAACTGCGTCTCTTTATTTAACTGCTCCGCCAGGTAAGGTAGATAATTTTTGACTACCGCAGCGCGATCTAATCCAGAATTATCCGCCAATAAGCAGGGATTATCGTAAGCTTCTCGGCCTATCATCACGCCATCGACAACCCGTAGGTGGGCGTTTATATCATCCCAGGTCTTGATACCGCCATTAATAATGATGGTCAATTCGGGAAAATCCTGCTTCAGTTGATAAACCATCTCATAACGCAGCGGCGGAACACTGCGATTTTGACGCGGACTAAGTCCCTTTAACCAAGCTTTACGGGCATGGAGAATAAAAACCTCACAGCCTGCCTGCTTTAATATAGAGACAAAACGGCTCAATTCTTCATAACTATCTTGTTGGTCCACGCCAATCCGAGTTTTAACCGTAACCGGTAGCTTGACCGCAGCGCGCATGGCCGCCACACATTCGGCCACTAACTCCGGCTGCTTCATAAGACAGGCGCCAAATTGCCCGGAACGTACCCGCTCACTGGGACAGCCAACATTTAAATTAACTTCATCATATTGCAAATCTTCTGCTATCCGCGCGCATGCCGCTAATTCCTGAGGGTGAGAACCCCCCAGTTGCAGCGCTAAAGGCCGCTCCAAAGGCGAAAAATCCAGATGCCGGATAGCATCGCCGTGAATCAGCGAGCCGGTAGTGACCATTTCAGTGTACAGTACGGCCTTTTGGGTGATCAGGCGCATTAACACTCGAAAATGGCGATCGGTATAGGCCATCATCGGCGCCACGGATATTTTTCTGTCTAAAATCATTCCTGCATTTTAACATACATTCAAGCCAATATTATTGATTGCGTAATATCTTAGAATTACATACAATTGCAAACTGATATTTATTTAATTCAAATTTAAAAGGAGAGAAAAATGAATTTTATTAAAAAACAGTTAGCAAGGAATTTACTGCTCATTCCTTTAGCCTTCCCTGGCGCTTCGTTCGCAGCCAGCACCACATTTTATCTTTTGAATTCAAGTGACTCTGTTATCAACCCCATCACGATCACCAATGCCACTCTTAGCTATGGTGTCAGCGGTCAGCCTAATGAGTGCACTGGATCAACTCCGCTAACACCCTATTTAAATTTAGGCCAAGACCCAACCGTAAAAACTGGCCAGCAATTCACTATAACATTTGACCCATCACGATTCGCTAGCGTGCCTGATTATTGTTATTACGATACTGGTGACGGCAACTTCGGGCCTGAACAATTTACGTTACAAATATCCCAAGTGGATAGCAAAGGCATCGATCAAACCTGCAAAATTAGTGGAGATTATTTGGAAAGTCCTGAAGCAAAAAATTCAGGGTATACCATTAAAATCACCGAAACTGCTAATCACTTTTTTTGTGAATTTCCTATCGGGGCGATCAAAAAGTCCAAATAGTTAGTGAAGAAACCAGCAATTCTCGCTTAAGCGAGAATTGCTGGACAGGCAGAATGAGGATATAATACGATCATTTTATAGCCTGTCGAGGTAAAGATGACTATTTTCGCCGCCCTAATTTATATTTTTATCGGCGGGATTATTAATGGTTCGTTTGCATTACCCACCAAAAATATTAAGCATTGGCATTTTGAAAATATTTGGCTCCATTATGCGGTTTGGGCCTTTTTAATTCTGCCTTGGGCGATTATTTTTCTATTAGCTCCCAATGCCGCCGCGGTGTACTTACATCTACCTACCCCAGCATTAATAGCCTTAATGGTTGGCGGCATTCTATTTGGCGTCGGCCAGGCTTGCTTCGCTCAATGTCTTAAAATAATCGGCTTTGGACTTGGATTTGTAATCAATATTGGATTGGGAACCGGTTTAGGATTTCTATTACCTTTAGTCGTCCTCCACCCTGAGAAAATTTTTACTTGGTTTGGATTCACGACCTTAATTGGTATTATCTTGATTATTGCCGGGCTAGCCATTTCCTGCCAGGCTGGAAAGCAGCGCGATACTTACACTAAGCAAATGCGGCCAGATTTGCAGCCCACCGGCTCATATCAATTAGGCATTGTGCTGGCCGTCATCGCAGGCTTTTGTTCAGCACTACAGAATTTTACTTTCGCAGCGACTCATGGCTTACAGACCGTAGCGTTAAATGCCGGAATGAATCATCTAGCTGCAGCCATGATTATTTGGCCGGTTTTTTTAACCTTTACTTTTATTCCTTATGCAATCTATATGGTTTACTTACTTCGTAAAAATAATACCCTCTCGCGTTTTCAAATCTCCGGCAGCCGGGTTAATTTTTTATGGACTATTCAGATGGCCATATTTTGGTATTGCGCTCTCATACTATATAGTCAAGCTTCATTATTGATTGGCAATTTAGGGCCGGTAGTGGGCTGGCCATTGTTTATGGTACTGATTATTCTAGCCGCAAATTTTTGGGGATGGCGGCATCACGAGTGGTCGCATGTGTCCAAGGCGATTGCCCGCCGCGCATTGTCAGCAATTGGTTTATTAATATTGGCAGTAGTGGTGCTGGCTTATAGCGCCACTTTATCATAAAGAGGTATTAAAAATGGCATATTTTATAGGTATTGAAGGCGGCGGCACTAAGTTTGTTTGCGCTTATGGCTCCGGGCCTGATGATTTACAAGATCGAACCGTCATCCGCACTGAAACTCCCACCATTACCATGCGCGCGCTCATAGATTATATTCGTGGCGTACAACGCAAAGTCGAGATCGCTGGAATCGGAGCTTCCATTTTTGGGCCATTGGATTTAGATCATACTTCGCCGACTTACGGTTATATCACCACCACTCCAAAACACGACTGGATAAATTTCGACTTTGTCGGCGCGCTACAGCGTGAATTCAATTGTCCAGTCGGTTTCGACACCGATGTGAACGCCGCTGCGATTAGCGAATACCGCTGGGGCGCCGCACAAAACATCAGCGACGTCTTATATTTAACGATTGGCACCGGCATCGGCGGCGGATTGATCGTCAACCATCAATTGGTGCATGGCGCAATGCACCCGGAAATGGGCCATATATTAATTCCCCAACATAAAGACGATACTTTTGCCGGAGTTTGCGAATATCACCATAATTGTTTGGAAGGTCTAGCCTCAGGCCCCTCTTTAAAAGAACGCTGGGGAGTCAAATCGGCCCTTGATCTACCGGAAGATCATCCTGGCTGGGAATTTGAAGCGAGCTACATCGGAATAGCACTGGCGAATTATACTTTGACTGTATCACCCAAGCGGATTATTGTCGGTGGCGGGGTTATGCGCCAAGCTCACCTTTTACCAAAAATCCGCCGCCAGCTTGTCAACCATCTCGGCGGTTACATTCAAAACCCGACCGTTATCCAAGGATTAGAAAATTACGTAGTCAAACCTGGCCTAGAGGAAAACGCCGGGGTTTTAGGCGCCATCGCTATTGCAGAATTGGCGTTACTCAGCAATCATAATCATAAGGAGAAAATTAATGAATAATGAAGTTGGAAAAATTTATGAACGCCCATGGGGAACTTATGAAACCTTGCGGATCGAAAATAATTATCAAGTAAAATCATTAACGATTAATCCTGGCGGGCGTTTATCCTTACAAAAACATTTCAAACGCGCCGAACATTGGGTAGTTGTTGCTGGGTCCCCTACTCTGACTGTCCACGATCAAACTAGAATCTATCAAGTAAATGAAAGCGTTTACATCCCGCGCGAAGCTTTGCATCGTATCGAAAATTTCGGCAAACAAATTGCGAAAATTATCGAAGTGCAAGTGGGCGATTATCTCGGCGAAGATGATATAGTCCGCATTGAAGATATCTACGGTAGGTAAAATAGTTCGCCGTACGTTAAGGCATACAGCGATGAATGCGCTAGAATAGCGTTATAATTTGCCAGAATAGTCACGGAGAATCTAACAATGAGTTTAAAGATAGGTAGACGTTATCAAGTTGAATCAGAAGAAACTCAATTTGAGCCAAGTTCTCGCGGGCGTGTTTTAAAAAATTTGTTAGGTATAAAAAAGAAACGTGAACTCGATACGCTGGAATGGCAAAGGTTAGAGGAGACTCATAAACAATCTGCCGCTATGTTTGGAAAAATTCATCAATTTACTGCTGCAGATATTTGTAAGATGCATAAAATATGGCTGAGAGACATCTATTCATGGGCAGGGCAATATAGGCAAGTCAATATGGAAAAAGACGGCTTTCCTTTTGCATCTGCGCAGCAAGTGCCGTCACTCATGAAAAAATTTGAAAATGACCAACTTAAGAAATGGAGTCCCTGTTGTTTTACTTCGTTGGATGAAATTGCTCGTGCTATTGCGATTACTCATGTGGAATTTATTTTGATACATCCGTTTCGCGAAGGAAATGGCCGACTTGGGCGTCTCCTGATTTGGTTAATGGCATTGCAAGCCGGATTACCTCCGTTAGACTTTGGGAGTATAGAAGGTAAAAAGAAACAAGAATATTTTGCAGCAGTGAGAGTTGGGTTAGATAGAAATTATGAACCGATGGTTAAAATATTAGCTTCAGTTATCCGCAGGACGCTTCGAATTTATAAAAAGTAGTTTATTTCTTCTTGCGGGGGTTAACACGCTTTAACCCGCTTTGCACTTTAATATGGACGCCTTCAATAGCGGTAGAAGTGACCACGCTGGCATGTATCATTTTCCCTCTTAATTCAAGGTTTGCTAAGTAGGGATTTGTCTCTAATAAATTTTTTTTGCTCATGTTTTAATTATATCACAGATTTAGTTAAAATAACCCGTGCCAGGCTTGCCAATTTGACAATTCTAAAATGCCAAATTGACAAGCCTGGCATCATTGGCACTCAATTCAGTGGTGTGATTTAATTTTTTAGTATAGAATAATCGCTAATGAAAGCATTTACATCCCGCGCGAAGCTTTGCACCGCATCGAGAATTTTGGCAAACAAATTGCGAAAATTATCGAAGTGCAAGTGGGCGATTATCTCGGCGAAGATGACATAGTTCGAATTGAGGATATATACGGCAGAGGATAACTTAGAATTCTTCAGTTTTAGTTTACCGCTATTGGAGTGAAACCGATGATTACTGGTATGAACCACATTACTTTAGCCGTTCAGAATATTAAGAAGTCTTTTCATTTTTATCGAGACGTTCTCGGATTAAAACCCTTGTGCCGATGGGATAAAGGCGCTTATTTCTTAGTCGGTGATTTTTGGTTTTGCTTAAATGTAGACGAAAAACGTCAGCCCAATCCTTGTTATACCCATTACGCCTTTACCGTTTCATCTGAGGAATTCGCCGCCATGAGCCGCCGTATTATTAGCTCAGGCGCTGCAGTTTTCAAAGATAACACTTCTCCTGGTGATTCATTATATTTTTTAGATCCGGATGAACATAAACTGGAGATTCATGCTAGTGACTGGAAAACACGTATTATTGCCAAAAAGGCTGATCCGGGAGCATGGAAAAATATTGAATGGTTTGTCTAAGTAAAAAAGCCTGGCACGATTACCCAGTACCAGCCACCTAGAGATCTGGCGGAAATTGATGCCGATTTAGATGCGGTGAGTGTGGAAATTATGCGATTGCTGCAAGAGGTGCATTCATGATAAAGCTAGCGCAAAAGCCAGATTTTGCTGAAATTGTCCAACTGATTGAAAACGCGCGCAAGCGAGCTTATCAAGCAGTGAACACCACCTTAATCGAGCTTTACTGGCAAGTAGGTGAGTATATCAGTCACAAGGTGCAAGCTGCCGAATGGGGAGATGGGGTGGTTGATGCATTGGCGCGTCATTTGGTATTAACGCAGCCTAATTTAAAAGGCTTTACCCGACCCAATTTGTTTCGAATGCGTCAGTTTTATGAAATTTATCAAGGAGATATAAAAGTCTCACCGCTGGTGAGACAATTACCTTGGACACATAATTTGATTATACTCAGTCAAAGCAAACGACCGGAAGAGCGTGAATTTTACCTCAAGATGTCCATTCAAGAAAAATGGAGTAAACGGGGATTTGTTATTTTTCCATCGTGGCTTAAATGCCTTAGTAGCGTTCGAGCTGAAAATTGACCGCTTCGAACCAGAGCATATCGGTAAACTTAATTTCTATCTGGAAGCGCTGGATCGCGACCATAGAAAGCCGCATGAAAATCCCGCCATTGGTGTGCTGCTATACGCCAGTAAGGATCAAGAGGTGGTGGAATATGCACTCAGCCGTTCTTTATCCCCGGCGCTTATTGCCGAATACCAGACGCAATTACCCGATAAAAAATTGTTACAAGCCAAGCTGCATGAGTTTTATGCGCTGAATGCTGGCGAAGAGGTAGAGTGATGAGTGAGAAAACCTATCAAGTAGACTATTCAAACCTAACACGGGTTACCCTGGAATTAATAGAATTTTGCCGGTGGTTTTTCTACCGGCTAGAGCATGATGCGCTTCTGCGGCTTGTTGCAAAGCATATTTATGCTCGATGCGCAGATTTAATTTTCCGGCGCTAATCCATGCGAACACCTGGTTGGCTCTAGTCAGCAATTCTTCTCGAGTCACTATATATTTAAATAGCGAAGGCCGAGTCAGAAATAAAGCGTTAGCTGCTAATTTTTGTGTATCCAATAATGGCGCTGGACCGCTAGCCTGACCAAAGATTACTAGATATCCGCGCAAACCTAATGACGCTAAACTTTTTTCAAACGTATCCTTGCCGACGGAATCATAAACCACGTTGACGCCAGCGCCGTTGGTGAGTTTTTGTATTTCACTGCTGAAATCCTGCTCGGTGTAAATAATAATTTCATCCGCTCCAGCGGCGCGTGCTAGCCGAGCTTTTTCGGTAGAGGATACCGTGCCAATCACGCGCGCTCCCAATATTTTAGCGATTTGGCATAGTAACAAACCCACACCGCCAGCGGCTGCATGCACCAAACACGTATCGCCTGGTTTCAACCAGTAAGCGCCCTGTGTCAAATATTGCGCGGTCATGCCTTGTAACATAGCGGCTGCGCCTTGTTCAAAGCTCAATGAATCGGGCAGGAGTACTAAGCGATCCGCAGGTGCAAGCACGTGCGAGGAATACGAACCAAATACATCCGTCCACGCCACTCGATCTCCCGGTTTGATATGGCTAACATCAGCACCCACGGCGATAACGATTCCTGCGCCTTCAAAACCTAAAGTAGACGGGAATGGACGAGAATAAACTCCGGAGCGAATATAAATATCAATAAAGTTAATGCCCGCAGCTTTCACTTGAATTAAAGCCTCATTTGCGCCTGGAGCTGGGATAGGTAACTCTTCATAGCGCATAACCTCAGGCTCACCTGATTGATGGATTCGTACTGAATGCATGATATTTGTCATAGTGACCTCCATTTTAAGCCAGATCAACGTCGCTTTCGGCTGCTTGGCGTTTTAATTTAGCCTGCTCGCTGCGGATTCCCGCTAAAGCCTGCAGGTACTGTTGATCAATATCTCCGGTAACATACTCACCGGTAAAGACTGAATCTTCAAAACGGGTTACCCGGCTTTGAGAAGTTTGAGCGGCTTCATTAACCGCCGCATATAAATCGCTCAGATCTTGATAAATCAACCAATCTGTACCAATTATCCGCTCAATTTCAGCTACAGAATGATTATGCGCTACTAACTCTTTAGCATTAGGCATATCAATGCCGTAGACGTTTGGATATCTTACCGGCGGTGCGGCGGAAGCAAAATAAACTTTATTCGCTCCAGCATCCCGGGCCATTTGGATAATCTCTTTAGAAGTGGTGCCGCGCACAATCGAATCATCCACCAATAACACATTCTTATTAGCAAATTCAGCTTTCATTGCATTGAGTTTCATGCGCACTGAACTGCGCCGCAATTCCTGCGCCGGCATAATAAAAGTGCGGCCTATGTAGCGATTCTTGATAAAACCTTCTGAATAAGGAATATTTAATCGCTGCGCTAACGGCAATGCAACAGTCCGGCTGGTATCCGGGATGGGAATGACCACATCGATGTCATGCTCGGGACGTAGCGCCAGAATCTTATCCGCCAACTTTTCACCCATTTTAATCCGGGCTTGGTAAACCGAAATATTATCCATCACCGAATCAGGCCGGGCTAAATAAACGAACTCAAACAAACAAGGCGAGTGTTGAATTTTATCAGCGCATTGTTCACGGTAAAATCCACCTTGCTGGGTAATATAAATTGCCTCACCCGGAGCAATGTCCGCAATGACGGTATAACCTAAAGCATCGAGAGCAATACTCTCGGAAGCGATCATATAATCCACGCCTTGCGAAGTTTCACGTTTGCCATAAATCAGTGGCCGGATGCCATAAGGGTCGCGAAACGCCACAATACCGTAGCCGGTGATCAGGGCGATTGCCGAATATGCGCCGCGCACCCGCCGATAAACATTACGCAGTGCGGCAAATAATTCTTGTGGGGTCAGAATGACTCCGCCGGTACGATGTAACTCATGCGCAAAAATATTTAATAAAACTTCAGTATCGGAATCCGTGTTTAAATGACGTAAATCGGTACGAATTAAATCCTCTGCTAATGTATCGGCATTGGTTAAATTACCATTATGCACAATACTCATTCCATAAGGGGAATTTACATAAAAAGGCTGAGATTCCGCAGCGCTTTGGCTGCCTGCAGTGGGGTAACGTACGTGCCCTAGCCCCATTCGGCCTTGTAACCGCTGCACATCGGATTTATGGAGAGCTTCGCGCACTAAACCGTTGGCTTTGCGCAAAAAAATTCGCCGCCCATCGCTGGTTAAAATCCCGGCGGCATCTTGACCGCGATGTTGGATGATCGTAAGCGCATCATAAATATCCTGACTGACTGGAGCTGTTGCTAAAGTCCCGACTATTCCACACATAATATTCTCTCTATCTACGATGACGACTTCAATTCTTTACGGGCTCTAACGTTTTCTTTTTAGTCCAATCTGAAATATGGACTACTTTTTCCGGAAGAATTTGCCGCAGCCAATTTACCACCGGATTAAAGACCGGAATAAGTTGTGAAGCTTTCACTACCGGTTCATCTTTTAAAGGACTAGATCCCACCCACAACAAAATAAACGCAATGATCGCAACTCCGCGAACTATACCCAGCAACAGTCCTAAAATTCGATCTGCCGCAGGAACGCCAGTCCGATGCCACAGATGGCTAACCAGCTCATTCAGGGTAATGCCTATGATCAAAGTTAAGAGGAAAATACCGCCAAAAGCGATGCTATATTTTGCGGTACTCGAATCAACAAAAGTAATATGTCTGGCTAAAGGATCGGCAAATTTAAACGCCAAATAAAACGCCGCTATCCAGGTAATCAGCGAGATAACCTCGCAAACAAAACCTCTCACTATCCCAATCAACAAGGAAATAAGAATAATGGCGATAATGGTGTAATCGATCCAATTAAAATTTAGCCAGTCAATTGAAGCCATAGATTAATTCTTTTTAGTGATTAAACTGTTCATTTGAAATTCTGCCCGCACCTGCCGTTGAATCCTTTGTGCTTGTTGCTGGCTTGCTAACGGGCCCACATATACCCGAGTTAAATGATTAGTGCGTACGGAATAGGCTTGCAAACCTTGGGCCCGTAATTTACTAGTTAACTCACGCGCATATTCAGGTTGGGTAAAACTGCCCACTTGTAAGATCCATGCACCCTGCCCCGCGCGAGAAACAGATTTAGCTGGTGGCGGTAAAACACGAGCAGCAGATGGATGCGCCGCTTTAGTTTTAGCGGGGGCCGGCAGTACTGATTTCTTCGGAACTATCTGTTGTTCGGTTAAAGGCTGCGACTGGGTTGCGGCAGCAGATGATACTGCCGGTGGTTGCGCTGTAGTGGCCTCAGCGGCTGGAGCAGCTGGTTGAGTTTGCTGAACGTTAGCAGCCGGTACTGATACCTGAGTTTGTTGAACGTCAGCAGACGGCGCTGACGGTTGGGTTTGCTCCGCCTCGCTTTGCTGAGAAGTTAATCCCGGTTGATCGGAACCCATTGATTGTTCGGGTGCAGGTATAGGCGCCGGTGCTGCAACCTGTTGAGCAACTGGTGCAGCTGAAGCTGCGGGAGCGGGAGGCGTAGCAACGGATGCCGAAGGTGCTGACTCCGCCGAAGTAGCCGTGGTATTATTGCTAACTGAAGCTTGGGCTGGCGGTGCTTGGGTTTGAGTTTGCTCGATTGCTGCGGGGTCAGCGGGATGTGAATGATGAAAAATAAAGGGTAAAAAAATCGCTAACACAATCAATAATACAGCGCCCCCTGCTATCCGTTGTTTAAACTTAGCACGCGAATTTTGACTTAAATTCATTTGCTCATTCAGATCTCTCATAAACATATCTCCCTTTAATCATTTTAAAAAATTTTTAGCAGCGGCTACGGTGTAAAACGAACCAAATACTAACACAGTATCCTGTTCTAAATTGGCATCGTCTATAGCAGCTTGCAATGCCTGCTCAACGGTATCAAAAACGCAGCAATTTTTCACCCCTGCCGCCATCAATAGCGTTTGCAAACGCTGAGCGGTTGCACCGCGAGAAACTGGCAAAGTGGCCACATGCCAACTATCAACATAGTGTAATAAAGACTGGATGGTTCCTGCAATATCTTTATCCGCCAGCATTCCTAAAACCGCAATCCGTTTACCCTTTACCGGGACTTGCCGCCACTGCTCCGCAAGCCAGCGCCCCCCTTGTGGATTGTGCGCTACATCTACGTAACAAAACCCATTCTGGAGCGGAATCTTTTCAAATCGCCCAGCTAATTTAGCCAGAGCTAAACCTTGTCGCAAATCACTTTCGGCCACGGGCAACCGTTCCTGAAGTAAGTCTACCACCATTAAGCTAGTCGCTGCATTTTGATGCTTTAACGTTAACTCCGGTAAATTTTCATAATTTCGTTTGTGGCTTTGCCAGCGCCAATCACCCAGTGCAGATTGATGCTCATAATGAAAAGTGTCATCTATAGCCTGCCAGTTAACGCTAAGTTCCGCAGCGCGTTGCCGCAAACTCAGCGGCGGCTCAGGGTCTCCACAGACTACTGTCTGCCCGTTACGAAAAATACCTGCTTTTTCCCTGGCTATGGATTCGCGGTCCGGGCCTAATAAATCCGTATGATCTAAATCAATCGTCGTAATCACTGCGATATCGGCATCCACGATATTCACGGCATCTAAGCGTCCGCCTAAACCCACTTCCAGCACAACTAAATCCAAAGCAGCCTGTTGAAAAATCTGCAAAGCAGCCAAAAAAGTATATTCGAAAAAACTAAGCGAGGTATGGCCGCGATGTTTTTCTACTAAGCTAAACGCAGTTAATAATGCCGCATCGTCGACCATTGCATTGGCCACCCGAATCCGTTCATTAAACGCCAGCAAATGTGGAGAAGTATAAGCTCCTACACGATAACCTGCGGTAGTGAATATACTTTCTAAAAATCGAACACACGATCCTTTGCCATTAGTGCCGCCGACAATCACCACCGGGCAAGAAAATTGCTGCCAGCCCAGCGGTTTCACCACAGCTTGAATCCGATCTAACCCAAAGTCCATCTCTTTATGGTGCAGTTGGCTGATATAGTCCAGCCATTCATTCAGATTACTGAGCGGGTTCGGCTGCATGGGTCAATTTAGCGATAAGATGAGCGATTTTGTTACGCAATTCGCGCCGGTCGACAATCATGTCGATCGCTCCGTGTTCCAGTAAGAATTCACTGCGCTGGAAGCCTTCCGGTAAAGTTTGACGGATGGTTTGTTCGATAACGCGCGGCCCGGAAAAACCAATCAAAGCGTTAGGCTCGGCGATAATGATATCTCCCAAAGTAGCTAAACTAGCGGATACTCCACCCATGGTTGGATCGGTGAGCACTGAAATGTATGGCACTCCCGCCTTAGCCAAATGGGCCAGTACTGCGCTGGTTTTGGCCATTTGAAACAGAGAAAACAAGCCTTCCTGCATTCGCGCGCCACCACTGGTCGAAAAGCAAATAAAAGGTATTTTCTTAGTCAGCGCGGCTTGAGCGCCGACTACAAAACGTTCGCCCACGGCGGCGCTCATCGAACCGCCGATAAAGTTAAAGTCAAAGCTGGCAACAATGACGGGAAGATCAAGGAGCTTGCCCGTCATCACGATCAAGGCTTCTTTTTCATGGGAGGTTTTTTGTGCCGCTTGCAAGCGGTCACGATATTTTTTGGAATCGCGGAACTTCAGCCAATCTTTAGGCCGGATATTTTGGCCTAATTCGACCCGGTCCATCCGCGTCAAGGAATATGTCTAAACGTTTACGACCGGATAAACGCAAATGATGACTACATTTTACACAGACATGCAAGTTGCTTTCTAATTCGGCTCGGTACAAGGTGGCCTGACAATGATCACATTTACTCCACACACCCTCAGGCACGCCTTTTTTCTTGGCTGTGGAAACTTTTGGCAATAA
The DNA here is from genome assembly GCA_963697455.1 of uncultured Pseudomonadota bacterium. Taxonomy (GTDB): domain Bacteria; phylum Pseudomonadota; class Gammaproteobacteria; order Coxiellales; family Coxiellaceae; genus JAFEDN01. The sequence continues at coordinate 63,060 of CAVOOI010000015.1, read as the reverse complement.
CTTTTCAAACCAACTCATGCAACCCTCTGACAGACAATAGAAGTAGTATTATACAAAAGTTACGCCCGATAAGCCAGTCTAAGTAGGAAAAAGGGGCCGATAGGCGTGGTTGGCAAATCGTACTCTTCCGGGTATTTGATCTCCACCAAGTATAATCCATTGGGCTGAAATGTCACTGCGCCGTGGCGGCGGTCGCGGCTTTGTAAAACTTCTTTAGCCCATTCCGGCGGTTTCTGCCACCTACCGACAGCTACCAATACGCCGACGATGTTGCGCACCATATGTAATAAAAAAGCATTGGCACAGACTTCAATCACTACCATGCGCCGGTAACGAGACACTTCGAATTCATAAATTTCTCGAATCGGCGAGTTTGATTCACAACCTGCCCCGCGAAACGCGCTAAAATCATGCTCACCCAACAAGTATTGACCAGCCTGATTCATCAGCTGCTCATCCAATAGCCGATAATACCAACCTACAGCATGATGTAAAATACTGGCCTAATCTCATGATTATAAATAATATATCGATATCTTCGACCCATCGCAGAATGACGGGCATGAAAATTCTGCCAAACATGTTTTGTCCAAGCTACGCTAATATCGCGGGGTAGATTGCTATTGGCGCCAAACACCCAGGCATGGTCATTCGCTTAGCATGGGTGTCAAAATGGGCAATTTGCCGGTGGCATGCACGCCGGCGTCAGTACGCCCAGCACAAACCACGGCTACCGGGTGGTCAGCCACATAACGAGAGCGCTTTCTCTAAAGAGCCTCTGAACCGTCATTAACCCCTCTTGATGCTGCCAGCCATGATAACGGGAACCGTCATAGCGAACAGCATAATGCAATACGTTGAATATGATCCATTAGGTCTTGATTTTTTTTAATAAAGATTTCGCTTCTTGGCGATGCTCTTCATTACCTTCCACTAATATTTCACTAATGTTTCTCGGGCGGAAGTAAAATCTTCCATAGCAATATAAGCGCGCGCCAGATCCAGCTTAGCTGGAATGGCTTCACTGCTCCCCATAAAATCATACTCACCTTGTCCGGGAGCAGCAGCAGGCGCAGCTAATACCGGAGCAGAAATTTGGATAGGCTTTTTAAACGGTTTAACCAAGGACCACAGCATTAACAAAATCACCAAACCGGCTAATCCATATATAGCGTACTGGATGGCAGTGATTTGCCGATGCGCCTGACGAGTCTGCTGGTGCAATAAATCCACATCCGCTTGCAAATTTTTTACTTGCTGGGACAGATCATCAATGGTCGTCTTTAATTCTGAGTTTAGGCTTGGGGAAGCCGCATCTGCCTCTTGCCCCACCGGAGCGGTAGGCTGATCTAAATCCGGGTCTAGTGCAGACTGGGTTTCCGGCGCGGATGTATTTACACCTGCGCTTGACTCATTTTGATAAGCCGCAGCCACTGAAATCTGATCATTTGTTACAGCAGCCAGCGCAACCGGTACGGCGCACGCCAGGATCAGCGCTATCAAACCTATTTTTTTCATACTTCTCCTCCTGAATTGACAGCGCTATTCTACCATATTACTTTAATTATTGTCCTGGTGAGCTAGAGATCCTCAGATCTAATTCTCGATAATATTTTTCTTTTGATCCATCTCGTATATTTAATTGGTTGCTGAGTTCCAGAATTAATTTTTCCAGCGTACTTTGAGTAGGCGAATTACCATTGAAAGGCTCCGCTATCCAACTCAGTAATCCGGTAACCCCACCCTTCTGAATTTCTTGCTGATGCCAAGAGTTTGCAACTGAGAAAAATGACCTAATTTGTTCTTTCAATGTTTGATAATCTTCAACAGGATTCTTAAATTGGAGAGCGCTAGTGATTTTTTCGCCTAAATCTTTGATACCTTTACGTTTTTCTTGATTTTTAGTTCCTTCTCCTCGCGGCGCAATATTCTTTACATAATAACTTTTAATATAATTTATCAATTCCACTGCCCGATCTTCATCCATTGTGACGCCTTTCTGATCCATTGAACCATACGTGAGATCTATTTCTTTTTTTGATTTCATATTTTTAAAACCTTTTTTAAATTTAATAATGGTACAAATATTACCCTAACAACATTAAAATATTCTTAATTCTAACCACAGGAGTATGTTAATATCCTCCCCCATGGACATTGAGCAGATTTCGAAAAAGTTAGTAGCGGCAGGCTTACACCAGCGATCTTCACAATTGACGATGATCCAGGAAGCTTATACGGCTTTACACCGGGAAAAGATTATTTGCTTAGAAGCACCTACCGGGACCGGCAAAACTCTCAGTTACAGCATCGCCGCTTTATTCGCTAAAACTGACAAGCAAGTGATCGTCATTAGCACTGCCACAATCGCCCTGCAAGAACAGTTATTTTCCAAAGATCTGCCTTTACTCGCCAAAATACTCGGCATCAATATTCGAACTGCTCTAGCGAAAGGACGCCGCCGCTACGTTTGCCATGCGCGACTGTTTAATGATGATCAACAAATCGATATTTTTAGCTCTCAAGATTACCAAGAGCAGCTCCGCACTTTATTAAACCATGGCAAATGGGACGGAGATCGCGATCAATTGAATTTGACCGTGACTGATGCACAATGGATGCAAGTCAGCACTGATAGCGTTGGCTGCAGTGGTAAATTATGCGCTTACTTTCAACAATGCGCATTTTATCAATCGCGGCAAAAATGGCAGCAAACCGATTTTGTCATCACGAATCACAGCTTGCTGCTGGCTGATTTAACGCTGGGCGGCGGAGCCTTATTACCCAGCATGGACAAAAGTGTTTATGTCATAGATGAATGTCATCATTTCCCAGATAAAGCCTTGGATCATTTCGCTCAATCTACACCCTTGCTGGACTCCATAGAATGGATTAATCCTTTTACCAGCGCCATCAACAAAGCGGTGCAAAGTGGGCAGGTTACCGAAGCCCGGCAAACTACTTTGCAAGAACAAACCCGCCAATTGATCCAAGCATTACAAACTCTGCAGGAATTATTAAAACAAAATTCTCATCTATTTATTGAAGATGGTCATAAAGATTATGTCTGGCGCTGCTTAGAAAATCAGAGTGAATTATTTGCGCTCGCTCAGCCCATTCAGCAAATTGGCACACGGTTTGCCGGCGAATGTCAGCGCTTGCTAGATGATTTTACCGACAGCCTGAAACTTGCAACCAACGATCCTGAAAAGCAACGGCTACTCACTAAATTGGTAGCGCAATTTGGTTTCTTCCAAAGCCGCGCCGATGGCCTTGCCCAAACTTTTCAATTATTTTGTCAACCACGGCAAGCGCAGGAGGCGCCGCTGGCGCGCTGGTTTGTAAAAAATCATCGCGATCAGTACACTTGTCATGCCTCGCCCATTAACATCGGCCAGCAATTGAAGAATTTATTTTGGGATAAGCTGACGGCTGGCGCTCTGCTCTGCTCCGCCACTCTGCGCAGCTTAGGTGATTTTAATGATTTCCGGCGCAAAACTGGCCTTAACAATCATACCAAACTCACCGAACTCGCCTTGGAGACTTGTTTTGATTACCGTAAATCAGTTTTATTCGTACCCAAAATGCGCAGCGCGCCACAGGGCAGCGAACAAACTCAACACTGGAAAGAAACTGCTGAATTACTACCTGAACTGATCTTACCGAACGGCGGCACTCTAGTGTTATTTACCAGCAAAGTTTCCATGGAAAAAATTTACGCCGACATGCCCACCGCATTGCAAGCAGATATTTTGATGCAAGGTCAACTCGGCAAATCCTTGTTGATATCCGCGCATAAAGATAAAATATCTGCGCGCCGCCGCTCGATTTTATTCGGATTAACTTCCTTTGGCGAAGGCTTGGATTTGCCCGCTGATCTTTGTCAGCATGTGATTATCCATAAATTACCGTTTGCAGTGCCAACCACACCCATTGAATTAACCCGCAATGAATGGCTGACCCAAAATAAACGCAATCCATTTGAATTAGCCACTTTGCCCGCGACCGCCATTCGGCTAGCACAATATGTTGGCCGCTTAATCCGTCAGGAAACCGACATCGGCATTGTGACTATTCTAGATAAGCGTTTATATAGCAAACCTTATGGTGCAAAGCTCCTAAAAACCTTACCCCCGTTTCAACAATTATTAAATTCCCCTATAGAATCACTCAAACAAAACCCCAGCATTGCTCATTTGTTTCATCCTCAAAAGCACGATCTAAAGATTACTCAGAAATTTGGCTAAACTGATTGACATGTACTTCACCATCGGGAAAGCGTGCGATAATTTCCAACTTTCCTCCCATGGCCTCAATATAGCTTCGCAGCGTGGAAATATACATATCTGTACGCCGCTCAAGCCGTGAAACATTGGCTTGCTTAGTCGCTAATACTTCTGCCAATTTTTCTTGGCTCATTTGTCGTGCTTGCCGCAGTTCCTGCAGCGGCATTTCCGCCAATAATCGCTGAGTCTTTTTTTTCGCTGCATTCTTCGCTGCAGTGGACATTTTTGTTGTCAAAGTTTTAAATGGCTTACTCATACTAATGCTTCCCGTTTTAAAGTAGCTAAATGTTCCTCATACAATTTATTGGCTTTAGCTATATATTTCTCATACCCGCGATCATCGCCAGTTTTTCTGCCACCAACAAGCAAAATAGCGATGCGCCTGGGATCGAAGGCGTAAAGTATACGGTATGGACCACCTTGATGCTGCACTCGCAACTCACGCATATGTGGGTATTTGCTGCTACTCACACCGGAAGAATAAGGAAATGGCAAGTGTACACCCTGCTTTTCTAGCAAACCAACATAAGCGGTGATATCAATTTGTTCCGCTTCATTTAATGTGTCCCACCATTGACCAAACTCATCCGTGTATTCCACTTCCCACATAGCTATTTCCTTTGATTATTACATATAAGACATATTACTTCAAGGTTATTCTTAATGAGCCAACTTTCAAGCTTCAGAGCGTCAGCAAGTATACTTCAATATCACTTGACCATATATATATTATGTATTATATATATTATATAATTAATAATAAAGCCTGGTAAATGCAAATTTACCTGGAACCACCCACCCAAGAGCTTCCGTCCACTACTATTTTTTTGAGATTGAAAGCATTAAAATAACGTCATGTATAGTGGCATTACTCAAGGTTTGTTCGTGGTCTCTCGGGTGGAAAAAAAACCTGGGATTATTAATTATGTCGTTACTCTGAACTCAGAACTCATGCAAGGACTCAAAATAGGCGCTAGCGTCAATATTGACGGCGTATGCCAAACAGTCAGTTTTATTCAGGATCATGAGGTTGGTTTTACTGCGATGGCTGAAACTTTACGGTTAACCACCTTAGGCGAGCTAACCGCAGGACGCCGGGTCAGTGTAGAACGCAGCATACGTTATGGCGATGAAATCGGCGGCCATGAGATCGCCGGGCATATTACCGGCATGGCCACTGTTAGCCAAGTTTCCTGCTCCGAAAATAATTTAAGCTTGACCTTGCAGTGTCCGCAAGAATGGATGAAATGCATTTTACCGAAAGGCTTTGTGGCGGTGGATGGCTCTAGCTTAACTGTCGGCAACACCGACTCTAAAGGATTTTTCGATATTCATTTGATTCCAGAAACACTTCGGCTTACTAACTTCGGCAATAAACAAACTGGAGATCACGTCAATATCGAGCTGGATAAAACCACCCAAGTTATAGTTACGACGGTAGAACGTTTACTTCACTTACACTCGCAGTCTACGTGAATGGATTGAGTTTAGGGGTTGATGTTGGTTCATAATCTGGATAGTGTCGATCTAGTATTGCTTCACCCTTATTCCCCCAGAGAGTATTGCGTAAACCGTATACATGAATATGAATATTTGCTAATTTTAAGGCGTTTTTTCTGATGCCCTCTACCACCGGGGACGAGGTAGCGGGATAATTTTCGTATGCCACTATTTTGGTCGCTAAAGTAAGAGTGAAAATACAACGCTGGTGTAAGCTTATCTCCTCTCTTTCGCCCTTTTTTCTTTGGGACTGCAGGCGGAATCCATGTTGCGATAGCTTTTTATAGTACGGATTTTCTTGTAAAGCTTTATCATTTAACTTATTGATCCATATCATAAAGCATTTTCCAAATTCAAGAATTCGTTGATGTTCTTCATCCAGATTCTGCGCAGTAAGCTGTAACGATAATAACCCGAGTCCATGAACGATAGCGGTTCTAATCTTATCAAATTCAACTATGGCCCGTCGCATAACCGTATATAAAATGGCGTCTATTTGCATATTTTTTAAGATTTTCTGTTCATCTAAATTCTTACATTCTTGAATCTCAGGTATAATGTTAGAAAAAACAGGCGAGAGTTTGATTTCATCCTGAACCGTATTTTCATCCGCTTTAGAAACCATGCGTCCTGCAAATTCTACTTTTATAGCTCCCATTTTTTTTATTTCAACTTTTAAATTATTTTTTTCTTCGACCGGTTTTATTTCTTGAAAATCTTCATTTTCTTCTGGTATTAAAGCTGCAAGTTGCCGGCTTAATTCCAATAACTCTTTTTCTAATGCTTGTAGTTTTTTTACTATTTTTTTATGCTCTTTACACATTCTGGCTTGTGGAATACTTTGCTTCAAATAATTATTTTTAAAAAAAGAATCTATAATTTTATCGGAGCTTGCAATTAAAGAAGCAAAGGCTGTACGTAATACTTGTAATCTTGCAATTTTATCAGCTTGATCCATTTTATTATTTTGCAATTCACCTATTAAAGATTCACAATTTTTCAATAATTTATGAATCTGAGGATATTTCTGTTCTTTTACTGAGGAAAAATAAACCTCAGCCTGATGATCCTTATTTTCTGGATAAGAGAGGGTACTTTCCGGTAGAGGATGAGGATATTTCTGTTCTTTTTCTGAAGAAACATAAACCTTAACCTGGTGATCCTTATTTTCTAGATAAAAATGATGGGTTAGTAAATTTCTAATAGTATCATTGTTACACAAAGCGAGGGCGTTTTGACCATGAACTTCCAAATTTTTTATATAAGGTTTTGATAGAAGCAATTTGACCACCTTGGTATGACCGTTTTTTGTTGCAATCATCAGAGGGGTAAAACCATCCACTATATCATTTAAAATATCAATATTATCCCTAGAAAATTTTGAACAGATAAAGCTGACAATTTTCTCCTGACCAGTAGCGCAAGCATGAAAGAAGGCTTGCGAAGTAATTTTAATTTTTTCATTAGCGAATAGAATTTTTATTTCATTAAGATCAGCATCTAGGCATGTTTCAAATAAAATTTGATCAACATTAGCAGCAACAGCTGAAACTATTGCTTTCTTTTCTAAACCAATAGACGATTGTAGAAAACTTTTTAAACTAAAATGAGTTTTCTTAATTTTTTCCACAGAAATTCTTATTTTCTGCAGATCTTTATTCAGCAGGAATAAACAGGCCTCATTTTCAGCAATTTCTGGTTCTGATTTAGCCATTACCAAAACTTGCGAAAATATTTCAATTCCTATTAGAAAATTTTCCTCTAATGAAATATTATTTTTTTTTCTGGTTATTTCAATAGACTCATAAAAGTTAGAAAAAACTGTCAGAAATTCTATATACTTCCACGATAATTCCTTAAGCATCCTATGGCTTGTTTTCAATTCATATTCACTGAATTCGACTTTAGCTTCCCGAAATGTTTTTATTATAGACGCCAAGTGGTTGACTTTAAAATAAGAGTTAACATATTTCTCAAGTGTTGATCTTGGATTTACATCTTCTATAGCTTTTCAGATAAATACATTGTAAATTATCTTAACTTCATTCTGCCGCCAGTTTATCATAAAAACCAAATAAAGAAGTCACTTCGTCCCTCCAGTCACCAAAATTAATCAACATTTCGTTAACTTTTGATTTCAAATCTTCAAATGTTGGAAAATATTTTAAGTGCGTTCCCTGTTCTTTTATCTTTTTCCATAGCTTTTCTATAGGATTATAATCAGGCGAGTAACTCGGTAAATTGTACACAATTATTCTATCGGAATGATCCTTAAAAAATTGCTTCACTAATTTTCCTCGATGATAGGGTGCGCCGTCTTGAATCAAAATAATTGGCTTTCGCGTTTTACTTAAAACCATTTCTAAAAATTCAATATAACTTTCTGAATTTAATTTCCCCTCATGTCCTTTCGAAAAAAATCGACCCGTGAAATAATCAATCAGGCCAAATACTTTATAAGCTTTGCGATTTCCTGATGTCTTAACTACGGGTTGTTTACCTTTAATCGCCCAGGTATAACTCAATGTACCCCATTGAGGAAAAGAACATTCATCTCCAAATAAAATATAAGCCCCTATTTTATCAGCTTTCTTTTGTATTTCCGGCCATATTTTCTCAACCCATTCTTTACGTTTGTCTTCGTCGTACTTATCCGCTATGAAGGTTGCTTTCTGAAAACTAAATCCCATACTGTGTAATAATTCACTGATATAACGCGTATTATAAAATACTCCAAACTTCTCTTTTATCCAGTACCTTATCATCGGTGTTCTCCAGCAAGAACCCGTGAAACCCTGTTTTTCAGATCCTTCTGTAATCGCTTTAGCTAACTCTCGACGCTGTGACTTATTCAGCTTGGGAGGTCTTCCGGGACTGCTACCACTTCGTAAACCACGTAACCCCTCTACCAAATATTTTCTTAACCATTGGCGAATACTTTCTGTATTTACCTGCAAGATATCAGATACCTCAGCCACGAGACATCCTTTATTTAGCATCAAAATTGATAAAATACGTTTGACCTTGGTCAAGTCTCCTTCTGATTCTGTTCTTTTTAATGCATTTTGAAGAACCGATTTTTGTTGTTTTGACAACCTCAGTGAAAATGTTATCATAATGTGTCCCTCCATTAGATTTTTTGGTTTAATCCTGAATTTCTTTGTTGAACGGAGGGACTTTAACATGTTTTGATAATTTTCAACAGCTTAGCAAACCAAAATCTTTTTCTGAAAGTCTATAGCATACGAACTATGTCGCCATCGTATGGAAATACGTCTATAAAATTATCCTCAATTTCACCTACTTCACATTTAAAAGTCCAAGCAGCTATTAATAATAAAATAAATAAGGCTGATGATGCTGATACTGCTTCTGAAGGGGATCTTATTTCCAAATCTTGTAATATATTCAAAATAGTTTTGTTATAAATGGAGCGGGCATTACCTTTTTCAATGAGATCCTCATATGATGATCTCGATAATTCTATTCCTATCTTCTTTTCATGTACGATGTTATTTATGAAATGCATATTTACCTCTTATAAATTTCAACGTGTGTCGTGACACTATACACCTTGCTGATAATTTACAATATCTGTTATAATGAGTTGTTTTCGTAATTACCCTTATTGGATAATTATTGAGGATAAGCTTGACATCTTTAAGCCGTTTGAAAAATAAGTTTTGAGTTATAACTGTTATCACTAAAAGTGCTGAATAACCTATGAATCTTTTTGGTCAATTGATGATGTACGTTTTGGTCGCTGAAACTAAAAGCTTTAGCGCGGCAGCAGACAAATTGTCAATATCTCCTAATGCGGTTAATAAGCAAGTTACGCAACTCGAACAAGAGCTTAATTTAACATTATTAATGAGGTCGACACGGAAATTAACTCTCACAGAAGTAGGCAAAGAAATTTACCAACAAGGAAAAACAATTCAGCAACAAATGGATGACGTTCATAAATACGCTCAATCTTTACAGCAAGAGCCTCACGGCAAGCTTTCAGTAGTTAGCACCGTAGGACTAGGACAAGAACTACTGACTCCTCGTTTAGCGGATTTTTTGGGGAAGCATCCTAATTTAGAATTGAATCTGCAGTTCTCGGATCAATTTCCCAATTTAACGCTTTCTACGCATTCAATAGATATCGCTTTTGGATTTTCTGCTTCGATGTTACCCAACAAAGACGAACTTTTGAATTTGATACAACGCCCGCTGCGCTCAGTGGAACGGATTGTTTGCGCCTCCCCTGCCTATCTTGCCAAGTATGGAGAACCAAAAAGTTATGAGGATTTAAAACATCATTGTTATATAATGCATTCACAAAATTCTAAAAACCCATTATTACAAGCATGTGAAAAACGTTCGATTCAATTTAAAAGCGTAGTTACAGTGAATAATACCGATTCTATTATTAAAATGCTGGTTAACGGCGCCGGGATTGCTTCTACCCCCGACTTTGTTGCTCAAGCTAAGTTAGCCAGTGGCGAGCTAAAAAGAATTTTTTCCTTTCATCAAGAACCCAAGATCAATACTTATTTATATTATCAGCAATCCCGTTACGTACCTACTAAGATTAAATGTTTCGTTGATTTTTTCAAAAATTAAATACCCGGCTTAAAGCTCCGCTATAAGCCATGCCTTGCGGGCGGGAAGAGTAGGAAGCAGTTCTCGCTTCAGCGAGGATTGCTGGAAGCAGGTGGTTCCTCATCGTTTTGCGTAGAAGAAGAGCTCCCCGGGGTTTGTGGCTTTTCTGGGGGATTACGCAAAGCTTCTAAATCTTTAAAAAGATCGTTTAATAAATGATGAGCTGCGGTGAGATCTTTGCCAAGCTGCGCATGAGTATGGGCCATTTGCTGAGTCATTAAGCTTAATTGCGCGATTTTAGCGCCTATCGCATCGCTAGGGTCCACCACGGGGGTTTCACTTTCCTGAGAAAGTAATGATTTAATCCCACCCACAATACTGTTAAGATCGAATTTTTTAGTCAATGCGGATAAATCAGGTTTTTTAATCATAGCGGCGGCTCCTTTTTAATCCAATATCATTTAAGTATAGCTTATCAGAGAAAAGACAAGAACCCCGAGTGAGAAATACTTGTGCTTAGCCCCCCAAATCTACAACTAAGTATTGAACCCTGAAATTATGTTGTTATTTATCAATATGTTAACAAATATAGCCAACCAGGATTGTATAAACACTAACCCCTCACCTTCGCTAAGCCTCCCCGGATACGCTATATTTTCGAATGAGAGGTAAAATATTAATAGGAAATGGAGGAAATAAAATGAAAAAGCTTATATTAACACCGAGTAAACCAGGACGAATAAAGGTATTGTCAGCAATTTTAGGGATATTAGTGATCGCTGAGGTTATATTAAAGATATGTTACTTTAATTAACTCTTTAATTAACTTTCAGTCGGTTGGATCAGCAATTCCCGCTGAAGACAGCGTGAATTGCTTCCTGGTTCATATCCTGCGCATCGGCAAAGCCGATTGCTCGGAATAAAGGGGGAGAAGCGGATTCTCCCCCTTATGAACCCCCATCGCGCAAGGTCGAGCTCTTCAAATATCTTACCTGCACCTAAACGTTAAAATTATTCTAATAATTCTTCAATCAAATATCGGCGCAACTGTTGACTAATCGTTTTTAGTGCATTTGAACCGCGAGTAATTTTAGCGATACTAATGTGCAAATCTTCAGCTATAGTGCGTTGCGGTTTATCACCACGCAACAATGCTTGTAATAATCCTACTCGCATAGCCAGCTGCTCTTGCTCATCTAAAGTGAACAAGAGCTCGAACAATGCCTGAAGTTCTTCATCTGAGCGCGCATGCCGGCAGAGATTAATAAACTCCCGCCAGCCTTTTTTTTTCATAAAATTTCCTCAACTACCAATTGCAGCTTTTTTCGACCACGGTATTCATTGATATCCATTCGATAAGCAAGACGGATAGACGTGCAATCATAGTTTGGCCATTGCGTTAAATCAACGTTGAAGGCAATAGCATCCAAGTATTGCTCGCTGCCGGGCGCTTGCAAAACCATTTTCAAATGACGGCGGCCAACTAAACGTTGATTGACGAGTTTAAATTCTCCATCAAATAAAGGCTCAGGGAATCCGGGTCCCCAAGGCCCTCCGTAACGCAATATTTCCGCCACTTCAAAAGTAAATTCATCTTCGTTTAACGGGCCGTCAGTATACAACTTATGACATAATTCATTTTGACCCACTTCTTCTGCAACCGCTTCAGCAAATACCTCCGCAAAGGTCACAAAAGACGCCGGCTCCAAACTCAAACCTGCCGCCATCGCATGACCACCAAACTTAGTGATTAAATTCGGATAGCGAACGGCAACCTTCTCAATCACATCGCGAATATTTAAATTCGCAATTGAACGCGCAGAGCCTTTGAGTAAACCATCTTCGCCTTTAGCAAAAGCGATCACCGGGCGGTGAAACTTTTCTTTAACCCGGGCCGCCACTAAACCAACCACACCTTGATGCCAAGTCTCATCATACAAACAAATACCCAGAGGCAATTTTTTACTAAGCGTTAAGTTCTGAACAATATCAAAAGCCTCCTGCTGCATTTGCGCTTCCAGCGCACGGCGTTCACAATTCAATTCATCCAGCTTTTCAGCGAGCTGCTTGGCCTCGGCTGGAGTTGTTGCTAACAAACAATTAATTCCCAGCGACATATCGTCTAATCTGCCGGCGGCATTTAATCGCGGGCCTAATACGAATCCTAAATCGACAGCTTGCATCCGTGAAGGATGACGATTAGCCAGTTGCAATAACGCTAAGATCCTAAATGGGTAGCGCCGGAACGAATGCGCCTTAAGCCTTGATGGACCAAAATACGGTTGTTTTTATCGAGCGGCACTACATCCGCTATCGTCCCCAATGCTACTAAATCCAAATACTGCGCCATGTTGGGGCGAGGGATATTGTTACTGGTAAACCAATGCTGATCTTCCAAGCGCGCCCGCAATGCCAGCATGACATAGAAGACTACACCCACTCCTGCAATGCATTTGCTGGCAAATTTGTCGCCCGGCTGATTAGGATTGACGATGGTCGCCCCTTCGGGCAATTGATCCCCAGCCAAATGGTGATCCGTAACCAGTACTTCTATCCCCAAATTTTTTGCCCTAGCGATCCCCTCATGGCTCGAGATACCATTATCGACAGTCATGATTAAATCGGGTTGCTTTTGTTGATGAGCTAAATCAACGATGCCAGGGGATAATCCATAACCATAAATAAAACGATTAGGCACCAAAAAATCGACGTTTTTAGCTCCCATGGCGCGTAATGCTAAAATGCCCACCGCTGTGCTGGTGGCCCCATCCGTATCAAAATCGCCGATGATGACTATCCGCAGGTTACTTTGGATAGCGTGCGCCAGGCGCGCAGCGGCTTCTTGTATATTTAACATATCTTGATAAGGCAATAAATCCGGCAATTCTCGACTGATCTGATTCTGTGAAGCAATCCCTCGAGATTGATATAAACGTTGCAATAAGGGGTGTAAATCCTTAAACACACCTATTGCGGGGTTCGTCTCCCGTCGTATCACGACTCTACTCATAGCAATCCTCCTCCCTTTTAATTCAGCAATTCTCAGTTAAATTTTAAACTTATAATAATTCACTATTCCTTTGTGGAATCTTAATATTTTCTTAAGCTTAGTGTACTATAATACCTAATTTATTAATTCTGTAAAGACTCAGAGGAGGTTTTTTGCGTCATGATTTATGAAGCTTACCAGAAACCATTCCCCGTTTTAGTCATTGATGACCTTTATATTCTTAGGGAGCAATCTGACGATGACACCAAACCTTTCTTCGAATATTATAGTAAAGACCCCGACGTGACCCGTTATATCTTGGCGACAGTGCCAACCTCTTTAGAAGAAGCCAATGCTGAAATCCAATACTGCCGTAATTTGTTTTACCACAAACGTGGTATTTATTGGACTTTAGCCCGCCGCGACAATAATCAAATCATCGGTTCGGTGGGTCTATATTTAAATAATCATCACCACCGAGCAGAAATTTGTTATGATTTAGCTAAAGCCTATTGGCGGCAGGGAATTATGGATAGAGTACTGCGCAAAGTGATTGATTATGCATTTGGTAAACTAGGCGTTTTCCGAATTGAAGCGCTGACTCTCAAAGAAAACACCGCTTCCATTGGCATTTTGCAAAAGCTGGGTTTTGTGCGCGAAGGCACACTACGTAAATACCGTTACTTTAAAGAAGTTTCACGGGATGTAGAACTCTTCGCCACTACCCTGGAATTGGTCCAAGCTAAACGGAATGAAAGCTAATTCCTCCCTAGGAACATATTCATGGCCCGCAGAAAAAAGCATCAAGTTCTTCCCCAAGAACTCATAACTACTGCAATCGAAACCTTAAGCCACGATGGCCGGGGAATCGCCCACATTAACGGCAAAACTATTTTTCTTGCCGGAGGATTGCCAGGCGAAACCGTGCAATTTCAATATCGGCGCCAACGCGGCAGTTTTGATGAAGGTCAAGTTGTACAGGTGATTCATCCCGCGGCAGAGCGCCGCGATCCACAATGTCCTCACTTCGGAATATGCGGCGGCTGCAGTTTGCAGCATATTGACTTAACTCTCCAGTTACAGCATAAACAACGCGTCTTTCAAGAATTACTCCAGCATCAAGCTAAAATTGAACCTCGACAGTGGCTGGAACCTATCGTTAGCGCAGGGAAAGGCTATCGGCGCAAAGCCCGGCTGGGAGTTAAATTTATTGCTAAAAAAAATCAACTGGTGATTGGTTTTAGAGAACGCCAAGGCCGATTGATTACAGATAGCCAGCAATGTGAAGTACTGGTTCCGAGTATTGGGCGGCGTCTCGAAGCTTTTGCAGCTATGATTACTACCCTATCCATTCGCGATAAAATTCCGCAACTGGAAATTGCGGCTGGTGATAATGCCAGCGCGGTGATTATTCGTCATCTTGCAGCATTTAGCAGCGAGGATTTAACCATACTCGCCGAATTCGCTCAGCAATATAATTTACGGATTTATCTTCAACCGGGAGGAATTGAAAGCGTTAGCTTGTTTTATCCTCCTCAGGCTGAAGCTTTGCATTATGTTTTACCGCGTTTCAATTTAAAACTTGAATTCCAACCTATGCAATTTATTCAAATTAACGCCGCAGTAAATCATGCCATGATCGACCGGGCATTGGAATTATTAAATTGCCAGCCAAACGAGCGCGTCTTAGACCTTTTTTGCGGCATCGGTAATTTTTCTTTACCTTTAACGCAAGCGGGCGTTCAAGTTACCGGCGTGGAAGGTGATAACAGCGCAGTACTACAAGCACAGCATAACGCTAAATTAAATGGCGTCACGCAATGCGAATTTTATTGTAGCGATTTATTCCAAACTGCTTTTTCTGAACCCTGGGCTAAACAACGCTACGATAAAATATTATTAGATCCGCCGCGTAGTGGCGCGCAAAGTATCGTGGAATCCATTAATCAATGGCAACCACGGCGAATCGTTTAT
The DNA here is from genome assembly GCA_963697455.1 of uncultured Pseudomonadota bacterium. Classification (GTDB taxonomy): domain Bacteria; phylum Pseudomonadota; class Gammaproteobacteria; order Coxiellales; family Coxiellaceae; genus JAFEDN01. The sequence continues at coordinate 47,721 of CAVOOI010000015.1, read as the reverse complement.
ATTTCTTGTGATTTAGCTACTTTGGCCCGTGATAGTATTTACCTCAGCCAACAAGGTTACGTGCTCAGCAAAGCTGGGATAATGGACATGTTTCCACACACCCAACATGCCGAAGCCATCGCTCTGTTTGAACGCGAGGGAGAGGCTTATGGCTGAAATGGATAAGCTCGCCCAAGAGTGGCTATCCGCAACACGCCATGAAAGTGAACGATTAGACTTACCCTTATTAACCAGCGCCTGTCACTTAGCGGAAATCGCGGGTGGAAAAAATCCGGTGCCTTATGCTCCTTGCGCATTGCAACAAGGTTTAAAAATAGCGGATGAGCTGCTGGCGCTAAACTGTGATAATTATACAATAGCGGCAGGTATCGTCTACCCTACTCTTTATTATTTTGATCCTTCCCCAGAGTTAATTGCGCAGCACACTCCCACAGAAGTGAGCTCGCTCGCTCTAGGCGTTCGAAAAATGGATGCTATTCAGCAAATCAACCAAGCGAAAAACAGTGGCCGCGCCGATAATTTACGGAAAATGTGCCTGGCGATGGTTGATGATGTTCGAATTGTTTTAATTAAATTAGCTGAACAATTAGTTATTCTAAAATACCTGCGCCACGGTCCGGCAGATCAGCAGCGTCAAGTCGCTCAGCAGATCGCACATGTTTTCGCCCCCCTAGCTAATCGCCTTGGCTTAGGGCAAATGAAATGGCAAATGGAAGATTTTGCGTTTCGTTATTTGAACCCCGTAGAATATCGGGAAATCTCGCAAGCGCTCAAAATGCGGCGCCAAGATCGTGAAATTTTTATTAAAAATTTTATTCAGCAATTGCACCAGGCTTTGGAACAAGCTGGGGTGCATAGTGCAGAAATAACCGGGCGAGCTAAACATATTTATAGTATTTATCGAAAAATTCAGCGCAAAAAAGTCGATTTCAGCCAAATTTACGACGCCAGCGCCGTGCGGGTTTTAGTCAAAACCATCGAAGATTGTTACAAAACTTTGAGTGTGGCCCATAGCGCTTGGCCACCGATCCACGCTGAATTTGATGACTATATCGCCAAACCCAAACCAAATGGTTACCGCTCTATTCACACCGTAGTGGTCAGTCCGGAAAATATAAATGTTGAAATTCAAATCCGTACCTTTCAAATGCATGAAGAATCGGAGCTGGGTGTCGCCGCGCATTGGCAATATAAAGAAGGCGGCGCAAAAATATCTGGGTATGCAGAAAAAATTAACTGGCTACGCCATATTATGGATTGGCAAAAGGAAGTCAGCACTCCCCAAGATAATTTATATCGCAAAATTTTTGAAGACCGTGTCTACGTATTTACACCTAACGGCGACGTTTATGATTTAGAAGCCGGGGCCACTCCCCTCGATTTTGCTTATCATGTGCACTCCGATTTAGGGCATCGCTGCCGCGGCGCGAAAGTAAACGACACCATCGTGCCTCTGAATCATCCTTTACGCACCGGCGACCAAGTATTTATTATCACTGGTAAAGAACTGAATCCTAGCCGCGATTGGCTTAACCCTACGGCTCACTACCTAAAAACCAGTGCCGCTTTACATAAAGTTAGGAATTGGTTTAAGCGGCAGGAGCAAAAAAACCATCTCGCTTTGGGTCAAACACAATTGGAAAAACTCGCGCGCCGCGAAGGATTAACTAAAAGCGATATTGAAAAAGCACCCGCGCATTTTAAATTTAAGAATTTACAAGAATTATTTATCGCCATTGGTTCTGGGACCTTAGGCGCTATGTCGGTCTTAAATAAAATTAAACAACCCGGTCATGACGAAAAACCAACCGAGCTTTTTATCCCTGAAAAAATCTTGGATAAACCCGTTACCGGAAAAATGGGAGAATTTCAGATTGAAGGTATCGGTAATTTATTAACTCAATTAGCGCGCTGCTGCAATCCTATTCCAGGGGACGCTATTCTAGGTTATATTACTAAAGGCCGAGGCATCACCATCCATCAACAAACTTGCCGCAATCTCCAATACACATTAAAACGGCATCCTGAACGTTTATTTGCAGTTAATTGGGGCAAAGACACTAAGAATGCTTATCACGTAGCCATTTATATTGAAGCTGATGATCGCGCTGGTTTAATTCGCGATATTTCCAACATCATTGCCGCCCAGCATTTATCATTACTGGGTTTAAATACTCACGTCGACAAATTAAACAACAAAGCCTTTATTAATTTGACTATTGATATTAAAAATTTGGTTTCCCTCAAGAAAATTTTGCAGCAACTGACTCAGATCACCGGTGTAATCAGAGTTAGGAGGGGGTCAAGTCCTAAATTGTGAGCAGATTAAACTCCGTTTAATCTGCTCACAATTCAGGACTTGACCCCATAACTTACCAATTAAGGTGATTATCTCCAGTGCATTTAAGGGCAAATACGCCTACTTGATTTTTAAGCCCTTTCCACAGAATAGTATAACTATAAGAGAATTTACCACCCGGCAAAGGAACGCCGACAATCCGGGGGAAAGACACCAAATTGTGGCTAGCAGTCAGGGATTGCCGTTGACCATTAATAGCGAGACTAATCTTGCCAGAATTAATATTAGTGGAGCATGTCGCCGAAAGAGAAGGCGAAATAGCCGAGATGGCGTGTGCAATCGAAACATTAGGGCGCACGTACCAAATCATGGTCGCTGTCCGAGCTTGTGCGGTAAAACTTAAAATCACACAACAAAATAATAAAATTTTCAATCCATTGTTTATCATATCATCCTCCATATTTAACAAGAAGTATCATCTTCTTTGGATTTCATTGATTTTAAACTATCTGCAACCGATCCGGTCTGCATATAAGTGCTCACGCCTTCGATCAGGCTATCGCGCAGTTTAGGACAGAGTCCCAATACAAAACCTGAAGTCACTGCCACGAAAGCACTACGAAACGGATACTCTTTGACTATATTCAAGGCTTCGGCGGCAGGGTCATCGGTTATCGATTTCAATTTGGCCTGCAATTTTTTGGTTTTAAATTTAAATAAACTGGATTTGATTAAAACCGCGATAAGCAGCAATAAAATTGCAATTAATATAAATGCTGCTCCGCAAAAAAGAGCCGCCAGAGTTTTGCTGGCAACAATAGTCAAAAAGTAAAAATATAATGAGGAAATCAAAAATCCAACTCCCACCAGCACGAGAATAAACGCGACCATTGATAGAATTATAATGAGGATTATCTTAATCATAAATCATCGATTTTTAACCTCAACCCATGATTGCTATACAAATATTCCATACATCGAGCTACACCTGTATGGATTCCCGCCTTCGCGGGAATGACAATATCAGCTCAACGATCACCGTGAGGTATACTCTAAAAAGCCTTCGCTCAGAAATAATTACCGTTTTTTTCTAAACAATAATCTTTTAACAATACCGCCGAGGACTACGCCAACGCCAACTGCACCAGCTAAAGAGGTCATTGGATTTTTTTCAATAGCCTTAGCTGCTTTTTTAACGGCGTCTTTAGAAGTGTCAACCGCATTATCAACTGTTTCTTTACCAACATCAGCTACTCTTGATACAAGATCAGCGGTGTGGGTACGTAATTTATCAACATCTGCTTTCAACGCCCCTAAATCCCGTTGAATATCGCTTACTTTTGCCATTTTTTTATCTCCCTTAAAATAAATTAGCCAAGAGAATGAAATCGATCTAAAATCGTTTTCTAATTTGAGTGTAGCACAGTAGGCCTTTTTTTTCTACAAAAAGACTTTTCCTTGAACAGGTTAGAAGATCGTTGATGGGAAGGATAAGATTTACTTTCTAGAGCTAAAAGAAAAAATTTCCCCTCGGCAGGGGAAATAGCTTAATCACTAATATTTAGTAGCGAATTATTTCGAGCGAAATAACTTCATTAATGTGCAGCAAGCCAATCCTGCGCCAAATGCCCACAGTACACTATGCAGCGGTCTTCTAGAAATTTTATGTTCTACCTGGCCTACTGTGGATTTCCACATCAAATGGGCGACATCCTGGCCCAACTGATCTATGTCCGCCTTTAGCGCCTCTAAGTCTTGTTCAAAATTAAGCTCATCCGCATCTTTTTTCTTAAACATAAATAATCTCCTTTTTGCAACATCTCTAAATTTAGCACAATTCAAGAATTACCGCCTTAGCAGGCCGCAATCCCTCAAGGAAATCGGGCCAGAATTTATTTGGATAAGCCCAAGCTTTCAAAAATTAATGCATTTGCGAGTGAATATTTCCCCCCGCAGCCAAGGCGCTAGCTACGGGGTGGACGCGGAGCCTTTTTCGCGCGGAGCTTGCGAGCACGAGAAAGGCGCAGCGGACAGGACCCCACATGCGATCTATCCGCAGCACCCTTGGCTGTGGGGGGAAATATTCACGGATTATGGAATAAATTGATTAAATCCTGGCCCGATTGTCCTACCATAATTTCTTCTATCATTTGACCCAGTCTAAAATTTTGCTATACTGCGGGTTATTGCCGGGGTGGCGGAATTGGTAGACGCGCCGGACTCAAAATCCGGTGGTGAGAACCGTGTGGGTTCGAGTCCCACCCTCGGTAACTCGGAATAGCTCACCCTTAATTTAATACTCAATTGAAAAGTGCTCAAAACCTGCTTGTCGGAGTTGATCTAGCAAATTATCGTTTAACGATACCCGCCAACTGTCTCCCAAGGCAATTAGAGCCTCAGCTTCCTGGCTTTGATAGCCGATGACTATTTCGCAGCGGCCACCCCGGTGAGGCAGGATTAGCGTAGAAATTTTCTCCATCAGCGGGCTAACCTCTCGGCCCGGCGCCAGCTTGATTTGCAAACGGCGAGCAAAGCGGTTGCGAATACTAGTCAAACTGTCTACGGCATCCGCGACCAGCCGCACTCCGGAAGTATAACTGTCTTCCTCAACATTACCGCGCGCTAAATAAATTCCATCCATAACCAAGGTAGATTTAATCTGCTCGTATAACTGACTAAAAACCGTTATCTCAATCACTCCCGTCAGGTCTTCTAAAGCGATGATGGCCATCCGATTACCTTTGCGGGTATTGATTATGCGCTGACGGATTAACATACCGCCGCAAATCACCCCTTGCTTGGATTTCTCTAATTGGGCAACGGGCACTTGCCGCAACTGCGACAATTCCTGCTGATAAATTTCTAAGGGATGACCGCTCAGATAAAAACCCAGCACTTCTTTCTCACCCTGCAATCGAACCTTGGTAGACCAAGGTGGACTGGACACATAACTGACCTGGGGAGGAGTTTGCGCTTCAGAAAATAAATCACCCTGCCCTAATTCCAAATCGCGGCGGTATTGTTCAGCGGTTTTTAAAGCGGCGTCTATCGAAGCAAATAAAGTCGCGCGATCTTGACCAAAGCCGTCCATCGCTCCGCAGCGCACTAAGGGTTCTAACATGCGGCGCGTTATTTTATGAGGATCCAAGCGCTGACATAAGTCAAATAGACTGGTAAAAGCGCCATTTTTTTCGCGTTCTTCAGTTAAATGCATAATGGCAGCGTGGCCCGCGCCTTTGATCGCACCCAAACCATATTCAATATCCCCCACCGCATTGACGGTAAACATATATTGTCCGACGTTAACGTTGGGAGATAAAACCCGTAATTGCATCAGCCGGCACTCAGCCAAAAAACCCACAATTTTATCGGTATTATCCATATCCGAAGATAATACCGCCGCCATAAATTCTGCGGGATAATGAGTCTTCAGCCACGCAGTTTGATAGGCAATTAAAGCATACGCAGCCGAATGAGATTTATTAAATCCATAGCCCGCAAATTTTTCCATTAGATCGAAAATATATTCTGCGGTTTTTCCATCAATTCCGCGTTGTTTTGCGCCATTAACAAATTTCTCTCGCTGTTTGTACATTTCCTCAGGCTTCTTCTTACCCATCGCACGGCGTAAAATATCGGCTTCGCCTAATGAATAACCCGATAATACTTGGGCAATTTGCATGACTTGTTCTTGATATAAAATTACGCCATAAGTGGGCCGTAAAATAGGCTCCAAAGCAGGATGCGGATATTCGACTCGGGCTTGCCCATGCTTACGGGCGATAAAATCATCCACCATGCCAGATTGCAATGGGCCAGGACGAAACAGTGCCACCAAAGCGGTTATTTCCTCAAACACATTCGGCTGCAGGCGCCGCACTAATTCTTTCATCCCGCGCGATTCCAGTTGAAAAACCGCGGTAGTGGAACATTTTTGCAGCATGGTATAAGTTTGCTGATCGTCTAACGGTATTTGGGTAATATCGATTAGAGATTGTGATTGTTGGAGACGTTGCTTATTAATGGTTTTTAGCGCCCAATGGATAATTGTCAGCGTGCGCAATCCTAAAAAATCAAATTTAACTAATCCTGCTGCCTCAACATCATCTTTGTCGAACTGAGTAACCGGATGATCGCCCCCAGGCTCACAATATAGCGGCGTAAAATCAACCAAACGGGTCGGAGCAATGACCACGCCTCCAGCATGTTTACCCGCATTACGCGTAATCCCTTCTAATTTTCGCGCCAAATCGATCAGGCTAGTCACTTCTTCTTCATTCCGATAACGCTCAGCAAGCTGCTCTTCCTCTGCCAATGCTTTTTCTAAAGTCATGCCTAATTCAAATGGAATTAATTTTGCCACTTTATCTACAAATCCGTACGGCATTCCTAAAACCCGTCCAACATCCCGCACCACTGCTTTAGCCGCCATGGTGCCGAAGGTAATAATTTGGGAAACGGCCTCGCGGCCATAACGCTGAGCTACATACTCGATTACCCGGTCGCGCCCTTCCATACAAAAATCAATATCAAAATCCGGCATGGAAACCCTCTCAGGATTTAAAAACCGCTCAAATAGTAATTCATGTTGCAAAGGATCCAATTCAGTAATCCCTAATGCGTAAGCTACTAGAGAACCTGCGCCTGAACCTCTGCCTGGTCCCACCGGAATATCCTGCTCCTTTGCCCAACGGATAAAGTCAGCGACGATTAAAAAATACCCCGCAAATCCCATCCGGTTAATCACCGATAATTCCTGTTGTAACCGTGCTTCGTACAGATTGAGATGAGCTTGCGCTCGGCTATCAATGGCCAAACGCTGTTGCAATCCTTGCTGAGCTTGAGCGGCAAAATAGTCGCTGGTCGTCACACTCGGATCAGGCAATGGAAATTTGGGTAGATGCACCTCACCTAGACTGAGCATGACATTACAGCGCTGCGCAATGTTAACCGTATTGGCTAATGCTTCAGGAATATCCGCAAATAACTCAACCATTTCTTCGGCACTACGCAAATATTGCTGATCGGTGTAATGTTTAGCGCGTTGCGGATCCGCCAAAATCCGCCCGGCATTGATACAGGTGCGTGCTTCATGGGCGAGAAAGTCAGCGGATTTGAGGAAGCAAACCTCATTGGTGGCGACTACTGGCACTTGCTCAGTAGCAGAAAATTTCAATGCCGCACTGATATAAGTTTCTTCTTGTAAACGGCCGGTGCGCTGTAATTCTAAATAAAAGCGTTGCGGAAAAATTTGTAACCAACGTTGCAAACGTTGCTTCGCGATCTCTTCTTGTTGCATTAACAATGCTTGCCCGACATCGCCTGAGCGTCCACCTGACAGTACCAATAATCCTTGATGATATTTTTCCAGCCACGGCCACTGCAGAGTGGGTTGACCATCCGGAGTTTGACCTTGGGTATAGGCATGCGAGATGAGTTGTAATAAATTCAAATAGCCCTGCTGGTTCAAACACAGCAAGGTCATGTCGTAATATTCATTGTCTAAAGCCAGACAAAAATCTGCGCCAATAATTGGCTTAATTCCCTTACTCAAAGCGGTGCGATAAAATTTTACTAAACCGAATAAATTACAGCGGTCGGTTATCGCGATTGCAGGCATGTTTAATTTCGCAGCTTGTTCTAGCCAGGGTTTTATGCGCAATAAACCATCGCGAATAGAATATTCGCTCCGGCATCGCAAGTGCACAAATTTCTCAGAAGCTGTCACTTCCAAAGGATCTTTCACCATTACTTTCTCAAATTATTGCTGCTACCAATGCAAAGCTATTGCGATGAATAGGCGTTGCGCCTAACTTTTTAAGCGCAGCGCAATGTTGTGCGGTAGCGTAACCTTTATGTTGTCCAAATCCATAACCTGGGTAAGCTTGGTCATAGCTTATCATTTCGCGGTCGCGACTGACTTTCGCAATAATCGAGGCTGCGCTGATAATCGCAACTGTTTCATCGCCATGAACAATTGCACGCGCCGGCATCGATACTTTAGGACAAAACAGGCCATCCACCCAAATCTCATCAGGTGGTGTCGATAATGCTTCTACAGCTCGTTGCATAGCTAATAAAGTTGCATGATGAATATTGAGTCTATCAATTTCATGGACTTCGCCCCGGCCTACTCCGTAGGCGATACATTTACGAGTTATGTGAATAAATAATTCATCGCGCCGCTGAGCAGTCAGTTGCTTAGAGTCCGCTAATCCCCTGATGCGATGTTTGCGTGGCAAAATAACCGCGGCGGCAATGACCGGCCCAGCTAATGGCCCGCGACCAGCTTCATCTACTCCAGCGATGTGAACGTCTGGCGGCAATTTAAGCATCCTTTTTGTTCCTGCTATACCTTACCTCGCCATAATTTGAGCTTTTTAGCGCCCAGCTATGGGTCAGATTGAGTTGTAAAAAACACGAGCATAGTACCACTCTGTAAGTGTTTTTTACAACTCAAGATGGCCCGTAGATGGGATGCTAAAAAGCTCAAATTATGGCGAGGTAAGGTATACTCATACCCATCGCCAGTCTAACCCTTGAATTGGGAAAAAAAAAGTGTCAATATCGCGAATATGCAAAAATTAAGAACAGCTGTAATCGGCGTGGGTTATTTAGGAAAATTTCACGCTCAAAAATATGCAGCTTTACCCATGTCTCATTTGATCGGAGTATGCGACAATCATTTCGAATCAGCAAGCCAAATCGCTAAACAATTAAACGTCACCGCATTTAGTGATTACCATGCCTTAGCAGGTTTAGTTGACGCTGTCAGTATCGTTACACCGACTCCGACGCATCATCAGATTGCGCGCTTTTTTCTGGAGCAAAGAATTCATGTACTGTTGGAAAAACCGATTGCGGTTACTCTTGCCGAGGCAGATGATCTCATAGAAACCGCTCGCCAGAGCAAAGCCACTTTGCAAATCGGCCACATCGAGCGCTTTAATAATGTGATTCAAGCAGTCACCCCCATGATGGTCAATCCTAGTTTTATTGAATCCACCAGGTTAGCGCCATTTAAATTGCGCGGCAGTGAAGTCAGCGTGATTCTGGATATGATGATTCATGATATTGATTTGATTCAAGCTATGGTCGGCTCGTCCATCCGGAAAATTTCCGCCAACGGTAAAGCAGTACTGTCACCGTTTATCGATATTGCTAATGCGCGCATTGAATTCAATAATGGATGCGTCGCTAACATTACTGCGAGCCGGATTAATATGCGAATCTCCCGCCGCTTGCATATTTTTCAGCAGGACGCATTATTTAATTTGGATCTACAACATAAAAAATTAACCGTTCAACGTAAAGGTTCATATGAAATGCTGCCTGGAATTCCGGCGATGGTGCGCGAAAAAATAAGTTTTCCTAAAGACGATCCCTTATCCGCTGAAATTGCGGCTTTTTTAACTTCAATTATTGAAAATTTTCCACCGTTAGTTTCCGGTGAAGACGGCAAACAAGCTTTGCAAATCGCGTTACAAATTAATGCAGTCATAGAGCAAAATGAGTAAAATACTGATGATAGCGGGCGAAGCTTCCGGCGATTTGCTCGGCGCAAATCTGGCCCGGGAGCTATTGCGCATACGTCCTGATTTATCTCTGCAAGCTTTGGGGGGCGATCAAATGCGCCAAGCCGGTGTCGAGATTATTTTCGACAACCGTTCGATGAATATTATGGGCTGGTGGGAAGTTATCAAAAATTTAGCGGTTATTCGCCAAGCAATGCGTGCGATTAAAGAAATTTTAAGTTCGAATCCTCCTGATTTATTGATTTTAATCGATTATCCCGGTTTTAATTTACGTATAGCTAAACTAGCCAAACAATATGACGTCAAAATATTATATTACGTCAGCCCACAAATTTGGGCCTGGAAATATGGGCGAATTAAAACCATTCGGCGATGCGTGGATCATATGGCGGTTCTGTTTGCTTTTGAAGAAGATATTTATCGTCGCGAACAAGTGCCCGTCACGTTTGTAGGTCACCCGCTTGCGGCGCTAGTGCAGCCTAGTGCAACTAAAATCTCTATTTACCAACGTTATCATCTTAATCCCGAACATCCTATCATCGCGCTCTTTCCCGGGAGCAGACGCCAAGAGGTACACCGCTTATTGCCAATTATGGTAACCGCTACCAAACTAATTCGTTCTGCAATCCCTCATGCGCAATTTGTCATGCCTTTGGCGAGTAGTCTGCAGGTTGAAGATTTACAACCTTATTTAAATAATGATATCACCATAGTGAAAAATGATACTTATAATGTTTTATCAGTATGTACCGCAGCTATCGTTAAATCAGGAACCGGAACTTTAGAAGTGGCGCTAAGTCAGGTACCGCTGCTGGTGATTTTTAAGAGTAATTTTTTGAATTACTGGATTGCCAGGGCTGTGATAAAAGTGAAACAAATTGGTTTATGCAATATCGTAGCGCAAAAATCTATTGCGAAAGAGTTGATTCAGAACGCCGTCACTCCTGAAAATATTAGCGCCGAAACAATTCGTTTAATTAAAGATTTATCTTATCGCGAGAAAATTCTCACAGATTTAGCTCAATTACGAGCAGGCATGGCAAGTCAAGGAAACTCTCAGCAAGTGGCGCAAATTGCTTTGCAATTGTTGGGGAGCTAATTTAAGGACCGACAAGCGCGGGCGTCAGCTCAATGCCATTAAGTTAAGAAGCTAAACCATCCCCACCCTAACCCTCCCCTTGGAAAGGGGAGGGAATAGCATGGCAATCGCACTAAACTATATCATTGATTTTAATTAGAATTTACTGGAAACTACCCTCTGTAATGGAAATGGCCACAGGGAGTAGTGATGGAATTAGCAGATACATTTTTTGAACATTTTGCGATTTTGGAAGATCCCAGGACAGAGAATCACAACCTTCTCCATCCTTTTCACGATATCCTGGTGATAGCCATATTAGGAACAATCTGTGGAGCTGATGGCTGGACAGAAATCTGCGAATTTGCGGAAGCCAAATTAGATTGGCTGAAAACTTTTTTATCCCTGCCTCACGGAATCCCCTCTCACGATACATTTGGTCGTATTTTTTCCTTATTAGATTCGGATGTATTTGAAGCATGTTTTTTAGCCTGGATTGAATCGCTATCGATCGATTTGCAAAATGAAATTATTTCGATTGATGGAAAAAGTTTGCGCGGTTCTCATGACAAAAGAAAAGCAGTCAAAATGCTCCATATGGTTAGCGCCTGGGCATCAGAAAATAAAATTCTACTGGGTCAGATAAAAACCGATGAGAAATCAAATGAAATCACGGCGATTCCAGAACTATTGGATATGATTGATGTTTCTGGCAGCATAGTCACTATTGATGCGATGGGTTGTCAACAAGGCATTGCAAAAAAAATCGTGGAGAAGGGAGCGGATTATGTTTTGTCGCTTAAAGAAAATCAGCCTACTTTATATCAGGAAGTAGATAATATTTTTTTACGAGCAGAACACGGAGACAAAAAATATAAGAAAATGATTCATAAACAAAAATTAGAAAAAGTGAGCTGTCACGGACGGATGGAAACGAGACGATATAGTTTAATTAAACCTCGCGAACAACACCCATTTAGCCTTCGTTGGCCTTATTTAAATGGACTGGGAATGGTTGAGGTTAAGCGAACTGTGAATAATCAAACAGAATATTCAAAACGATTTTTTCTAACGAGCTTAGGGGATGGGTATGAAGTTTTTTTACTGTCAGAACTGCCAACAGGAGCGCTACCCGAAAAAGGTAAAATTTACGTAGAGCAAAAGGGGGAACAATTACGCTATATTCTCCAGGCTCCTAATGGAGATAAAATTGATTCTATTCTTGATATTGAAATCGCCGATTTTAATAAAAAAACGGTGATGGAATCAAAACGACGTATTTTGTGGGAAACAGAGAAACGCGGGCATACTCTCAGAGACCAAGACATCAATAGATTTATGCAAGCTGTGCGCAAACATTGGAACATTGAGATTAATCTGCATTGGTCTTTAGACGTGAGTTTTAAAGAAGATTTAAGTCGAGTACGCATTGGCAACGCATCAGAAAATTTAGCCATCATCAGGCGGGTTGCCTTAAATTTATTGAAGCAAGAAAAAACCAGTAAAGTAGGCATCACAGCGCGCAGAAAAAGAGCCGGATGGGATCATCAATACCTGCTAAAGGTATTAATGGCGGATTCTACATTTAAAAATTAAAGTTAAAAAAATTGAATTCGGCTATCTCTTCATGCCTGAGGAATTTCTATGGCTCTTTTTTCCAAAAAAGAATAATTCTTAAACAACAAAACAGCCAGATTGATAAAAAATTTACTTATAAAGCGAGATGAGATATTCTACTAAAAAAATGAGTAATCGCCGATTTTAAGTGCGATTGCCATGGAGGGAATAGTACTCTGGAGTCCTTAAGTTAACGCCTATACGCCTTCGCGGGAATGACAAATTATTAGTTAGCTGCTCTTATCTTTTAATAATTTTAATAGTTTTTTTACTAGCCGTTCGCGTTTCAAATCCGACAATCGATCTATATACAAACGACCGTCTAAGTGGTCTAGCTCATGTTGAATACATTGCGCCATAAATCCGGAAGCTTCCAGCTCAAATGGTTTTCCTTCTAGATCCAAGGCGCGAACTTTGATATTCATGGACCTTTTGACGTGTTCAAATATCCGGTCTTCCAGCTCACCGCCTACCGACATACAACCTTCAGGCACGATTTGTTCACCTTCACGATAAATAATTTCAGGATTAATTAAACAAAGCGGTTCATTTTTGGTATCGGAAAAATCAATGACGGTAATCCGCAGCGGATCTGCAAAATCTAATTGCGTTGCGGCCAGGGCTGCGCAATTTTCTGCGTTATAATGAGTCTCGAACATACTTGCCACGATTTTCTGTACATTTTCGTCTACAGCTTCAATCCATTTTGCCTTTTTTTTCAAGCGTAAATCGGGATACTGAAGAATACGCACGACACCCATTTTGTTGTCTCCTAAAATTATTATACTGTTACTCTTTCATCAAACACAAAACAATCACCATGAAAATAATCTCTGCCGCATTGCTCAAAATAATTTAAAATGCCGCCGCGCAATTGATAAACCTGCTCATAACCTTGCTTATGTAACCATAATGCGGCTTTTTCACAACGGATACCGCCAGTGCAAAAAGTAACGACTGGCATCTGCCTGGCTTCAGCCGGCAATTCCATAGCGGCGTCAGGAAAACTGCGGAAATTTTTTAATTTCAAATCCAATGCTTCTGCAAACGTGCCACATTCAACTTCATATTGATTGCGCGTATCCAACACCAGCATTTTGCGTCCTTGTTGATACCATTCATGCAGAATCTCCGGTTCAATATAAGGAACCGTTTCATTTTCAGGCTGGATATGCGCACGGCCCATGGAGATAATTTCTTTCTTCAAGCGCACTAACAAACGTTTAAACGGCTGGTGATCAGACCAGCTTTCTCGGTAAGTTAAATCATTGAGTTCAGGAAACTGTTGGAGAAAGTCGCGAAAAATCGTCACATTTTCGGAAGCGCCTGCTAAAAATAAATTAATACCCTCTTGGCTCAGTAAAATAGTTCCTTTTAAACCGCAAGTCAGCGCTTTATTCTTAAACAGCCTCTGCCAATCCAGCAATTGCTGTTCCAGCAACGACACGAAACGATAGGTGGTAATATTAATTATCGGTTGATTATTCATCAGTTTTTCTACGATAGATCATTGAACCAGCGGTTTGATCGGTCGGCATCACGGTAATTTCTTGAATACAAACGTGCGCAGGCCGAGTGGCGCAATATACTACGGAGTCGGCAACATCTTCAGGTTGCAATGGCGTCATCCCAGCAAATAGCGCTTCTATTTTACTTTTATCACCTTGAAGCCGCACATCGAAAAAATCTGTTTGCACTAAACCCGGATCAATTAGGGAAACCCGCACTGAGGTACCATGCAAATCCATACGTAAGGTATCGGTTAAACCACGCACGGCAAATTTTGTGGCGCAATAAACGCTGCCTCCAGAATAGGTTTGCCGGCTGGAAATAGAACCAACGTTGATGATATGACCTTGTTGGCGCTTTACCATATTAGCGGCAACAAAGCGGGTCATATAAACTACGCCTTTAATATTGGTATCGATTACCTTATCCCACTCCTGCAAATTCCCAGCAAACAATTTATCATAACCTAAAGCCATGCCGGCGTTATTAATTAAGATATCGATATCTTGCCACTCTGGGGGCAAGCTCGTTAAAGATTGTTCTACGGCCTGGGCATCGGTAATATCAAATACCAATGGCAATATTTTGGTATAACAGGTTTTAGTGATACTATCGATCACTTTTTGCAGACGCTGTGAATTTCGGCCACATAAAATTAACTCTGCGCCTTCTTTAGCAAAACGTTCCGCGCAAGCGCGGCCAATGCCATTGGAAGCGCCGGTAATCAATACTTTTTTCCCTTGACAGGTCATAAAATTTCTCATTTGGATTGAACAGTGAAAGTGACGATCTGGGTTTTAACGGCAGATTTTTCCCAGGGCCGCTTATACTCTAAAATAACGGCAGTTTTATGTAAAGTTTTAAAAGCAGCTTGCTTAAATGTAAACTGCCACACTCTATAACCAGGCGCTCCAATTAAATCCCGGCGACCAGGGGTGTAATGACTCACTGGCGCTTGAAGATAAGCCGGGTCGTATTTAATCACTGCCCACTGATAACCCGTACTCGGATTCTCCGGTAACCGTACATAGATCACAGTTGCAGATGGCCTGACCACGATAGGCTGAGCAGGATCAGAATAAACCGGCTCATTTGCTAAGGCGCAAAATGAAATCAGCCAGCCTGCCATAACTATTAATAAATTAAATATGCATATTTTTTTAAACCTAGACATCAAAAGATCCTCCAAATCATGAGCGCATAATGTACCAAAATCATCAAATTTTAGCGATCCCCTATTCACAGCTCCTGCCCAAATCCCATCAATATTTCTCGCCGCCAAGGGTTCGCGAGTAATCACCATATATACGTAAACCCTTATCGGCCTGTGACTTGCTATAATATACTGGGTATAATGAGTATTTTTGATAGGAGTAAAGTATGGCTTTGACCGCTTCCAGTATGTTGGCTTTGGGTACCAAAGCTCCTGATTTTAGTTTGCCCGATACTCTTTCCGGTAAAACTTTATCATTATCTGAACTGAAATCACCGGTGGCGACAGTCATAATGTTTATCTGCAATCACTGCCCCTTTGTAGTGCATATACAAAATCAGTTAGTGAAAGTCGCCAACACTTATCAGCCAAAAGGTGTGAAATTTATTGCGATCAGCTCAAACGATATTATAAATTATCCAGATGATAGCCCAGAAAAAATGGGTCAATTGGCCAAGGAACTGCATTATCCGTTTCCTTATTTGTACGATGAATCACAAGACGTTGCTAAAGCTTATCACGCTGCTTGTACTCCCGATTTTTTTATATTCGATGAAAATGGGTTAGTTTACCGGGGGCGCTTTGATGACTCCCGGCCCGGCACTACTATTCCAGTTACCGGCAAAGATTTATCTGCTGCTTTAGATTGCATATTGGCGAAAAAACCGCTCAGCATTGAGCAAGCACCAAGCATGGGTTGTAATATTAAATGGAAGAAACCTTAAGGAGAACTGCATGAGTATTGAAAAGATTCTTTATCGGGCCAAAGTGACAGCCACCGGCGGACGAGATGGGAAGGCGGTCTCCGCTGATAACATATTAGATGTAAAATTAGCCGTTCCCAAAGAAATGGGCGGGACTGGCAGCGCAGGGACTAATCCCGAACAATTGTTTGCAGCCGGCTATTCGGCCTGTTTTCTGAGCGCAATCAAATTCGTGGCGTCAAAAGAAAAATTGGCGATTCCCGCCGACTCAACCGTAACCGCTATTGTAGGAATTGGGCCGATCGCGAATGGTTTTGGTTTGGAGGTAGAGTTACAAATCTCTTTGCCCGGGGTAGATCGCGCTACAGTTCAGAAATTAGCGGACCAAGCTCATCATCATGTTTGCCCTTATTCCAATGCAACTCGTGGCAATATCGACGTTCGCTTAACTATCGTTTAAAAATTATTGTTGTCATCAGGTTGTCATTAATCTGCTTTAGACTTCCTATCAAATCTATTTTCATTTGCAGGAGTCTACGCATGATTAAACGTACTATAATGGCCAGCTTGGCGCTGGTCACTCTACCTGGATTCGCTAACTCGCCCACTATTACCGGAGCTGGCGCCACTTTCCCCTACCCGCTTTACGTTAAATGGGCGGAAAACTATCAACAACAGACCGGGGTTAACGTAAATTATCAGCCCATCGGTTCCGGCGGCGGCATCCAACAAATCCAGGCAAAAACCGTTGATTTCGGCGCGTCAGATAAACCATTATCCAATGCTGAACTGCAAAAAAACCAACTCACCCAATTTCCTACCGTAGTTGGCGGAGTGGTTACCGTCGTTAATCTATCTGGCCTGTCAAAAACCTTGGTGCTTTCAGGGCCCATACTTGCAGATATTTATTTAGGTAAAATTACGCAATGGAACGACCCCAAAATCAGCGCGTTGAATCCCAACCTGACTTTGCCTAAACAATCTATTACGGTTATTCACCGTTCAGATGGCTCTGGAACTACATTTTTATTCACTCATTATTTGAGCGATGTCAGTTCAGCTTGGCAAACTCAGGTCGGTTCAGACACTGCGGTTGCATGGCCTGCCGGAGTGGGCGGTAAGGGCAATGAAGGAGTTACTTCCTATGTGCAACGCATCAAAGGCAGTATCGGCTATGTTGAGTATGCTTATGCCGAACAAAATCATTTGACTTTTGCGCTCCTGCAAAATCAATCCGGACACCCAGTTTCGCCTTCTTTATCTTCGTTCGAAGCTGCAGCGAAATATGCGCATTGGGATGTTAAAAATCATTTCGCGGAAATTCTCACCAATGAGCCCGGCGCAGAAAGCTGGCCAATAGTGGGCGCTACATTTATTCTGTTGAATACCCAGCCTAGTAACCCGCAACAAACCACTGCAGTCCTGCAGTTTTTTAATTGGGCTTTGACGAATGGCAACGATGCCGCCAAAAAATTAGATTACGTACCATTACCGGCTGAAGTAATTAAACTAATTCAAAACGATTGGCTTACTCAATTTAAATTCACTCCTGGTAAATAGTATGGCCCGGCCCCTCAATACCACATTTAAAAATCAACACCGGATAGATGTGATATTCAGGGGCACAGCGGCAGCTTTTTCGCTTATTTTATTGATCATTTCTTTACTAATGGTCTTTACGTTTTATCATAGCAGTCTCCCCAGCCTGCAAAAATTTGGCCTGCATTTCTTAACCACTTCTGAATGGAACCCTATCACTGAAAATTTTGGGGCTTTAGCGCCGGTATTAGGTACGTTAGCCACCGCGTTAATTGCTATGCTGATCGGCATTCCAGTGAGTTTTGGGATCGCCTTATTTCTCACTGAAATCTGTCCGGTTTTTTTGAAGCAAAGCTTGCGCATTTTGATTGAACTATTAGCCGGTATTCCCAGCATTATTTATGGTATGTGGGGATTATTTGTGTTGGCGCCGGTATTTTCAGATAGCTTTCAACCTTGGGTAAGTAGTCATTTAAGTCCAATTGCATTCATTGGCCCTTTTTTTAGCGGACCACCGCTAGGCATCGGAATTATGACTGCAGGAGTAGTACTCAGTATTATGGTGATCCCGTTTATGACTTCAGTGATGCGCGATAGCTTTGAAATCGTCCCAAATCTGCTAAAAGAATCAGCTTACGGTTTAGGCGCTACCAAATGGGAGGTTGCTAGAAACATTATGCTGCCCTACTGCAAAAATAGCGTTATTGGCGGAATAATTTTAGGTTTGGGCAGAGCCTTAGGCGAAACCATGGCGGTGGCTTTTGTAATCGGCAATTCTCATCAATTATTTAATTCTATATTTATGCCTGGCGCCAGTATTTCTTCCGTGTTGGCTAATGAATTTAGTGAGGCCACCGGCAAAATGTACATCTCTTCGCTGAATGAACTGGGGTTGATTTTGTTTGGGATCACTTTACTAGTATTTTTTTCGTCAAAAATTTTTCTACGTGGATTGAAATAAAATGATGTCTTTACTCTATTTTAAAAGACGTTTGGTAAATTGGTTCTGTCTATCTTTAGCCACGCTAGCCGTGGCGACGGGTTTAGCTTGCCTGATATGGATCTTATTCACATTATTAAAAAACGGCTTACCTGGACTTTCACTAGCGATTTTCACTCAAAACACTCAGCCAAGCGGTAGTTTAGGTGGGCTAAAAAATGCAATTATAGGTAGTGCGATGATGATTGGTTTTGCGCTTCTGATTGGTGTCCCTGTAGGACTGATGATCGGCACTTATTTAGCGGAGTTTGGCAAAAATCAACGCTTGGCTAAAGCAATTAGATTGGTAAATGATATTCTCCTCAGCATTCCATCTATTCTATTGGGTCTATTTATTTACCAGTTAATGGTCATCAGGATGGGACATTTTTCCGGCTGGGCTGGTTCTGCGGCGCTGGCTTTACTGGTTATTCCCATTATCGTGCGCACTACTGAAGATATGTTTTTATTGGTTCCTAACTGGCTGCGCGAATCAGCCTTCGCTCTGGGCGCAGCGCGATGGAAAGTAATTGTTTATGTGGTCTTGCGCGTAGCTCGCACTGGTGTAATGACTGGAATTCTTTTGGCATTAGCTCGTATCAGCGGGGAAACTGCGCCGCTGCTGTTTACCGCGCTAAATAATCAGTTCTGGAGTACGGATATGAATCACCCTTTGGCCAATCTGCCGTTGGTAATATTTCAATATGCTACCAGTCCTTATACGGATTGGCAGCAGCTTGCCTGGACAGGGGCTTTGCTGATTACCAGTTGCATATTAGGACTGAATATCATAGTCCGCTTGGTTTGCAAACAAAAGCCACCACTAACATAATGAGGGTTTATGGAAAATAATAAAATTAAGATTAAAACCCGCGATTTAGATTTTTATTATGGTAAGTATCACGCTTTAAAATCTATAGATCTGGACATTCCTGAACACTCGATTACCGCTCTGATCGGCCCTTCAGGCTGTGGTAAATCCACTTTACTGCGTACTTTTAACCGTATGTATGAAATTTACGATAGTCAGCACGCCACGGGTTCGATATATTTAGACGAGCATAATATTTTAGCTACGCATCAAGATTTAAATTTGTTGCGTAGTCAGGTGGGAATGGTTTTTCAAAAGCCTACTCCTTTCCCAATGTCGATCTTTAACAATATCGCCTTTGGCGTAGGATTGTATGAAAAATTAAATCGTAGTCAAATGGCTGAACGTGTGGAATGGGCTTTAAAAAAAGCGGCTTTATGGAATGAGGTCAAACACATTTTGAAACGCAGCGGTCTCGGCCTTTCAGGAGGCCAACAACAGCGTTTATGCATTGCGCGGGCTATCGCGGTTAAACCGCAAGTCATTTTATTGGATGAACCCACTTCAGCGCTGGACCCTATTTCAACTGCGCATATTGAAGAACTGATTATTGAGCTTAAAAAAGATTACACGATCTGCATTGTCACTCATAATATGCATCAGGCCAAACGGATCTCTGATTTTACAGGGTATATGTATTTAGGAAAATTAATCGAACATAATAAAACTGAGATTATTTTTTCACAGCCCCTGAATCAATCCACTCAAGATTTTGTTTCAGGAAAAATTGGTTAACAACAATTCCGGCTGAAGACAGCTCTCCCCCTTACGAATCTCCATCGCGCAAGGAATTCCCTTCATACCGTACTGCTCTTATCCAAACTCCGTCAATATTTTGCGTTATCGCCAAGGGTTCGCGGGTAATCACCTGCGGGTCCTGCCGACTGCGCCCTGTTCCCGAATTTGCTAACGCAAATTCGGGAACAGGGCTCCGCCGTCACCCTCCCCGCTGGTTAGCGCCTTGGCAATAACGCAAAATATTGACTCTGCAAATTAGCTCAATATCCAGAATAGAAGGACCATATATCTAAAATTGTCATTATCCTGCCACAATTGGCTGTTAGTATAAGCGCATAGTTAGTTTAATGAGGCGAAGTGACAAATGATTAAGAAAGTTTTATTTGGGTTAAAGATTTTTACAATTACTCTTTGCGTAAGTGGGCCTATTCTAGCGGATGATTATCACTATGATAACTTCCTTGATTTTGTGGAAAAAACCCAAATAGATGGGGATATTCGCAGCTTTTATTTTACTCGCGATTATTCCAATCCAAATGTACTTGATCAGGCGGCTTATTCATTGGGTGGCAATATTCGCATTTTAACTGCACCCAATTTTACCGGGCTGCAAATTGGAGCCGCCTACTATACTGCTCAATCATTGGGTTTAAATAATAGTAATCCGGCCAAAGTGGATGCAACCTTACCCGGCAAAGATATCGGGGTGCTTGGCCAAGCGTATATCCAATATCAAAGAGCGCCATTGTTTATTCGGGTTGGCGACCAACTGATTAACACGCCCTGGCTGGCTGCTGGAGATTCGCGAATGATCCCGGCTACTTATCGCGGCGTGTATGGGGTATGGACTCCGCAAAAAAATTGGACGATTACGGCTTTACGCACATTTGAATTTAAAAGCCGGATAGCTGACAATTTCTCTAAAACTAATTTATATAATGAAAATAATTTAGGATCTCCTATTCCAAAATTAGGCGATGACACCGACCAAGGCGCGTGGGCATTGGGAGCAAATTTCAATCTCGATACTTTAAATTCACAAACCTGGGCTTATCAATTTCTTGATTTTGGAAAACTATTTTTCAATGATACTCAATATGTTTTTAATACTGATCCCAACTTGCGGCCACTTATCGGCGCGCAATTATTTACTGAATCCGGGGACGGCGACAATATTCTCCAACAAGTTTCCAGCGGCAAAGCCGATGCAAACGGTTATGGTTTACTAGCTGGTTTGATTTTCTATAATGCCAAATTAACCGCGGGTTTCAATCAAATATTTTCTGCAGCGGGCGCGTTCAAAAATGGTGATATCGTCTCCCCTTACACCACCGGTTATGCGGATGATCCACTGTATTCAACTTCAATGATTGCGGGACTTGTCGAAAAATCGTCCGGAGATGCCTACAAAGTTACCGCCAGCTACGCGGCGCTAGAAAAAGCCCTACTGTTATCAGTTAGTTTCGCTCAATATTTTACGCAACCTGAGGTGCATGATACTGCTGAAACAGATTTTGATATGAGTTATTCATTTGCGCATAGTCAATATAAATATTTAAAAGATCTCTCTATTCGCAATCGCTTAGGCATTCAAACCGGCGATCCCGCCAAGGGAACATTTTATTATAATCGAGTCATGCTGCAATATAGTTTCTAAATGATTTGATCGCTCATCGGCTGCTGTGCTAAAATAAAAGGATGGGTACAAATACAAGGAGGGTGTGATGAGCTCGATTTTGGCTCCAGGGACAAAAGCGCCTACTTTCAACTTACACGTTACCGCTGATCAAACCTTATCTCTTGAAGAGCTTCGCGGTAACCCTGTTATTATAGCCTTCTATCCGGCAGATTGGAGCCCCGTTTGTGGGGATCAAATGGTCTTATATAATGAAATCCTATCAGAATTTCGTAAACACAAAGCTCAGTTGTTAGGTATTTCAGTAGATAATTATTGGTGTCACACCGCATTTTCAGAAAATAATCATTTGCATTTTCCATTACTTTCTGACTTTGAACCTAAGGGAGCTGTGGCTAAAGCCTATGGGGCATATCGCGATAAAGACGGCACCTGTGCCCGCGCCTTATTTGTGATTGATAAAAATGGCGTTATTGCTTGGAGCTATCTCTCTCCAGTAGCAGAAAATCCCGGCGCTGACGGCATTCTTGAAGCACTTGAAGAATTATTAAAAAATAAGGAATCAAAATGAGTTCCCTAAAAATTCCGGTCAACCCCGATGACCATATTCAAGGAAATATAGATGCGCCTATTACTTTAGTCGAATATGGAGATTATGAGTGTCCTTATTGTGGCGCCGCATATCCCATAGTCAAGCAATTACAACAAACTTTAGGTTCCGATCTGGTTTTTGTATTCAGAAATTTTCCTTTACGTGAATCACATCCTCACGCCGAACTAGCTGCAGAAACTGCGGAATTTGCCGGTGATGCCGGTCATTACTGGGAAATGCACGATTCACTCTATGAAAATCAGGATCGCTTCAGTTCAGAGTTAATGGTGGAATTAACCAAACAATTAGGTTTATCTCCACAAAATCTTGAAGAGGCATTAACCAAGGGAATCTATCAAAAAAATGTCCAAGAGGATTTTTTAGGAGGCATTCGCAGCGGCGTTAATGGTACTCCCACTTTTTTTATTAATGGACAACGATATAACGGACCGCCAGATTACCCCCATCTATTATCAGAATGCCAACGATTTTTAAGATAGTGAAACTAAGGCTAAATGATTTGATCATTCCATAGTTGGTTTAAGAAATCTTGCCAATGCAGTACCTCACATTCATCATATCGGCGAGCTGTCGTGTCAAAACTGATTAGTAGATAACGCTCACAGATTTTTTCTTCCGCCAAAAGATGCAATCCTTGTAGATGTTTTTCGGTAACACGATCGGTAGTTTTTACTTCAATCGCAATCTTACCGCCAATGATAAAATCCACTTCCTGACCATGTTGGGTGCGCCAATAATTAAGCGGTTCGCGTTTCCGCCGATAACTTAAGTAAGCACGAATTTCTAGAGCGATAAAATGCTCAAAAGCCTGGCCAAAAAGATTTGACTGTGGAGGTAACGATTTAATCTGCGCTAATGTATTGCGAACCCCCAGATCAAAAAAATAAAACTTTGCACTACTCATGGCTTTACGTTTCAAAGTCTTGGTCCAGCCAGGAACTAAAAAGCCAATAAAAGTATCTTGTAAAATCTGATAATATTCGCGTATAGAGGCGACAGGTACTCCAGCATCACTAGCAATAGCGGTAAAATTCAATATTTGTCCTGAAGTTAAGGCTGAGGTCAGCAAAAACCTTGAAAATGCTGGAATTTTTCTCACCAACCCTTCTGCTTGAATTTCTTCCCGCAGATAAGTATCAACATACGCTACTAATTCCTCCTCAGGCTCAGCACTCGCATAAACCGGAGGTAAGCCACCGTATTGTAAATAGCGTTCAAGTTTAAAATCGGGAATTTCTCTACTTGTTAAGGGAAATAAATTCGCCTCCCAAGCCCGTCCAGCCAATAAATTAACGTCATTTTTATGTAATTTGCGGGCGCTGCTTCCAGTCAGCAAAAACTGGATCCCCTGTTCTTCGATTAACCGGTGGACCTCATTCAATAGCATGGGCACTCGCTGCACCTCATCTATCACCACTAAATGGTAGTCTTGGTAAGATTTAATCATTGATTCTAATTCATAAGGCTTGGCACTGAGTAATAGATAAATTTCCGAGCGCAGTAAATTAATGATGGGGACAGTTTTAGGAAATTGATGCCGGATCAGAAACGATTTACCGGTAGCCCGAGGACCAAAAAGAAAAAAAGACTTTCTTTTCAATAAATTAGGCAAATCCAATATTCTGAGGAACATAATTTCTCCGGAAAATAAACAGTTATAGTATCATTATAACGTTATATTGACAATAGCGCCGTCAATTTTTCAGAAACTCCCGGTGAACCGGGAATTGCTTCCTGGCCAACTTAGAGTTGATAAGAATCCGACTCTAGTTTATAATTAAACTAGGTTATAAACTAGTTAGAGATTAATTATGTATACTGAAATAGGCTCTTTCAATGCTAAAGCTCACTTATCGGAAATTCTGCAAGAAGTGCAACGCGGGCAACGCTATACCATTACATTGCGAGGGCGTCCGGTAGCCGATCTAGTCCCAAGTGGCAGTTCAGTCTCACCAGAGAAGACTCTTGCGGCAGTTGAAGCTATGGGTAAAATCCATAAAATACCCGGGGTTTCAATGAAGATGATCACCGAATGGATTGCTGAAGGCCGAAAATGAAATTAGTCATAGATGCATCAATGGCTTTGGCCTGGTTATTTGAACGCAAAAATAAAGAGGAGGCAAATTGCGCAAACCGTGTGTTACTGGCTATTGTTGAGGCCGAAGTTTCAGTACCTTCACTTTGGCATACAGAAATTACTAACGCGTTACTAGTAGGTGAACGTCGTCATGTAGTGACAGAAGCTCAAGTAATGGATTATTTAACAAGGTTATCTGCTTTACCCATTATGACGGACCCCATCACAGTAATCAGCCGCCGCGATTTAGTGATGGCTCTCGCACGGGAACATCAGCTTACCGCTTATGATGCAGTCTATCTTGACTTAGCTTTACGCAGCAATGCAATACTGGCTACTTTTGATAAGCAATTAGCAACTGCGATGAATTCAGCAGGTGGTAGAGTATTCGAATTAGATTCGTAACTATTCAGCACTCCATTAGGGTAGAGCCTAAATGCTCAATTTCCAGAGTTTTTATATATGCCTCGGTGTTTTTAGTGATAATGGATTGGTATTTTTTGGAATAAGCTGTTTTATATTCATTTATTATCTGGTCTATTTCTGCCACGCTTAACTCTGGGTGATTCTGAGAAAGGACTTGGCGACCACAAATAAGCAGCAAACGTCCGAGTGCGTCATAATAATCTTCAAGGTGATAACTTGGATCCGCTGCGGCGCCAATACCCACGATAGAAGGATTACCCATTTTGAAGCGATGGATTTCTAATTGATATAGTGTAAATGGCGCATCACTCACGAGAACCACTACCAAATCTTTATTTTTACTTTTAGTCTTAATCTCGCTTGCCACATCATCGGTATGGGCCCGCGAGCAACCTGGCTTTGGCAACGTCTCCGTGAAAGAGAGAAAATCTTTACCTTTTTTAAATAAATCCGGGTATTTCTTTTCAAAAATCTTAATTATGAATTTTAAACCATCTAATTCATTACTCAGCTTAGCAATTTCTTTAATTTCTTCAGGAAATTTTTCTTTTAGAAAACCAATATCACGCTTATCTGCTTTTAAAGGTCGTGAACCACCTGCGATGATCAACTCTATTACGTTGTTTTGCTTCATAAACTCAATTGCAGTTTCCACACGCTTCTGAACTCTAAACAAAAATCCACCACATATAATTAGAGAAACTGGAAATTTGCTAGTATATTCTTGAGGAGTAGATATACCTAATGCCGCAAATGCATTTAAAATAATCCTTCTCCTCCGCGGGTCTTCAAAATGTTCTGCTTCCGGAATGTCGCCACGCTCAATAATTCTTCCTTTAGTTTCAGCGGGTCTCATTAGCAAATCTTGAGTCAATCCCACTAAAGCCAGCAATTGACGCTCATGTTTACTTAGTTTAATTTTTGATGCTGATTTATTATCTGTTTCTTGCCCCACTAATTGGAGCGCTTCCTTAATGGCATGACTACATTCAATTTGCTGAAATAACGTTGCCAAAGCAGAATAGTGATGGGTATCTAGAAGTGAATGATTTCCAAGACGGCCAACAGTAGCGGCCATCATTTCATCAAAAATTTTCGTAAGAGCAGGATCATGATTTATTTGAAAATGTGGCATTGACAACGACATTGGTAATCTAGACATGCTATCTCTCCAATGGTTAGAATTAACTCAAATATTAATCTTAAAAATATTACTTGTCAAGTTGTCGAAGTGCGCGCTGATGGGAATACGCAGGTGAATGTGCTGCCCTCGCCTAGCTGACTTTCAACAATTAACTCGGCCTGATGGCGCAGCAAAATATGTTTTACAATGGCAAGCCCCAATCCGGTGCCGCCGCTTTCGCGCGAGCGGCCTTTGTCGACGCGGTAAAAGCGTTCGGTGATTCGTGGAATTTCTTTTTTGGCGATGCCAATTCCAGTATCCGTTACTTTAAATACCGCTCTACCTTCTTCAGCGCCCCAATAAATCTTTATCAGTCCTTTTGCGGGAGTATATTTAATGGCGTTGATGATTAGATTGCTGAACAAACTCTTTAATTCATTTTCAGCGCCTTTTAAGCACACTTTAGAGTCCGCTTTTAAAGTGATGCGGTGTTTCTTAGCGCCGCTAATATTTTTAGCTTCCACAACCAGACCTTGCAGCATTTCGGCAATATTTATGTTTGACTTGTCTTCTAGCGGATAGTCATCAGTTTCCAAAATCGATAATAATAATAAATCTTCGATAATATTAGCCATGCGCACACTGTGCTGGAACATTTGGGTAAATATTTTTTTCCAGGGCTTGGTTTCATCTAAATTTTGCGCAAGCAAAGTTTCTAAGTAACCTTGAATTACGGTAAGCGGAGTACGTAATTCATGAGATACGTTGGCGACAAAATCTCTGCGAACCCTTTCTAAATGCGCAATATGCGCCTTCACCGAATCAGGTAAATTTTTTAAAGAAATTTCAGGCTTTTTTTTCATTATTGTCCTTATGAACGTGCATGAAATAACTCCGACAAATAGCATCCCATCTTGGGCTTATCTTTGCCGGAGTTATTTCATGCACGTTCCTTCATGAAAATGTATCCAGCGCCGCGAACGGTTTTTATTAAATGATGATACTGATATCGTTTCAATTTACCGCGCAGCCTTTTAATTTGCACATCGACCGTGCGATCATCAATATACACATTACCACCCCATATGTGGGTAATCAATTGGTCACGGCTATACACTTTATTTGGATGGGTTAAAAAGAAATGCAGCAACTTGTATTCCAACGGCATCAATTTAATTGTTTCATTAGCCACTTGCACTTTGTGGGTGAGCGTGTTTAAAGTCAGCTCGCCCACTGCCATTTCACTTTCAGGTGAAGCTATTAAGCCGCGACGTAACACCGCTTTGATACGGGCGGTTAACTCCGCAGTAGAAAAGGGCTTCGTCACATAATCATCAGCGCCGGTCATCAATCCTTGGATTTTCTGGGCTTCTTCCGCCTTGGCGGTAAGCATAATAATAGGAATATCTTTAAAAAATTCTTTGTGCTTAATCCATTTAATAAATTCAATCCCGCTTTTATCAGGCAGCATCCAGTCTAGGATAATGATATCGGGAATGTGGTCCGCTAATAACCGGATTGCCTGAGCCACCGTTTCCGCATCCATCAGCGTAAATTCAGCAGAGGGCAGAGAAAAGCGCAACATGTCACGAATGGCTTCTTCGTCCTCGATCACTAGCAAAAAAATTTTCTTCATGCAATCGACTCTTCGATAGTTTAGAACAGCCATTTTAACAGATATTTATGACAAAATAATGTCAAGATTCTTTCAAATCTATTAATCCGTCATTGCGAGCGTTAGCGAAGCAATCTAGTTCGTACTTCGACAACGCTTTGTACTAGATTGCTTCGCTAACGCTCGCAATGACGACGGGGGCCTTAATTTAACGCCATGCGCGAAGGCGGAATCCATGCAAGCATGGGAACTTAGCCTTTAACGCAAATCTTGGGTTTGAGGTAAGCCACTCTTCTAGCAAGACCGCCATTTTCCGTGCATTCAGCAACGATGTCCACGTCTTTATACGCGCCAGGGGCTTCCTCGGCGACTCCGCGCATAGAACGGCTGCAAATAATGATTCCTTCTGAACCCAATTCTTCGACTAATTCCCGGCCTCGCCACTGCTTCATGGCCTGGTGGCGGCTCATGGAACGGCCTGCACCATGGCTAGCTGAAGCAAATGCGTGATTTTTTTCCGGGCCATTGCCCGCTAAAATATACGACCCCGTGCCCATACTGCCGCCGATCACTACCGGTTGGCCAACACTGCGGTATTGTTCCGGCAACGCCGGATGCCCCGGCCCAAACGCCCGAGTCGCGCCTTTGCGATGCACATAAACCCGGCGCTGCTGGCCATCCACTAAATGCGTTTCATATTTACAAGTGTTGTGCGAAACATCGTATAGGGTTTCGATTTGTACGCCAGGCAATGCTCGTGCAAAACAATCCCGAGTCAATTGGGTGAGAATCTGACGGTTAGCCAAGGCGCAATTAATCCCCGCATTCATCGCTCCTAAATATTTCTCGCCCTCCGGAGATTTAATCGGCGCACAAGCCAATTCCCGTTCCGGTAATTCTATTCCTAAGTGATGTGCGGCTTTTGCTAAACTGAGCAGATAATCCGTACCGATTTGATGCCCTAAGCCTCGCGACCCACAATGGATGGAGATCAGCACTTGGCCTTCACGAAGACCAAAAGCCGCAGCTGCAGCCTGGTCATAAATTTTATCAACGACTTGCACTTCCAAATAATGATTGCCGGAACCAAGAGTACCCATTTCACCGTACTGACGTTGTTTAGCTAACTCAGAAACATTATCGGGTTCCGCTCCCGACATTTGCCCGCCTTCTTCGATAAACGGCAAATCATGCGCTGAACCATAACCATGTTTGATTGCCCACTTTGCTCCGCCTACTAACACGCGATTTAATTCGCGCACCGATAATTCAAGCAAGCCTTCACGTCCCACTCCGGCAGGAATATTTTGGTAAAGGATATCTGCCAACGTATGCCGAACGGAAAATAATTCATCCCACGATAAATCAGTTCGTAAGCAGCGAATACCACAGGAAATATCAAACCCAACTCCGCCAGCGGAAATAATGCCACCCTGCTCTGGGTCAAACGCGGCTACTCCGCCAATGGGAAAACCATAGCCCCAATGCGCATCCGGCATAGTCATTGCCATACCCACTAGCCCGGGCAGACGCGCAACATTAGTAATTTGTTCCAGAACTTTCTCATCCATGTCGGCTACTAATTGTTCATTACCATAAAAACAGACTTCAGCACGCCGTTCACCTGGACGTAAAGGCGCAGTCCAACAATAATCATTGATTTTCTTTAATTCAGCTAAATTCATAATTAAGAATTATACTTCATATACTGGTAAATAACCGCATTTTCAAATAAAACCGCAAAGAACGACTACCCTTGGCGCAGACAAACCAATAGACGCTTAATTGAAACTGAAATATTTTATCTATTTGACATTGGCGTTACTATTTAGCACAACGCAAACCTCTGCCATTGACTCCCGAGTTTGGTAAATCATTTATTACTGAACCCTGCAGGTCACTGCAACAGCAATTCCGCGGGACGAATCCACGACGGGTCTGCCGGTGGTAGTGGACGATTTATAAAATAAGGCGCTTTTGGCTTCAGCCAGAGAAGTAATATACTTAACGCCCGCCTCTGCTAATAACTCGGCAGCCTTATCGAGTGAAGCGGTATCTGCCGTTAGAGTTAACGTCCAATGTTCCCAGTTAGGCTTGACCTTTAGTGTTTTAATACCGAGGCTTATCACGGCTTGTTGGAATAATTTAACCAGCGCGATGAGTTCCGTTTTAATTTCTTCTACGCTCGCCAATACATCGTCTTTAGAGGTAAATTGGATCAGTAATTGTTGACTGCTCGGACGTTTTAATTCAAACGTATAGTCATCGTCTTCACATAGATTTATTAATTTTTGTTTAAAACTACTCACAGTTTCTGGCTGCGCTGCTATTTTAGATTCTTTGCCGTGTGAAGGTAATGCTTGAGGTGGCGATTCTATTTTACCTTTCGGCGGTGAAAACGCTTTTTGCTCTCGCTTGGTTTCAGTGGGTGGACTATCTACACGCTTTGTTTCTTTAGGCGACGTTTTGACTTCTACTTTTTGCTCAGGTGCTACGGTCATTTTGGACTCAATCTCTTTTTCTTCAATCAATTGACCGTTTTCAATTTTATAGGTTCTATCGCGATATTCATCAGAAGACTTCGTTAATAGCTGCCGATTAAATTCCGACAACTCTACCGCTTCATTGACACCAACGCTTTGCGTGTAAGCGCTCATGCTGGTCGCTGCACACAATGCCGGACGGCGCGGATCACGTAAATCCCACAGCCGCAATGAGCCATCGCCACAAATCATCGCGACATAATGCTGATTAAAAATCTTAACGTCACGAATCACCACATTTGCTAATAAATAACGTACAAAAATGCGATCGTAGTCAGGCACTTTAGTCAATAACTGTTCTTGCTGCTGGACAGTCAGTTTGTCTCTATCACCTTTAGCGGCATCGAGCGCCGTAATTAATAGCGGGTCAGTAATCGATTCGTTAACCACCGTTAATGACCCGCCGCCGGCTAGACGTTCAGAAAAATAAGTAAGATGCCAGTTGGTCTTATTCGAAATACCTTCGGTGATTTTTTGCGAATAAACATACACCGCATATGGCTGTGACTCACGTTCAGATAAAGCTGGTAATTCGGATACTAAATATAAAGCCGGACGATCGAAAAATAGCATACAGCTGCTTGAATTATGAAAAATCGTAGCACCACGATAGAGTGTCAGCTGTAACTCTAGCGAATGGGATAGGGCTAATGAACAATGGAGAGTACACCAAAATACATAACTACGCGGCGGTTCATCAATTAACAGTATCCAACGTTGATCATTAGAAAAATCTACTGACCGAATGTTTTGACCCAATCCTTGTTCAGGAGTCACACTTTTCCATTTACCTTCATCACCTATTATATGTGCGATATAAGCTGGAGTACTACTCTTCTCATAGTAAGTTCCATGCAAAACCAAATAAAGATTATCGGAAGAAAATACACCATCATGAAACGAACTCTTAATTTTTTGTAATAATTGCCATTGATTATTTTTATAACCAAATAGAGCACCATAATGCCCTTGAGTAGATTGTTTCTCGAATATCGCTACCATCCAATGCCCATCAGGAGAAAATACTAACCTTTCAATCCCAGCACCAACACTTTCTTGAGTTGCCACCCAGTAAGGCTCTGGCCCATTGAGAGCGAGTATTCCCGAACCTTCACTATTCCTCAAGGTAGTATGTAATCCTAACACCAAATTATCAGTAGAAAATACAATGCTATTATTCTGACCTACCCACCCTTTATGTGTCACCCACTTGGGCTTGTCTTCTCGACAATCGAGTATACGAGTCGGGGTAATATAATCGTGAGTATAATCGTATGACAAGTCATCATTACTGTGCAACACCAGCCAACGGCTATCGTTAGAAAACTGTGCCATTTTGGCCTCGATATCTTTATACTCTGCTGTGAGAGTCCATTTTGATTGTTTATTTTTACAGTTTAACAAATAAGTTATCTTCTTACTTAACAAAACCAGCCAACAGCTATCTGGAGAGAATTCAACCTTCAAAATTTCTGTCATACTTTTGCATTCTTCAGGCGTTACCCAATCTAACCGGTGTAGATCATAAATATCGATAGGATTTTTTCTGTCCACAACAACCAACCATCGGCTATTGGCTGAAAATTTTATCGGGATGTCGGAATAATCTGTGGTATAAGCCCACTTTAATATCTTCCATTGAGGATGTTTGACTTTACATGCTAAAAGGTGAATATTTCCATCTCGATTAACCATCACTAGCCACTGCTGATCGGGTGAAAATTCCCATTTTCTGTACTGACTACATTCTGCTGATGGCATCCATTCTTGAGGTTTACCGTCAGCACACTTTAGTAACTTAATGAAATTTGGATAATTTTCTAATACCAACCATTGACCATCCTCAGAAAACCTTAACCAAAGTTGTTGGTCCCATATCTGCTGCCAATTTTCCGGTGTATTATCCCCCAATCCTGCAGGGCTTAAGACATACAAACCTGTTTGAGCAGCAATCCATAAATGTTTACTACACGGATGAACTATCTCTCTTGTTTGCCCTGACAGACCAGTCACATAATCCAAAGAACCATTAAAACGCCATAGAATAGTATTTACCTCTTTGCCACCAGTCATGACCCACGGCGCGGTGATAGTCAGCAAAGATAAAGTTTGACCAATCTCTCTTTTGTCTTTCTTTATTAGTAAACCTTGCTGCAATGGTGATAACAGTCGTAGCCAGTCTTTAACCACGGTGATACCATCTTCGGTTTGAATACTGATGTATTCACTACCGGCTAGGCAGTGTAATTCCATAATAGGACTAGATAATTCTAAAAGGCACTGTAAACCCGCTTGACCTATTTTACCCACGTAACAACGTGAACCCGCTGCTAATAACCAATGAATGTTATCCGGTAACAATAAAACGGCCCGAAAAGGGATATCTAGGGCCAGAGAGAAAGTATGTTCTTTACCCAATTGTAAGTCACCGATAATTAATCGATAGAGGGTGTCACTATATGTACCATCAGCCACGTAAATAAATAACCATCGTCCCTCGGCAGAAAAATGAGCTTTGGTAACGTTTTTTTCCCCATCGCCCAAATTAGCCACTAACTCCCATTGTTCATTACGATAAACAAGCAGATAAGCAGGCCCACCGCATTTATAAAAAATTAACCATTGGCTGTCAGGAGAAAATTGTGCTGCCCCAGCATGTATAGATAAAGGTAGACTGACTTCGCAGTAATCTTTTAAAGAAATTAAGCTTGCACCATGATAAAAAACAGCGAGCCACCTTCCGTTCGGAGAATATCGGCCTGTTTCGCCGCTAAGCGTTTTGTGTGCTATAGTCTTCCATTCATTTTCCTGTTTAATTAAATAAACATTAAAATCAGAATTAGAAGCAGTACAATGCTTTCCGGTTTTAGAATAATACTCATATTCTGCTATAACCCAATGTGGGGTAGGAAAGTGCACTCTACATAATTTAGGAGTCACTTCTTCATCATTTATTATTTTAGACTTTAATTCAGCAGTCCACTTTACTGCCTCCAGCTTTAACTTTTCATCTGCACCATTCGCTAAATACACCACATTTTGCTCGTCTGTTCGGAACATCAGCCCTTGACCGTCATCTGAAATCTGGATTTTACGTATGGGCTTCCCGAGTGCCTTAAAAGTCATTGGCTGTAACGTTCCCTCCCGGCACGAAAATAAAACATCCGGATCTTTTGAATCAGCACGCTGCTGTAACACTAACCAGCGGTTGTTAACAGAACACTGGAATTTTGAATGTTCTAGACCTTGCTCGGGGGTGACGGCTTTCCAATACTTGTCTTCACAAATCCATACATGTAGTTTACGAATCCAAGATGAATAATTTGTTTGTTCAAAGAATAACCATCGATTATCGGAAGAGAACATTTTTTTACAATCAGTACTCTCAACATCAATCACTATCCAATCCAGATGATCCATTTGACAATCCGTTATTTGGTATCGTCCTTTTAAAGGAGATATTATTAACCACCGGCTGTCGTCGGAAAATTGTACATATCTTATATGACTTCCAACCCCTTTCTCTGGTGTGGCTAAACGCCATTCTGTATCAGCGTATTTATAGACGTAACTCGGACTTTTATACGTTTCATCACCACATAACGCCAAACAACGACCATCATTAGAAAACACCGCTTGCGCGATTCTTTCACCGATTCCCTGAGGCGTAACCACTCGCTTTTCCGCCACTGAATATAAATAAGCCGACGCGGGATGTTTATCACTGCCACAAAAAACCAACCACAATCCATCCGGAGACTTGGCAATTTGATTCTCTCGTAGCTTCCATTCCATCACCACGTCTTCTTGTAAATAAAGTCCCTTCGTCTTGGCTCTTGCTAATTTTGCATGCGACAAATACGCATCCTGAAAATTAACGTCAGTTAAATCTGCTTGTCGAAAATCAGTATGATCGAATAAGCCTTGCCCCATATCGGCTCCGGGAATACGTACGCCACGCAAATCGGCATAGGCAAAGGATACATGCAGTGCATTGAGTAGTGTCATGGCATTGGCGGACGCTTGCGCGATTTTTTCATCTTCTTTGGAACGCTCAATCAAATGTCGCCCAGTGTTAATCAACGCCTCTCGCTGCTTCGTCTGCGCCGGTTTCTTTAACCATTCATTGAGCAAATAAACAACCTCGGGCTCGGTTTGAATCGGCCGTTGATTGAAGCAAGTAAATACCGAACCCGCTAACGGTGTCTTGCTTTCAGTTAACGTTAACAACCCTTCCGCCAACAGGTATTCATACAAGGACTTGTGCACAAATCGATATTCACTGCCGCTGCGCGTGACCGGCAATACGTGGATTAACTGCTCCGCCCGCCGTTGCGCTTGTTGCATAAAGGCTTCTTCCGTCGGCACGCTGGGTTGACTGCCCGTCAACGAACCAAACAATGTGCCGATCGAGTGTTTCGACCGCTCGCCTAATTGCTGATATTCTAGTTTGGCCCCAAGGGCGATCTGTTCTAGCGCCGCCATCCATACAGCAGTCGCCGGGCTGTGGCTACTCATCGGATCGACTCGCACCCACAAACTATTCGCAACAAACATCTGATACGCAACAACCATTGCCATCCGCTTAAAATCCTGCACTAACGTCGCGTGATCTTTTCTTCCCAACGCGGCTTTAGTTATGTTCGGCAAACGGCGTACTTCGCGTTTTAACCACTGATCGAAAAATGCGGTGTATAAATCAAACCGTACTAATTCTTGCATTGACACCGTGCCTGTTTGTGACAATCCGGGCAGCGCTTCTAAAAAGAGGTGTAATACAAACGGATTCTGCACCACTTGGCGCAAACTCTCGCTCGATTGTAATAATTGCAGATAAGCCTTGGGTTTTAATAAACCGCCGCCGACATCATTTTGTGAACGAGTTTGAATATAAGATTCGATCTGGCGTAAAGTAAACGGCAGTAATTCATAGCGCTGGTAACGTTGATAGTGTCCTACCCCGAAAATCATCTCTTCTTCGGGCAAGCTATTGAGAAAATTCCGGCGACAGGTTACTAGTACCTTCAACTGACCTACCGTCCACGCTTCACCGCCGATCGTCTTAAACAAATCCGCATGATCGCGATGACTACCACTGCCCTGACGCAACTCATCATAGCCGTCCATAATCAATAGCAGTTTAGGTACCGGTTTTTGTTCCGACGGCGGCTGTTGTAGCTGCCGAATACCTGCTTCACTTAAACCCGCTGCTTTTAATTCTCGCTCAATCAAGCCTGGTAACTGACTGACGGTTAACTGGTTAAGTTCCACCGGAAGCGGTAGCCACGCTGGATTTTGTGGAAGGTTACCTAACTTAGTCTCTTCACTTTCCGCCAGCAAACGGCGCACAGTCTCCCACGTCGTTAAACTTTTTCCTGCTCCCGGCTCGCCTAACAACAGCAGTAAATTTTCTTCTTGCGCCAGAAACGTATCGATCACCGCCGCCACTTCATGGCATGTCAGTAAACGACTCCCGGGCGAAGCAGTAGATTGATGTATTTCAGGAGACGCTTTGGGTATTCCTTTTTTCTCGTCTTTTTCATCTTGATTCTCCTTCTTTGCAACAATGGGTGGGTCTTTCTCCTCGGTACTGCCAATCTTCTTATCCGGTATGGCATTCAGTTGCGCCATCAGCTCTTCAACGTTCATCCCTTCAGGTAAGGTTTTAATGACCGTCGGCGGCAGATAAAACGCCAAGTCCGGTAAACGAGCCGTTAGCTTCTCTGTAGTTACCTGCAGTACACGCGGATAAACCGCTTTCCCTTCCACTGGAGGTAATGTCACCTGTGGAACAATTCTCAGTTTGGATTCGCTGAGCGCCGGCAGTTTTTCTTTTCCTTCAGTGATCACCAACGGTTTTAAATAATCCACGATTTGTACCGCCGTGGGGCGTTGCGCCGGCAATTTCCAACACCGTTCAATCAATGTGCGCAGTTCCGGCGGGCAATCCGTCGGAATGTGCTCCTGCTTGCCACTCATGATCCAGCCAATGATGACTTGTCGATCGTGTGTTTGTGCAAATGGAATTTGGCAGCTAGCCAGTTCCCAAAACACCATACCCAAGCTATAAACATCCGACGATTCGGTCATCGAGCCGCCGTTAAACAATTCCGGCGCCATCCACGAGGGCGTGCCCTTAGCCTCTGAAGAGTGAGTTTCCATCTCTTGCATGATCTTCGCTAAACCGAGATCCGCCAGCTTCGCGTGGAAGTTACCATATAACAATACATTTAAGCTTTTGAGATCGCGGTGTAAAATCTTGCGGGCATGCAGATCGCGCAAGCCATAACTAATGTCTAACGCAATTTGAAAACGAATCGGCCACGGCAGGTCAGAACGGTTTTTAAGCAATTGATACAGCGAGCCTAGCGGCATCAACTCCATCACCAACGAATAATGCGGCGCTTCCAAACAGATTCTTTTTAACGGCACAATATACTTTGAGTCCAAGCCCATCCGAAACATAATCTCGGCTTCTTGCCGCAATTGTTTGATAGCCAGCTCATCGATCATATGAATTTTAAGCCGCTTGACCGCTACCGGCTGTTCTTGCCACTCACCACGATACACGACACCATAGCTGCCTTCACCCAACGGCTCAAACAGTTTCAATTCTTTGTCGGAAACGGTAATGTCTAAATGCATCACACCCTGCGAATCCAAGTGGCTTGCTCGACTCGGGGGGGTTTTCTTCTCTTTATCTTCAGCAGATTGTTGTGGTTCTAGCGGCGGGGATTCCTTTGCGAGCTGTACTTGCTTTCTCCATTGCAATAGGTGCTCCCAAGATTCTTCACCATACATCTGCCTTTCTCGATCCATCGTTGACACTCCTGTTGGGTTAAACTATTTTCTATTTGCGACGAACGAGGTCACTAAGGCTAACTCGGAGTCTTCTTCAGTAAACTCAATCTGGATAGTTTGTTGAGGCTGGACTCGCTCTAAGTCAACCATGTAAGCGAAAACGGCACGAGCGGCCTGAACAAAAGCCTCGGCCAACGTTTCACCCCGGCCAATAATTCCGATATCGGCGTCGTGATCAAAATATCCGTAAGTATTAGCCTGCATGTTTAGTGAGAATCTCTATTACCCGGGTAGTAGTGCGGTCATAACGCTCAGTAATATCAACCAGCTTCATCCCAGTTTCCTTAGCATGCGCTTTTTTTAAAACGCCGAAACGTCCTGCTTCAACACAAGTGGCTAGAATATCAGCCTGCAGCTTTTTATAGATATTAGTGTAAAACGCATTCAGGTCTTCGGTATCGCCGTATTCAGGGATGAGAAATAAATAATCTACCGGCTCTAAATAAGAAAGTACAAATAAACGCGCTTCGTGGCAATGGATTGGCCGGTCTTCGCCCTTAAGTTTTTTAACGTTACTATCATTTTCTACGCCGATGACTAAAATTCCGCCCAATTTTTTGGCTTCCGCCAATAAAGTAACATGACCGCGATGCAGCATATCAAATACGCCGTGAGCAAAAATAATTTGCTGTTGCTGGCGGCGGTGCTTAGATAATTCGCGGGTTAATTCTTCAAAAGGTAGAATTTTTTGCGGGCCTGATGGTAACATGTGAATCTCCATATTCAATAAGAAATGCAAATGCATTAGCTTTCTAAGGTTACCAGATATTGAACGCTAACAATTTCATAAGTTCTTTTGCCTTGAGGAGTAGTCACTTCTACTTCATCATCAGCGCTTTTCCCTACTAATGCGCGAGCAAGCGGCGAAGTCACTGAGATTTTACTGAGTTTCAAATCGGCTTCATCTTCACCGACTATTTGATAAGTTACGGTAGTATCGTCGGTAATATTACACAAGGTAACGGTTGCACCAAAAATCACTTTGCCGTCATTTTTTATTTTGCTGATATCAATCACTTGTGAATTCGACAACTTTGATTCCAACTCACGAATGCGGCCTTCAATAAAACCTTGTTTCTCTTTGGCGGAATGGTATTCGGCGTTTTCTCGCAAATCACCGTGCGCCCGTGCTTCAGCGATGGCGGCAATAATACTGGGACGTTCCTGGCTTTTCAATTTCTCCAACTCTTCAGTCATTCGTTTATGGCCATGAACTGTCACTGGAATTTTTTGCATTGTCATTCTCCTACGATGTCAATCAACGGCAACTTGAACCACTAATTGATGCAAATATTGCAAACTAAATACCTCACCTATGTCGCTAAATTGCAAAGCTAAACAGGCTGCCTCAGCTCCCGCGAGGGTGGTCGTATAACAAATTTTTCGAGATACAGCGCTGCGGCGGATAGTAAACGAATCCGCAATCGCTTGTTCGCCTTCTGTAGTATTAATGATAAATTGAATTTCACCATTTTTAATCATATCCACTATATGTGGCCGGCCTTCATTGACTTTATTGACTATTTGACAGGGCACATTAGCTGCCATTAACGCTCGGGCGGTTCCTTTAGTCGCAATAATCGTAAAGCCTTGTTCGACTAATTGTCTGGCGACGAATGCGGCGCGATTTTTATCCGCTTCTCGCACACTAATAAATGCTTGCCCCGATTTAGGCATGGCTTGTCCACCGCTAAGCTGTCCCTTAGCGAAAGCTTGACCGAAGCTTGAGCCAATACCCATCACTTCCCCAGTCGAACGCATTTCCGGGCCTAAAATTGGATCGACTCCGGGAAATTTAGCAAAAGGAAATATTGCATTTTTAACTGCAAAATAAGGGGGTAAACATTCTTGAGTCACCTCCTGTTTCGCCAAACTAATGCCAACCATACATTTGGCCGCAATTTTTGCTAATGATAAACCGGTTGCTTTGGCGATGAATGGAACCGTACGCGAAGCTCGCGGGTTTACTTCCAGAATGTAAATCGCGTTGTCTTTAATGGCGAATTGCGCATTGATCAGTCCGACTACTTTAAGCTTATTAGCGATTACCCGCATCTGATCTTTTAATTGTTGTTGAATACTCAGACTTAAACTGTGCGGAGGAAAAGTGCAAGAAGAGTCGCCTGAGTGAATTCCGGCTTGTTCAATGTGCTCAAGGATCCCGCCAATTAAAATCTGGGAGCCATCGCAAACGGCATCGACATCCACTTCAATGGCGTCATCCAAGAATTGGTCTAATAATAAAGGTGAATCAGCAGAAATTTCCACCACATTTTTCATGTAACGTGATAATTCTTGCTCGTTAAAAATAACTTTCATCGCCCGCCCGCCCAATACGTAAGAAGGCCGGACAATCATTGGATAAGCAAATACTTTGGCTAGACGCAATCCTTCTTCACGGCTGCGCACCGTACCGTTACGCGGCTGACGCAAGCCCAATTCATTAATCAATTGCTGGAAGCGTTCGCGATCTTCGGCGCAATCGATGGCGTCCGGAGAAGTGCCAATAATCGGTACTCCAGCGCTTGCTAATTCTCGGGCTAATTTTAGTGGAGTTTGACCGCCGTATTGCACTATCACTCCCTTAGGCTTTTCAATTGCGACAATTTCCAGCACATCTTCAAGCGTGAGCGATTCAAAATAAAGTCGGTCAGATATATCATAGTCGGTAGACACGGTTTCGGGATTACAGTTCACCATGATGGTTTCGTAACCTTCTTCGCGCATTGCCAGAGCAGCATGTACACAGCAATAATCAAATTCAATTCCTTGACCAATCCGGTTTGGGCCTCCGCCTAACACTACGATTTTATTTTTATGAGTGGGCGCGCATTCATTTTCTTGTTCGTAGGTCGAATATAAATAGGCAGTGTCGGTGGCAAATTCGGCAGCGCAGGTATCTACCCGTTTATAAACTGGACGTATTTGAAAAAGATGCCGCAATTCGCGTACCGCGGTTTCAGTTACTCGGAATAATTGTGCTAAACGCCGGTCAGAAAATCCTTGCTGTTTTAAACGAAATAAGCGTTCAGGTGATAAATCTTTAAGATTCAAATCAGCTAAAGCAGATTCAGCGGCTACTAATTCGGCGATTTGCACTAAAAACCAAGGATCGATTTGGGTAAGCGCCTGCACTTTATCTATCGAGTAGCCATACCGGAATGCATCCGCTAAATACCATAACCGGTCAGCTCCTGGAATACGCAACTCCTGTTGTAAACGATTATTTAATTGTTCGTCATCATTCGCAGGATCACTGAAATCAATTTTAGATTCTAAACCATATACGCCAATTTCTAATCCACGCAAAGCTTTTTGCAGAGATTCCTGGAAATTGCGGCCAATCGCCATCACTTCTCCCACTGATTTCATTTGCGTGGTCAACCGGGGATCCGTTTGCGGAAATTTTTCAAAATTGAACCGTGGAATTTTCACCACGACATAATCAATAGTAGGTTCAAAAGAAATCGGCGTTTTACCACCGGTAATTTCATTAGCTAACTCATCCAATGTGTAACCCACCGCTAATTTAGCCGCCACTTTGGCAATCGGGAAACCAGTGGCTTTTGAGGCTAAAGCGGAAGAACGCGATACTCGCGGATTCATTTCAATCACCATCATTCTGCCGTTCTGCGGATCTATCGCAAACTGCACGTTGGAACCACCCGTTTCTACGCCAATTTCTCGTAATATCGCAATCGCGGCGTTACGCATTCGTTGATATTCTTTATCAGTCAAGGTTTGAATCGGCGCGACGGTGATTGAATCGCCGGTGTGAATGCCTACTGGATCGAGATTCTCAATACCGCAAACAATGATGCAGTTATCTTTACAATCTCGTACCACTTCTAATTCATATTCTTTCCAACCAATAATGGATTCATCAATTAATAACTCAGAGGTAGGTGAAAGCTCTAGGCCACCCTGGCAGATTTCTTCAAATTCTTCACGATTATAGGCAATTCCTCCACCGCTGCCGCCCATGGTAAAAGAAGGACGAATGATCGCTGGGAAACCAATATCTTCCAAAATTCGCCAAGCGTCTTCCATATTATGCGCCAAACCAGAGCGCGGAGTTTCAAAGCCGATTTTATTCATCGCTCGCCGAAATAATTCGCGGTCTTCAGCTTTATCGATAGCTTCGCGGGAGGCGCCGATGAGTTGCACGCCATATTTAGTCAATACGCCTTCACGAACTAAGTCCAAGGCGCAATTTAATGCGGTCTGCCCACCCATGGTCGGCAACAGGGCGTCTGGGCGTTCTTTGGCGATGATTTTCTCCACCACCTGCCAATGAATAGGTTCAATATAAGTTGCATCCGCCATATCCGGGTCGGTCATTATGGTCGCCGGATTAGAATTGATAAGAATAACCCGGAAGCCTTCTTCTCGTAACGCTCGACAGGCTTGGGTTCCGGAATAATCAAACTCGCAGGCTTGACCGATCACAATCGGCCCCGCGCCAATGATTAACACACTTTTAATATCAGACCGCTTTGGCATCCGCTTGGTATCTCTTAATTAAAACCATAAATTGATCAAATAATTCAAGAATATCATGAGGCCCTGGGCTGGCTTCCGGATGCCCCTGAAAACCCAAAACACTTTTAGTATGATGGCGAATTCCCTGCAGAGAGTTGTCAAACAAAGAGCGATGGGTAATTTGCCAACAAGGCGGCAGGGTTTGCTCTTCGACACAAAAACCATGATTTTGGCTGGTAATCATGACTCGGCCCCGAACCAAGTCGATCACCGGATGATTAGCGCCATGATGACCAAATTTCATTTTTTGGGTAGTCCCTCCGGAAGCCAGGGCCAGCAATTGGAATCCCAGGCAGATACCAAATAAAGGAACGTCGGTAGTTAATAATTTTTGGATAGCGGCAATCGCATAATCGCATACCGCGGGATCGCCCGGGCCATTTGCCAATACCACGCCATCTGGTTTCAAGGCTAACACTGCTTCCGCTTTAGTTTGCGCTGGTACTACTGTAATCCGGCAGCCACGATCGGCTAGTAGCCGCAAAATTTGCCACTTAACACCGTAGTCATAAACAATCACATGATAATTAGATAAAATCGGTGCGCTTGATTCCCACTTTAGGGTTTGATCGGCCCAGGATTTGACTACGTCAGTGCTGACCACTTTAGCTAAATCCATGCCAACTAAACCAGGATAGGCTCGGGCAATGGCTACGGCCTGGTCGGGATCAATCTCCCCCGTGATAATACAACCATGTTGCGTCCCTTTCTCCCGTAAAATCCGCGTTAAGCGGCGGGTATCAACGCCGGCGATGGCGACGACTTGATGGAATTGGAGATAATCGCTCAAAGAGCTTTGGGCCCGCCAATTACTGACTATTGGGGATAAGTCTCTAATAATTAAACCCTTCGCCCAAATCCGGTCCGACTCTTGATCCTGAACATTAACGCCGACATTGCCGATATGGGGATAGGTAAGTGTGATCAATTGTTCGGCATAGGATGGATCGCTGAGGATTTCTTGATAACCGGTCATGGAGGTATTAAAAACCACTTCTCCTACGGCTTGTCCTGAAGCACCGATGGCGACTCCGGGAAATAGACTGCCGTCCGCCAAGGCAAGCATGGCAGGAATCGGTGGAACTTCAAACTCATTAAGCGGCATTCAATCCTCAACCAGGAGTTCACACTTTTCATGAATCCACCTCAAGCAGTGGAAAGAAAATATTCTATGGACTGTTTTCGTTGCGAACTGAGCGATATTGTACCAGCTTTATCAGTTGGAATCACTACTTAAATTAAATGCTGAGCCAAAAGTGGACGTTACCTGGTTTTAATGGGGTGGCCCAGACCGTCTCTATGATGCTTAAAGTCCACAATCTAGTTCACGATTTAAACTACTCTCAGATGTTGTATCCACTTTTAGAGGCAATTTTAAAGTTGCAAAAGTGCCGACTCTGCCGCCCGTAGTTACACGCTTAGAACTTAACATTTTTTGGTAGGCTTGATGTATTTTCCATAAATTTGAATCTTTTCTATGGATGGAAGGTGCAACAATCCAGGTTGGCTGATAATAAAAACGTCTTAAGGGATTTCGTGACTCCTCCGAAAAAATAATAGTTAGTAACTTAAATTTTAAATTAAAATCCGGACAATTTAATATATAATCTGTAACGTTTATTTTATCTGCTGATGTTTTACCATTTTCTAAAAATAATAATAATAATTGACCTAATTGACTAATTTTAGTTTTATCAAAATTTTTATCAATTAAATAAGGCATCTCAGCTTTTAATTCTTCATGAACTAACCTGGATTCGGCAATGACTGCTTTTAATTTTTTGCTTTCTTCATCTGATTTAATGACTGCCCCAAGAGTCTCTACCGCCTTTTTTACTTCTTGGACTTCGTAATCCAATAACACTTTAACTGATTTCAAATGACGATTAGCAACTGCCCATTGTAAAGGTGTTAGCAAAGGGTCTCCCCCAGGTTGATCGATAAGCGCTTGGAAAGGCTTCATTTCCAATAACACTTGTAAACTTTCAGCATCGTCTCTTTCTGCTAGATTAGTTAACCAAGTACTCTGTTTTGATCCCTTCGATTGTACAGCTGTTGGATTATTAACAAATCTTTTAGCAAATGCTTGCATGACGAATGGTTGAGAATAAATATCAT
The DNA here is from genome assembly GCA_963697455.1 of uncultured Pseudomonadota bacterium. GTDB lineage: Bacteria > Pseudomonadota > Gammaproteobacteria > Coxiellales > Coxiellaceae > JAFEDN01. The sequence goes on along the minus strand of CAVOOI010000015.1, from coordinate 4,085 downwards.
AACGTTCAAAATTTAAGCTTAGTAAGCTAAAGCTAACATCACAGGGTTGTACTTTTGAAATTAACTCCGGTTTTTTAGATAAAATCATTACATAAGTACCGATATCCATTTCGGGTTTATAATCCAATAACACTTTCATTGATTCCCAATTATCAAAGGCCCATTGTAAAGGTGTTAGCGAAACGTCTCCTCCAGGTTGATTGATAAGCGCTTGGAAAGGCTTCATTTCCAATAAAACCTGTAAACTTTCCGTGTCGCCTCTTTCTGCCAGATTAGTTAACCAAGTACTCTGTTTCGATCCCTTGGACTGTACAGCTATTGGATTATTAACAAATTTTGCGGCAAATGCTTGCATGACGAATGGCTGAGAACAAATATTATCATGTTCATCATCTAAGCTTAGTAAGCTAACGTCACAGGCTTGTAATTTTGAAATTAACTCCGGTTTTTTAGATAAAATCACTACATAAGTCCCGATATCCATTTCGGGTTTGCTGTATAATAAAGATTCAACTATATCCCAATTGGACTTTTTGACAGCCTCCGATAAAGGAGTCAGGCCTCGAATAGGAAGCTCTGGAGATTTTTCTTCTAAAAGTTTTTTCCGATTATCTACATTGAAGTCACTATGCATTGACAATCTCCAATCTAATTATGTATAAAATTTCAGTTAAATACATAATATAGTTATTCAGAGCTATAGTCAACTAAGGGCCGTCGTCAATTAGCTTCCATTCCGTTAAGAAGCCGTCTCCGCAACTTCGCACGACCCACTATACAAATGGAGCCTTATAAGAGTGTTCGCCACTATCTTTTTCCATGGGTTTCAATGCAATTGCCATGCTTAAGCTGTATCCACCTGCTGCCACCAAAGCTGGTGGGATGGCTGATTAGCCGTACAGCTAGGCAGTGGCGGAGCGCGAGCTTGCAGATAGGCGCTGAGTAACTTTACGCGGGCATTTTGATAGAGGGCAGAAGAAACGATAGTCAAGATATGCTGCTGACACTCATCCAGAACATCCGCCGAGATAGAAAAATTCAGTTGGCCTTTTATATTGGATAGATCAACCGCCTGACCATTAATCTCAGCCTCTTGCGCGATTATTCCTGCTTCAGCACTATTGAACGCAATGCTCTGGGCTTGAAACGCTGAATTCATTTTTTGATTTAATAAATTATTTTCCATGCTACTCATGGTCAGCAAGGCATCAATTAATACCATAATGAGACAGATGGCTAATATCATACCGCCCTCTCGCGCAAAAAAATGTACGTGCTCCATTCTTTATGGATTAATAAATCTCGAGGCAGCACCTGTTTACCCTGAAAATAGTAAGCTGCAGGCGTAGTTAAGACCGAATCGATGGAATTGATTAACAAATCAATTTGTAAGCCGCGCACTGTTTGCCAATCCACAACTTGACCCGCCGGATAATAAATTAAAAGCCCATCAGGTCCGCCAGCCACACCGTATAAAATTTGCATTTGCTCAACTCCAGCGACTAACTCATCCCGGTCCCCATCCAATGGTTTTTGGAATAAAGCTAAAATGGGCTGCCCAGTTTTATTAGTGCGGCCGGTATCCCCAATATAATAAGCCATGGACACCAATGCCGTGTTTTGAGAAATTTGCGAATTAGACATGCAACTGTTTATCACTAATGCATCAGTGCCAGGCACAACCTGATTTTGCAATGGCGTAGGTAAAAGATCGCTGCTGTAACCAATAATCGCCTGGTTTTGATCGACGGGATTGGCGGAATTTACACAACCAATGAAACCCGCTAACCGCAGCCGTTGATTTAAAATAGTCACTGCAAATCGTCCGGAATCCTGTAAGTCCATTAAAGATTGCTGCCGGTTATTATTGGTTTTAATGCCCAAATAAATCGTGATTAGCCCGGAGATGATCAACGTGCTCAACGCACTGGCGACCAACCATTCTAATAAGCTAAATCCGGCATTACTGCTTTTCTTCATAGTAACGAACTCAGCGTCAAAGATTGCCGGCCATGGTCCTCCCAAAACATTGACACTGTGCAGGAATGCGTCGCAGCAGTGTATTGATAATTAGTTTGGCCTTGAGGTAATAAATTTTTAATCAGCGAATTTGCAAAATTAAATTCCTGCGCTAACCCAGGCGGAGAAGGATCCGCTCGAAATCTTTCCAGCAAGGCCTGCGCTTGAGCCTCGGCAACATTTTGATAATAAGCTGTATGCACCTGACGCAACGCCAAGCTCTGTAAGGTAATTATTCCTAATAAAGCTCCCGTAATAATCATCAATGCTATTAATATTTCTAATAAGTTCATATTGATATTTTAAGGTTAACCCTAGTGATTGCGAAATACCGGGATTTGGTGCTAAAGTACGCCCATGAGATTCATTATCCAAATTAAAAAAACAGCTAATGAAGTTGTTGACTATGTTTTTTATTTCTCCAAAGGACAAGCCGCAGCGGGCTTGGGTGCTGGCGCGGGAACGGTCTTCTACGTTGGCGCGGGTTTAAAAAAATTTATCGGCAATATCCCAGCTTTTTCCATCGGTATCGTGGGCGGAACCATAGTGGGTATTGTTACGGTCTACCGCGCTGAAAAAGAAAACAAAAAACTAATTGCCGAAATTATAGCTGCTATTGAGGCTGAAAGGAGCCAATGTCAAGAACTTCACAGAAAATATTTAAAAATGAAAGGCAAGCACGAAGCTCTGGACACTCAGCAGATAACCAATCAAACGACTACTAAAATTTTTTCAATTTTGGAAAATATTTTTAAAAAAATGGACCAGCCAGAACAATTAACCCGGGGAAATTTGGAAAAAAAATCAGACATAATTCGCGTTGATACTTTTTCCAGCATTCGCGGTGACATTAGAAGTCGTCCGGAAGACCCATTAGAAAACATTTGTTTAACCTTCAATAGCGAATTGGTTGAAGAATCCAAAGAAGCTGACGTCAGTTTTCCAAAGAAAATTTTTAGTTTTATAAGAAATTCAAAAGCCTTCCCCCGAGCAATTATGGCTTCTTACCTAGCTATGATTAGTTATTACTTAGAACTTTCGCTGGAGGAAATTGCCGGAGTTAATAACTGGTTGGCGTGGCCTATCAGTGTTATTTTAGCGACAATCGCCAGTCCAATTATTGTTTATGCCACTAGCGAACCTTCGCGAACCAAACTGGCATCTTTACGAAGTGAGCATGCGTTTTTTAGCGAAACTAAATCTCAGTTACAAGCCGGCGTGGAAAATCTCCAGACCAGCTTAGATGGCTTAAATTCTTTAATCACCAGCCCTGAAAATTATCAAACTTTATTAGCTGCCTTAAGCCAGCAAGACTCTAAAATAGTCACCCCAGCTTTTCTGAAAGAAATTTTACATAAATTTAATAAAAAAATTGTAGTCAAACGAGCGACAAGTATCTCCGCAACTTCTCCGCTGCCATCAACTTCCACAAATCGCTTTTCTATATTATCAAATCCGAGCACCCCCCTGTTACTCGACAACAAGAATTCAATCAATTCCAGCGGATCCATAGAATTAAGTGATTTAAATAATAACTCCAAAATCACTTCCCCAAAAAACTCACTTTGTATGATCCTTTAATATTTTAAGGGAAAGGATGCCCGATGCCTAAACGCATTAACAACATTATCGATACCAACGACAAACTTATTCATCAAAAATTATTTGACTTTTTAACTCCGGCTGAACGCGAAGCGCTATTAAGCAATGCCAATAAAGTCACTTTAAAAAAAAATCAAATCCTAACGCATGAAGGCGATCCTCCAACCAGTTTTTATATCCTATTAAGTGGTGAAATATCCGTTACCAAGCATGCTAAAAAAAAGAAAAACGAACACGTATTGGCTTACTTACACCCTGGAGATATTATCGGCGAAATGGCCTTAATTGAAAAAACCCCGCGTGGATTTACTTTAAAAGCCATTAAATCAGCAACAACCCTGCTCGAGTTTAATGTCGATTCCATCAAAAAAACTCCGGAAATATACAATAAACTGGGGATGCATTTAGGTGAAAGGGCCGCGGAAAGACTCCGGTATTTAAGTGAAGTTCACCGTTAAACTTGA
>CAVOOI010000014.1:0-233756 GCA_963697455.1 uncultured Pseudomonadota bacterium | reverse complement strand
TAAATACGACCTGGTTATTCAATAATGCTTGTAAAGTAAATTGCGTGACTACCGCGTTGTATAGTTTAAATTGACCGTGTTGGAGATTAGTCACCGTAATATTAACCTGGCTAAATGGGTACTCTTCGTTGGCGATGACCAGGAAACTAGAGGACAATGTTAAACTTTGGCCTTGATTGATCACTAAGCTACTGCCAATCAACGATGGTTTTGGATAAAATGTCACTACCGCAGAAGCAGGTGGTAAAGCAACATAAGGATCGGCCACACTCACTTGATAGCTGGGAGCACTGGTCGTGTCGTCCTGAATAAAGAACACTAAATTATTCAGCAGTTGTTGTACACCAAACTGCATAACAGGAATAATTGAGCGGCGCTAATTGAAATTGGCCGTGCTGTAAATTGCTGATGGTCAAATTCACCTGCGAGATGGGGTAATCGTCGATCAGATTTAGAAAGTTAGAACTTATTAGCACTTTCTGACCTTGATTAATAGACAATTCATTAAACAAAACAGTGGGCTTGCGGTAGAAAGTAATCGTAGCCACTTGCAGGGTGGATATCGCTATTCTACTGGTGGCTTGCACAGCATAGCTGGGGGCAAATTGGCTGCCGTCATGAATAAATTGTATTTGCCCATTTAAAACTTGTGATTGGTTAAACTGCGTCATGGTTTGACCAGGGTTAGTCAGTAGTTGGAAATGGCCGTGTTGCACATTGAAAATGCTAAAGGTAACCACAACGTTACCGGTTGCATTGAAGTTGTCAGTTGTTAATACGACCGTTTCTCCGGCATGGATTGTTAATCTATTCACCCAAATTTGCGGTGAATGATCACCAAATACCAAATAAGTTTGCCCTGCATTAGATAAGGGGCCACGCGCGCCAATCAGTAAATCGGCGTAACCATCACCATTAACATCCCCCATCCCGAGTGAACTAATACTGCCATAATATGCTGTAGTTACCTTAAAACCATTGGTCCCATTCAGGCTGCTTAATGCCAGCATCCCATTACCCCCAACCTGGGGGCCACCCAATACCAGATAACAACGATCACTACTCTGTACTCCGATCAACAGATCAAAGTAACCATCGTTATTGACATCTCCCGCAGCTATTAAACTACCAAAGGCCTCCCTTTGTACCTCTCCATCGAGCTTAAATCCGTTGGCCCCATTCAGGCCAGTTAATGCCAGAGTCCCACTATTCCCTACCCCTGGCCCACCGAACACGACGTAGACCCGTCCAGTATTACTGGCATAACCAGGTGCTCCAACCAATACGTCATCATGGCCATCGCCATTGATATCCCCTGCCGCACTGACCGAATAACCGCACTGATCGCCGGGGAACTCCCCGTCGATCTTAAAGCCATTGGTACCATTTAGACTGCTTAACGCGAGCAACCCACTCCTTCCTACTTCGGGGCCGCCGAACACCACATAGGCCCTTCCTGGGCCAACCGAGTAAGTAGTACCAATCAATAGATGGCGTAACCATCACCATTAATATCTCCAGCCGTGCTGACAGTACAGCCACTGTCACTATTCGCAGCCTCGCCATCCAACTTAAATCCATTCGTTCCGTTGAGACTACTTAACATCAAAATTTCACTGCTTCCTAGGTGCGAACTACCCAATACCACATAGCTTCGTCCTGTATTACTTCCGTAATGAGGAGCGCCAATGAGCAAATCGACATAGCCATCACCATTGACATCTCCTGCTGCATTGAACGAATAGCCACTTTCATCGTCGGCAACTTCAGCATCGAGCTCAAATCCGTTGGTTCCATTGAGATTGTCTAACTGGAATAATCCACTGCTGCCTACCCTAGGGCTACCAAACATCACAAAACTTCGTCCAACCGTTCCAACCAGCAGATCGGCATAGCTATCGCCATTAATATCTGCAGCACTCAACGTATGGACATTCCTCCAGATAGCGTCGTCCACCTTAAATCCGTTTGTTCCATCGAGACTGTTTAATGGCAGTGATCCACTGCTAATTACCTCTGTACCACCAAACACTACGTAGCATCGTCCATTATTACCGCTAAGCTCGCTAGGCGCTCCAATCAGCAGATCGAGATAGTTATCACCATTGATATCTCCCGCGATATTGACTGACATGCCACTGATATCGTGCGGTGCTTCGCCATCCATTTTAAAGCCATTGATTCCATTGAAAGTGACTAATGAAATTATCGCGGGGAAAAGGGTAGAATCTGAAGTAGTATTCGGCATAGTTTTCTCCATAAAAAAAATAATAGGTGGTTTTGGCAGAAAACAAACGGGTGATGTTCACTTTATTTGGTCTCTGACTAATACCCCTCCCTAAAATTAACTCCAATGACTTGCATTCTACCCTATAACAACACGCAACAACATAGATTCGACCATTTTGCCGCCGGTTCTTCGATAGACTGTTTTGATTTACAACATATTCAATTCTGCGAGAGTTTTAACTTATTTTTATTGCCATGCCCCGTTAATTTTAGTACAATGAAATTCAGACTGATACCCCAATATTTAAGGTATCGGGGAAACCTAAATCATGAGGCACAATCACTATGCGTCCTGGATTATTTCAACAAACGCCCATCAAAGAGGAAGTTGTCGACATTAAAGATAAACAAGATCCGGAAAAAAAAGCTTCCCCTACAAAGGGAACTACCGTGATGGGAACCTATTACAGCTTTATAGGAGAAGATAAGCCGGTTTTCTGTGTTTTTGATAGCCCTCCTTTACAAAACAAAAATAAAATCTGTTTTGGAATGAGTTATCAGGAAATATGTGAAAAAGATTACAAAGCCATTTCTCTGTTTATAGAATTTATTAAAAAAAAAGAAGAACCGGTTTATTTATCTATCACCATCCACAATGATTCTAAAATCGTGAGACCTTTTAATCGATTAAAAGAAAAAGCCGATGAACTTAATATTCGAATCAGTGAAGAACATGTCGCTCCTATTGAAGACTATACTTACTATGGTCATAACACCGAACAAATCGAAGCATTATTTCCGATTTTAAGAGATGGATTAATGAGAAATCGATATTGTTCCTATGAGAATCAGACATATCGGCTATATGACCTTTTTATATCTCTTTATCAAACAGTCAAGCAAAATTTAGTTTCTCAACAACAACTCACCCAGGATTCGACGCTTTCCTTGAGTTGTTAAAATTAAAGGATAATTAATAGTTTGTGAATCTGCTAGTTGAAGTCAGGGAACTGGAACTGCTGCTGGCTGAAGAGGACGATGACACGAGAGAAGGCCCTTCTGTCGGAAAAAGCGTGGAAGAATGTTTTCTTTTCTTAGTAGACTGGATAGCTGTTGCAGCAGAAGAAATTTCGGATTTTTGCTCAATTTCCATCACCGTGGTATGGGTCGCACTGCTTTCAAACCCCATGGATATTTTTTCCCAGTTTCTCCACAGTAATAATTTAGAACTTTTTTTAAATGTTTCAACTGCTTTCGTAAAAGCGCCGACGTGAGCGCCGATCACAAGATAGGCTTTAGCCTCTCCTGAAGGAGAATAGACTAGGAGAGTTCCTGGAACATACCTAAACGCTAATCCGCTGGCGCTAGCACGCTCAAAAAATGTCTGAATCACTAAAGGTTCTTCATGCTCCAAAGCAGCAGAAATTTGAAATAACAGTAAAAAAGGTAAATAACGTAGTTTCTCGGAAAAACCAGACTGACCCGTGTCATCACGCCAAGATATCTCGGCGAGATGATCCTGCCAACTCTGTGGCGATAAGTCATGCAATCGCTCGGGCATAGATTCGACTAAATATGAAATCCATGGCGCCGAAAGTTTTATATCCTGCTCTTTTCGGTTTAACTGCTCCCACAACGCCATGACCAATAATGGCGCGGGTTTTTGCTCTTGGATTAGCTGAACTATCTGAGGATGGGTACAACGTTCTCCTGACGCCGCCAACACAATCACGGCATTCAATGCTAAGCTGGATTCCAAACTAAATTTACCGAGTATTGCATTATATACACTATCCAAAGTGGATCTTTGGCAAACTATTCCTAATGCATAAGCCAATAAATGTTTTTGCTCATCTGACACCGATAACGACATTTCTTGATGGATCTTCTTCCATAATTGATTCAGGGGATTTATTAGTGCATTGGCCAGCTTTGATGAGCAAAACCTGATAATAGACTGAATATTTGTCAATTCCTCCAATTTTCCTTCAATAGTTTTGGATTTCAACGTTAGAAAAATGAAAAATTTTTCCAACTTTTCTCCGACGAAATGTTGAAAATATTGCATCAAGATTCTTTCGGATACTTGACGAATCTCGGGAGAGTTGCTGACAAGGCAATTCCAACTCACTGTTTCAATTCTCTGTTTGAATTTTTGGGGAACAATTTTTATCAGTTGCGCCAAAGCAACCAGGGCTTTTTCTTTTAATGGCAATTCGCTCGACACATCTTCCAGACAATTCAGCAATGATTCAACCGCACTCACTAATAAATCGGAAGATAGACAATCCATCATGACCAAACAATGAGTCGCCCTGATCACTCGACGAGGATTATCTGACTTCAATTCCTGGGAAAGTTGATCTACTAATTCCGTCTGAGTCAAAATACCAGGACTTTTTCCCAAAACGCTCAACACCTGTTCAGGAAAGAAAAATTTTCCCGGTTCCGATGTCACTAGCATGGCGATTAGTTCACGACAAAATGTATCTATAGGGAGCGGGAAAAGATTCAATGCCGCAGATGCATGGATATATTCTTCCATACAATGAATAATCAACGTCAGTTCATACCATCCTAATTCAAATGAATCACCCAACAAAGCATCAAAAAATATTTTTAACGCTTTTTTGCTATCCGCAACAGAAAATATCGTTTCTTCTCCTGCATAAGTAACAAAATGACGTAATAATCCGGCGACTAATTTCCAAACTGACTGATAAGCAACTCGATAGCGATATCGCTGAATGAGCGTCACGGTTTGACCAGCTGATGGTGATACGAGTCCCCGTACTATTTGTAAAGCCAGGCAAAAATCCTGGAAATAAGGTTGAGAAAAATAACAGCCGCTGATTCCCTGACTATCTACCGTAGTTGCTTTGAGTAAACTCGATTGTAACAGACTCTGGGCGGTTTTTCTGAAAAAACCATTTGATCTTAACGCCGAATCAAGGGTTGTTAAGGAACATGTTTTTTGCTCTGAGGCCATATTCTCCAGTGCTAGCGTACCCAGAAATTTCATCATGTTCTGCGCATGCGGATGCGTTGCAACATTTTCTAATGTTGTCGAGGTTTTGTCCGTAGGGAAGTGCTTCGAAACCGATTGCATGAGCAACCATCCTACGATATCGTGACATAAATCCGTCATGGTTCTCGAGGAAAATGTTTTAATCTTAACCATTGATTGTTGACCTTTCGAGTCGGACTCTTTTACATCCAGCATCTCTTGTGCTTGGAGGTAACAAGAAATCTCCAGCAAAAAAGGGGATCGGCATAAGATGATCCATTCTCTATTTTTCTGCAACGCATTCAAAAACACACCTTTTGCAGAGTCGTTGTTAATCAATTGAAAAAATTTATCCACATACTGCTTTATTGTGGCTGGATTAAACCCTTTAATTTCCAGTCGATGCGTCAATGTACCGGTGGGTATTCGATAAGGACGACAAGTGATGATATGGGCGCCGGCGCGCAATTGGTCATACATAGATTTTAATGGCTCCGTTAACTCATCAGGCATTTCATCCGCGCCGTCTAATACGAATAAAACCTTACCTGCATTGATAGTCACTTGTAACAATTCTTTTTCAAGAATAGACAAAGGACTTGTCGATAAAAAACCAGCCTGTGCCAGCACATCAATCAGTTGATCCACTTTATTTTTATTGACATAGTCCACTAAAAACCGTAATGGAATCAAACTCACCAATTCGAACCGGTCAGTCCACATCGGGTTTTTGGCCCATCGTATGAGTGCGGCATGACAAAAAGTGCTTTTGCCATTCCCTGCCGCTCCTGTCAACAAGATTTTCTCTGTGATAGCCGGTGACTCACTAAACCAATTTTCCAATGGCGGCGCTTCCTTAGGTATTAACATTGTAGAGGGTGTGAGCGACATAATATCTAATTTTTGATCACCGCTTTCCACCAATGTTAATTCAGTATACAAATCACTAAATGGAACTACTTCGCCGTTTAATCTCTCCATATGCTGATCTTGGTACTCTCTACGGATTCTAGTGATCAAGCGGGTAGGCAATATCTGAGCACTTTCCCGTAATTCTTTTGCTAATACGGTGTTCAGCAGATCTTTCTGCACTCCGCGATCTTCCGCTAAAGAGATAAATTTGTGCTCGGCGCCCTTCAGATCCCGTATCAACGTAGGACTTCGTCGCATGACGGCGCCCTGTTGAAAATTATAATGGGAACAATGATCGCCTTTCTGAGTCGGGAAATGAGGCCATTCCCCCAACAGGTGTGTCGGCCATCTATCTTTAAAGTATGATTTTTCATCATCATAAATTCGTTTAATATGTTTATGGTTTGTTTCCGCTTCCTTCATACGATTCGACAAGAGTTCGGCAATATAGTTATGTAAGCTGAAATCACCTGAATGTTTAATTTCATCTCGTGGAATCTTTGCTAATACCACAGAGCGAGCGGCAATCATTTGCTTGTCCTGATATTTGGCTTGATGTTTTTCGAAATATAATTCTAATCCCGCACCGAAATTATCAACTCTTAAATAAAGGTTTTCTCCATGACGAATAAAAACCAGATAAATGGCATGCTTCTCCCAACCCACGGCTAAACAGTATTGACCATGATCCTTTAATGCATAGAGATTCTTACACACATACTCTGCCAATGCAGCATATAATCTAAATTGCGGGATAGAATTTGTTATTTTAGCAATTCTACTGCTGATATCAGTAACAAAATAAGTTTCTAAATTGATGCGTAGTTCATCCACTATGTCATCTATCATGGCTTTTTTTTCTAATTCGGCACTATTTTCCAGTAAAAAAGATATCAATACTCGAACTCGCAAAGCCAAAAAATGATCCGGAGACCAGTGTGCTAATGACACGGAATGAGTCGTGCCTTTAGTTTCGCCTTCCAGTTGGTTGAGATGGCCGAGATACTTGGACAGATCACCTTTGTCTCGATCATATAGGGAAGTGATGTTAAATCCCATTAAATGCGAGGCAATCACATCCAGTGCCCGTTCTCGCTGATCACTGTCCTCCCAATACCGTTTACCACGTTGTATCCAGATTTTTAGTCTGTCAGGGTCAGCAGGATTAACCTGTTGCAACAAACATTGAACTTTAGGGAGATTTTGAGCTGACGACATATCGAGTGCCAGCGCCCAATGCATCACTGAAATTGCATTTAGGTTCATACCTAAAATATCCGCTCCTTTGTTAATCAAATATTGAATTTCCTTCACTTCTGCCGTGGTAATTGCGTAAAATAAGGGTGTACCCATGTTGTTATCCACAGCATTTATATCGGCTTTTTGGTCTAACGCTTGCTGAATCTCGGTTGAATTTTTCGTCTTTATCGCACGAAACAGTGCCTCTTGCACCGAGGCGGTGGATGAGGATGGCAGTAATGGTTTCTTTTCATCCAAAGAGGGCGTCAATTCCTTGGATTCTGATATTGGTAATAAGGCGAAGGCTTTACTCATTTAATTTCCCATTTTCCATACGCAAATGTGCAAAAATGAATTAAAAATTGATTATAGTCTCTCACTATTAAGAAAATCTTAACACGATGAAGGGAGGATCAAAACTATGGATTGGTATTGGATGGCACTTCAACAGAGTATCACTACTATCTCGATAAAAGATGGAGCCTGAGGCTTGGCAAGTCTTCGCCATTTTTAGGGTGCTGGCGCTTCTCCTACGCTTGATGAGGCCACCTCGGAGTTTTTTCCCGCACCGCTGAATATTCCAGCGTGACGGCTCGATGAAGCTTCTACAACAGAATCCAGATCTTCTCGAGAAGAAGACCTGCCTCGGGGCAACGGCAGTGGCGATGAGATATCGCCGGAAACAGAATCATCGTCATTTTTAGATGAGAAAGACTTCAGTTCCAGGCTGGCTTTTTGTCCAATATCCTCAACAATTAACGCTTTTTGATCCACGTTTTTTTGGGAATTTTGCCCATCCCAGGCTTTTTTCACGCGCGTAGCAATCTCTCCCGCTTTGTCCTCCATCCGCTGCGGCGTCGTTTCCGCGCAGAAAAAACGCGCAAATCGGGTGGCAGAACAGCACCGCACATCCGGCGCTAATACATGCCTGGTTTGACGAGCGACCAAATCGATTAAGAGCGTGCGCTGGGTCTTTGTCAACTCACCCAGATTCTCCATTTTAATACCCTGGCGCTCCAGTTCATGAATAATCACGATGATAGCGCTGACTGTGTCACGAGCGGTATCCTGGCTCACGTAACCGGTGATTCCAGCAATAGTCACTCGTTCCAGGATGCGTTTAGTGATCGGACTAACCACATTCTTGTGAAAATCAGCATGCTCTTTCGCCGCACCCCCGTCCGCGTCAATGGTCGCTTGCTCAAAATATTTTTCCGCCCGGCGCTTGACCACCATCTGTAATGCCAAAAACAATAATCCCATTAATCCACTGATCGCACCGCCGATGATAGCGTTACGAATCGCTGAGCTGTAACCAGAGCTTTCTGTACCACCGGTAGAGAGAAAAGTCACTTGCGCACTTTGCGGGCCTGCACTTAGACTAGCGCCATCGGTCACGGTGATGGCATAGGTGGGTGCAAGCGGTGTGCCGTCTGAAATAAATTCAATTTCGGCGTTATCCACTTGTTGTTGACTGAATTGAACGATAGTCGTACCTGTTTGTTCCAGAGCAAAATAACCCTGTTGCACGCCACTGACGCTGAATAACAAGTTACCCGCAGGCGTGTGATCATCCGTCGCTTTCAAACTGGTGATATCTAAAATCACTGAGGTGCCTTGGGTGATCGTTAAGCGATTATTGGTCAATACCGGCGCTGCGTCAAAGGTAATACTGGCAGGTTGAGGAGTACTGCTTAACCGTCCGTCGCTCAATATCACTTCGTAACCAGGCGAAGAGGCACTGTTGTCCTGAGTAAAAATAATTTGACCCGCATTGATTTGCCCCTGAGTAAACTCGGTAATCGGTTGTGAAGGTGCAGTGACGATAGTGAACTGACCATGCTGAACTTGACTCACCAAAAAAATTAAACTGTTCAGATTAAATGACAGATCCGGATCGCTGCCTTGTAAGTCTTGTAAAGTTAACGCCGTACTCCGTCCTTGCAGGGTGGATAATTGATTATGAATAAAAGTCGGGGGTAACGGTGTAAAAATCACATCAGTTGCTTGCGGGGCTGTGGTAAAATAAGGATCACTGATGGCAATTTTTTCACTCGGCGCTGCCTGACTACTGTCATGTGTAAAGACGACTTGGCTGCTTAATAGTTCCTGGAGAGTAAATTGAGTCACTATTGTGTTTGAAGGTAATAATTTGAATTGACCGTGTTGGAGATTAGAAACCGTAATGATTACTTGGTTCGCTGGGTAATCCTCATTCGCAAGGGTTAAAAAACTGGAAGGTAGTGTTAAACTCTGAGCTTGATTGATCATCAGGTTGCTACTCACTAACATTGGCCTTCGATAAAAAGTCACCGTAGCCGATGCGGGAGGCAAGTTAAAATAAGGATCTGAAACACCCACTTGATAACTGGGCGTATTCGACGTATTGTCCTGAATAAAGAACACTTGATTATTCAACAATTGTTGTGCGCTGAACTGCGTGACCGAAAGATTCAGTGGTGCGAGTTGGAATTGCCCATGTTGCAAGTTGCTGATTGTTAAATTCACCTGATTGCTGAGATAATCATCGGTGATGCTTAAAAAATTCGAAGTCATCAACAGCATCTGTCCTTGATTAATCGACACGCGGTTATTGAGAACTGCCGGTTTGCGATAAAAAGTGACGTTGGTAGAAATCGACGGCAAATTGAAGTAAGGATCACGGACGCTGACTTGATAATTGGGAGCGCTAGAGCTGCCATCTTGGACAAAAAGCACCTGCTGGTTTAACAATTGCTGTCCTGTAAATTGAGTGATGGAGGTGTTCAAGGGGGCTAATTGAAATTGACCATGTTGCAAACCAGTCACGGTAAAAGTCACTTGGCTGGGAAGATAATCCTCTGTCACATTGAGTGAAGCAGACGTGAATAACACTTTTTGTCCCTGGTTCACTGACAGCTGATTAGTGACTATCGTAGGTCGACGGTAAAAAGTCACCGTAGCGGGAAAAGGTGATAACGTAAAGTAAGGATCATTCAATTCAACCTGGTAACTGGGAATGCTCGGGCTACCATCATGAACAAAATACACTTGTTTATTTAATAATTGCTGCTCACCAAATTGGGTGATTGACGTATACGTAGGAGCTAATTGAAATTGACCATGCTGCAATCCGCTGATGGTAAAATTGACTTGAGATGAGGAGTAATCTTCTGTCACATTTAAAAAAGCTGAGATCATCAACAGCTTTTGACCTTGATTAACTATTAACTGGTTTGATAGTAATGTCGGCTGGCGATAAAAAGTAATGCTAGCTGAGGCTGGTGGCACAGTGAAGTAAGGATCACTGACACTCACTTGATAAGTGGGAGCGCTCCTGCTGCCGTCGTGAATAAAGGACACTTGATTACTTAATAGTTGTTGTTCGCTAAATTGCTGGACTGAGACATTCAGCGGGGCTAATTGAAATTGCCCATGTTGCAGGTTGCTGATGGTAAAATTTACCTCGCTAGCAGGGTAATCGTCTACCACACTCAGGAAATTAGATGTCATGGAGAGCTTTTGAGCTTGGTTAACGGATAACTGGTTAATTAAGATAGTTGGCCTGCGGTAGAAAGTAATATTAGCTGCTTGGAGAGTAGAGATCGCTATCCGGTTGGTTGCTTGAACCGTATAACCTGGAGTTGATTGATTACCATCATGGACAAATTGTATTTGTCCATTCAGTACCTGGGATTGGGTAAATTCTGTAATGACTTGACCAGGACTAGACAACAATTGAAAATGGCCACGTTGAGCATTATAAATAGTAAAAGTGACGGTAACAGTACCCGTTGCATTCAAGTTGTTGGCTGTTAGTAGCAGGGTTTCTCCTGAGTGAATTGTTAAGTGATTCGCCCAGATTTGAGGCGAAGTATTATCACCAAACACCACATAACTTCGTCCAGTCCAACTCGCGTGATGAGGTGCCCCAATGAGCAGATCCGCATGGCCATCGCCATTGATATCCCCTGCCGCGCTGACCGAATAGCCACTCCAATCATTCCAATCATTCGATGACTCACCATCGAGCTTAAAACCGTTGGTTCCATTGAGACTGCTTAACGCCAATAATCCGCTGCTTCCTACCGCAGGACCACCAAACACCACATAGCTCCGCCCTGCCCCAATTGCGTGTCCCAATGCCCCAATGAGCAGATCCGCGTAGCCATCGCCGTTGATATCTCCCGCCGCGCTGACCGAAGAGCCACTGTGATCGTCCGTTGCCTCACCATCGAGCTTAAAACCGTTGGTTCCATTGAGATTGCTTAACGCCAATAACCCGTTTCCTACTCTATGGCCACCAAACACCACGTAGCTCGTCCCAGAGTTATATGCCCCAATGAGCAGATCCGCATAACCATCGCCATTGATATCTCCCGCCATGCTGACCGAATAACCACTGTAATCCGATAAATCAGACTCACTATTATCGAGCTTTAAACCGTTGGTTCCATTGAGACCGCTTAATGCCAGTAACCCACTACTCCCTACCCCAGGACCACCAAACACTACATAACTTCGCCCCCTATAACCTGCGTGATGAGGTGCCCCAATTAGCAGATCCGCATGGCCATCGCCATTAATATCTCCCGCCGCGCTGACCGAATAGCCACTCCAATCATTCACTGACTCACCATCGAGCTTAAAGCCGTTGATTCCATTGAGACCGCTTAACGCCAGTAACCCACTGCTTCCTACTCCAGGACCACCAAACACTACATAGCTTCGCCCAGTAGAACTACCTGCGTACGGTGCCCCAATGAGCATATCCGCATACCCATCACCGTTAATGTCCCCCGCCGCGCTGACCGAATAGCCGCTCCAATCATTCGCTGACTCACCATCGAGTTTAAAACCGTTGGTTCCATTGAGACTGCTTAAAGCCAATATCTCACTGCTTTCTACTCCAGAACCACCAAACACCACATAGCTCCGTCCAGTCCCACTTGCATGTTTATATGCCCCAATGAGCAGGTCCGCATACCCATCGCCATTAATATCTCCCACCGCGCTGACCGAATAGCCACTCCAATCATTCGCTGATTCACCATCAAGCTTAAAACCGTTGGTTCCATTGAGACCGCTTAACGCCAATATCTCACTGCTTCCTACTCCATGACCACCAAACACCACATAGCTCCGTCCAGTCTCACTTGCATGTTTATATGCCCCAATGAGCAGGTCCGCATGGCCATCGCCATTAACATCTCCCACCGCACTGACCGAAGAGCCACTCCAATCATTCGATGCCTCACCATCGAGCTTAAAGCCATTTTCTCCATTTAAACCAGCCAGCGAAATTACCGCTGAAAAAAGAGTGGGTGTAGGCGTTGTGGTAGACAATAGCCGCCGTTGGCTAGAATGAGCGAGGGTTAAATCATTTGGTGTCACAACAGTCAAAGAATAATTCAATGGCAGTAAATCAGAAGTATTCGGCATAGTTTTCTCCATAAAATAATGGGTGGTTTTGGCAGAAAACAAATGGGTGATGTTCACTTTATTTGGTCTCTGACTAATACCATTCCCTAAAATTAATTCCAATGACTTGCATTCTACCCTATAACAACACGCAGCAACCCCAATTCAACCGTTTTGCCGCCGGTTCCTCAATAGACCGTTTTGAAGCAGATCGGGATTGTTCACTCGTGCGAGTTACGCTGAAATTCCGTAACATAAAATATCCCATGGTGTTTTATCAATCCGATATAGCCGGCTTCAAATTCATGGGACAAGAAATTCAGCACAGATCCAAGGGTAAATACAGTAATCGGGAGAGTATCACAGTGGGCATGAATCTGCACGCACACACTATTGCTTTCTCAAAAAATTCAGTCACAATAGACACGCCATCAGGAATGCGTCAACATTCGATGATGGCGCCAACCACATTTAACTCAGGGATAAGTTAACATGGCTGATAACAGCTCAAATTATCTTTTGCTTTTTTAAAGCTTCCATATCCCGTTTCAAGCGGCCACGCCTTTGAGTATTTTGCTTTTTTAAGCAAATATTCAGTGTTGGGCAGCAGGTTTTGCTGTTGCCCGGCATAACGGCAATACCCCACTTGAAACATAATGGAAGTAAAAAAAATGGTAAAGATTTTATGAGGTCGTCACAGCCATGCACAGGCGCTTTGCTCAGTAGGTTTACCTTCAGGGCAGATGCCTGTGTTGTGGTCAAGGCTGTCGACTATGATCACATATCCAGCTCAGGTTCCTTCTCGGGCTTCACGGGTGTTTTTTGAGTGACGGGAGGGGAATAGGTGGTCTTTTCATCTCGAGTAATCGCCGTCATGGGCTGGTCTGAATTCATCAGGGCATGGATATCAGGAAGACCACCCTCTTTCACGATGCTTTCCCAAGGTTCCTGAACAGGCGCTACCGACCACTGTCTAGTCATAGCCGCCTGCAGGGTCTTGCCCGACACGGACTGGTCTCGATAATCGGCATACGGGATCGCCTGCTGTAATTCGGCTTTCACGGCAGTCTGGCCTTGTTGTTTCAGGACGTCATTATAATCCTGACCTTCGATTTTTGGTTGGGCAATCCAGACCGTTTTGCCCTGCGCCTGGAGTTGGCTGGCGGCAAAATGGATGAGCCGGTCGCTCTGCGGATTCTGCCCATCGTTATCCAGACACAGCACAATATGCGGACTCGTTTTGGCGGGATCAATATTTTTAAAGTTGGATTTACCGAGGGTGATGCGCACATCCGCGCCATTGAGCGCGGTATAAATGCTGAGAGCGGTTTCAGGGCCTTCGGCCAGATAAGTGACGCCGGGCGATGGTCTCCCGGATTTTACGGATTCCAGCGCCACCGAACCTTTGGATGGTTGACCCCAAGTCTGTTTTTTGACAGGTACATCCGCTTTTTGGGCGGTTTCTTTATCCAGAAAAATCGCCTGCACGGCCTGCACCTGATGGGCACTGTCTTTGGCCACTACGAGTAACGCCGGATGCATGGCTTCGTTTTGGCGCGAGTAAATGCCCGGATGAAAACGCACACTGCCGGGGAATTTTTCCAGGGTAATGCCGCGATGATCGCGCAGATAGCGTTCCGCCAGCGTCCCCGCTACGGGACGGCTTTCCCGCGCCAGTCGCCGGGCATAGCGCAGGCTACGCTGCTGTTCGGCGGTTGGTACGGATAACGCCGCCGTGGGCGGCTTAATTGGCTTTTGCGGAGAAACCGTCAGGGCAGTTTCCTGCACACTGATGTCCGCCGGTGAAGCTCCCAGGAGAGTTAAGGCCTCCCGCAGTACAGCCTGAAAATCCCGTTGGATATCCAGATCTTTTTTTAACGCAATCAGGTTTAATAAATGCCCCCCTTCATCAGTTTGAAAATCATACCACAGCCCTCGCTTCTCACCGCTCATCGTCACCATCAGGCTGCCCTGTTTGCTGCCATACCGATACTGACCGCCGGTCTTTGATTTCGGTTCGCCCAGCAATCGTTCCACCACCACCTCCGCCTGGTCGGTGAGCCAGTGGCTGATGCGTTGAGCATCCAGCCGGGGTTCCGCTGGTTTTACCGGTTTTAAATCTGTCCTACTTTTTTCACTGATCGGCGTGAAACGCCCGGCGTCTCCGGTGGAGTCCCTCGTCAGATCTGTCCGCTCATCGGGAAAAAAAGGCGTCGTAGCCTGGTCATAGCCCCGGCGATCGGACGACATAGCGGGCTCCGGGCGTGGTACGGTTTTTTGAGCAGGATTCGGGATTTCTCCCATAATTTCTAATGCACTTGATTTATGGCCGGGATTGCCCTGAACGGCTCTCAGTAAAGCCTCTTTGTCATCGGTATAGAGAGTCAGCTGATCCACCGCCCGCGTCAGCGCCACCAGCAGCGACGGCTGGCTGGTCAGTTGCGGGCGATAACTCTCGGCATTGATAATCACTTCCGAAATCGTCTTACCCTGTGCGCTGTAACCCGTCATCGCATAAGCGTGATCCCAGTGCTGCATCCGGGGATTATGGAGGCTCAGTTCGATGGGTTTTCCGCAGGGCGCTAATCCCTGATCGGTCAATTGCAGGGAACGGACGATGACCTGAGCGCTTTTTTTGGATTCCAGATCCGCCGTTTTTTCCACCACCACCGATTCCACCCGCGCCAGTTCCGGACTGAGCAGTCCTAACGCCTCATCCGTGCGGGTCCAGCGAATCAGATCGCCCGCCTGGAGTTCCCGGCTGTCCTTCTGATAAACTTCCACCCCGGCGCGTGCGCCGCTTTTCCAAGGGTGCGGCTTCCATAACACTGGATCACGCCCCGAACACTCCAGTTGCAGGCGATTCTGGTCCACAAAAATGTCCGTCACCGTCCAGTAATCGCCTTTATTAATACCAGCGGCAGCCTGACCGAGATTGAATCGCAACACATCGCCACGGTGATAGTGCCTCACCTGACTGCGCTCAATTTCACTCAGCCGCCGCGACACCAGAATATCGGTCAGGACGGCGTCGCCCGTCAGTTCCCCTCGCATCGATAGACCTTCGCGGATTAAATCGTTTTGCAAAACTCGATCAACATTACCAAAAGTGATAATTTGTGTTTGCGCACGGCGCATGACATCCCGATCGAGATAATCGGCGGCGATCCGCTCCAGACGTTCTACGCGATTATCCCGGTGCTTTCCTTCTTCATCTCGATAACCCCCCACTTCGACAATGCATTTTTCCAATAACTGAAAGACACGGGGAAAATCCTTTTGATACAGCGCCTGCACGGCCACCTTCAGCGTGTCCTCCTTTTGCCGGGTAATGTGGGTCAAACGCAGGGGCGTTAATCCCGTCTGCTGTAGAACAGCAAACGGTTTACCAGCATCGGGAGAGGCATATTGGTGGCTATCACCTACCAGCATCGCCCAGGACTCCAGGTGAATGACCGCTTTTAAAAAATCGTGCAGCCGGTGATTGGATATCATCGAGGATTCGTCGACAATCAGACAACGACCTCGACAGGTTTCCGGGGTAATTTTGCCTGCCGCATAATTCAACAAAAAACGATCCAGCGTGACCCCCGCCAATCCGCGCGCGCGAATTTCTTTGACCGCCGCGTGGGTGGGCGCTAAACAGAGTAAGGCGTGTTGATTCTGCTGCAGTACGCCGTGGATCTGCTGCAATTGTTCGACGTGTTGCAGCAACGTGGTTTTACCCGTACCGGCAAAGCCCTGCAATAACACAATGCGATCGGTTTTCGCCGACAGTTCCCGTAAGACGCGCGCATGTTCATCACTGGTCGGATTTTTTTCTAAATAATTATTGACGGTTTCTGCGCTGATTCGAGCTGGCAACGTGCCGCGATCCTGCTGCGCTAAAGCGACAATGTCTCTTTCCAGTGTCAGGGCTTCGCGCGTCGTCCAGTGGGTGCCGTTGACGGAAACCACGCCGCGAATTAGTTCTCCGCGTTTTTCAGCGGCCATCACCGCTTGTTGTAATGCTTGCAAATTAACTTCACCCAGCACATGCGTCAACGCTACCGTGACCACCTCTTTGTGTTCAAAAGCAGCTTCTTTTTCGCTGAGATAAGCCAGCGCATAGCGCACAGCTTCTTTCGCTGCGAGGTCGGTCGCGTCAAACTGGGGATTATCCGACTGGGGCGACAGCATCCGCAGCGCTTTTTCCACGGCCACTTCCAGTAACCGCAAATAATCGGCGGCGGCCATGTCACTACTCGAACCATTCGCAGGTGCGCCGACGTGTTGTAATACTGACTCCATCGCCGTTAATTTATCCCCCGTGTGTTTTTGCAAGGTTTTGAGCAATTGCGCGCTGTTTTCCGTATAGATCCACGCCTGAGTGCTGGCCTGCGCCAGGACCTGATAAAAAGCACGTTGGTGACTTTGGCGGACGTGGCTGTTTTGATAAGCGATAACCATCTCCGGATGGCGATGCGATGCCTGCAAGGGTGTCAATGCTACTCCATAATCCCAATGACGCGACGACATCTCGGATAATTTCCAGGGCGATAAGACTTTGCCGGATTCATGACGCAACCTGATCTGTTTTTCAGTGATCGCGATGACAAACACGCGATCGCCTTTCACCAATCCACGTTGTTTGTTCGAGCGATGACACAGCAACGTATCACCCGCGGCAATCACCCGGATTTTTTCGTCAAACACTTCAATCGCGCCTTCGGGAGATTTTCCGGGATTCCAGCGTCGAATCTGGCCTTTTTTATTCTCCAGCAACAATTCATTATTTTTCTGATCAATACCCTGAATGCGACAATAATCGCCGCGATGCACACGCAATGAGCGGTAGTCCTGATGAAACCGGATCCATTGACCAG
The DNA here is from genome assembly GCA_963697455.1 of uncultured Pseudomonadota bacterium. GTDB lineage: Bacteria > Pseudomonadota > Gammaproteobacteria > Coxiellales > Coxiellaceae > JAFEDN01. The sequence continues at coordinate 216,104 of CAVOOI010000014.1, read as the reverse complement.
ACGTATAATGACGCGCCGTGTGTTGTTCGGCTAATCGCAGGTAATGCGGCAATAACACGGTCAGTGACAATTCGGTTTTATCCATATCTCCGCTGATTTTAAGCGCTTCGCGAATCGCTACATTCAATTCGTATGCGGCGGCCTGCATCGGCGCTAACACCACGGTGTGCGCTCGTTCTTTCGAAGTTAACTCAGCCACTTGAGCCGCCATCACCGTATGGCGTTGTTCTCGATCTTCGATAGAAATCAGACGTTGACCGATCTGTTCGAACGCGGCAACAATATTTTTTTGCAAAGAATGAGCGATCGCCGCTTTTAATGGAGCCGCCTGTTGACGCTGATCACCAGTCAATTGAGTAGCGGTTAAACCGTGCGCGAGTAATTGAGTCAAGGGTGTGCCGGCCCGCCAGGTTAATGTTGCTTGTGGATCGCCGATTAACACTAAATATCCATTACTGTATTGCACCTGAGTTTTTAGTTCACACAATTGTTGAGAAGATAATTGAGTCGCATTATCCACAAAAACTATCGGCTTTTTGGGTGAATGCAGGTGTTTTTGCACCCAGGTTTCCAAAACCGAGGGTGTCTCCTGATTTTTTTTCAGATAACTAAAACGGTGTCGAATTGTTGATTGTCAAATAATCGTTGCAACCATTCGCGTAAGTTAACCGGCGTTTTTTGAATTTGTTTTTGCAGTTCGACCGTTTCCGCTTGCTTAGGCGTCAACAGAATGGGTTGATAACCGCCGATTTTTGCCAGCGTCATCATGGGTTCAATGAGGTGGGTCTTACCGGAACCGGTGGGGCCGGTTAACGCCGTCAGCATTTTATCGCTGGAAAACAGCGTGCGAATTGCTTGCTGTTGTTCATGAGTTAAGTCACCATGTTGTTGTAAAAAAGCGCTCAATAATGAGTTTTCGATGATCGGCTGACCACTGGAGTGTGATTGATTGATCGCTTCCAGCAACGCTTTTTCATAGCCCAGCAACGCAGGCGTAGTAAAATGCTGCTCGCCTTTGTCGTTTGTCGCGAGCGGAATTAGCTCACCTTTTTGTTGAAGTGCCTGCAGCGCTGGAATGATCGACGATACGGGCACATCGCCAACACCGTAATAAATAGCGCGGGTCATCAATTCGGTTTCTTTCAACGCTACTTGGGTTTCAGACAGATGTGCAATCGCCTCACGCATCATGAGTGTGGCCCGTTCACTCATTTCGGGCGGTATCGGCTGAGCGGGTTCAGATGACATCACAGATTGTTGTCGGGCTTGCGCAACGGTATACCGGGCTTCTTCAAAAGACAATAACCCCCGTAAAGCCGCCTTGGTTTCCCAGCGCGTTTTTAATTCCTCGCGCTGAATCGCCTGTTTTGCCCGCCGGGTGTTGAGGGTCGCCATTTCCGCGGCTTTAGCGCCGGACAGACCGTGGGATTCCAGGTACGCTTCGATATCCCGGCGGCGCTGAGAGTAGACCGCAATGCTCTCACGGGAAATACCGGCGATTTCAAAAAAACCGTAAGCGCCGGTTTTTTCCACGGTATAGCCCAGTTGTTTCATTTCATACGCTAATTCCGCGCGAAATACCGCGCCATAATATTTTTGATAATGACGTACGCCTTCCAGAAAACCTTCCGGCGCATCGGGAGTGTCCTGGGCATAGTGACCCAATCGAGAAGCCAATGAGCGCCACTGCCCGTCTTTGCGCAACGTCATATTCATCACCACACAGTGGGTGTGCAGTTGCGGATCGCCTTCACGCGACAGATCATGTAAAAAACGCGCCACCACCAGTTGGCCGGTACGTTCCGCCATCAACACGCCGTTGGCCCTGACGCGGGTTTTAGCTTGTTCCCGTTCAATGAGTGACAAGACCTTATCCGTCGCTGTCTCCACGGCTTTTAATACCCGTTCATCCTCGCCTAATAACCCCAGAATCGATACCGACTTGGGCACACTGAACGTCAGATCCACACCGGGGCGGTGGACGATCTCGCCATCGACTTTTTTCCCCAACTGCTGGCCGCCAGGCAAATGGCCTTGTAATAAAGCCGTAAATGGTTGGGGATCCACACCACCGGATAAACCCAGCGCCTTCGCCCCTTTGCCCCACCATTGGCTGTGTTCCTGCGCCAGCGGGTTACCTTCGGTGTAATAATTATCCGAGCCGAGAAAATAATGTGCGGCCTGCGCTACATTTTTAATAACTTTGGTCGACAACATCGCGATTATTCCCTCCGTTGTAGGCCAACCCAACCCTCACCGGGATAGACTTTCTTCACAGGAGCAATCCCTGAGGTGGCAGGATTTTTATTTTCTTCCGATTTCGGTGAAGACTTTGACGACTTTTTTTGAGTGTCCTCCGGAGACGGATTGGTTTTGACAGTTTTGCCGACGGGATTTTTGAGTGGCTTTTTAGCCGATTTTTTATCGGATTTTCTACTGGATTTTTTAGGCGTGGCTTCCACCGATGGCCGCTTAACCGGTTTTTCCGCAGAGATCTTCGAAGGGTCGCCTGGTTTAACCATAACGGTCTCCTCTTCGCGAAGCAATGGATCCGGCTCAAAGGCGCGCAGCAGAAAAGCTGGTTGCGATGCCTCGCGAGTGAAAGGCGTCATGTGTAATTGGGTAATAGGATACTGGCCGGGCAGGCGCACGTAACAAATCAGATTGGGTAACTGGAAAATTTCAGACGCCGACACCACCGGTTTTTGCACTTCGATCCGTTGAATGGAGACGCCGTCGCGAAGGGTATTCGCGCCATAGGAGATGCCTTCGCGCACTTCCTCGATGACGGTTTCGCCCAGATTTTTTGACGACCACTGCGCCATTTCCGGATCAGGCGCACGAAATAAAAATCGGGTATTCAGCAGCGAAGAAATTTCCCGTCCGCCTTCAAATCCGTAGGTTTTGGCGAGTTGTGCCACGCTTTGAATACCCACCACAAAACAGCCGCCGAATTTTCGCGCCTCGGCTAACGCGCTGGTTAAATACGGCAATTGTTGCAGGCTGCCCAATTCATCTAAAATCACCCAGATCCGGCGATTGGGATTTTCCGGTAAACTGAGCAGCGCATTAATCGCAATATCCAGCCAGGCGGTGATCAGCGGTTTAAGCGATTCGTGCCGGTCGCCGGTGGAACTGATAAATAACCATTCGTCGGTTTTGTCGTTTTGTATCCATTGACGAATCGAAAAAGGATTATCCTGATCGCGAATATAACACAACGATTTCAAATAAGTCGCCAGCACCGATTTAATCGAAATCGCGGTTTTTTCCGCTTTTTCCGACATTAAACTCTCGGCTTCCGTACCCCGCAATAATGTTTGTAATTGCCCAACGTCCGCCGTCAACAACGATCGTAATAACGGTAAAATTTTAGGATCGGGCTGCTGGTGTAATCGAAACGCGGCGGCAGCAAAAATCGTGCGTGCGGCGTTCACCCAGAAAGGATCCTGCGCGGTGGCTGCCATCGGAATCAACGCCGCCGCTAAATTTTCAAAATCGGTTTTATCCCGACATTCCCGCCAGATATTCCAGTCTGCGCCACGCTGGTCTAAGGGATTCAGTAACCGATCGTGTTTCGGCTGATAAAACTGGCTGACCAGACTGCAACTTTTATCATAGATAATGGCGCGCTCACCGCGCCGGCGAATATGATCCAGCAATTCCTTGATGACCGTGGATTTTCCCGTGCCGGTCGTGCCGTGTACGAGAATATGCTGCAATTCAGCTGATTTAGGCAGCGGCAGACGTTCCCGGCCAAACACCAGACCGGAAGACCCTTGCCGGGTAATCGATTTTTTAACCGTGTCGACATCACACAATTGATCGCCTTTGAGCGGCTTATTCGCCGTATACGCTTCACCGCGCTGTTTAAGCCAGATCAGTACCCCCACTGCAGATAAAATCCAGACAATCAAACCTACCCAGAGACTGCGACGAGCGGCCTCATCCAGATGCATTACAGCTTCCTTAACAAAGGGCAGGGAAACAATTTGCCCAGCCGTAGCAACCACTGTCTGTCCACTGGAGAACATAAATCGCTGCCGGAAATGGCTGCCGTTAAAAAACAGATGAAACTCGGCGGATAACCACTGCTGGCCAATCAGCCGTGACTCCGCATCGGTCGCTAGCCAAAACCATCCGACTGCCACCAATAACCCTACCGGGAACAACCACCAGATCACCTTCTGCAATATCTGCCCAATCATCCGTAGATTATGCAGGATGACCTGACCACCCCGTGTGGTATTTTTAATGAACTTCTTTTTCATAAAATGACCTCATTTTTAAGATTTTTCATTCAAATAGCTTGATGCGCACCACGAAAATCTTTAAAATACCCGTCTAAAGCAGGACGCTGAAACTCAACTCTCATCAGAAAGAACGGAATGTGTTTATTTGCAACAACAGAGGCAAAAAGATGGATACTCGTTTTTCTCATAATTTTTACTCGCGATTTCGATCGCAGTTACGTGTACAAAACTGGATTTTCGTTTTTATAACCCCTCTCGTGGGAATACTGTTTTTCATCTGGCTACCTCATTCAAAGGATATTCATATCGACTGGTTTTCTTTATGTTTAGCCAGTATCGCTTGGGGCGCAGGGCTCACCACGCTGACCCAATTACTGACTGCTTTACGTTTTTTGCGCCCTCGCATCAAAAATCAACCTCCTCATTTTCTGAATCAATATCCCATCTTTAATGTTTTGAAAATGGCTAAAAACCAGTTAATAAAGTTTTGCATATACGTAGGGTCACTTATCATGTTTACCATTTTTACTTTTTTGAGTTCTGACGAACCTATCGATATCGCTACTTTTTTTGGTGACTTTTTCGTTGCCATTATCGGTTCCCTGATTATTGGTTTCTGGAGCGCTTTATTAATCGATGCATTTATTGGTACATTCATTGGAAAATCCTTAATCTTTAAATTTAAACGTTCTCAACCAGACTGGTTTTTTCATAAAACAACTCATCATTATTTACATCCTGATCCTCAATTTGATAAACCCCTACAGCGTGAGGATTGGTATAACGATGTCACGAATCCAGCCAGTCCGATTCATCAAACCACTTATCGACATTCTGATTACTCCTGATTTTTAATCTTATCCAATTTATTCATACGACTTGGCCAGATGGCTGTCTCTTCTCTTATTTTTTTTTGGTTTTTGCGTACTTCTATTGAAATGTTTTTTTGCTCCTGATCAATTTCTGTTTGCTTGCCTTGAATTTCTTTATTATCTTCTACAATCATTTTTCCAACGCCTTCAGCTGGCCTTTTATCAACAATCGATTTTTGATCCAGTCCCTCTTGATGAGCCTCGGATTGAAGCCTGCTTTTCTCTTCCTTATAAATTTCCTTTGATTCACGATAAATTTCCTGGGATTTGATTAATTCTGAATTCCTGATATCTGCTTCTTTTATTTGCACGCCCGAACTATCTTCCTGCTCTTTAAAATTTTCAAAATACTCCTGCGTTTTATGATGCGTAAATTTTTCTGCAAAAGCTTGCGCCTGTTCCGGATGATCGACCATTGATTTTTCAATCGCCCTTAAACCCTGGCCATCTTTTTGAATCTCGTTCATAAATTCCTGCGTGGCATTGCTATTAATCGTTGCCGATTCTTCTTCTGAGATATTCGCCATTTTCCGGTAGGTTTCTGACTGCTGAAATTGTGCGGAGGCTTGTTGTTGTTCTTGATGGGCTCGATCCAATGAAGTAGAAATGCTATCCAGTATTCGTTTACCTTCTTCGGTATTGGCTCGATAACTACCTTCCGCCACGCCTCGCAACACAGTATCCATATTTTGTGATTCATTCGAATTATGCAAAGAGTCCTGAGAATGAGAATACGTATTTTGCTCGGAATCCGATTGATTCCAGGTTTTTTCATAACCCACATGACCTGACACTTTCAAAGGAGCCGTTCCTATGCCCAAACTGCCCTGTATACCCGCATTAATCGCCCTGTTGTTGGAAGCAGACTCACTGGCATTATGTGCATGCGCTAAACGACTACTCTCTTGCTCTAGATCACTCAATGCTTGAGAATCACCAGCGCTACGACTCGTCACAAAAGATGCACCACTGGATTCCGATAAATTTTGATGACGACTCAACTCATAAACGCCCCGTTCTGCCGCTGACATCGATTCGTTATATGATTGCTGATGACTCAACGCTGCCGAATAAGATTTATCCGCTTGCTCGGTCGCGCTACTGCGAATGGCTTCGGCCAAATGGATTTGTGTGCCTAAACTCGATATCGCCGGCTGGTTATTCATCACCACCGAGCCATCCTGCGTCATTGTAATCGCGGAGCCGCCGGGCATTTGATTGGTCACTGTGCCGGAAGCCGTACGCGCTGACTCATCAAAATGATTAGCGGAGGTGTTGTAAGCATTGTGCGTGCTGAGGCTGGTATTGGCCAGACTGAAGCTGCCACTGGCTGCTTCTGTGGCGGCAGAGGATGCACCGGACTGCACAGCCCCACCCACATACTGCCCTAAATGGGATAAGGCATGATGCATTCCCGTCACTAAACTAGTGGCAATTAACGGCACGCTGAGGGAGATATAGCCTGCTAATCCCGCCATATCTGAATTGACTTGCGCCAGGCCAGATTGAGTGGTTAACACCAATCCCTGAACACCGCCACCTAAATTGATGGCGCCTAAACTACGATGCTGCGCATAAAAATTCACATACAGATTGATAATGGCGTACAAGGGGGCCCAAAGCTGTAGCCACAGCAACGAATAAGCGTATTGCCTGAGAATTGCCAGACCAAATGGAAAAAACAGTAATAAAAAAATAAATAGGAACGACCCATACAAAATACCTTCAAATACATTTTTGAGCAGCGGTAGCCAATAAGCGGCCATATCACCCATCGTGCGATTAGCGATGCGATTTTGTTGCTGGGCTTTATTAAAGGCATAACCTTCTAAGGCCGCCGGTGCATTCGTTTTCGCACTCCAACTGAGTAGACCACTTTGAATGGAATTCGCCATCATATTTTGCTGCATCAAATCGGAGGCCTCTTCGGATAAATTGGTTAAAAAACTATAGCTGAGGGGTAAATATTTTAAGAGTTGTGTCTTGGCTTGGGTATCATCAGGAAATAATCGCGCCGCATAACGATCTTCAGCCTGGCTGATCGCAGTCTGCCAATCTTGATTGAGTGAAGCCGCGCCGTTCCGACACGTGACCACGGTTTGGTTGTATAAAAACGCGCGTGCAGGAGAAGCGTGAACCGTCACCAATTGCCAGATATTGGGTGCCGTAAATAATTCTTGAGAAGAATATTTATGTAACAACAAATCGTAAAAAACGCATTGATGAATAAAACTCTGTAAATTACGATCAAAATCAGGATCCGTGACTTGGAACGTGCTGGCGGCTGTGACCAGATTGGAAGCCATCACCATTCCGGTCTGGCCATAACGCAAATCATCGGGTAACGAAAAATTCTGCTCGGTTAATTGCGTCAGGCCGTCGCCAATAGCGCTGGTGATATTGGCTAACCACGCTAAACCCAGAGGCACATTATCCACGGCATAAACCTTGCCCTGTTGCACACGATCAATAATGTTGACGGTCGCCTTCGGCAGAAACAGCACATAAAACGCCATAAGATACAAGGCAATCCAACCCACACCGACCATTAAATCCCGCTTAATGATCAACTTAGCGATTGCCCATGTCCCGCCTAACAAGATGCTCAAATGGATTAATGTCTTGAAAGTAGAATCGCCCATACCGGCAGCAACGGCATTAAAGATTTCCCGCAGGATATCGCCATTTCCGTAAGTAACTATTGCAATTTCTTGTGCCATTGGTTATCTCCTGCGTATTGCCTATGTTGCTTTTTGCTTTTCTGGTGGTTACTGCCTCAATCGATCCGCCCATTGCAGCGTGTTAGACATTTGTGATGACAATTCACCCGCCAGCATTTGTTCGATAGTTTGAGTTTGGTTAATCAATTGCGCGGTCAGGCTAATCTGTGAGGCCGCATTGGCTTGAGCCGCACGGACATTGGTTCGAGCTTGTGAAATTCCCTGCTCAAACGGCGTCATGATCGATTCAGGAAATTGCAGACTGCTGGCACTGGTGTGAACGACCGATAAATTCTCATCGAGATATTGAAATAAAATATCTGTGGCAATGACATCGGCATAACTCACAATATCCAGAATTTGTTTATCACCGACAAATGCATTTTGCACATTTAACATTTTATAAACAGGTATACGGGTAGACTGCAATAAACCCATTTCAGTGGATGTTAAAGCGGTATCCGTCAGGATTTTATCGGTCATATCTTGCAGAAGATGAGCCACCTGGGTTTGTAACCCAGAGTCCGGTGACACATTGATGGTTTGAATACTGGGATTAAGACAACCTTCAGAATCTTTACTGTCACACACATAAATTTTTGCCGAACCACCGTGTAATAACGTTTTTAGTAATTGGTTATCGGCAGCCAAAGAAGACAGTACTTTAAATTGATGGCCAGACGTATCACTGGAGCCGCCTTGCAGAATAATCGTGCCAGACAACGACATCAATAATTCTGCCAATTCGGGATCGCTACTGAGAAATGAATTCTTTTGCAGCGCCTTCCACGCAATATTGCCGCTGGTGAGTAACATACTTTGATAATTAGGATCGTTTTGCGCGTCATTGAGAATTTGAGTCATAGCGCCGCCGGTGCTGCATTCCTGACGCGCCGCTGCCCAATCGGTAAATATCCCTTTACTGTTGCCGATATCCTCGCAGACCTGTTGCTGGGCTGCATGGGTTTTCGGCCACGCCGTACCCACTAATCCGGCAGCGGTTTCACAGGAATTGATATTGGCATTATTGATGGTATTCGCCAGCGTATTGATATACTTCATCACATTGGCGATTTCCGGTGTTGTACTTTCTAATGCTAAATTGAAGGCATATCCCATCGAATTATTGATAATATTATTCATCAAATTGACTAATTGCTGCGAATTAATAAACGAAAATCCGCCGGTAAATAAATCAATGCCGCCACATCCGGAACGAAAACTCGGCAACTGCACTTGAGCAATCTGCACGTCTCGCACACTGTCTCGCGCAAATAAACTGCCGCCACTGTAGTAACCAGCTTCCTGTCCAGAATAAGCATTGGGGGCAGTCGTGTTATCAGAGAATCCGAGATCGTTGAAAAAATTATTCAAGTCGGAATTAACATTCGCCAGTGATAAATTGACATGAATGAAAAATAATAAGAATGTGAGCATATTGATTGATATTTTTCTCATGACTGACTCCCCGGTATCGAAGGATGTTGCGCAATTTCTAATAATCGTTGTCGCAGTTCGTCTTCACTGAGTAATCCATAACTGACGGGTATAATGCGATGACTTTGGGGATCGACCGTAAATAAAGCGGGCTCCATCGTCACTTTTAATCGCGCGGCTTGACCTTGATCGGTACGTGAATCAGGAAAGTCTGGTAGAGAAATGCCATCGGTCGTAATGGGAATCACGGTTAAGTGATATCGCTGTGAAAAATCTTTGACGATGGGGGCAAATCGCTGACAGTAAGGACAGGTGCTGCGATAAAAAAAGAACAAACCACTGTGCGCCGCTAATTTTTGAATGGCGGCGTCTTCCTGTTGATGGTTTTGATCCAGATAAACCTGCTTGGCCATGCTATTCGTGGGATGCTGCAAAGAAAAATCCAGTTCAGGAAAATTCAACAACACCGTGCGCCAGACTTCAGAAAAATGTTGTGCGCGTTCGCCAATCTGATTTTGCAAACTGATATAATTTTTTACATTATCCAGGGTGGGATTCAACACCGCTAAATCCAGTGATTGTTTGACTTGATGGTGTAAGGCGTCCATCGCGGCAACCGGATCAGCCAATGAAGATGAAGCGGAATTGTCAGCGGCACGTTTATCGTCCGGCGGATCTTGATACCAATGCCAACCGCCTGCCGGAGTGTCCCAAAAATTATCCGCTTTTGCTGACGAAGGCAGGCACCAGACGATCACCAGCCAGCCCAATACCACCACCACTTTCCAGGCGATGCAGAAGCAGAATAATCGCGTCAGCTTTTTTCATCGACCGGTGAGGAATGTTTCATGATCGCCTCTCTTCCGCTGAAAAACCGTTGAGCCACTTCGGTGTTATCGCCTCGATCGACAACCGTTTGTAATGCACTCTCTAAACCGACATCACCCAGGACTACGTCATCCGTTTCAGGATGCCAGCAGCTTTGATTGCGCAAACACGGTGTGGAGATTGTCGGATGGACAACCACTACTGCGGGGACTTGCGTAATGTGGTATTGCCGAAATAATCGGGGATCGAGGACTACGCCACCTTCACCCTCTTTTGCCAAATCCGCCACGGCGTGTTGGGTTTTCGCAAAAGAATCCTCCACCAGTCCTTGAATGATCAGCGGTGCATGAATTTTCTGTGCTTGCGCTGCCCATTGTTGTAGACTTTCTTTCGGCATCGAAAACGAAATAAAAATATAAACGTTATCCTGCGTCGGTGTGGTTGAACGCGATTCGACCGTGGGTTCCGCCAGCGCCAGAGCGATCCCACTCACGAACATACCGACGATGCCGAGCAAAGTCAGACCCATTAAAATTCTTTCTATCATGTTAACTCCCTGTTTCGTTGCCTAATAAAAACAGCAATTTCTCTTCCGCCAGATCAAATAGCCGTTGTTTTCCGGCGTAATCGGTGAATCCAAGGCCGCTCCCCATAACATCGTACTGCGGCCAAACGGTTGACAACCGAATTCAGTTAATGTCGGAATCGGATTTATCATTTGATATCGATAACGCGATTTGGGTAATGTCGGCGTGGTTTGATCACGGCATAAATTGCCAATGCTGCTGTCGGACATCAAGCCCAACCGATGCAGTTTGTAAATCAAGCGTTCGCTTAGCAACACCGACCCCTGTACGCCGCCGATATATTCGCCGACCCTACCGGTCAAGGGATACATCGTGCCTTGCGCCCCGGCACACCAGAACAACGCGTCATTCGGCAGCCAAACCGCTGCAGACGAGGCATCAACGCTACACGCCGCCTGCATGGGTAAATTGTTAAAGAGCAATGATTCAGGAAACAGAATCAGCGCCAAGGTTTCATCTTCCCACGTGGGATCCAGCTCGCTCAGATACGTAAGCATAAAGCTGCCGGAATCAGCGCAGCGGGGTGCAGGGATACCTAACATCTGCATGATCGGAAAATGATAGGCGTGTACGTAAAAAAAGCCCGTATTCTGATTGGGATCGTCAGACGGCCACTGCGCCATCATTGGGTGTTTCCATCAGCGGAATGCCGCCCAGATTCACCAGACAATAGGGCGATCGGGTTACATCGATTAACTCCATGGGTTCCCAATAACCCACCGATACGCCTACGTCGGGAAAAGGAAAACTTCCGCACGTGCAAAGGGTATTGGGTGGATTGACCGTATCAGGATTAACGCCGGTCATGACTGGCGTGGAACCGATCGTAATCGGCAATAGACAATCCCAGCAAATGTCCGTAGCGGGATTGATTAATCGACCTGTGCAGGGCGTAATACCGGCGATAGCAACAGAGATTAAACCGCTTACCCCAGTGAGTGTGAATAAAATCCTGAACCATCGTCTCATGGGGTGACCTCGCTGATTTCTAATTGGTGATCCACCTGCCGGACGATGGCCGGCACATGCGTGATTTGTAATTTTTGCGTTATTCGCCCGCCTTGATCGAAATACACGTGCTGATGGGGGAATTGTAATGATGCGGAGTGCAATGAGCCGTTGATTAAAATCAATAAATCCCGACCTTTCAAGGCTTCATTTTTCCTCTGTGCCCAAGCCACTTGATCGGGATCATCCCCATCGAAAAAAATCAACGCACTTTTCAGGTTTATTTTTTCCAACGGATTGAAACGGGAGCCGACTTTCATTAAAATAGAACCGTTGGCAGACCGCACGTCGACGGGAATAACAAACGAGGGATCGAATAACCAGCGCCGGGAGTGGATTGTGGGACGCAATCCCAGCACCGGAGTAGGTCGATCCGCTGCCACCCTCATCGATCTCTGCTGATCCTGCCAACTTTTGCTGTCGTCACCGATCATTTTTTCCTGAATTTTTTTCTGCGCCATCTGAATAAAATCAGTTTCCGTGATGGGATAAACCGGGCCGATCACCTTCGCATCATCCGCAAAAACCGGCAGGAAATAAAAAACCATCATGGCGATGCTGACTTTATACCGCATCGGATTTCTCCAGGCGTTTAGAAACTTCTGGGGTCAGATCAATCCCACCGGCAATAACCGCTTCCTTCGGAACCAAAATGACGTGATTTTCTTTAGCAACCGTTTGTAGGGTGGCTTCCAGTTGCGCGCTAAAAGCATGAATTCGTTGTTGATGTTTAGCAGGCGAATCAGATTGCGTTAATTCCATTTTCACAAATTGGTGAATGAGGCCAGTAATATCCACGATCGCCACTTGTCTATTCACTGACAAATAACGATTGAGTGCAAAGTTCATCAAGAGGCTGATGAATACACACATCAGCGCCACACTGAAAAGCTGGATTTTAGTGCAGTAGCTGCCTTGATTAGGATGATTCATTTTTTATCTCCCGATATGGGTTGCTTGATGGTTGTGAATTTTTTAGCGACTTTCTCAATCGCCACTTGTAGAGAAAGTCCCTGAGCCTGATATCGCTTCACCGCTTCAAACTCTTCCCCTTTGGAGGAATATAAAATCCGTGAATAAGGATCGAATATGATTCGATGCACGGAAATTCCCTGTGGACTTTTAATCACACATTCCGAGTAGTCATCGCCGCGCCGCACACTCTGAAATAATTTTTCGGTATAATCATCCATCGGAAATTTTCCAGAAGCGCGTAATTGAGCGATCGCTTCCCGATTTTGCGCCAGGATTAAGGTAAATGCCGAGTTCTCAAAAGCCGCGAGTGAGGTGGCATTTTTAAAATAATCATTAACGCCCTGCGTGACCGTCACAAAATTAGCATTATAGCGCCGGGCGCGCCGATAGCCGGTTTCAATAAATTTGGCCGCGCCTTCCTGATCACTGCCCAATAAATCCCAGGCTTCATCAATGATGCAGGATTTCACTTGAGAACGGCTGCCTAAATACATGCGCTTAGAAATTTGATACATCAATACCAATAACACAATTTTTTGTAAATCTTTTTTTTGCTTGAGTTCTTCGAGTTCCAACACGATAAAATGATTATGAATGTTGAGCGTGCAGGGGCCCTCGAAAAATTTTCCATACATACCGTGTTTGGTGTAAGGGTACAGCAAATGTGAGAGCGTAGTGCAGATCGGACTAGCCTGTTGACTGAGCCATTCTGACACCGTGGTAATACTGGCCGCTTGACCTTTCTGATCCCAAGCCGCTTTAACGCCTTTTTCTAAAAACGTCATTTCTTCGTCGGTGACGTTGCTTTGTGGACGCGCCATCGCCGCCAGTAACGGCTTCAAAATTTCCAGAGATTCGTCATCCATCTGCTCGATAAAAGTGAACAGGTTGAGAGAAATGGGCTGATCGGATTTAAATTCGATAAATTCGCCGCCCAATAATTTACAAGTTTTTTCATAGGAGCGACCGACGTCAATGACCCAGACTCGACCACCGGCTCCGAGTAAAGCGACAATATACTCTTGCGTCAGCGCCGATTTACCACTGCCAGAGGTTGCGGCAATCGCTACATTGTAATTTCCGTCTGGATTATCAAACGGATTCCAGATGGCAATTTGGCCGCGCCGACCGGGAAGGAACAGGCTGGAACGCGTTAAGCCTTTCCATTCACCCAGTAACGGCGCGATATTAATGGCCGACAACGCATTCATAGTGCGCAAACGGCCTAATCGTTTTAAATCTTCAAACATCCCTTCCGTCATCATCATCGGTAAGATAGCTAACCAGGATTGTAACTGCAGATAGGATTCTTTTTTTAATTTCCAACCATTGGCACGATATAAATCCCGTAATTTTCGCTCGGCGTTGTGGGATTGTTCCACAGGGGAATATAAAATGACTTGATAAAATACTTTAACCAAGCGATCGCCTTCACTCAACCGATCGCGGGCAAATTTCCAGTCCTGATATTCTTTACCAATACTCGGTTTGAATTTAGCCAGCGGACTTTTAGCCGTGGAATCTTTATTCATAAATCGCATCTGGGCTTTGGCAGTGGATTTTTCGATATCTTCCGGTCGAACGTGAAAACTTACGACAAAGGGACAGGGAATTTGTAACGCCGCATTAAACAGTTGTCCCAGGTTTTCACCAGCCTGCCACAAGCCCACGGACTCCGGAAAATCGCGCACACTAAAGCACTGCACCGCCCAAGCTTCCTCATCACTTTTATTTAAGGTCAGATGATCTTTATAAACCTGACAGCGATATTCGGGATCTGTGACTTGTAATGCCAGCGCATCGTATTCATTCCAGCGTTGTTGCGCCGAATAACAATCCCGGGATGGATTTAATAAATCAATTAACAAGCTAATAAAATGAGTGATCGGAATGGGACGGGTGGCCATTTGTAAGGAATTCAGTGAACTGACAAAGTCTTCGCGTAATCGAACCAAAGTTTGAGTATCTGCCGTTAAATCTTTGAGTGGACTAGAAACGATTAAAAATAGCCGAAAATCCCGTAAAATATAAGAACCGCTCTGTGTTAATGAATTCAACGTGCCTAGCTTTAAAAATTCCGCTCTCTTTTGCGCAAGCCAGGCGAAAGTCTCTCCTGCCAGTGAGCGCTCGGCGGCGAACTGATCGATGGCTGAACCAATTTTGTCCGAAGCCCATAACAGACATTGACAGTCTGCGTTGACCGGCAGCACATCCGTTAACAAACTTCCCAAAATCTCTACCGTTTGCGGGGTGGCTCCCGTCAAAGGCGCTACCTCCAACATCCAGCCGCAGCTCCGTTTATTGATGAAGAGCTGCGAATCCGGGTCATACGTTTCATAAGGCAATAAGCTGGACAAAGGGCATTGCGCCAATAAATCATTCAAAGCGCTGAAAACGGGATTAGCTTGCTCAACACCGACAGATTGAGATTCACCCAACCAACCGGCCAGGCGGGCAGACCAGGTTGAAAAAGCTGAAAAATCAAAAACCGATTTGGAATTAAGCATGAGCAGCATCCGTTGAGGTGATTGCAGTCTCCGATTATCCAATGCCCCGGTTGAAGAACGTGATAGACCGTATTGGCAGAAAAATAATTTCCCTGGCTATCTTGATAAGGCGCGATCCAAAGACGCATCACCATTTCTGGGTTGCGCTGGACTAGAACCGGTTGAATATCCAGCATCCGCTAAATAACGGCTATCCACAGTCAGCGTCATTTCAGCCGATGGCGCTGGTTTTGATTGAGCCAGCTTACCCTGATCCACCAGCGTGTTCACTTGATCCAAACTCTGGCAGGAAACGCCGGGTTTCATCGGACAGGTAAATTGAGAATTGAGTTCTCCGCAACCCATCAGTGCAGCACTGAAACTGATCAATACACCAAAGTTGAATAATTGTTTTGAACGGTTAGAATTCCACATAAGATTGATCTCCTTTAGGATTTAAAAAAAGAACTATTAGGTTGATGGGTTTGCAATGCCCGAATTTGCGCTGGCGTCAGCAGCAAAGGATTGATGGCAGTTGCTGTCGGCAATGAATTAGCGTTAGGCGCTACTGGAATTTGAGCCGCTGGTGTTACATTACTTATTAAAAGCAAATGAAGTAGATTCAAACGGCGATAAAATGGCTTCTTTCTCATTATCGTGTTTTTGGCCATCCAGGTAAAACCCCTTTAAAAACACAACATCGACAATCGTTCCTGCCGATAACTGAATCACCGGATGATATTGATCGGCACGGCGAATGTTATAATCCGCAATTTTATCCATCGCATTGCTAACACCTTGCGCCGCTCCGAATTTAAAAATATCCGAATTATTGACACTACTGACCGCGCCAGTTGGCGAAAGCGCTGTGGTCGTATATTGTGAAGCAATGCCCTGCGAGAAACCCGATAATGATCCGGCGATAAAAGCGCGTTTTAACAAAGCACCTTCGCGCCACAACGGAACACCCCGCACGCCATTTTTACCTTCCGGCCCAAATACCGTGCCTTCCACCGGTAATTCAATGACCTCACGATGATTAGAACTGACGCAACTAAGCCTCTCTAGCCGCATCTGGCCACGCTCGGAAGAAATATCTCCAATCACTGCCGCCGTGGCGACGCAATCCTTGAGGTGACTCTGTTGATGATTGGGCAATGTCCCCACGTCCAGTAGTCTAAATAACACCGGTGTAGGATTACTTTGACTATTAACACCGGTGGAAGCATCCGCGCCACCCAGCATCACCGCGCGCACAAATGTGCCTGCCGGAACAAAAGTATCGGGGGTTTTAGAGGGTCGAGTCACTGGCGGAACAACTGGACTGCGGTTTTGGCGGAGTTAATTCTAAAATATCATCGCTAACGCCCGCTAAAGGATGGAGTGCAGGCGGCGGGAGTGGTCACCGGGATAGAGGTATTGACGCCATTAGCGGAAGTATTCTGTGGGTTAATCACATCTGGGTTAGCGGTGTTTAATTTTTCCTGTAACGCTTTGAGTTGTATTTGCAGGATCTGCATGGCTTCACGTTGAGACTGATTCGCCTGCTCCTGCGCTGTTTTTTGTTGGGCGATGAACTGTAACTGTTGTTGAAGTTCTGAAGTGGTTTTTTGTGTTTTATTTAGTTCGGTTCGGGTACGTTCCATCCAAAGGCCTGCACCATCAATATGCGTCGTGGGATTGTCAATCTGAAACTGTGTGGTGGATTTTCGTTTACCCTGTGATGTAAATCCGCATGACTCGACAGGAATAAATAAAAAACCCAGCCTATTAATGCTATAGAGATCACCGCGATCGCCAGGTGCTTTTGTTGTTTTTTCTTGACTCGGCTGGGTTGCGTGTCCACTTCTGATTGATATGAATGATCAGATTTTTTAGACATGGCTGACCACCTTAATCATTTTAATCGATTGTTGAGGGTGTAAAGTTGTTTTCTGACAGTAAATGGCGCGATCACCGGTCTGGAATAATTCGTTCTCAGTAATGGTGACTCTCTGACGAGAATGATTGGTGATTTGATAAATATCCACATCCCAATGAGCGCCGATATAACGATCCGTTAATGTCAGGTTTAATTGTGAGCCGAAAGTAAATACTTTGGGTTTATTAAGAGTAAATTGCGTATACCCACTCGGTATTTTTTGATGAACGATGGCATCCACTAAACGGATTAAAGTCTGCGAATAAGCGTCGCTGGTTTCCCAGACTTTCGCCGCTTCCGTGGCTGACTCCTGTGGTTTGATCACTAACACATCTGCCTGTTGATGATATCGTGGAGTTAAACTTAATATATAATTGTGTCCTTGCTCCGTGCTGATAAATAAATAAAATGGTTTTATGACGTTCATTTTTTTCGGGTATTTTTGACAAGAAATTTTATGATGTTTTTTAGATTCATTTTTATTTTTGGGTATAGGACAAGTTTTCGTACAGTTTAGCAGAAGTGATTACCGGTTTTATAAACACCGCGCCTTGAACAGTATCGTTACTGATCGTATAAGCACCCGCCGTACCTCTTAATAGCGCAATACGATCACCACTGACCGCAATACGAGTCATTTCTGTCGCTGAAATAGTTTGCAGAGACTTTTTGCATTATTCTCTACGAGAATCGTTTTAGCTTGCGCGGGCGTCAACCCCACCCAGGCTGAAAATGCCATGAGGGATACGGTTAACCCTAAATGAGTTTTAATGAGCTTTTTAAGCATGAGAACTGTCCTCCTGAGTAATGGTCTGTTTGGATTCTTTGAGTTCATGGGTTTTGTCGATTATTTCCTGAAACGATTGCAGCCAGAGTCGGCCTTGTGCGTATCGGATAACTCCAGGCGATAACTGAGACGTTGGACAGGCAGTGGCATATTGCTCACAGTCGCGCTGAAATCACCACTAATTTCTGCGGTGAGATGCGCAACATCCACGGAAATATCGACCGGATAAAAAATAAGACTCGTGTGGGTTTTAGCTAAATGATCGGCTTCTTCCACTAATTCATTTTTTAACTCCCCGTAATAAGCCGGATCGGTATAGCGCAATAGCGTTTCTCGTTGATATTCCGCACTACTCGGCGTCATGTTTAAACGTAATTGCGCGAGAAAAGACGATATTTGAGATAAATATTCCGGCGATACGGTTTGTGAATTCACCCAGAATGCTTGCTTGTATGACAGGTGGCACAATGACAATCCGCTCACGATTAACCATTCGGCAAACGCAAATGACTAGAATGAGACTGATGACAGCTAAGGCTGCCGCCAATACTAAATATCCGTTTCGCTGTGCAATTAATTGTTGTAATCGAGATTTATAATGCGCAATTTCCATAATTCTCTCCCGAGTTAACCAATCAATTCCCGCCAATACGACGGCGGCGTGGCTTTCAATTTAAAACACGACGGCAAATGCCAATACAACCAGTGAAAAATAAAATAATGGCCTTGTTCGCCTTTCATTTTTTTAACGCCGAATATCGCGGCGCTACCCGTGATCATGCCCCAGACCGGACTGTTAAATGCCAGCATTAAGATAAGAAACGGCGCTAAAAACAGAATGATTCGTCCATCGTCCACAGCATGAATTTAAACGGTTCATCCAACGTCTGCGGAATGCGGTATCCCTGACTCATGCGCTTTCTCCAGCAATCGAGAGAATGATATTGAAGAAGATCGACACCACCACAATGCCGGTGAATATCAATAAATTTTTAGTTTTCATATAACCGGCCAACCCTAAAATACCTTCGGCGGCATAAATATATTTTTTACCTGTGCCGTTGAGGGTCTCCCACAAGCTGGCGTCAGTGCCTGCTAAAATATCGGTACCATCCGCCAATGCCGACAGACAAATGCCCATCACGCTGATCTGCCAACAACCAGCGGATATGTGATATCCGCGTAGGATGACACAGCGCGAGCCACAGTCCGATATCCAGCGGACTGACTGATTTTTTTAATCTGCTCTATTCGGTTATTCACGTTCATGACGAACCTCTTTCCTATTTTTATTCTTTTTACTCACCCTCGTTGCCCTGCAATCGAGCTTCCAATAAATGCAAATATTTCCATTTCAACGGCTTCCAGTCTTTGCCGCCCAGTCTTCTCCATTTTCATGAAATAAGCCATCTCATAATCCGCGCGGGCTTGTCGGGTTCCTCAAAAAAATCGATGCATCGTTGCCGATCTTTTTCATTCATCTCTGCGGTGACGTTTTCTCCCGCACTTTTTCCAACGCCAAAACTATTTCACCTGAATACCGGCATAACGCGCCGCGAATTCATACTGGCTCCAATTCGCAGGGCTTCACAGATTTTCTTATGAATCCGTTCCGTCAGCTCATGTTTCTGCTCCGCCATGAAATGAAGCCCTGTCGCGCTGATACACAATCTGCAAATGTCTGGTCTGTACCGGACAACACCGCCGCTTTGGCAGTGTGTTTCTGCCAGCGGCGCACCATCACGTCCACATACTGTGGCGCGATGTCTACGAGCATCGCATGGCGGTGCGATTGCTCGGCTGCGATTAAGGTGGATCCGGCTCCGCCAAACATATCCAGCACATAATCGCCCGGTAAGCTGCTGTTCTGCAGCGCTCGTTGTACCAGCGCCAGGGCTTCATCGTCGGATGAAGGTCGCAGAATAACGGTTTATCGAATACACCAAAGGGTGCTTTGCGCACGATCTCCATACCACGCGTCCGCCTGGCCTCGGCGGTAAGCGTAGAAAATAAGCTCATGCTGCGTTTTGTAACGACCTCCGGTTTAACACAAAATGGTTTTTTAGCCCAGATAATCTGGGATCGAATCAGTAACTGGTTGGCTTCTAGTGCTTGTTTCACTAAATCCTGGCATTGCGAAGCATGACAAACGTACCAGGAAGCGTCAGGAACGAAACATAAGGCATCGCTTTGAGCTAAGGCCGTTTGTAAAAACTGAAGATAATACATCGCTTTTTCAAATGATCGTTTTGAATACGGCGGCTGGTTTCAGGATTTGGGATGTTCCTGAACATAATCGACATTGTAAGGCGGATCGAATAAACACCAGATCGGCTTTTTTATCCGACCATGAGCCGTAACCATATCGGCAGGATGACGTAGCGTCGCCACACATGACCCGATGATGACCCCAGCTCCCAGATATCGCCTGGTTGACTGACCGTCACGAAGTCGATGAGGTGAGAGCCAGTCTTCTGGCTTCCTCAGACTCCGTTCTGATAAACTACCCATCCATTTAGTCAGTTCAATTTCACTAAACCCGGTCAGCGATAAATCCACGTTGACTTCTTTTAATAGATTCAAATTCTGCTGTCACAGATCAGTGATCCCATTCCGCCTCTTCACCGAGACGATTATCGGCAATACGATAAAGTACGTACCTGTTCTGGCGTTAAATCTTGAGCAATAGACACCGGCACTTTTTCCATCTTGAGTTTTTTAGCGGCCAGCCAGCGGGTATGCCCCACAATAATCGTGTATTCAGTATCTACGACAATGGGCTGCTGCCAGCCGTAGGTTTTTAAACTGTCGGCGATCTTATCCACAGCATGCGCGTTTTTACGCGGATTCCGTTCGTAAGGTCGAAGATCGTCAATTAAAAACCACTGAATTTCCATTGGGAAAAACTCCATTATTGATAGTCAGGTGAAAAGTAATTTCTTCACCCTTGAGAATAATCATCTCAGAAAAAAACAGAGATGAACACGTCATTACCCCCTCAAAATTTCCCGATCGAGTGGCAAAAATTTCCTGATTTTCTTTAAAAATTTCCCGGCGGCAAGCAACAATCAATCACTTATCCATGATTTTCAGGCGCAAAAACTCCATTTTGGGAAATTTCTAAAGAAAATCGGGAAATTTTCAGAGGTAGATCGGGAAAAATATCCGGGTAAATTACGTTTTATTTTTCAGCGCATTATGACAGGATATCTCCTGAATGGGAGATAAAAGACCGACATTCAAGCATCCATACTCAGGATAACAATACATGAAAGACAATGAGCATTATAAGAAAAATCATCAAAAAGAGTTAAAAAAATTCATTTACTCAATGATCATTCTTTCGATGTCTTAGTTGAACTACAACAGGAAATTGCTCAGGCAACCGGCTGGATGCCGACTTTAAATAAACTGGTGAATACGCTCGTTAATCCACAGACATTGCCTTATTTAAAAGACATCATGCTGCAAGAATTTAATGATCGTCAACAATCCAGATCTTCTGCTCATCATGATTTTAATAAAAAATAACGGATTCTGACGCTGATTATTTTATTTTTTCTACTCCGACACTCTTTTCGATACCGACACTCACTTAAAAAAATTTAATCAATTAATCATTTTGAAAGGAGATTTATTATGTCCAAACTTATTCAAGCCTTACTGAACCGGGATCACCCTCAGCGTCATACTGCGTTTAATCAGCATCCCGTGTTAGCTCAGGAAGTCTTTCGGGTTTATCAAGATGCTGCTGAAGGCATGCGGCAGAATCGCCAGAGTTTTAGTCAGGAATATCGAGTGACTGAAGAAAAGATACTCAATAACATTCATATTCGCGTGACGGCGGAACTGGACGCGATGAACCTGTACCAACTGACAGACTATCGACGTATTCAACGAGTCATTTTAGACTGGAATCCTGATAAATCACAAAACAATTTCAGAGAATGCGCAGCCATCAAAAAATCGTTGATCGCTTGTCTGGCTGATGCCCGAAAAAAACAACGCTTAAATCGGCTTTGTAATGAATACAAAAGGCATCTGGCAACAGAAATCAAAGCAGAACTCACTCATGATTTTCCTAACGTCTCGCGTCAGCACGGCTTTCATTTGCCGGAACCAACGGGTTTATTTAAAAAACCGCTCAGACCAGGAACAAAACCGTCTACTCTAGATCATTTTCTGACGCACGAAGCCCAATCACTGCCCATTGCTAATAATCCAGGTCTGAAAAAAGCCATTCAAAAATATCAGGCGGTCACTACCTTGCAGCATACTCTGCTCACTCATAGATCCGCCCCAACACAGATGCAGGAGTTCAGCCAAACCCTGGAGCGGGAAAAATCTGTCCTGGAAGCCCATCGAGACAGCACGGCCATGCGCTTTCTGAAAAAAGTCACGGCAGTGGTTACCTTGGGCATTGCAGCGGCTTTGGGTATTTTTGGGGTGAAAGGCCAACAGGCCGCGAAAAATATGCATAAGGTCATCACTCATAAACCAGCGAGTCATGGTTTATAACCATCATACAGTGAGCTGTTTTTAACTATTTAACTTTCAACAGGAGAAAATTATGCGATCTATTCCTCAACTCTTATTAAAAACTCAATATTATCTGCCTTTTCTGGATCAACAGGATCAAGATAGGCTTCTTCAAGCCACTCGCAGAAAATCCAGAAATCAGCCACTGTATGTCCTCAAGCAAATGGCCATTAAAGTGCTGAGGCAATTACAGCAATTGCTCTGCTTTCAAGGAGAGATGGATTGGCAGGCGGCTTTTACAGAATACCTGTCTCAGCTCAACAGCCCAACCACTCCCCGGCGTCAGCTTGGCAGGATCCTCTGTCAAGCTGACGATTTAATTGAAATCGCTTATGTGACACAGGAAATCCGCCAGACCATCCGGCAAACAGCGCGACAGCAATCTCTGCTATCGGAGGAATTTGAGCAACACTATTCCGAAATCACAAAAATGTATTTGGCGCACAACGAGACCTTAGCCACGCTGGAGAATGACGTCAAAAAAATGAGTCAGGAATATTCGCAATCGACTGGAAAAACGGATCCACCCGCACTGATTGACCAAGGATTACAGGGAACCCTGCCTCACGAATTACCGCGCTATTCGAAAAAATCCATTCAAACACGATTTTCTGCAGCCCATGTTCAACACCTGGTTCAGGTAGAAGATAATGCGCGAATCGTCTATCAGGGTTTAGCGCAGGAACTCATGCAAAAACCCTTAGCCGAAAAATTAACTCAGGCGGTAGATTCCGCCCAACAACGGCTGAATACCAAAGCCCAACAGATTTTGAAAAATGCCGGCGCATTGCATCAAAAAATCGATCAGGATTCTCGCGGAATGATTGAGCGCCGTAGTCAGACGATGATGGCACATGCCAACCGAATGGAACAACTGATTTTATCATTAGAAAAAATTATTCAGACCTTAAATACTTATTTATCGGAGGAAAAATTAAATAATTTTTCTAACGCTCAAAAACGGACGCTCGCACACCTGGTGGACGAAGCACAGGAAACGCAACAGGAAGTCGAGCAATTCCCTAATGCGGTCGATGCCGCCCGGATACAAAGTAAAATTTTAAAAATAGAACAGCATCGCCAGAGTTATGAAAAATCACTTGGTGGATGGGGAAGTTTTTTCTCAAAAAACTCCCCGGTAGCACAGAAAAAAGAAAAAATTAATGAAGCGCTGAAAGCTAATATTGCTGAGCTGGTTATACCGGCCTGTGGATTATTTGATCGACAGGATGCCGTCAGTCATCAGCAGATTAAAAAGCAACAGCAATGGATGGAGCAATTAAAAGAGGCGCAAAAGAAAGTTGACGTCGAGAAGGAAAAAATTCAGGAAATAAAAATAACCCACTCCTGCTGAAAAAAATTCACTGTTTAAAATGCTCAATGCATGATATAGATATCTCACTTTTTCAATGCAGATAATATTACGAAATATAGAGAAAAAATAGGGCATACTTTCCATGCAAAAGCATTTATGATCATCAGTCCAGTAAGCTTAAAATAGAACCATTCATCAAGGAGATTAATATGGCACAATTTTTCCGCGATTCTACAGAAACTTTCACACAATGGCAATCATCGGTCTGCCTGATTCCGGTAGCTCTTGGTTTACTCAGAGAACAGTTAGATCACCTGCGTGAATACCATAAACCGCCGGTTGAACTATCTCCAGCGAAAATTCAAGCCTATCAAAATCTTTATCAGCATTGGCGGACAGAAAAAAATCTCAATCCAAAACAACAGGAATGGATTCAGGAAATGGGTGGATATCTAAGTGTTTTACGACAGACTCTCTTTAATTCTTATTTAAAAAATTCGTCCAATCAATCTGAACCGAATAAACAAACTCTTCTTGAATTTAAAAGTTAAAGGTAATACAAATACCTTTGAGCAGACTTATCCAATTCTTCATTGGATTCAGATCAAAAAATTTAAGCAGGTCTGTAAATTAAATTAGTATGAACAGCGATTTCATTGCACTTTTACTGATCTTCACAAACCCGCTTTACTCCAACTTGTAACACAAAGAAATATTCCCACAGTATGAGTCAAACCATAAACCATATTGACACATGATTAAGATAAAAGTAGCATTCTTGATAATCGTGACAACGATGATATTGAGCGGCAAACGCAACTGATCATTTTTTATTCGTTAAGAAATACGCAGTTGTGTTCTGTTTAATTTTTGACATTTTTTGGCAATATTTTTTAACTTTGCCGAAAACGGTATTTGGCAGTTTGACTGAGGTATAGTTTGCCCTCAGTATTGGTAAGTGTTAGAGTTGAGAGGTTATCAAACATTGCCGAGAACGGTTATTTTTCGCAATGTCGTTTACTTTTTTAAATTTTTTAGATACGTTGTTCTTTTAAAAGATAGATCATGATGATTTTCTTTAAAAATTGGCTTTGCAATTAGGAGGTTTTTGATGAAGGATTACTATAAGTCTCTCGTAGCTTCCGTTTTTTCTTTACTTGCTGCAACCGCTAGCCATATTTGCAGCACCTGCAGATAGCACTACAATGTGGCAGTTCGAATGGTTAGGCGGCCTGGGCGAAGAGTTGGCGGCACATCCCGAGGCGGGGGTCGCGGTGCTCAAAGCCACAGGCGATCAAATTGGTGGAAAAATGATGGCAGGTGCTATACTTCAAGGCTGAAGAAGCAAAATGGATATTGCATACTGTATTTAAATAAAAGTTTGGCAAAAGTTAAGCAGGAAATATAAAGTATTTTACTTAAACCAAGAAGGAGTATTGTCCTGTGAGTGATAATGTAAATACGGCTATTCGATTGTTAGAAGAAATCTCCAGACGCTGGGATAACTGGTCATCTGTCAAAAAGACAGCGATCGATTTTAGTGTTTACTATGACCTCGATTTAGCCGACTTTCCAGAAGACCTTGTTTTTTTTAAAGATAATCCACGTTATATGGGCTTACCTCAAGATTTAAAACTCAAAATTTTAGCCTACGGATGGATCTTGTTTAATCAAGTCACAATAGCTTTAGAAAATGAAATAGTAACACCCATTTTAGTGGATATTATCTATGGACAAGTCCCCGAGTTAAATACAGATTCCATAAAAATAGTAGCAGGTCAAATATTAACAGATGAAGCGTATCATACGTTAATGGTACTAAAAAGCAATCAGTTAACTAAAAAGGTGAGGAAAATAGACATTGAATTTCGACAATTGGAATACGTTAAAAAAGTTAATCAAGAAAAAAATAAATACTCTGATCCAAGAGAGCAATGGCTTGTAAAGTTTGCTGCCGCAGTAGTCGCTGAATATTTCAATACTAAAGCGATAGGACTTATATCGAAAGATGAAACTATTCAACCACTGAATCGCTTAATAGTAGAAACACACTGGAAAGACGAATTGATGCATAATAATGAATTTCTATCTATCGCTCAGGTTGTTTGCTCAAATTTTAGTGAAAAAGATCTACTGTTCTTTGAAAATTTAATCCATAAACCTGTTCAGTGGATCCATTCGTTAGATGTTGAAAATTGGGCGATAATCTTAAAAACGTTACAACTGGATAATTATAAAGAAATACTTGAAAACCATGAAGAAATCTACAACAATATCTGTCATCAAATTGATTATAAAAAAATTATAGACTTAAAAAGTAAAATTAATATTGCTAGGGCCAATGCGATGGCCTGTTGACCAGCGCTGAAGCATGAAAAAGTGAAGCAAGTAGGCTGAAAGGACATTTGACCCCTTTTTACCAGAATCGGGGCCGAACCTCAAAATTAGCACTAACGACATTTACGGAATATAAAACGACAAAAGAGATGATCAAGCCAATAGCAGAACAATTAAAAATTCTACTGCCGAAGTCTCTCGAGATCATACCTGTAGAAAGTATAGCAGCAAGTATTGTAGCTGTGGTTCAGGTTGCAAGTACATTACCCACTGCAATGGGACAATCAAGTTTAACAAAACAGGAAGAAAGTCCAGGCGCGCACAGTTCTTCATCTTCAAGTAGTTCATTGGGTTCAAGCTCCACTACTAGTTCCCCAGATCAGCCAGTCACTATTGAAGCGCTTAAAAAATTATCCATAACAAATACTGGCAGTACTGCTGCTTTTATTAGTAGCGAATCAAGTACCTCTTTACCTAATTTTAATCCATAGAGCTGTGGCGTATATAAAAGTTTGCCAAAAAAGGCCATTTTTCACAATGTTTTGATTTTTGAGTCTAAAAGTCATATTTTTACTCTAGCTAATCTTGTTGCCGTGGGACTCTTTCAGAAAATTTTTAGAAATTAAATAGGAAACATTTTGATCTGGTTATCGAATAAATAGTTAAAATTTTCCCGATTCAATCCTCATTTGTATCTTCGTTAAAAAATCAAGCCGGACTACAACAAGGATTAAAGAGGACAGACTCATGCCGTTTCGATATCACAGGCAATATGTAAAAATTGGTAACGGCGGATCAGCAGCGTTTCCTTCTCATCCGCCCTAGATTGATGCTTGATCCGGGAATCGGTCATACGGGTATAGCCCCAAAAACCGGCTTCCTGAATTCGATTTCCGCATCGACAACACAGGATACTTTCTCTAAGTTTTTGGGTATTATAATGACAATTCTCCAGCGCCGCCCAACTAAAAATCTCTTTCTTCATCGCTCATTCCTCTCTTCAAAATGATGTTGATCTATTGCAAAAGAGCGATCACAAAAACGATCAGGCCGGCTGCCCATACAAAGCAATTAACCAGGCGATCGTGACACAACAAAGTGTGATTACGTGGAAAGCAGTGGTAGATTTTTTTCATGCCGCGAATCAAAGTCAGTAGCCACCACGGACGCCCGGGTTTATCGCTTCTGAGCGTGCTGAGGTTAATACAGGAATAATTATTTCTATATTCAATTTTGTTTTTATGGCAATACATAAAATTCCTCCGGAATGTTTTTTTTAATAATTCTAAACAACACCCTCGGGACTCAAGGTAACAATTCATTATGCTCCAATGATCATGACCTGACTATCAGACAATGATGTGAAAAACTGAGCGCCAAAGTTGCAAATAAGGATATGAATCAGAGCACGCCGGCTTCATCTACCGTGATCAACCCTTCCTGAATTGCCAGCCGCAGTAAGGCCACGTCGTTGTCAACGCCAAGTTTTTCAAGCAGGCGGCTTCGATAACTGTGAATCGTTTTAGCGCTGATGTGCAATCGTTTTGCGATATCGGCGATAGGCGTACTCCGCAGAGAGAAGAGGAGGATTTCCATTTCTTTATTGCTGAGTTCCCCAAAACGAGCCTGCGTGGGATGGTTAACTTTGGCCAGCACCAACCGGTTGGCTATTGCGGCGCTGATAAACGGTTGGCCTTTATGGACCGTTTTGATAGCGCTCACCAGCTCTGCCTGGCTGGCGTCTTTGGTGAGATAGCCTAATGCACCGGCGTCAAGCATTCGCCGTGGGAATTCATGATGAACCGCCGATGAAAGTATCAGTATCCTCGGTACCGGCGTTAATCGTAATAAACGTGCAGCGACTTCCAGTCCGCTGATATCCGGCAACTTCAGATCAAGCATGAGCACGGTGGGATGTAAATCACGGGCTAATTGCACGGCTTCGATCCCGGTACTGGTTTCACCGGCAATCTGGATCTCTTTAATAGGAGCCAGTAATTGGCGAATACTCCGCCGGACCAAGGTATGGTCATCCACGAGAAGAATACGAATCACAGGGGAAAGTCCTTTTATTGAGAAGGGAAAACGACCGCAGTGTGTCATTAAAATGTATAGTTGTCAACGCAAAAATGCATTATTGAATAAAAAATCTCAATAAAAAGTATAATAAATTTCCCGTCACATCCGCTGATTCATTCAATATCCTACAATGAGAGTCTAATCACGATTGATGAAGCAGGAACATAGGGATAGTCATTATCTCGTTATTGTTTTTATGAAAAATATACTACTCCTCTGCAAAATAAAAAAATATGACCATAATTACCTTATATCCTTTGGTCGGCGGCTATCCTCATCATAACCACTTTCCTGAAATAATTATTCAGTTCAATGAAATAACCACTGAAGGCAATAGCGCCGTAGGATCAAGCAATTTTTTCGGTTTAGGATAAATACTTCCTCGGCTTTGCCACCATTCTGAATAAGTTCTATTACGGATTTTCAGTATTTCACCAAAGCGTTCTCTAAAATTAGTCATTTGTTCAAAATCTCTAAGACTCATTCCATCAAGCGCCAATTCTTTTTGGGGAAATTTCTTTAATGAGGCTACTAATCGGTCTGGATCTATAGAAAATATGCGCCTCTTAAAATTTTCAATTTTTTCTTTATATTCAGCCACAATACGATTATCGTCACTAGCATTTAACCGAACCCCTTGAGTCAAGTAATAATCGTAAAAAGCTTTCATCGACCCCCATGACAAATAAGCAATACCAATATCAGCACACCATTTGATTAAAATACCCATCACATCCTCCTGACCGAAATGGTCAGCAGCGATTTTTTCAGCGCCTTTATATGAAAATGCTGCTGTATAGAAGTTAAATAATAATGCAATCCAGAATGTTTTGGTATGTAATTTCGCCGATAAAGGCATTGAACCTTTTCCTAAAATAGTTTGCGAAATTGAAATAAAATCCGTTTCAGCCGTAACACCGCCAAGATGGCCAAGTAATACACCAAAAAAATATAATGCTGGAGAAGTGACAGCATAAGCTGCCTCCTTCGACCACCCATAAGATTGCAAAAGCGCAGGAGGAACAGCCATATAACCGAGACAACTGAGGGCAACTAAACTGGCTCCGGATACATAACTGGCTTTCTTTGTTTTTTTCCAAAACCAATTACCCCAAGTAGATTTCTCTTCGGTATGTGGCGATGAAGTTTGAGGTTGTTGGCTTAAAATTTCTAATAATCCACTGGAAACCATTTGCTCAAGCAAAGAATTTTCTTTTTTAACATAGGAAAACCACTTGAAAAATCCTTTTGAAAATCCGTTTTTTTCAAAACTTTTATTTATCATGCATTCAATAGCGCTGTCGAGACTTATGCAAAGTTTTTGACACAATTGGTCAGCAATTCCTCGTTTGAATTGAGCGTATTCTATATTTATAATTTGCTCTTTAGAGAGGAAACATCGTTCGACTTTACCGTATGTCCACCGAAAGGGCTTCAGAGGCATGCTGTAAATAGGATGATTAAAAATGACTAAGTCCACTGACAATAAATGTAAGAGCGTGTTGACGATTTCAATATAAACGAACCACGCGATCTGTAACTCCTGATTAGAAAAATTGGGATAACTCAAAGCGGTTGTCGCAAGAGAAATAGAAGAAATCGCTGAAACTAACAGTACAGCAAAATCTTCTAAAAATGCTCGCCACTTAGTCTCCCTAAAACCAAAAGCTTTTTTAACTGCTCCGGCATTCTGCGCGAATCGCGATTAAGCAAATATTCATGGGTAGCTCTGATAAGTACGACTGCACCACAAACAGCGGCAAAAAAGATATGTGAATTAGCTTGCCATTTTGGATAACCTTTGGTTGCCTGTGCTGCTAAATCGCCATAGAGCCATGATCCCCCTGATACGAATAACAAACCAAGTAGCTTGACGAGTTCTTCACGAAAGGTCGGTAAATGACCTTCCTGCACACAATATCTCCAGACTTCCTGTAAAGCATCTTCCTCAAACTCAAAAAGTTCACCTGAATCATCAATCAATGGATGTAATGACGTATCATCTATTCCTATAAATCGCATATAATACCTATTATTAATTTATAAAAAATTATATCTAGTTATTTGGGACAATACTTTGGGACAAGACATAGTATCAGAATTGAATTGAAAATTTCAGGGGTCTGTGTTGTAATAACAAAATTATTCAAATTGTTTTTAGAAATGGGCAAAATGTAGTTTTAAAAAAACTTTGAATAATAGCTTATTGGAAATATTGTCCCAACTCATAAAAGAATGATTAACTAAATAGATAATAACAATGACATTTAAAAGCTTCATAGATTATTTTTCTGACATGGCTAAAAAGCTCCCTAATAAGCCTGCCGTGATAACTGATAATACTTTTATCACTTATCAAGAATTACACGAGCTATCAAATTATATTGCTGAACGTATTCTTAACCAGAACGTTTCTGCTGAAGAGATTATTCCAATCCTATTTGAACGATCTACCGATATGATCATAGCCATGGTGGCAATATTGAAAAGCGGCTGCGCCTTTCTGCCCCTCAACCCTCTTACACCCTATGAAAGACAATTGTTTATTTTAAATGATAGCAAAGCCAGAATTTTCTTAACCCATAATTCCGGTTTAATCAAAACATCTGATCCCGCTATTAAAGTCATTAACCTAAACGATAAAAAAAAGTCCGGAATAGAGATTTCAAACCCATTAAGAGAAACCAGCCTAGCTTATGTGATGTATACTTCAGGCAGCACTGGAAATCCCAAAGGCGTGCTTATCGAGCATTCATCAATGATAAACTTGTTTTCGAGTCTTATCGAACAACTGAATCTAAACGAATCAGAAAGAGTATTAGCCTTAACTGACTACACTTTTGATATCGCGTTAATTGAATTACTGTTACCTCTCATGATAGGAGCTACGATTATATTGACAGAGCAAGGAACCATAGCAGATGGATTGAAAATAAAAAAATATTTGACTCAATATGATATCACCGTAATGCAAGCAACACCCGTCAGTTGGGAAATTTTATTAAAACATGAATGGCGTAATAATGGCCGTCTTAAAATTCTGGTGGGTGGAGAAAAATTTAACGAGAAATTAGCGATTAGACTTGATTATCAAAAGAGTAATGTCTTCAACATGTATGGTCCGACGGAAACGAGCATGTGGTCTATGTGTTATCCATTAGGTCCAAAATTATCATCCAGTTCGATTCCATTGGGCAGTGCTTTAGCTAATACCACAATTTATTTATTTGATGAAAATTTGCATCCAACTCCTCGCGGCAAAGAAGGTCAGATTTATATCGGCGGTAAAGGATTGGCAAGAGGATACCTTAATAACCCTTCCCTCACTGAACAAACATTCATCCATCATCCGGAAACCGGCGAGCGCTTATATAAAACGGGGGATTTGGCTATTATTGATAAAGATAACTTAATCTATTATACGGGTCGTATTGATGATCAATACAAACTGAATGGGGTACGTATTGAAGCAGGAGAAATTGAAAAAATTATTGAACAAGAAACTATTGTTAAAAAAGCAATCGTCAAAGTTCATGAGCAAGAAGGCTATTATAAAGTATTATCTGCCTATGTTGAAATAGATGAAGAAAAAGCATTTAACCATTACTTTCCTATTGTCGATGATAGCTCTATTCAATCTATAAACAATATTTACAATTCCGTTTATTGTAATGCCCAAGATCATGAGAATGAAGTCATTAACACTTCCGGCTGGAAGAATACTTTCACGGGCCAGGAGTTTCTTCCCGAAGAATTAAAAGAATCCTATCAATTTATAGAGTCAGTTATTTCAAAATCAGATTTATCTTCCGTCTTAGAAATTGGTTCAGGTACAGGATCAATTTTGACAACATTTATAAACAGCGCCAAAAAATACACCGTTATGGAGATCTCGAAACAATCCATTAATTACATTAAAAGCAAGTTAAATTCCTCCCAACTAGAAAAAACCATCTTCAAGAATCAATCCATTGCGGAGGTGAATGAAAATAAACAATATAGTTGCGTTATTGTTAATTCAGTTATCCAGTATTTACCTTCCATCTCTTACTTGATATCGGCATTTAAGAAACTGGTTGCAGCGACTCTCGATGGAGGAACCGTTATTATCGGCGATATCAGATCTCTTGAATTAATGGAGGTTTTTTTAATTAAAAAAAATAAAAAATCCGTGTATTACAAATCCAGAGATTCCGAAATTTTACTATCCCCCTATTTCTTTAGGGCTTTAAAAAAAGAAATACCAGAAATTTCTCACATTGATATTGCAGTGAAACACGGCATTTATGAAAACGAACTGAATTATTTTCGGTATGATGCTATTTTACATATCAATAAACCAGTTATTTTTCGTGATCCCATAATTATTTTATATGATCATAACTTCAATAGCCTTTCATTTGAAAATTCCATTAGAATGCATCCAGAAAGTCCTTTCATTTTAAAAAAAATTCCTAATTTAGCGATCCTGAAGATGATCGAAAGTTTAGCAAAACAGAATCCATTGTTAATAAAAAATGATTTACCGGGACTTCGTCGAATAAGTACTTCTGAAAATGACCTTCAAAACATCAATTTTATTTTGCATAGAAATTTTGAGACACATGAAAAATTGATTCAATATGATCAAGAAAATCCCCTGCTGGAAATGGAAGTGT
Source organism: uncultured Pseudomonadota bacterium (assembly GCA_963697455.1). Taxonomy (GTDB): domain Bacteria; phylum Pseudomonadota; class Gammaproteobacteria; order Coxiellales; family Coxiellaceae; genus JAFEDN01. Next base: position 183,302 of record CAVOOI010000014.1, on the reverse strand, counting down.
ATTTTTATCCCAAAGCTTCAAAAATAGTTCGTTGCCTAACAAATGAAGTGAATCATTCCTATAGACTTTATTGCCGAGAACCTTTTAGTCCTTGGTTACAAGAGCTTTGTTTTGACAAAATCAAACGCAGGGTGGCTCAACAGTTAATTTCCTGGATTCGACCATCCGTATATAGTTGGGTTGAAAGATGGCCTTTGACTTCCAATGGAAAGATAGACAAAAAACGCTTGGATTTAACAAAACTGGGCGAAAAGAATAATGACGATAAAACCATCCTGGGTAAAATCCAAAAGGTATGGGAAAATACCACAGGGAGTCATTGCAAGGTCAATGAAGATTTTAAAGCGCATGGACCATCTTCTCTATATATGTATTTTTTTCTTGCAACAATCAATGAAATGTGTGAAATAAATCTAGGCTATCAAGAGCTGGAGCGATATAATACGCCTTTTAAGTTGGCGCATTATATTAATGCTTCTAGAAAAGAAACCGTATGAGCAAATTTTCAACAGGAAGTTCACCCAGTTATCATGCAGAAATTGTACCCTGTACCATTCTGCTTAATTCTGATTATTTAATCATTGACGCCAATAAAAATGCATTAACCAATATCTTTAAAAAGACAAGAAAGGATATACATCACCGATCAGTACTCGACTTATTAGCAGAAAAAAATATTGATGTGGAAAGTCTAAAAGATGCTTTGGAATACAGTGAAAATTTGACTTCTTATGAAATAAGATTGCACGATCCTCAAACAAAAAAGAAATATGATACTACTATAACCTGTATTAATTTAAAAAATAAATATTTTCTCATCACGTTAAAAGAAACCGCTAGTGGAACATATGATAGCTTGAAAGCTTATATGGACGCCATTATTAATAATCTGCCTGGTGCTGTTTACTGGAAAGATCCGCAAGGGCATTATATTGGTTGTAATAAACATGTGGCCCGCATGGCAGGTTATGAAAACGTACAGGATATGATTGGAAAAACAGACCATGATTTATGCTGGAAAGAATTTGCTAATGATTGGCAGGCATTAGACCAAGAAGTGATGAGAACAGGAAAAACCATGGCTCGGGAAGAAAAGGCAAAATTAGCCGACGGTAAAATCATCACTGAGTTGACATTTAAAACTCCACTGAGAGATGAATTCAACCAAATTGTGGGAATTATTGGTACGTCATTGGATATTAGTGAAAAAAAACAGTTAGAAGACCAGTTAATTGTATCGAAAGAAAAAGCCGAGAACGCAAACAAAGCCAAAACTGAATTCCTTTACAATGTCCGTCATGACATTCGCACACCTTTTAGCGGATTACTTTCTTTATCATTGCTATTGGAGGAAGGCGAAACTAATCTACAGAAAAAAGAATATCTGCATGATATTGCGCAATCAGCCCAAGAATTATTAAATTACTTAAATGAAATTTTGGAATATATGGAATTAGAAGATAGCACTGTTCCAGTTCTTTATAAACCGTTCGAGATAAGAACGCTAGTGGGTGAAATTGTGACGGTAATGACACCCGCCGTAAAATATAAATTTGTAAAAATAGAGAGCCACATCGAACCTAAGATACCTTCGCAAATAATTGGCGACCAATACCGCGTACATCGTATTTTACTCAATCTAGTGGGGAATGCAGTCAAGTTTACTAAAGAAGGCAGCGTTGTTATTGGTGTCGATATTGCAAAAAAGGAAGACCATAAATTCTTATTAAAAATTTGGGTAAAAGATACCGGTATTGGCATTCCTGAAGAAAAATACAATCTTATTTTTGAGCGATTTAATCGTTTAACGGCTTCTTATAGTGGAGTTTATAAAGGTACAGGTTTAGGATTGTGGGCGGTTAAGCGACTTATTGACGAATTAGGCGGCCAAATATTGGTAACAAGCCAACCCGGTAAAGGCAGTTTATTCACCTGTATTATTCCTTTTGAATGCCTATTGACCGAATGACCCCAAATTTATTTAATATATTTGCTTAGAACTTCTCTTGCTATCTGTGGCGTCAAAGGTTTTACGTGAAATCCATCCATGCCCGAGGCCATCGCTTTAGCTTTTTCTGCATCATCAGCATGAGCCGTCAACGCCACGATGGGGGTATGCCGGTTACTTTGCTCATATTCACGAATTTTCATGGCAACCGCATGGCCGTCCATATCAGGCAAGCCCACGTCCATAAAGATCAGATCATAATCTTTACTTTGAGCTTTGGTTAAAGCGGTTTGTCCATCACCGGCGACATCCACTTGGCAATTCAATGATTGCAAAACCACGGATGTCATTTTTTGAGCAAGGGGGTGATCTTCCACTAATAATATTTGAATTATTTTCATAAAATTTCTTCCAGTTGGAGCTTATAGTTAAGCTTGCACCCTATCATTATAGGACATGAATTTAAAATGCCACTATCAATCAGGGCGGTTTCCAGTTTACTGGTGGCCACAACTAAGCTGCAAAGTAAGACCATTTTTCGCAATATTTTGATTTTTGAGTCTAAAAGTTATATTTTTACTCTAGCTAGTTTTGTTACCGTGGGATTCTTTCACAAAATCCTTAGAAACCGAATAGAAAAAATTTTGATCTAGTTATCGAATCAATAGTTAAAATTTTCCTGATTCAATCTTCATTTGAATATTCGTTAGAAAATCAAGCCGCGCCTGTAAAGCCAATTGCGCATGAATGGTAATCGCTTGCCATTTTTGATGATCTTCACCAGCCAAATTGACCAGCATTTGCAGCGCGCGGGGTAGATGCTCACTATTATCTAATTCAATATGGCGGTTGAGATAATACAATAACGGTTTAATAGATTCCGGTTGTTCTGGGCTGAGGGTTTTTTCCAGTTGTCGCACGATGGGTGTAAACATGGAAGCGGTGATAGCTTCCCGACCATACACAAAAGCCGCTGCCAATAGGTGTGTTTCTTGTGAAAAAAAACCAAAAGTAGTGAATATAAATTGTTGGATGGCGGGAGATAATTTTACCGCTTCTGAAGCGGCAATTAGAATTTCTCCCTGCGATAATCGCTGCAAAAAATGTTGAACTGGTTGAGTGTTCGCGCCGATGGCGCGCATGGCAGTCAGGTACAACTCAAAGTGACTGCCATATCGCTGGCCATCTTCAGTTCGGTCGCTTTCTTCTTCCATTAAAATTCGACTGATTAAGTGCGCGCTAAAAGCATCTTTCGGGGGTAACCACGGCGCGCGCGTGGTGACGATACGACTCTGTAATTCTTTCAGCAGGCACATGAAATCCCAGACGGCGAAGACGTGGTATTCCATAAAAAGTCGTAAATCATCGAGTGAACGGATCCGTGCATATAAATCATGATGTTTAATTTTCCGGATAAGGGGTGCTAATTGTTGATTTACAAATTCAATGGGAGGCATGGCGGTTTCCTTTGTGAGTTGAACGAGTAGACGGTTTATGAATATTTTTAGATTGAGGCTGGTTTTTGGCCAACTCCAGCAATTCCTGCGCGGTTTCACGCTTCATTGGTTTTTCGTAGGCTTTGATCATGCCGATGGCCAGACAGCGCTGTCGCTCTGCTTCGCCCAGGTGCGCAGAAAGTGCAACCACAAGGGAACATGGGCGTTGATGCTGTCGTTGCCAATGATGAATGGCCGTAGTCACCTGATAACCGTCCTGATCCGGCAGGCCCAAATCCATCACAATCAGCGCATAATCCTGAGTTTTAATTTTCTGTAGAGCCTGTTCGCCGTTGTCTGCGGTATCCACCGTCGCCGCTAACGATTCCAATAAATTTTTCACTGCTCGCTGCGCCATGATATTGTCTTCTACTACCAGAATGGATGAGCCGGTGGATGCAGACGGCTGGGATTGACCAGCGACCACGGCACATTTCCCACTTAAATCGGGTGGCGACGGCGGTGGTATGGCCGGTCGGCTATATTCTGATCCCGAAGAAAGAGGCAGTCGCAATGGCAGAAGACAGGTAAACAGGGAGCCTGCTCCCTCGACGCTTTCAAAATGAATTTCACCATCCAGCTCGCTGACAAACTGTTTAACCAGCGCCAATCCCAAACCGGAACCGGTATATTGACCCTCATAGGCAGGATGCAGCCGACCGAAGCGGGTGAAGATCAGACCCTGCTGATCATCGGGAATGCCGATGCCGGTATCCTGTACCTGATATTCAATGATGACCCGATGGCGTTTTTTTCTTTCTAGTAGCCGAACACTGAAATCAATCGATCCCTGATGAGTAAATTTAATGGCGTTACTCAACAGATTCAGTAAAATGCGTTGCAAGCGGGTGGGATCGCCGATGAAGTAACGGGGCAGATGCTCATCCAGTTGAATATTAAAACTTAAGTTTTTTTCATGCGCCGAGGGTTTGAGTAAATCCGCCATATTTTGCACCACCGCCAGTAAATCGAATTTAATCTCTTGAAGAGGAAAGTCCCCAGACCCACAACGCGAAAAATCGATAATTTCATTCACCAGATTCAACAGCATGGCGCCAGCCTTGACTAAATCCTCTGCCGCCGCCTTGCCTTTCGAGGTCTGCACTTCTTTCTGCAATAGGTCCGCCATGCCCAGCAGACCGGTGAGCGGCGTGCGCAGATCATGGCTGATATTAGTGATGAATACGGATTTGGCCTGATTCGCCGCCTCAGCCTGACGTTTGGCCTGCCGCAACTCGCGCTCTTTCTTTTTTAACGGCGTAATGTCGGTGAAATAACCCACAATACCCAAAACCTGATGATCGTCATCCAAAATAGGCAGCTTGCTCACCAGAGTGATAAGCTTTTTGCCATTGGGCAAAACCAGGATTTCCTCGCGGTTGGTCAACGGACAGCCGTTTAAAGTCTCCTGATCTCCGCGCCGAAACACGTCGGCGGTGTGGCCAGTAGGCTGCCAGTTTAAGTCCATGTCGGTCTTACCGGCGATATCTTCCGGCGAGTGTAGCCCGACCAAGCGGGCAAAATTCTCATTACAGCCTAAATAAACTGATTTTTGATCTTTCCAGAAAATATATTGCGGCAAAAACCGCGTAATATTCTTCAAAAAAACTTCAATAATATGAGCATTGTTTTTTTGCTCAAAACGGGATGGTTGCGATTTCATAGCGCCTTCCTGGTTGAGGGGTTAAAGTGGCCACCTCGCCAGTGAGCGTGCGCAGGGAGATCCCGGTCACATGCCGCACTGGCGCATGTACTAAGATCGCCCACTAGAGATCGTCGCGCTTTTCTTTGCCGTTGGCCAGTGTCCCCGACCGAACGCCCCATTGAACCTGAACCCGGTGAAAACCAGGGAGGCAGCACCAAACCGCATAAAAAATATGCAGCTCGGTACTTTTATCAAAAGGAAATTCAGTCCGCCTGAACCAGCGGTTTAAAAAAGATGACAGATCGTATAGACTCTTCTTAGCCATTTAAACAATTCCTGTTGTTTGGTGGTTAGTATTCCGGCGGGTGTGTCATCACCTGCCGGGTACGCTTATATATTTACTCAGGTTGAGACGGAAAGCAAGTACCGTACCACGCGCGCCTCTAATTGCATAAATTAAAGTCACCTAGATTAAACCGCCTTCCGGTTGGGACATAACCCATCACTCTATCACCTAAAAATGCCTGCTTTTTTTGACTTTTTTTCGCAAGATCATTAAGATGGTCGGCACTATAGTCCCATAGAAAAAGATAAGCCAACGAAAAGGCATGGATTTCCAACTATCAGGAGTGATAAATGAACCGAATCATAGAACAAACCACCGAACACGACATCAACACGATTGCGCCAGATACTCATGCCGGAGCGTCATCGTTACCAAAATCTGCTACCCTGCGCGATAGCATGCGTGCAGCATTGCAAGAGTATTTCGTTAAGTTGGAAGGTGCAGAACCAGCCAATCTTTATGAATTATTCCTCGCAGAAATCGAGTCGCCATTATTAGAAGTGGTGCTGAAATATTCGGGCGATAATCAAAGCGCGGCAGCCAAATTGTTAAATATCAGCCGTGGAACTTTGCGCAAGAAAATGCAGCTTTACGGATTTTTAAATCTAAAGAAAAAAAAGCAATAGTTTTGGATTAGCCTAAAAATATCTTCAGCATCCAGGACAACCAAAAGAAAGTTTTCCTCCGCTGAAAATAAAAAATTTATCGCAGCCAGAAATTTTCTTTTAGAAAATAGAACGGATTATCGAAAAGCGTATCCAGCATTTAAATAACCATCGAGATTCAATGGCTGAATTTTAATTTTTACTTCAAAGGAGTTGATCTATGCGAAACGATTCATTGATGCTGGCTAAACCGTCAGCTTTCAATACAAGCCTGGTAAACAACAGTCTGTTATCAGTGGCGCAGCAAGTGTTAACGGATTTGGGTTGGGAAGATTTGCGCCCAGCGATCTATGCTGCCGAACAAACGGATCGTATGATAGCCGAGGAATTACAAACAGCGCATGCCGCTTTTATGGAAGAACCGGATGCACCTCAGCAACGGCGATTGCAGGCAGCTTTGGACAAAACCATTCAGAAATTACAGGTAGATTACCAGAAGATCATTAAACTAAAAACCCAAGCGGAACAGCACTTATCTCAATCGCGAAAAGCTTCCCCCATGTCCAGTTATACCAGCCGGTTAAGAGGTTGGGCGTTTAATGGCTTGCAGCAGTTTTTTGACTCTGATGACGCCAGTGTTGTCATGAGATACAATGAGATTGCCCAAAACCGACAGGCGAGCATTGAAGCATTAAAACGTTATCGGAATGCGCTAACAATGATAGCGCTGGAAAATGAATTAGAGAGTAAAACTGAAAACAACTCTCTACAAACTCTGTCGATTCCTGAACTGATCGTTGATATTCAAGACCTGGAAACCACGCCCGGTTCTTCCGCTGAAATTGGGGCGTTATCACCTGCTAAATCATCGACCATTTCTTCAGCTATGGTTCCCTCCCATGCCCGTCGATTATTAGCTGTCGATATTGAAGAATGGGATTCTAGGGAATTTCAGGTCAATACGTATACGAAAAGTTGGCAAGAAAATCCTAGTGTAGGCACGTTTAGCGATGGCGGCTTTGTGATTGTCTGGCAAAGCGATAAGCAAGATAGTGATCACAATGGTGTATATGCTCAGCGCTATAGCCCCAGTAGCGTTATGTTAGGCAGTGAATTTCAGGTCAATACGTATACGGAAAATTGGCAAGAAAATCCTAGTGTAGGCACGTTTAGCGATGGCGGCTTTGTGATTGCCTGGCAGAGCTGGCAAGATGATGATAGATATGGTGTATACGCACAACGCTATAGCTCCAGTGGCTCTATGTTAGGCCGTGAGTTTTATGTCAATACATATACGGAATTTTCTCAAGAAAATCCGAGTATCGGTACATTTAGCGATGGTAGCTTTGTGATTGCCTGGCAAAGCGATAAGCAAGATGGTGATAGTAATGGTGTATACGCGCAGTGCTTTAGCCCCAGTGGCACCGTGTCAGGCCGTGAGCGTGAGTTTCTGGTCAATACCTATACGAAATTTTCTCAAGAAAATCCGAGTGTTGGTACGTTTAGCGATGGTGGCTTTGTGATTGCCTGGCAAAGCGATAAGCAAGATGGTGATGATTGGGGGGTGTACGCTCAGCATTATAGCCCCAGTGGTGCTGTGTTAGGCCGTGAGTTTCCGGTTAATACGTATAAGAAAGGTTGGCAAGGAAATCCCAGTGTAGGCACGTTTAGCGACGGTGGCTTTGTGATTGCCTGGCAGAGTTATGGGCAAGATGGTGATGATTGGGGGGTTTACGCTCAGCGTTATAGCCCCAGTGGTGTCATGTTAGGTCGTGAGTTTCCGGTTAACAGGTATACGACAGGTTGGCAGGGAAATCCTAGTGTAGGCACGTTTAGCGATGGCAGCTTTGTGATTGCCTGGGATGGCTGTGGGCAAGATGGTGATGATTGGGGGGTTTACGCTCAGCTGTTCTCCACCGCTAAACCTTCTTCAACGCCTTCACCTACACGGCTAACCGCTATCATAGCCTTCTTATATACTCCTAGGGTGATCGTTGGCGTCATGGGAGGTCTTGGTTTAGCCGTCTTCTTGAGATATATGAGCTTGCGGATGTGGCGTCGGCAAGCATCAAGAGTCATAATGCCCGTAGAAAAGAAAGCTTCGTCACCCATTCCTGTTGAGAAAAAGGCAGATCTATTAGAATCACACAATGATGCAAAGGAGGACAAGCAAAGTCCAGTCATTATACAGTTATCCCCGCTTCCTTCTTCGTACTCAAGGGATGAGAAGAAAAAAGAAGTAGCATTACAGGCGTTATCTCATTCCAATAATATTATTGCATACTCATCGCTCATCAGTGTCCCTAAGGAGAAGACGGATTTATTACCCCTACCTTGTAATGAAAAAAGTCCTGTCATTGCAAAATCACCCGTGCCCCCGACTTTTCCGTATCAAATGGAGAAGAAAAAAGAATATGTGGTACCGGTATCCTTTGAAATTGATCCTGCTGACCTGGAAATCTTTCATGACGTTCAGTTAGGTAAAGGGGCTTATGGCACGGTTCATCCAGGTACTTATAACGGTGAGCAGGTGGCTATTAAGAAATTAAATCTTCAATATTTGAATCCTGATCAAAAAACATTAAAGCGAGAAGCTGAAACAATGGTTTCGCACTCGACAAAATCCGATCACTTGGTGATATTACGAGGTGTTTGTATAAAAAATCATTATTTTTATTTGGTTATGGAATTAATGAAAGGCGGCTCATTGTATGGTCTACTTCGGGAAAAACCGAAGCTGCCGTTAGTAGTCATTTATAGCATTGCTCTAGGTGTGAGCCATGGATTGCAGATATTACATGAAAACAAAATTCTGCATCGAGATTTAAAAAGTGTAAATGTGCTGCTGAAATATGTGTATAAGGAAGGTGATCTTAATAGTTCCCTCGCTAAAATTGGCGACTTTGGTTTTGCGAAGGTGAAATCGGAAGAAGTCAGCGCGAGAGAAACCAAGGGTCCCAAAGGTACCCCTGGATGGATGGCGCCTGAGTTATTCAACGATCAGCCGCCAGAAGCAGATTACTCTATAGACATTTATGCTTTCGGTATGATTTTATGGGAGCTAGTACCTAAACCAGAATATCGCATACCATTTCAAGGCGTTAAACCAGAAGATTTCAAGAAAGAAAAAATTGAGAGAGGACTCGAACAGAAAACCATACCCCAAGATTGTGAACCTGCATTTGCCAAGTTGATACGCCGTTGTTGGCAACCATCCGAGCGCCCTACAGCCAAAGAGCTATCAGGCGGGCTATATCGGTTATTCCAAGCTGCGGAGAGTAAGGAAAATAAGGGTTCTAGTAAAGCGCCAGCAAAAAAAGATGATGAACCCGGTAATCATACTCCTCACTATGCATCGATGTCTTAGATTTAAAAATAAAAATAATGTTGGCTTTTGCTTATGATTTATTGTGGCAACGCAATCTGCGTTAGCAAGATTTGTGCCTGGAAGAAAATCTATGCAGCCTGACAAATGGACTTATAATGGCCATAGCTCATTACGAATGTTTAACAATCGCCTGAGCAGACTGATTGTGATCTTCTATCTGATTTTTGCAGACAACATAATCGACCCATAAATTCACATAACTGATCACGAGAGGACAATCGATAATTTTTTAAAAGCCGACATCTTGAGATTATAGATCGTTTTGATACTGACATGCATGACACTCACGATTTCATCATAGGTTTTATTTTTCGCCAATAAATTCAAAATTTCATATTCGCGGGCAGATAATTTTTCAAAGGATGATTGTAGTTTTTCAGGCTGAATACGATAATCCAATAATCCTAAAGCCAGATCCGGTTGCAGATAAGTCTTGCCTGCTCCCACCATCCTGATCGCTTCCAGGTTTAAATAACAGGCTTCTTTGGTCACAAACCCTTTGGCGGGAGAATCAATCAAACGGCTGAGGGTCGGCCAATGTAAAGTATTCAACTGATAAATGCAAAGCATATGCGGCCAATGTCGGTGAATAAAACGACAAACAGCCTCTCCCGACATATCAGATAGTTGAGTATTGATTAAAATGACTAACGGCGATTTTTGTTTGTGTTTGCGAATCAGTTCAATCCCTTTCGCGCCGGTGGTCGCCTCGCCAATGACTATGATTTCTCGATGACTCACTATTTTCTGCAACAATTGGCAAAACATTAAATCCTGATCAATAAAAATAACTGAAATCATACTGAAGAATCCTCTGGGGTTTTATTCGTTAACAAACATTGAGCATATTGCTCCAGTGATAAGGGCTTAAATGACAGTAACTGGTTGGCTTCTCGCCCGGTCTTCAAGACCTGTAACGCTTTTTGCTCATCGCCAATCAACATGGGCGCAGAAGTGGGCTGGTATCCCCTAGCAGCATTGGCGGTGTCAGAGATACCGGTCAACTGCCGAGGATAAACAGAGGGCGGGCGAGACAAATAGCTGGTATACCGCTTTTCAAACTCACGCGCCCGAAAAGACTCGTCACGAGTCAGCATGGCGCATAAACTCTGCCAACCACCCATGTCCCAAACCACCGAGTGAATCAACGGATCGTCAAACACGACAGTTCGGTAGGCACCAGCTCGACGAATGGCATGCATGACCTTGCTCCAGGCCCGCAACGCCTGGCCGGTGCTACCACCCTCCACCGCCGCCACCAATTCTCCCGGCTTCGGAAAAAACTGGTGCGCATCCGGGCTACGGCAAAAATTCACCACCGCTTGCTCAATCGCAGGCAGGGGATAAGGCCGGAGCCAGCGCCAGTAATTTTCCAGATCGCTGGCACTGATGGGCGTCTGAAACGTTTGCGCCAGACCGGTGATAAGTCTGGCAAATGGCCTTTTGTCGGCTGCTTCCACGGTTACGCCTCCTGCTGTAGCCAAGTCTGAGCGGCCTGGATATTGCCGTTCAGCCGTTGTTCCGCCTTGTTCTGCGCTTTGGCGGATGCTGCGCGTTGCGGATAAACCGGTCGATCTGGTCAGCTGAACGCAGAATCAAGTGCAACCCATCGTAACGCTCACCGCGGTCGTTATGACCTCGGTTATGGGGCGTCAAACTGCAACCGGTGATCGCCTGGCACAGATCTCTGGCGCTGTAGCCCTTGTCTAACGCTAGCTGGATAAAGCGCCGTCGCTGCTTGTCCAGCACGGCCTTGGGGTGATCCATCACGCGTTGCCAGTGTGCAAAAATTTCGATTACGGGCTCAGGAGCTGCACGAGTGTGTGGGTGTTTACTTTTCCATTTCCCTTCCATTTCCTTTTCCAATTCCATTTCCCCTTCCAGTTCCACTTCCATTTCCACTTCCATTTCCATTTCCATTTCAACGATGCAGGCATAGGCGTAACCGGGTCTGCGATATGCAAAACAGAATCCGACTTATGCGTCTCTCTGTTCTGCATAGGCAAGTCCGTGCAGAGTTTAGCAACTGTAGATTGAAGCTCTGGCAGTGCCTGTTGATTCGATAATGAACCACTCGAAGAAATTGGCGCTGAATTTGTGGGCATTTCTGTTGCTGTGCTTGCATATGCGGAGTTGTGAACAGGCGCTTGATGCCGAACGAGGTGTTGTCGGTACAGACACCTGTCGATCTGGGTGTTGCAGAGGAGAAGCATAAACCGGTCGATGTAATACTGGCGGCCTCATAGCGATACATCGCTGGGGATCGGGCAATACACTTTCTGGTTCCCGCTGATTAATACTTTGATGCTTACGCCAGGTCGGAATGTAACCGTAACATTCACCTTCATATTCATAGCGTTGAATAAAACCAAATTCTGACAGCGCCGAAAGAACCGCACTGAAATTAATCTCGTCATAAGGCAAAATATCCAGCTTCAATTGCCGGGGTCGCCACCGAAAGCGACCTTCCGCATCCACCACCGTAAATAATCCGATAAAAATCAATCTCAACGGTAATCCACTGCTTTGCTCAGCTTCAAACAGTTGCTCGTGCCGAAATAACTCGGGTTTTACGGTTCTGATTTTGCTCATGACAATCCCTCCTTTTTATTTCAAATTTCAATAAACCGACAAAACTTAATAATGCCCAGGCCATGGTCAGCGACATAGCCTGAAAAATAGCTCTCTGACTTTTCTGTCATATTGATCTCTGGAAGATTCTTTTCCTCAGTAGGATTTATAATTCTCTTGGATATTATTTCTGGCTGATCTTTCCTATTTTCTTTCGGTAACGTTTTTTTACTTCCGGATTTTTCATTCGATGTCGTGCGTAATTCCCTGATCATCTGTTTATCGTGTAAACTCAATAAATATCGCTGTTTTTCAGGTGGGTTTTGAACTATTTTGACCGCTCGATCGATGGGGAAATCGTGATCCATTGCGTCAATGAGTTCAGGAATACCCCATTGAACAATTCTCTTAGCTTTTTGATAGGATTTATAATTACCCAATCGGGCATAATGGTTGGCTATTTCCTCCGTTCTCCCTTTATGTAACTGTTGAGACGAAAAAAAATCATTCCCGTTATCCTCTACTTTGGGAAATTTTTCCCTAAGTAAACGATCACTTCTGACTCCTTTACGAACTCCCAGCGCTATTTCAATCGCCAGACCCAAGGCCACTCTTTGTTTAAAGCCCAAAGGAGGTCTGGCGTTTTGTGCGGCTTCATATTCAGCTTTAATTTGATTTCTTAATTTCTTATCGAGATGAGGCGTTAATTGCAGACGATTGACAGCGCCCTGAGTGGCATATTCAATTTTTATCGCATTTTCTAGGGAAATAGTATTACCGTGATTGAGCCAATCGGTAATCCGTGGAGTATCAACGCCAATGAGTTGCGCCAGGTTTCCTCTGCCTCCGCAGTAGTTAATAGCCACCTGTAACCAATGGCGATGTGTCATCCCGTTCCGTTTCATCATAATCAGCATTTTTTCCATGCAATGGATTTCATGCTAACTAAAAAATAAGTCGTTCGGGCGACTTCTTTTTTAGTTAAGATAACCACAGTCAATGAGACATGTTTTGAAGGAGATCACGATAAAAAATCAGGAAAAGAAAATACGTCTCGCCGACTTTTAAAAAGTGCAAGATGAAAAAATTTAACGCTGGGATGAAACCCAACGAGGACAGATAGAATTTTATTTTTTAACCACATTCATGTGGCTAAACGGGCTGATTAGGAAAAAGTGGATAAAATCCACGGATAAAATCGTTTTTGCATTTTAATGCTGAAAATCAGCCAGTAAAGGAAAGTATAGTGCAAAATATTTTGCCTGCAATCATTAGAATAAAAAATGCACCTCATTATTGCGGCATGAATCGCAAACGATTCAATCGCGAAGTCAGGCCACTATTAACAACTATACCGATTGGTAAAACCGGTATCGGTTTTTTTCGTAATGAACTGGATGCCTGGGCGGAAAATTTAAAAAACACACAAGGCATTCCACCTGAAGCGAGGAAGATATGGGAAAAAAACGATCTTTATCCGGACTCCGGCTGCGCAATGGCATCTGGCACATTGAAAAAATGGTCGACGGAACACGCCTATATGAAAGCATTGGCGTTAGCCAGAGAGAAGAAGCGGAAAAAGTGTTGATTTATCGGCTCGAACAGATTCGCTCGGCGAAAGTATTTGGCGTCAGACCACAACGCACATTTCAGGAAGCAGCGACTCGATATTTAATCGAAAATCAGCACAAACGTACGATTGCTGAGAACGCTAGTGAAATTTCCCGGTTGCTGCCTTACATAAATCATTTGACACTCGATAAAATTAATATATTTTCATTGCAACCTTACATTTCTTTTCGCCAGAGACAAGGTGTGAAAAATCGTACCATTAACCACGCCCTGCAATTGATTCGTCATATTTTAAATTTAGCTCATCAGGAATGGCTTGATGAATTCGGCTTAACCTGGCTGAGCAGCGCACCAAAAATAAAATTATTACCACTGACGGACGGTCGAAAGCCCTATTCTCTTACTTGGGAAGAACAAGATCAATTATTTGCATTATTACCAGATTATTTGCAACGTATGGTTTTATTTAAAGTAAATACTGGATTACGCGACCAGGAAGTTTGTCAATTGCGTTGGGAATGGGAATACCCAATTCCCGAACTGAATACCAGTATTTTTGTTATTCCGGGAGCCTATTCAAAAAATGGATTAGACCGATTAGTGCCGCTTAACAAAATTGCTTTGCAGGTTATCGCCGAAGTACGTCATCAGCATCCCATTTATGTGTTTACCCGCGCAGATGGTCAAACCAGGATTCATCAAATGAATAATAAAGCATGGAAAAAAGCCAGAAAAATACTGCATCTATCCATACGTATCCATGATCTCAAACATACATTTGGTCGCCGGTTACGCGCAGCCCAAGTCAGCCTGGAGGATCGCCAGGATTTATTAGGTCATAAATCACAGCGGATTACCACACATTATAGCCCTGCTGAAGTAAAAAATTTAATCGATGCGGCAAATAAAGTGTGCTGCCGCCAAGCCAGCACACCGACGTTCAATGCTATTCGAACAGAAACCGCTAATCTCCTCACGATAAAAGTAGCGGCATGAACATGTCAAGAATCAATCAAATTCTCTGCGGGGATGCCGAACAACTCACGTAAGTATTTTAATAGCTATTGAAATACGTTATAATCACAATCTTAGTTAACCTTATTTTTGATCCTTATACTTATCTCTTTAGCCAAAATAAAAATTTAGATTTATTAACTTTTAAATTTCCCTATAATCTCAAACCTCAGTTAAGAGGAAAAATTGAACGAGGATTTGGAAATTTTCTAATAAAAGATACCTATCAAGAAGAAATCAAGATAAGACAACACATAGCATTAGGAGGGTTTCCTGGCTCCTGGAGAAAAGGTCCCACTGGAAATATATTGAGTTTTTATTCTTTTAGCACATTTGCGCATGTAACCTCTTCTTGTGAAGATCAATTTACCTGTAGAATAGAGAATTTTAATAGCTTTTATAGAGGAATTAATAATATTGAAGAAAATTTAACTGATCCTGGCGGGATCAGCGGCGGCCCTGTATTTACCGTAATCCAAGACGGGGTCATACATTTAAAATTCTCTGGGATAATTTCGGAAGGTAAATTTTTTGATGGGACTGAAATTCTGGTTTTATGCATTCGACCCGCCAGATTTATTAAAAACGATGGCGCTATATCATACTGACTACATTACCTATGTGGCGAATGATGAGAATGAGAAACAGTATGTGCTTTAGATGCGTGTCGTTGCGAAGGAATCCATTCCGTCATGGGAATTTCAGTAATAATTTTATCCCAAGGCATGGAATAATGACCTTTTTTATCCTGCAATAATAAACCAGCCTGACTTAATATTTTAATGTCCTGGTGAACATTGCTGTAATCTCTCTCCAATTCTTTCGCCAATGCTCGTACGCTGCTGGCTCCGATAGCGTGTAATTTTTGCAATAATTCCAGTCGCCGGGGTGTCAATGTTTTCATTAATAATGAAGCATTTTCAAAGCCCACAATCTCTATAGGCTCCGCCAATTTCTGACCGACTTCCGCTTTTTCCCAAACCTCTTTAAATGAGGCGAGTGCTTCATCAAAAGAACTCACTTTAACGGTTAATTTTCTTTTTTTCATGATCATTTCTCCCATTTTTTCTGGCAGCGGCGGATGTCCCGTTGAAAATCTTTTAACAAGGTATCGATATCCACAAATTGATAAGCCTGTTCCCGATCTTCAATATGTTTATGGTCGCCTTTACCGGTCTCATTATCGTAGCGCACCAGGCAGTTACCCTGGCTGTCGCCAAAATACAGCCGATACTTCAACCCATGCGGACGTTCCTGCGATTTTTGAGGTAACTGCCATATCACCAATTGAGCGATAGAGCCATCCTCAAAAATATGTTTGCGATCTAAAAGCAATTTGGCTGCCATATATCTAAATTATACCATATGGTTGAGACAATGAGAATATTTTTAAAGGAGACATATCATAAGTATTTGATTTATAAAATATTAATTTCATCATAAAAACTATTCCGTTTAATTCGGATTGATTTAAATTCTTTGCCCCTCTATAGTAGCGCTGTGAAGGGCGTCCCTGAACTTAGGAGGTTAATATGGGACGTAAGAAGCAAACCGCCATCCCTGGTTTACGGTTTCGTGGTGGGATATGGCATGTTGAAAAAACGATATCTGGTAAACGACTGTTTGAAAGTACAGGAACCAGCGACCAGAAAGAAGCCCGGCGGTATCTGATCTATCGACTGGAACAGATCCGACAGGCAGAAATCTATGGCGTCAGGCCAAAGCGCACTTTTGAAGAAGCGGCTGCCAAATATTTAGCGGAAAACCAACATAAACGGACTATCAAGGAAAATATTGTGCATATCGAGCAACTTAAACCGACTATCGGCCAATGTGAACTCGATAAACTCAATATGTTGAGTTTGCAGCCTTTCATCGCGATGAGGCAACAACAGGGCGTGAAGAACCGCACGATCAATCATGGTCTGCAGATCGTCCGCCGGATTTTGAACCTGGCCTGCAGAGAATGGGTAGATGAATCCAATCTCACCTGGTTAGCCGCAGCGCCAAAGATCAAACTGTTGCCACAGAACGATGCGCGCAAACCTTATTCCTTGAGCTGGGAAGAACAGGATCGCCTGTTCGCGCTGCTCCCGACTTATCTGCGCCGAATGGCGTTATTTAAGGTCAATACGGGGTTGCGTGACCAGGAAGTGTGTCAACTACAATGGGATTGGGAATTGCCGATTCCGGAGTTAAACACCAGTATCTTTATTATTCCTGGGGCATACTGCAAAAACGAGTTAGACCGGCTGGTACCTCTGAATGAGATTGCTTTGCAGGTTATTGCAGAGGTACGGCATCAGCACCCGGTGTATGTCTTTCCCCGGTCTGACGGTGAAGCAAACGTTTACCAGATGAATAATAAGGCATGGAAAAAAGCCCGCAGGCTATTACATCTGCCGGTGCGAATCCATGACCTGAAACACACATTTGGCAGGCGCTTGCGAGCCGCCCAGGTCAGTCTGGAAGACCGCCAGGATTTGTTGGGGCATAAATCAAACCGGATCACCACTCATTATAGCCCGGTGGAAATTCGGCATTTGATTGAAGCCGCCAATAAAGTTTGCCACCGCCAATCGAGTACCCCGACTGCGATCTCGATCAGAGACAGAGCAGCGATACCGATGACGGTGGCCGAGCGTATGCAGATGCAATCCGCGCGGATGGTTGCGGCGATGGAAACACATTCCGGCAAAATTCCGGCAAGGAATGTGTAGGTTGAAGAAAAGTTACGGTAAGTATTTGATTTTAAATGGGCCGGGCGAGATTCGAACTCGCGACCAACGGATTAAAAGTCCGCTGCTCTACCGACTGAGCTACCGGCCCAAACTGATATCGGCCGTGGGCGCCGAGAATGTGGACAATTCTACCCGATCTTTGCCAGAGAACCAAGGAGAACATCCTCCGCACCAACTCATGGGTATTTGGAACCCATACGCTGCGGGGGATAGAGAATAATACCTATTTCTGATGAAATCACAAGTATTTTTTTCTGATCATTATATGATCAACTACAGTATTGAAAAGATAGGGCTAGTGAGATTATCCTAAATTAATATGACATTTAAGTCTGGCTTTTCTTTACTGGAGTTATTGATTGTCATGGCAATCGTGGCGATCTTGATTGCCGTGGCCGCTCCTCTGTATACGAGCCATTTGATTAAAGGCAGACGCAATCAGGCGGAAATAGCTTTGCTGTATTTGGCTAGTCAGCTTGAGTCCTTTTATAGCCTGCAAGATAGTTACCAAGGTGCTACTTTGGAAGCGCTTGGGGTCAATCCGTATACCGATAATAAGAGTTACCTGCTTAGCATTCAGTCATCAAGCGCAGCTGGTTATAATATCGCGGCTTCGCCTTTGAGTCAGCAGGCTAAATCCGATACTCTTTGCCAAACCCTTCTTTTAAATGAACGTGGTGACAAATCAGTGACGGGTACGGGAACAGCAGAGGCATGCTGGAATTAAACTGAGCGCGATTTTTTATTAAACAAAGTATGCAGTAGTAACATAAACACTCCTACGACGATTGCGCTATCGGCTAGATTAAATGTCGCGTAGTGCCAACTGCCAATGTGGAAATCAAAAAAATCAATTACGAAAGAGAAACGGATTCGATCGATGAGATTACCCGCGGCGCCGCCAATGATCAAACTCAATGCACAAGCTGTCCAGGTACTGGGGTAGGATAAACGCAAGAGCCAAATCAGCAGCGCGATGATAACCACTATGGAAATAATGCTCAAAAACAATATCTGCCAGCCTCCAGCACCTCCCAAAAAGCTAAAGGCCGCGCCTTGATTATATCGCAAAATTAAATTGAAAAAAGGCAATAAACGCAGCGGTTGCTCAACATAAAGATAACTCATGACTAAAAACTTGGTAAATTGATCCAGCAAAATTACTAAAATACTGACCAAAAACCACGGCGTGGCTTTACTAAATTGATGTTTATTTATTTTCATACTTCTTCTCGAGCTATAATCTCTTCAGAGTTACCTCATGAAACTTGAATCCACGCAAAACGTTCAATTTTGGCTCAGGTTGAACGAAAAAATGGCCGAGCAAGCGGAGCATACTCAGGTATGTGAGCATTGCGAGGGTATTTTTTCGTTCAACCTGAGCCAAAAGTGGACGTTAAATGGTTTTCACCTTGATAATCTCTATGCAAAATGCCTGGTCTCACCCGGCTCAGCAAGGTTGGCAACACAACGTCCACACAGCGTGGGGTGTTGCGAATTCGCGCCCACATCTTTGCGGCGCTGCCAGCAGCGCGCGCATTTGATATATTCGGAAACAATGATCTTGGCCCACAGTCCTGGAATATCAGTGGCCTCGGCATCTGCGGGACGTTGCTCAGCCGATAATGCTTTTGCGTCCGAAGCGATGAGCACAAATCGTAACTCTTCTTGCAATCTGGATAATTCAGTTAATAATTTTTCATCGGCATATAAAATAATTTCTGCGTCTAAAGCTGAACCGATATCACCCTGTTGCCGGTGTGCTTCTAACAATTTATTAACTGCATCGCGGACAGGAATCAACAACGGCCAATCGATTAGCAGATTTTCTTTAAAAACTGGAAATCGATCATACCAAGTGCTCAGAAATACTGAATCAGTACGTTTCCCAGGGATATAAGGCCAAATTTCTTCAGCAGTAAAACTCAACACCGGCGCCAGCCACCGCACTACCGCTTCTAAGATGTGATACATTGCGGTTTGCGCAGAACGGCGGGCAATCCCGGTTCGATAACTGGTATACTCCCGGTCTTTGATAATATCCAAATAAAAACTGCCCATGGGGACGCTGCAAAAATTATGAATTTTCTGACTCACGGTTTGAAAACTGTAATCATCGTAAGCGGCGATAATTTCTTGTTGAAGCTCTGCCGCCTGCGTCACTGCCCATCGATCTAAGGCTAACAATTTATCCGCGGGCACTAAATCTTTGCCAGGATCAAAGTCGAAAATATTAGCCAGTAAAAAACGCATTGTATTGCGAATGCGACGGTAAGCATCCACGCTGCGCTTTAAAATTTCTTCGGAGTAATTAATATCTAACTTATAATCGGCGGAAGCAACCCATAAACGCAAGACGTCTGCACCCAGATTTTTCGCCACCTCGACCGGAACCACTACATTCCCCAAGGATTTTGACATTTTATGGCCGTGCGCATCTACCACGTAGCCATGGGTTAACACAGTTCTATAAGGCGCGTTGCCGCGCATAGCGACTGCAGTCAGCAACGAAGTTTGGAACCAGCCCCGGTGTTGGTCAGAACCTTCAAAATATAAATCTGCCGGCACACCTAATTCTGCCCTTTGCAATAAAACACAAAAATGACTGCTGCCTGAGTCAAACCAGACATCCAACACATCGCTGGATTTAAGGTAATCTTCGGCTTCTTTTCCCAGTAAACTACTCGGTTCGAGCGCGAACCACCCTTCAATCCCTTGCTCTTCGATTAATTCCGCAATCTTTTCCATTAGCCCTAAAGTTTCAGGATGTAACTCACCGGTCAATTTATGGATAAAGAACGGAATAGGCACTCCCCACACGCGTTGCCGGGAAATACACCAGTCTGGTCGGCTTTCTAACATCCGGCTGATCCGGGTTTTACCCCAGGCTGGCAACCAATTAACTTGCTCAACCGCCTGTAACGCCTGATTGCGGAGGTTTTGTTGGTCCATACTGATAAACCATTGCGGCGTTGCTCGATAAATTGACGGGTATTTTATGCCGCCAGCAATGTGGGTAGCTGTGCTGAATGATTACTTGATGAAGCAAGCGACCTTTTCTCTCCAACTCAGCAATAATAACTTCGTTGGCTTTAAAAACATGTAAACCGCCCACTAAGGGCACGTCAGCATTAAAGCAACCGTTGGCATTAACTAGGTTGTCCATTGGCAGTTGATATTGCTGGCCTACCACGTAATCATCCTGCCCATGGACCGGCGCGGTATGTACACAGCCGGTTCCGGCATCAATGGTCACATGATCGCCTAAAATAACCGGTACTTGCCGGTCTAAATAGGGGTGCTGCAATTGCAGCCCTTCCAAAAGCTCGCCGTTTACAGCCGCTAATTTTTTATAATCTGCAACGCCATACCGCTCCATCACCGCTGCAACTAACTCTTCGGCGCAAATAAATTGCACGGTGCGGTTTTTCAAAGTTCCACTGACTAACACATAGGAAAAATGTGAATTAACCGCCACCGCTTGATTAGCTGGCAAGCTCCATGGAGTCGTCGTCCAGATGGGTACAAAAATTGGGTCAGCCGTTACTGCCACTTTGAAAGTGTCGGCGACAACTTGGTTGTCAATCACGGCGAAACCAACATCGATCGCAGGGGAAGATTTATCTTGATACTCAACTTCCGTGTCTGCCAGCGCCGAACCGCAGGCCGTACACCAATACACTGGTTTTTGACCACGATGCAAATGGCCTTGAGAAATGATCTGGGCTAAGGCGCGCACGGTATTCGCTTCATATTCGAAATTCATCGTCAAATAGGGATGTTGCCAATCCGCCACCACTCCCAGGCGTTGAAAATCTTCTAATTGGATAGCCACTTGCTGCGTGGCATAATCGCGGCAGGCTTGGCGAAATTCCTTAGCAGATAATTTATCCCCTACTTTACCCGATTTTTTCTCGACATTTAATTCAATCGGCAAGCCGTGACAATCCCATCCGGGCACAAACGTGGCATCATAGCCGCTGAGGGTTTTAGCCTTGACGACGATATCTTTCAGGATTTTATTTAATGCGGTGCCCAAATGCGGACGCGCATTAGCATAAGGAGGGCCGTCATGCAAAATAAATCGCGGTTTTTGGCGCGCACTTTCCCGCAAGCGTTTATAAAGATCCAATTTCTCCCAGCGCTGTAATATTTCCGGCTCTCTTTGCGCCAGATTAGCTTTCATGGGAAACGCCGTGGTCGGTAAATTAAGAGTATCTTTGTAATCTTTCATTGGAGAGTATGGTATATTAGCTTCTTTTAGCAAGCAACTACAGAGGCCAAATTATGCTCGTCACTAATGATACCCACCATCAACGTGCTACCGTTATTTCTATCCATTTTTCGCC
The DNA here is from genome assembly GCA_963697455.1 of uncultured Pseudomonadota bacterium. Taxonomy (GTDB): domain Bacteria; phylum Pseudomonadota; class Gammaproteobacteria; order Coxiellales; family Coxiellaceae; genus JAFEDN01. The sequence goes on along the minus strand of CAVOOI010000014.1, from coordinate 161,627 downwards.
AGAAACTGACTCTTCAGCTAAGGTTGAAGCGGTGTTACGTGAATTAGGCAGCCGGGTGACACTGATTGACAGCTTGCAAACGGCTACTCATATTACATTATTTCTCAAAGCCCCCGAAGAATATGCCCCCATTATTATCAATAAAATTAATTGCTTACAAGACGTAGGCTGTGCTGCGCTCGACCCTACCTTTGCCTGCCATTTGGGCGGCAAAATCGAAATGCGCAGTAAAATCAGTGTGACTAACCGTGAAGAATTAGCGCTGGCTTATACGCCGGAAGTCGCTAAAATCTGTATGGCCATCCATCATAATCCTGAACAAGCGGATACCTTTACTATGCGCCATAATATGGTCGCGGTGATCTCTGACGGTTCCGCAGTGTTGGGATTGGGGAATATTGGCCCAAAAGCGGCTTTACCGGTGATGGAAGGAAAGGCGCTTTTATTTAAAGAATTTGCTAATCTTGACGCGTTTCCATTGTGCCTATCCACCAGTACTATTGACGAATTTGTGCGTACCGTTACTTATTTAGCGCCCAACTTCGGTGGGATCAATTTAGAAGACATTGCCGCGCCAAGCTGTTTCGAAATTGAAAAACGCTTAAAAGCTAATTTAGATATTCCGGTATTCCATGATGATCAACATGGCACCGGAGCGGTAGTCGCAGCAGCATTCATCAATACTTTAAGACTGACGGGGAAAAGGGCCGGAGATCTTAAAATTGTGTTTAGTGGTGTCGGCGCAGCCGGAACTGCCTGTAAGAATATGCTTTTACAATTAGGCGCTGTGAATATCATTGGCTGCGATCGTAAAGGTGCGTTAATCAGCTCGCGTACGGATTTAGATTTTAGCAAGCGTGAATTTGCGGAGTCTACTAATCCTGATAAATTGACTGGCGGGTTATCCGAAATCATTAAGGGTGCAGACGTATTTATCGGTCTTTCCGGGCCCAACACCTTGACGGTCCAAGACTTAAAAAATATGAATAAAGATCCGGTCGTGTTCGCGATGGCTAATCCTATTCCTGAAATTATGCCTGAACTAGCCGCGCCTTATACGTATATTATGGCAACTGGGCGCAGTGATTACCCCAATCAAATTAATAATCTGCTTGCATTTCCCGGTATTTTTCGCGGAGCGCTAGACTGTCGCGCTCAAGACATCAATCTTGAAATGCTAATCGCCGCGGCTTATGCGATTGCGGACGCGGTAGATGAAAAAACCTTATCGCCCAATTTTATTATTCCCAGTGTCTTCGACAAAGCAGTAGTACCAGCAGTAGCCGCAGCGGTTATCCGCGCCGCCCGGCAGACTAACGTAGCACGAAAATAAATATTTTATCCTTGTCTAATCCCGAGCCGAAGAATGCTCTTTAGAAATGAGGTTAAACTTTGATTTCAATTCTTGTAAATACTCAACTAACTGATAAAAATTCGTTGAAGGATTGTGACCATTTATTGATTGTTCCTTTTCAATTTTTTTTACATTTTTAATTGCAGTAGGAAGTTTTGATTTCGTTACGTCGTAAATATTTGGATATCCTTTTTTATAATTTGGAATATATCGCTTAAGCTCAGAACAAAGCTGCTCCCCTGCTGATTTTTTTCCAGATCTTTTATAAGATCGTGTGCTATATACGTAGTGTGATAAAAGAAAAAATTCAAAACAAGGCACTGAAGTGATAGAAAAAATAGGAATACCTTTTGAATTAAACCGATTAATTTCATCAAGTGCAAAATGATAACTTTTATGCTCATCCTGATCGAAGACACAGTATATTTTATCATATTCTCTATATTTATTATATTCTTCTATGGCAAATTCTACTAAAGTTAATGGATCAGTTCCATGCCCTATTACCTTAATATTGGCGTTACTTAATTTTAATTCGTCTTTCAAATCATTAAGATAACCAGGCTCAGTCTTTGCTCCTTCGCAAACAATTAATACGACATCATAGGATTCCCTGCCTAAACTTACTCGTTTCAGAGATTCAATTTTTCTTTTTTTTCGCCGATGATGAAGATCTTCAGATCCCATTAAAACCTCCATTCACCGATGTACGGTAAAGCGCCGTATCGTCCTTGGAGATATCCTCTACCAATCGCCTCATGTTTACGCGGACTAAAGTCGAGTAAAGGATATAATTGGGTAGCATGATTTTCATCCTTTTCAACAAACCAAATTTGATCTCTCCGAAAAACATCGTTGTCCAGCAATGAAGTATCATGAGTTGCAAAAATCAGTTGGGCATTTTTTTTATTTATTTTTGGATTATGAATCAAGTGAATTAAAAAGAGGACCATGTGAGGATGTAGACTATTATCTAGTTCATCCACGATTAAGACTCCACCATTTTCTAACGCATCTATCCAATACCCAGCTAATGCGAATGATCTGCGCGTACCACCTGATTCATACCAAAAATCTAATGAGACATTTCCAGAATGCAAAAAATTTATTATCGTTCCCTCTTTCATCATTTCCTTTCTAAAGAAATTTTTAACTTCCGGCGGCATTGAGTCGGGAAAGTTTGGAAGATCCTTTTCGTTGATCATTTCCTTATTTATCTCAACATCAGCAATGCTAGAATCTGCAATATTGACAATCTTTAAAATCTCTTCTTTACCAGATATTGATTTAATTTGATTTACACTTTTTCCGTAATCATCTCCTTCACGAGCAAGATCAAGGAAAAATAAATCTTTCTGAAACCAGCTAAAAACAGGAATTAACTGTTCATTATTGTTTTTTACTGCATTAGATAAGAAAAGTACATTGCTAATAGTTAAATCAGCAATTTTTTTCCCACCTTTAAAAAATTTACTAAACTTCCAGGAATATTTATCATTTTCTTTATCATATACTCGACTAAACCAGTGTTGTACATGATCCAAAGGGTACGCAAATAACCATTCTTCAAAAATTCTATTTTTGTCAATTATAAAGCCATATTGATATCTAATACCTTCTTTTACAAAAGTAACTTCAAATTCACTGGTATCAGATGCATATTTTTTATCAAAAGCAAAGTTTTTAACGGGAATAGGCTCGCCTTGCTGTGATTCTTTGGCAGAAAGAACGACAAGCCTACGCATGAAAAGCAGAGCACTGAGCAAGTTACTCTTACCACTTGCATTTGCACCATACATTACTGCGGAACGTACCAGACTCAATGGAGAATCTTTGTCTACTTGAAAGACATTCTGTGGCAACTCTGTAGCTGAGCTGGCAACGAGACTTAAAGTCTGCTCATCTCGTATGGACAGGAAATTCTTAACTTTTAATTCAATAATCATACTAATAATCTCTCAAAATTAGCTTTTTTGTTTAAAATAGCATAAAATCTGCAAAAATACAACAAAAATTCTCTAAATTTTGATTATCCGGGAATTGTAGTGGATTCGATGATGGCCTGCTTGGCGGGAAAATCTTCGCGATAATGGCCGCCGCGGCTTTCGCAACGTTGTAAGGCTGAGCGTACTATCAATTCCGCTAGCAATAAAATATTGCGTAGCTCAACTAAATCGCGGGTAATGGTATAACGGCGATAATAATCTTCGATCATTTCCCGGCGCATTAAAATTAAATGTAATAAATCTTTAAGTCCGGCTGCGGTGCGCACAATGCCCGCGTAAGAAGTCATTTCTCCACGCAAGCCACGCCAGTGCGCGTTGATCTGGCTGGCGCGGCGTAAGTCCATCACCCCTTGCGAATTCCACGGATTTACTTTGATTTTTCGCGAGATGGGCTGCGACAGCCAATGCGCGCTCGCTTGCGCTGCGCGTCTGCCAGTCACCACACCTTCTAATAAGGAATTGCTGGCTAAACGGTTGGCGCCGTGCAAGCCGGTGCAAGCCACTTCACCTACCGCATATAACCGGTCTAAATCGGTAGCGCCATCGGTATTCGCTAAAATACCGCCACATAAATAGTGCGCGCCGGGAACAACAGGGATCATATCCTTACTCATATCAATTCCCAGCCCCAGTAAACTATTATAAGTTTCCGGAAAATGTTGCTGCAAAAACTTTTTGGAACGATGAGTGATATCTAAATAGAGATAATTATAAGCGCTACATTCAATCTCAGTAAAAATCGCTCTGGCTACAATGTCGCGGGTCGCTAATTCTAATTGCCGCGGCGCATAATGTTGCATAAACCGTTGATGATTTTTGACTAATCGCAAGCATGCGCCTTCGCCGCGCAACGCTTCAGAAATTAATAAATTATTTTGTTCAGTGTTGTAAAGCAAGGTGGGATGGAATTGATAGAATTCCATATTACTAACCCGAGCGCCTGCGCGATAAGCCATAGCGATTCCATCTCCAGTCGCCACATCGGGATTGGAAGTATAACGATAAATTTTCCCAGCACCGCCGGTGGCCAGAATGACACAATCCGCTAAAAAAGTATTGATAACTCCTAATTGCTCCGCCAAAACGTAAGCACCGATAATCGTGGATTTTTTACCTGGCATCGGTTTTTGATCTTGAGTAATTAAGTTAACCGCGGTGTGATACTCCAATATAGTGACTTGAGGTTGGCGGCGTACTGACTCGATGAGCACCCGCATAATCGCCGCGCCGGTACGATCTCCATGCGTATAAATCCGCCGCTGTGAATGCCCACCTTCTTTACCTAACGGAAAATTTTTCGCTTGATCGAAGGTAATGCCGTGTGCATTTAAAAATTGAATAGTGTCAGGGCCTTCGCTGATAATTTGCTTTACGGAATCTATATTACAGAGATCGTCTCCCGCAGCTAAAGTATCCTCAATATGTTGCGCTAGCGAATCTTCAACCGATCCCACTGCTGCGATACCACCTTGAGCATAATAGCTGTTTGACTCATTTAAAGTTTCTTTGCATAACAATGCAATTCGAATGGCCGGTTTTAAGCGGGTTAACGCTAAAATCGAACTGAGTCCCGCAATGCCACCACCGATGACTAAAACGTCATACCAATAACATTGACCTTGCTGAGAGATAATAGATTCGCTCATTAAATTAATTCTTTCCCGGTAATTCGCCGGAAAGCTTCCAGATACGCTTCACTGGTTTGCTCGACAATATGCAAGGGTAAATCTGGCGGGGGCGGTTCGCGATTCCAGCCCGTAGCTAATAAAAAATTGCGCACAATTTGTTTATCAAAACTGGGTTGATCACGTCCAGCTTGATATTGATCTTTAGGCCAAAATCGCGAACTGTCAGGGGTGAGCGCCTCGTCAATTAACATGAGTTCATTTTGCCATAAACCAAATTCAAATTTAGTGTCAGCGATAATGATACCTCGCGCATCGGCCCATTGCGCAGCACGTTGATAAAGCTTTAAAGTAATTGTTGCTAATTGTTCAGCCACTTCTTCGCCAACTAATTTTTGTACGCTGGATAAATCAATATTTTCATCATGACCTACGCTCGCTTTGGTAGCGGGAGCGAAAATCGGAGCGGCTAATTTCTGGCACTGGCGTAATCCCGCAGGTAATTGCACGCCGGAAGTCGATTGGGTTTTCTGATAATCCAACCAACCTGATCCGGTTAAGTAACCTCTCGCCACGCATTCCACTGGGAATGGCTTGGTTCGATGCACTAACATAGTCCGGCCCGCTAAATCATCAGCAAAGTCTGTTAATAATGCTGGATCCAAATCCATTTTGTGGATATCCATCGTAATCAGATGGTGGGGAATAATTTCCTGAAAATACTCAAACCAAAATGCGGATAACTGCGTTAATACCTTACCTCGAAAAGGAATTGGATTCGGCATAATGACGTCGAAAGCGCTCAAGCGATCGGTAGTGACGATCAGCAAACGCTGCTCATCGATAATATAAATATCCCGCACTTTGCCGCGGCCTAATAACTGCAACGGTAAATGGGTTTCAAAAATAACTTTAGAAGATTTGTTTGATATCATTTGCTCTCTCCAAAAAATTTTCTGGTATCCTCGACATCCGTGTGAATTTGTTCAATTAACTTTTCCACGCTGGGAAAAACTGCTTCATTTCGCAATTTATGCAAAAACTCAACCGTGATTTCCCGCCCATAAATATCCTGATTAAAATCTAATAAATGCACTTCCAGAGAAATTCGCTGATTAGAAAACATAGGTCGCGTGCCTACACTGGCTACCGCTGGTAACGGCTGCGATCCTAAGCCTAAAACCCGTACCACATAAATCCCAGCAACCGAAACCGGTTTGCCGGTTAAATGAATATTGGCGGTAGGAAAGCCCCATTGCCGGCCACGAGCATCTCCGTGTACCACTTTGCCATATAAAAAATATGGCCTGCCTAATAATTTTTCTGTCAGTTGCAAATTATCCGCAAGTAACGCTTGACGCACGCGAGTGCTGCTAACCCGTTCACCTTCGATCATCAATGCGGGAACAAGTAATGTGCTAAAGCCGTATTGCTGCCCCAATTCTTGCAGTAATTCAATATTGCCCGCGCGCCGCGCGCCAAAATGAAAATCGTCACCGGCTATGATTGCTTGCAATCCTAGCTGGCGGACTAGTATGTCGCGCACAAAATCAGCCGCCGCACAACGCGCTAATTTTTCGTTAAACTGTAGACAGACTAAATAATCCAGCTTTTCTGCAGATAAAAACCGCCATTTTTCACGAAAACGCATCAGTCGCGGCTGCGCGCGCGCCGGATTTAAAAATTCCAGCGGCTGCGGTTCAAAAGTAATCACTACCGCAGGCACTTGCAGCTTGCGCGCTTGTTCACGCAAAGTGTTTAATAATTGCTGGTGACCACGATGAAAACCATCAAAGTTTCCTATCGTTACCACGCTTCTGGGCAAGCATTGCGTTAATCGTAAGTGCCCGCGTATCAATTCCACGGCTACTCCTGAAATTTAAATTGACTCCACCGTATTCCACTTATCCATAACCCAAACACATACATTCCAGTACTGGAGCCAATTAAAGCTAGTAATCGCCAGCCTTTTTGGGTGAGACTCCAGGTTAACCATTGTGACAAACGGCCCTCTCCGAACCATAAAACTGCTATCATCAGCAAACCGCCAAGGGTGATTCCTAAACTTAAACGCAACCAACCCCGCCCATGCTGTAAAATTCGCCGCGAATGCAAAAACGCCCATAATAACACGGCATTAACCCATGAGGCTAATGCCGTGGACAACGCCAAACCTGCATGGGCTAAAACACCCACCAAGGCAAAATTAGCCAGCACATTGAGCAATATCGCCACCCCTGCCAATTTCGCCGGGGTGCGCATATCATGCTGCGCATAAAATGCGGCGGCCAAAACTTTAATCACCATCAATGCCGGCAAACCCAGAGCGAATGCCATTAAACTGCGGCTAGTCATTTTTACATCGAAGGCGTTGAAGGCGCCATGATGCATCAGCGTAGCTAAAATCGGCCCTGCTAACAATAGTAACCCCACAGCCGCCGGGATCGCGGTAACAAATAAGCAACGCAGCGCCCAATCCAGGGTAACGCCAAAACTCCCGGAGGCGCCTTGGTGATGGTGGCGCGATAAATGTGGCATAACTACGGTGGATAATGCTACGCCGATGACTCCTAACGGGAAATACAGTAATCGGTCTGAATAATATAACCATGAAATACTGCCGGTAGGTAGAAACGAGGCAAATAAATTGTCGATGAGCAAACTAATTTGCGCTATCGACACGCCGAAGATTGCCGGGAGCATCTGCTTTAATACCCGCTGCAACCCTTGATCGCGCCAATGCCACGCAAGCTTGGGCAGAAAGCCTAAGCTGTTTAATGCCGGCCACTGCAGAATTAATTGAACCACACCGGAAATGGCCACTGCCCAGGCCAATTCCGTCACCGCCTGTACCGGTTGATGATGCGGAATCCACCAAACTGCAGCGCCAATTAGCACTATGTTCAATAAAACCGGGGTGAACGCCGTCAACGCAAACCGGTTATAGGCATTGAGCAAGGCCCCAGCTAAGGCTACTAACCCTATAGCCAACAAATATGGGAAGGTGATTCTAATCAAATGAGTCGCTAAGCGATAATGTTCCGGGTCCCGGGCAAACCCTGGCGCAAATATCAGCACCCACAATGGGGCGCAGATTTCACCTAATATCACTACCGCTAGCAGGATCAAACCCAGGGCGCTGGTCATATTATTCATTAATTTCTGAACACCCTCGGGCCCGTGCTTGGTGCGGTATTCGACCAGCACCGGGATAAAGGCTTGAGAAAATGCACCCTCGCCGAACAAACGCCGCATAAAGTTAGGGATTTTAAAAGCGATAACGAAGGCATCAAAAGCGGCGGTGGCGCCAAAAATTTGCGCGAAAATGATGTCCCGTAAAAAACCGAACAGGCGCGACACCACGGTAATGGACATTACCACCATGGCGAGGTAATCCAACTTTCCCTCTAATCGGGGATTTTTAGGCGGATTATCGTTGACAAGTTTAGATAAATGCGGCATAGTTAGCGTCTTAAATTTTGAGGAGTATATCGTGGCTAATACAGCACAAGCAACTAAACGAGCACACCAAAGTCAGTGCCGCGCAGCTCATAACGGCTCACAGCGTTCACGTTTCCGTACCGCTATCAAAAATTTCCGCAAAGCGGTTGAAGATAAGCATCAAACAGTTGACGCCAAAGCTTTTCAAACCACCGTATCGATTATTGATAAATGCGCGACTAAAGGTTTAATTCATCCCAACAAAGCAGCCCGCTTAAAAAGCCGGTTGAACCGAAATCTGCGTAAACAAGCGGCCGCCCACTAAAACAATATTTTCCTAAGGGGAGCAGCGCAAGCGCTCCCTATTTAGGGGTCGGCGTGGTGGCATTTTTGCTAATCTGCCGTCTTGTTTTTCTTCCGTCATTAAATATACCTACCCGCCTATTGTGAGCTAACCGATTTTGTTTGACTGAACTAATCTCTGTCAGTAAATTCGATTCGCGGCTAGTTATTTGTTGCGAAGTATCCGGCCAGCTATTCATCAGTTGCCTACACTCTAGGCTTAGCCAGAATTTTTTAGTAGTCGCTAAGTATTCAATCAAACTATTTCTTAACTTCGCTTCAGCTACCTTTGAAAAATCCGGGAATGGCTTTTTACTCAAGCTTGGGATAGTTGCTACTAACTGGGCTACCAACTCTAAAATAAGGGTTGCGCGAAAATCATTACTGGGAGTATGCACTAGCAAACTGACAACGCCCACAGTTAGTAGAGTTTCCATGCGCATACTTGCTAGTGGAGAAGGTTGTTTCAGTGGTAAACTCGATTTAGCCTCTTTATAAAAGTTAAAAAAAACAGTTATATTATTATGAGCTCTACTGATATGAAGAATGAACTCATTAATTAATGTCCTTATTTTATCAAATTTTTTACAGTCAATACGGATTTGCGCACTGGTCCATAAATGGATTTTTTTTGCTAATATTTTAGGAAACTCATCAGTCGGTGACACAGAAAGTTTTTGCTCTGGACCCTCGTAAATACATAATCTTTGGAGTAAATTAGCTTTCAATTGGGGAGTATTCAAACAGAAATTCATTCTTTCAATGGAGTCTATCTCGATTTTTTCTCCTAATCTAATCTCGCGCAGGATGAGATCTACAACAATTTTCGTTTTTTGGGAATCGTGAGGCATTGCAGATAAAATATTACTGTGTCTGATCAAATCAAACATTTGTTCTGGACTGAAAAATTTCTGAAATTCTTCGATGACACAGATAAAATATGCATCCGGTTCATTCGCCATCCACTCAAAAAAGTTCCATAACTTAAGCAATTCTATTAGTACACTTTGGCTTAAGTTTTCTTTGAAGACGTTAAAATTAGATTCGAACCGTTGGATATCTTTGCTTTTAGACCGTAGTTGATTATGATGCTTAAACGCGGAAATTATTAATTTAGGAGTGTTCAATTTTTCTATTATTAATAATAATTTTTGATGGCTCCAGTATATTTTCAATTCTGCAATCACTTGAGCCAGGATTTCACGAGACATCACCTGAATGATATTAAGAAAATCATTTATTTTTGCAAATGATATGTATTCAAATACAGACTTAAATTGATAACCAAAACTCGCACTCACCAAAGCATTAAAAGCCTGTTGACTTGGACAGCTTTCTTCTTTATCTTCACGGCCTTTGGAATGTAAATTTGCATATTCAATCAATATATCGATAACCACTACCAATTTATATGGCTGATCAAATATTAAATTTAAAATATTTTCGGAGTAAATTAAGCTAATAATTCGATCAACGCTAACAAAAAGTTTTAATTCGGCAAAGACGGCAGCGAAATATTCTTTTGAGTCACCGGCTACCTTTTCAAGAAACTTCTCTGACTGAAGTAATTTTATGAATTCATCTGGATTTGAAGTTTTTTTAAGGCCGGAAAGTTTAGCTCTGAACTCTGCGATTTTTTTGCGATTTTCAGCTTCTTCCTGCGCTTCCTGCGCTTCCCGCACTTCCCGCGCTTTCTGCAAAAGATTGATGATGATTTCATTTTCAGGACATTTTTCATGCGCTAGCTGTTCAGCGGTTTTACCCGATGAGTCAAGCGCAGCAATATCTATCTTAGGGTATTGTAAAAAAAGCATAACCATCCATTCATCATCGCAATGAACCGACATCATCAACGGAGTAACTCCAGTATAGGTTATATTATCTAAAACCCAACTAAATTTTAAATTAATAAAATCAGGATAGTAATTTAAAATATCTTGTATGTAATGTAAATTCGCCTCATCTAGATTTATGCAGTGAAAAAAAACCTGAGTTACCATTTCCTCCAACTCATTTAAAGATTTATTTTCATCAGCAATTTTTAAGGCATTCTTTTCTTCGTCGTTATATTTAAAAATACAGTCCGGATTTTCAAATATCAGTGACTCCAATGCCTTTATATCTATTGGTGTTTCTTTTAATATTTTGGTGCATGGCGTTTCACCGTCTAGAGATTTAATTTCTTCCAATTTTGAACTAGCAGAATTAATTTTGGAAACAGGATACTTTTCAACTTGAGAATAACCATTATTTTTATATACTCGACTAAATAAGAATGGCTTCGCTTTCCTTAATGCTTTTTTTTGTAGACGATCATTAGATTTTTGATCTTCTAACAGTTCTTTACGAGCGGATTGTTCAACGATCTCATGGTATTGTTGACGCTCTTCAAGGCTAATATTGTCTTGTAAAAATAAATCGGCGATCATTTTCCTATTCTTATAAGCGGCTAGAATCAGCGGAGTAATATCATGATAGATAGGATGATAAAATCGGTTTTTTAAAAATTCGGGATAATAACGTAAAATTTCTTGTATTTTTTCCAGTTTACTATTTTTTTCTATGCAATTTAAAAAGATACGGTGTACTGCCTGTTTTAAACTGCTTAAATAGCCATTTTCCTGAGCGACTTCTAAAGCACTTTTCCCTTGGCTATTACGTTTAAAAATATCGGCATCGTTTTGTAGGAGTAAATTCAGTTTATCATTATCTAAAGGTTTTTTGGTTAATATCAAGGTCAACGGCGTTTCACCGTCCGCAAACCGCCTATAAATTAATCCCGGATTTTTAAGTATTTCTTTGATTTTATCGAGATCTTTTTCTTCCTCTAAGGACTGTTTTAGTAAGGCTAATTTCTCGACCACTAACTTGCTATCGTGTGTATCTGCACCAAAGCGAACTGTTTTTCTCATTTTTATTGCTCTTAATATTAATTCTGGAGCCTAATGGTAATCTAAAATTATTAAGGATTTCTGAATAAAATATCTCTGGCTGACGCCCGGGTTTTCAGTGTATGAAGAAAATGTATAGCTTAAAGGTTATCGGTTCGCAGGCCCCGCAGATAATTTTCCACTAGAGACCTCGCCAATGTTTGCGCGGTTTCTCCAAGCAAAGCGTTCACCTTGCCCGTAATAGAGAGCATGCAAATACCGTACAGACTGGCCCAAAATACTTTTGCGGTGATCACAGCTTCTGCGGATGAATTATTTAAAGAGGGCAATAATGCTTGTTCCACTAGATTAAACAAGCGTTGAATTTTATGTAGATACCATTCTGGGCGCGCTTGCTCTCCGATTTTAGATTCAAACAACAAACACCATTGGGGAGCGTGGGTGTGCGCAAACTCAATATAAGCTTGAGCGAGCGCATGGATATCGTCTATGCCTTTGAGCGCGATGTACATAGCCTCCATGGTTTGCGCATTCAATTGCAAGACCAAATCATTAAAATTTTCAAAAACATTGTATAAGGTCCCAACCGTATAGCCCATGTGCCGGGCGATATTGCGGATAGAAAATTCCGCTGCGCCTTGGGTGCACAGAATATCAATTGCTGCGGCTAAAGCCATGGCTTTTAGCTCTTCACGAGTATGGTCTTTGCGTCTAGGCATCGAAAAATCCTTCCTTAGAGGGGATGAAGCTTGCTTCATCCCGCCTAATTAGTCAACCATTCCTTCTAGAAGTGGTAGGTCAGACCTAATCCGAGTAAACCACCATTGATTACACCATACAGTGCACCTTGGTATTGCGCAGTCAGGTCTATTTTTGAAGTTAGCGCGTAGCTGGCGCCGATTCCAGTAAAGGGTAGAGCTAAACTGTCACTTTCTCCGCTAGTTCCGGAAGAGGAATTGCTGCCTTCAACCGAGGCATACATACCCCCCAGCTTGAAAAATAAAGCAACACGATCCCCTAAAGGCAGAGCAAACCGCATGGCAGCGTAAGGTATATTAGTATGGCCTTCGGCATTATCTTCGTCATTGATATCGTAGTGGCCATAATTTTGCATAAATCCGGCTTCTAAGCCAAAATGTGGACCAAATGCATAACCAAAGGCGCCATTCCAGCCCCAGCCATTAACCCCAGAGGAGCTCCACGTATCAGTATTAGTCACTAACACTCCAGTATAAACATTAGCCCCCACATCCGCTTCCGCATAAAATCCAATATGTTGATTCAAAGGTTGCTGAGGAGTAGTGTCGGCCAAACTCGGCTGAATAATACCAAAAGCAGACCCTGAAGCTAATAATAATAACGCAGTTCTTTTCACAATTGCCTCCGAATAGTTAATCTAATTTGTACCAATGGAGACTACTATACCATAATAATGAACAATGTTCAATATATTTTTAAGGTTCATCTGCGTCACTTCCCAAGAACTCACAATAATTCCCAATAAGACTAAAATTAGCGTATCGCTAAAGGAGAGGCAACCACTGGTAGTGATATCGATTTAATGTTAATCAGAGCCCAGAGCCTTAGTGAGCACGAGCAAAAGATCTAGGCCGTGCGAAGGCAATTAAAGGGCTAGAATCTGCCACAACAATTGGTTTATTCAAAGTCTTTTAATTCTCGATGTAATTCAGCAGTTGTGTAGCTTACTACAGGGATTCCCATGCTGCCAAGCGTTTCTATGAAGGCTTCCAGTGAAATACCTGCCAATTTTGCGGCTTTTTCTAGAGAAAAAGAATTTTCCTGGTAGAGCTTGGCGGCGGAAATCATGGGTATGGGTGACTGCAGAGCCATCGCGTTTAGAGTGGATCTGGCGTAGGTTGTGCCGACAATCTATCAAGATAAGTCATGATTTTTTGACATAGCTTCACAGTTCCCTTGCGTTCTACTGCGGAAATTTTGAAAACCGGCCCTTGCCAGTTGCAGGCTTGGATGATCGCTTGGCAGCGTTGCTCCAATTCTTCCGCAGGCACTAAGTCGGTTTTATTTAATACCAGCCAACGCTCTTTAGACGATAAATCCAAGCTAAATTGAGCTAGCTCAGTTTCTATAGTTTGAACTGCTTTAGCAGGCTCTTGGTCATCGGTCCCCGAAATATCCACTACCTGCAGCAACAATTTGGTGCGGCTCAGGTGTTTTAAAAAACGGATTCCTAAACCAACTCCTTCGCTAGCCCCGGCAATTAATCCTGGAATATCAGCAACGACAAAACTCTGGAACTCACCAACGCTGACCACTCCCAGATGAGGATGCAAAGTGGTAAATGGATAATCACCTACCTTAGGCGTGGCATGAGAAATGGCGCGAATCAAGCTGGATTTGCCGGAATTGGGTAAGCCGCACAAGCCAACGTCGGCCAAAATCTTTAATTCCAAACGCAGATCGCGGGCCTCACCCAAAGAACCTGGGGTAGTTTGCCTGGGCGCTCGATTAGTGCTGCTCTTAAATCTGGCGTTGCCCAGACCATGAAAACCACCTTGAGCCACACATAACGTCTGGCCGACGGTCGCTAAATCACCAATTAATTCTTGCGTATTCGCATCATAAACTGTAGTACCGACCGGCACGGGAATATAAAGATCTGCCCCGCTCTTACCAGTACTGGTTTTACCTGAACCGTATCCGCCATTTTGTGCGCGTAATAAACGCTTATGACGAAAATCAACTAGGGTATTGACGTGAAGATCAGCTTTTAAGTAAATGCTACCCCCGTCGCCGCCATCACCGCCATCCGGTCCACCGAAAGGAATAAATTTTTCACGCCGAAAACTTAGGGAACCGCCCCCACCTTTTCCGGCTTCGACCCGAATAGTGACTTCATCAACGAATTTCATTTTAATAAGAACTGATTAATTTAAGAATCACAGAAGTAGTAGGTAGGCGATATTTTAGCATCGCCCACCCCTGATAGATTAGCTGTTGGTAGTTTCTTCTACACAAACAAATTGATAATTGCTAGGTCCTTTGCGGGTAAATACTACTTTTCCACCCACTAAAGCATATAAGGTATGATCGCGGCCAATGCCAACACCCGATCCAGCGTGCCATTGCGTACCACGTTGACGAATAATAATGTTACCTGGCAGAACTAATTCGCTTCCAAACTTCTTAACGCCTAAGCGCTTTGAATGTGAATCACGTCCGTTACGAGTACTACCACCGGCTTTCTTATGTGCCATAAATTATCCCCCGTGTTTCTTACCGTGAACATCAATTCCGGTCACTTTAACCGCCGTAAAATATTGGCGATGCCCCTGATGTTTTACGTGGTGTTTGCGCCGTTTTAACTTAATAATTTTGATTTTTTTGCCGCGGCCGTGCTTAACTACCTCGGCAGTCACTACCGCGTTAGCTACTAGCGGCACGCCAGTATGGGTTTTATCCCCATCGTTAACTAACAGAACTTCATCAAATTTGACTGCTTCACCGGCTTCTGCTGAAATTTTTTCAAGTTTTATGGTTTGACCAGGACTAACCCGGTATTGCTTACCGCCATTGCGGATTACTGCGTACATGCCCGAACCTCTCTCACTCATGAATTTTTAAAGGAGGATGATTATAAACTCAACCCCACCAATCCGTCAAGGCCTAATATTTTTCTTGACACCGGGCTGGAGAGTACCTAGCATGAGGCTTAATTTTTAGGATCATCAACTCATGGCAGCGCATGCACCTAGACTTCTCGACACTACACCCAAAGAAATATTAACGGGCATCCAAGAATTGGTAGCAGGCGATTTGGTGGCTACAAACCAGCTAATCCTAGAGCAACTCAGTTCCGATGTGCCGGTTATTCAAAAGATTACTCATCATATTATTAAAAGTGGGGGCAAACGCCTACGGCCACTTCTGGTATTATTGAGCGCCAACTATTTCGGCTGCCAACAGCCTGAACATCATGAACTGGCGGCTATCATCGAGTTTGTCCATACCGCCACCCTCCTCCATGATGACGTGGTCGATGCTTCGCAAATGCGCCGGGGCAAAGAAACGGCTAATCAGATCTGGGGCAACCAGGTCAGCGTCCTGGTGGGTGATTTTTTATATTCCCGCGCCTTTCAATTGTTAACTCGCCGCAACCATATTCCAGTCATGAAGGTATTAGCGCATACCACTAACCTCATTGCCGAGGGTGAAATCAGCCAATTGGTCAACCGGCATGATCCTGATATTACTGAAGCCGCTTATCTAGAAGTCATCTACCGCAAAACCGCTTGTTTATTCAGCGCCGCAGCTGAAGCCGGAGCTTTGCTTGGCAAATGTAGCGCTGAAGCACAACAGGCCATGGCGGAATATGGTCTTCACCTGGGAATTGCCTTCCAGATTATAGATGATTTATTGGATTATACCGCTTCGAAATCCGATACCGGTAAGAACATGGGCGATGATTTAGCAGAAGGCCGCGCTACGTTACCCTTGATCTATACTTTGCAACACTGCTCGGCTGAGACAGCGGCTAAAATCCGCAGCGGAATCAGTCAGGGCGACATCGGTCAACTTAGTTTTATTACCGAGGCCATGAATGCCGCTCAGGCCCAAGAATACACACGCAACGTAGCGAGGCGCCATGCCACTAAAGCATTATCAGCCTTAGCCACTCTTCCCCATAACTGTTATCGTCAAGCCATGGAAGAACTCATCATTTTTGTCCTAGAACGTAATTATTAAACCCTTACTCTTAATAAATTAGTAGATTTTGTTTTAATTTCTCTAAATTACTCAATATTCGTTGTGGATTTAATTTATTAAACATCGAGGCATAGCAGCCTTTTCTCAGCGTTTTAATTTCAGAAGAGATATTATTCGATTTAGTATTTATCATTTCTAATGAAATAAAATAGTTATAAATATGATATATATTTCGCCGGCAAGGCTCTATTGATTCAGCTTTTCTCAAAACCCTGAAAACATAGTCTCTTGCATTGGGATTTAAAGTAATTAACATATTCGCAACCGGAAATAACAAAGAAAGCAAACCCCATTGTTGCAAATAAATGCAAGCAGACTCCGCATTGTTTCGAAATATCAATTGACCAAGCGCTTTACTAATACCCAACCAATTATCATCTAACCATTTTTCCGTGTGTAATTTACTTTCAACAATTTTTCTCACCTGAGAGATGCAAAATAAAAACTGGTATTTCAATACACAGTTTAATAAAAATATTAAATTTTCTGGAGAGCGCATCAATAATTCAGCATTAGCAATAATCAATCGATAACATCCATCTTCGTCAATCAAACGACAACCCAAAAAATATAATTGATAAATATCATGGAAATCGATTTTTTTACCCAACAGCCCAAGAAGTTCCGAATAGCCCATTTTAAGCACAAAATTATTAAAATTGGATTCAAAAAAATAAGGCTTAAACAGGATAGACAAAAAATCAAACTTAAAAAAAGCACTCAACAAATTTTTTTGTTCATTTATATTTACTTTTTTCAATTCAGATAATGCTTTCTTGCGAGCCTTCATCTCGTCAAACATGCCTCCCTGAATAATCTTTTGGACCGCTTTGGTTTCAGCACAGCCAAATTCGCAATTCTTTTGTGCAATAAAACGAAATCCTCTAAAAAATATTAAAAAATCATCCTTTTTCAACCAATTTATTATATTTACTGGCGGGACAATTAAAGTTCTACTCAAAATATGTTTTTTCGCCAACTCAGGATTAGAGAAGAAATCAAAACGAGCATATACTTTTCCGGAAATATCGGCAAAAAATGAATTAATTAAAAAATCGG
Organism: uncultured Pseudomonadota bacterium; assembly: GCA_963697455.1. GTDB lineage: Bacteria > Pseudomonadota > Gammaproteobacteria > Coxiellales > Coxiellaceae > JAFEDN01. The sequence continues at coordinate 144,163 of CAVOOI010000014.1, read as the reverse complement.
GAGAATTAAACTCCTGAGCACCATCTAAGATCGCAACATCATAGCTAATTCCTTCAATTGAATACATAAATAATGAATCATATTTCTCATTTTTTTCCGCTTTAAAATTTATTTTTAAAAAATCTATTAAACTATCCTTCAAACCAATAGCTACTTTTAATAATAAAACTATATCGCAATCACCATCCGACCTAGTATCCCATAATAGATCTCTTATTAAGCCCCCCTTTACCAGTAAAGGAATTTTATGACGCCCCAAGAATAAACCAAGAAGATTTTCTAGATGATTTTTAATATTTTCTGGATATTTAATCGTAAGCTCAATGTCTATTAAATCTTCTTCAGCCAGAGTAGTTTTTTTGTATTCACCTTCCAATTTATTTATAGCTATTTCTTTTTCTTGATTTTTAGCAACCTTAGATTTTCCCTGCATTTTATTAGGAATTTTTTTGATTTTTCGATGCTTATTTTTTTTGACAGGCTTAACCTTATGATGCGATTTTTTTTCAACTTCATTTTCAAAAGAATTTTCAAGGGGCATTAACGGCTCCGCACTTGGCTTATCATCTTTCAACTCTGGCAGTCGCAAAAAATAATCTGGGCTATATTTATAGTTCTCAGGCGCTGCGTGGTTTTTCTCTCTTAACCCGATGAAATTTTCGAAATTAATAACCATACAACCAGAAAGAATCATACTTAGTTTTAATACATTATCTATCCAGTTTAAAGCTTCTATTTTTTTATCTAAAAATTTATCTAACTCCTGATTTAAATTAATGAATCGCAAAAATTCATCAACTTTCTTGTTCAACTCAAAAACAAGGGCCGCCCCCAATTTCCACAAATCAATTAAATTAGCATGATCCTCAGCAAATAAAAACTTTTTTTGTTTTTCTTGATAAGATATTATCTTTAAAATTAATATAGTAATTTGGGTTTTTTCATAAAATATCAAATTAAACAAATTCTGACAACTAAAAGATTTTTTTTTGAAAAAATCAATCTCTTCCGAAACCTTTAATGAGATATTCTCTAAAAAACTTAAAGAGCCATCCAAATTTTTAAATTTTATATTCGAATTCATAGAAACTACCTGAATTCTAATTTCATTCATCTTCTCACATTCTTCAGTTAATTCTACTAGAATATCTGTAGGAATCTTCTCTTCTAGATTTAAAAACGGAATATTGGAGGGTAAATTTTCTTTTTTAATTATTTCATTAAATAGTAATGAAAACTGTAAAAAATAATCTTCATTTTTGTAGTAAATAGGATCAAACAAATCTATCAACATTATTAATGGATATTCAGCCATATTATCGTATGTTAATAAAAGATTAACAGATTTTACTAGTAACTCGACGATCTCATTTTTCAAAAAATTTGATTTACCAGAAAATGTTTTTCTTAACATGAAGAACAAAATAATAATCAAATAATACAAGTTTTTACCATCTTTAAAGATTAAACCACCCGTATTAAAATCACCTTTAACAAATTCAATTAACCGATAATTGACTAAATTATCAAAAATATTACCGATTTTATTTTTGTAATTAGGATAATTATCCTGATCAAGCAATTCTATTGATAAATATAATTTATCTAATTTATATATTTCTTGCAGCGTTTCATGAAGAATTTTCACGATATTTTCATTGTTTACAAACTTTTTTAAATATCTTTTATCGGCTTCAAATATCTCATAACTTAGTAAGAAAATTGAATCATTCAATAATTGAAGATACAGGTTATAAAGGTATTCGCCAACTCTAATTTCGTATAAGGACGTGTCTTTTTCAAATCGCTCAAGGGATCTATTAAATTCAATTAATGATCCATCCTCTAATCTAGACTTTGAAAAGTCAATAATTTCTTGATACTTTTTAACCCCTAACTCAATTGTTTCGGGTTTGTTTTCTAAAACACCTTGTATATAAATAGCCTGCGCCAACCTAGACTTACCAACCAAGCTTATAATCAGCAGGATAATGAAGTTATTTTTGTTTAATTTATTAAAATCTTTTAGATTTTTTTTTGATCTTACTATATTTCTAATCTCAACTTCCTTTAAATAATCTGACTGCGTCTTAAGTACGTCATCACAAATTTTTTCTAAATATTGAATTGCCTTTAAATAATCTTTTTTAAATATCATTAATTCAGACAATATATGATAAGTCATATAAAATCTACCATTTATACACAGCATTTTCTCATCAGATGCGAATTGTTTCAGAAACGTTTTCCATGATCTGATCTCTAAATCAATCTCTGCAGCGTTTTTCTCCAGTAACGGATTCAACAATGCAGGGAATGGAATTAAACTAAATTCTAATTTTGCAGTAACATCCAATTTTTTTTCTTTTTCCATGCGAAACGAATAATCATATTGAAATTCAGGTATTCTTCTCTGGCCGATTATATTTCTATTAAAATAATCAACCAACCCTAAAATCAGATTAGATTCATCTTTATCCATTTCAGAAAATAATTTAAATTTTTGACTAACTGATGCCAGCCAATTTTTTAAATTACTTATTTTTTTTACAGTTTCGGCATCCACAGATGATTCAAGAAAACTTTTCATTTCTTTATTCAAACTTAACGCGCAAGTCAAAAAACAACCTTTGATTTTTTTATAAACTTCCGGTATTTTTGTTTTATCACTGATTAGGTCATTTCTGACTATGATATGCAGCAATACGAATGTCATTCTATTAACGTCAAATTCGTTAAACCTGCTTTTCAATATCTTTTCAACGCCAAGATCTTCCTCTATCCATTTTTTTAAATATTGCTCAATTTTCAATTGAACTATTTTAGGATTTTTCTCTTCTTCCGGGATTCGCATCAAGCCAAGGTAAATATCTGTAATATACTTTTCAGAACAAGGCAGGTCACTTAATGAAGGTGCAACTTTAAATTCAGTGTTTTTTAACATTTTTAAAACTCAGGTATGGTACTAATTTTTTATGCTATTGTCCGGCATTAATATTAAATTAATATTAAGACGCTTTATGGCTAAAGCTAAAAAAATCAGTCCATACTTTCGAGTTTTGGCGGATTTGCAAGTTAATATTTCCCGCCGCCGCCAAGCGCGCCAGCTAACGGGTGGCGGCGGAGTCCTTTTGCACGCGCAGCGCAGCGAGCATGTAAAAGGACACAGCCGACAGGACCCGACATGCGGTCTATCCGCAACGGGCTTGGCGGCGGCGGGAAATATTAACAATGTGTGGGTAAAAATTTTGACTAGACATTACAGAAAATAAGACGCCCTGAGAGCAATGTGTACATTATGAATAGCAAAGCACCTGCGTAAGGTTGCTGATTGAATATAAATCTACTACACTGAGCAGCTTCGGGGTGTAGCTCAGCCTGGTAGAGCACTACGTTCGGGACGTAGGGGTCGCAAGTTCAAATCCTGTCACCCCGAAGATTCAAACCTAAAACTTTCCGGCGCGGATTAGCCCAGCCAAACCATGCTCTTCTAAAGCCGTCTCCAGATGATTCCGGATTTCCACCGCATCATCCATTTTTAATACCTGCTTTAAAATGTCCTTTGCGCGCTGCAGAGTAAACTGGCGAATAACCCATTTAACCCGCAGCAAGCCTCGCGAACTCATACTAAGAGCATCGAACCCCATCGCCAACAATAAAATAACCATCAGGGGATCACTGGCTAACTCTCCACAAATCGTGATCGGTTTGCCTGCCTTATGGCAGCCTTTGACCGTCTGCTGTAATGCACGCAATACCGCGGGATGAAAGCTGTTGTAAGTTGCAGCAACATGGGGATTATTGCGATCGACCGCCAATAAATATTGAATGAGGTCATTACTGCCCACTGACAAAAAATCGACACGCTTCGCCATTTCATATGATTGATAGATAACCGCCGGCACTTCCACCATAATTCCAATTTTTGGCATTTTCAACGTAACATACTCATGAACCAGTTCATTATAGGCTTGCTTGATCAAACAAAGTGACTGCTCAATTTCAGAGACCGAGGTAATCATAGGCAGCATAATAGATAGATTATCCAGGCCCGCACTGGCGCTTAACATAGCGCGCACTTGTTGCAAGAAAATTTCCGGATGGTCCAAACTGACACGTATACCTCGCCAACCCAAAGATGGATTGGATTCTGCCATTGGAAAATAAGTTAATGCTTTATCTCCGCCAATGTCTAAAGTCCGCATCACCACTGGACGCGGAGAAAACGCCTCTAATAATTGGCGATATAATGTCTGTTGTTCGTCCTCGCTGGGAAAACGATCATGCATCATAAAAGTCAATTCAGTGCGGTATAAACCCACGCCTTGCGCTTCAGCGTTTAACTTGGTCTCTTCGCCGTCACCGGCCAAGCCAACATTGACCAGTAAGGCGATGGTGTGGCCATCTTTGGTTTTAGCCGGTAAATTTTTTAATTCATCCAACTCAGCGTTTAACTGGTTTTCTTCAAGGATCAGCGCTTGAAACTCTTTCTTAAGCGATGCAGCCGGAGAAATATATACCTGGCCATTGTAACCGTCCACAATTAACTCCTTGTCGGAAAGATGCTCCATCACCGCCCCGGTAAGCCCCATCACTGTGGGCACGCCTAAAGAACGCGCTAAAATAGCTACATGCGAATTAGCTGAACCAGAAGCTGAAATGATTCCCGCCAATCGCTCCCGGGGTACTTCCATAATACTAGTTGCCGTCACTTCTTCGCTGATCAAGATTGTTTTTTTGGGATACTCCGGCGACTTACGCTTATCTGTTTGCAAGTGCGCTAAAATTCTTCGCCCTAAGTCCCGGAAATCAGCAGCCCGCTCTCGCAAATAGTCATCCTCAAATGCTTCAAAATGCATAATATGCCGCTTCATGACTCGTTTAAGCGCACCTTGCGCCCACTGCCCGCTTGCAATTTCTTCGATCACTTCATTCATTAAACTTCGGCTATCTAAAATACGCATGTAGGCATCAAATAATGCTTGTTCCGCCACTGACAACAGTGATTGGGCGCTAATTTGCAATTGATGGATTTCCTCACGCGCAGCGGCTAACGCTTCTTCAAACAATGCGCACTCTTTTTTAACTTGAGTAATGGTGCGCTCAGGAACCGCATTAAGGTCTGCCGCAGGAAAAACCACCATGCCTTTGCCGATAGCCACACCTGGAGCGCCCGGAACCCCGCTTAATTCTTTGAGTTTTCGTTTTTTGGTTTTAACGGCTGCTTGTAGCCCGCCTTTAGCGCACCCTTCCGCAATATCACTCGCTAGTTGAATGGTGAGGGTGGTCAATATCGCTACGATTTCCACATCAAACTGGCGCTGCTCACGCTGCTGCACGGTTAATACACCTAACAAATGACCTTGATATAGAATGGGAATACCGAGAAAACCCATCTCTGAATAGGGCGTAGCATCTGCTAAATTAATCGGCTCTTCACGCTCACCGACCAATCCAATCAAACCTTCACCCAGTTTAATCCTCAATTTACCAACCGATTTAGCTGAGAGGCCCGCAGCCGCTAACAGTACATATTCTACGCGCTCCTCGTCCAGCAAAAAAATAGCGCAGACATCTATCTGGAGTTCATCGCAAATGTACTTGACGACAACATCTAATGCCAACGGCAAATCCGTGGCTAAATCCATTTCATGAACAATTCTGGGTAACGCGCTTAACACTACTATTCCTTATACACGAGCCAATGATAAACTCGGGAATTCATGCATTCTAGACTATTAAATTATTCAAATAAATAGGCTTATAAAAAATAATTGGCCCTGGCTGAAAAAATATTGCAATTCAGTTCAAAACACATTATCTTGTGTTCACTCCCCCCATAAACACCTACATGTTGGGGTTGAAATGAATTTTAAATGAGGAATTGCAATGGCCACACAAGATGTTTTATTTGCCAATATCCAGTCCGGGACGCTGCGAGTGATACGCCGGAACGGCAACACTACCGGGTATGATGCTAATCGAATCATGATCGCAATGAAAAAAGCATTCTTAGCGGTAGAAGGAAACGACGTGATCCATGCCGATCGCATCCAAAAAACTGTTGAACAACTCACTGCCCAAATTAATGAAAGCTTTATGCGCCGGTTTGCAGCCGAAGGCATTATTCATATTGAATCTATTCAAGACCAAGTGGAATTGGCGCTGATGCGTGCCGGAGAACAAAAAGTAGCTCGCGCCTATGTACTTTATCGAGAAGCGCGCCATCAAGAACGTTTAGCACAGAGTATTAAACTGCCGGAGTTAGTGTCTTCCATCAAAGTTACGCTCGCAGATGGCAGCCAAGCGCCCCTGGACAGTCAATGGCTCAAGCGGATAATTGAACAGGCTTGCTTTGGCGTTAGCGAAGTATCAGCGTTGCCTATTTTTGAGGATGTGCAAAAAAATCTTTTCCATGGCGTAGCCATTAAAGATATTTATAAAGCATTAGTGATGAGCGCGCGTACCTTAGTGGAAACTGAACCTAATTATAGCTTGGTCACTGCCCGCCTGCTATTACACGATATTTACGCTGAAACCAGTCAAACTCTGAACGTACCGATGGACGGTGCGTGGTATTCAGCCTGTTTTAAAGCTTTTATTCAACAAGGAATCCAAGAAGAATTATTACACACAAATATGCAGGAGTTTGATTTAGATCAACTTAGTCAGGCGTTGGATATTGAACGTGATATGAGTTTCAACTATTTAGGTCTGCAAACCTTATATGACCGCTACTTTATCCATCGCAAAGGGCAACGCATGGAGTTGCCGCAAGTATTTTTTATGCGCGTGGCGATGGGCCTGGCGCATTGCGAGGGTGCGCAACGCAACGACCGAGCAATCGAGTTCTATAATCTTTTATCTTCCTTCGATTTCATGAGCTCAACCCCCACTTTATTTAATTCCGGCACGCGCCGCTCACAATTATCGAGTTGCTTTTTAAGCACGGTCCCGGATGATTTAGACGGCATCTACAGCGCAATCAAAGACAATGCCCTACTTTCAAAATACGCCGGCGGTTTAGGCAACGACTGGACGCCGGTACGGGCAATGGGCGCTCACATCAAAGGAACCAATGGTAAATCTCTGGGCGTCGTACCGTTTCTCAATGTGGCCGATGCCACCGCGGTAGCCGTAAACCAAGGCGGAAAGCGGAAAGGCGCGTTGTGTTCATACTTAGAAACTTGGCACATGGATATTGAAGAATTTCTAGAACTGCGTAAAAACACGGGGGACGAACGCCGGCGCACTCATGACATGAATACCGCCAACTGGATTCCAGATTTATTTATGAAACGAGTATTTGAAAAACAAGACTGGACCTTATTCTCTCCTGACGAAACTCGCGATTTGCATGACTTGTTCGGCGATGCGTTTGAAAAAGCCTATATTGGCTATGAAAAACGTGCAAAATCCGGCGAAATCCGCAGCCGTACTATTCCTGCTCTCACTTTATGGCGCAAAATGCTGGGGTTATTATTTGAAACCGGTCATCCATGGATTACTTTTAAAGATCCTTGCAACCTGCGTTCACCTCAGCAACACGCCGGCGTCGTGCATAGTTCGAATTTATGCACTGAGATTACTTTAAATACTTCCGCGACTGAAATTGCGGTTTGTAATCTAGGCAGTATTAATTTGAGCCGTCATCTAAAAGATGGTCAATTAGACATTCCAAAATTAGCTAAAACGATTAAAATTGCGATTAGAATGCTGGATAATGTTATCGATATTAATTATTACAGCGTGCCGCAAGCCAAAAGATCTAACTTCCGGCATCGGCCGATTGGTCTTGGATTGATGGGGTTCCAAGATGCGCTGTATGAACAACGTATCTCTTATACTTCACCGGAAGCGGTGGAATTTGCCGATCGCTGCATGGAGCAAATCAGTTATTACTCGATTTTGGCTTCATGCGAATTAGCACAAGAGCGGGGCAGTTACGAAACTTTTCCTGGTTCACTCTGGAGCCAAGGCATTTTACCCATAGATTCAATTCAATTGCTGAAATCTTACCGAGGCCAATATTTAGAACAAGATACCAGCAAAACTTTAGATTGGGACAGCTTACGCGAACGGGTAAAAACCAATGGTATGCGCAATTCTAACGTAATGGCCATAGCACCGACTGCCACCATCGCTAATATTTGTAATGTGACGCAGTCGATTGAGCCTACCTACCAAAATCTATTCGTAAAATCGAATTTATCAGGCGAATTTACGGTCATTAATCCTTATTTAGTGCAGGATTTGAAAAAGATTGGCTTGTGGGACGCGGCGATGGTATACGATTTAAAATATTATAACGGTAGCTTAGCGGCCATTGAACGCATTCCAGCGCATTTAAAGCAGTTATATGCAACCGCCTTTGAAATTGATGCGCGCTGGCTGGTGGAATGTGCTTCCAGACGGCAAAAATGGATCGATCAAGCGCAATCATTAAATTTATATATGGCAGAACCGTCCGGGAAAAAATTAGATGCGCTGTATCGTAAAGCATGGTTGTTAGGATTAAAAACCACTTATTATCTACGGAGCATGGGCGCATCCGGTACTGAAAAAGCAACCATATCGGACGGCGCTCTCAATGCAGTCAGAATGGATCAGCCAAAAGCCTGTTCAATCGCGGAACCCGATTGCGAAGCATGTCAATAAATAAAAGAGTAATTTAGGAGTATTTTATGACAACTCAATTAAACTGGGAAGATTCTAACTATGGTCATTCCAAATTGAACTTGGTAGAGGAAGAGCCTAGCGGAGCCACTGGTTTAGAAGAATTAGAAATGGGCGCCGCACGCATTCGAGTGGATGATAAGCGCATTATTAACTGCCATGCCGACTTGAACCAATTAGTGCCGTTTAAATATAAATGGGCCTGGGACAAATATTTAGCAGGCTGTTCGAATCATTGGATGCCGAATGAAATTAATATGGCGGCGGATATCGCGCTTTGGAAAGACCCGCATGGTCTTACCGACGATGAGCGCATCATTATCAAACGCAGCCTAGGTTTTTTTTCCACAGCAGATTCATTAGTCGCCAATAATTTAGTGCTCGCGGTTTACCGGCATATTACCAATCCGGAATGCCGCCAATATTTATTACGGCAAGCGTTTGAAGAAGCCTTACATACCCATGCCTATCAACATGTGATTGAAAGTTTGGGCTTAGATGAAGCGGAAGTTTTTAATATGTATCGCGAATTGCCATCTGTCGCTAAAAAAGCGGCCTGGGCGATCCCATACACTCGCAGCTTAAATGACCGCAAATTCCGCACCGGCACGCCTGAAAACGATCAACGTTTATTGCGTGACCTCATTGCTTTTTACGTCGTGTTCGAAGCGATTTTCTTTTACGTTGGCTTTACCCAAATCCTGGCGATGGGACGGCGCGGCAAAATGACCGGCACATCCGAGCAATTTCAATATATTTTACGCGACGAATCCATGCATGCTAATTTTGGCATTGACGTGATTAATCAAATCAAAATTGAAAATCCACATTTGTGGACGAAGGAATTTCAGCAGGAAGTGATCGATATGATTCGCGGCGGAGTTGATTTGGAATACGATTATGCTAAAGATACGATGCCGCGTGGCATTCTCGGCTTAAACGCCAATATGTTCCGGGATTATTTACAATATATCGCCAACCGCCGCTGTGCTCAAATCGGCTTAGCTGAGCAATATCCCGGGGTAGTTAATCCTTTCCCGTGGATGAGCGAAATGATGGACTTGAACAAAGAGAAAAATTTCTTCGAGACTCGCGTTATCGAATATCAAGCTGGCGGCACGCTGAGCTGGAGTGATGATGAAGACGAGGACAGTTAGCCATGCCGCTGTATGAGTACAAATGTACAAGCTGTGGGAAACTTTGCGAAGTATTGCAAAAAATAAACGATGCGCCCGAAGTTACCTGCCCTGCTTGCGGAAAAGATAATCTAAAACGTCAGGTTTCAGCATCCCGATTTCAATTGAAGGGTCAAGGCTGGTATGAGACTGACTTCAAGACTAAAAAACCCGCCAAGGCCGAAGCGGATACTGAATCTAAACAGTCCCCTCCAACCGAATCCTCTTCAACCACTACCGAAGTTAAATCTGAGACTCCCACTAAAAAGGAAGATAACTCATGATGCTGACAGCGGGGATAGGCCGGTCAATCCGTCGTTATTTTGTGGCCGGTTTGTTAGTCTGGGTGCCGATTTACATTACTTTCTTTGTAGTGCATTTCATCGTCCATTTGCTCGACGGCAGCTTGGCATTATTACCCAACACCTACTATCAAAAACTGCTGACTTTTAAAATTCCCGGCATGGGAGTCGTTTTTACGATCGCGATTTTGGTGATCACTGGATTATTGGTCACTAATTTTGTCGGCAATCGCCTCCTGGCCCTTTGGGAAAAAACAGTTTCACGTATCCCCCTGGTACGCAGCATCCACTCTTCAACCAAACAAGTCGTCCACGCAGTCATTCAACCTAATGGGAATGCATTTAAAAAAGTCGTCATCATTCCCTATCCTCATCAAGGAATGTGGAGTATTGCGTTTGTGACCTCAGAGATACTCGATACCCCCTGGACTGAAACCAATGTAGTGAATGTATTCGTACCGACTACACCCAATCCCACTTCAGGATTTTTACTGTTTGTACCCTTTCACGAGATTCATGAGCTAAAAATCAGTGTCGAAGAGGCGCTGCGCATGATCATTTCATTAGGGGTTATTATTCCCGACTCCATGAAAAAAACTTTAATTCCTGAGGCTTAATTATGCATGTTATCGGGAATTTATGGCAAGCCTGGCGGCTAATCAAAGGCAGTAAAATTTCGTTTTGGACGGTTTCATTAGCATGGATTGCAATGGCTGCCATCGTTGTATTAATAGGGTGGCGGATCAGCTTATTACTACCGCCCAAGTTTATGGCCCATCCCCTCACCCTCGTTTCCAGTAGCTGGATAATTATCATGTTAACTGCGCCATTGTTCGCTGGCATGAGCATGGTCGCGATCAAACGCGTACGCGGTGAAACAGTATCGGCCAAGACCGGTTTCCAATACTTTCGGCAATGGCCATCCCTTGCTCTAGGGTTTTTGATTATCTCGATTATCTGCGCATTGGTCATTTTCTTATTTAATACGCTGTTGGATCAAGTTATTTTACCGATGCTTTCTCCAGCACTGCTGCAAAATTGGCTGCCCGGGATGCTGCTTACTTTTTTGGGGACGATCATATTTAACGTCACTTATGCACTGCTGATCTTTATCATCCCGTTGATCGCCGACCGGCAGTTGCCGGCCTTCTCAGCTTTACTCCATTCAGTGCGAATCGCTTTACGCCATTGGTTAAAATTATTTGTGCTATTAATTATTTTCTATCTGCTCAATTTAATCACTTTATCCCTCTGTGAAATTCCCTTTGTAGGTCTAATTTGTTATATTGTCATTAATATATGGTTAATACCCTTTATTTTTCTCAGTATGGGGATCGCTTATCATCAATTAATCGATAGAGATAATCGTTATGCGCAGTCACTTTTGTCAACAAATTAATGCTTCATTAATCGGCCAAACCGTCAAACTCTGTGGATGGATCCATCGCCGCCGCGATCATGGCGGACTGGTATTTTTGGATTTGCGCGACGGCGCCGGTATCGTGCAAATCGTTTGCGCCCCGCAATTAGCGCAATCATTACGGAATGAATATGCGGTACAAGTTATCGGTACTGTACGCCAACGCCCGCAAGGCACGGTCAATCCACAATTAGCTTCGGGTGAAGTTGAAATCGACGCCAGCGAAATTAATATTTTTAATAGCGCCAATCCATTACCCTTTAATATCGACGAATATCAAGAAGTCGGTGAAGAAGTGCGTCTGCGTTATCGTTATCTCGATTTGCGCCGTCCAGAAATGGCCAAAAAAATCAAAACCCGCCATCTAATTATGCAGCACATCCGTGAATTCATGAACCAAAACGGATTTCTAGACATTGAAACCCCGATGATGACCAAAACTACCCCGGAAGGCTCACGCGACTATGTTGTGCCCAGCCGCACTCAGCCGGGAAAATTTTTTGCATTAGCCCAATCACCGCAAATCTTTAAACAGTTATTAATGGTTGCGGGAATGGAAAGATATTATCAAATTGTCCGTTGTTTTCGTGACGAAGATTTACGCGCTGACCGGCAACCTGAATTTACTCAGTTAGATTTGGAAATGTCTTTCATTGAGGAACAGGATGTTCAACAATTAATTGAAAATTTATTGCGAGGTCTATTTAAATCCGTGCTAGACGTGGATTTCCCCAACCCCTTTCCGCGATTAACTTATCAAGAAGCAATGCTGCGTTTCGGAGTCGACAAACCGGATCTGCGCATACCTCTAGAGTTAACCGAACTTACCGATATATTGCGCGAAGTTGAATTCAAAGTATTTCGTGAAGCGGCTAGAGATCCCGATGGACGTGTTGCTGCTTTACGCATTCCAGACGGAGCGTTGTTATCACGCAAAGAAATCGACGACTATACGCAATTCTTGATGGCCAATCATAGCGCTAAAGGTCTGGCTTATATTAAAGTCAATGATTTATCCGCCGGCATGAATGGGCTGCAATCGCCGATCTTAAAATTTTTGCCGGAAGAAATTTGCCGGGAAATTCTCCAACGCTGTCATGCACAAACTAATGATATTATTTTCTTCGGAGCCGACCGATTTGATGTAGTCTGCAGTTCGCTGGGCGCTTTGCGAATTAAAATCGGCAATGATTTAGGCTTAATTCAAGATGGTTGGCGGCCACTGTGGGTAGTTGATTTTCCTATGTTTGAAAAAGGCGACTCAGGTCATTGGCAAGCCGTTCATCATCCTTTTACTTCGCCAAAAGAATTGAATACAGAAAAATTGTTGACAAATCCAGGGAAAGCGCTGGCGCGCGCTTATGATGTGGTATTAAACGGCATAGAATTAGGCGGAGGCTCAATTCGAATTCACAGCAATGAATTACAACGCACCGTGTTTGATATTTTGAATATCACTCCTGAAGATGCGCAAGCTAAATTCGGTCATTTGTTAACAGCGCTGCAATTCGGTTGTCCTCCCCATGGCGGATTCGCCATGGGTTTAGACCGATTGGTAATGTTAATGACTAACTCCGTTTCCATTCGCGAAGTGATTGCATTCCCTAAAACCCAAACCGCCACTTGCCCATTAACGAATGCGCCGTCGCCCCTTTCCGAATTACAATTTAAAGAGTTAAATATTAAACTCGCCAAAATTCATCATCCGTGATTGTTCCTATCATAAGGCACACGGAGAACGTTCAATTTTACCTCAGGTTGAACGAAAAAATGACCGAAAAAGCGGAGCATACACGCAGTATGTGAGCATTTTGAGGGCATTTTTTCGTTCAACCTGAGGTAAAAGTGGACGTTCCTATCCACAAGCAGAGAGGTTAAAATGGCAGGACATAGTCAGTTTAAGAATATAATGCACCGTAAAGCCGGGCAAGATGCTAAACGCGGAAAGATCTTTACCAAATTAATTCGCGAAATTACTACCGCGGCTCGTCAAAGCGGCCCTGATCCTGATTCTAATCCGCGTTTACGCACCGCTATCGACAAAGCGCTCGCGAACAATATGACCAAAGACACCGTCACTCGCGCTATTAAACGCGGCAGCGGCGATGGCGATGGCGAACAAATGTTTGAAATTCGTTATGAAGGTTATGGCCCGTATGGCGTGGCAGTGATTGTCGATTGCTTAACCGACAATAAAAATCGCACCGTGGGTGAGGTGCGGCATGCTTTCACTAAATCCGGTGGTAATTTAGGCACTACCGGTTCAGTGGCTTACCTGTTCCAGCAAGCAGGTATTTTAAGTTTTCCACCAGGTAGCAATGAAGAAAAAATTTTAGAAATTGCGCTGGACGCGGGCGCCGATGACATAGTTCATAATGACGATGATTCCATTGACGTGATCACCGCTCCCGAACAATTTACTCCAGTAAAAACAGCTCTAAATGCCGCTGGTTTAGAAACCCCATACGCTGAGATCACCTGGCTCGCCAACACCAAAACCGCGCTTAATTCAGAACAATCTGAGAATTTAATCACGCTCACCGATATGCTCGAAGACTTAGACGACGTCCAACAAGTTTATACCAACGCCGACTGATTCGAAAGTCTCGCGCACCTATCAGTCGTTACCTCAGCGAAGGAGAGCTGGAACTACTCTTGCATAAAAGTCGTGGTAGACTAAAAATTTTGACACTTATAAGCTGGGAAAACTTTTATCAAAAATTAAACAAGCTTGTTTTTGTTGCGTTCCAGAATGTGCAAAAACACTAAAAATTAATCCTGTATATTTTTTTTCTTTAACTAAGTGACTGACTTTATGAGTATAATTGGTAGGGAGTTTATACTTGGCTCTATCCGTTTGGTCTATCAGCTGAACTTCATCTGGTTTAATACCGATGAAACCTTTCTTCAGAGTAGTAATAACGAATAAGACGAAGCTGTGGGGGAGCGTCTCTTGTAAATGCTTTGTAATCATCGCCTTAAAGGTATGTTTAAAATCGCTGGATAATTCATATATTTTTGCAGAGGGTTTTTGCTTCTTTGGTTTCGATTCAAGCTTCTCATCCTGTATTTTAATAGTTTTTTGGAAAGTAATTTCGGACTTTGGTTTTCCCGTGGAACTTGTCATACTGGGTGGAGGAATTAGTCCCATGGCTGGGGCTTGATAATATACTGGAGCGGGTATGGGAATGGGTAGCTGCTTTGTTTCTATGGGAGGTTGCGTGGATTGCATAGGATTGGGTTTTTTGGGTTTTTTTATTTTCTTGGGAATATTTGCACTTGCATCAATCTTTCTGATCACGTTATCTAAATCAAATAAAACTTTATCGACTACTGCTCTAGAGCTTTGCTTGAAAACATCGCTCATACCATGCTCGCTTGATAATTTTTTGACAAGAATCATTTGATTCCAATGCGGTTCTAAAGATTTTAAAAAAGATATAATCATTTTCGCTCGATCCTTCACTGTGGATATTGGCACAATTTTATAGGTTAAAAGACAATTGAATAAAAAAATAAAAACGGAGTGATTTTTCATTAATTTTTGTAACATTAAGATTTTTTTAGTAATTTTTTTACCTTTAAAGTCATTAGGAGCAATATTGCTATCATACACTTTTAAAGCAGATAAATATTGGGCTCCCCATACAAAACAAATTAAGCTGCATTCTACTAGAAGGTCTTTCAAAGGAGTTGCTATTAATTTTTCTTCTGTGCTTTCGATTGCTTTGCCATAAAGCATTATCTTTTCAAAAAAATTGATGTCAGCAGCTTCTAAATCCTGGATGGGTTTGGGCAAATTATTTTCTCGAATAAAAAAATTGGCTAGCAATATTATAAATAATTCGTTTTTCCATAACAGATTGTCTAGAGTAAGTTCATTTAATATCTCTTCTGAAAATACAGCAAAATGCCTGAATAATAAACTAGAACTACTGCAATAATAAAAAAAATACGTGGAGCATTTATTTTGATTTTTGCTAAGAAGCTGACATAAATACAAAAATCCATATAGATCAAAAACGATTGTTAAGAATTCATTTAAAATCGAAGCAGAATCTTGTTGATTTTTAATGGAAATAAAATCTACAAATTTCAAATTATGATAAACTATCAAAAACCTATTAATGTTTTCAACAAAATTTTTTAGAGATAGCTCAATCGATAGGTTATCTTCCAATAACGTTTTTATGCTTTGGTAATTTAAAGCCAGGGCTTCAATATAGTGCTTTGCTTCTTGATAAAATTGCTGATAATGTTTATTAAGAAGTCGATCACGTTGGCTAAATTTTTTTCTTAAAGAAAAAATCAGGTCGGAATGGGGAAATCGATTTTTGCATCGGATATTTTTTTTAATTCCAGGCTTTTTTCCTCTTCGCAAATGATATCGTCTTGGTTAAATAAATTTAGGTTTTCAGACACGTTGATGTTAGGAATTACATATTTAATTAAATGCTTATTTTCATCAGGCTTTAAATTGGAGACTGTTTTAGTTAACAATTTCAAGTGGGTAAAATTTAAGAGTAGACGTAATTTTAATAATTTTAAGGTTTTCTCCGGCTCTGAACTGACGATAAGAATCGCGCTAAGTCGGTACTCTTCATCGAATACCCCTTGAAAAGGCAAGCCAGAAAATTCTTTCAGTATTTCGAGGTTGGTGCTGGTGATTTCCCCTTTCATAATTAATGCTCCTTATAATGCCGCTTATAATAAAATAACAATTTCTAAAAATTATTTACTATCTCAAACATAAAGTCAATGAAGTTTAAATATTTACAAGGGCTGGGTGTTAGTGCTACCATGAAAACATGGATAGATTCACTAGTATCTGCAATAGGATTGGTTATTTTTACTCTTGCTGTGCAGTGTTGTTTTCAATATCACTGATCGCAATAGATACTACTCCGGTTTTCGCTATGGACCAAAATCAGTTATCACATAATTTCCAATATAGAATTTCGGCAATTTCGTCGGCCACTCAAAAATTGATGACCCAATATACCTGGCGCTCAGGCTGCCCTGTTCCACTGGCGGATTTGGCGGATTTAACCCTGTCTTATTGGGGGTTTGATCATAAAACGCATACGGGAACTTTAATCGTCAATAAGCAATTAGCCGCCGAGGTGGTTAATATTTTTCGTGAATTGTATACGCAGCGATTTCCTATTGAACGTATGGAGCCTATGGATACGTTTGCAGGGGATGATAATTTGTCCATGACTGCTAATAACACTTCGGCATTCAATTGCCGTGCCAATACGACTTATCCCGATCAGTATTCATTACATAGTTATGGCTATGCCATCGATATTAATCCTTTAATTAATCCTTATGTCAAAGGCGATCTGGTACTACCGCTAGGCGGGAAAAATTACTTGGACCGCACCAAGCCTGTTCCAGGTATGATCGTGCAAGGCGATAAAGTTTATCAAGCTTTTATTAAACGGGGTTGGATCTGGGGTGGCGCTTTAGAAGGCCGGCAAGATTATCAACATTTTGAAAAAAAACTACAATAATCCAGAACAGACCAGCGAAGGCTGGAATGACAAATCCAATTAGACAACGTCCAACAAGTTTATACCAACGCCGACCGACTCGAAAGTTTCGATACAAATGTTATATAGCGAGACTAACCGCAACACCTAGTTTAATAGTGTCGACTGCTACAGTAGTTGTAAATTCACCTTGCGAATTAAATACATCGGTTAAATCGTGGGCATTTTGACCAAAAATATGACTATACTGGACAAATGTATTGATCATTTTAATTTGATAACCAGCGCCAACAGCTAACATCGGATGATATTGAGTTGTATCGACATATTGATCATACCAGCCCGTAGCGGACCAGACACCTTTTTGATAAACTCTAGCTGCGCCAGCCTTACCAAACAGATTCAGGCCATTACTAAACAAATAAGTACTGGTCGCCAAAGCATGAATATCATAAGAATTGATGGTGAGGGTTTGGGATATATCACCAAAATCCGTTGTATATTTAGCTTTACCATCATAATTCCATCCAACTTCGCCACCAACCAAAATATGGTTAGTTATAGCATGGTTAAACCCTAAATTCACACCACTCGTAACACTGTGGGTGCTGTAAGAAGTGCCGGTTATAAAGTCACTGTTTGGGTCTACAGGATAGTCATTTGGGGTTGATAAATTACCATATCCAATGTCACCTGAAAGGTATACGCTATTTTTAGGAACCGTAGTGGTATCAGCAAAAGCAGAAGTGGTCAATATTACAGCAGCCCCCAGGAAAACTAATTGAGTATTTAATTTCATTTTCTTACCTCTTCTCTGTGTTAATATTCTCTATATTAATTGCATTTATTATACACTATTTAACATTTTTTGCAAGCATTTTTGGTCGGAAATTCTCATGGGCTTTGGGTAAAGCTATGAGGTCGAATTTTATTTATTATTCAAAGACTTATAAGCCACGCCCAGAATCATAATAGAAGAGCTGCTATGCTTGACTCGCTGAATGCGGTATTCTTTCTTCCTGCGACAAATTCATAGAGATTGCTTAGGATAATAATTAAAGATGATTCGAATTTTAGGAATTGACCCAGGCTCAATCAGTACTGGATATGGGATTATCGAGATTAAAAGCTCGTCGCAATTTATTTGTATCGCTCATGGCCATATTCCTGCCCGCGAAAAAGATATCAGTCAGCGATTATTAAATATCTATCAAAAAGTAGCCGAGATCATTCGCACCTATCAACCGCATGAAGCCGCTATCGAACAAGTGTTTATCAATCAAAATCCCCAGAGCGCGTTAAAATTAGGCCAGGCCCGCGGCGCAGCATTGGTTGCCGCCGGAGAATATGCTTTACCCGTAGCGGAATATAGCCCGCGCAAGATTAAACAATCTGTAGTAGGATATGGGGCAGCAGCTAAAACTCAAGTTCAACATATGATAAAAGCTTTATTAAAAATGCAAGAATCTCCGCAGGCAGATGCCGCGGATGCACTGGCAATTGCGCTGTGCCATTGTTATCACCGGCAATTTTCTCTTAAAATATCCAAAGCAATCCAGGAGCAAACCTCATGATTGGTTTTTTACGGGGCATCATCGTCAGTAAGCAACCGCCTTTACTCATCATTGAGGTCGGGGGTGTGGGTTATGAAGTGCATGCGCCTATGAGTACTTTTTATCATTTGCCGGATTTACAACAACCGGCTGTTTTATTAACTCATTTAGTGGTGCGTGAAGATGCGCATTTACTGTATGGTTTTGCGCAATCTCAAGAACGTGATTTATTTCGCGCCTTGATTAAGGTCAACGGGATTGGGCCAAAATTGGCATTAAGTATTTTATCAGGAATTAACACTAGTGAGTTTATCCAATGCGTGCAAGAAAACGACATCTCCCGCCTGGTCCATATCCCTGGCGTGGGCAAAAAAACTGCGGAACGTTTGATCATTGAAACCCGCGATGTTCTAGCGCAGTGGATGGCAGCAGCTGAAATAGCCACGTTTTCTACGGAACAACGTTATGTCCAGGATGCTGTCAGCGCACTGACCGCGTTAGGTTATAAACCTTATGACGCGCAACGGGCGATTAAACAAGTACAACACTCTGGCCGTAATAGCGAAGAGCTGATTCGCTTAGCCTTGCAAAATAAAGTGGTGAGGGATAGCTGATGCGATTAATCGACGGGCAATTACACAATGAAGAAAAGCAACTCGAAAATTCAATTCGTCCCCGGCGTTTGCAAGATTATATCGGCCAGGCCATGGCGCGCCAGCAAATGGAAATTTTTATTCAGGCAGCGAAGAATCGGCATGAAGCTTTAGACCACGTCTTAATCTTTGGCCCTCCCGGATTAGGCAAAACCACGCTGGCGCACATTATCGCCAATGAAATGGGCGCCGGTTTCAAACAAACCTCCGGCCCGGTGTTGGATAAAGCGGGCGATTTGGCGGCCCTGCTCACTAATTTAGAACCGCATGACGTTTTATTTATCGACGAAATCCATCGATTAAATCCTTTGATTGAAGAAGTGTTATACCCAGCAATGGAAGATTATCAATTAGATATCATGATTGGCGAAGGCCCGGCGGCAAGATCCATTAAATTAGATTTACCGCCGTTTACATTAGTAGGCGCCACCACTCGCGCTGGATTGCTGACCTCTCCCCTGCGAGACCGGTTTGGGATTATCCAGCGCTTAGAGTTTTATAATTCCGCAGAACTGACTCAAATCGTGTTACGTTCAGCGCAAATTTTGCATTTAATCATCGACCGCGCTGGCGCAGAAGAAATTGCGCGCCGCTCGCGTGGAACGCCGCGCATTGCTAACCGTTTATTACGGCGGGTGCGGGATTATGCGCAAGTCAAAGCGAATGGCGAAATCTCACCAATTATCGCTAAAGAAGCTCTGGATATGCTGCAAGTGGATAAACTCGGTTTTGACGCGATGGACCGCAAATTTCTGCAAACCCTGATCGAAAAATTTCAAGGCGGCCCCACCGGCATTGAAAGTCTCGCAGCAGCGCTAGGCGAAGATCGCGGCACTTTAGAAGACGTTTTAGAACCTTACCTGATTCAGGAAGGCTACATCATTCGTACCCCTCGCGGCCGAGTCGCTGCTTCCAGCGCTTATGAACATTTCGGCCTCCCCGTCCCAAGTCATTTGGTTTAATTCTTCCTTTTATTTAAGGAACACAGGTTCCATTAAAATAAGTGCTGCATTGTTTGAACAAGCTTGAACTATTCACGGTCGTGTTGGAGTTGATGGTCCAAATATTGTTATTGGCGCCTTGCAAACTGTCGGCCAATCCAAATGCGCTGCCGAAAAGTGAAACCGCATTAATATTATCACCTGCTAAAGTAATGGTATTATTGGAGGCGCTTGCATAAATTGAATCGCTATTAGCGGCAATACCCATCGCTATTGAATCAACTCCAGTCGCGATCGCTTGGATATGACTGTTGGTAACATCAATGACATTATTATCTCCGGCCACGTTGAGGCCGGCGGCGGTTGCATTGCGGCCTCCGGCACGGGCAACAATTTGCTCGTTACTGAGATTAACAGTGGCGCCTTGATTTTCAATCAATACTCCATTTACATGAGCATTATCATCTGCGCTACTGGCAAAAATGCTGTCTCCAACCGCGTTAATGACATTAGTCAATTCGGGATTGGGTGACTCTTCTTCCAAACCCACGACCAGAACATTACTGCCGGAGCCGGTGCTGACAATGCGATTGTCACTGAGATTTAAAATATCACCACCACCCTCCAAATCGACGCCATACGCATACCGCCGCATATCGATATCATTCTGAGCGTTAGCGGTAATCACATTGTTTTTTAATGTGAACGTGCTGTTATCACCGCTTAGGTCTAATCCATAAGCATTATACTCATCGGCAGTCGCTTGAATTTTACTGTCGGTAATCAATAAATTATTATTCACTGCTAAGCTGTTGTCGCCGTTGAACATACCTTCAAACACGCCATAAGCGTTGCCTTTGTCAGAGTTCACGATGACCGTGCTGTCTTTCATCGTCACGGAATTGTTATTGATCGGAGGCGCCATATGTTCAAAATTACCAATGAACAATCCAAAAGCACTGCAAATACCTCTTGAATCAACGTTAATATTAGAATTGAGCACGGTTAATTGATTGTTGGCAACTAAACTTGAGTTATCAGTAAAGTAGTTTCCTAGAAAAACCCCAAATGTTTCTTTAGCATCCATAGCATCGCGCACCGTAATTTGATCGCCGGACAAAGTGACATTATTATTTTGCGCATTACCACCGGTGGTTTGGTCATTGCCGACAAACACTCCTGCCAAATCAGAGGACTGAGCGCTGGAAACATTAATCGTTGAATCAGAAATTTTCAATATATCACCCGATCCATCATTAATTTTTACGCCGGAGATGATATCGGTTATATTATTAGAAGCGCCGAACGCATTCACGACTGAATTACGGATATCCAAAGCATCATTGTTACCTAACTGAATCCCCGTCTGATAAGTGTTGAGCGGATTATCACCTTTATCACCCACCACGATATTATTTAAAATAACATTTTGGGCGTTATCATCCAGGCTGATCCCAACAGCTTGAGAACCATCATTCAATAATTTAATTCGCTCCACATAATTATTTCCAGTCAATTCCAGAGCGCCTAGTAACGTGGGTAATGAATTTGAGGAAGCAGCGCCAGTATATTGGCTATCACGGCCAAACAGGGCTTGACCCGCATTCAAAATTAAAGGGCTGGCAGTCCCGGTTAAACTATATTGGCCGGAGGATACATATAGATTAGCATTGGGAGCCTCTAAGTTGACGCTATTAATATTATCTTGAGTGAAAGCGCAAGGTGAGTCGGCGGTACAAGTCGCTGCATTCATTCCCGCGCCATTTTGTGAAAAAAACCAAATGTTGGAACGTTCGACCGCATAGTCCCCAGTTGTTTCATAGCCGGATTCAACAGGTTCCATAGTGTGCGCGCCTCCGGCGACGGCAACTAAGTTGCGTTGAACGGAGTCCACCATCCGCTCGCGTAAATCTCCGGAATAATCACTGCCACTGCTTCTGCCTCCCAGTGAAACGGTCAATCCCACCTTAATGGTGTTATGCATCACATTGTCGTAACTTTCGCTGCCGGTTATAGTGAAAAACCGGTTGACGGGTACATTCATTCGCGCAGTGCCGCCTAGAATAGAATCGTTGTCTTGAGGGGCGAAATAATAACCACCGATGTAAATTTTAGTATTGTTTTTTAGGTAAGGCAGTCTCATCCCTGCTTCCACGTCACCGCCTATTCCGGTGGATTCAAAAGTATTGACGTATTGATCTATCTGATCATGGCCTGAAAAGCTCACCCAATTATTAACGCCAATATTGTCGGCAAAGGTTCGCCCAGTATTAAATTTTTTTTGGCTGACCGGTATGTACAGATTGGCGGATAGATCAAAATTATCGCCTAATCTCTGGATACCCGGACTGAGAAACCAAAAGTGATGATCTTCGGAGCTATTAACATCTGCAAAAACATATGCGCTTAAAATTCCCCATTGGTTTTGCAAGGTTCGATAGCCGCTGCCTAGGCTCATTGAATATTGATCATGACTTTGAAAAAGTCCCTGAGAATCTAAAAAGATAAAACCAGTATCCGCTTTGCCCATAATCGGAATTAAGGCATCACCAAATCCCGAGCTGACATTGCCATATAATCCCGTGAGAGAAATGCCTGGGATTTCTGGAAAGTAAGAAGGTGGCGCTTGGTCAGCGAAAGCATTAGAAAAAAATAAGCCGCCGAGTAGAGAAATAATATATTTTACTTTACCTGATTTGAAATGACGCATTGCACCCACCTTTTATCGCTTAATTCTTTTTTTCCCTTCCTTGACTTTTTTCCCTTTACAATACTTGATAACATAAACTATGAAAAAAAGCAATAATCAACAAGCTCCTGCATAAATTTGCTTAGCAGATAGCATCTTTTTTTCGATTAAAATCGTACAAATAAAACGTTTCGTACAAATTCTCACCTTAAAACTTACTCCTAACCCCGCCATATTTTTAGGAGTCGCCAAGAGGATGCGATAGACCGCATTCCGGGTCCTGTCGACTGCGTCCTTTTACATGCTCGCTTCGCTGCGCGTGCAAAAGGACTCCGCCGCCGCCAAGCGCGCCAGCTACGGGGTGGACGCGGAGCCTCTTGCGCGCGCAGCGTAGCGAGCACGTAAGAGGCGCAGCGGACAGGACCCCTCATGCGGTCTATCCGCAACGGGCTTGGCGGCGGCGGGAAATATTAACGATATTCGGGTAAAAAACTTCTCTAAAAAGAAGCGTGTTGTAACGAAGGGAGATTAATATTCTCTTAATAAACTGGGAGGATAATTGTAGATTAACTATTAAATATTAAGTAATCAAAAAATCCATGAAAACTGAGATTGAAACATACCGCAAACTGCTTTCCCACTACTTATCTAATAACATTTTTGGCCCTCAAACTGATAAGAAACAAGATGAAACCGGCCTGCAAATTGAATTAAATACAATTTACGCTGGTGAGAAACCATGTTATACCCAATATCAAACTGATCTTTTTCAAGAACAATTAAAAAATTTACTTAAAAAGTATAAAAATCTGGCTGCAAAAGTTGGGGTTGTTTACGATGCGGAGCTAATTCTTAGCAAAATTAATGGATTGGGAGGCCCTCATAATCAGGAAAACAAAGCTAAGCTTTATGCTCGACTAAAACAGTCTTTAGAGAAACTATATTTCCATTTGCATCGAGCTCATAAGCATTTAGATTCAACAGATGCCGAATCACCGATTAAAGATAAAATTAAAGATACTCTTACTGAGCTGAGGGAATCATTTAATAATTGCTCTGAAGCTCCCACCGAAAGATTGGCAACCGAACTACAATACTGGGATCCCAGTACTAGATTTGAAGATATATTCGTTTCGCAATCTATAGAAAATCTTACAGTTCGCGTCCTCACACTCGCAACTGCTAGAGCTCGAGAAACAAAAGACCCAACAATTAACATAAGCAATTGGCAAACACATTTTCCGAATATTATTCGCCGTCTATTTCTGGAATTAGGCCTCCTCTCAAAAGAACAATGTCCTGCACATACGGAAGCTTATACACATCTTCCAGAATATAAAATCATCATCGCGACACTTAGTGAAGTGTTGCTCAGTGAAATGGGGCGATATCTTTCGGATGATGCTGTAATGGCGTCTTTTGCTCATCGACATATTGATGAGTTCGCAAGTATTTTAAAAGAATTTAAACATTTCAAAAATCTACAAGAGACTCCTGAAATTGAAATCAAAGGAACTGAGAGTATATCTTATTTATCTCAACTTAAAATAAAAATAAGACCTATACAAGACGCAGGATTAATTGAAGATCCACAATTACTGGACTTCTATGCTGATCACACCAGAGCAACTATTCAAAAGCGCTGGCTTCAATATGCACCTGAGGAACAGTTCTTTTATTTTATGGATAAAGTATATGCTTACTTTGTACAGGAAAAAAGGATTGAGCCATTCGAAAGTAAAAGCCAGGTTGATTTAGGAGAATTAATAAATCGTGGTCAAATATTTTTATTCAGACAAGCGGTACTCACAGGTGAAGGTGACGTCAATCAAACAATCCAAACTAATCTTGGTGAGTTTGAACTATTAAACTTTGCTATTTCTCTTAAAATCGATCCTTTACATTTACAAGAAAGACTGGTGCGAGCCTTAGAGCCTGAACAACAATATGTTGTCGTCAGAACTTTATTAGAATCCCCTAAAATTCTAAAATTCAATCCCTTTGATTTATTGCAATTAGCCCTTAAATCTGCCTGCACATTAGAAACTTTTAAATTTGTTGCAACAAATATCGCAGATAAGAAAGACTCTTATCTAAATCCAGAAAGAACCAGCACACTTCTCCAACATGCCATTAAGGAAGGACAATCTTCGAAGTATTTCTTTATATTGAAATATTTCCAAGTTAAAGAATTTCATATTAAGCAGACTCAAGATTTTAAAGGCAGTTCTTCTGAGATACTTAAATTAAAATTGACGGCGAACTTTTGCTTAAAAATTCGAAAATTGAATCGGAAGCTTGAACCAGAGAAAACATCAGACCTTTACCTAAATTTTATTGAAATTATTAATAAATTACTAAAAAGTTCAGAACAAACCCCTGCCAATATGGCATTGGAAATTTTGCAAATAATCTCTATACAAAGTCCTGGGCCGGCATTGGAAGATTTTTTACGTACTTGTGCGAAGAATATTAAAGAACCTGAAATATTATTGTGGATAAAAGCACAATCAATTATAGACTTTGACACTGCCGGATTAGACCAAGGCAGACCGCCTTCTATAGAAGAAGAAAAACACTCTAAACTAGAAACCCCGCTGTGCTATGCGTTAAGAACTGAGCAACCTCAATCTGCAGAAAAGTTAATCGAAGCCGGGGCTGATCCTGGGTCGGTGACGCCAGGCCAACCCAGCCCCTTAATGTTATTAGCCAAGAATGGAACTACTGCTGAATTTTGTTCCTTCCTAGATTTGATCAGCTCTAAAGATAATTGCTTAGACTGTATTAATTATCAAGATGAACATGGGAACAACGCCCTAATTTATCTAATGCAGTGTCGACAATATGAAAAACTAGAATATTTATTACTGAACTTTTTTGGCCTGAATTTACCCTTGCTTAATTCAAGCACACCAGAGCAAATCGATAATATTCAAGATTTGAAATATTTTTCCTTATTGAATTTACTATCCAATATCCAACAAGGGGAAAATATGTCTGTTATATATGGATATTTTCAAGAAGTGATTAAGAATTTACAACTTGAGTATGAAAAGATTGCTAACACCCCCGCATTCATCGCCAAAATTTTAAATGTCCTCACCATCGTTGATAAACAGTGTCAAACTCAAGCAAGAGAATTTTTCAAAAATATTGCTGAAATTTATCCTGATCCAAAAATATTACTCTGGTTGCAGAAAAGATTAGGCAATGAATTCTCTATTGATATGAATCAATCTAAACAATCAATAACTCCCTTGTTCAAAGCTATTACCACTCAGAGATTTGAGTTGATTCCAGAATTAATTAAGCATGGCGCTGATCCCAAGTTATTAATCGAAGGTAAGCCCAGTGCGTTAATGTTGCTGGTCAAGCATGATTCCTTGAATAAGGAATTTATTTCATTTTTGAGGATTAGTGATCATATTAATTATCGCGATATGGAGAACCACAGCGTATTGAGTTATACGTTTAAATTTGAGGAATATGAAAAATTAAAGATTTTATTATTGACTTACCCAGAGTTAAGTTTAACTCTTCCTGAGTTAGTCGAAGACGAGCTGAGTTCTCAATCTCGATTTTTATTAAATACCTTACGCGCAATTAATAATTCTGATCTGGAGTTAACGATTTATTACTTTGAACACTTAATCAATCAACTCAATCGAGAAATAACTTTTGAACGATATGAGATCATCATCGAGCTGATCCGATCTTACTGCAACTCCAAGGAACATGCTGACTATCTGCCTACTCTCTTATCGCTACTAGTTGACAAGACCGCGCCTGAAAAACTATGCTGCCTACAAGAGGCGCTCATTGAATCCAAATATGATTTTATTCAGGTGATCAGTCAACCTAGAACAACGGACAAAATATCAGCATTAGAAACCCCGCTTTGCTATGCAATTAGAAAGAAAAATAAGGAGTTATTTACCACGTTATTGGAAAACCACGTTAACCCTACCAGAGTGGCGCCAAATCAACCCACCGCGCTGATGCTATTGGTTAAGTTTGGCTCGGTTGATGAATTTGATAAATTTTTAGATTATCTCACCGATTATTCCAGCCAAGTTTCTTTGCGAAGGATTTATGATTTAATTAATTTTCAGGACAATAATAATGAATCCGTTTTAAGCTTGATTTTACAGGAAAACAAGCCTAAAAAATTAAAATGTCTGCTGACTAAATTTCCAGAACTTAATCTTACCCAAAGCAATGCGGATGAAGAAAAGAACGTAACATCAGCTCGAAAACTGATTGATCAATCCGCGCTCTTGCATGCGTTTTATGGCGATAATCTGGACCAAACAGTAGAGCATTTTATTAAATTTCTTATTCAGGTTAAAAACCCAGAAGACATAGCAGAATCGCGAATACTATTTGAAATCATCGAATGCCGCTACCGCCATTCCCCAAATGAATATAATTTGTTTCAAGAAAAATTATTATGTCAGGCTATAGCCGATCAAACACGCATGCTGTTAGTTGAATATTCCTCCCGGCAAGATGGCATCCTCAAAGCTAATCATTCTTATTATGGAAGGATAGCAATAGAAGCAGCAGAACTTTTAGGAAAAAAAGATTATTACTTTGCACTTGAAAAATTTGATGAAATAGTTCAGGCTTTTCGTGGCAATGTTTATGAAGGGTGGAGTCTATTACAGTTTGCTTGTAAATTGAAGCAATGTCCTTTTAACTTGCCTGACCTTACTGTAGCAGAAAAATCTGAGCAAGTCACTTCTAAGCAAGCCTTAATTTGTTTGTCAAAATTACAATGTATTATTTATAATTCGGAAGAAAAGCCTACTGAGATAGATGATAATTTAAGGCATGCTCAAACTCTGCTGTTCCAAATCACCGAACAATTACATCTACATAACTTTGTAGATGCTTTGGGAAACATGGATCAAGCGGCCCTTTGTGAGCCGGAAATTAATAAACAGGCATTGGATATATTAGGAAATTTTTGCAGGGAAAAGCCTGAATTTTCTGATGTGTTACTCCAAATGAATCGACAAAGATTCTTTGATAAAATCGATCCTATCAATAATAAAAATTGCCGGGAACGGATGAAGGTTATAGCAGAACGACTCAATTGGGAACAATGTATATCTCTAATCAAGGAAGAAATTGAGTTAGATTCTGGTTTTTTAGCACCGGATGCTTATACCCAATCATTACTTGAGATTGCCGGAAAACATTGTAGTCTGCATTTATTCAGGCGGTTGCTCGAATCTGCGCAGAAAGCCCTCAGCCATCAACAATTAGTTGAGTTAGTAAACACTAAAAATTCTAGCGGACATTCATTACTCCAACAAGTTTGGAATGATGGACAAAAAGAAAAGGCTTTATTTCTCATTAAGCTGATTCCGGAAATTAACTTAGATGGATTTGCTCCTGAAGAGCTTAACCAGCTATTTGGCAGAATTCATAATAGTTTCACTTCTACATCAGACTCAAAAGCAGCAAGATTGAGCTTTTTCTCCAATTTAGCCATGAAAACAGAGCAGCCACAGCATTTATCGATACTGGCGCCTTACTGTCAAAATCTAGAGGAAAAGCAATCCCTGCAAAGCACCTTACTTCAGTCGCTTTTAGCAGAATTTGAGAAGAAACCTATAAATAGTACCATCACAGCGTTTCTCCGCAACCGCGGTTTGCTCTATTCTGAATTTATCGAGTGCAGGGGTTCTTACGAAGAGTTTTGCAAAAGCATAAATACTTTAAGAGAATTATTTACCCTTAGTCTAGCCCTCTCCAAGGAAATTAGACGTTCGGAGCAATTTCTGCAGACTTGGGGAGTTAATCGGTTAGGCTCCCAGGCCATGAAAGAACGAATTAATCATAAAAAAGCAAAATTGGCGGGAATTAATCAGATCTTAGAAAATCTATTAGAATTCACCTTTAAACCCAAAAGCGACACCTTTAGCCCAAAAGCTCAGCACTTGCACGCAATTATAAGACTGGTAAATCAAATACCGGAATTGAATGAAGGCAGAACCGGAAACAAAATTAATGCCTATGCAACTGTAATCAGCAATACTCTCTAACTACCGGACTAACCTATAATAGGTCTGCAGTGCGTCTAAAAAAAGATTTCAAGATCCAAGTGCATAAAAAAATCGTCACTAAAACAGTCACTGCGTAAGGTATCATCATTACGTTTGCATTCTCTTCTATGAAATTCTCAGAAGCAATTAAATAGGCTAAACCTGGATTCCGTAAACCAGTTTCAATCGCAAGTGAAATTTGCTGCTTATGATTTTTACCAGCAACTATTATGCCCAACAAAAATGCACTAATCGTTGCAATAATGACTGCCGTATAACCTTGGATTCTCAACTGACTGAAAGCTTGATGATATTGGATGATCAGCAGCACAAAAATAATGATTAATGACCTACTGGCTACTTTGATAATAAATTTTGCGTAATGAATATATTTTGGCCGCCATTTTCGAAGCAATACACCCAAAATAGTCGGAATAAATTGGGTGACAGCAAGTTGTCCGATAATAATAGAGGCTTTCACATTCAAGTTTAAACCTAAGATAACTTCCATGATTTCTAATAATACTGGTGTGGTTACAATAGAAATTAATGACACTATCAATTCAATACGATTCGTAAGTGTTATATCTCCGCCTAATGCACGCATGGCTTTGTTAGATAAATTGGCTGCTGGTGAACACGCCATAATGATAAGCGCACAGGTAATCGCCAGAGTGGGTTTAAAAATTAAAATTAATCCTAGAAATATAACTGGGACCAGAAAAGTAACCGCCAATACCGCTTTTGTAATCAGCCATGGCTTTAAAGAAGCTGTGCTATCTTCTTCACTTTCTAGACCTTGTCCAAATTTGATAGCAGTTACTGCAATTCCTAATAAAACAGTTAACCAGTCCATGAAAAATTGCTCCAATGAGTTGTCAAATAACCGATTGTAAGCTACCATGACTCCTCTAAACCCGCAACATTCTTGGCACGACAAGGAAGACCGATATGGAAATCAAACCACAAGGGATGGTGATACCCAAGGAGACTGATCAGCTCGAACAAGGAAAATATGGCCCTATTTTCCCCAAATCACCCGCTTGTTATGGATTTACGATCATTGCCAACGTCAAACCTGGCAAAGCAGAGATCATCCGCAGTTATGGAAATAAATTGGTTCAAGCATTAGAAGGAAACCCCTACGTATTAGCGCCTCTTAAACTTCACTACCTGCGTTGGGTCTTATTCGATAACGACACACGCTTTATGTATCAAGGAATCTTTGATACTGATTTCGATAAATACACCGAGGACGCTGTTGCTCTTTTTACTCAAACAGGCATCAACACCGTCTTTGAAAATCTCGAAGGTTTTCCGACGGATTGGAAAACCAATCCTGCAGCATTTATCAAATTTGTCCGCGATCATCATTGTCCGAGTTTTTTAGAATACGGAGAATATCCCTATTTCACGGCTGACGAAATTAAAAAGGCCCTCAAAATCAAGCGTGCTTTCTCCGATATACTCGATCAGATGCAGTAAGACTTTTTATGTAACTATTCACCATGTAGAGGGGAATGCGTATGCAAATTTATGTGGTGAATGGATACCTTTTTATAAGGAAATGATAATGACCGAAAAAAAACCCGCGCGAACTTACAATCAGAATCACATACTGCGAAAATATACCCCTGGCCGCAGACGAGTGAGCGTTTACGTATCCTGGAGTTATCCCGCCGAGGCCGGCAGAAATCCCGCTGAACTCGACAACCGCTTTTCCACGATGACGGAAGTCAGGCGAGTGTCATGGCCCGCCTATGAAGCGCCGGAATGGTCAGACCCGTTTCAATTCCAACAAGGAATCACCGGAGCGTTGGAATTATTCTTCTGGGCGTGGGCGCCATTCCAACAGTATATCGGAGAGATCACAGGCCATGCGGCGCCAGTATTTCAACGCATTGATCAAGCTGGCTTCAAACTTCCCATTGATGAACGTGTACTGGCAGATGCAGACACTTTGATGATTTTTGGATTAGACCATATGGTCACCGAACAGGAAGCCGCCCCTGAAGAAATCGAAGCCCTGCGAAATTTCCTCAAACGGGAAGGTACTTGTTTGATTCTAGGGCCTCATCATGACGTTGGCGCTACCGATGATTTAAAGGTACGTGATATAGAATACTACCATCATGGCGACGCCTTAGTGCCACGCCAGCAACGTTTCGGTCTGTATCTGCGTTCCATCATGAAGGGGCTCGGAGTGCCGGTTGAGAACCGCTATGGTTTGCGCCCAGCAGTGGAACCAGGAACTCAAAAGCCTGTACCATTGTCCATTGCCAGAGATCTGGATACCAAAGGTTGGCTCCAGGGCGTTACTAATTTTGTCTTCCACATGCACTTGCCGCATTATGCAGTGACTACAGAGGATACTAAGTCAATTCATGTTCTGGCGCGACAACCGATTGATCTGTCCAAACCACATCCATTCACAGAAATGGGCAATCGCGAATTCAATATATTGCTCTGGATGCCGCCCTGCGGTGAGCGAGCAGGCGATATTTTATTGGCTGACTCCACCATCTTCAGCACATTATTCGGTGTGGATGAGAGTGTGAAAAATTTCTGGAAGAATCTGGCCACCATCGCGTAACGACTAAGGAGAACAAATGACTGGAAAAGTGCCAACAGTTCTCGAATTGGATGACATTCAAAGTGGTGTTTTGCGTCCCCGGCCCACTCCTTATGCGGCTACTTATATTGTACTCCGTATCGACGATCGTAAAGCGGGATGCGAATTAATGCGCCGATTAAGCGCGGTGGTTACTTCCGCTGCAGCGCCTACCAGTCCTTTAGCAGATACCTGGGTGAGTGTTGCGCTTTCTTATCAAGGACTGCAAGCACTGGGCGTGCCGCAGGATTCACTCAATAGTTTTGCCTGGGAGTTCCGGCAAGGGATGGCGGCGCGCTGGAAAGATTTGGGCGACACCGATGAAAGCAGTCCCGAAAATTGGGAGAAACCGTTGGGAACTGCCGAGGTGCATGTGATCATTGTTGCTGTCTCACCAGATATACAGACCCTTGAAGCGATCCTTGACCCTGCTCGGAAATCTTATCAAGATTTATCAGGAATTACCGCGATATGGCGCCAAGATTGCTATGCTTTACCTAATATGAAGGAACCCTTCGGATTTCGGGATGGCATCAGCCATCCGGCGATCGAAGGCAGTGGCGTCGCGGGAACCAACCCCTTGGAATCACCGTTAAAAGCGGGCGAATTTGTGTTAGGTTATCCTGATGAAATGGGCGGTATCCAAGTAACCAATCCCGAAATTCTAGGCCGCAATGGGACTTATATCGTGTTCCGCAAGTTACACCAACGCGTAGCCGCTTTCCGTCAGTATCTAAAAACAAATTCAAATGACCCTGGGGAAGAGGAATTGCTAGCGGCTAAAATGATGGGACGATGGCGCAGTGGTGCACCTCTGGCGCTCTGTCCTTTTCAGGATAATCCCAAATTAGGCGCTGATCCGCAGTGCAATAACAATTTCCTTTACGAAAAAGATGATCCCATCGGGTTCAAAACTCCTGGGGGTTCACACATCCGCCGCACCAATCCGCGTGACGCCGCCGTTGCAGGCACGGTAAGACTGCACCGCATGATTCGGCGGGGAACTGCGTATGGTCCGCTACTGCCTGAAGGCGTTCTGGAGGATGATGGCGCTGATCGAGGTCTGATGTTCGGATTTTTAGGAGCGCATCTGGGACGGCAGTTTGAATTTGTTCAGTCCCAATGGATCAATGATGGGGTTTTCTTTGGTGCAGGCAGTGATCAAGATCCTATTGTTGGGGCAAATGCAGACAGCAATGGATTTACAGCGCCACACCGGCCCGTTCGCAAACGCCTGCAGGGAATTCCGCGATTTGTGATTACACGAGGCGGTGAATACTGCTTTATGCCCAGCTTAAAAGCCCTGCGCTGGCTCGCTGACCCCCATTAAGTTTTACTTTTAAAAGCGACCACAACACCAACGCGCACAGAAGGGGGGACCCAGTCTATGCGGCGTCGGCGCATGGATTGGTTTTATTCCACTGAAGGATTCACTTTCTTGAGCATCCCATATCACGTGAGAACCAGGCGCTTCCTTCCGAACTAATTTGCCTGGGATATAGGCAAACAGCCGCCAGGATGCATAGCCGAAACCATGCCTCCGCGCACTTTTTTTAAAAGGAAATAATACCTGAGAATCAAACCAGTGATTCAAAAGAAATGAATTATCAGTTAGTATAATGACCATGGCAATCGCACTAAACTATATAATTGATTTCAAATAGAATTTACTGGAAACTACCCTCTGTAATGGAAATGGCCACAGGGAGTAGTGATGGAATTAGCAGATACATTTTTTGAACATTTTGCGATTTTGGAAGATCCCAGGACAGAGAATCACAACCTTCTCCATCCTTTTCACGATATCCTGGTGATAGCCATATTAGGAACAATCTGTGGAGCTGATGGCTGGACAGAAATCTGCGAATTTGCGGAAGCCAAATTAGATTGGCTGAAAACTTTTTTATCCCTGCCTCACGGAATCCCCTCTCACGATACATTTGGTCGTATTTTTTCCTTATTAGATTCGGATGTATTTGAAGCATGTTTTTTAGCCTGGATTGAATCGCTATCGATCGATTTGCAAAATGAAATTATTTCGATTGATGGAAAAAGTTTGCGCGGTTCTCATGACAAAAGAAAAGCAGTCAAAATGCTCCATATGGTTAGCGCCTGGGCATCAAAAAATAAAATTCTACTGGGTCAGATAAAAACCGATGAGAAATCAAATGAAATCACGGCGATTCCAGAACTATTGGATATGATTGATGTTTCTGGCAGCATAGTCACTATTGATGCGATGGGTTGTCAACAAGGCATTGCAAAAAAAATCGTGGAGAAGGGAGCGGATTATGTTTTGTCGCTTAAAGAAAATCAGCCTACTTTATATCAGGAAGTAGATAATATTTTTTTACGAGCAGAACACGGAGACAAAAAATATAAGAAAATGATTCATAAACAAAAATTAGAAAAAGTGAGCTGTCACGGACGGATGGAAACGAGACGATATAGTTTAATTAAACCTCGCGAACAACACCCATTTAGCCTTCGTTGGCCTTATTTAAATGGACTGGGAATGGTTGAGGTTAAGCGAACTGTGAATAATCAAACAGAATATTCAAAACGATTTTTTCTAACGAGCTTAGGGGATGGGTATGAAGTTTTTTTACTGTCAGAACTGCCAACAGGAGCGCTACCCGAAAAAGGTAAAATTTACGTAGAGCAAAAGGGGGAACAATTACGCTATATTCTCCAGGCTCCTAATGGAGATAAAATTGATTCTATTCTGGATATTGAAATCGCCGATTTTAATAAAAAAACGGTGATGGAATCAAAACGACGCATTTTGTGGGAAACAGAGAAACGCGGGCATACTCTCAGAGACCAAGACATCAATAGATTTATGCAAGCTGTGCGCAAACATTGGAACATTGAGATTAATCTGCATTGGTCTTTAGACGTGAGTTTTAAAGAAGATTTAAGTCGAGTACGCATTGGCAACGCATCAGAAAATTTAGCCATCATCAGGCGGGTTGCCTTAAATTTATTGAAGCAAGAAAAAACCAGTAAAGTAGGCATCACAGCGCGCAGAAAAAGAGCCGGATGGGATCATCAATACCTGCTAAAGGTATTAATGGCGGATTCTACATTTAAAAATTAAAGTTAAAAAAATTGAATTCGGCTATCTCTTCATGTCTGAGGAATTTCTATGGCTCTTTTTTCCAAAAAAGAATAATTCTTAAACAACAAAACAGCCAGATTGATAAAAAATTTACTTATAAAGCGAGATGAGATATTCTACTAAAAAAATGAGTAATCGCCGATTTTAAGTGCGATTGCCATGGTATAATGACAGCCATGTAACAAATTCCTGTTTGTTTCGTGGTCAGCGTCTCCCGGGTGCTAGATACACCCGGGTGTCGCGCCTAGGATTATAAACCCTCTGGAATTTAAAATGCAATCGGAAAATTTTTGATCGGAAAGCTTGACAGAATTTGGCTGCCGCCAAGACTGGCTTAAAAGCCGTATAGTAACAAGGAAAGCGCGTGATTAACTAACACAAAAACTAATCCCCGCTACGCAGTAACTAGTTTATATGTGAATTTTATCATTCAAAGTATTTCAGGTCAAAAATAAATAATGTAGAAGTGATTTGTAGTCATTCCCAAAAGTTTCATCGTTATTAATAATAAGTAATCATTTAATTTTTAATAAGATACTAAAATTTTATGTCGGCTCATCTCAAACTTTCTCAAATATCTCTTCCAGTGTATTAGCCTCTAAAATTTTTTCACCCCACAGCAACAATGTTTCGGCGTCAGCTTGCTCAATACGCGCCAGGTAGGCTTCAGGAATTTTTCTAAAACGGTGTTTTAGTAGCCGAGTCATGAACGCTACCTCACCCTGCTGAATGCCCTGCTCCTGACCTTGTTTTATAAATTGCTGAGCTAACGTCATGATTTCACCTCGTAATTCTTTGGATAGATAGTCCTTAACTCCCTGGAGGAATAAACCAGTTTCTTTGGCTTCCGTACCATCCAGGATGTATTTTAGCACAATTTTACTGAAAGAGAAGCCGGAAACACCGCTTTGCTCTATTTGATGTACCCAGGGCAGCAGAATTTTTAAAAACTCTTTAAAATCACGTACCTGCCTGTATTTTAACGCAAATTCAACCAGCCCGCACCATTGTCTTCGACGTATTTCGTTATCGGGAATCTGATGAATATCCAATAATTGAAAAGGACTAAATAGCCATTCTCTAGCTAAGGTGTGTTGGTCTCCAAAAAGCGGAAAAATATCCAATGGCGCGTTCCAGGTTTCTTGGCCAGTATAGACCACCATAGGATATACCAATGGTAGAGGCTCTCCAGGATTCTGCTTGATATGCATTTCCATTAAACGAATCATATACACCCATAATCGAAATGCGATCCAATGATCTACGGTACTCTGATGCTCACAGAGGACATAAAGATAAGCCTCAGCGCCATCTACTTTAACGCTGTAGACAACATCCGCCTCAGTGCCTTTATAATTTTCATCTATGAAAGATCTGTTTTCGAGCTTAAGTGTTGCCAGATTCATTTTTTTTAAGACCGTTGGAGGTAAATGCTCAGTAAAAAATTCCTGGGCAACATGAAGCTGCCCTAACGACAACCGTATAAATTTATCATGAGGCTGATGAATGACTGAAGACATAATTAAATTCCTATTAAAATAATTAGTTAATTCCCAGATTTTTAGTAGATATTAACTGAATATCTGGATTAATGTCATTAGCATATTTTAGATGGCGCTCATCTCCACTAATAAATATAGGGAAATAAGCAGCTTCTGTTAATTGCATTGCATCAGAAATTTTATCTTTAGCTGGCGGATGTGAACGAGATATAAAATTCAAAAAGAGGTGAGAATAAAAGTGAGTTCTCAAAGCTGGATAAGAGTGAATCCCTTTTAACAGTTTTAAAATATGATGATTATGTAATTTTATTTCAGCAGTGTTTTTTAAAAAATCCTTCAAATGATCTCTATACTTCAAATAATTTATATTGCACTCCTTTAAAAAACTATCTCTATATTCAATAAAACTATTGAATTCCGAAATCTTATCATTATAATTTTGAGGACTCCACAGCAGTCTAGCGTTATTCATATTTTCCTGCTTAGATTCAATGAATCCTTCGAGAAGGTTATCGATAGCTCCCTGAGAGAAATTGTTAATTCTTACATTTAAATCTACCAATCTTTCTGAATTTATTATAGGAATAATATCAAGATTATATTTTATTTTTCTAGATTCCATGACAAGTAATTCATCATCTCTATAACTAAATTCAGGGTTAAGATCTTTAATCAACTGAAAAAAGCCTTTGACTTTTTCAATAGCATTATCAGTTAAGAAAGTTTTCGCTAACTCGAAAGTCGTAAATGAACCAATGACAGGGGATAAAGATTTATTTTCTAAAAAACCTCTCAGTTGCTCGCCTCTCATTCCATGGTTGAAAAATTTATTGATTGCACTTGTTTCTAAAAAAGCCTTTTTCATATTGAATTTTCCCTAAATTTGAAATTTCAGATCAATATCTTACCAAATAGCTCTGAATGCTGCAAATTAGAATACCCCATCCATCCTAAAAGATAAATACCGTTGATCAGAGCCAGAATGACCTAAAACAGCAAGTAAAATTCGTAATTTTTTGACTTAATTATTTCAAAGATCGATTTTTAACAAAGGAGGAAAATTTATTGAAATGTGTTCTTCCGAAAGTAGTACTTCAGCTTCTAAAATACCACCATAGAGTTTTATTAAACAAACAGTTGCATTTTCCAAATTTCCAGTTATTTTTTTAAAACTTAATTCGTGGTGTCGATAATCAGTAGCACATTTTCTCATGGTATCATCTAGTAACTCTATCTTAGAAATTCTAATAAAATTACTGGCATAACCATGCTTTTCAAGACGATAATTATAATGCTTCATTACCCGAGAAAGATCATCTCTAAATACGTTTTCATTAATGTAGGCTAAAGTATTCTTGATATCATATTTCCAAAATATATATTCCTCATTGTCAATTTTTGTAGGTTCTAAAAATAGGTCAGGATACATGGCAACTAATTCTATATCGTTGACGTGTCCAGAAACCAAATAATCCAAAATCCATTCACTAGTTGAATTAGTTAATTTTTCTCTACCAAATTCTTGTGCAGCATACGTCCATGCAATTTTAAAGAAAAATTTCGTCAATGCCTCATCGTCGAAAAAAATTGTTATGTTATCAGTTTGTAATAGTGGAGAGTTTTTTATTATCTTGGGTATTACCTTTCTATTTTTTCTATCATATATTTTATTATCAAGATTAATATTATGATCTTTTATAAAATCAAAAAACCCTGGATTTATTGAAGGGTTTTTAAACAATTCACTAACATAATTTTCTAATTCCGGATTAAATTTTTTTAAACGCCGCTCCAAATGAGCAGAACTAATTAAAGCAGTCGCTCCTTTTACACCAATAATTGAAAAAGGTAATTTCAGTTCGTATGTTAATTCCTTTCCTTTTTCTCCAAACAACTGCATAGGTACAGTATCAATTTCAATATCATGGGGTTTTTGAACTTTTTTATTCTCTCCAGTGGGAAAGATATAGTGGGCTAAATGTGGCTCAATTGAAGATCCTAGATTTCTTCTAAAATAGGGGTTTTTTGGAGGATAAGCTATCAACTGTATTTCCTTCATTACTTCCGAATTTATTATTCGCTTTTCAAATGAACAAGCCATATAATTATTGATAAATTTACAAGCATTGGGCAAGACATAATTTTTATTACCTAATGCTCTGGGAATGATATGCTCAAGGCTATGACAAGACATAGGATGCAATTGATCGCAATAAACACACATAAAAGACATTAAATCTGCCTCTTTTTGAATCTGATGAGATTCAGATTTCACTCCATGAGTGCTTAAATCAATATCCAAATCTACTTTTGTCCTACTAGCCTTGGCTATCAAGCTAGTAATTTGCCGCTTAAACAGAATAAATATAACTAGAAAAAATACTGCCATACTAAAAGTCACGAAAAATGAATTCATATGGTGTTAGGCTGGCTGACCCCTCTTAACGGTAAGGTTCGTCTTTGGCGCGGTCGGTGGCGATTTGTTTTTCATAGATATCGCCGATGAATAATAATTTTTCTTTGGTTAGGATATTTTCGCCGCGATTTTCCATGTGATAATGCATCTCCGGAGTCAACACAATGGCGTCTACCGGGCAGGCTTCTTCACAGAAACCGCAGTTGATGCATTTGAAAGCATCAATTTCATATTTAGTGGTGCGGCGGGAACCGTCGCTGGCGCGAGGGCCAGCTTCAATAGTGATGGCACAGGCGGGGCAAACCGCTTCGCAAAGTTTGCAGGCGATGCAACGCTCTTCGCCATTAGGATAACGCCGCAACGCTAACATCCCGCGAAACCGTGGGGAAATCGGCGTTTCTTCTTCCGGATATTGCACCGTTACTTTTTTCTTGAAAAAATACTTAATAGTCAGCGTTAAACCTTGCAGTAATTCCCATAGCGTAAAACTCTTGACCCATTGTTTCATAAATCTACCTATGTACCAACTGAATGAATATTGCTTCGACTATCAACCAAATCAGCGATACTGGAATGAGTACTTTCCAGCCCAGATGCATGATTTGATCGTAACGGTAACGTGGATAAGTAGCGCGTATCCAGATATATAAAAACAGGAAAAATCCCATTTTAATAAATAACCAAATAATGCCTGGAACCCACGCAAACAAGGGATCTAGTATTGGAATACCTTGAAACGGCGACAACCACCCGCCAAAAAAGAATACTGCAGCCGTGGCTGAAACCAGCATCATATTCGCGTATTCCGCTAAAAAGAATAGCGCAAAACCCATTCCCGAATATTCAACGTGGAAACCGGCGACAATTTCTGATTCGCCTTCCGCAACGTCAAACGGCGCCCGGTTGGTTTCGGCCAGGCCCGCTACCCAATAAACTACAAATAAAGGCAACAGGGGTAACCAATACCAATGCCAAAATCCGCCGGTCTGTTTCAACACGATTTGCGATAAATTCATGCTGTCGGCGGCGAGTAATACGCCTACCAGCACAAACCCCATCGCAATTTCGTAAGATACCATTTGCGCCGCGGAACGTAATGCGCCAAAAAACGCATACTTAGAATTGGAGGCCCAGCCGGAAACTAAAATTCCGTAGATTCCCAAAGAAGTCATCGCGAATAAAAATAATACTCCCGCGTTGACATTAGCAATCACCCATCCGGCATTAAAAGGCAAGACTGCCCAAGCTACCAAGGCAGGGGCCAGCGCCAACAATGGGCCTAGAATAAATAAAATGGGATTTGCGGCGGAGGGAATAATCACTTCTTTGTTTAATAATTTTACCGCATCCGCGATAGGCTGGAGTATGCCGCGTAAACCGACTCGATTAGGCCCGATCCGGCATTGAATATAGCCGATCACTTTCCGCTCAGCCAAAGTCAAAAACGCCACTACCAAAGTAATTGGGATGGCGACTAGCAGAACTTTACCGAGGATCCATAATAGCGTCAAAATGTCAGCCATTAACGTGTGTCTCCTGTTGCAGAGTAATCGATACGGAAGCTTGGCCAAATCCAGCAGTTTCGGTTAATGCCGATGGAATAAAGACTACTCCTGGCGCTAAACGGTCATCGATGCGTAACGGTAACGTAACTTCAGAATCTGCTTGGCGCGCCGTTACCCGATGCCCTGGGGTTAAATTCAGTTTTTCAGCGAGGCTGGAATGGACCGCAATGGATGCTAAGTGACCGGGCATGGTTTGTTGTAAGGCGTTAGCCCGGCGCACCATGGGATCAACTCGATATAACAGCCAAGGGGCTAAGCGAATTAAATGATGGTTTTCAACGTTAGGAAAATGCGGAATCGGCGTCGCTGCCGGTTGCTCCATTTGGGTTTGCGCGATGATGCCACGTAATTCCGCTTGTACTGCATGGATATCTGCATATTCAAATTCAGGTAATTCCATGAGATTGGCTAATACCCGGCAAATTTTCCAAGCCGGTTTGGCTTCGCCACAGGGAACGCTGACGGCAGAAAAACTTTGTGGGGCGCCAGTGATATTAATAAACGTGCCAACCGTTTCCGCAATGGGCGCGATGGGTAAAATAAAATCGGCATATTCCTTCATCGCGGTGGTCACGAATGAGGTCATGCACACGACCAATCCCGCTTGCTGCAGAGCGGCAAGCGCGGCTGCCGGCGCGGCACAATCCATTTCCGGTTCCAATCCCAATAAAAAATAAGCCCGTTTAGGTTGCGAAGTGAATAGACTGTGAGCATCGGCTCCGGATTTAGCAAGTTTGGTTTTGCCAGGCCCACGATGCGGAACCGCTCCGGCTAACCATGCCCCTGAACTATTAGCGCCTTCAGTTAAGACGCCGGTTATCGCTTTGGTTGCATCCGCGATGAATCGAACCAAGGCACGGATTGCCGATGCTTGTGGGTGGCTCGACGCATATTCGCCCATAAAAATAGCCGCTTTTGGGCCGGCTGCCTTTAACCGGTTGGCAATTGCTTGCGCTGCAGCGCCTGGTTTAATGCTGGATAATTCGGGAATAGGAGAATCTTGAGTCAACGCGGCGGCAATCTCTGCTAATCCCAACACTATATCAGTGGTAATTAACTTTTCGCGCAGTGGAAATACAAAACGATAATCCATGGGATTGACCGCCATGATCTGCGCGCCATCTTGCGCGGCTTTATTTAAGCGCAATCCCATTAAAGGTTGCTCATAGCGGACATGAGAACCCACTAGCAATACCGCTTGCAAATTTTCGACATCAGCGATAGGCATACCCAGGTTAGGAAAAGCCGGAGCGGACTCTTGATCGCTAAAATCCTGCTGGCGAAACCGGTGGTCTATATTGTTGCAGCCCAGCGCTCGCAGCCACTTTTGGAATAGATAACATTCTTCTAAAGTTGAATTCGGTGAAATAAGCCCGGCGATTTGATCAGCGCCTTGTTGCTCACAAATCGCCAGGGTACGGTCAGCGACTTCCAGCAATGCCCGCTGCCACTCTATTTCATGCCACTGGCCATTGCGTTTTACCTGGGGTTTCAGGACCCGGTCAGGATGCCGTAAACCTAGGTAACTAAAACGGTCGCGATCACTGATCCAGGTTTCATTGATAGCCGTATTTTCGCGGGGTACGACCCGCAATACTTGGCGCTGCGGAGCGTATTCTTCGCCGCGGCTATGCATAAAAATATTCGTGCCCAGGCAATCGTGCGGAGAAATAGCGGAGTGCTCTTTAACTTCCCAGCCTCGCAATGCGTATTGCGACGGTTTTGCGGTTAAAGCGCCGACGGGACATAAATCAATGACGTTACCAGAAACTTCGGACTTAACCATATGTTCGACATAAGTGCCAATCTGTTCATGTTCTCCACGATAGGTCACGCCTAATTCGCGCATTCCCGCAATTTCTTCGCCGAAACGCACGCAGCGGGTGCATTGAATGCAGCGGGTCATTTCCGTGTCAATCAAGGGGCCGAGATTTTCATTGAATACTGAGCGTTTACCTTGCCGGTAATTAGAATGAGAACTGCCGTAACCCATGGAAAGATCTTGTAACTCGCACTCGCCGCCCTGGTCGCAAATGGGGCAATCGAGCGGGTGATTGATTAATAAAAATTCCATCACAATTTTTTGGGCTTCCACCGCTTTCTTGGAGACGGTGAATACTTTCATACCCTGAGTGACCGGCGTGGCGCAAGCGGGTAATGGCTTGCCGACTTTTTCAACTTCTACCAAGCACATCCGGCAATTAGCAGCAATGGATAGTTTTTTATGATAGCAAAAGCGCGGAATATAAATTCCAAGCTGATCAGCAGCTTCGATAATCGTGGTACCCGCTTCTACGCTAATGGGTTTGCTGTCTATTTCTAAATCAACCATAAGTCTTCTCAATTATTAAACTAAACATTTTTTATGATGGATGTGATAAACAAACTCATCACGA
The DNA here is from genome assembly GCA_963697455.1 of uncultured Pseudomonadota bacterium. Lineage (GTDB taxonomy): Bacteria > Pseudomonadota > Gammaproteobacteria > Coxiellales > Coxiellaceae > JAFEDN01. The sequence goes on along the minus strand of CAVOOI010000014.1, from coordinate 101,595 downwards.
AAATGCTTCAAAAAGCCGGCGATCGGCCAGGCAATGGCTTCTCCAAACGCGCAAATCGTGCGGCCTTCAATGCCGTGCGCCACTGTGCCTAAGCGTTCCAAATCATCCATAGTCGCCAAACCATCTTCAATTCTTTGGGTTAATCGGTAGACCCAACCGGAACCTTCGCGGCATGGCGTGCATTGTCCGCAAGATTCATGCATGTAAAACTTCAAGATTCGCGCTAGGGCTTTGACCACACAAGTGGTTTCATCCATGACGATCACTCCGCCCGATCCTAGCATCGACCCCGCCGCGCCCAAGCTGTCAAAGTCCATCTTAGTTTTCATGATAATATCCGCAGGTAAGACCGGCATCGAACTGCCGCCGGGAATCACGGCTTTCAAGGAACGCCCTTTGAGCACTCCGCCCGCTAATTCCAACAATTCGGAGAAAGGCGTGCCTAACGGTATTTCAAAATTGCCAGGGTTATTGACGTGGCCGCTGACGCTAAAAATTTTAGTACCGCCGTTTTTCGGAGTACCGATATCCGCAAACCATTTCGCGCCCTTCTCTAAAATCACCGGCACCGAAGCATAAGTTTCGGTGTTATTGATATTAGTGGGACGGCCATACAAGCCAAAGTTGGCTGGAAACGGCGGCTTAAATCGTGGCCAGCCGCGCTTGCCTTCTAAAGAATTCATCAACGCAGTTTCTTCGCCACAAATATAAGCGCCTGCGCTCATGTGATTATAAATTTGAATATTGACACCCGAGCCGAGGATGTTTTCACCTAGCAACCCGGCGTCACGTGCTTCCCGCAGCGCGTCTTCGCAACGCTGGAAGGGCTCCCAAAATTCACCGCGCAAAAAATTGTAACCGACTGTGGCATGCATGGTATAGCAGGCAATGGCCATGCCTTCGATAATTTGATGCGGGTTATAACGTAAAATATCCCGGTCTTTGAACGTACCGGGTTCACTTTCATCCGAATTACAGAGTACGTATTTTTGTCCTGGAACATCGCGAGCCACAAAACTCCATTTTAATCCAGTGGGAAATCCTGCACCACCCCGGCCACGCAATGCTGAATCTTTCAGGGTTTGGATAATTTGCTCGGGCGGAGTTTTCTCTTGCAAAATCCGCCGTAATGCGACGTAACCGCCCACGCTTTCGTAGGATTTCAAACTCCATGGTTCTTTTAAATGTAAGGTGCGAAAGCAAACTTCATTAGCCATGAGACTTCTCCCCTGCTAATTGATCGATTAAAGCCAGCATTTTTTCCGGGGTTAAATTTTCATGGTATTCCCGGTCGTTGATCTGACACATCGGTGCGCCGCCGCAAGCCGCCATACATTCGGTTTCGCGCAATAAAAATAATCCGTCTGGAGTAGATTCACCAAAATTGATACCCAGGCGCTGTTTGGCGCAATTGGCAATTTCTTCAGCGCCTCTTAATAAGCAGGATATATTGGTGCAAATGCCTATTTTATGTTGTCCACGCGGTTTAAGTTCATACATATCGTAGAAGGTCGCAACCTCGAACACTTCGATTGGCGTAATCTGCAAATACTCGGCAACGGCTTCCATGGCGGCTTGACTCAGCCAGCCATTATTTTGTTCCTGAACATATAATAATGCTGCGACCACCGCCGAACGCCGTTGTTCAGGCGGGTATTTCTTCAACCAGTGCTCAATTTTCTTTTGAACTTCCGGCGCAATAGTAAATATTTCCGTCATTAGCGATCAACCTCTCCGAACACCACATCAATAGTTGAAATGACTGTAACCAAATCGGCAATCATATGCCCGCGGCTCATCTCATCCAAAGCAGCCGTATGCGGATAGCTGCCCGCGCGCAGTTTAACCCGGTAAGGCTTATTAGAATTGTCAGCAATGATATAGACACCGAATTCACCCTTAGGATGTTCAATCGCCGCATAAGCTTGTCCCGCGGGCACCGAATATCCTTCGGTAAATAATTTAAAATGATGGATCATGGATTCCATATCTTCTTTCATCACTTTACGCGGGGGCGGAGTAATTTTATTGTTATCCGACATGACCGGCCCAGGATTTTTTCGCAACCAATCAATGCACTGTTTGATAATACGATTCGATTGCCGCATTTCTTCCATGCGCACTAAGTAACGGTCATAACTATCCCCGTGTACGCCCACCGGGATATCAAACTCAAGCTCACTGTAAACTTCGTAAGGTTGTTTTTTGCGTAAATCCCATTGGACACCTGAGCCGCGCAACATGGGGCCGGTAAAACCCAGATTAATAGCCCGCTCTGGCGATACCACGCCTATGCCCACGGTGCGTTGCTTCCAAATCCGGTTATTGGTTAGTAAATATTCATATTCATCGATTAATTTGGGAAATCGCTGGGTGAAATTTTCGATAAAATCTAATAAGGAACCTTCGCGGTTACTATTCATTGCTTTGACGCGTTTGGCGTTGTGCCATCTGGAAGGTTTATATTGGGGCATACTATTGGGTAAATCCCGATATACGCCGCCAGGCCGGTAATAAGTAGCATGCATGCGCGCGCCGGAAACGGCTTCGTAGCAATCAAGCAAATCTTCACGCTCCCGGAAACAATACAAAAACACACTCATCGCGCCTATATCTAATGCATGCGCGCCAACCCATAACAGATGATTCAATACCCGGGTAATTTCATCAAACATAACTCGGATATATTGGGCGCGTACCGGCGGGGTAATTTCTAATAATTTTTCAATCGCCAAAACATAAGCATGCTCATTGCACATCATGGATACGTAATCTAAACGATCCATATAACCGATGGACTGATTATAAGGCTTCGATTCAACTAGTTTTTCGGTAGCCCGGTGTAATAAACCGATATGCGGATCGGCCTTTTGGATAACTTCGCCGTCCACTTCCAAGATAATGCGCAACACTCCGTGCGCGGCAGGATGCTGCGGACCAAAGTTAACCGTATAATTACGAATTTCAGCCATGGATACCTCTACTTTTCCGCTGGATTTTCAACCAAATAACGATGATCTTCCCGGATGACCTTGGGCACTAGAACACGCGGTTGAATGCTGACAGGCTCATATACACAACGCTGCTGGGCGGCGTCATAACGCAGCTCAACTTCACCTATCAAAGGAAAATCTTTACGGAATGGATGGCCGACAAAACCATAATCGGTTAGTAACCGGCGTAAATCCGGGTGTCCATCGAACACGATGCCGTATAAATCGTAGGCTTCCCGCTCATACCAGTTAGCTGCGCTCCAAATATCAATGACCGAAGGCACGACCGGTTCGGGATTAACTAATACTCTTAAGCGTAAGCGCTGGTTATGGGTAAGGGAAAGTAAATGATAAACCACACCATAGCGGGGCTTATTCCAAGATAAAATTTGCTCTTCAGTCGCTTCAACTCCGCGGCTGAATCCGCTTTCGGTAGTGTCTTGGGTGCGCCATTCACTCTCACCATATTCCAGGTAATCTACTCCGCATAAGTCGGTGAGCTGGGCAAATTGGAATTGAGGATCGTCGCGTAAACGGGTGCAAACCGATAATAGATTTTCGGGAGCGACATCGGCAGTCACCATATCTTCAATGGTTAACGGTTGCATTTTATCGCCGAAGGTTTGCTGTAAAGCTAATAATAAATCTTGTGGCTTTGGCTGGGTCTGCATATTTTCCCTTAATCACGCTTGATGACGTTGCGGCGTTTAATTTTATTTTGCAGTTGGATAATACCATAAACTAAAGCTTCTGCAGTGGGTGGACAGCCGGGGACATAAATATCGACCGGGACAATCCGGTCACAGCCACGAACCACTGAGTACGCATAATGATAATAACCACCACCGTTGGCGCAAGATCCCATGGAGATTACCCAACGCGGCTCCGACATTTGGTCGTAAACCTTGCGCAAGGCAGGCGCCATTTTGTTGCATAAAGTACCGGCGACGATCATCACATCGGACTGGCGAGGGCTGGGCCTAAACACCACTCCAAACCGATCAATATCATAACGGGAGGCCCCAGCATGCATCATTTCAACCGCACAGCAGGCTAAACCAAAGGTCATCGGCCACATTGAACCGCTTTGCGCCCATTTGATTAACTGGTCTAAAGAAGTGACCAGAAAGCCATTGCCCGATAAACTCTCTTGCAAATTCATCGATTTCTTCCAGCAGAATAATTTATTCCCATTCTAACGCTCCTTTTTTCCACTCATAGATAAAGCCAACGATTAGAATCCCAAGAAACAGCATCATTGCTCCAAAACCCACCCAGCCTATATGGCGAAATACCATGGCCCATGGAAACAAGAAAGCAGTTTCCAAATCGAAAATAATAAATAGGATGGCAATTAAGTAAAACCGTACATCAAACGGCAGGCGTGCATCTTCGAAATGGTCAAATCCACATTCATAAGGAGATAACTTGGCTTTATCGGGCCGATGCGGCCCTAAAATGCTGCCAGCGGCATAAGCGATCACGCCTAAAGCCACGGCAACTATCATAAAAATAAGCACTGGAAAATATTGAGTTAACATAGTTGCACATCATAAATTTTTTTGCGCCAAAAATAAAGGGCGGCGACAGGACCATCTTATGAAAACCAGGTAACGTCCACTTTTGGCTCAGGTTGAATGAAAAAATGTCCTCGCAATGCTCACATACCTGAGTACGCTCCGCTTACTCGGCCATTTTTTCATTCAACCTGAGCCAAAATTGAACGTTTTGCGTAGATTTAAGTTTCGTGAGGTAACCATGAGGGCAGCCAAGAGAACTCTTCAGATTTTGCCGAAGGCCGGACTCGAACCGGCACAGCTTTCGCCACAGACACCTCAAGCCTGCGTGTATACCAATTTCACCACTCCGGCAATACGTAAAAAACTTTTCTATTGGTTAGAAGGCTCTGCAGGAGCAGACTGCAGCGGCGCAGCCGGGGCCACGAGATCACCCAGAACCTGCGAACTATGCTGCTGCTGATGCGAAGCCAAATAACTTAAACCAATACTGGTGGCAAAGAAAACGACTGCCAGGCCGGCGGTGAGTTTCATGAAAAAACTCATTGCGCCTACGCTACCAAACATGGTGCTGGAAGCGCCGCTGCCAAAAGCCGCACCTGCGTCAGCGCCTTTGCCATGTTGCATTAATACTAAAACGATTATCGCAATGGATACGAGGATATGTATTACTAAAATTAACGCTTGCATTGTTCTATGATCTCAATAAATTGGTTTGCATGAAGTGAAGCGCCGCCCACCAACGCTCCATCAATATCGCTCTGTTTAAACAGAGCCGCCGCATTGTCAGCTTTGACGCTACCGCCATAAATAATTCTGATCTTTGCACCTAATTCAGCATGCGATTGGCTCAATTGCTTTCTAATCGCCTGGTGTACTTCCTGGGCCTGTTCAGGTGAAGCATTTTGCCCCGTCCCAATTGCCCATACCGGTTCATAAGCTACCACGGCTTCGGCTAAATTAGGCAGATTATCAGCTAATTTAAGTACGACTGCAAGTTGCTGGTGAATCACGCTGAGAGTTGCGCCTTCTTTACGTTCGGCCGCGGTTTCCCCAACACATAAGATTGGACGTAAACCGGCCTTTAGGGCAGCCACAAACTTGGCGGCGATGAGTTGATCGGTTTCCCCAAATAGGGTGCGGCGTTCGGAATGACCGACAATGACATAACGGCAATGCAGATCCTGCAGCATGGCGGCTGAAATCTCACCAGTGAAGGCGCCGGATGGTTCGCCAGATACGTTTTGGCCACCCCAGGTGATGGAAGAACCCTGCAAATACTGGGCTACCTGCTCTAAATAAACGAATGGCGGGAACACGGCCACTTCAACCCCAGCAAAACGCTGACGATTTTGCAATAACTCCTGTACCAGCGTTTTAATACTGGTTGCAGAGCCATTCATTTTCCAATTGCCGGCAATTAATTGATTTCGCATGACCGCATTCTAACGAATTAAATCTTATTTCACCAGCTAATTAGTCTCAATTAAACAGTGACGTGATTGAATCCAGGCGGGAATACCTTTTTATCACATTTGAAAACGGAAAATTTCTATTTATTGAAATAAATCAATAGGTTATTATCACACCCACCTGCTCTATATACACCTATTATATACATTAAGGACTGCCTTACCCCAGCTATCACCTTTTCTAAATTCTGGATAGGAATTTAATATTTGATTCAATAATGCTAAGATTCATATAGAAGATCCGAGCGATAAGGAGGCAATGATTAAGATAAACCTTGATGATTTACCTCTCAAAATCTTATCACATTTGAAAACGGAATTTTATTTTTTTACAATATAAATCAATCAGTTGCTATCACATGGAAAAACATTGGATTACTCAGGCACATACGTGGTTTAAATCTAGCCGCGAACCCATTCCTCATGAAATCAATGAACTTGACTGGAAAAATGGCTTATCTGAACATAGTGATCGATTAATCGAACACCTGATAGCTTTCTCGAATTACTCTGGTGGCGGCCTCCTTGTTTTTGGAGTGACAGATTCTGATGCCCAGCTAATAGGAGTCACACAAGAGGATGTTGAGTTAATCGTAAATAAATTGGCCAATTTAGGTCGTCATGGAATCGATCCTCCATTAGCACTAGATCATGCTGTTGTAGAGGTAGCTAATACCCCATTATTGTTTATTTATATCCCAGAACTGCGACGAGGGAAACCAGCACACCGGCGTGGCAAATCTATTGAGGAGACATGGATCCGCTCAGGAGGAACGACACGCAAGGCATCACGACAAGAGATCGGAACGCTGTTAGTACATACCCCATCACCACGCTGGGAAGACTTGCGGGCATCCCCCATGCTAACCACTCAAGAAGTTTTAAATCTGCTTGACCTTACAACAATTGCCAAGTTGTTACAGCGCCCATTACCAGAAAATCCATCTGAATTAATGGCCTGGCTGATTAGTGAGAAAATGATAATCGCTGATAGCAACGGTTATTATATCACACACTTCGGTGGTATTGCCGCTGCTCGCGACCTTGATCAATTCGATACTCTGTCGCGTAAGCGCACCCGAGTTATTCGTTACCAAGGTACCAACAAAGTTAATGCCATTGATGAGCTGTTGGAGCCTAGAGGATATGCCATTAGCTTTGAAAGTCTGATTACATATTTGAATAGAATTCTCCCCCATTCTGAAATTATTAAGCAGTCACTGCGTGTACAAACTACACTCTATCCAGAACGTGCTTTGCGTGAGCTGCTTGCTAACGCTCTCATACACCAAGATTTCAATATAACGGGCGCCGGCCCAATCGTTGAGATTTTTGATAACCGAATCGAATTTACTAATCCAGGCGGCTTACTCCCAACCAAACAGTTAGATCGATTGATCGGCACGACACCAGAATCACGCAACGAAACCCTGGCTTCTGCCTTTCGTCGCTACCGCATTTGTGAAGAACGCGGAACAGGTTTTCAGAAGGTAATCACAGATATAGAGTTATTTGGTCTACCACCACTAGCTTTCACTGTACTGGAAAATGCTTTTCGAGTAACGCTATATTCTCCGCGTACATTTTCTGAAATGTCACAAGCAGAACGTATTGAAGCGTGCTACCAACATGCAGTACTACAATATCTATCTCACCAGACACTCACAAACACAACACTGCGTCAACGTTTTAAGATCCACGAAAAACAGCGTAATCAAATCACCAACTTAATTGCAGATACGGTTAGCGCAGGTCGCATCAAGCGTAAAAATCAAAGTAGCGGCAACAAATTTGCCGAATATCAGCCCTATTGGGTTTAAAAAATACCATCAATACTAGGGAGAACTTCGATGCAATTCGTTTCTGATGGCCCTGATATCCCTGAAGAATTACTGCATTATTTGGAAAAAGATGAAAGTGATTAACATTGTTAGCAAAATTTTTTACGGAAAGCATACTTCTTTCAACAATTCAAACTGTAATAATTTAGTTAAAACCCTATTGAAAAATAATTCGAGCTTGAGAAATAATCCCGAATATAAAAAAATTGTAAAAGCTTTAAAGGAAATCGGCGTAGTATTTTCCATTCTAATTTGCAATTCTCTTATCCGTGAATCGTTAAACTATTAACCTATTCCGTGGCATTCCAGCGACATCCGCCTGCTCGCAAGTTTTGAAAAAACGGGGCCTGTCATTGGCGGTTTGCTATCCTCGGATTGAACGGCCACAGTCTATGTTTAAAACTTGGCCGGTGATGGCGGGTTGCTGGAGTAGGAAGAGGACGGCTTGGGCGATATCTTTTGGTTCGGCAAAACGTTTTAGTAGAGTCTTGGCTTTTAGTTGGTGGACTAAATTATCATCGTGAAGTAATTTTTCGGATAATAAAGCGATTCCAGGGGCGACTGCGTTCACTCGAATTTGGGGGGCTAATTCTCGGGCTAAAGCTTGAGTGAGCATGATTAATCCGGCTTTAGCGATGGAATAAACTGGATGCCCTTTCAATGGGCGCTCACCATGGATATCGGCAATATTGATAATACAGCCTTGGTGAATAGTTAAAAACGGCGCGGCTGCTTGTGCCAGAAAATAAGGGGATTTTAAATTAGTATTCATTAAATCTTCCCACTGACCTTCAGTGGTAGCTCCCACAGCGGTGGGGAAAAAACTGGAAGCGTTATTAATTAATATATCTAAGCGTTGCCAGATTTGCTGGGCTTGAGTAATCAAAGATTCTAAAGCTGAAAACTGATTTAAATCGGCAGTTAATGTCTCCGCCGAATGAGGCCGGATTTGATTTAAGCTGTGCGTTAAGGAACGCGCTTGATCGATTGAGTTATGACAATGAATCACCACTCGATAACCGGCGTGATGCAAAGTCTTAACAATCACGGCGCCTATTCGCCGCGCTCCGCCGGTGATTAATGCAACTGGTAAATCGTTCTGCAAGTTCATTTTAGTTAAATAGCGAATCGTCGAAAAAACGCTTCCGGTAATGTTCTACTTCAGATTGAACGACTGCCTTATCGGAAATTTGCTGTATTTTACTGATAAAATCATTTGCCTTAATTAAACGATGCGTCAGTAACTTCGCCACATTATAGCTCATCATCAATGCAATCGTGTCTCTTTGCTGAATTTTCTGCTGAAATTTCTGCCCATCAATGACCAATAATTCTGAATCCTCCGCAGCGCGAACACTCGCGGAGCGGAACTTTTGACCGAACACGCACACTTCACCGATCACTGCGCCGGCTTCAATAACAGCCACCGTCGTTTCATCTTCTCCCACAACTTTAGAATGAATCAATATTTCTATTTTACCCCCAGATTTTATTAGATACATACTGTTGCCGACATCGTTTTGATGCCATAAAAATTCACCTTTTTTGAGATGAACCGATTTGGGAAGCGATGCTAGAAATTCATCGACATATTTCGGATCAATGCCTTCAAATAATAAGTTCTCACGAATATCTTTTTCCATATTACAATCCTAAAGTTAATGAGGCCTTTATCACCCGGCCAATGCCGATTAAAAAAGCCGCCTCACGAAAATTACATTTTTTAGCTTCCGCGGTTTTGATCACTCGATCAAATGCGTCAGACATATAAATGTTTAGCTCCGTTTGAACCTTTTCCAACGACCAGCGGAACTGCTGAATATTTTGCACCCATTCAAAATAAGATACGGTAACACCGCCTGCATTCGCTAAAATATCCGGCACGACTTTAATGCCTCTTTTCTCGAATACTTCATCGGCTTCTGGTAAAGTGGGGCCGTTTGCGCCTTCGACAATATACTTGCAGTTAACCGCACTTGCCAACTTGCGATCAAATAAATCTCCTAGCGCAGCGGGAATTAATACGTCACATTCAGTAATTAATAACTGTTCTTTAGAAATGCGCTCACCGCCTGAAAAATCAGTCACATTTTGATTACGATCATAGTGATTTTTTAATTCAGGAACATTTAATCCTTCCTGGTTAAAAATGCCACCGTTCACATCAGAAATGGCGATTACCTTAGCGCCTTTTTCATGGAGAATGCGCGCAGCATGATAGCCAACGTTGCCGAATCCCTGTACGACTACTCGCGTACCCTTTAAAGTCTTATTATATAATTGCAACAGTTTTTCAGTGGTAATGACCACACCTCGGCCAGTCGCTTCTTCACGACCTTCCGATCCATATAAAAATAAGGGCTTTCCGGTCACTACCGCGGGAGAAAATCCACAATACTTAGAATATTCGGACATCACCCAAGCCATAACTTGGGCATTGGTATTCACATCCGGAGCTGGAATATCTTTGTAAGGGCCGATAATTTCTTTGATTTTGTTGGTGAAGGTTTTGGTCATGCGCTCTAATTCGCCAGACGACAATAGTTTAGGATCGCAACTGATGCCACCTTTGGCGCCACCAAAAGGCAGGCGCAATAAAGAGGTTTTCCAAGTCATCAGCGACGCCAAGGAGTGCACATCATCTTCATCTACAGTAGGATGGTAGCGCAAGCCGCCTTTCATCGGCCCTAATGCATTATTATGTTGTACTCGAAAACTGGTGAAATTAGCTAATTGCCCGTTGTCTAATTGAATGGTCACGTCGGTTTTGACCACTCGGTAAGGCCTTTCAATACTCTGAGCTAACGTATCCGAGATATCCAACATGCCAATGGCATGTTTTACGTAATATTGTGTGGCTTCAATGCCCATATTATCCCTCGTTTTGGTTTGCACATTCGTAATCCGTCATCCCGCAATCAAGTTGCAGGATGACGGATGAATAGCTACAATTTTTTGACTTTGGCCTGGTCTTGAGCGCTTTTTGCGAATAATTCATACTCTAATTCGCCCCAGCGATTGGCTAGATCAGCGCGTAATTTCGCTTGATCATCAGCACTCGCTTGGCTGAAATCGGCATTATGAAAACTCTCTAATTGAATAATAGCATAGTCACCGTTGCTTAATATAACTGAGGTGCTTACTTTCTTGGCAGGATCAGCGCTGGGGGGTAAATTAAAAATAGCGGATGCCAGCTGTTCAGGTAAGCTTTTATCTTGGCGGGTAACATTGACCTTATTGACCCATTGTAAGTGATAACGTTTCGCCAACGATTCTACCGGTTCGCCATTTTCCAAAGCCTGTTGGATTTGATACGCTTGCAATCCGGCCTGTTTTTGGCCTTGATCTTTTTGCAACAGCTGTTTGATTTGGTCATGAACCGCCGCGAGGGGTTGGTTCTGACTGGGTTGATGTTCAGCGATCCTAACTACCAAAAAACTGCCATCTTTCAATTCGATAAGCTCACTATTATTGTTTTGCTTCAACACTTCATCGCTGAATACGACAGCCAGCACTTTGGGATCAGCAAACACAGGATTGTTTTTTAAACCCTGACGTGACATAAATTCGCTGGTTTGGATTGGTAGACCTACAGCTTTAGCGGCATCCTCTAACGACGAGGGATTAGTATAAGCTGAATTTTCCAACTGCTCACTCTTAGCGGCCAATAATTGATTTAATTGCTGCTGCGATAACCGCTGTTCGATATTAGCCTTAACCTGCTCTAAAGGTTTGCTGCCAAATTCACTAGCATGGTCCTGGTAGAACTGCTGAATATCAGCCGGGTTAACTTTAATTTCCGCTTGCAGGCTTTGCGGGGTTAGCAATAAATAAGCCACTTTAACCTGTTCGGGCGTACGGAACTGATCTGCATGCTGCTGATAATAAGAGTTAATTTGCTCATCGGTAGGCTGAGTAACGGCAATAAAATGCGCGCTTGGCAGAATAAAATACCCGAAACTGCGTTGTTGATACAGCATTCCATACACTCTAGCTAACTCCTGGGAAGTGACCAGTGCGCTATTGCGAATGCCGTAAGATAATTGATCTATTAATAATGACCCCTGAAGGTTTGATAAAAACTGCTCAGGACTCATCCCATTATTGCTGAGTAATTGTTGAAAGCGTTCGGGAGAAAATTGACCTTTAACTTGGAAGGCGGGAATCCGCAAAACCTCCTGCTGAAGTTCTTCCATACTAACCACAAACCCCATTTTATCTGCGGTTTGGAGCAGCACCTGATTTAAAATAAGTTGTTGCAACGCTAAATTTTGGAGTGCTGTGCGCTTGATTATCCAGCACCCCGCCTTGTTGAGTATAGTTACGTTGCAAAGCTTCGTAGGTGTTATCCACTTGTTTGCTAGTAATTTTGACGCCATTAACCTTGGCTACGGCGTTTTGCCGGTCACTGCTGTTGGTTAGATAATATTCCAATCCCCAAAATACGAAAGCAGCGGCAATGATGCCGATGACAACCCAGGAAATCCACCCCTGTATATGTTTACTGATGGTTTGTAACATTTATCTACCCCATGCGAGAAATTTGCTCCCCCTATGCAAGGGAACCGGAGTCCTAATGTAATTCATTGTCATTTCCGTTGCAATATCTTTGGACTAACTATTATGAGACATTACTTGTGTGGAGTGGCGGTTGACGTCATAGTGGACCACGTACTCTCAGGCTGCGAACTCGAGGCGCTGGAATGCAGCATGCTGAGGAATGAAGCACTGGGAGTTGAAGACAAAAGCCTATTTTTTAAATTGTCTTGGGAGGCTGGCGCACTAGAGGCCGGTTTACGAAACATCTCGCGAAGAGGGTGAAATAAATACTCATTAATAATAGTGATTAGTTCCTTAGGAAGAGTCTGCCCTAATTGATCTTCACATAATTTTTCAAATTGTCCCAAAACTTTTGATACTTCTAAAACCAGTTGAGGCTGTTTAATTAAAATTTCCCAGAAGGATAAATATCCCCGATAGTAACTATTATTATCCTGATAGTATAAATGATTATCGGGACTAACTTTTTTTGATCGCGGTTGGAAAATCCCTCTAAAATTAAGTCAAGATCTGGGCATTCAATAATTTTTGTTATATTTTGCAAATACAAAGTAAATAAAGGCAGGAAAAAAGTGGCTAAAAAGCTAGACAAAAACATGTTAGTAGGATAATTATTTCCGTTTTGCTGATGTGTTATTCTCAGTTGAGTATTCCATCGCACAGTAGTTATCAAAACCCGACTGTGCGAATATTTCCAATAGCTCCTCATTTCGAAACAGGATGCCAATTATAAATAGTAAGGAACCGTAATTGGTTTTCCCAGGTTCAAATAAGAAATAGTTGATGATCGGTGAGCTCTCATCATCCTTTTTTTGAGTCCCTCCCCATCGTAGATCGTTTTCATCTAACGGCTTTTTTAAGTTCTCTATAAGTTCGTTGATATTCTCGTGAATCAAGTGCTTAACAAAAAAAATGGCCCTCTTTTCATCCTCAAACGAGGGATAAGAAAGTATGCAGGGTAAAGGTTCGAGTTTTTTAGGGGAATTATAGCTGCCCCAATGGCAAGCGCCCCAATGGTAAGAAATCCACGATTGTAGAACAGCCAGTTTTAAATCCAAAGCGGTTTTACTTGCTACAGTTTGTAGTATTGAAATTGAAAGATTGCCAGGTAAGAAAAATAAAAATCCGATTAAACTTTTTTTAATTTCCCGCTCTTTTAATTTATACAGATGATTATAGTCATCCAGAATTTTTATACAGGATACCAAGTTTCGAAAATTGGGATCACTTTCTGTGGGTCTCATTTGCACATTTATTAAATACTGGATAGCTTTTATCGTTTGTTGTTTAACCACATCGTTCTGTTTATTGTTTATAAATAACTTAAAAACTTTGTTCAATAATTCTGAATCAATTTTCAGGCGCATGTTGCATAAGAGTGGTAAAAGCGAATACTGGTTGTCATATGCAAAAAACTTTAACTGAGTTTGATCATCCAATAACGGCCTTAATACCCAATTTAATATCTCCGAAATTTGGGTTTTACGAGCCTGGTTCTGCGCTTTTGTTGGGTTTCTACCGGGTTTTTGCTCAAAAAAAATTTTCAATTTATCAAGATGTTGCTGCACTTCTAAATCTGAAGGTGGTTGTGGAATTGAAACTAGCGATTTCGACAACAAAGAGATCATTCTTTCTATTTGCTTGCTTAATGGTAATACAAAATTGGGATTGATAGGGTGCGTTGACAGATCAGTTATTACTGACTCCAGTTGCGCAGATATTGATGATTCTATGGAATTATCTGAAATTGCCGGTGCGGTCAATGCGTAATCTGAATCTTGAGAGTATTTTGGCCTTTTTGAATCAGGATGAGAATCTACTGTTTCACCCAAATAACGCTTCGTCATTTCATTTCTCCCTAATTTTTCTGTTTCCATTTTAAATACAAATAGTTAAAAAATCAATTCATTAACGGCGTTCGGGAAGGCCTCGACCCACTGATTTTCCATCGGTTCAGCTCAAAAAAATTTGCAACAGCCGAGATTGAACTCGGGGCAAACGACCATTATCAATCCGGCAGGGAAGCTTTTTAATATTAGTTACTCTACAGCGCTTCGCCGTTCTAACAGCAAAACATCACGCCATTTTCCATTTAATTTACCAAGTTTCTCACGCAAGCCCACTTCCCGGAAGCCACAACACTTATGTAGATTAAGGCTAGCTATATTCTCAGGAAAAATGCCTGCTTCTAGTGTCCATAATCCATTAGCTTCTGAATCATTCACTAATTGGGTTAACAGTGTATAACCTAAGCCTTTACCTTGTGCTTTCTTTGCCACATACACACTGACTTCTGCTACTCCAGCATAAACACAGCGATTCGATAAGGGACTTAGCATAGCCCATCCTAGAACAGTTTGATCACACTCTATAACCAATCGACATGTAGACAAATGGCTTTTGTCCCATGTTTCCCAACTTGGCGCACTCGTTTGAAAAGTGGCATTTCCGGTTGCAATACCTTCTAAGTAGATGGATTTAACCGCCTCCCAATCAGTGGCTTGCATGGTACGAAGGATTAGAGAACTCTCAAGGGTCATAGTACAAATCCTCATTGACAAGACTACGCTTTATTTCTATAATACCAGAAATATAGTAAAAGGAGAATATATATGAATATTCAAACAGCAGTAACTTGCTTTAGCAACCTAGGCCATAAAAGAAGGCTGGAAATTATCAAACTCCTGGTTCAGGCCGCACCACATGGCCTTAGCATGAACGAAATTGCCAGCAACACCCACACCCCGAATTCAACACTAACGCATCATATTAAATTATTAGAAGAGGCTGGGTTGATTGAAAGACAGCAGGAAGCGCAAAGCATACGGTGCTTAATCAATATAAAAACCATAAAATCGCTTTCAAAATTTTTGCTTGATGAATGCTGCGTGAATTCAAATAAAACTTGCTAAAGTAAAATATCTTATGAACAAATCTAAACACCTCAATTTTTTTGATCGCTATTTGTCATTATGGGTTCTTCTATGTATGGGTGCGGGGATTATTCTGGGGAAATATCTGCCTGATTTTATTCATGCTCTAGGAAACTTAGCAATAGCTCAAGTGAACTTACCTGTTGGCATCCTGATTTGGGTAATGATTATTCCAATGCTCATTCGTATTGATTTAGGTGAAATACACCACGTTAAACAATATTGGCGTGGAACTTTGATTACGTTATTTGTTAATTGGTTGGTAAAGCCTTTTTCGATGGCTCTATTGGGATGGTTTTTTTTGAAATATCTTTTTTCTGCTTGGCTACCTCAAGCTGAAATTGATCACTATATTGCTGGGCTTATTATTCTTGCAGCGGCGCCTTGCACAGCTATGGTATTTGTCTGGAGTTACCTATGCGAAGGTGAGCCACACTTTACTTTAATACAAGTTGCTTTAAATGATCTGATTATGATCGTGCTATTTGCGCCTATTGTGGGGTTATTACTGGGGATAACACATCTTACTGTCGCTTGGTCAACTATCATGATGTCCGTTTTAATGTATATATTGATTCCATTTATACTGGCACAGACCATGCGGCATATCGTTATTAAACATAGCGGTATTTTACAACTTAATAATCTGTTAAAGCGGCTCCATCCATTGGCCATCAGTGCCTTATTAGCTATGTTAATTTTGCTGTTTGGGTTTCAGGGTAGTCAAATATTACAACATCCTGCTATTGTCGTGTTAATTGCTATCCCTATAGTGATTCAGGTTTATTTCAATGCCATGCTTGCCTATAGCTTAAGTCGAGCCGCCGGAGAAAAACATTGTGTCGCCGGGCCTGCCGCACTGATTGGTGCAAGCAATTTTTTTGAATTAGCTGTTGCAACAGCCATTACCTTATTTGGATTTAACTCTGGCGCCACATTAGCAACTGTTGTTGGCGTATTAATTGAAGTGCCGGTCATGCTATCCATCGTTAAAATCGTTAATGAATCAAAAAATTGGTATATACACCGGACAGTAACGAATTTTTGAGTATTAATGTATTGTTCTCTGAAACTCTAATATTTTCCGGGTTAGTTCATCTCTTATAGCTCTGAATCTCTCCAGTTGTTCCTCCGCTGATGAAGCGCTATGAGTTGGATTGGGAAAAGGCCAATGTTGTTTCTGAACTTTACCCCCCAAATAGGGACAAACCTCTTCGGCACATAATGTAATTATCCAATCGATATCAGCAGTATTAATACTATCAATTGATTTTGACCATTGCTGGGAAATATCAACACCCTGCTCTTTCATCACTTGAATTGCCAATGGATGAACCCTGCTTGGATTGGAGCCAGCGCTTTGAATATCAGCAGTATTTCCAAATATCTTTCTGGCAATACCTTCCGCCATCTGGCTTCTGGCTGAGTTTTCAACGCACAGGAAGAGAATTTTCATTATACTCACCTTCATATAAGCTGTATTTAATCTAAAAATCTACATAAATAGCACACCAGCACTGATCTGGAAGTTTTCAAACATATTATTAAAATTACCAATGATAATAGCAAGTGTTTCACTAGTTATTTTGATCAACATAGATTTTTTAATCGTATTAAATAATTCAATTTTCTGATTAAAACATGAACTACGGTCGTTGGTTTGAATCGTCCGGGCTGCCGAACAGGGGTACTGATCAAATGGCGCGGCCGCAGCGCCATATTCAGCTATATGCAATATGCCAGCCAGCCGCAAAGCAAAGCCCGACATTTTTCCCGCCCAACTGAGACAGCTGGCAAATTTCCCCTCTGGTCTGAGCTGGGTTTCCATTTCGGTTTGATAACCTTTCCAGGCAACTGCAGCATTATCTTCCAATGTCAGCACCGTTTTCGGTGCAGTGGATGCCGGATAATCCGCAACAGCAAATTGCTGCAATAAAGCTGTGACTTGCCGGTGATAAGTTTGTTGAGTAGAGTCCAGCCAGTGTTTCCAAAATACCGCCTCATCCGAAAAAATCCCGAGCAAAACACAGGCCGAGGCCGTAATGGTCTGCGGAATCGGAACAAAGCAGACAACATCCCTTGAGACGGCATACCCAACGCCAGCTCTGCAGTTCAACCGTGATCATCACCGAATTATGTAAGGGATAATGCTGAAAAGTTTGAGTACCATTCGGCAATTTTTTGTTAGAAAGCGCTCTCATCGCGCCCCCCCTGCAACCCATTTTCGACTGGATGCAATACGCGCTTGTAGCCAAGCCTCGATCTCGGCTTCCACCCAGCCGACAGCCCTGCCGCCGCCTAAATCAATCAGGCGAGGAAACGAGCCTTCCGCAATGCGGGCGCAAATAGTAGAACGAGAAAGCCCAGTGCGGCTTTCGACCTGTTTGCGCCGAAGAATCCTCAGCATATTTTGGTTTTCTTGAGTCATAATAATCTCCCATTGGAATTAAAACTGAGGGCATTATTGGCGGGAAATATCAGTTAAAACGAGGTTTGTTGAGTCGAGAAAAACTTTCCGGAAGAATTCGTACGTTGTTTCGTTCCGGAAAATTCGATTATGAGTCTTAATTTTTAGGATTTATGTCAAAAAAATGAGCATTAATTAACGATATTTTGAAAATAGGTCATTCAGTGTAAAATTTTTATTCACAAGGCCGATATTTTTATATTTTTTAAAAAATTTCTTAGTCTTGTTTAAATTTTCTATAATCTCTTATTTTTTCGTTAAAATCGCCGAAAGAGCAGTTGTATGTAATAATCTCTTTAGTGTTGACTTATGTAGCTAAAAGAGTATATAATTATCTTAACATGGCTCACTCCTCTGCATTGAAAAATGTACGAGTGAGTTTTTTATCTCCTTTCTTAATAGCTGTAACCCATTGAAAATAAATTTAAAAAGGATTTTTTAAAGCTATTTAGCCACATCATGTCTACCTATAATAAAACTTACCTTACATTTGAACAGCAACTTGCTTTACTTAAATCCCGAGGCTTAGAGGTCACATCTGACACCAAAGCTCTCGAGTATCTACGCCGGATTGGATACTATCGTCTAAGCGCGTATTGGTATCCACTTCGCAAAATAACTCAAATCACAGATATAAATACTAAAACAACTACTTATAAACGAGAAGATGAATTCATTCCAAATGCTAAATTTCATCATGTTGTCGAACTATATGTCTTCGATAAAAAACTGCGCTTAATTTTGCTCGATGCGCTGGAACGAATTGAAGTAGCCATTCGCGTTGATATTTCTTCTTTACTTGGAGCAATAGATCATTTTGGGCATATGAACTCAAGTTTATTACATGGAAATTTTGTTAAAAAAATAAATCCACGTACTCAATTAACTAATTACCAAAGTTGGTTAAAAAAACACGATGAATTAATAAATCGCTCTAAAGAAGATTTTGTTAAGCACTATAAAGCCAAGTATGGTCTGCCTTTGCCCATATGGGTATCAGCAGAGCTTTGGGACTTTGGTCTTTTGTCTACTTTTTATCAGGGTATGAATTTTAAGGACAAAACTATTATTGCCGTTAAGTATCATGTTTCTCAGTGTGAAGTAATGGAAAGTTGGCTAAGATGCTTAAACTATAATAGAAATATTGTCGCTCACCATAGCCGACTTTGGAATAAAAATTTTGTAGATCAGCCCAAATTACCTAAACCAGGTGAAATTCCTGCATTTGATTCTTTAAGAGGAAGAGTTGAATGCACATCTCGTGTATATAGTGCATTATGCATATTAGCCCACATGATGCGTTCTGCTTATCCAAATTCAAAGTGGCCAACCCGCGTAAAGGAATTGATTAATACTTTTCCTCATGAATCACCTCTAACTATTAGTGATATGGGATTTCCTTTAGATTGGGAAAAGCAAAATTTTTGGATTTAAAAATTGACAAGCTATCAATTTCGGGCGCAATACGTCCAAAATTGATAATTTTTACTTCTTCTGGCGATATATTATTAAGAAGTTAGGTAAGATCAATTTTCCTGGTGTCAGGGATCTCATTTAAGGAAAAACTAAATGAATAAGGTAATACGCCGAAGCGTACCCAATCGTAATAATCTTGTTGGCGATTGGGTTTTGATAAATGTTCGGTTTCTGAATGTACCCCGGTTTTGTACCCTATTTTTTGCTGGATTTTAGGGGTACACAGTGGACAATAATTACAATCACTTCAGGACTACTTTGGAATCCTCTGGAAGGCAAAATGGCGGAGCGGACGGGACTCGAACCCGCGACCCCCGGCGTGACAGGCCGGTATTCTAACCAGCTGAACTACCGCTCCAAATCTGGCAATCAAGAATGGGTGCTGAGGGGATCGAACCCCCGACATTCGCCTTGTAAGGGCGACGCTCTACCAGCTGAGCTAAGCACCCAAGAAGCTAAAAACTAAGCGTTGACGGAATCTTTCAGTTTTTTACCCACTTTAAATTTAACTACTTTGGCAGCAGCAATTTGCATGGCTTTACCAGTCTGGGGATGACGACCGGTGCGAGCGGCGCGCTCACCTACTTTAAAACTGCCAAAACCAACCAAAACAATTTCTTCACCTGCTTTCATTGCATCTGTAATCACATCGGTTACTGCGTCTAAAGCACTATTGGCGTCTAGTTTACTTAGGCCGGTTTTTTGTGAAATTCGTTCAATTAATTCATTTTTATTCATAAATAATCCTCAAAATAATGATAATCAATCCTTTGGCGACATCAGCAGCCTCTAGCCGCTTAAAGTCCACCTTTATACCAAGCCCGCCTGCCCGCGTCAAGCAAAATGCGAAAAAACCGACCTTCCTTTCGGTCCATGCAACTTTGTTAACCATATGGTACAATTAAGATATATGGCAGCCAAATTAATTTTAGATCGCAAGCATATTTTTGAAGATGGTTCTATTGTTCAATTAATGATATGGCAATTACCTCAAAAATCACAGGAACGTCCGCATGGATTGAAGTATCGGTTATATTATGGTGACAGCTATGGTAAATGCATGGTGCGTTATGATAATGAAGCTGGTAAAGGTGACCATAAACATCTTGAAGAGCAGGAGTTGGTTTATCAATTTGTGGACGTGGATACCTTGTTAAAAGATTTTCAACGAGACATCCGCCATTGCCGTAAAAAATGAGAGACGTGATTATGAAAAAAAGAAAATTAACCGTTAAGGTGAGTTCTTTCGATGAAGCCCTTACCTCTTTTAAAAACACCTGGGAAAAGGTCGAAGCAGGTGAAAAATTTGCGGAGCCTATAGAGATTGTGGGTTTTGAGAATGCTGCTTTATTAATGAAAACATTGACGCCCCGACGATTGGAATTATTGCAAAAATTACACACGATTGGAGCAAGTAGCGTACGTGCATTAGCGAAAGAATTGGCAAGAGACTACAGCAACGTCCACCAGGATATAAAAATTTTAAGTCAGGGCGGTTTGTTATTGCAAGACAAGAAGGGCCGTTACTCTGTGCCTTGGAATAAAATTATTACTGAGATCCCTATGACAGAATGGACTCACCCTCAACGGCATGTATCGAAAGCACATACCGCTTCTCATTCTCATCATTCAGCGCATCGATAGTGTTCCACCATTAACGGCGATGTTTTTTCAAAGTGTTGAGCGCGGCATTTACTTTAACCAAAACTTTGGCGCTCACTGAGTCTTGATGTTCAATTCTGCTGATATAGGCTTGAGTAACATCCATAGCGCCAGCGAGTTCTTCCTGAGTTATCTTAGCCTGGATTCGAGCCAAAGCAACAGGATTATCTACATAATCTGCAAGTTGAAATGGTTCATATTCCTCTGATTTAGTCACTAATATCACTTTGCTATCCAGCGCCGCCGACGGTTAGAGAATCTATTTTTAATGTGGGTTGGCCAACGCCAACGGGGACGGTTTGGCCGTCCTTGCCGCAAGTACCAATGCCGGAATCGAGTTGCAGATCATTCCCCACCATGGAGACTTGATTGAGAACGGCTAGGCCATCACCGATTAATGTCGCACCTTTAACAGGCGTGGTGATTTTACCGTTTTCGATTAAATAAGCTTCGCTGGTAGTAAATACGAATTTACCGGAGGCAGTATCAACCTGCCCGCCCGCAAAATCCACAGCATAAATCCCGCGTTTTACGGATGCAATAATTTCCTGTGGATCACTTTCGCCCGGCAGCATGTAAGTATTGGTCATCCGCGGAAGCGGTAAATGGGCATACGATTCACGGCGGCCATTGCCGGTAGGCTGCATTCCCATTAAACGCGCATTGTGGCGGTCTTGAATATAGTTTTTTAAAACGCCTTTCTCGATTAATGTGGTATTTTGCGAAGGAACTCCTTCGTCATCCATACTCAGTGAACCGCGCCGACCTGGAATCGTTCCGTCGTCAACTATCGTGCATAGCGGCGAAATAACTCTTTGACCTAAGCGACCGGTAAATATTGAACTGCCCTTGCGATTAAAGTCAGCTTCTAACCCGTGACCAACCGCTTCATGGAGCAAGACTGCCGGCCAACCCGGGCCTAATACCACCGGCATGCTGCCCGCCGGAGCGTCTGCGGCGCTTAAATTCAATAATGCTTGGCGTGCTGCTCTTTCGGCAAATTTTAATCCCTGCTGTTGCGTGGTAAATACTTCATATCCAGTCCGGCCGCCGCCTCCAGCCTGGCCACGCTCACGCCGCTCGCCTTCCACGGCGATGACTTTTACCCACAAACTAACCAGTGGCCGCACATCCGCCGCCAAAACTCCCTCACTGTTAATGAGCAGTACGATATTATAACTGCCAGAGAGAGAAACCATTACTTGCTGAATCCGCGGATCTAGGCTACGTGCTTTAGCATCCAGTTGATGCAGCAACGCAATTTTATCTTGTTCCGTTAATGAATCGAGAGGGTTGATGGCAGGGTATAAATGCGGCGCTATGATTTGCCGCTCGATATGCACCAATCCGCTACCACCACTTTTGACGATACTCCGGGCAGTGCGAGCCGCATTTTGTAAAGCGGGTAAAGCAATGTCATCCGCATAAGCAAAGCCGGTTTTTTCACCGCTCATCACTCGCAAACCAAAACCGCGGTCAATGCTGAAGTCACCGGTTTTGACGATGCCGTCTTCAAGCACCCAGCTTTCTCCACGCGCACCTTGCAAATAAATATCGGCGCTATCGACGGAACGGGTCATCACCTTTCCAAGAACTTCTTCTAATTGGCGCGCATTTAAATTAGCGGGCGATAATAAAGACTGCGTTGCAAAATCCAAAGATTGATCTTCTTCCACCATTATTCTCCTGCTTTTGTTACCCCATATCGGCAACGCGTAATTTTATTTGATAAAGATATAATAATCCCGATAACCATGGCCAAATCACTGCAGTCGTTAAAGCGGGTAGCCAAAATAACCAATTCACAATGCTATGCTGGAAAATAATTAACATGCAACGGTCAATGATTAAATCAAATAGCATGAGTAAAAAGATGGCGGCGGTTTGCTGGATTACGGGCATGCGGGCTAACCAGTTTTGAAACTTTAGGACGAAATAGGCGGTAATACAAAATATTAATGCTTGCTCGCCCAATAATGAACCGGTTAATAAATCCATGAGTAAACCACAAAACCAGGCCATACCAATCCCTACCCGGTGCGAGGCTGTCAACAGCCAAAAAATTAAGATGGCTAACAGCCAATTCGGACGCAGCCAGACAGCCCACGGCGGCATAGGCACAATCGTGAGAATAAGGCCTATTAATAGGGTGATACCAATAACGACATAATCCTTTAGTGCGCTATTACTCAAGTTTTTTTCTCCAACACCGCCGCCTGAAGTTGTTGTTGCACAGCTTGATCATATGAGGCTTGCTCTGGCCAGGCCAGCAAAACTTGTTCACTTTTATCAATATGCGCCGCAGGAATTAAAAAAATGGTTGCGAAGCGCTCTCCCGCTTCCAGTGCAGACTTAGCGACTACCCCTACCGGATATCCCACTGGAAAACGCAATCCCATTCCCGAAGCGACATATAAATCGCCTTCTTGAATATCGCTATTATCGGGTACATTGATTAATCTGAGTTGACCGGAACTGCCGCTGCCAATGGCGATAGCGCGCGCACCCGTCCGGTAATTTTGCACCGGCACGGCGCTTTGGATATCCGTTACCAATAAGACTCGGCTAGTTAAGGGCCCAACACTGATCACTTGTCCCATAACTCCATACGCATCTAAAACCGGCTGACCTAAATACAAGTGGTCCGCCGTACCCCGGTCAATCACGACTTGCTGGGTGGCTGGGTTTAAGGCAACGGCTAATAACTGCGCCACAATCACCTTACCGGTTGCTTGCGGTGTTGATTGCAGGAGTTGCCGAAGCTGGGCATTTTCCCGTTCCAGCGTGAGCAGCTTCTGCAATTTGGATTCCATCAGTAATTGCTGAGCTCGCAAACGTGCATTCTCATCCAATAACTGACGCTGAAATTTTAGGGTAATGGTTAGCCAATGCACTGATTTGATCGGCTGATCGACTAATACCTGCACAGGAACCACGATCGCTGACAATTTAGCATGCCAATTTTGAACGTAGGCAGAACGATGATCAAAAAAAATCAATACGACAGCAATCACTCCGAGAAATAACATCCTCGGAGCGGAGGCTGGATTACGTTTAAAGATGCGCTTAATGGCTTCATCCTAGTCTGTAGAAAGTAAATCGTGACGCAGATGCTTCATCAACTCTAAAGCCCGGCCACCACCGCGCGCTACGCAAGTAAGCGGATCTTCCGCGATCACTACCGGTAAGCCGGTTTCCTCAATTAACAGCCGGTCGATATCTTTTAACAATGCGCCGCCGCCGGTCAATACTAGACCGCGCTCGGCAATATCAGCTGCCAACTCTGGAGGAGCTTGTTCCAACGCGCCCCGGATAGCGCCGACGATACCCGCTAAGGGTTCTTGTAACGCTTCTAAAATTTCGTTGCTGTTCAAAGTAAAACTACGCGGCACACCCTCAGCTAAGTTACGGCCACGGACCTCAATTTCTCTCACTTCGCTGCTAGGATAGGCAGTGCCAATTTCATGTTTAATGTGTTCAGCGGTGGCTTCGCCAATCAGGCTGCCATAGTTGCGGCGGACATAATTTACAAT
Organism: uncultured Pseudomonadota bacterium; assembly: GCA_963697455.1. Lineage (GTDB taxonomy): Bacteria > Pseudomonadota > Gammaproteobacteria > Coxiellales > Coxiellaceae > JAFEDN01. Next base: position 77,141 of record CAVOOI010000014.1, on the reverse strand, counting down.
CGCCTCATCAAAACGATCGCCACCAATTCGCACTGATTCTGCATAGACAATGCCATTGAGAGATATAATGGCAACTTCAGTGGTGCCTCCACCAATATCAATGACCATCGAGCCGCGCGCTTCACCGACCGGCAACCCAGCGCCGATAGCGGCTGCCATGGGTTCGTCGATTAAATAAACTTCGCGGGCGCCTGCGCCTAACACGGATTCCTTAATCGCACGGCGTTCAACTTGCGTAGAACCGCAAGGTACGCAAACCAATACCCGGGGACTGGGCCTAAACATTTTGCCTTCATGGATTTTATGAATAAAATGCTGCAGCATTTTTTCAGTAATTTGGAAATCGGCGATGACGCCATCCTTCAGCGGACGGATAGCGACAATATTGCCCGGGGTGCGGCCTAGCATCTGTTTGGCTTCTAAGCCTACTGCGACCACCCGGGTTTGAGAGGAATAGCTATCTTTGCGCAACGCTACAACCGAGGGCTCACGCAAAACGATACCCTTTTCCCGAACATAGATCAGGGTGTTGGCCGTCCCTAAATCAATAGAGATATCATCGGAAAAAAAACCGCGTAAAAATTTAAACATATATTGGATTCTCGTGAGGTGGTCTTGAAATATGTATATTACCTGAAACTAATAATAGATTCAATTCTCTTTCATAGCAATCAGGGCCACCTCATGAAAATCATGTAACGTCCACTTTTGGCTCAGGTTGAACGAAAAAATGTCCTCGCAATGCTCACATACCTGAGTATGCTCCGCTTACTCGGCCATTTTTTCGTTCAACCTGAGCCAAAATTGAACGTTTTGCGTGGATTTAATTTTCGTGAGGTAACCCTGGATGGTAATTCTTGCTGAAGTTACTGTTCTGTCACAATTCTCGCGCGGGATAGGTCGGCGCGCCGCTGGCGGATCTGCCAATAGCGCCATAAGCAAAACACGCCAAAGAATTTTACCAGGGTCATCAGTACAAATTCCAACCAATTTAGCTGGTGAGCCAACTGTAAAAAAACATAGGTATCCACGGGGGCGCTCAGGCCGGCTGAAAACAGTAACCGTTGGCTTAAAGGTTTACCCGTGTAGGTAAACATCACCCAGTCCATGGCTTCACCCACAGCGAACGCCATCACACTGGCCTGTGCGATTACTGGGTCGGCCAGCCAAAAACTTAGCAAGGTCCCAATTCCCATGGCCAACAGCACCCAATGCCCAATTTCCCGCTGGGCAAAATCCCGAGCCAAATAAATCCAACCTACCAGGAAATCGGCCAGAGATATTTCATTGGCGCCAAAATGGGCCGCTGGCAAATAAGAAAAACAAACGTTAATTAAAACGATTAACGCAATGTAGCTGATAACTGAAATATAACGCATAAACCCTACTTTTTTTCAGGCATGATAGCATATTTATCTGTATTTTAAACCCTGAAATTTGCCCAAAACCTCAGGAGTTCCCGCTACGGAGAACCCCACCTTCCCTGATGAGGGATCGAAACCAGGAAGCAATTCTCGCGTAGCGGGAATTGCTTCAGTGTTTGACAGATAAATGATTCATACGTATTATCCGCAGAATTGGATTAAGAACTTTTGAGGGAGAAAATATGAAAGTACCAATAATTCCTGATCTTTGGATTAGCTTGAATAATATCTTAGAAGCGAAAAATGACTCCGACATAGAGACAGGAATTAACAATGTTGTAATGAATCTTACCCACAGTCACAATGAGATTCAATACCCAACAACATACAGAACAACGGCCTTAGGAAGGCTAATATTTCATCCATTATTCGCTACAGACGATATCGATCAACCTAAATTAAAATCTGTCAAATATAAATTACTGGATTGGTTTACTATACAGTATTATCCTAATTTATTTACCCAACGTGACGTTTTTGATAAATTAATCAAAGAAAAGCAATTTACTCAGTTGTATATCATCTTGAAAAATTTTTTCAGGGGCGATCGCGATAGTTATTTGGCTGATATAAAACACGCTGATCCTTCGCATCATTGTTCAATTCAATATGTGGATTTAAATCCAGACTCCAAAGATCCTCAGGAATTGGCAGTGTACGGATATTTGTGTCTGGCAAAAATATTAATAATTAGACCAGAAAAATTTCATCATAATCCAGTGGTCGGTTTGAATTATTTTCTTAAGAGCACCCAGATGGGTATTAATTGTTGGAAGGAAATTGAATGGATTCTAACTGAATATTTATCTTCTGCATTTTTCTCTCAGAAAGTTTTTATTATAGAAGCAAAAAAAAAATTTCCTAATGAGTCCCCTGCTTGGGAAGATTCAAGTAAAATTTTTATAAAAGCAGCCGAAAATGAGAGTTTGAACCAAACTTATGACCTTTTGAATAGACTTTTGTCTGGGCACTCTCATTCCAATGCCTTTTATTTAAAAGCATTAACTCTGGATCACGTTCCCGAAAGCTTGGCGGGATTTCAGTCGCTAAAGATTGAGTCGCTCGTGTGGTATTTACAAGCAGCGGCAAGGGGGCATCCAAAAGCTTTGGAAAAATTTTTGAGCGAATTCGAGCAATTAAAATCAATAAAATTAACTTCATTAGACCTCTATATTTTTGTCGAATTTCTGAGACGGATGAACGCTGGTAGTGTTAAGTTGTTTCCGCGAATGGATATTTTAACACTGATTGAATTTTGTGAAAATTTTCACATCAATTTACCCTCCATGGAAACAAATCATCGGCTAAATAAGCAGTTTCACAATCTGTGTCGAAAGGTGCTTGAAGATAATCGCATCAATCAAGCTTTACCTTTATCTGTTTTTGTAAAACTCATTGACCTCATTCCGATTTTACCTGAAGGATCATCCTTCACTTTAAAAGAGCTTGAAAAAATAATGCAACGTAAGTATGAACTATTATCTGGTTCACTTATAAAGTTAGAGCAGATTAATTCGATCTTATCTCAAAGCCAGCTATCGGCTTTAAGTCAGCTTGAAAAAGAGACTTTACGTTTAGTACAGCTTATTAAAGCTCAGCTCGTTCCATCTCCCCTTAAAAATGCCGATAATTATGGCGCGATAACTCCTTTAGATGAAGAAGAAACCTCTACTTCAGAAATAACATCTGATATCTCTCAAGATCAGTCTTTGGAAATAAAAAATCATTCCCCTGAAGCCCAATCTTTGCCTAATAGCTTTGATTTTGTTGAAATTGGAGAATTCGTTGGGTTACATCTTTTATTGCACTGTTCAATAATTTCAGAATATGGTAAAGAAGTAGATGAGGCGAAAAGTCTACTATCAAAACCTGTTTCTCCAAAATCACCGCTTGCAAACAATGTAATGGTATTATGGCCAAGCAGTTCTAGCTCTAGTTCTAGTTCTAGCTCTAGTTCTAGTTCTATACCTCGCTCTAAATCTGCTCCAATTTTAAAATATGGGCAATAGAGGGAATCAGTTATATGGCATATATTTTAGTGTTGTATTACAGTCGGCGTGGCGCCACAGCTCAAATGGCCGAGGAAGTCGCCCGGGGAATCGATCAAGTTTCCGGGATTGAAGCACGGGTGAGAACAGTCCCGGCAGTTTCTCCGAACACGGAGATCAGCGAAGATAATATCCCAGAATCAGGGCCTCCCTACGCCACCCTGGAAGATTTAGCAGGTTGTGCAGGACTGGCCTTGGGCAGCCCGACCCGCTTTGGAAACATGGCCGCCCCCCTTAAATATTTTCTCGATACCACCGGTTCACTCTGGCAATCAGGCGCATTGATCGGCAAACCCGCCGGTTGCTTTACTTCTACCGCCAGTCTGCACGGCGGTCAAGAAACCACTTTACTCAGTATGATGTTACCTTTAATCCACCAAGGCATGATCATCGTCGGTACGCCTTATAGTGAAACAACGTTATTCACCACCACTACCGGCGGCACCCCGTATGGCCCAAGTCATATGGCGGGAGCGGATAGCAACTATCCGCTGAGCGAAAGTGAACGCCGGGTCAGCCGCGCTTTAGGGAAACGCTTAGCCATCACGGCATTGAAACTATTATGAAAATAATTCGTATAGTCGTGCATATTTACCGTGCTTTTTTCGAGAACGATTGCGCTAACCGCGCAGCCTCGTTAGCGTATACTACTTTATTATCTTTAGTCCCTACCGTGATTTTGGGTTTTTGGATTTTATCCTTATTCCCGGTTTTTTCAGGCGCCGGGGAAGTTCTGCAACAATTTGTAATTCAAAATTTCGTCGCCCATTCTGCGCAAGTGATTTCGGATCAGTTAGATCATTTTTTACAACAAACCAAAGTATTATCCTGGAGTAGTTTGGCGGCTTTGGCGATGGTAGCCATTTTAATGATCTATGATATGGTCAGCGCCTTCAACAGCATTTGGCGAGTAGGATCCAAACACCACCTAGTCTTATCATTTAGTTTTTATTCGTTAGTATTATTGCTAACACCTATTATTCTAGGCATTTTCATTTTAGCGAGTTCTTATTTAGCTACTTTGTTATCCGGTATCGGCATAGTAGAAAAGCCTCTCCTCTACATTCTTCCTTACATTTGCGCCTTTGCAATTTTTACTTTTTGTAATTGGGTGCTGCCTAGCTGTCAGGTTCCGTTTCGTTCTGCTGTGGTTGCTGGGTTGATTACTACGGTATTATTTGAAGTGACAAAATATTGCTTCGGTTTATATATGAGTTACTTTCCTACTTACCGGGTGATCTATGGCGCCCTAGCCGCCATCCCTATTTTCTTGCTGTGGATCTATACTTGCTGGGTGATCATTTTACTTGGGGCCGTTATATGCCAAGTCATGACCAAGGGCATTCCTAAAGAAACCACACCTAAACCAGAATAAAATATCTAGGTGGGTTGAGTGAGTAAACCTACATTATCTACGCCGGCTTTTTGCAGCATCACCATCACTTCAACTACTTTGCCGTAATCGACTGAACGATCACCTTTCACGTAAACGTCGCGAGTTTGATTTTTTTGCTTCGCGACCGCCAATTGCGCCGCAACCTGCACCATTAATGCTTGCTCTGAAATCGGTTGCTTAGGCGAATCTGAGACATTTAAATAAAATTGTCCGTTTTGATCAACGCTAACAATAATAGGCGGCTCGGGTTTTGGTGGTAAAGCTTTAGCGGTAGCCTGCGGCAAAGCCACATTCACTCCTTGAGAAAGCAACGGCGCCGCAATCATAAAGATCACCAGTAACACTAACATGACGTCAATGTAAGGCACGACGTTAATTTCCGCCATTGCCCGGCGTTTCGATCTAGACCTTAGCTGCATGAGATTCTTTCATTAATAAATTACGTTGCAAGATACCAATCAATTCCTCTTGGAATATTTCCGATTGCTGCGAGTTGCGTTCCAGATGAGCGCTAAAACGATTATAAGCAATCACGGCCGGGATAGCCGCAAACAAACCAACCGCCGTAGCGATCAACGCCTCAGAAATGCCGGGAGCGACCATAGCAATACTGGCTTGTTGCACGGCGCCTAGCGCTCGAAATGAAGTCATAATGCCCCACACGGTTCCGAACAATCCTACATAAGGACTGATTGAACCGACGGTCGCCAAAAAAGATAAATGCTGCTCCAACCGTCCGATTTCGCGTGCTTGTACAATCTGCATCGCCCGTCTTACCGCTTCTACTATGGTTTCAGGAGATGATTGCCGAGGATGATCAACCCAACGGCGAAATTCTTTAAATCCGGAACAAAATATCCCTGCCAATCCCGAAACCGGATTATTCTGGGCAATTTGTTGGTACATCTTATTGATATCCGTGCCCGACCAAAAAACTTGTTCAAACCGCTCCATCGCCGCGACATTATTTTTAAACAATAATAGCTTTTGAATGATAATGGCCCAAGAAGCCACGGAAGCACAAAATAAAATGCACAATACGGCTTTCACTACCGGCCCGGCATTAGCGATAAAACTCCACAAGGAGGGTTCAGAAGTCATGAAACACCTTTCACATTTGATCAGTTAGAGGGGAGAACGAAGAGAGGAAAGTACAATTTCTCCTCCTTTCACCAGGGGAACTCCTGGGTTTCTGTATTCTATTAAAGTTTTTCTCCATAAGCAAAATTACAATCTTTTTCACTGGTGTTACAGCTAGAGGTAAATCTAACTTATTAACCTTAAGGAATTATTAAAAAAAGTTTAGCGCCCCACCCTGAATGGGGCTTTTTTTAGTGCGGTACCGACCAGTAGAGCATGTCACAACTGGCCATGACATTGTTTGTATTTTTTTCCAGAACCGCACGGACAAGGGTCGTTGCGGCCTACTTTCGGTTCTTGGCGCACTATTGTTTGCACTCCGGCCGCTGTCATTTCTGGGTTAGCTTGAGCCGTGGTTTCTGTTCCAGGTAGGCTATTAATTTCCGCATGTTGAAAACTCAAATGCGTTACCGGTGGCGGCGCTATGGCTGCCGCTTGAGTTTCATCGGCTATTTGGATCTTGCTTAAAGTAGAAACCACTTGATATTTAATGCTGCCCAACATATCCGTAAACAGGGTGAATGACTCGCGCTTAAATTCCTGCGCTGGATTTTTTTGAGCATAACCACGTAAATGAATGCCTTGACGTAATTGATCCATTGCCGCTAAATGATCACGCCAGTGCGAATCCAAAGTTTGTAATATAATAGATTTCTGCATACTTTGAATATTTTGCGGATCCATAGCCGCCACTTTAAGATTGTAGGCGGCGCTGATTTCTTGAATAATTTTTTCGCGCAAGGTTTCTTCATGTAATTTCTCATCCTGATTCAACCATGTGCTGATGGGTAATTTCAAATTAAAATCTTGATGGATGATTTGCTCTAAACCTGGGATATTCCATTGTTCCTCTACACTTTGCGGCGGAATATAAGTGTCGATCATATTATCGATCGAATCATTGCGCATATTAATCACGGTTTGATTAAGGTCCGTAGATTTCAATAACTCTAAACGCTGCTGGTAAATCACTTTCCGTTGGTCATTGGCGACATCATCGTATTCAAGCAGATTTTTACGGATGTCAAAGTTGATGCCTTCCACCCGCTTTTGGGCGCGCTCAATGGCCCGCGTAATCATCGGATGTTCGATAACATCCTGCTCTTGCACTCCTAAACGGCGCATAATATTCGCCATGCGTTCAGCGGCGAAAATACGTAATAAATTATCTTCCATAGAAAGATAAAATTGCGAACTGCCTGGATCGCCTTGCCGGCCAGAACGGCCCCGCAGTTGATTATCAATCCGGCGCGATTCGTGACGTTCAGTGCCTAATACATGTAAGCCGCCGGTTTGCAGCACTAATTCATGCCGTTTTTTCCAATCCAGTTTATGCCGCTCAATTTCTTCGGGAGCAGCGTCTTTTAATTCCGCTAGTTCAGTTTCTAAATTTCCGCCCAATACAATGTCCGTACCACGTCCCGCCATATTGGTGGCAATGGTGATAGTCCCGGGGCGCCCAGCTTCAGCAATAATTTTGGCTTCAAATTCGTGCTGCTTAGCGTTGAGTACCTGATGGGGAACTTTTTCCTTTTGCAATAGCCAGGATATTTTTTCCGAGTTTTCAATCGAAGCCGTACCGACCAAAACCGGGTGCTGCTTTTCACGCAATTCTTTAATTTTTTCGACAATCACTTTGTATTTCTGCTGCTGGGTCAAAAATACTTGGTCGCCTAAATCTTTACGGACGGTTGGACGGTTGGGCGGAATCACCACCACTTCTAAACCATATATTTTTTGAAATTCAAACGCTTCGGTATCCGCCGTACCGGTCATGCCGGATAATTTTTCATATAAGCGAAAATAATTTTGCAAAGTAATCGTGGCCAAAGTTTGATTTTCTAATTGAATGGGCACGCCTTCTTTGGCTTCCACGGCTTGATGTAATCCTTCCGACCAGCGGCGGCCTTCCATCAAGCGCCCGGTATGTTCATCAACGATCATGATCTGATCGTTTTTCACTACATAATGCACATCGCGTTGATACAAAGTATTGGCGCGCAAAGTCGCATTAATATAGTGCATAAGACTGATGTGCGCAGGATCATATAAGCTATCGCCCGGCCCTAACAAACCCATTTGCAACAACAAGGTCTCAATTTTTTCATGGCCGTGCTCGGTGAGAAATGCTTGCCGGCTTTTTTCATCGAGATAAAAATCACCGCGCTGTTCCTCAGGTAAATCTTCTTCTTTCTGATCTTCCTTCATTTTTTGTTCTTTTAAATGGGGAATCAGCTCTTTAATTTTTAAATATAAATCAGAAGAAGCTTCCGCTTGACCGGAAATAATCAACGGCGTGCGCGCTTCGTCGATTAAAATAGAATCCACTTCGTCGACAATGGCATAATGCAGCTCACGTTGCACGCGGGTTTCTAAATTGTAAACCATATTGTCGCGTAGATAATCAAAACCAAATTCATTATTGGTGCCGTACACAATATCCGCTAAATAAGCAGTTTTCTTCTGCTGGGTGTTCATATTCGCCAAGTTATAATCGACGGTGAGGCCCAGAAATTCATAAATAGGCCGCATCCATTCCGCGTCGCGTTTGGCTAAATAATCGTTGACAGTCACGATATGCACGCCCTGGCCAGTTAAAGCATTCAGATAGGCAGCCAAGGTGGCGCTTAAGGTTTTACCTTCACCCGTGCGCATTTCGGAAATTTTTCCGGAGTTCAGCACCATGCCGCCGATAAGCTGAACGTCAAAATGCCGCATGCCCATCGTACGGCGACTCACTTCCCGCACCGTGGCGAATGCTTCAGGAAGGATATCGTTTAAGCTGGCGCCTTTTTCCAGCCGCTGTTTAAATTCCGCGGTTTTCCCTCGCAATTCAGCATCGCTTAACGCCTGAATTTCCGGCTCCAATTCGTTGATTTTTTTTACGTTGCGCCAGAATACGCGCAGCAGCCGGTCATTGCGTGTACCGAAAATGCTCTTGAGAATATTGATCATTTTTTATGCCACCCACTCATCTAGTTCAAAGTCTGAATTTTCGCATAATTCCGGGAGGATGAAAACTAATGATTGACGTCAAAATCAGAATCTGGCACTTTGATGAAGATGATGCTTAATGAAAAGGACCCACAGACAATGACTACGTTGCTGCAAGACCATGGCGGCAGTGAGTTACGAAAAATTGTGCGCCACGCGCAACGGTTGGCGGCAATGAATCACATATTGAATGAGTATCTGCCGGAAAATTGCCGCACGCATTGTCAAGTCGGTCAAGCTACGGCAACGGAATGGACTATCCTGGTAGATGGGGCCGCCTGGCTGATGAATTTACGGTATTGTAAACCTCAATTACTTCAGCAATTAAAACAGCATCCGCAATGCGCTTATTTGCGAGATTTAAATTTCCGCGTTTGCCCACCGCAAAATCAACAAAAAACTTCAGTCATCCCCACGATTAGAATAATTTCAGCAACCAATAAAGAATTGCTGCAAGACTTGGCCGAAACAGTGAGTAGCCCATTACTAAAGCGGGCGCTGACTAAACTCAGCTCATAAAGGAAAAATCAATTTAGGTTATGAGTGCAGCATGCTCCATTACTGGCGCATAGCCCACGGGGATTTTAGCGGAATCTTCGAACGTGACGATTTCCCAGGCCTGAGGGTAACTCATTAATTTATCCAGCAATCGGCTATTTAACGCGTGACCGGATTTATAACCGGAAAACGCTCCGATCACAGGGTGGCCTAATAAATAAAGATCGCCTAGAGCGTCCAGGATTTTGTGTTTGACGAACTCATCTTCATAGCGTAAGCCATCCTTGTTGACGACTTTATACTCGTCTAGCACGATAGTGTTATCCAAGCTAACGCCTAATGCTAAATTGTTTTCGCGGATAAATTCGTATTCGGATAGAAAACCAAAAGTGCGCGCCCGGGAAATTTCTTTAGCATAAGAAGTCAACGCAAAATCTACACAAGCGTATTGATTGGTTTCATTAAAAGCCGGATGGTCGAAATCAATGCCAAAACTCACTTTAAAACCTTCATAAGGTAATAACTGGGCTTTTTTATCGCCATCTTTGACCGTAATGCGACGCTTAACCCGGATAAATCGTTTTGGTGAGTTCTGCTCGGCAAGGCCGACAGACTGAATCAGAAACACAAACGTCGCGGCACTGCCATCCATAATCGGTACTTCTGGAGCGGTCAGGTCTACGTATACATTATCAACGCCTAAACCAGCGAAAGCCGACATTAAGTGTTCAACGGTAGCGACTCGCACACCATCTTTGATTAAACAGGTGCACATGCTGGTATCGCCCACATTGGAAGGGTGGGCCGGAATTTCCACTACCGGATTTAAATCCACCCGGCGAAAAACAATACCAGCATTGGCGGGGGCCGGGGACAGCGTCAAGTAAACCATCTGGCCAGTATGGACTCCAATACCGGCAGTTTTTACTTCATTCGCAAGGGTGCGTTGTTTAACCATAAACGTACAGTCCGTTCAATTTTTAAAGGCGCAGTTTATCGCAACTTTAGTCTTCTTGTCTACGCAAAAATGCTGGGATATCTAGGTATTCGGTATCTTTATCACGTAAATCTTCACCTTCGGCAGTCTTTTTAACTGAATCTTGTTGGCGCAAATAAGTTGGGCGGTCAAGTTGATGATAATCAACCGTGCCATCATTCCGAGTTTTGGTAAGGGCTGCTTGTGGTTTGAGTTCTTCTTTATCAAAATCGCGGCCTAAACCGGTTACGACGATGGTTACCCGCATTTCTTCGGTCATATCCGGATCAATCACCGTACCAACCACCACGGTAGCATTTTCTGAAGTAAAGCCTTTAATCGCTTCGCCGACAGCTTCAAATTCACCAATCGACATATCCGAGCCGGCGGTGATATTGACTAGCACACCACGAGCGCCGGAAAAATCGACATCTTCGAGCAACGGACTGGAGATAGCCGATTCAGCGGCTTCGCGCGCGCGGTTTTCACCAGTGCCGATACCGGTCCCCATCATCGCCATGCCCATTTCAGACATAACCGTGCGCACATCGGCAAAATCCACATTGATCAAGCCTGGGCGGGTGATTAGATCAGCAATACCTTGTACCGCGCCACGTAAAACATTATTAGCGGCTTTGAAAGCATTGAGTAACGAAATATTTTTGCCTAATACGCTGAGTAATTTATTATTGGGAATAGTGATTAATGAATCGACGTATTTAGACAGGGATTTTATACCTTCTTCAGCAATGCGCATCCGCTTACGGCCTTCGAACGCAAATGGTTTAGTGACTACAGCTACCGTTAAAATGCCTAGTTCTTTAGCAATAGAAGCTATAATTGGCGCTCCGCCAGTGCCAGTACCACCACCCATGCCCGCGGTCAGGAATACCATATCGGTGCCTTCTAGTGCTTCACGAATACGGTCCCGGTTTTCTTCGGCTGCCTGACGGCCAATATCTGGATTAGCGCCTGCACCTAGACCTTTGGTGATTTCTTCGCCTAATTGAATCACGGTGCGCGCGCTCGAGCGCTGCAAGGCTTGCGCATCCGTGTTTGCACAAATAAATTCAACGCCTTCAATACTTTCCGCCATCATGTGTTCAATGGCATTGCCGCCGCCGCCGCCGATACCGACTACTTTAATTAAGGCGTTGTGCGGAATATTATCACCTAATTCAAACATATTTTTAACCTCTCAATATCAAAAACTGTAATCTAATTCCTCCCTTTGAAAAAGGGAAGCGATCAAGTCGCGGGGGCGGCTCTGACTATACTATTTTAAAAATGGCCTTGAAACCATTTTTTCATACGCTTCCATATACCCGCTTCAGTACGATCCAAATCAAACCCTGCGGATATTCCCGCTTGCTGCTGCCAGCCATACAACAATAACCCTACGCCGGTTGCAAAAGCTGGATTATCGCGAACATCCACTAAACCACGCACGTTTTGGGGCACACCCAAACGCACTGGCATTTGAAATACCTTTTCCGCCAATTCTAAACCGCCGTGTACTTTCGAGGCGCCGCCGGTTAAGACAATGCCTGCCGCAATTAAATCTTCAAATCCACTGCGGCGCAACTCGGCCAATACTAATGTAAATAACTCTTCATAGCGCGCTTTGACTACTTGAGTCAAATCATTTTTATGAATTTGTTTCGGGGGCCTTTTAGCTACACTAGCAACTTGAATCCCCTCTTGTCCATTGGTGCTCTCTGAGGAAACCGAGGCGTGTTTTATTTTAAGCTGCTCTGCGTATTGCATAGGTGTGCGCATAGCCACTGCAATATCACTGGTGACATGATCGCCGGCGATGGGAATCACTGCCGTATGGCGAATGGCGCCGTCGGTAAAAATGGCAATGTCGGTGGTGCCGCCACCCATATCAATCATGCAAACGCCCAGTTCTTTTTCATCTTCAGTGAGGACAGAATGACTGGAAGCAAGCTGTTCTAAGACAATATCGCTCACTTCTAATCCACATCGTCGCACACATTTACTAATGTTTTGGGCTGCGCTGACTGCTCCAGTCACGATATGGACTTTCGCTTCCAGACGAACTCCGGACATACCAACCGGTTCCCGCACGCCTTCTTGCGCATCAATAATAAATTCTTGGGGAATAATGTGGAGGATTTTTTGATCCGCGGGAATGGCCAGGGCTTTCGCAGCGTCAATAACGCGATCGACATCGGATTGATTCACTTCGCGGTCGCGGATGGCGACAATGCCATGCGAATTTAAACTGCGAATATGACTGCCTGCAATTCCTGTATACGCTGAACGAATTTGACAGCCGGCCATGAGCTCCGCTTCTTCAATTGCGCGCTGCATCGATTGCACGGTAGATTCAATATTAACGACTACTCCGCGTTTTAAACCGTTGGAAGGATGGCTGCCAAAACCAATCACTTCAATCTGGCCATCATCCGCTACCTGTCCCACTAGTGCGGCAATTTTGCTGGTGCCCACATCGAGTGCAACGATTAAATTTTGATCTGGTTTTTTTGCCATACCTGTTGAAAACTCCTGAAAAAATTCATGTTGAGGCATTATATGCGATTGCACTCCGAAGCGCTACAGAATAAGTTACTTATCAGGATATGTTTATTTATTATTTTTCCAAGCGATGGCGATGCTGTTGGGATAGCGCAAATCAATGGTAGTGACTTCGGCGGCGTTATCACCTACCAGTTTGGGGTACCAGTGCGCTAATCTCTGGACTCGGGGCAACACCTCCTCGCTGCCGATGGTGATGACGATGCCATTGTCCATCGTTAATTCCCAACTACCGCGATCACTGAGTTGTAACTGGCTCGCTTGAATATTTAAAGGCTTAAGCATAGTCGCTATGAGCTGATAATTAGTCAGCACGGTTTGCGGCTGATCCGTAGGGCCCCGCAGAATGGGTAATCCGGCGGGAGTATCTTGGGGCGCAAAAAATAATTGCTGATCGGAATTAAATAAATATTGATCATTCCAGCGCGCCACCGGCTCTTGTTCTTTAACCGCTACGATCAATATTCCCGGCAACCGGCGCACCGCCACGTCCTCAACCCAGGGGTTAATCATTAAATTTCGTCTTACGGCTTGCATGTTTAAGGTAAAAAAACCACCATTAATGGATTGTTGAGTAGAGTGTTGCAGTTGAGATGTGCTCAAGTGTTTAAACTGGCCTTGAATCCGTACCTCATGGAAAGGCAAGGTCCTTGGATCACTGACCTGCTGCCACACCCACAATCCGGCAGCAATCACTAGCCCCATTATCAATCCTGTTAATAGCTTAGGCCAGTAAGCGCGCCATTGACCTGACTGTGATCGCTTTTTGTTATAGTTGGACATAACGAACATGTTATAAAAGCCAGAGCGACAGGTCAATAAAACATTTAAAGAGCGCGGATTTCTTTGACTACGGATTCAATGTTGCCTGCTCCCTGTAACAAGACAATGTCGCCATCTTGCAATAGTGAACGCAAAGTGGCTGGCAGATCACTCAAGTCAGGAACAAAATGTGCGTTTAAATGCGAGTGGCGGCATACGGCATGATAAAGTACTTCGCCATTAACTCCGGAGATCGGCGCTTCTCCAGCGCCGTAAATATCGAGCAATAATAAAACGTCGGTTTGACTGAGCACCTGCGCAAAATCATCCAGTAATGCTTGGGTGCGCGAATACCGGTGCGGTTGAAACGCCATCACCAGCCGCCGCCCAGGCCAGGCCAAACGCGCCGCCGAGATAGTCGCTTTAATTTCTGTAGGATGGTGGCCGTAATCGTTAAACAGCAGCGCCTTGCCGCCTTTGACATTAATTTCGCCACAAGGATGAAAACGCCGCCCCATCCCCGGAAATTCAGCTAAAGTTTTTAGCAATGCCTGATCGCTCACTGCATATTCACTTGCTAAAGCCACTATGGCTAATGCATTTAAAACATTATGGAGCCCAGGCATGTTTAGAACTGCAATATCTGGAAAAGGCCGGCCGTGCCGGATTAAACGAAAATAACTTTTTAAACCTAACTGTTGAAATTTTTCCGCGCGAATTTGCGCCTGGTCCGAAAAACCATAAGTGATTACGCGAGTTTTAATTTTCGGCAAAATTTCGCGTACCGTAGGATCATCCAAGCACACTATCGCTACTCCCTCAGGACCAACGCTATTTAGAAAATCAATAAAAGATTGTTTCAAGCAACTAAAATCCCAGTGATAATTTTCTAAATGATCAGCTTCAATGTTAGTGACAATTGCAGCATGTGGTTTTAAAAATAAAAAAGAAGTGTCGCTCTCATCTGCTTCAGCGACAATATCCGGGCCTTTACCAATACGCACTGTACTTTCACTGCCGCGCAATACGCCACCAATGACATAAGTGGGATCACGTTCAGCCAAAGTGAGTAATAAACCAGCTAAACCAGTCGTGGTGGTTTTGCCATGCGTACCGGCAATCGCGATACTGTGCCCATAAGCTACGATTTCAGCCAAAAGCTGCCCGCGTAGCACCAAGGGTAACTCTTGTTGCTTCGCAAATATAAATTCAGGATTTTTAGGATTGATTGCGCTGGAATAAACCACTGCATCCACTTCATGCAAATGCTCTGCTTCATGGCCTAGAAAAATTTGCGCGCCTAATTTAACTAATCGCGAGGTAATAGCGCTACTGACCTGATCAGATCCGGACACTTGATAACCGCGATGCAATAAAATTTCAGCTAAACCACTCATGCCGATGCCACCGATGCCAATAAAATGCACCCGCTTTATATTAGAATCATTTAAAATTGTAGTCATATTTTTATACTCTTATATTTTTTAAAACTATTGTGGCGACCGTTTCCGCTGCATGGGGCCGGGCTAAATCCCGGGCTTTTTGCGCCATGGTTAATAGTAGCGATCGATCTTGTAAAAATCCCTGGATGATCTCTACCAATTGTAGCGCCGATAAATCTTGTTCACGGATCAATTTTGCAGCGCCCGCTTGTTCCAAATGCCGCGCATTATGCCACTGATGGTCGTCAACCGCGGCAGGAAACGGCACTAAAATACTCGCCAAACCCACCGCGGTAATTTCAGCCACGGTTAAAGCGCCGGCGCGAGCAATCATTAAATCAGCCCATTGATACGCCGCCGCCATATCATCTATAAAAGGCTGCACTTTTGCAGTCGCTGCCATCTGATCATAACGCGCCTGGATTGCAGGGTAATCTTGTTTACCGGTTTGATGCCAAAATTCAAGTTGTTTCAAATCGGGAAAATCAGCAGCCAGCTTGACCACTAACTGATTCAAAGCATGGGCTCCCTGGCTACCGCCTAACACCAAAATCCGTAGCGGCCCTTGCCTTCCGGCCAGTCGTTGCAGTGGTGCAGAAATACCGGTAATTTCAGAGCGAACCGGATTACCCACCGCTTCCGCTCCGGACGATTCAGCAAAAACTCCTGGATAGGCAGCCACCACTTCGTCGGCAAATCGTGCTAATAAACGATTGGTATAACCTGCTATCGCATTTTGCTCATGGACAACTAACGGAACCCCGGCTAATTTTGCCGCCATTCCGCCTGGGCCGCTCACAAATCCTCCCATGGCCAGTACGGCATGGGGTTGCAAGCGCCGTATCACCCGCCAAGCTTGATAGGAGCTGGTCAATAACCGCCAGGGGGCGGCTAAATAAGCTCGCCAGCCTTTACCGCGCAGACGCCGGGCGGCGATACAAGTCAGCGGAAAACGCTCAGGCACTAAACTTTTTTCTAAACCAACGTCTGAGCCTAACCAGAAAACCGTCGCGTTTTGCTGGGTTAGTAAATCCGCAACGGCGATCGCCGGAAAAATATGCCCGCCGGTCCCGCCCGCTATCACCAAGATTACTGTTTTGTCTGCTGCCATCTCCATCCTGTTTCATGTCCGATTCGTAAAATAATACCTATCAGTAAACAATTAACTAACATACTGCTGCCGCCGTAACTGATAAACGGCAGAGTTAATCCTTTAGTAGGGAGTACTCCGGCGTTGACCCCAATATTGATCATGCCTTGAATGCCTAGCCAAGTCGCCGCTCCATACGCGACGTACGCGGAAAATAAGGCGTTAACCCGCGCCGCATGCCGGCCAATCCGCAAAAGATAGAGGACCAAGGCCGCAAATAGCAGCATCAATGCGAGGACTCCAACCAAGCCAAGCTCTTCGGCGATGACTGCAAATAAGAAATCGGTATGGGCCTCCGGTAAATAAAACAATTTTTGGACGCTATTTCCCAATCCAACCCCAAAAAACCCGCCTTGGCCGAACGCAATCAAGGATTGGGTTAATTGGTAACCTGAGCCAAACTGCGCATTCCATGGGTTCAGGAAAGTGGTCAATCTCTGCAGCCGGTAAGGCGAGATCAACGCTAACCCAGACATCGCCGCCATGGCTAATACTAATAGTAGTACAAACCAAGAGAAGCGTACTCCAGCCACGAACAACAGGACCAAAAACATGGCGCTCATGACGAAGGTGGCGCCAAAGTCCGGCTCCAACAATAACAGCAAAGCGATTAATCCTAAAATAATCAACGGCTTAATAAAGCCGCTCACCTGGGTTTGCACTTCTTGGATATGCCGCTGCAAATAGCTGGCTAAATAGAGCAAGGCGGCCAATTTCATTAATTCAGAAACTTGCAGGGTGATTATGCCTAAATTGAGCCAGCGGCGGCTGCCGTTCATGACTCGGCCAATTCCGGGGATAAGTACCAGGGCCATCAGCAATAAGGAGGCCAACAACAGCGGGACGCTGATTCGCTGCCAAAAGGCGATCGGTATGCGGGTAGCGATAATCGCGAATATAAGCCCTATTCCTAAATAGATGGCCTGGCGGAATAAGTAATGAAAAGGGAAACCGAATTGGCGGTCAGAAATCACCATGGAAGCGGAAGCCACCATTAATAGGCCGAATAATAATAAGGCCAGAGTTAATCCGGCCAGCCAACGATCATAATTAATACTTTTCATGGTTATTGACCTTGTCAAAAAGAACGTAGCTTCCCCCTTTGAAAACACCCAAAGGGAGGGATAGACAAATTTCCTCAACGACTAATTTTTATAATAATCAGTTATTGCTTGCACAAAGACTTCGCCGCGGTGCGCATAATTGCGAAACATGTCTAAACTGGCGCACGCTGGGGATAGTAATACGATATCTCCTGGCTGGGCGGTTCGCGCAGCGAAGGTAACGGCTTCCTGCATCGTGACCACATCAGCAATCGGCAGTTTATCTTGAAATAAATTGTGGAACAACGGCGCATCCTGGCCCAGTAAAATTAATTGATCGACTAAACGAATAACCGGTGATAGCAAAGAGGATAAATCGGCTTTCTTGGAATCGCCTCCGGCAATTAAAAATAAACGACCGGTTTTTGAAAGCCCTAAACTCAATAAAGCAGCAATGGTTGCACCAACATTAGTGCCTTTGGAATCGTTATACCAGCGAATTCCGCCGAATTCGCCCACAGCTTGACAACGATGCGGCAATCCCCGGAATTTTTGGAGAGTTTTCACCATACTTTCCATGGGCAACCCCGCTGCGCTGCCTAAAGCCAATGCGGCCAAGGCATTTTGAAATTCATAACGCTGGGTAAATTGCATGGATTTTACCGGCAATAATAATTGCTCGCCTAATGCCAGATAATTTTCACCATTATGTTGCCGTAAACAAAACGCATCCGGCGATGGCTGCAAACTAAATAATAACGGTGGATTCGGAAATTCCAAAGCTTGCCAAATTTCAGGTTCATCCGCATTGACTACTGGATACTGACAACCTTGGTAAACTCGCCGTTTTGCTTGGCAATAATCTGCATAGCTATCGTAACGGTCCATGTGGTCCTGGCAAACGTTCAAAACCACCGCTGTCAACGGTTTGAGTGAGTAAGTAGTTTCCAATTGAAAACTGGAAAGTTCGGTCACATAAAAATCCGGTAACGGTTTAGCGAGCGCAGTTAATACGGGTTGCCCGATATTGCCACAGATTTCTACTTTAAAACCAGCATCGGCAACCATTTGTCCGACGAGTGCGGTCACGGTGGTTTTACCGTTCGATCCGGTAATGCCCAGCACTGGTTTTTTAACCGCGCGGGCAAATAATTCGACGTCGCCGATGGCGGGAATGCCACGCGCTATTTGTTTAGCAATAGCAGGTTCTTGTAAGGAAACTCCTGGACTTACGATCAATTCCGAGGCTTGTTCCAACAGAGGCGAATCAAAACCGCCAATCGTATATGGCACATTTGGAAATTCTTGGATTAGTTTTTCGAGATCAGGAGGCGCTTGGCGACTATCGATTATCCCAACTTTTTCCCCACGGAAAATTAAGTAGCGCAAACAAGAAAGTCCGGTTAAACCGATACCAACCACAATTTTCATTTTACTGCTACTCCAAAGACTCTTAACCATCATGAAAGCACTCAATAAGAACCTTGTCATTCCCGTCTACGCGCATAAGCGTTAATTTAAGAAACTGAACCTATTATTCCTTCCCCCTTCAAGGGGGAAGGTTAGGATGGGGGTGGTTAACAACAACTATCCCCACCCTAACCCTCCCCTTGGAAAGGGGAGGGAATAGTACTCGGGAGTCCTTAAGTTAACGCCCATGCGCCTTCGTGGGAAGGACAAAGTATTCTTACCTTAATTTCAAGGTGGCGATGCCGAGCAATACTAAAATCACGGTGATGATCCAAAACCGCACGATTACTTTAGGTTCCGGCCAGCCTTTCAATTCAAAATGGTGGTGCAGCGGCGCCATTTTAAAAATACGTTTACCCGTCAACTTGAAAGAAGCCACTTGCAAAATAACGGAGAGCGTTTCCGCGACAAAAATCCCACCCATTAAAAAAAACACTAATTCTTGCCGCACCACTACCGCAATCATACCTAACGCGCCACCTAATGCTAAGGCGCCAACGTCGCCCATAAATATTTGCGCGGGATAGGAATTATACCATAGAAACCCGAGTCCTCCGCCCACAATCGCGCTGCAAAAAACCCCCATTTCGCCGGAGCCGGGCACAAACGGAATAATTAAATAGACTGAAAAAATATGATTGCCGGTTATGTATGCGAAAACTCCCAAGGCCATAGCGACTAAAACCGTAGGCATTAATGCTAAGCCGTCCAATCCATCCGTCAGATTGACGGCGTTGCTGCTGCCGACGATGACAAAATAAACTAATACTAAATACCATAAACCTAAACTCGGCACGACATTTTTAAAAAATGGAATGACCAGATGAGTTTCAGCAGGTGTTTGCGCAGTATAAAATAAAAACGCACCAGCCGCTAAAGCGATTACCGACTGCCATAAATACTTCCAGCGCGCAGGCAATCCGCCATGATGTTTCTCGATAACTTTGCGATAATCATCCACCCATCCGATAAGGCCTAAGCCCAAAGTCACCAGCAAAGTCACCCAGATAAAACGGTTAGTTAAATCACACCATAAAAGTACGCTGACCGTAATCGCTAATAAAATGACAACCCCGCCCATAGTCGGAGTGCCTTTTTTTTGTTGATGGCTTTGCGGGCCAAGCGCGCGAATAGCTTGTCCAATTTGGCGTTGGGTAAAATGGCGGATCAAAATAGGGCTAACCAGTATCGCAATCACAAATGCCGTGATCAGGCTCACGATAGAACGGAAAGAAAGATACTGAAACACTCTAAAGAATGTGTAGTGATGCGCTAGTATATTGGTTAACCATAACAACATTTATCGCTCCTTAGCCCTGACTTTGAAATTTTTACTACGCTTGATTGGAAGTGGAAACGGAATCCTTTAAGGCAGCCACCACTTTTTCCATCTGCATGGAATGGGAGCCTTTAATTAACACCGTCACCTGAGGGTGCAAATGGGGTTTTAATGCTTGAATCAATTCGTCATGGCTAGGGAAAGATTGCGCCTTTTTGCCAAACGCGCTGGCGGCATGACGGCTGAGGTTTCCATAGCAGTATAATTGTTCGATTCCAGAATTTTTTGCTTCCTGACCGATTTCCTGATGATATTTCACGGCTTTTTCACCTAATTCACACATATCGCCCATGACTAAGATTCGCTCTCCCGCACGCTGTGATAATATTTGGATTGCCGCGCGCATGGATAACGGATTGGCGTTGTAGGAATCATCAATGATCAGCGCACCTTCCGGACTACGCTGTTCAATTAAGCGCTGTTTTTCAGCCGTCGCAGCATTTAATCCGGCTTGGATCGCTGTTAAAGGTAACCCTTGCGCATATCCGGCGGCAGCAGCGGCCAAAGCATTGTGAATGTTATGCGCACCCATCAAACGCAATTGCACTGGCGTGCTCTGGCCGGCAATGACTAATTCAAATCCAGCCTGGCCGTTTTCATTGTAATGGATTTGGCGAGCACTGACGTCGGCTGGAGCAGTCACTCCGAAAGTAATCACGCGCCTGGACCCGGACAATTGTTTCCAAAACTCGGCATGGTCATCATCAGCGTTAATGACCGCCACGCCATGCGCTCCCAAACCTTGAAAAATTTCACCTTTAGCGCAGGCAACTCCATCCACATCACCAAAGCCTTCTAAATGCGCTTGCGCAGCGTTGGTGATAATGGCGACTTCGGGGTGGACCAAATGGGTTAGAAAAGCAATTTCCCCGGGATGATTGGCGCCCATTTCAGTAATCGCATATTGATGTTCCGGCGTTAATTGCAATAAAGTCAGGGGTACGCCGATATCATTATTGAAGCTGTTAACACTGAATAATACTTTCCCAGCCTGACTGAAGACACTGGCCAGTAACGCTTTAGTCGTGGTTTTGCCGCAACTGCCGGTGACGGCAATGATGGGTATGGCAAATTGCTGCCGGTGAAAGCGGGCTAAATCCGCCAATGCTTGACGGGTGTTGGCTACTTTTAAAGTGGGCAGTCCCGTGGTTTCATCTTGACTGACGATGGCCGCGGCGGCTTTGGCATTCAGCGCTTCTTTGAGAAAATTGTGACCGTCGAATTTTTCACCGCGCAGAGCGATGTATAACTGGCCTGGCTTTAAGGTACGCGTATCAATACTGACGCCAGAAAATTCAACGTCCTGACCTTGGAGTTTTGCATGTAAAATCTGGGCTGCTTGAGAGAGTTTCATCATAAGCGGGAAATTTTATCAGTTGTTAAATCAATTGGCTATAGCCCGCTTTTAAAAAGTAGCAATTCTCGCTGAAGCATCCTCCCTTTGAAAAGGGAGAAAATGCACTCAAATCGCTGCATTACCACTGCCATTCTTCACTGTCCCATTCTGATTCAGGCATTTCAAGAAGTTTTTCTTGATCTGATTCTACCGCTTTTTTACAAGCTTCCATCCAACCCTCACGAGGGTTTTCAATTTTAGTTTTCATAACTTTTCACCTCTAAATTCACCAAGAATTGCTGTTACCGTACTAATATCGCTACGAGGATAGGCTTGATTGCCAATAATTTGCTCCGTTTCGTGGCCTTTGCCGGCAACGAGGACGATATCTCCGGGATTGGCGTGTTGAATGGCATAAGTAATGGCGGCGGCGCGGTCTAACTCAACTTGGACTGGATGATCGGCAGGGATGCCCGCGCGTATTTCCGCCACAATTTGCTCTGGTTCTTCATGACGTGGATTGTCGTTGGTTAAAATGGTGTAATCGCTGAATTGGGCTGAAATCGTTCCCATCTGTGGACGTTTACCCCGGTCCCGGCCTCCCCCGCAACCAAACACGCACCATAATAGTTTTTGCGGATGGTGCTCCCGCAATGAGGATAATACTTGGAGCAGCGCATCCGGAGTATGCGCGTAATCGACAATGACCAGCGGTTGACGGCTGCCGCCAAATGCCTGCATCCGCCCGGTGACCGCTCGTAACTGTTCGGCTATCTGCAGACAATCCTCTAAAGGAACTTCTAAAGCTCCTAAGACGCTAATCACCGCAAGTACATTGCTGATATTAAACCGTCCCATCAAGGGCAAATCAAAGCACCCTGCTCCCCAGGGAGTCTGGAGCTGAATGGTAAATCCCTGCTGAGTAGGGGTAATTTGCTGAGCAATTACCGCGGGACAACCCAAAGCCAGATGTGGATCAGTGGTATAGGCCAACGCCCGCGCATGATGCGGATTCTGGGTAATTAATTGACAGCCAAATGCATCGTCGGCATTGTAAATAGCGTATTTTAACGAGGGGAACTGAAATAACCGGGCTTTGGCGGCGCCATAAGCATCCATAGTTTTATGATAATCTAAGTGATCGCGGGTTAAATTAGTAAAGACGGCGATATCAAATTTCACCCCGGCCACGCGATCCTGACTTAAACTATGTGAAGAGACTTCCATGGCCACGCTGTCCGCGCCTTGGTTTAAGCATTCCGCTAAATCTTTTTGGAGATTAACTGCATCCGGAGTGGTGTAACCGGTGGATTGTAAATTCGGCAAAAAGCCTTGGCCGATAGTACCGATCACCGCACAACGCTGTCCTCGGGCCGCTAATGCCTGAGCCACAAACTGAGTGATCGAGGTTTTGCCGTTAGTGCCGGTGACCCCAATCACCATCATCTTTTGAGTCGGCTCGCCATAAAAACGTGAAGCGATTGCGCCGATATGAGCGTTAAGATTACTCACGCCAAGCAGAGGAATAGATGTGGATTTTAATTGCAACGGCAGTTGGTAGCCATCGCTATTGTCATACAGCACCGCGGCTGCACCCTGGGCAATCACAGCCGGGATAAAGCTGCGTCCATCCACATGTAAACCTGGACACGCTAAAAATAACGCGCCCGAACTGACTCGGCGACTGTCCTGGGTTAAACTGCTGATCAATACATTCAACTTGGGATCCAGAGAACCCAGTTCCGGCCATAAACTCGCTAATCGCATGCAGGTCTTCTCCATATTGATCCAATACCGCCATATTTTTAGGAGTCGCCAAGACGTTGCGGATAGATCGCATTCCGGGTCCGCAATTCTCGCCGAATGCGGCGAAAATTGCTCCTGGTTTGTATGCTGCGCCTCAGCAAAGCTGAGGCTTCGCACCAAGGGGAGCGCTACGCGCTGCTCCCCTTGGAAACCCCATCGCGTAAGGTGCTAGCGCCTTGGCGACTCCTAAAAATATGGCTCTGCAAATACATTCACTAAATCACGGATGACAAAATTCGAAATTGATTATTTAGATTTTCTCTGTACATCTATTGATTTTCGTCCATGAATCGGCTGATAATAGGCGTGTCGGCCAAGTGCGATCAACACCTGGACGCGACACTAACCACATTAGCTTTAGTGGAAGTTAACATGGCATGGCAATCGCACTTAAAATCGGCGATTACTCATTTTTTTAGTAGAATATCTCATCTCGCTTTATAAGTAAATTTTTTATCAATCTGGCTGTTTTGTTGTTTAAGAATTATTCTTTTTTGGAAAAAAGAGCCATAGAAATTCCTCAGGCATGAAGAGATAGCCGAATTCAATTTTTTTAACTTTAATTTTTAAATGTAGAATCCGCCATTAATACCTTTAGCAGGTATTGATGATCCCATCCGGCTCTTTTTCTGCGCGCTGTGATGCCTACTTTACTGGTTTTTTCTTGCTTCAATAAATTTAAGGCAACCCGCCTGATGATGGCTAAATTTTCTGATGCGTTGCCAATGCGTACTCGACTTAAATCTTCTTTAAAACTCACGTCTAAAGACCAATGCAGATTAATCTCAATGTTCCAATGTTTGCGCACAGCTTGCATAAATCTATTGATGTCTTGGTCTCTGAGAGTATGCCCGCGTTTCTCTGTTTCCCACAAAATGCGTCGTTTTGATTCCATCACCGTTTTTTTATTAAAATCGGCGATTTCAATATCCAGAATAGAATCAATTTTATCTCCATTAGGAGCCTGGAGAATATAGCGTAATTGTTCTCCCTTTTGCTCTACGTAAATTTTACCTTTTTCGGGTAGCGCTCCTGTTGGCAGTTCTGACAGTAAAAAAACTTCATACCCATCCCCTAAGCTCGTTAGAAAAAATCGTTTTGAATATTCTGTTTGATTATTCACAGTTCGCTTAACCTCAACCATTCCCAGTCCATTTAAATAAGGCCAACGAAGGCTAAATGGGTGTTGTTCGCGAGGTTTAATTAAACTATATCGTCTCGTTTCCATCCGTCCGTGACAGCTCACTTTTTCTAATTTTTGTTTATGAATCATTTTCTTATATTTTTTGTCTCCGTGTTCTGCTCGTAAAAAAATATTATCTACTTCCTGATATAAAGTAGGCTGATTTTCTTTAAGCGACAAAACATAATCCGCTCCCTTCTCCACGATTTTTTTTGCAATGCCTTGTTGACAACCCATCGCATCAATAGTGACTATGCTGCCAGAAACATCAATCATATCCAATAGTTCTGGAATCGCCGTGATTTCATTTGATTTCTCATCGGTTTTTATCTGACCCAGTAGAATTTTATTTTCTGATGCCCAGGCGCTAACCATATGGAGCATTTTGACTGCTTTTCTTTTGTCATGAGAACCGCGCAAACTTTTTCCATCAATCGAAATAATTTCATTTTGCAAATCGATCGATAGCGATTCAATCCAGGCTAAAAAACATGCTTCAAATACATCCGAATCTAATAAGGAAAAAATACGACCAAATGTATCGTGAGAGGGGATTCCGTGAGGCAGGGATAAAAAAGTTTTCAGCCAATCTAATTTGGCTTCCGCAAATTCGCAGATTTCTGTCCAGCCATCAGCTCCACAGATTGTTCCTAATATGGCTATCACCAGGATATCGTGAAAAGGATGGAGAAGGTTGTGATTCTCTGTCCTGGGATCTTCCAAAATCGCAAAATGTTCAAAAAATGTATCTGCTAATTCCATCACTACTCCCTGTGGCCATTTCCATTACAGAGGGTAGTTTCCAGTAAATTCTATTTGAAATCAATTATATAGTTTAGTGCGATTGCCATGGTTAACATGGCTGATTACATCTTATCTGAAATTCTTTCTTTTTTGAATCCTGCGCAAAAAGCGTCAGGATCATTTTCCGTTGAACAAAAGTGTCAAACGCGGAGCATTTGCTCTGGGTTGTCGCCTGTTCATCGAAAAATCGGATGGAATTTTGGCGAGATCACCCAGTCCATGCGCCAACGCCGCATCGGTCTGGGCCCCCTTCTTTCCGTGCGGGTTGGCGTTGTGGTTCTTTTAGTAACAAAACCCAAAATATAAAAGCGGGATGGTGTTTTTGCTGCCGGTTAAAATATCGTCTTTCACTAAGATGACCGGTAAGTTTGTCTTAGACAGTTGCTGAGTAGTTTTATTTTTCCCGCCGATTTCAAATAAATGTTCTTGTACCTGAAAATCTGCATAATCGCTGGCATAAACTTGAGCGCCGGCGTTTACAACCGATTGGATAAAGAACAGCTCACGTTTAGTGCCAACTTCATCGCTGATTCCTAGAAAAGTGTCCATTGCATTATGCAGAGTCGTATTATTTAAAAATATCTTTTCCGGCTTGCTCAGTACTTGCTTGCCTTTCGCATAAGCCGGAACAAATCTAACTAAGCCGGTTTCTTTTAAAATCGTTAAATAATGAAACGCGGTTTTATCATCAATCGCCAATTGTTTGCCAATGCTGTGGATATTCACCGAACCCGGTGGAATTGAAACTAAATAATTTAAAATATTCTTAAAATAATGTAAATTTGGCGTTTTTAACGAATAATAATTGGCGATGTCTTCGTAAATCGTTTTTTCAATCACTCGATTAATTCTTTCATAATAAGAAGATGAATCTTCAAAAAAGAATGGGTAATAACCTATTTTTAAATAATCCTTGAAATGCCCGGCGATTTTTTTAATCTGGGATAGATCGGCGGCTAATTGCAGGTGTCGCGCCAATAGCTCAGCAAATGATATCGCAGGTAACTGACTGCCGGTTGTAAAGTTGAGATATTCACGAAAAGATAATCCGTGCAAATGAAACAATGTCGCTCGTCTGGAAAGATCACTGCTGCCTTTAATAATATCTATGCTGGAACTACCGGAAAAAATAACTTTAACATCCGGGAACGCATCGTAAATATTTTTTAAGACCTGGCTCCAATCGGGATATTTATGAATTTCATCCATAAAAAAAATCCGGATCCCATCAAGATGGTACGCAGAATCGATAAATTCCAGCAAACTCACTTTGTCAAAATAAATATTATCGGCGGAGAAATAAAACACCTCAGAATTGGGATAAAGATGCTCTTTAATGTATTGCAGCATAAGAGTGGTCTTACCTACCCCTCTAGGGCCGATTAACCCGGTTAAGCGA
This sequence comes from uncultured Pseudomonadota bacterium, assembly GCA_963697455.1. Lineage (GTDB taxonomy): Bacteria > Pseudomonadota > Gammaproteobacteria > Coxiellales > Coxiellaceae > JAFEDN01. Next base: position 50,369 of record CAVOOI010000014.1, on the reverse strand, counting down.
TTACGGATATGAAAAATATCGTATAGATAGCGGTAGGATTGAACCTCTAAGTTATTGATTAATCGGTTATAAGTAGCAGACAAAAATTCGATCATTAAGAATGTACTCCAAAAATCAAAGTGATTAATTGGAGTATACTCCAAAAAATGGAATTTATCAGCTTTTTGAACGGCAAGCCATTGAGATTTCTCCTTCGCTTAAAATGCAAATCGCCGGTCAGGGTGGGTGACCGGCGATTTGATAACAGGCAGGGGGCTTACTTGTTATTAGAAAGCAGCGTAGTAGAAGTCTTGACAGGAGTCGGAGGCGGCGGCAATCTTCTGCCAGTACTACCAGTAGTAACGCGTAGATTAAAGCCAGATGGAACTGGAGGCGGTCCTGATCCGTTTGTAACAGGTGGTGACGTCCCTCTAGAAGGAGGAGGAGGAGGAGTCCCGAACAGGCCCGGCGTACCTCGACCAGGTATTGACGGCGACATTATTGGCACAGAGGTCTCAGAATTCACAGTTTCCTTAGATTCAGAAGTTGAACTAGAGCTTGAGCTAGACACCGAAACAGTTCCCTTAGATGCAGAAGTTGAACTAGAGCTTGAGCTAGACACCGAACTTGATAGAGTGGAGACGAGAATTTCTGCCATGTCGATCAGACGTTTTGTCGATACATCTTCTTGTTCACCATCATTCTCATTCCCGTCCTCATCCCACGTCTCTTGAGACGAAGACGAAGATGAAGATAAAGATGCTGAATCACTAGATGAGTTTGGTTTTTTTTCTACCACTCTTCCTTTTGATTCTTCCTTCAAATCGCCATTTTTTACTACCGTCTCTACCTTTTTTAATTTCAAACCTCCTCTGTTCTTAATTTGATCCAACAAACCATTTCGATCGCCACTTGGGCCTGGGCGAACAACAGGGGTTGGGGTTGGGGAAGACGAAGATAAATTAGGCTGAGTACTCGTAGTTTCTGACGAGGCGCCAGACGAAGTGCTTGACGGAGATGAATTGCTGCCTGTATCAGAGCTTGAGCTAGAAGCTGGATTCAACGTAGTATTATTCGGAGAGTCCATCGGCGGAGCATCAGGCGGACCGTCACCGTCAGTCCCCGATGTACTCTGCTTCTGATCATTCTCAGTAACAACAGAAGTTGAAGTGAAAGAAGTTTTAGAATTAAGCACTGACATCGAGAGAACCGACGAAGTTATAGTTAGAGGGCTAGTTAACTGACTCGACAGAAGTGAAGCGCTAGATAAAGAAGGGGGCACGCTGGAACTTGAACTGATTGAGCTACCAGAGCCAGCAGTTGAATTCGAAAAGCTATTCGGCAGGGTCGGAGTTAGAGAGTTAAATATTGATGGATAAGGCTGAGATGAAAAGGTAGACGAAGAAGAGAGTGAGTCGAAACTTGAACTGCTTGAGCTAAAGCTGGAGTTGAAGTTAGAACTTGAAAGGGGATTATTGAGCGGCTCCTGCTTAATTTCATATTTAGATTCAAGGGTTTTGTTCACTATCGGGGAAATCTTCTGCGCTACCATTCCCTCATATTTTCTTAAATTAGGTACGCCAGGTATCAAAATCTCCTTTTCAGCCTGCGCACGTTTACTACGCCATGCAAAACTAATATCAGAAAATACTTTTCTTACGCGCTTATCATGATCGCTTACAAACAGTCTAGAAGCCGGTGCTCCAAATAGCAAAGCTTCAAGCTTATCTGCTTCGGTTATAATGGCATTTATACCTTCTAATATTAGTGCTCCGTCGGTTTTGTCTGCTTGATAATGGCCCAACAATGCTTTTATAACTTCTCCCCACCTACATAAATAAGCCAAATCAGTTAACGCTTCCTCAAGGCACAACTTAAACCCGGAATCTGAACTACCTGAACTATTAAAAATTTTTAGTAAAGTCTCTTCATCAAATTCCTTATCTATAAAATGAGGTCGTTGCATTAGACGGATCATAAACTGAGCGAGCCGATCTTTTCTAACGAGAAATCTACGGTAGTACGATTCAAACAGGACACACGGTTTAGCGAAAGGATGGGTTGCCCCTTCTTTCTCAACCGCTTGCAGCAGATCTAAATGGTATTTTTCTTCTTTCAATAGCTGTTGATAATCATATACGGTACATGCACTTTTACTTTCATTTAGCGGTAATCGAGGCAAACCGGAAAGAGATATGGGCTTGGAAAATTTATCTTCGGTCAGTTTAACATTAGCTTTCATTTCCTTATCTACCTGTAGAAAATTAAAACTTAATTCTTGGAGTAAAAACAGTCTTAATTTCCAAAATCCGGAAAAAGTAGTCTCTTCTGCAGCTTTAATTTCTTCTCCAGTCGTGGGTTCTTGAAAGAATTGGGCTAATGCCTGAGTAGCCGAAAGACTTGAAAATTTTTGCTTATATTGGGCCCACGCTTTCTGAGCCTGCTCCTTAGCGTACGCATCACCCTGCTCAACAAAAAGATTAGTACGATAATAATGGCCAATCAATTTAGCTAATTTCCCCGTAAAAAAGTCAAACTTTATCGATGCTTCATGTATATGTTCAATTATTGTGTCTTCTGCAGTAAAAGTGAGTGATGAAGAAGAGCTTATTGAAGATCGCATAGTTTCGCTTGTTGAAAGCTGAGAACCGCCAGATCCAGAGATGGAAGTCTGCCTCTTCGGCGGAGGAGCTGCAGGAAGCACTTTGGTATGGGTAACTATTGTATTTTTTTGTGGAGTCATGACTATATTCAGTTGCGCTTGGGCCTTATCTAAATCTGTCAAAGTTTCTAAGAGCGATTCCTTCTTCTTCTTTAGATAGTCTAAATGTTTTTCAGAGTCTGATTTTGCTTCGGAAGCAGATGACTTTATTTCTTTTAAAAGGATATGTTTTTTAAAATCTTCTGGTTTTATATTAGCCTGAACTCCAGAAACGTTGGTCCAAAGTCCCTGCATAGTGGCGATTGTCGCTGCAGTTGCTGCAGCCAGCTGGCCCAATTCACTTTGAGGAACATCTGCGTTGAAATCCTGATATGCGGCTTGTATATTTTTCAGAAGTTCATCCATAATTTGAAAATCCGGACGATTTTTGATTGCTGCTTTCTGTTTCTCAATCCATTGTATGTAACGTTTTATTTTAGTTACGCTGGTTTGTAACTGAATAGCACTCATTTTGGGAGGAGTAGTATTCATTTTAGCTTTTTGGTTGTTAGCCCCAATGATATTTTCAGCTAGATCAACAACGTTATATAAACTATCGGCTTGTGTTTTATCAGAAATAAAAAATCTAATTTCATTGATGTCCAATTTCTTCTCATCGAGAGTCTCATCTAATAATTCGACATTTTGGAGACCAGCAACTTTCTCCAAAGGAACTAAGCCACTATTTAATTGTTTTTTTATTAATTCAAATTGTTTTAGGCGTTGATCCTGAACGTCGATATCCGCGGTTTCATATTCACTAAAGACTCGGCCAAAAAATACAAAAGCAGCATCTCTAAATGTATTTATTTTCTTTCTAAATTCGAGTAACTTAACCTGATCCGAACTGCTTAGATTTGTTGTACTTTCTTTATCTTCCTGGGTTTCTTCTATTCCCATTTGGGCTTTAATGTCTAAACAAGCACCATAAATTATGAGTAAGCGCGCTATCAATTCTGCTTTGTTTTTCTCACAGAGGATGTCATTACCTCGTTCTAATGCACCCATAACATTTAATTTTTTAGATAATTTGGCAACCTCTGCTTTACCCGCCGGCGTCTGCAGATGTTTTAATATTTCGGGTTGTGACACAAACTGCATCTCGATCTTCATTAACCTAATATATGTGGGTGATACTGAAAAGTCTTGAAAAGCCTTGAGCAGCTCTGTCAGCTCAACCTCTTCCTCTCTCAGAGAAGTACTACGTTTTTCGGAAGCTTTACCCACTTTATGTAAAGCAATGACTAGTTCGTTTAAAGGCATAGTGCCCACAGAAGTCAAGCGTTGCTTAACTTCAGGAGTTTGAGTGATTAGTTTGGAATAGTCTTCGTGAATTGCCGATGGATGAATCTTGTGCATTTTCCTGTCTCCTAAATGATTAAATTTTTTCTCTTAATGAGATTCCATGATTAATTGAAATGAATTTTTTCATAAAGACTTAAGTTTTGCAATTACAAAATTCTTAAGAAACTATTAATAGCGTTTGATTTTTAACTAAATGAGAAATTAATCTATTATTTTTTGATTACGCATAAAACTTCTCTCTACCCCTTTGGATTTTCTGTCACTGGCGCATCCGGCGCTACATTTAAAATGCGCAGCGAATCGCTCATCACTTGTGCGAATACCGGCGCGGAAACCAGTGCGCCCATGTGGCTGCCGTGCGGCTCGCGAATATACACAGCAATCACTAATCGCGGATTACTGATCGGGGCAACGCCTACAAAAGAGGAATTGTAATTATGCCGGTCGTAACCGTGCGGGCCGGCGATATAAGAAGTGCCAGTTTTTCCACCAACGCGGTAACCGGGAATTTGCGCGCGGGTGCCGGTGTGATATTCACCGGCTTGCACATCATTTTCTAACAGCGATAGCATCGTGTGCGCAATATTCGGCGCCAGCACCTGCGCGCCCACCGGGACTTGCGCAACTTTTAGTAACGATAACGGCCGCAGTACTCCGCCATCCGCAAAAACGGTGTAAGCGTGCGCTAATTGCAAAGTCGTCACCGCTAAACCGTAACCGTAAGCCAGCGTCGCCACTTCGCTGGGCCGCCACACTTGTTCTTCAGGTAAACGACCCGAGATTTCACCTGGAAAATGACTGCCGGTTAATTCACCAAAACCTACTCGATGCAATAAATCCCAATGCGATTGCGGCGACAAGGACATCATAATTTTAGTCGCGCCAATGTTACTCGACTTCGCCAGCACCTCCCCTACATTGATGACGCCGAAATTATCATCATCGGTAATGCGGTAACCGCCAACCACCATCCAGCCGGGACGAGTATCAATAATAGTCTCAGCAGTATATCTGCCGCTGGCTAACGCCAATGCAATGGTAAATGTTTTTACGGTTGAACCAGGCTCATACATATCCGTGACTGCACGGTTGCGATAACGGCCATCGTGCTGCTGGGGGCGATTGTTCGGATTGTATGAAGGCTGATTGACCATCGCCAACACTTCACTGGTGCGCGCATCTATCACCACTACTGATCCGCCTTCGGCTTGATATTGATCGACTGCCGCTTTCAGTCCTTGATAAGCCGCGTATTGAATCCGCTTATCTATGCTCAAGACTAAAGGATGGCCTTGCTCGGGTTTTTTCAACAGCGCTACTTCAGAAATAATATTGCCTAAGCGATCCTTGATCACTTGTTTCTTGCCAGGATCACCCGCCAACCATTGATCGTAAGCTAATTCTAATCCTTCCTGACCGTGATCATCTATATTAGTTAAACCAATTAAGTGCGCGGTCACTTCCGCTTCTGGATAATAACGCTTGTATTCACGCTGAAAAAATACTCCGGGAATTTTTAATGCGGCAATTTGATCGCTGACCGCCGGCGGATTGCCGCGCTTCAAATAAATAAAACTACGAGTGGACTCGGCGGAAATTTGTTGTTGGATGTCGCTCGCAGACATTTGCAAATCTTGCGCCAGTTGATTGAGCTGTTCCGGGCTGGGATGAAATTGCGCGGGATTAACCCACACTGAATCGACCGGCGTGCTAATCGCCAGCGGATGATTGTTGCGGTCGGTGATCATGCCACGGTAAGCAGGAATTTCCATGGTGCGCAAAGTGCGCAACTGGCCTTGCTTGACTAAAAATGTCCGGTTTAGAATGGTTAAATCGACTAATCGCCAGATTAATCCTAAGAAGCCGACGGCCAAAAATATCAACACCACCCAAAAACGCCAAGCAGCGTGCCCTTCGCCCTCTTTTAACGGGTCGCGCGCATTGCGAGGGGAAGTTGGTGAATGACGTGACTTATTGAACTTTGATTTAAAATTGCGAGCCAAAAAAATTCCCCCTGTATTAATCGTGTTAACTTAAGGAAATTTGTCCAATCCCTCCCTTTGAAAACACCCAAAGGGTGCAGGCGTGAGGTTAGGAGGAATTTATTTAAAAAAAATCCCCCTCAATCCCACGCCTGCACCCTTTGGGTGTTTTCAAAGGGGGAAGTCAGAGAAAATTCCTTAATTAGTCACTAGAACAATATCTTTCGCTGTGGGCGTCATCATGTGCAAACGATCGCTGGCGACTTTTTGCACGTTGGCTTGTGCTGCCCACGTGCTTTCTTCTAATAACAATTTTCCCCAATCAACCTGTGCTTGTTGATTCGCGCGCGCCATATCTTGATACTGAATAAAAGTGCGGCGATTTAAGTCTTTTAAATAAACTACCACGAAAGCCGATGCGATTAATAACGCGATGAGACATTTAGTCCCCCAGCTCCAGGTGGTTTTTTGGCCCCGAACTAATGGAATCCGTGCGGCCCCGGTGTGATAGACGCGAGTGATTGCATTCATGCTAATTTCTCCGCAATTCTGAGCCGGGCGCTGCGCGCCCGGGGATTAAAATCTGTTTCCGCTTCGTTAGGCCGAATTAATCGGCTGACAACGCGCAAACGCCGTACAATTTGAGTTTCTCTCAAGGGTAATTTATCCAGCGCATCACCCCGCGCCTGTTCTTGCATAAAGTGTTTGACAATGCGATCTTCCAGCGAGTGAAAACTAATCACCGCTAATCGCCCGCCTCGCTTTAAAACCGGCAGACATTCGCTTAAAACCGTCTGCAACGCCGTTAATTCTTGATTAATAAATATCCGGATCGCTTGAAAGCTACGCGTGGCCGGATGTTTACCTGGCTCATGAAATGGCACGGCCTGGCTAATTAACGCTGCCAATTCCTGAGTCGTGGTCAATGGCTTCTCCGCGCGCGCGGAAATAATGGCGTGGGCAATCCGCCGCGCGAACCGCTCTTCTCCATATTCGCGCAATACCTGGGTTATTTCCGGCTCTTGCGCGTGGTTTAACCAATCCGCTGCACTTGACCCTGTTTGCGGATTCATCCGCATATCTAATGGCCCGGCGTGCCGAAAACTAAAACCGCGGGCAGGGTCATCCAGTTGCGGTGATGAAACACCTAAATCCAGCAATATTCCGCTGACTTTACCGGTCCAGCCTTGTTCTGCAGCAATACTGGCCAAATCCACAAACGAAGCATATTGAATGCTAAATCTCGAATCGCCTGAAAAAGGCGGGAGTTGCGCCGCCGTAATAGCAGAAGGATCTTGATCTATTGCCAGCAAGCGCCCTTCCGGGCCTAAATTTTGCAAAATTAACGCGCTATGGCCGCCGCGGCCAAAAGTAGCATCTATATAATAGCCATCGGGCTGGATAGCTAAGCCTGCGACTACTTCGGCGCTGAGTACCGGTTCATGTTCTTTCATAAAGAAAGCGACAAGAGTTCGGATGACAGTGCGCTGGCGCCATTAGCCGCTTCGGCTAACCAGGCGGCGCGGCTAGTCTGCCATTGCGCGTCGTCCCATATTTCAAATTTTTTGCCCTGCCCTACTAATATGGCGGCTTTGTCCAAGCGAGCATATTCTCTGAGAGAGGGGGGCAGGAGAATTCGGCCCTGTTTATCTAACTCCACATCGGTGGCGTGTCCCATCAGTAAACGTTGGATACGTCTTGAAGCGGGCTGAAAACTGGGCAATTGTTCTAATTTTTGCTCTATCTCTAACCAACGAGGGGTTGGATACAGTAATAAACAGGGTTGTTCCGTATCAATGGTGATGACTACGGACTCTCCGGTTTCCTGGATTAAAGCAGTACGATAGCGGGACGGAATACTTAGCCGCCCTTTCGCATCAATCTGTATCGCTGTTAGACCCCGGAACATGTTTGGGAACCCCCACAATTTCCCACATTGTACCACTTTTTTCTGAAAACACTACTGTTTTTGAGAGTTGATGACAAAATTTTCCAACTTGAAGTGTTAATATTTCCGGCCTTTGCCGGGGAAGATGCGCGATAGCTTGTCATTCCCGCAAAGGCGCATAGGCGTTGACTTAAGCGTGTCGTCCAAAAATGTGTCATTCCCGCGAAGGCGCATAGGCGTCAACTTAAGGACTCCAGAGTACTATTCCCTCCCCTTTCCAAGGGGAGGGTTAGGGTGGGGATGATTAAAATAATAAAAATCCCAGATAAAACATGTTGTTAACCACCCCCATCCTAACCTTCCCCCTTGAAGGGGGAAGGAATAATAGGTTCAGTTTCTCAACTTAATGGCATTAGGCTGATGCCCGCGCTTGCTGGTCCTTAAGTTGACGCCTATGCGCGAAGGCGGGAATCCATTTTTGTCTTTAATTCAAAGGTTGTGGGTAAATGAATACTCAAACGACTATTTTTTTAAGTTATTCCATACATCAAGCCATGCTGGGATGGATTCCCGCCTTCGCGGGAATGACAAATTTTTGGACATCACGCTTAAGTTTGATGCCTATGCGCCTTCGTGAGGATTGGCTGAGGGTAGAATTAATCGCGGAAATTGTTAAATTGCAGAGGGAGATCGAAATCTTGGTTGCGTAATTGCGCGATGGCGGCTTGTAAATCGTCTTTTTTGGCGCCGGTTACCCGGACTTGTTCGCCGAGAATCGAGCCCTGAACTTTGAGCTTACTTTCTTTCAGGAACTTCACTATCTTTTTGGCTATTTCGCTACTAATTCCTTTTTGCATGATCACTTCTTGTTCCGCTGAACTAGCGCCAATAACAGGAATTTCCGGTTTCATGTGGTTTAGATGGACGTTACGTTTTACCAATTTTTTCTTTAAAATATCCATCATTTGATTCAACTGAAATTCATTTTCAGCATGCAAGCTAATATTGTTACCAGCCTGGCTAAAACCTGCGTCAACTCCTTTAAAGTCAAAACGCGTGCCAATTTCCCGATTTGCCTGGTCAATGGCGTTGCCAAGCTCATGTAAGTCTAACTCACAGACGACATCAAAACTGGGCATATTTTCTCCTCAAATAAAACGATTAAGCGCGCATTATACCAATGGCACTAAGTTAAGCGTATTGTTCCTTCCCCCTTCAGGGGGAAGGTTAGGATGGGGGTAATCAATGATATGTTTTTTATTGGTTTTTTCTTATTTTTAACCACCCCCACCCTAACCCTCCCCCTTGAAGGGGGAGGGAATAATATGTGTTTTTCCTTAACCTAGTGCCATTGCACATTATACCCATAATCCACTTGAGGTGTCATGCTGTGCGCAGCTATTGCAGTTTCAATAATCGGGGCAATTGTTCCAATGCATATAACGGGATATTGAGAATTTCGCCGTTTTTGAGCAAATTAAGCAACGATGCTCTGATCATCTGTGCTGGCTGAAATTTATCAGCATATACTTGTAAGCTTTTCTTGCGGCGCGAGATACCTGCTTTGACTTCGAGAGGAAAGATTTGATTTTCTACTTCAATTAAAAAATCAATTTCGGCTTTTCCTTCGCTTTTCCAATAATATAAGGGTCTTTTAAGCACGGACGTTAATGTTTGCGCAACATAGTTTTCTGTTAACGCACCGGAAAACTCTTTAAATAACTGTTCCTTTTCTAATAGCATTTTCGGGGCTATATGATTCATACTGCCTAGCAAACCGACATCTAATAAATAAGTCTTAAAGGCTTGGTGATCAAAATAGTGTCGCAAAGGTAACTGTGGAGTGGCAACCTGGGTGCAATTTAAAATTAAATCCGCATCAATCAGCCAACGCAGCGCATTTTCGTATTCACGCCCCCGAGCGCTGGCTTTTAGTGCGGAATATATAAATTTTTTATTTTCTTTAGCTAATTGTCCGGGTACCGCATCCCATACTGTAGAAATTTTGATGATTTCTGCCGCCGGAGCATGCTTGGCAAAATCTAACTCATAAGCGCGCAATATATCCGCCTGTATTTGTTGGATTAATGCGTGATCTTGAGTTTGAGAATACTGGTAAACGGCTTCCGGCATGCCGCCTACAAAAAAATATGTTTTTAATAATTCAATCAATTCGGAGTGAAATAAATCTTCGATAGGAGCGGATAATTGGATACTACTCAGCATTTCAGCCCATTTAGCTTTGCCTATGGCCCGCAAAAATTCCATGAACGATAATGGATATAAATGTTGAAACGTCACCTTGCCTACGGGAAAACCATGAGTATGCGCTAGCTTGATACCCAGCAAAGAGCCGGCGGCAATAATAGGGTACTGAGGAATGTCTTCATAGAAATATTTTAAGCTGTTCAAGGCAGCCGGGGACTCTTGAACTTCATCGAAAATGATCAGAGTAGTTTCGGCCTCAATGGAGGTATCAAAGTAAAGAGCTAACTTTTTAAGAAGCTCTCGGGGTTGTAGATCTTCAGTAAACAGCGATGAGACCTTGCTCATTTTCTCAAAATTAATATATAAGCACTTGGCAAATTCCTGTTTGCCGAATTGTTTAAGGATGTAAGTTTTCCCGACCTGCCTTGCCCCTTGTAAAATCAAAGGCTTACGGTTAGGCTGAGATTTCCAGGATAATAAATCTTGATAAATGTCTCGCTCCATAGAGTGATATATTATTCTCTGCTCCCGGAAAAATCAAGATTATGTTCGGAAAACGTGATATTTCCCACATTTTAGGTTCGTATTTCGTGATATTTATCACGTTTTAGGAACCTAAAATGTGATTTTACTTTCCCTGGGCTCCTCTCTAGGTTATTTACAAGGTAGTTCTAGCACCTATTGACATATAATCAATTAGTTACTATACTAGGCTCATTATTTTTGAAAATTATCGAGTTAAGCCATTGATTTAAGATTATCTTAATCTTTAAGATGTATCATAAGAGTCATTGGATTTTAACTGAAACGGGAGAGGAATAATGCAAAAAACCATCAATGAATTTTCTGTATTTGGCGCGAAAGACAGATCAAAAGTTTACGCCAAAATAGCAGAAGGGAAAACTCGTGACCAATTTTTACAAAATCTGAATGACTTAAAGGTCGAATTATTCAGTAGATCTGAATTCAATCCTGCCCCAGCTCCTCGAGGCCTCTCATAATTTAATGTCAGGCTCGCAGTTCCCGGGTTGTTTGCTCTCTGCAAAGACCCGGGAATTCACCTCTAGTATGAAGTCACCAGTACCCGAGTCCCAATTTTTATAAAATTGTCAGACAACCATTGCGCAGACGGCGTGGTTACACGAATACAGCCATGACTGGAATTCATCAGCGAAAGCTGGGCTGATCCATGAATTGCGCTTCCCCCATTGAAGAACATGCAGTACGGCATTGCCGCCCCACCCCCTTTATCCAGCGGGAAAGTTCTAGAATAACAGGAACTGTCACCCTTGCGAAAAACCTGGAACTTGCCGCCTTCAGTCAAACACGGTTCGTTCAGTTCCGCGCAAAAACTACCGCCGCCATTTGCCCGGCCATAGCCGATTAATTGGCCCGCAGTATCGTAGGCCGCCCATTGACGAGCGCGTGGACTAAATACAAATACGCCGGTGTGATTAGCTTTAACACTTTTCGGCATTAATAACGGGTCGTTATATTGATCCTGCCAGACAAATCCGGAGTTAATATTACTATCGTTATTGTTGCCCATAGAACCGAGCGAGCTACAGTATACCGGAGCAGACATTGCGCCCAGTATTATAGCAAGACTTATCTTAGATAAATTATTCATTTTGACCTCCATTTCTCCCAATGAATCACCATCTGATGTTAAATATAGTACAGTTTTTGTAAAAATTTAGACCTATTCTACTTTATCATCGGGAGTTTTGACAATAGCAAAGTTGAACGCGGCCAGTCTAATACCTGTTTCACAAAAGGTATAGTCAGACGTCGTTTCGCGCTCAACGCTTCACAATCTAACGTTTCCAAGGCTAAAAATAAATCATTCGTATCGCGAGAATAATGGCGCATTAAAAAGCCGCCTACCTCTGCAGATAATTTCAAGCCTCGATGCCTAGCCCGCATTTGCAAGGCGCTTAATTTTTGATCATCCGTTAACGGCAGCAGATTTAACACTAAACCCCAGCTCAAGCGTGAACATAAATCTGCTAATCCACAGGGTAATTGCGCTGGGGGGGCCTTGCCCGCAATCAGTAAATGCGCTTCTCGTTCACGAGAGCGATTGTAAAAATTAAATAATGCCATTTCCCAATCCTGACGGCCAATCACCGCATCCACATTATCCAAACAAATGAGCGAAAAGTATTCCATATCTTCTAAAACTGCGGGCTGTAATGCCGGCTCCGCTAAATCCAGATAAATTCCCTGACCGGGTTCGACAGCATGGCAACAAGCCTGGAGCAAGTGGGTACGGCCAGCACCCGGCGCTCCCCAAAGATAAACAAATGGTTCTCCACCTAAAGCGGCAAATTTCTGTAAGTGGCTGAATACCAGCACATTATCTCCAGGATAAAAATTACCAAAGGTGGCGTCATCGCGTAAAACTAACCCAAGGGCGAGCTGCCGGGCTTGCATACTACAGGACTCCCTGGTGCATTATGATTTCCATTGATAATGAAGGGCCTGGCTGTCAGCCGTAGCGGTACTCAACGGTGCAAAGTGTGGATTATTCGCCAACGCGCTTTGCAGAGCGTCTGCGCCTTGGCCAATGGTGGTCACTTGCAATAACACGCCATGGCTACCGACGTCCTGGACGGCAACTCCTAAGACCGGCGGGCATCGCTTTAGTTCATTTAACATTGCGCTATACTCAGTTAAATTCTCAACCCCCAAAACTGCGAGCCAAAGATTGTTGGCGTCCTGCTGATCTAAACTGACCGCTAATTCACTACCCATTAAATCAGCCAGCTTATCGATTGCTCCCTGCAGAACTGTAGCGGATTGCGGCTGACTGTCGCGCCACTGCCAAGTTTGCCCGCGCCAGACTAAGAACCAGTCAGCCGTCCAAGATTGATCAGCAGCTTGATTCAATTCACCATATAAAACCGCAGGCAGTTGGTAACGCGCGCCGATTTTTTCTAATCCAGCTTGGTTGACAGCGGCGCCCCCGAGTTTAGCTTGCCAATCAGCCTGATCACTGCTATCCATTTTCGGAAACACGATGGGGACGGCGCGAGAATCAGCGGCGTTTTGTAATAAAGCAGGCGTAGGGTCCGGGTTATTCTCTACTGGAACGACTGGCGTTTTGCCGCTCACGGATAACCAAATTAAAGTAGCCGGACGCGCCGATAACCAGATTGGCTGCTGAGCCTCAGCCAACAGCGTAATTAATGCATGTTCGTCAAAAGCCACCTGGAGATTTGTGCCTATGTAACGGTATTTTTGCGCAAATCTTTCGGCTTCTGGTAATTGTTGCTGGATGCCGGGCAAGGTGATAATGCGGGAATTTCCACTAATTTTTATCAAGACTTGGGAAAAGGCATTGACTAAAGCCGGATGCAAGTCGGCGGGTGACTGGCTAGTAACCGGAACAGTGGCGGAATTCAATCCTGCGGGTAAGGTTGCGGCGTAAACTGTCAGCACCCTAACAGAAAGGAACAACCCGCATAAGATTCCATATAATATTCGACCCATCTGTCCATTCTAACATAAATCACCACTGCGCTTAAATACCGGGATATTCCTAAATTACGGGGATGGGACTGAGGAGGGAATTTTGTTACAATAGTTGCTCTTTAATATTTATTTGGGTGGGCATTATGGGAAAGTTTTCATCAAGCTACAAAGAAGCGGGCGTCGATGTAGAACGCGCCAATGAATTGGTCACTGATATCCGCAAACTTGCTGCCCGCACCCGGCGTCCGGGAGTCATTGGGAATATTGGCAACTTTGGCGCTTTATTTGAAATTCCTAGCCGCTACCGGCAACCGATCTTAGTCTCAGGTACTGATGGGGTAGGCACTAAACTCAAACTGGCCGTCGAAATGGGCAAGCATGATACCATCGGCATCGATCTGGTCGCTATGTGCGTCAATGATGTGGCTTGTTTAGGCGCTGAGCCGCTGTTTTTTCTCGACTACTTTGCCACCGGTCATTTAAATCCCGCTCAAGCTATAGAAATTATCACCGGAATTAGCAAAGGCTGCGAAATCGCCGGCGCCGCCTTAATTGGCGGGGAAACCGCTGAAATGCCAGGCATGTATCACGGAGACGACTACGATTTAGCCGGGTTCTGTGTTGGAGTGGTAGAGAAAGACCTCATCATTGACGCCAGTCAAGTTCAAATCGGTGACAGCTTAATTGCTGTCGCTTCCTCGGGGCCGCATTCTAATGGTTATTCCCTGATCCGCAATATTATAGAGAAAACTCAAACCCCTCTGAGCCTGTCTTTTGGCGATAGTACTTTAGGAGAAACCCTGATCACCCCCACCCGTATTTATATCCCAGCCCTGAAAGCCTTGCAGAAATCTATAGTAGTGCACTCAATAGCCCATATTACTGGCGGCGGATTGATTGATAATATCCCCCGGGTATTGCCGCCCAGCACTAAGGCAGTTATCAATCAGGCCAGCTGGAAATGGCCGTCTATTTTCCAATGGCTGCAAACTCAAGGCAATGTGGAAGTAAGCGAAATGTATCGCACTTTCAATATGGGAGTAGGTTTAGTGATCAGCGTCGGCAAGCGTGATGCGGATGCCGCTCTCGATATTCTCAGGGCCACTGGAGAAACTGCTTGGGTGATAGGACAGATCGAATCAAGCGATGAGCATCGTCCGAGTGTCCAATTAGCATGACCTTAGCTATTGTAGTATTGATTTCAGGCAACGGCTCTAACTTACAGGCGATCATTGATGCTATTCATCAGGGATTAGACGTGGAGATTCGAGCGGTTATTAGTAACCGCGCGGGTGCTTTCGGATTAGAACGGGCTAAACGAGCAGGAATTCCTGCGCGTATCATCGATCATACCCAATTTTCTCACCGGGCCGCTTTTGAGACGGCGTTGCGAGTTCAAATTGATGCTTACACACCGCAATTGGTAGTTCTAGCTGGTTTTATGCGCCGTCTAACTGCAAATTTTGTAGAACACTATTCTCAGTGCATGATTAATATCCATCCATCCTTGCTGCCAAAATATCCTGGCCTGGCTACGCATCAGCGAGTACTAACCGCCCGCGATACTATCCACGGAGTGACTGTTCATTATGTAACAGCGGAGGTCGATTCTGGACCGATCATCTGCCAAGCCAGCATCACTGTGGAACCTGACGATACCGCCGCGACCCTTGAACAACGAATTCATGCCTTAGAGCATAAACTGTATCCCCAAGCCTTGGCCAAGTTAGCCAGCAATGCTCGATAATGGGACACAAGTACCTTCTTGAAATTATTAAAAAAATAGCTGATAATAATCTAATCCGTCTGTAGCAGGAGTCGTCCATGGTCAAGTCAGAATTAATTCAAAAACTCGTTAGCCGCCAAAATACTTTGATGCTCAAAGATATCGAAGTAGCGGTCAACCATATTTTGGACCGGATGAGCGACAGCCTGTGTCACGGTGACCGGATTGAAATTCGTGGATTTGGCAGTTTCGCTCCCCGCTATCGCCCGCCTCGGCGCGCCCACAATCCTCGCACCGGCGAAAGAGTCTTCACTAACGCAAAGTACACCCCGCATTTTAAACCAGGGAAAGAAATGCGCGAGCGCGTTGATCAAAGCCGTTTAACTATTCCTCTGAAAGAAGATTTGTCCGACGACGAAGACGAAAGCTAAACTGTCATTCCCGCCCTCCGATTTCCCCCTACCATTAAGTTAACCATCCCCACCCTAACCCTCCCCTTGGAAAGGGGAGGGAATAGTACCTTTTAAAACCCAGGAATTGCGCCGTCGCCAAACAGCTTCTTCGCTTCTTGCTTTACTTCATCAGAATGAAACGCATTCACCAACTGCTGGATTCGCGGATCATTGACGTCTTTAGCGCGCACTACAATAATATTCACATAGGGCGAGTTCGCGTCTTCGTGAAAAATAGCGTCTTTAATGGGTGACAATCCGGCGCCAACCGCAAAGTTGGTATTAATCACTGCTAAATCAACATCCGCTAATGAACGCGGCAATTGTGGCGCTTCCAATTCTAAAATTTGCAAGTGCTTTGGATTGGACGCAATATCTAATTTAGTTGCATTCACCGTCGCACCGGGCTTTAAAGTAATGAGCTGCGCTTTTTGCAATAGCAGCAACGCGCGCGCTTCATTGCTCGGGTCACTGGGAATCGCCACTTTCGCATTATCAGGGACCTTAGAAATATCCTTAATTTTTTGCGAATAAATACCTACCGGATAAATAAATGTTTTACCTGCCACTGCGAATTGATAATTATTTTGTTTTGACTGCGCATCTAAAAATGGGACGGTTTGAAATGCATTCGCATCCAGACTTCCATCATTCAACGCGGCATTGGGCGTGTTATAATCGGAAAAAGCGACTACCACTATGTTCAATCCATATTTTTTTTGCGCTACCTGCTTCGCCGCTTCCATCAATTGGGTTTCCGGCCCATCAATAGTGCCTACTTTGATAGTATTGGTTTTTTGGGGTTTGCACGCAGTGAGACCCAGCGCACTTAAACAAACTAATAGCAAAACTAATATTTTTTTCATAATTACTCCAATTAATGAGTTAACTTTTGAGCGAACCAGTCGCCCGCCATTTGCAACAATTGCACTAATAAAATCAATATCGCGATCGTCCAGAGCATAACCGCAAGATCAAAACGCTGGTAACCGTAACGCACTGCCAAATCGCCTAAGCCTCCACCACCGATCACTCCCGCCATCGCGGAATAACCGATCAAGGCAATCAATGTTAAGGTAATCCCGCGCACAATAGCAGGCAACGATTCCGGTAATAATACTTTATAAATAATTTGATAAGTAGTCGCACCCATTGATTGCGCCGCTTCAACCAGCCCCCAAGGAACTTGCTCCATCGCCGCCTCCACTATTCGGCCAACAAATGGAATCGCCGCTAGCGTAAGTGGCACTGTCGCCGCCGCGGTCCCAATCGAAGTGCCCACCAGTAAACGTGTTAGCGGGATAATGGCCACCATCAAAATAATAAATGGAATCGACCGGAGACCATTGGTGATTAAACCTAAAATTTTATTGAGCCGCGGGCTCGGCAGCAAGTGATGTTTGCCGGTAATTAATAAAATAATACCCAGCGGCACGCCAAATAACACGGCTCCCGCACATGAAAAAATCACCATCAGTAATGTTTGCCAGCAAGAACTAAGAAATAATCCAATCATTTCGGTCGACATAACCAATCACCTCTACAGTTAGACCACGATTTTCTAGGTAAGATTTAGCTTCCACCATTTTTTGCGAACTGCCCTCAATTGCAATAATCATCACTCCTAATTGTTGATGCCGAATGAGTTCTAAATTAGCTTGCAAAATATTGATATGAACTTCAATTTTCCTGACCATCCCGCTGATAACCGGTTCGGTGGCAAGCGGCCCGGAAAAAGCCAATCGCCAAATGGCCGCACATTCAGGAAATGGCGCGGATTGAACTTTATTCATCAGCGCTACCGGCAGCTCCAGCGGTAAAGTCAAACGGATAAATGACCGGGTTACTGGCGTTTTTGGGCGGGTAAATAATGTAAAAACATCAGTCTGCTCTACGATTCGGCCATGATCTAATACAGCTACCTGGTCCGCAATGGTTTTAATGACCGACATTTCATGGGTAATCAGCAAAATCGACAAATTAAATTGCTGATTAATGGATTGCACTAATTCTAAAATGGAACGAGTAGTTTCTGGGTCCAGCGCCGAAGTCATTTCATCGCACAATAATACTTTCGGACGAGTCGCCAATGCTCTGGCAATCGCAACCCGCTGTTTTTGACCACCGCTTAACTGGCTGGGATAGGCATAACATTTATCCGCCAAACCGACCAGTTCTAATAAAGGCAGGACTTCCCGCGCAATGGTGTTGCGGTTTTTGCCGAGTAGCTCGAGAGGCAGGCCCACGTTATCCAGCACGTTGCGGTGACTGAGTAAATTGAAATGCTGAAAAATCATGCCTATTTGCCGGCGAACCTGACATAGTTTTTTAGGTGATAGCTGAGTTAAGTCTTTGCCATCGACGCAGACTGAGCCGCTGGTCGGGCGCTCTAGTAAATTAACGCTGCGGATTAATGAACTTTTGCCCGCGCCGCTTCTGCCGATAACCCCAAAAATTTCACCTGGATTGACGGTCAAATTAACATCCGCCAACGCGGCAACCGGCCCGGTTTTGGTGGGATAAACTTTATTAAGTTGTTTTATTTCAATCATCGGATTCACCGTTTTATCTGCTAACAACGGTGATTGGGGTAGGCAATCCGCTTTAGCAGTATTTCTAATGCGCCCGCAAGCTGATGCTCAAATCGGCGCTGTAGTTGTAAATGAGAATATCCTACTATGAAATTAATTCTTAGGCAATAGGCTATTTAACCAGGGGTGCAGATGGGGACAGTCAATCTAGTCGTCAGCAATTTTTCAAAATCAAAACAGGCATCTACTAATTTTTGAGAATTTTCAACTTCCAGCCTGGATAATATTGCGTATAGATCAATCAAATCTTGATCCGTTGTCAGGTTTTCCTCCGAAAGAACAGTAACCTTAATTAAATTCAGGATTTCTCCGGGTGATTTATGGGTATCTTTGCATAAAGCTCTTATTTTTTGATTAATAAAGTCAGCTTTAATAACCCAATCAAGCAATTCTTTCTGCAGAACTCGTTTGTCCTCATAACTGAGGATACTTTTAATGAATATAATTTTAATACTTTCTTTTTTAGGCTGAAACAAACGAACGGTTTTAATTTCGTCACCATCTGGCTTAAGTTCACTCTGCATCCAGTATTTTACAATATCGATAAGGTTTTTTTGCCCCCAATCATTTTTAATGGATGCGAGTAAGTTCATTAATGCGATAGATTGCCGAGAAGATTCTTCGCCACTGGATAGAGATCGATTTAATCTTTCCACTTCACCGCCAAAGTGTAATTCAATCTGTTTTAAATCAAGTTCTCGCTTTGAAGGGTGCAATAAAGGTTGCTCTGTATTTATAAGTTCCTGATCTGGTTTTTTATGGTCATGTTTTGCTTCAAGCGGGACAGCGGGTCCACCCTCTAACAATCGCAACTCATCCATTTTTATTCTTACTATCTTCAATTCAGATTTAATTATATTTAAAGGATGTTGCAAGGATGAAAAGTAGTAAGGCAGTAGATAATGGTGAGTAAAATCTTGAACTTCTAATTTTAAAATTTCAGCTATTAATGCGTATGCCAAGCTGATTTTATCGGAAGCTATTGCCATTTCAAAATTGAACTTAAACACCAAAACTTTATGAAGAAATTTTATCTCATCAGGTTCTTTAAGTTTATAAAAATCATTAAGTGTCAGACATAATTTATTCCATTCCAATTTTTTTAATTTATGGGAACGCTCTATTAAATTTAAGAAACCACGTTTAACCAGATTATTTTCTAAAGGCCTTGCTTGTATGTGAAAAATTCCTGATGCTCTTACTTCAATTAAGCACTCATTTAAATCAGAGATTATTCTATCAAGATTATCTGTGGTTAAATTCAAGCCTAAATTTCCCAAGAGCCAATCTAAATGCGGATAATTTTTATCTATAGATGTATGACTTTCTAACGAATCTTTATTTTCATTTTTGCTTTCAGCCGCCATTATTCGCATCAGAACTTGTAAATTTGCCTCAATTGCCTGGTGACAATCAAGTAATATAGCAGTTTCAAGAAATTTTCTTGCTTTTATAGATTCCTGATATCCTTTAGACAGAATTGTGGTTTGAGCTCTATTCATTTCTTCCCAGGCAGAATTATAGCCACTACTATTGGTGGTTAAAGTATCGATTATAAATTGCAGGTGTCTGTCATCCACTCCAGGCGCAAATGAGGGAGTGGTAATAAACCGGTAACCATTTACCCGGCTAGAATTTAGTCTTTCATAGGAAATTGATTCTGATGGCACTGCAGACGTTTGGAAAAATTTATTGTGTAAATTTAATAACACTTCCAGTCTTTTACTTAGAGGAATAGGGCTTTTTTCAATACGATCCATCAATACTAGACATTCTGGTAAAGTTGCATTATCTAATAATTCTGTTACGGAATCCTTAAAACATTTTACTACCCTAGTTACTTTTTCTTTGGACTTCATATGCGAAAAAGCGGCAGAAAAATTGAGTTCATCAAGAATTATTTTGCTCTGAGACGGTGACAAATTATTATTCCGGCACACATAATATCCCATGTCACTATAATTACTAAGCAAAAAATCCAAACTGAGTCCATCGATAACTTCTTGACAATTTAAAAAATCTCCCTCCTGCTTTAGGATAAATCTTAGAAGTGAGCACCTTGAACTTAATTTCAAACTTTCTTCAAACGGATTCAGATTGATTTTTTTTAATATAGTCCCAAAAGACTCTAGTTTCAAAGTCTCTTCAAACTGATGCACGTTGAATTTTTTTAAGATGATCCCAAAAGATTGAGGCTGCGCCAAGAAAAGGCGAAAAGCTACTTTTATCAAGTGGCCAGGGCGGGTCCAACTGGGCAAATTACAAATTTGAAACCATGCATTCGGACTTAATTTATTAAGCTGCTCTTCATATTCTAATTTACTCAGTGAGCTTAAAAAACGATTTATTGGATGACGGGGGTCTTTATCAGATGCAACGGTGGTCTCGAAAACTGTTATCAATAATTTCTCATCACCGCTGTCAAATAGCTCAAGCCACTTTTCTTTTAACGCTTGAGAAGTTTTACATTCATGAAGTTCCCGGAGTATTGTTATTTCTGATTTCATCTTCTTTCCAATTTTGCAATTTAATTTTTAGTATCATAACAGAAACTTACAAAAATTACTTGAATTCGGGTTTATTTCATAAAATTATGCAGCGAACTGGCTAATGAGGAAAATGCGGCAGAAAGTATCGCTATAACAGCTACCCATCCCGCCTTGAAAGTAAAATCCAAGATCCGATTACGTAGTTCAGCCTGCTTTACTTCCTGCAAAGAAAACGCAGTTTCCAGCGCAGTCAAGCGCGTGCCAAACTCATAGCGCATGTCATGCATCTCTTGGCGCATCTCTTGGCGCACCTCATGTAGTTCTTTAACCATCTCATGTCTGAGGCTCACAATTTCATCTCGAAGATTTAAAATTGCGCTGTTTACCGTAGCAATATTATTTTGCACCGCAACCTCCACCTTTTTGTCAACTAATTCTGTCTGTAATATGAACAATGATTGATTTTCCTGCATAAACTATAACTCCAAAAAAATAAGATAGCAATAGTTAATACAAAAAAGCCGATAAATGGAATACAGGAATTTTTTAATAAAAATATAGCTTGCAAGAAGTTATTCTTAACAATTATAATTTTCTTGAATGATAGCTGGTATTTTGAATATTGAAGAGATTATAAAAACTACCTGAAGGAAGGTTATATGAGAGAACGACTTTTAGATAATGATGACGACGATAACGATGCACACCGCCCAAATTTTCAAGAAAGCATTAAAGAACTGAGTAAAGAACATTTAATCAGTCTGGCAACCATGATGCCGAAGTTTTTTATGAGTGGATTTTTTTGGAATGCCGCCAGGGAGCTTGCTTTGACTCACGGCTATACAGAAACCGATCAAATCACTCTATTCAGCGAGGGATTCGGTGATGGGTTTGGGGTTGCTCTGGGTAATTTTGTGACGGAAGCTTTTTTAAAATTTTTTAAACTATCCGATTCTAACTCTAATAGCTGGACCGCCATCTCGTTACGAACCGCTCAATATGGTTTAGCCGCGTTCTTCACAGGTTGGTCTTGGACGCCGATTGTTACGCAGGCTCAGGAAACCATTGCTGATCAATTCTATGCCGTTTCAGCTTTCACCTATTTATTATGCGGAGGAATATTTTTTGGAGGTTTGATTGGCTCTCGATATCTTATTAACCTGAAGAGCGAAGTCATTGCACCCGTCAACGTTAAAACATTAGTTGAAGATATTTCCCTAGGGTTAGTAAAAGCCGGAGCAGCAGCAGGCTGCTTTACCCTCACTAGCTATATACAATTTTTTAAGCCGATGATCGGTCAATTAACACTACTGGATAAAATAAGTAATTGCGCGAAGGCCGGTCTCACCACAGGCCCTATCGGACTTACCATGGGTGAATCAATCACTTTTATCTCGGAAGTTTCCACCAAGCTTTTTCTAACCTGCAAAGACAGCTTTTTTTCTTACAGCAGCCGTAATATTCAAAACAAGACAAATAGAACTTCCGCTCTTTCTAATGATCATGGAAGCATATTGTTGAGCTTTACAGATTGATCTCTGTCACGCCACTGGCAGGGTGACGCCTTTTTGGCCTTGATATTTGCCGCCGCGATCGGCGTATGACGTTTCGCAAACTTCGTCAGATTCTAAAAATAACATTTGCGCAACACCTTCATTCGCGTAAATTTTGGCTGGCAAATTAGTAGTATTAGAAAACTCTAAAGTCACGTGCCCTTCCCATTCCGGCTCCAAAGGAGTGACATTGACGATAATACCGCAGCGTGCGTAAGTGGATTTCCCTACGCAAATCGTCAACACATTACGGGGAATTTTAAAGTATTCCACAGTGTGGGCTAATACAAACGAATTCGGGGGAATAATGCACACCTCCGCGCACAAGTCCACGAAGCTGTTGCGATCGAAATTTTTGGGATCGACGATGGCCGAATTAATATTGGTAAAGATCTTGAATTCATTAGCACAACGTACATCATAACCATAGCTAGATGTGCCATAAGAAATCACTTTGGCATTGCCCTGATAACGGACTTGTTGCGGTTCAAACGGCGTGATCATGCCTGCTTGCGCCATGCGGCGGATCCATCGGTCAGATTTAATAGCCATTGAGTACTCCTCTTATTCAATCACCACTTTCGGGAATTTGGACGCATAGTTAATTTTTTTTAGCGATATCTGCGCCGCGATGCGTAAAGCAATATCTCGATACCGGTGGGCTAACGGACTCTCCGGGTCGGCAACTACCGTTGGGCGGCCCTGGTCGGAATCTTGACGAATAGCTAACGATAAGGGTAGCTGACCTAATAATTGGACTTGGTAACCGTCCGCTAACCGCTGGCCTCCGCCCTCACCGAATATCGGTTCCGCATGGCCGCACTGCGAGCAAACATGACCGCTCATATTTTCAATCACGCCCAAGACGTTAACGTCCACTTTACGAAACATTTCCAAGCCTTTACGCACATCTAGGAGGGCAACATCTTGGGGAGTAGTGACCATGACTACCCCGGTAACCGGAACCTTTTTAGCCAAGGTTAATTGGATATCGCCGGTCCCTGGAGGCAGGTCGACAATCAAATAATCTAAATTATCCCACACCGTATCACGTACCAACTGCTGTAAAGCGGCGCTGATCATCGGCCCGCGCCACACCATCGGCGTCGCCGCATCTACTAAATAACCGATCGACATGGTTTGTAAACCATGCGCCATTAACGGCTCGATAGTTTTATTCTCATGAATCGTAGGCCGGGTGGTGACGCCCAACATGTGCGGTTGATTGGGGCCGTAAATATCCGCATCCAGTAAACCAGTGCGGGCGCCCTGCCGCTGTAATGCCAGCGCTAGGTTTACCGCGGTAGTCGATTTACCGACTCCGCCCTTCCCAGAAGCCACCGCAATCACATTTTTTACCGCAGGGATAGCGCTTAAACCCGGTTGCACCGCATGGGCGCGAACCTGGCACTGGATAGTAACTTTGACTTGCTCGGCCCCAGTGAGCGGCTGCAGATATTGACGCAAAGATTCAGAAAATAGGGTTTGGACCGCCGTTTCCACCGGAAAACCAAACTTTAATTGCAGGGTGATGGATGATTTATCGATTTGAACGCCTTGTAGCCAGCCGGTGCTGACGACATCTTGATTCAATAGCGGCAATTGATGATTTCTGAGCGATGCTTCGATGGTTGACGGTGTAAACTGCATTTTGCTATTGTAACACGATGAATAAACAACGCAATATCCTGGTTACTATCGCACTTTTTTACGCAAATGGCCCTATTCATCTAGGTCATTTGGTCGAAGCAATCCAGGCGGATATTTGGGTGCGCTGGCAACGTTTGCAAGGCAATCGCTGCTTATTTATCAGTGGTTCTGACGCCCATGGCGCCAGCATTATGATTTCCGCCGAACGCCAACAGATTAGCCCGGAAGATCTTATCGCCCAAATGAATACCGCACATCACCAGGATTTTCAAAAGTTCCTGATTGATTTCGATTATTTTTATACGACTCATTCACCTGAAAATCAAGAGTTGGTCAATACTCTCTATCAGCGCTTGCGAGACAAAGGCGATATCGAAACTAAAATCATTTCTCAAGCTTTTGATCCGGAAAAAAAGCTATTTTTAGCCGACCGGTTTATCCGCGGAGAGTGTCCACGCTGCGGCGCCAAAGATCAATACGGAGATAACTGCGAAGCCTGTGGCGCTACTTACGACGCAGCGGAATTGATCAATCCAGTTTCCATTTTTTCTGGCAGCATTCCAATAGTCAAACAATCCGAACATTATTTTTTTAATTTGGAAAAATATCACCACTTTTTACAACAGTGGGTGCAAACCGGCCACCTTTCTGAACCGGTAGCCAACAAGATGCAAGAGTGGTTAAAAGAACCGCTAAAAGATTGGGATATTTCTCGCGACGCCCCCTATTTTGGCTTTGAAATTCCCGATGCGCCCGGTAAATATTTTTATGTCTGGCTGGATGCGCCGATTGGATATATGGCCTGTTTGAAAAAATTATCCACTGAACGCAACGATATTATATTTGACGATTACTGGCGGCCAGATGCGTCAACCGAACTATATCACTTTATCGGCAAAGATATCGTCTATTTTCATGCGCTGTTTTGGCCCGCTATGTTACATGGCGCTAACCTGCGTTTACCCACCAGTATTTTCGTCCACGGTTTTTTAACTATTAACGGCGAGAAAATGTCGAAATCACGCGGGACGTTTGTAACCGCGGCCAATTATCTAAACCAACTCGATCCCGAATATTTACGCTATTATTTAGCCGCCAAACTCACGCCGCAAGTGGAAGACATCGATTTAAATTTCGCAGACTTTTGTGCGCGGGTCAATGCTGATTTGGTGGGCAAATTTGTCAACTTGGCCAGCCGCTGCGCGGGTTTCATTCATAAATTAAGTCAGGGCCGTTTGGCAAGCGCTTTACCCCATCCGGAATTATTTAGTGAATTTATCGCCGCGCGTGAAATTATCGGCAACAGCTATGAAAGCCGTCATTATAATCGGGCTATGCGCGAAATCATGGCGTTAGCAGATTGCGCTAATCAATACATCGATCAACAAAAACCCTGGCAATTAGCAAAAGAAGGCCAGAATGAGTTGGTGCAAGCGGTATGTACTCAAGGCCTTAATTTATTTAAAGTGCTAGCCACTTATTTACAACCCGTACTGCCGGAAACTGCGAAAAAAATAGTTCATTTCTTGCAGATTGATAAACTGAGCTGGGAAGATTTAGATAAACCGCTGCTCAATCACTCCATTGCTGCTTTTCAGCCTTTGATGCAAAGAGTGAAGCTGGAAGATATTACATTATGAATCAAGATCCCAAACAATTTATAGCGGAAATGGCACAAAAAACCAAACTGCCGTTGCATGCGGTAATCCGCGAAGCCGAGTGCATCGGTTGCACCAAGTGTATTCAAGCTTGTCCGGTGGACGCCATTCTGGGTGCGAGCAAACAAATGCACACCGTGCTCACCGACGTCTGCATCGGCTGTGAATTATGTATTAAGCCCTGCCCTGTCGATTGTATTGATTTAATTCCATATCCGATGAATGAAAATATTCGCCAACCGGCTTTTATTGAGCAATCCCGGCAACGCTATCAACAGCGGCAAACGCGCTTGGCCCATCAACAACAACAGCAACAAAACGAACACCAGTCTAGTAAATTAGAGCATGACAGCTTGCATCAAACTCTTGCCGCCCGCCAGTCAGCCATCCAAGCGGTTTTAGCGCGTTCGCGCACGAAAAAAAAGCTAAGCAATGAATCCAGCAAAATGTAAGGCTATTTTTGCCCGTTTTCAAGCGCTGAACTCCGCTCCTAAAACCGAACTTAAATTTAATAACCCATTTGAATTATTGATAGCGGTTATTCTTTCCGCGCAAGCAACGGATGTGAGTGTCAACAAAGCCACCGCCAAATTGTACGCCGTAGCCAATACCCCAGAGAAAATTTTAGCGCTGGGCGAAACCGGATTAAAATCTTTTATCAAAACCATTGGGCTACACAATACTAAAGCCAAAAATATTATTAAAACCTGTCAAATTTTGTTTGATCAATATGATTCACAAGTTCCTGGAAATCGAGAAGCTTTAGAAGGACTACCCGGCGTGGGCAGAAAAACCGCGAATGTTATTTTAAATACTGCGTTTGGACAATCTACGATAGCGGTGGACACGCATATTTTCAGAGTAGCGCGGCGCATTGGATTATCTACCGGCAATACGCCACTTCAAGTTGAACAAGACTTAGAAAAAATTATTCCCAAAAAATATTTGCGCCACGCTCATCATTGGCTAGTCCTCCACGGACGTTACATTTGCATAGCGCGCAAACCAAAATGCCCGCAATGCCCAATTAATGATTTATGTGAATATCCATTCAAAACAACTATCCCATCTTCCCCCACTCCGCCATATTTTTAGGAGTCGCCAAGACGTTGCGGATAGATCGCATTCCGGGTCCTGTCCACTGCGTCTTTTACGTACTCGCTTCGCTGCGTGCGCAAAAGACTCCGCGTCCACCCGGTTAGCTAGCGCCTTGGCGACTCCTAAAAATATGGCTCTGCAAATGTGTTCATTAACGAAAGTAATATCAATATGAACATTAGTCCATGCTTTCGAATATCAACGCATTTGCAAGTTAATATTTCCCGCCGCCGCCAAGCGCGCCAGCTAACGGGTGGCGGCGGAGTCCTTTTGCACGCGCAGCGCAGCGAGCATGTAAAAGGACGCAGCCGACAGGACCCGAAATGCGGTCTATCCGCAATGGGCTTGGCGGTGGTGGGAAATATTAACGGTATTTGGGTAAAAGTTCGCTACAAGCGAATTGTCTCGCGGGGTTTCCCCACGAGACAATGCTTGCCTTAGACCTTACTTAGAAATAAACGCCGAGCTGGGCTAACAACATATCCCGGCTCTTGCCAGTGCCTTGATTGAAGTAACCACCGTTAAATCTAGTGGAGGCAGTTGAAGTGTCGTCGGTGGAATAATCGATATCGTGGCGGAATTCAAGCGCCTCAACGGTATTCTTCCAGAATGAAGTCCGTAAGTACCCAATGTAGCTTTGTTCCGGCAAGTTAAGCCCGACTGATTCCCAGCTATGACCAAAAGCAACACCCGCGGTGTAATTCTGATTCACCATCAAGAAATTCCGGGATAGCTCAAGATGCGAAGCTTTCGGGGTGGCGCCGTCGCCATTGAAGGTCAAGTCTTGATTATCAAACGACCTGGTTGCCGAAATAAATTCAGCGGCTAAACTCCATGGGCCATAGCTAAGTTCCGCATGAACATCTCCGCCAGGCACAGTATGGACAAACGGATACTGGTTTGAACTCACATTGGGAATATTGGGAACATTAGTAAACCCAGGGAACTGCGGAAAAGACGCGCCGGTGTTGCCAATACCTTGAGAGTCGGTCATATCCGAAATCAGTCCAGCGCCTAAATTAACATTGAGCTGAGGAATCGGCATAAATTTATATCCAGCATTCACACCACCGGCATGGAATACAGTGTCAGTGGCATTCGCATCAATGCCTGGATATACGTAAAGTGAAGCGTACAAGCCGTCATGGTAGTAACCCAATAAAGCAGCCCGGTCATTGACTCGCGCTAGTGACAAAGTTAAGGGCGCTGTAATCATATTGCTGGAGTAACGGCCGAAAGGTAAATACATTTGACCGGCGGTGAAGTATATCGGGAAAACATCTAAATCCCCGATAGTGGCAAAGCCGCGGCTTAAATAAAGGCGGGAATTTTGCACTCTATTACCCGTTTCTGGGGGAGAACTGTCGAATTCCAACGACATAAACGCGGTCGCCCATCGGCTGACCATCGCATTAAAGTCCAATTCCGCGGTATTTAAGTTGATATCGCCATTACCGGTGTCGCTGGTAAAACTATTGAAAGTTTGAATGGCATCCGCTTCGATAGCACCGCTGATTTCTAAAATCGGACGTTGATTCAAAGTACGGTTTACCTTTTCTAAACTATGTTCAAGTTGTTGTTTATATTGTAATAAAAACAGATCTTCATTCATGGTCGATTGTTGTGACCAAATATCAGACGCATCAAATGCAGTCTGCTGCGCGACGTAAGGAGAGGTCGAGACAGTGATGTAAGGCAAAAGGTTATAGCTGTCAGGCTCTGCATTTTTACTCATGGTAGTCGCACCTGTACTCACAGTGCTACCGGCAAAACCCGCGCTACTCACTAAACCAAGTGTTAAGGCAATTGCTTGAGACGCTTTTCTTTTCATAATATCCACCTTATTTTTATTTATATAAACAATACATTCCCCAAGATTTTACTTATATCATGGCTAAATGATATAATCAAGTACTTTTTCTGAACAAAAATGCACTTTACCACTAGGACAAAAATGGAACAAATTACTCTGATCCAGCCTGATGATTGGCACTGCCATCTACGCGATGGTGAATTTTTAGCGCGAACCGTAGCTGATACCGCGGCTCGTTTCCAACGAGCCATAGTAATGCCCAATCTTTCTCCACCCATTACCGCTATTCAGCAAGCGCAAGAATACCGGCAGCGCATTTTATCTCATTTGCCGGCAAACTCCGAATTCACTCCATTGATGACTTTATATCTTACTGAGCAGCTCTCTGCAACTACCTTGCGCGAAGCAAAAGAGAGCGGCGTCATCACCGCGTGTAAACTGTATCCAGCTGGGGCTACCACCCACTCAGCAGCAGGGGTGACTCAGCTCAAAAAAATCTATCATCTGTTGGAATGTTTGCAAGAAATTGATCTACCGTTGCTGATCCACGGCGAATCCATTGATCCTAGTGTGGATATTTTTGATCGCGAAGCACGATTTATAGAACAAGAATTAGTGCCTTTATTACAGCACTTTCCAGCACTGCGAGTAGTTTTAGAACATATTTCAACTGCCACCGCAGTTGATTTTGTGCGAGAAAGCACGGCGCCTTTAGCAGCAACTATTACCGCGCATCATTTGTGGTACAATCGCAACGCATTATTTACGGGAGGAATTCGCCCGCATTATTACTGTATGCCTATTTTAAAACATAGAACGGATCAAGAAGCTTTGTTACAGGCGGCATTGAGCGGCAATAGCAAATTTTTCTTAGGCACTGATAGTGCTCCACATGCGCAGGCGCAGAAAGAATCCGCCTGCGGATGCGCAGGAATTTACTCCGCTTTTTCGGCAATTGAGCTTTATACGCAGCTTTTTATGCAACACCAGAAAGTAAGTCAATTAGAAAAATTTGCGAGTATTAATGGGCCACTATTTTACCGATTACCAGTGAATACCCGCAAAATTACCTTAGAAAAATCCCCCTGGGTTATTCCTAAATCTCTACCATACGGAAAGGCTCAATTGATTCCCATGTTTGCAGGTGAGACGCTGGATTGGCAGATTCGTTCTGCTCAAGAGGAAATTTAATGTTAGAAATAAAAAATCGCTTTGACGGGTTTTTACCGATTATAATTGATTTGGAAACCACCGGTTGTGTGCCGGCGACTGACGGGATCCTCGAATTAGCAGCGATCTTAGTTAATTTTAATGAAAACGATCAACTGCAATCAGGTGAATTATATCATTGCCATATTGAACCCTTTTTAGGTGCACACTTAGATCCTAAAGCGCTAGCGGTCAATAGAATCGACCCGGGCCATCCATTTCGATTTGCAATTAGTGAAGCCCAAGCATTATTGGAATTATTCGCATTTGTTCGTCAAGCGTTAAAAGTAACGGGTTGCCGGCGAGCGATTCTAACCGGTCATAATGCGCATTTTGACCTTAGTTTTTTGCAAGCAGCTATCCACCGCTGCGATCTCCGCAAAAAGAGTCCGTTTCATTCTTTTGCTTGTTTTGATACCGCAACCCTGGCAGGTTTCGTGTATGGGAAAACCGTACTCGCTAAAGCACTCAGTTCAGCGTCTATTCCTTTTGATCATGAAGAAGCCCATTCAGCCATTTATGATGCTGAAAAGACTGCAGAATTATTCTGTAAAATGCTGAATGAAACCAAAACGAAATTTATGCAGCGTTATCAACATAGATCCGCAACCAACATAGACTTTTCAATTCGTAATCGGATCTAAATGATAGGCGCTAACTTAAGGAATTTTTGTCCAAAGATTTGTCATTCCCGCCTTCGCGGGAATGACAAGATTTTTCCAGATATTTTATAATTGACCTGCGTTTTCGGCTAAGTATTTAGCAACGCCTTCAGGAGAAGCTTTCATTCCAACGTCACCTTTATTCCAGTTAGCAGGACAAACTTCACCATGCTCTTCATGAAATTGTAAGGCGTCAATAACACGAATGATTTCTTCGATGTTGCGGCCCAACGGCAAATCATTGACGATTTGTGCACGGACTACGCCTTGACGATCAATAATGAACGTGCCACGCAATGCAACCCCAGCTTCAGGATGTTCAACGCCATAGCTACGGCAGATGGTATGAGCTATATCGGCGGCTAAAGTATAACGAACCGGCCCAATCCCGCCTTTGGCTATGGGGGTATTCCGCCAAGCGTTATGAGTAAAGTGGGAGTCAATTGACACGCCAATCACCTCTACTTTACGAGTTTTAAATTTATCTATGGCATGGTCCAGGGCGATTAATTCCGATGGGCATACGAAGGTAAAATCCAACGGATAGAAAAACACTAGCCCATATTTACCGTTCAGAGTTTCTTTGAGGTTAAAACTGTTAACGATGGAACCATCAGCTAAAACTGCGGGAACGGTGAAGTCCGGAGCCGCTCTACCAACTAATACTGCCATATCATTCTCCTGGTTATTTCATACGAATAGAAGCCCATTATACCAGATTTTCCGTTTTTTTTCAAGCGAATAATATGTGTTTGACTGGATATCGGGATTTGCGCTGACGTCCTTATAACTTAGAATAAAAGTTAGAAATCTCAACAATTTCAAGCGTTATTTGACAGATTAGCGTTTTCAGTGAAGCTGAAAAATGGGTTTTGAATAGTTTCATCAGCTCTGCACTGACACTTTCTAAAGTATCAGCGCTACGGCCCGGCATTATTTTAAGAGTAACACTGACAAAAGCATTTTGTGGTTTGCCGTCACCAACACAATAAACAGCGTGCTTCAAAACCCGGCTTTTGCAACTTTCAAGTTGCGTAGGTAGAAGGCGTGTCAACAAAGTATGACAACGCTGTAATAGCTCAATAAAATCAGATTCGATAATGTTATCACTATATTCTAAAATAAGGTGGGGCATTTTTTAAATCCCAATTTGTAAAAAAATATAAGTCATTTCTATCCGCAAGCGGATAATATAACCTTAGTCAAAGTTATTGTATTATATTTATGAGCGAGGTGACATTTGTGACCGAGACCAATTTCAAGCTTGGAGAAGAAATTATGACATTATCCCAAATGTATAGACAGGAAGGCGAGCACCACAAAAGCTTAGCTATAGCACAAAATTTGCTCCGAAAAGGGCTTGATCCAGCCTTGATAGCTGAAACTACTGGCGTCGATCTCCGCATACTTGAAGAAATGGAAGAAACGACAGCCGCAGCAGTTGATTCAGAAAAAACATAGGTGCTCTCATCGCCACCGCTAAAGTTCAGCGGTTACGATTCAATCTTGTGCCATCAGGCTGGCGAGACTTCACATCTTGAATAATTTTCCAATAGTACCCCAGTTTGAGAAGGAGGAATCTCTCCTACGTTCAAATTAATAGAACCTGAAGAATCCGGGTGAGGATCATTAAAATCATAAGCAAAATGAGTATGCACTATGCCGTATTTGCATATCGGATCTATCTTCGTATATTCGAAGTCAATTAAAAATACCCCATATTGGGAATATGGGCTATCTTCTGATGACTCAATTATACAAGTCAAATTCCCATTTATTGGTAAGTCCCTACTTGA
This sequence comes from uncultured Pseudomonadota bacterium, assembly GCA_963697455.1. Classification (GTDB taxonomy): domain Bacteria; phylum Pseudomonadota; class Gammaproteobacteria; order Coxiellales; family Coxiellaceae; genus JAFEDN01. Next base: position 18,132 of record CAVOOI010000014.1, on the reverse strand, counting down.
ACAATGCACAGTAGTAGTTTGAGGGTTGGTTATTTTTATACTCGTAACCATTAAATTATGTTGCAATTTGCTATTGCTAAAATTCGCAGTGTAAGTTGCCGCTTCGCTCATTCCCGTCAAGGAAACTAAAATTACCATTGCCGAAAATTTGATTAATTGCTTTTCCATTAAAATTCTCCACTGATTTATTGTTAAAGTCAGACTAAAATATTATCACACTGTATTCTAAAAAATGCCAGTCACGCGGTCTTATCACCTTGTGCCTCCTCTGGAATTAATTTACAATTTAGCCGTCTAATCAAAAAAGGAGTGTCTCATGACTTTCAAATTACCTGAACTACCCTATCCGTTAAATGCCCTAGAACCCTATATTTCTAAAGAAACTTTAGAGTATCATCATGGGAAACATCATAAAGCTTATGTGGATAAACTCAATGAATTGGTCCCCAATACTGAATTTGCCAATTCCAGTTTAGAAGACATTATCTGCAAAGCCCCTGCCGGGCCCATTTTTAATAACGCCGCTCAAGTATGGAACCATACTTTTTATTGGCATTGCATGAAACCAAAAGGCGGTGGCAAACCTTCTGGAAAATTGGCAGAAGCCATTGATAAAACTTTTGGCTCCTTTGATAAATTTCAGGAACAACTCACCGAAGCCGGTAAAACCCAATTCGGTTCAGGCTGGGCTTGGCTGGTAAAAACCCATGACGGCAAGCTGGAAATTGTTAAAACCGGTAACGCCGGCAACCCCCTCACTGATAAAAAGACACCCTTACTGACTTGTGACGTCTGGGAACACGCTTACTACATTGATACCCGTAACGACCGTGCCAAATATATTAGTAACTTTTGGCATATCGTTAACTGGGATTTTGTCGCTAAAAATTTTGCTGCCTAAAACATGACTATTCGAGTCCTCGTTAACGGCGCTAACGGCAAAATGGGACGGGTTGCTGTCAATGCCGTCAGTAATGCTGCTAATTTAACCTTGGCTGGAGCAATAGGCCGCGGTGATAATTTAGCGCAAGCTATTCAGCAATTTAAACCCGATGTGGTGATTGAATTCACCACTCCACAGGTGGTATTTGCGAATGCGCAAACGATCATCCAATCCGGCATTAGGCCCATCATTGGCGCCACTGGTTTAACCCCTGAGCAAATCCAGCAGCTTACTGCGGAAAGCGCGCGAAAAAAACTCGGCGGGATTATTGTGCCTAATTTTTCTCTGGGTGCTGTATTGATGATGCGATATGCGCAAGATGCTGCCCGGTATTTGCCAAATGTTGAAATTATCGAAATGCACCATCCACTAAAATTAGACGCACCTTCTGGGACTGCGATAAAAACCGCTCACATGATCGCCGCCACCCGCGATGAAACTGCAGCTTCGCCACTGAAACCGGCGCCAGCCCGCGGAGAAACCCATGATGGGGTACAAATTCATTCGTTGCGCCTACCCGGCTTTTACTCCCATCAAACCGTCATTTTCGGCGATACAGGTGAAGTGCTAACGATTTGTCATCAAGGTATTGACCGCCAATGTTGTATCCCCGGTATTGTTTTGGCCTGCCAGAAAGTGATGGAACTAGATCATCTAGCCTATGGCCTAGAAAATATCCTGGCATAGGCGTTAACTTAAGACTCTCGCAGTCGCAATGACGAAGTTACTTTTTGGCTACGCTCAGAGTTTGCAAATCCGTTGAGCCTGCAAATCCCCAAATTCCGCCTTCGCGGCCTACCCCGGAGTCTTTGACACCGCCGAACGGCGCGTGCGGGTGAGTGGTAAAAACCTGGTTTACCCAAGCTGTCCCACTTTCTAAGCGTTGAGCAAAAGCAGTGCCTTTGCGCCAATCGCTGGTCCAGACGGAAGCGCCTAAACCCATTCGGGTCGCATTAGCGCGAGCGATCACATCCTCTACATCGTGATAGGCAATAATCGGCAATACCGGCCCAAACTGCTCTTCATCCACTATGCGCATACCTTCCTGCACGTGGGTGATCAAGGTAGGCGGATAAAAATAACCGGGGCCTTTTAAACTTTTCCCGCCGGTGACAATTTTCGCACCATTCCGTTTGGCGTCTGCGACTAAGGCTTTCACTCGCTTTAACTGGGCAGCGTTATTCAAAGGGCCCATTTGCACTCCGGGCTCTAAACCGTCGCCTAATTTAACCGACTCGGCAATGGCTTTCAGTTCTGCAACTAGCGGTTCAAGGATACTTTCATGGACGTACAGCCGCTTAATAGCAATGCAAATTTGTCCAGTATTGGTAAACGCGCCCCAAAAAATGGGTTCGGCGATTTTTTTGACGTCTGCATCTGCTAATACAATCGCCGGATCGTTGCCGCCTAATTCTAAAGTAACTGGTTTTAAACTTTTAGCGGCAATTAAAGCAATTTTCTTGCCGGTCGCCACTGAGCCGGTAAAGTTAATTTTATCAATTTTTGCGTGCTTAGTAAGCTGCGCTCCCACTTCGTCGCCGCCGCTAATGACATTCAGCACACCGGCGGGGGCAACTGCCCGTAATAGTTCACCGATGCGTAATGTGGATAATGGCGTGTATGGGGATGGTTTAACGACAATGGTGTTACCCGCTAGTAACGTCATCGCAATATTATTCACCGCGATATAAACCGGATAATTCCACGGAGTGATTGAAGCGACTACGCCTAACGGTTTATGGCACACTTCCACTCGCGCTTCACTGTCATCTTGCAAAATAACGTTGGGCACGCTGATTTTGGCTATCTGCTTAAACGCATCCACGCTATCTTCGACTTCCTGTTGCGCCTTGTCCAAAGGCTTGCCCTGCTCACGGGATAGCAACCGCGCTAACTCATCACGGTGCTCATTGAGTACGGCTGCACAACGATGCAATAATTCCCGGCGCTGTTCTAAGGTGGTTTTCTTCCAGGTCTCAAATGCACGGCGAGCAGCATTGACAGCATCATCAATTTGTTCTGAAGTGGCCGTGGGACACTCAGCAATCGCAGTTTCATTTGCCGGATTAATTACCGTGAATGAACTACCTTGGCCGGCAACTCCGTTGCCGTTAATGGTCAGCGTTAAATCAGTCATATTGACTCCTTTCATGTTATGGAAAATCTTTTAAGGTGAACTTCTGGTAGAGAGAGTTGGACTTAAAGTCGAAGTTGAAGTTGAAGTTGATTCAGAATCAGACTCATCTTCAACTTCAGTCTCACTTTGAGAACCAGCCTCAACTTGCGAAGCAGTCTCAGATTGATAAATATTAAGCCATTGTATGTAACCGGGAGATCTCTTTAGCCGATGAGGAGGCAAGCTGTCTTCTTCGGCTTTGAGTTCATTTTTTATGATTTTACTACCTGATAAGCTCTTAGGCTTTACATCAAGATTATTTTTTTCCACCTTCGATTCCTCTCCCTCAGCCTTCGTTTTTTTTGTAGATAGTGCTGAGGTTTCGAATATACTCAATTTCCTTTTCATATACTTTATCCCGTTTTAATATGTGCGACCTGATCGCGTAAATAAATTGGCTCAATTTCAAGCGCATTCAGCACTTTTCCTTCTCGATATAAAACCGAAGCGATATTGAGCATTGCATGAGCTTGTGGATAAATTTCCGTTTGCTGTGAGTAGGATTCTAACACTGGCGCTAATTCTTGTCGATAAGCCTGCCAGGCATTGCCCACTAACAGCCATTTAGGCCCCGTTGGAATGGTTAACTCATAGGGACTATGCAGGGCGTCTGGCTGGATAGGCATCATTAATTGATCATCTGCTAGACGATACGCGCCCCAATAAATAGCCTGCATTCGTGCATCCCATCCGGCAATAATGTTGGGGTTTGCAGTTTGCTGGTACGCAGTTTGCGCCAAGGTCTGGAGAGTTGAAATGGGAATGACGGGCAAGTCTGCTCCAAAAGCCAAGCCTTGCGCAACACCCACGGCAATTCGCACGCCTATAAAACTGCCAGGGCCTCGTCCTACTGCAATGGCGTCCAACTGTTTTAAGCTGACACCGGCGCTATTCAATAAATCACTGATCATCGGCAAAATCAGTTCTGCATGGCGCTGCGGGGCTATTTCAAATCGCTCCATGATTTCCCCATTGATTAATAGGGCCGCTGAGCAGCTTGCGGTGGCCGTATCAAAAGCCAGAATTTTCATAGTTGATCGCCCTTCGGTGGGGGATTGGTCTTCTATCAGTCGTTTTTTTATACTATCATAATTTGATGTATATATCTCGACTCCCCTATCATGCTGATGCCTGCAGACTATTCACGCCTTTCGCCGAACAGCCTTATGCTATTTTCTTGGATAGCTGCGGTCGAGGGCGCTTTGATGTTATTGCCGCTAATCCCACGCAAACCCTTACCGTGGACGATATTCATTCAGACATATTTCATTCTGTAAAACAACAGCTTATGTCCAAACCGGCGCCAGATTACTCCGCGATCCCTGACGAACTGCCATTCACTATCGGCGCGATGGGTTATTTTAGTTATGACTTAGGTTTTGATCTCGCGCAATTGACACCTCGCTCCTCCTCCGATATCTGCTTGCCCCGCGCAGTGGTGGGATTTTATGATTGGAGCATTGTTATCGATCATCGCGAATGTATCACTTATCTCATTAGCCGCCATGATCCTGATCATCCTGAAATTGCCGCTATCCGCAATGGCATCATCCGACCAGCGCTCACGCCGGAAGGATACTTTTCGTTAACCGAAAATTTCTCACCCAATATGCACAAACGTCAGTATGCCGCGGCTTTTAGCCAAGTGAAACAACATATCCGCAACGGTGATTGCTATCAGATTAATTTAGCTCAGCGCTACACGGCTAAGTTTACAGGATCTCCTTGGGTAGCCTATCAACGTTTACGCGCAGAAAATCCAGTGCCTATGGGCGCTTATATCGCCTTGAAGGATGGAGCGGTTCTGTGTTTATCGCCAGAACGCTTTCTGCAGGTCAAAAACGGCCAGGTACTCACTCAACCGATTAAAGGCACTAGTCCGCGGTTTGCCGATCCTGTTCAAGATCAACAATCCATGCAAACTTTATTAAGCAGCAGTAAAGATCGCGCAGAAAACATTATGATCGTCGACTTGTTAAGAAATGATTTGGGAAAATGCTGCCGCCCAGGTTCTATTCAGGTACCTAAGCTTTGCAGCTTGGAGAGCTTCGCCAGTGTCCACCATCTCGTCAGTACGATTACGGCTATTTTAGAGGATGATCAACACCCCCTGGATTTATTGCGGCACTGTTTCCCTGGCGGTTCTATCACCGGAGCTCCCAAACGGCGGGCCATGGAAATCATTGATCAACTCGAGCCGCATCGGCGTTCATTGTATTGCGGGAGTATTGCTTTCTGCGATGTTCGCGGGCGTATGGACAGTAATATTATTATTCGCACTCTGCTTTGCGATGGCCATAAAATTCACTGCTATGGAGGAGGAGGATTGGTTAACGATTCCACTATGGAAAGCGAACATGCGGAGATTCAAAGTAAAATTTCTCGATTGCTAAAGTTGATCAACAAAATACCAGCAACGTAAGAAATAGCTCACGCCCAAGCGCTAACATATCCTGCATATTTTTTTATCAAAACAATTTAGTATGGACTCTAAAGGCATGAGTGTTAGGAAAATCAAGAAATGCCGGGAATGGAAAAGCCCTAGGGTTAAAAGGATGTTACCACATAAAGAAAAGGTATAAAATATTATGAACTTACATTTAATGGCAACGCATAAAAGAACCGAAAAAGCCGGGTTCGATAAATTAAAGCCCCAAATTCAGGAGCAAATTAAACACCTGTTACTGGTCGACTTCAGGGCCGCTAAAGCCTTGTACGACAAGCACTTAAATCCCAGCGTTCGCTAGTTTTGAGCTGAGCCTATCGCAATGTGATAGTTTTATCTGTTATATTTCCTTAATTTTAAGGGATATACCTTACCTCGCCATAATTTGAGCTTTTTAGCATCCCATCTACGAGCCATCTTGAGTTGTAAAAAACACTTACAGAGGGTACTATGCTCGTGTTTTTTACAACGCAATCTGGCCCATAGCTGGGCGCTAAAAACCTCAAATTATGGCGAGGTAAGGTATAGAAATGGATTTTTTTCGTAAAAAAGCCCCGCCTGTAGTGCCAGAACAGGATCATCTAAAAAAATGTCTGACCGCGTTAGACTTAACCTTTTTGGGCGTGGGAGCTATTATCGGCGCTGGAATTTTTGTGTTGACCGGCATCGCCGCCGCAACCAAAGCCGGCCCTGCGCTTATCCTTTCTTATGTGATCGCCGGCATTGCCTGTGGTTTTTCCGCCTTATCTTATGCAGAACTGGCCGCGACTGTAGGCGGGTGCGGGAGTGCTTATACTTATGCTTATGCGGGTATCGGCGAATTTTTTGCCTGGCTGATCGGCTGGGATTTGCTGCTTGAATATTCCGTTTCAGTCTCTACGGTTTCCGTCGGCTGGAGCAGTTATGTCAACGATCTTCTGAATTCCTTCAGAATCCACCTGCCTAATTCGCTGACCCACAGTCCATTAGCAGGCGGCTGGTTAAATTTGCCCGCCATGATCATCGTATTCTTACTCACAGGACTGCTGATTGCCGGTATAAAAGCAAGCGCGCGATTTAATAACACCATGGTCACCATTAAATTACTCGTTATACTTTTATTTATCGCGATTGCAGCGTTTCACGTTAACCCCAGCAATTGGCATCCCTTTATGCCGTACGGATGGAGCGGAGTGATGGGAGGCGCCGCGCTAATTTTTTTCGCTTACATTGGTTTTGACGCCATTTCTACAGCAGCGGAAGAATCGATTTTTCCTCAACGTGATCTGCCAATAGGTATTATGGTTTCTTTATTAATTTGCACATTGCTATACATCATAGTAACCGGACTATTAACCGCAATTGTTCCCTATTCTTCTTTAAATACCAGTTCACCTATCAGTTATGCACTGCTCACATTAGGTTATCGAGTTGCCGCAGGATTAATTAGCGCAGGCGCTATTGCTGGATTAACCACGGTCATGCTGGTGATGTATTACGGTTTAACTCGAATTTTTTTGGCGATGTCGCGAGATCAACTGCTACCCGTTTTTTGGTCTCGACTTCATCCGCGGACCAAAACTCCATTCCGGATTATTTTAATTTGTTTTGTCGTTATTAGTTTACTTTCAGGATTGGTTCCAATTCAAGATTTAGCTGAGTTAGTCAATGTAGGGACTCTGGCGGCATTTAGCACGGTTTGTCTGGCGGTCATTATTTTAAAGCACCAGCAGCCGAATTTGCCACTGCCGTTTCGAACTCCTTTTAGCCCTTATGTCCCTATTTTAGGAATAGTGAGTTGTCTCTATCTAATCTGCCATCTCCCATTAATAACCCTCCTACGTTTTGTGATCTGGATGATAATAGGCTTGATTATCTACTTTTGGTATAGCAGAAAACACAGTTTAGTCAGCGGACGGCTCCCTTAACTCGTAGAAAATCCATCACAGTAAAACGTATTTTGAGTAGATACATAAGCACTAAAGCATTTAAATGCCTGATTTTGACCTAGACTAGCCACCACCGCTTTAGACTTACATTGAAAAATCGCACATTGGTAGGTGATAGGAATGCCGTTTTTAGTTTTTCCTACACCACAAACTCTACTTTGCGGGATAGAAGTATTATTCCATACCGGGGTCTGTTTATTTTGCCAGGATAAATTCCAAATATGTCCTGAGTCCGGATCATAATAAGTGGTTTTACCGTATTGCTTAGCATTTAAAACCGGGCAATTGATGATCTTACCTGCAGCCATGCAGTGGGCAGACATTCCAAAAATGACACACCCTATTATTACTAACTTATCCTTTTTCATCCTTCCTCCCTGACAACAACTTAAATTTTAGTCAATTTTAATTATAGGACAAAAAATGATCAGTTACGAGCCACTGGGTTGCTAATCATCTATAAATCTTTATAATCAGGCTTATGATTAAATTTTTGATAGCTTTATTTGCAACGGTAATAATCGTATCCAATCCGGTTTTCGCTGCTGATATCCCCCAAACCAGCCAAGAATTTCAATATGAGATTACCGCCATCCCCCCTGACCGGCATCTAGATTGCCCAGTATCATTGAATGAACTTGCGCTTTTAAGCCTATCCTACTGGGGTTTTGATCATAAAACGCATACTGGAACTTTAATTATTAATAAGCGCCTGGCTCAGGAGACGGTCAATATTTTCCGAGAACTGTATGCTGAGCAATTCCCTATTGAGCGGATGGAAACTATGGATACTTTTAGAGGGGATAGCCACGCCGCCATGGCCGCCAACAATACTTCAGGTTTTAATTGTCAAATCAGCACCCAAAATCCTCAGACCTATTCATTACAAAGCCATGGATATGCATTAAATATTAATACGTTAATTAACCCTCAGGTAAGAGGTGATCAAGTACTGCCTCCCAAAGGCGGGGCATACTTAGATCGATCAAAACCTGTCCCTGGAATGATTGTGAAAGGCGATAAAGTTTATCAAATATTCAGTAAATATGGTTGGACCTGGGGAGGCGTCGGCAACAATCCAATAGACTACAGCTATTTTGCGAAAAACCCCAATAAACCCATAATCCCTCATATTGAGCCTCGTCATCCCGCGACTTGATCGCGGTATGAAGTACTATTTCCTACGGTTAAAATCAAAGCATAAATACTTGCAAACGCAGAACGTTCAATTTTGCCTCAGGTTCAATGAAAAATTGGCCGAAAAAGCGGAGCATACATCAGTATGTGAGCATTTTGAGGACGGTTTTTCATTGAACCTGAGGCAAAAGTGGACGTTCCTATCTACGAAGTGCGTTATTCAAGAGAGTCTTCTAGGATAATAAGGCCGTGATGAATAGCCAATAATGTAACCGCCAAATCACTTTTTACATTTAATTTTTCGAAGATCCGGCTGCGGTAACTATGCACAGTTTTATGGCTAATATTCAATTTCTCTGCCATTTCTTTCACTGACAAACCTCGAACGACCATCATCAAAACTTCCATTTCACGTTCTGAAATACTATTGAAAACATTATCTTTTTTATAATCCGTTCTAGCAAGCGCCAAACGCTTTGCCAACTGGGGGCTAATGATGCGCTGCCCTGCGCACACAGATTTAATGGCGTAAATTAATTCTTCTTGTTTCGCTTCCTTAGTGAGGTAACCATGTGCACCTGCTTCTAACAAACGAAACAGGAAAAGATCATTTACGACTGAAGAAACGATGAGAATTTTAATGTCGGGGTTAAAACGTAGTATCTTTTGAGTGACTTCTAGACCGGTTTGATCAGGAAGTTTTAAATCTAATATCACTAAATCGGGGTGCAGGCGTTGCACCAAATCTACACCTTCCCGGCCTGTCCCTGTATCACCAATGACCGAAACACCTTTGACTTCCTGTAGCATCTCACGTATAGCTGATCGAACTAATACATGGTCATCAATCAACACGGTTTTAATCAATGCAATTCTCCTAAAACTCTGATACTCATCCTGTTGATTCATTGTGCCATAGCTGAACTATCCTAGTCAAACATAATACTTTTTTTGCACAATTTCGGGCAACAAAATCCGGAATCTAACGATGGACTCCCGTAAAGTTACTGGAATTTATCTAAGTTTATCCAATAAAATGATAATATCGATAACTTAAGATAAGATTACTATATATGGATCCTCGGCTAGTCATCAGATTTTAATGAGGGGACCTACGGATTGCAGTGGTTAGATTTTTTAAGAATATTTTAACCTGCTCGGGGTCTGCCAAATGATAACTTGCATAAGTTTGGGCAGAATGATTACCTACCAAAATACCAATTCCTTGAGTAGGCAAAATCTTAAAGGCGTCTTCGTCGGAAAGATCATCGCCTATGTAAATGATGTCAGCGCCTGCCTGATCAAAACCTAACATTTCTGTTAGCCACTGCGCGGCCCGGCCTTTATCCCATTCGATCTGCGGACGAATCTCTATCACTTTCTTCCCGGTGCTGATTTTAAGTTGCGGATACTTGCCTACAACCTCACGCATTATTTCAAAAACCAAGCCGACATTTTTTTCTTCCACCAACCGGTAATGAATAGTCACGGTTAGTTTTTTAGGTTCGAACTGCACTCCCGGAATTTCGATTAATTTAGTTTGCAATTCTCTAAAACACTTTTCCATTATCAATAAGGTATCCATGCCAACCTCACGGTGAATATTGCTCCCAGCAGGGCCTTCAATATCAAATCCGTGATTACCTACATAAAAGAGGTTGGGTAAATTTATCAAATCTTGAATGTTATGCTTATCTCGTCCGCTGATAATACAAACGGTAGCGACTTGCGACAAATTGTGGATCGCCTGCCGCATCTCTTCACTGATTCTAGCCTCTTCGGGATGAGGCATAATTTCGGTCAGTGTTCCATCGTAATCCAAAAAGACCATAACTTTAAGTCCGCGTAATTTTGCAATCAACCCCGTTTCAACCGCTAATGCATCGGGTAGTATATGATAATCTTTAAGATACCGAACTTGTTTTTCCATGAATCCATTATATGGATCTCAGCCTACAAAAGCAAAGATTGATTGCTGCGAGAATCATGCAAATGGTTTTTTCTATTCGGGTTTTACTGATGTCACCAGATTAAATCCTGGTTGCAAGTTGAGTTTTCCCACATCAAAATCGTCTGTTTCCTCATCCTGTTTCGGAAGCGAGGCCCCTAAAAATCGAAATTGATTTAAGATTAATTTGGCACTAGCACGAGCATCTCCCCCCACTGAGGCACGTTTAAATAAAGAATCCGCTAAGTTTTGGTCTTGAGTGACGCCAAACCCGCTTTCATAGCAAAGACCTAATGGATACAAGCCAGGAAGGTGATTCTGATCTGCAACAATTTTAAAAAAATGAAAAGCAAGACTTCGGCGTTGTTCTTTGCTTATTTGTTTATTTTCTGGAGAGCGCTCAAATACTTCGTCCGTAGAAGTATAAAAATTACCTAACCCCATCATAGCTTCCCTAGCTTGTAGCATTAAGTTTTGATCATTTTTAACTTTGCAATAACACCACATCGCCGATTGGATGTTTCTTGGAATGCCTAACCCCATTTCATAACAAAATCCCAAGTAATAACTTAATTTGTCAAAATCATAGACCTCGTCCTCATCACAGTTAAACCCTTGATTTTGGCCTGGGCTATAGTCGTTCCAAAACCTAATTTTAAACTGAATCTCATTGTAGTCTTCAGCAAATGTATTGAATAATTTTTTCTGTTCTTCAGGTTTTCCTTTTAATTCCTCATGGATTTCTAATAGTTTTTTTCTATTATAAGGTTCTTCATTAATGATATTTTCTTTAATGACATCGGCGACTTTAGTTTTTCCTTTCATAAATTAAGCTCTCTAGTTTGGTTCATAATATTCGTATAAAATAACATTTTAATATTAAAATAATATTAAATAATAAACCAAAAATTACATAATGTACTGAATCAGATATCAATTTTTTAAAATGATGCGCACGCTTGCGACGATTTCCCTGGGCTGTTAATATTTGATTATGCAAGAGCATGAACACCATGTTTGGATACAACCTTTGCCAGCCCTAAAAGATAATTATATCTGGATGCTGGTGGATGAAAATTCTCAAGCTGCCTGGGTAGTGGATCCGGGCGACGCCAAAGTGGTTGGGTCCGCCTTAAAAAAATTAAACCTCGAATTGAGGGGAATCTTATTAACTCATCATCATCCTGATCATAGCGGCGGCATTCCGGAATTAGTTAGCCTCTATAAAAATCTCCCCGTTTACGGCGCTTATAATAGTGCTACTCAATATGTGAATCACCCGGTTAAAGAAGGTCAAACCTTTGCTTGCTTGTCACACCCCTGCCGAGTTTTAGAAATTCCAGGTCATACCCTCGATCATGTCGCTTTTTATTTAGATAAAGCATTATTTTGCGGGGATACATTATTTAGCGTGGGCTGCGGTAAAGTTTTTGAAGGCACCGCTCAGCAAATGTTGCATTCTCTTAACAAAATATCTCAGCTTGCTGATGATACCCAAATCTATTGCGGCCACGAATATACCCTGGCCAACTTAAAATTTGCCCTCGAAGTCGATCCCAATAATAAATTTCTACTAGAAAAATTGGCGGACACCATTATTATCTCGCAGGAAAAAGGCTGTACCTTGCCAGCCAGTTTAGCTCAAGAAAAAAAAGTGAATCCTTTTTTGCGTTGCGCATCTGCGCAAATCATCGCCGCGGTTGAAAAATACGCCGGCAAAAAATTAAATGATCCAGTCGAAGTTTTTCACCATCTTCGCGAATGGAAAAATAATTTAACTTAGATAGCGCTGCTGTAAATGCGCCATGAAAAAATCTGCGGTCAACGGTTGTCCGGTCGCTTTAATCAGTAAATCGTGCATAGACAACAGACGGCCCTGGCTATGGATATTTTTCCGTAGCCAAGCGACTAAAGTTTTGAAATGGCCCTGGGACATTTCAGTGGTTATTTCCGGATGCTGTTTTTTTGCAGTTTGAAATAACTGCGCGGCAATAATTGCACCAATGGTATATGCTGGAAAGTAACCGAAAGCGCCCGATGGCCAATGTACATCTTGCATGACGCCGTTGCGATAATCTTTTTGGGTAGATAATCCTAAAAAGTGTTGCATCGATTCATGCCAAAGTTCAGGCAGGTCTGCGCAACTTATTTCACCTTTAATTAATTTCTTTTCCAGATTGTAGCGTAAAATAATGTGAAGGGGGTAACAAACTTCATCAGCGTCAACCCGAATCAGGCCAGGTTTTACCGTAGTATAATGCGAATATAAATTTTCGGGAGAAAAATGCGGCTGATCTCCAAAATATTCCTTCACCAAAGCCGATAAAAATTGCATAAACTCACGACTGCGGCAGGCTTGCATTTCAACCAGCAATGACTGACTTTCATGCACCGCCATTCCCAGCGCTTCGCCTACCGGCTGGTCTAACCAATCCACGGGCAAGCCCCGTTCATATAAAGCGTGGCCGGTTTCATGACAAACCCCCATCGAAGCAGATACAAATTCATTTTCCGTATAACGTGTGGTAATGCGCACATCCTGCGGCACACCCCCGCAGAAAGGATGATGGCTGACATCCAAACGCCCATGGTTAAAATCAAAACCAATCGCGCGCATCAGCTGCAACCCTACACACCGCTGTTTATCTATTGGAAAATGTCCCGCTATCGGTTGCGGCGGTAGTTGCTTAGCCATCACTCGTTGAATAAAAGCAGGTAAAAAATCGGCTAATTTATTAAAAATAGGCTCGATAATTGCTTGGGATAGACCTGGAGAAAATTGGTCGATTAAACTATCGTATGGATCTATGCCAAATACATCCGCTTTTATTTGCGCGGCTTCTTTTACCAGCGCCACATTTTCGGTTAGCAATGGTAAGAAATCCTGCCAATTATTTTCAGCCCGCAAAGTTCGCCAGGCTTGTTCGCAGCGAATAAACGCCAATTCAGAACGCTGCACTAAATCGGTGGGTAAGCAACTGGCTTTTGAGTATTGATTTTCCATCCAATGCAAATTGGCTTGCTGCCAAGCAGAAAGCATCGTGGCGGTTTTGGCTTCAGCTAACCATTCTTGCATATTAGGGGCTACTAACAGCTTATGCTGTAATGCTTGCAAACTCGCCAATGCCTCGGCACGTGCGTGGCCGCCGCCGGGTGGCATCATTACCGCCTCGTCCCAATGACAAATGGCGCCAACATGCCGCAAGTGCGCTAATTGGCGAAAAGCCGCTTCTAAATTTTCATAAGCTTTCATATTAAAATCCCGCGGTATGACATAATTAAGATTGGCGATTGCGGAGCAGAAACAAAATTTGGTGTAAGGCCGTTGTGTCTATAGGCAATTTTTCTAATAAGGCCGACGCTTGCTCGTAAAGAACCTGCAAATGCTGCTTCGCGGCAGAGATCCCTAATAAGCTGGGATAGGTAGATTTATTCAGAGCTTCATCAGCGCCCGCGCGTTTGCCTAAAATTTCGGTGGTGCTTTCCACATCTAGTAAATCATCTTGGACTTGAAATGCTAAGCCAATCAACGCAGCAAATTGATCCAGTTGCGCTAGTAATGTTTTGTCTACGCACCCTGCCGCCAGCGCGCCTAAGCAGACGCTCGCTCTGATTAATGCACCTGTTTTTAAGCGGTGTAAATTTTCTAATTCCTGAATGGTAATTTTACAATCTTCAGCTTCGATATCGAGCATCTGTCCACCCACCATACCGGCGGCGCCTGCCGCCTCAGCTAAAGCTTTGACTGCAGCCAGACGATTTTCATTAGACCACGGCTGGTCATGACTCGTTAACACCGTAAACGCCAAGGTTTCCAGGGCATCTCCTGCTAAAATAGCGGTGGCTTCGTCAAAAGCTTTGTGACAAGTGGGACGGCCGCGCTGAGATCATCGTCGTCCATCGCGGGCAGATCGTCATGGACCAAGGAATAACAATGAATTAACTCAACGGCCACCGCCGCGGGGTCCAAACAAACTAGCTCCGCACCAAAACCACTGCCGGTGGCGTATACCAATAATGGCCGCAAACGTTTGCCGCCACCTAACACAGAATAACTCATCGCTGACTGCAACCGTTTTGGGGCAGGAGTAATGTTAAGCCAACTCTGCATGTATTGCTCGACACGTTGTTGACAAACAGTAATATCGATTCTGGTAATAGGATTAGTCTTCATTGTTTTGATAAGGTTCAAGCTTTTGTTGTTCTGTCAAAATTTTCACTTTTTGTTCAGCAGCCGCGAGCTCTTGCTGGCACTGCCGAATGAGTCGAACGCCTCGTTCAAAATAGGTTAATGAATCTTGCAATGACAAGCGGCCTTGTTCCATTTTTTCAATTAATTCATGGAGTTCGGCCAGCGCCTGCTCAAAGTTTACTTTTTCTAATTCTGATTCTTCCATACCCCACGCACTATATCATAATTCCTATGGAGCGGGAATTGTTGCCAAGCCAGCACTATAGCAATAGAAAATACCACCACTAAAAATAAAGGGCGGACAAAGGCTCCACCCCAGCGAATGGTGGAGTGCGCTCCTAAATAAGCGCCGCCCATCATTGCCGCGGCAACAACTAGCCCTAAACCATAACGGACGCTGCCAAAGCTGATAAATACCAGCAATGCAGCGGTGCTGCTGAGCGTGTTCATTAGCTTAGTAATCGCCGTTGCTTCAACGATATTAATTTTATACGCCGCCATCAACGCTACCACCCAAAATGAACCCGTTCCCGGCCCTATAAATCCATCATAAAATCCGAGCAAACTCCCCATAATGCCGCTGGACAACCCGGCTGGATGATAATGAGTGCGAATATTGTCATGATATTTTTTGGGTACAGCGACGTAAATAGCTAATCCTATAATGATTACAGGCAACCCCCGCTTTAAAAAGGCGCCTGATATAAAATGTACCAGAATCGATCCCATCAGTCCGCCGGAAAACGTGGCGATAATGGCGGGTAACCAATAACGAGGGGAGAACATTTTTTTTCTGATAAAAATTCTTGCGGCGTTAGCCACACTGAGCGTTCCAGATAACTTATTGGTTCCGAGCGCCAAATGCGGCGGCAGACCCGCCATCAAATACGCTGGCAAGGTAATCATGCCGCCGCCACCGGCGATGGTATCGATAAAACCTGCAATAAATCCGGTTAAAGCCAATACCAAATAGAGGATCATCTGTACTTAGAAAGGGATATCGTCGTCAAAATTAGCGCCATGATCTTCACCGCCTTGATTAAATTCTGGTATAGCATCATGATCCTGGCTAAATTCTCCGCCTTGGCTTAGACCTTCACCGCGGCCATGAGTTCCAGTGCGGCTATCCAACATTTGCATTTCGTTGGCCACAATTTCAGTAGTGAAACGATCCACTCCAGTAGTTTTATCTTGCCATTTACGGGTGCGCAAACTACCTTCAATGTATATTTTCGAACCTTTTCTTAAGTATTCGCCCACAATTTCAGCTAAACGACTAAAGAATACTACTCGATGCCATTCAGTGCGTTCAACGAGTTCACCGCTTTGTTTATCACGCCAAACAGTACTGGTAGCCACGGTAACGTTAGCAACTGCACTGCCATTAGGCATATAGCGCACATCTGGGTCAGCGCCCAAGTTGCCGATTAGAATTACTTTATTAACACCTCTAGCCATTATTTTCTCCTCTCAAATCAATAATTAAATCTCTCCTACCATCTCCCTGGGGAGAGTGAACGCCAAACGGAACTATTCAGCCGGTGGATAGGAACTGCGTTTGCAAATTTATACCTGTGAATAGTTACCGCGAAACAGCTTACTCTTTTCCAAAGATTGGCGCAATTGCGATTTATTTAAAATCACTTGATCAATTTTTAAGTAAATTAAAGCCTCAGCCTGTATAATAGCAACTTCAACGATCCCGGCAATACCGTATAAACGCTGAGATAAAAGTTCTAAATTATTCTCTGAGAACTGCTGCAGATTAAAGATGACCGTAGTCAAATACGGCGGCGATCGCAAATTAAAGGCTATGATCAACCAGATCAATGCCAAACCTGATCCTAGCAGGAAAATGCCGGTGACGCCGAAATGCGCATATATCCAACCACCGCTGCTGCCCCCCACAAAAATACCGAAGAACTGGGCGCTGGAATAGCAACCCATCGCCGCACCCTTATAACGCAAGGGAGCGACTTTAGAGACCCAAGACGGTAATACTGCCTCTAACAAACTAAAAGCGATGAAAAATACCAACAATAACCCACTTACCCCTATTAGATCCTGATGAAATGGCCATAATAAGAGTTGCACTAGCCATAAAGCTGCAATCGCGCCAAGGAACACACTTTTCATCCGGCGTTTTTTTTCGGCCATCACCATCAGCGGCAGCATCAGTAGGAAAGCCAGGATTAAAACCAGCAAGTAAAGCTTGGTCTGCCCAATGGAACTGAGGTGGATAACCCGCATTAACACAATCGGGATAGCGATAAAAAAAGCGGTTAAGATAGCATGCAGCATAAAAATACTGAGATTCAGCCGCAATAATTCCCGATTTTTTAAGACCTTAGTCAGATTAGTTTGAATTGGACTGGATTCTTTAGTAACCAAAGCCGGCGGTGCGGGGATGGCTACCCAAACTAACATTTCGGCAATAGCTGCTAATCCGGCAGTGACCCAAAATATACCGGTCAGTCCTACCCAAGCATTCAATAGTGGCCCCACCACCATGGCTACGGCAAACGACGCCCCCACTGCTAGGCCCACTACCGCCATAGCTTTACTACGATTTTCATCCCGGGTTAAATCGGCAATCATGGCCAGGATGGTGCTGCCGATCGCCCCGCCGCCTTGTAAGGCGCGACCCAAAATCAACCCATAAATGCTGTGACTCATAGCAGCGCACACGCTGCCAGCAATAAAAATAATCAACCCCAGGCTCATAACCGGTCTGCGGCCAATCCGATCGGAAAGCATACCCAACGGGATTTGCAACACGGCTTGGGTTAGCCCATAAACGCCCAATGCCAAACCAATTAACTGCGGAGTAGCATGGGTGAAATCATTGGCATGCAGAGAAAATACCGGCAAAATCATAAATAAGCCCAACATACGTATTGCCATAATTAGGGCTAATAATAAAACCGCCGTATATTCTTTTCGAAACATCATATTGTTACCTTCTCAGTACTACTCAGTTTCATTAATTTTGTCTAGTTAAAATCCTTAGTGATACACGACAACATTACTAACCAGCACTCCGCCAAGCGCGCCAGCTATGGGGTGGACGCGGAGCCTCTTGCGCGCACAGCGAAGCGAGCACGTAAGAGGCGCAGCGGACAGGACCCCTCATGCGGTCTATCCGCAACGGGCTTGGCGGCGGCGGGAAATATTAACGATGTTTGGGTAACCTGCTTTCAACGTTCACGATACATTCTTTAATTTAGTTGCTTGTGGTATAATAATACATTTAAACGGTTCAAAGAAACCTCAAAGCACCATCATCTATGAATAAAATAAGTTTACGCGGCGTTCGCACCCGATAATTTAAAAAACATCGACGTGGACTTACCGCGGAATAA
>CAVOOI010000013.1:0-11308 GCA_963697455.1 uncultured Pseudomonadota bacterium | reverse complement strand
GGGATATCAGACCAGCAGCTATCCCACGGTCGAAAATGTTCTGCAGATTTTTGAAAGAGTTTTCCCGACGACGCTCTTTGGCTGTGTTCGGCCATCGGTCCGTTTCAGCTACCATTGACCACACTCGCGACTTTGATGGGTGGACACGTGCGCGTGGGACTCGAAGACAACATCTATTACTCCCGCGGCCGAAAAGCTAAAAGCAATGCCGAACTGGTGAAACGCTCAGTCCGCATTGCGCATGAACTGAATCGCGAAGTTGCGACCCCGAGTCAGACTTGAAAGTGCTCGGCCTTCGAGGCCAGCCAACGCAATATTAGAATAAAGTTTCAGTGCGCTGATTTCCCGTTCTCACGTTGAAGGGGGAGCGGCAATTAGCCTATGATACGATGTTTGCGCGATGCTAGCCCTACTCACGCTGTTCGCCGTTTCCACGAGCTCGTCTGCGCTTCCTCCAGGGGAAAGGAAGCCGATTGTGGAGCGCATGTGCAGCTCCTGCCATGCCTTAAAAGTAGTGACTTCCAAACGGGCCTCTCCCGAGCAGTGGGCCCAGCTGGTTGACCAGATGGTCTGCGCGGGGCTGAAGGCACAGACGAAGAGATCGAGACGGTCGTCGATATCTGTCAGAGGATTGGGCTGGACAGTCCACCTCCGGCCTCGGAGAAACCAGTCACCTTCTCAGTCCATGTGAATCAGGCTACCGCGGCTGAACTGTCCGCGGCGCTGGAGCTCCCCTCCGCGCAGGGAGAGGCCATCGTCGCGGTTTCGATGCCTTCTAAACCCGGAGAAGAATTGACTTCCATGACTAAAGGGCCACGATGAGATCTGAGCATATCAACCCCAGCCATTTTTAGTCCCATAATTTTAGCGGCTTTAATCGCGGTTTCGCGTTCAGCCCGGGTAGGTTTGATGGCTTGCGCAATACCGCCTTGATGGATATTGGAACGAAACTCGCCGGCCTCGGCTTGGCGTTTGATGGCCGCGACTACTTTATCGCCAATCACAAAACACCGGATATCAGCGCCTTGGGCTTCTTGAATAAACTCCTGGATAATAATGTTGGCGTTCAAGCCCATAAACGCTTGAATTACGCTATAAGCAGCCTCTCGGGTTTCAGCTAACACCACGCCCACCCCTTGGGTGCCTTCAATTAATTTAATCACCAAAGGCGGCCCGCCAACCATTTTGATGAGCATATCCACATCGTTTAGGGAATGTGCGAAACCGGTAATGGGCAAGCCGATATTTTTTTTGGAAAGTAATTGCAAAGCCCGTAATTTATCGCGGGAATGGGTGATGCTAAGGGATGAATTAATGGTAAAAGTCCCGATACTCTCAAATTGTCTCACTACAGCAGCGCCATAAAAGGTTCTTGAGGTGCCGATACGGGGAATGATGGCGTCGAACACTTCTAGTTGCCGGTTTTTATAGAGCATGGAAGGTTCTTCAGCCGTTATATTCATGTGGCAGCGTAAATAATCCACGATTTCTGCTTGATGGCCTCTATTGGCAGCGGCTTCTTGGAGACGGCGTGTGGAATATAGATCTTTTCTCCGGGAAAGAATCGCTATTTTCATTGATTACCTCAATTCCGCAATGATTAAATACATAGCATAGCACAGCTAGGCCAAACTATTGTAATTGCTAATGGGTTATTGAAAATGGTATGGTGGGGTTTTACTTAGAGCAGCTTTAGAATATTATATGCAGATTGGCATAGAACCTAAAAATGAAGTGGGAGAGGGCGCTAATTTAAAACTAGGGCTCAAAATTGCATTGATTCTAAGTATTCTACTAGGCTCTTTTATTACTCTATCTATAGCTTTACATATAAAGCCTAATTCAGACCACGCCACTATCACTTTATATTGGTATGGGCTGCACCAATATGGTTGGAAATTCCTTAAATCCTGGGTATATAACCCGCATGATAACTGGCTCTCGTTGCTGCCCCTACATGCACTGATTTATTCAATAACTCCTCCTAGTATTGAGATAATTATGTTATCCGGCGCAGTAATTTTTGTCCTGACTGTCCTAGGATGTAGCTTGATTGCCGGTAGTATTCGCGCACAAACAGCCGCGCTGGTTGCCCCCATACTTTTAATGTTCCCCAATAGTATTTGCTATCACTTTGGTTATATTATTGATCCAATTTCACACAATATAAGTAATTTATATGGCATAGCCTGCATTTCATGTGCAGTGCTATGGATCAAAAAGGGGAATATAGCGGCCTTATTTTTACTCAGCTGCTTTACTATTGTAAGCGGTATATCTGACCCTTGGTTTCTCTCTGCATATGGTTTGCCCATATTATTTGCGAGCATTATTCTATCAATCGTCACTAAACAGTCCCTTATTGTAGTGCGCCGTTGCAAATTATTGCTGGCCGCTATGCTTGTATCTGCATTATTAATAGGTACTAAGCTTTTTGGGCTATTCTCTTTTCTGCCAAGCATGGCTTTTTCTTTTGCGCATTGGCATATTATGTTCTATCAATTCAATTATTTAATCATAAATGTGGGACGGCTATTCAATATAGTTCCCGGGTATGGAGCAATGGCCTTTGCCAGTTGGATATCCTTAGTCACATTTTCAACGCTTCTTAGTATCCTGGTATTAAGTATAAGGCGTCGTTTCCTCTGGGCTTCTCCAGAGGCGCTATTGTGCCTACTAATAATTTTATGCTCTATTTTAATGAGTAGCTTATTTTTCTGTTGTTATGCTAATTCTGTGCCATACCCAAGTGTCAATGCTGATCTACAACAAATTCGATATTTCTTAAATTTATATTTCTTAATTATTTTAGGCATAGCCATTATAGCTAATATATACTGGAATTATTTTTCTTTGAAACTAAAATTATTTTTATTAAGCGTTGTCTTATTATATGCAACAGCCAGCATATCCAGTACGGCGCCTTTAGTTCTTAATGATTCCCTTAACTCTGCCGAAAATATCACTGATAATTCTTATTCAAGGTTAGTTAGTTTTTTAACAAAAAATGATCTGAGGTATGGGTATGCTGACTTCGGAATAGCTAACATTGGAACAGTAATCAGTCAAAATCATATCCAAATTAGACCTGTCACTATTAAAAATTTGCAGGTTAATTTTAAAGGGGCTGATACAATATTCTAAGTTATGGTATCAGCCTAGTGATGCTGCTTATCAAAAAAATTATTTTCTGATACTTTCGCGCGAGGCTTGTTCAAACCAGGCGCTTTGCACCAATGTGCTAATGGAGCAATTTGGTAAGCCTAAAAAGATCTTGACTTATATGGACGATGTTATTTTCGTGTGGAACCATACATTGCTATAAAGCGGTAAGACCCAATTAAGGGGTGATTATTTCTATAATCACCCCTTATGGTTTCTAAGCGGTTTAGCACGAGTTTATCCTTGACTGGGCTCGGTTCCTGTGGCTACAGGCGGAGTCATATATTGTGCTTGAATTTTATTCAGAGTGCCGTCTTTTGAGAGAGATTGAATCGCTTCATTCAAGATTTTTGATAATTCACCATCTTGCAAGCGTACGGCGTACACATCATTAATTGGTTGAATTAAAGTAGTACTCAGTTGATCAGGTAATTGTTGTTGTGCCAGTTCAGCAAGCGGATAGTAAATCAATGCAACATCAATATCCCCTTCCCTTAAAGCAATCATTAATTCTTTAATGCTAGGATAGGTTTTAATCGAATTCTTGGGGATGCCATGGGTGGGCAGCCAGTAAAGATCGGCATAACCATGTTTGAAGACGCCCACGGTATGATCTTTTAAATCGTCCAAGGTTTTAAACGATCCTTTTTGCTTAAAGTACAAAAAGCTCAAGCCACCGTGGGTGTAATAAGGCTCGGTCAATAAAAAATGTTTGCGCATTCCTGGTAAATCCCAGGAATTAGCGATGACATCGATGATGCCTTGCTGTAGTTGGATATTCAGATCGACGTTGCTGTCAAAGCCGATAAAATTAACTTTTGGAATCCCCGCTTTTTTAGCTACTTCATTAAAAATATCATAGCCAAATCCGGGTTGCGGGTTGGAAGCGTAATAAAAAGGCGGCAGTTGGTTGTAGTGGCCTACATTCAATTGAGTTTGCCCGGCCTTTAATTTGGCGATATCGAGAGGATGGAGCTGGTCTGTGGCTGGTGTTGCCGCAGCTACATTCGATTGAGTATTTGCAGGGGAATTTTCGGCTAAGGCTAAAGTGATAGAGAGGCTGCTACATAATCCAATTATAAAAAATCCTATTTTTTGCATAAATCCTCCGTGAAATTTCCTATGTTATCTTTTCCTGCAGAAAACAGCAATCCAGCAATTCCCGCTACGCGAGAATTGCTTCCTGATTTATATCCTGCGCTCGGCCCGGAAGAGCATTCCTGTTGTCATTCTAAGGACTGACGCTGCATCCTGCTGGCGTGCAAACCACGCGATCGCCACTGCTGAACGGAGGGGTACCGGCGGGAAAATTGATGGCGCCGTTGCCTGAAAATTGCACCACGCCGCTGAAAAGTATGGGATTGATCACGCTAATATTCGAAACGCCATTGCCGGCTGCCGATAACGCCACTAAGTTTCCGGCCACCACGGATTGATCAATGGTGACATTAGTGCTTGGCTGCCCAGCTGATGATTTCAGCGACGATACAGAAACGCCTACCCCATTGAGAACAATAGCGGATTTTGAGATATTCACGGTAGTTGTCGCGACCGGTGTACCTATACCAGTGGCTGTGGAGTTAGCCAGTACACCTACAGCATTACCGATAATGAGGGAGTTACTGACATTCACTGTCGTATTCGCCGTGGGTTTATTCCCTGCTGCTACCGCTAATGAATTGGCGGAAATACCAGCCACTAAATTTCGGCCAATAATCGAATTGGAAATATTGGCAGTCAAATTGCTGGTTGGATTGCTGCCTGTGGTAGCTGTCGAGGTAAGACTAATGCCAATATTATTATTAGAAATCTTGGATTGATCGATATTAACCGTCACATTAGTTGGGCTTAAATTACCCCCAACGCTATTATTACTTAACACATTTACCCCGAAATTATTCCCATAAATATTCGCATGACTAATGTCCATAATAGTATTACCAGGATTATTGGTACTGGATAAGTTAATACCGCTGTTCGCATTATCAGAGATTAGCGCGTTGGTAACATTGAGATAGAATGAACCGAGATTTTTGAGGTTATTAATGTTGATGCCGCTGCCGCCATTGTTAGTTATTTTTACATACTTCAAATCAACATTAGTATCGCCGGTGTTAAGTTGATTCAGTAATTCTAACCCATCTTTCCCATTGTCACGGAGGTTTACATTTTTGAGAGATAAATTAAAATCACCGGTATTATCCTGATTAATAATATTTATACCATCACGGGCATTACCTTTTATCGTTGAGCTTGTAACACTCAACCACAAATCGCCATAATTACCTATGTTTTCAACATCAATACCATTTAAACCGTTGCCGATGATTTGCGAATTCTTAATCTTCACAGTCGTATTTCCGGTACCAACTCCATTATCGAGTATGAAGCCGTCTAAACTATTATTGCTTAAATTAGAGTTATTGATTGTCAAGTTTAATGAATTTGTGGAGGGAGTATAAAGATTTGAAAAAGCTGCAACGCCATTGGTATTTTCAGCGATTGCGGAATCGTTAATCTGGGCGGTTAGCGCTCCCGTGCCTTCATTATCAAGCGCTATGCCTGCTGCAATGGTAGCAACTCCGCCATCATTGTTGGCGACATTTGCGTTATCGACTATAAGGTTTGATGAACCAACGCCATTATTGAAAAGGCCGATACCTCCCCAGTTGGCGACTCTAAAGTTATTAGCATTATCAGCTATGGTAGAATCATCCACATTCAAATAGACATTTCCCCCGCCGATATTCAGAGCAGCAATACCCCCGCCATATCCACCGTTCGGCCCTGAGCTTAATTGTTTAACGCCGCCTGCGGAATTATTTATAATTTTAGAATTGTCTATGTAAACCTGAGTGGCCGCATTGGTCGTGTTATAAATATCTATGCCGTCACCGAAATGAGAGATCAGCAAATCATTCATATAGACGTATACATCATTTGAGCCGCTTTCATGGTCGATAAAGATACCCGCTGTACCGGTCGCGTCCTTACCAGCTAGTTGCAAATCATGAAAACCATCAGAACTGTCGCTGCCAGGCACTAGAAACCCGCCATTGGAGAAATTAATAATTGGCCGCAGCGCGCCGCTGGCAGTTTTGGTAAAATTGTCCTGCCGCCCATAGAGCATATCATGATTGAGGACAATAAAATCAGGATTGACCCATGTGCTATACATCGCGTTATAAACGCCGGAATTAATATAAAAGTTTTTATTATTTTGGTCATTGGCATTATCAACATTAAATTGTGACATACCTTGGTAAGGGTTTTCATAAGTTCCGTCGCCTGAAACCATGCCATTGCCATCGGTAGGCGCATTGCCGGGAACGAAAAATGAAATATTGGATTTTTCAATCGCGACTTTATTAGTGTCTTCGACACCCTGAACAATAGGTTGGACGTTATGCGCTCCGCCAGCCACTCCGATAGCATTGCGTTGAATCGGGTCCACCATTCGTTCAACCAAATTACCCGAGAAATTGTAACCGGTACTGCGTCCGCCAAAAGCGATAGTCAAACCGGCCTTCAAAGTATTGTGATACTGGCTGTCATAAGCTTCACTCATAATCACGCTGATAAAGTTGGTAATCGGCACTTCAGCGCGGACTAAACCGCCGGTGATACTGTCATTGTCTTTAGGATTGAAATAATAAGCGCCTGCATATACTTTGCTATTGCGAAAAGGTATGCGCATACCTACTTGAGCGTCGCCGCCCCACCCTGTTGATTCAAAAGTGTTGACTAGCTCGTCGTATTGAGTATGACCGGTAAATGTCACCTGACTAAAATCGCCGGTTTCATCCGCAAATTTAAGACCTTCTTCATGCCGCTGAGTATTGACTGGAATGTAAAGGTTGGCGCTAAAATCTAAAACCGAACCGAGCCGTTCCACCCCGGGGCTGACAAACCAGTAATCATTGCCATCTATTGAATGGTTATCATCGCCGAAGACATAAGCGCCAAAAATGCCGGAAGTGGCGGTCATCCAGCGTTGGCCTAATCCCACGCTGGCTGAACCTTCATCCTCAGAGCTATGGTAAAAAATTTGTGGGTCTATGTAAGTAAAGTTGAGGGGATGACCAAATACCGGAGCCATGAGATCGCCGATAGCAGTTTCACCGTTACCACCCATGCCATAGATAGAGACACCCGGAGTGGCAGGTAGAAAAAACATAGGTGCGGTATTAATGGTATCGACCCCGTCGTTTGCCGCTGCATAACCGAATACCATGCAGCCGCCGATCAATACACCCTTGGAAAAAAATTTGGTGGAAGTCTGTTTGCTGAAAAATGTCATAATATCCTCCTTGATACTCCGGTTAAAGAACTAACGGAATTCCAATTTTCTCTGTTTATTTTGATCTTGTCAATTCTGGCATTGACACAGCAATAATAATTTTCGTAGAAAACCTTCCCTGATGAGGGATTGCAAGGGAGAGAAGAGCGGAGCGATCTCTCCCTTGATTGCGGAGACCTGGCTTTGCCAGGGCTTCGCATCGAAACCAGGAAGCAATTCTCGCGTAGCGGGAATTTCTGGCATTGACATCTATTTGGAAAAATGATTTATTTGGAGCTATGAAAGGAGTATTTATCATTTTTTTTGTGCTTCTATTATCGTTTAGTCAGGCTTACGCCCTGTCTGATGACGACCATGTTAAAATCATTTCCAAAAATACCCACCTAAGCGAGAAAATTGTTAGGTTAGCGTTACAAGGCTACGAGTATGCGACGGCGCATGCTCACATTAATAAAAAAGTTTTGACGATTGTGGATTATTCTCAGCCTTCCGTGATTAAAAGGTTATACGTGATAGATTTGCAAACGGATAAACTGATGATGAATATTTGGGTGGCGCACGGCCACAATACCGGCAATTTAGCGAGTACCCACTTTTCAAACATCCCTGAATCGAGGGAATCGAGTGTGGGTGTCTTCGTAACTGAAGGTATTTATTTCGGTCATGACGGTGAGTCCATGATTTTGGACGGTTTGGAAAAAAACATTAACGACAACGCCAAAAATCGCCGCTTGGTTGTGCATGGGGCTCCCTATGTCAGTGAAGCATTTGCCGAAGCTACGGGCCGGATGGGGCGTAGTTTTGGATGCTTGGCAGTTAACCCCGAAGATTTGCCGCAATTAATTGCATTAACTAAAGGGGGCAGCGTTATTTTTTCTTATGCCCCGGAAGAAGATCACGATCAATTTCTATCTAAATTGTAGCCATCTGTCATTCCAACCTATGGGCCTTGGCGTCTTATCAACGTTTCTTGCATGTATTTTTGCAAAACTGCCGGAACGCGGATGTTACCGTGTTCATCTTGATAATTTTCTAAAACTGCGATTAAAGTGCGCCCTACTGCTAAGCCCGAGCCGTTTAAAGTATGCAATAGTTCGGGCTTGTCGTTTGGAGTAGGACGCCAACGCGCTTGGAGCCGCCGCGCTTGAAAGTCAGTACAGTTACTGCAAGAAGAAATTTCGCGATAGCAATTCTGGCCTGGCAGCCAAACTTCAATATCATAAGTTTTTGCAGCGCAAAAACCGGTGTCGCCGCTGCAAAGTAACATCACGCGATAGGGAATTTCCAATTGTTGTAAGACCCGCTCGGCGTTACCAGTCAATTCTTCCAACGCGGCAAACGAATCAGCAGGCTTGACTAGTTGGACTAATTCAACTTTCTCAAACTGGTGCTGACGAATCATACCGCGGGTATCTTTCCCGTAAGAACCCGCTTCACTGCGAAAGCACGGGGTTTGCGCAACTAATTTTACGGGCAGTTCTCCAGCATTAAAGATATGATCACGTGCTAGATTGGTCAAAGGCACTTCGGCGGTGGGAATTAAACATAAATCTTTATCGCCGCTAATATAAAAAAAGTCTTCTTTAAATTTAGGCAGTTGTCCCGTGCCATATAAAGCTTGCGATTGAACTAAATAGGGGACATAAGTTTCTTGATAGCCATGTTGAGTGACGTGTAAATCCAGCATGAATTGCGCCAAGGCCCGATGCAAGCGGGCTATAGGTCCCCGCAATACCGAAAATCGCGAACCTGATAATTTGGCGGCGCTTTCAAAATCGATTCCTGCCAGCGCTTCTCCTAAAGCGACATGATCTTGAATGGGAAAATTAAATTTTGTTGGAGTCCCCCAGCGCCGCACTTCGACATTCGCCTGCTCGTCCTTACCTTCGGGTACAGAATTATCTAAAATGTTAGGCAATTGGAGCTGAAATTCCTGTAATTCCTGCTGGATTTGCTCAAGATCATGTTCCGCAGCACTCAATTCTTCTCCTAAATGGGTGACTTTAGCGAGTAAAGCTTCGACGCTCTCCCCTTTCGCTTTAGCCTGGCCGATGGCTTTAGAAATTTGGTTCCGTTGAGTCTGTAATTCTTGAGCTTTAATTTGATGATTACGCCGGCGGTTTTCTAACTCGGTTAGGAAATGGATATCCAGACGGAAGCCGCGCCGGGCCAATTGTGCCGCTAAGGCTTCTGGATTTTGCCGAAGTAATTTTGGATCTAACATTTTTTCTCCACCATTATTTTTTTCTAGCGCGCTGCTTGAGTTCGGCTAAGTGCGCTAATTTTTCCTTGATTTTAATTTCCAACCCACGGTCAACGGGATGATAATACTGTTTTTCCGGAATCTCATCTGGAAAGTAACGCTCGCCTGCCGCATAGGCTTCCGCTTCATTGTGAGCATATCTGTATTCTTTACCATATTCTAATTCTCGCATCAAGCGTGTGGGCGCGTTGCGTAGCCTTAAAGGAACTTCGACGCTGCCCAAAGTTGCGGCGTCGTGCATGGCTTCTTTGAAAGCAGTATATACTGCGTTGCTTTTAGCTGCGCAAGCTAAATATACTACCGCCTGTGCCAAAGCTAATTCGCCCTCGGGAGATCCTAATCGTTCAAAGGTTTGGCAGGCTGCTAAGGCTAGATCCAAGGCGCGCGGGTCGCATTGCCGATATCTTCGCTGGCCATTCGCAAAACCCGCCGGCGATGTATTGAGGATCGCAGCCGCCATCCAACATTCGCGCCAGCCAGTACAAAGCGGCGTCAGGGTCGGACCCGCGCACTGATTTGTGAAGGGCGGAGATTTGGTCGTAAAAATATTCGCCGCCTTTATCGAATCGCCGTAAACTAGTACGTAATACCTCGTTGAGGGTTTCTATATCAACCGTTTCAGTTTTAGTAAAGTCAGCGAGAATTTCCAGAATATTTAAACACTGGCGCGCGTCTCCATCAGCGAATTGCGCAATTCGGCGACGCAAATCCAGCGCAATTTGTAAGTGACGTTTACCTAATCCCCGTTCGGTATCGGATAAAGCACGGTCTATAACGATTAATAGATCTTCAACTGTAAGCGATTTTAATACATAAACTCGCAGACGGGATAGTAAAGCGTTATTCAGCTCAAAAGAAGGATTTTCGGTGGTTGCACCGATTAAGATAATGCTGCCTGCCTCGACATGCGGTAAGAAAGCGTCTTGTTGGGCTTTGTTGAACCGGTGCACTTCATCAACGAAGAGAATCGTCGTTTCGCCAGCAGCGCGGGCTCGAGCGACGACTTCGCGAATCTCTTTGACTCCCGATAGCACCGCTGAAATTTGTTCAAACCGGGCTTGGCAGCTATTGGCGATGATTTCGGCTAAAGTGGTTTTACCGGTCCCTGGCGGCCCCCAGAAAATCATTGAATGCGGTTTGCCCTGAGTTATTGCCTGATAAAGCGGTTTATCTTTTGACAATAAATGATCTTGACCGGCAAATTCATCCAAGCTGCGCGGACGCATCCGAGTGGCTAAGGGAATCGTGGATTCAGGAGATGGAGACATAAAACATTACCGGCGCTAGGAAAGTTTAGATTATCTCACTCAGGTTTGAATAAAGCAAAAACTGATTGATAAATGTGGTATCCAAAAATTTTCCATTGTGATTGGCGTCGATTTAACCCTTTAAGGTTTGAACTCCTGCTGGCGGTTTAAAATTGAATAAACCTGGACTTAAATTAGGATTGACTTGAATTTGACTAAAGGTAAATACATTGGTTTGGTTAAGCTGATTGATAATTTTTAAACTCACTAGCTGATTGTTTTGAAATTTAAGGAATGCCGCTTTAAATCCGCGATCCGCTTTATTTGGGACTAGTT
>CAVOOI010000012.1:0-18244 GCA_963697455.1 uncultured Pseudomonadota bacterium | reverse complement strand
TAAAAAATTCAAAAAAATATGTTTAATCTTTTTTAGGCCATTATTTTTTTATTCTTTTGCACGGATTTCTTGTTTTCCGCAGAAATAGGCGAGTTTAATTTTTTTGATGATTGCTCTTGCCATTGCTGTTCTAAATCGCTAACCATTTTTCCAATATCTGATTCTGTTTTTCAATCATGACCTTTTCGGTATGCGCACGTTCACCTGCCAGTGCAGATTCGTGATATAATTTTTCCAATTCCTGACAGCGGGATTGGGCATCCAGTAATCGTTGATCGGCGATAGCCTGACGCTTATCCTGTTCGATAATATGTTTCTGGGCTTTATTTAACTCCAGAGTCAGGCGGTCTTTTTCCAAACTCATCTGAAGAAGCATTTCTCCCATTTCATCCAGTTGTTTTTCAGTGGTGAGCATTTTATCTGCCAACTGGTTTTTAACGAGAGCGGTTTTGCGGGCGCATTCAGCCAAGACCGCTTGTTTGATCTGTGGCGATAGTTCTTCATCCACCGCAGCCAAGGCGATGTCTTCCTGTTCTTTTCGCCATTGTTGCCAAAACTTCAGAATATTGGCGGGCGAGCCTCCCGTCTTTGCCATGATAGCGCGAGCGGTGATGGGTTGCCCGTCCTTCAATAGGGATTGGCAAGCAAAGGCCACCTGTTCATAAGTAATTCCAATTTTAGCCATAAAAGCCTCCTTTCAATAATAACATAACGATTTTTTTACTGTTATGTTATTATATACCGAAACCATTTACAAGGATTGAACTAGCCTATCAGCTATCCGGTATGGTTGAGGTGAAACGGGTTTGTGTGAGTACGTTAAATGATCTCCCCTGACAATTAAAAAAGTCTTATGGTTAGAATATGAGTTTATTTCATCCCTGCTATTGTTGGGTGAATTAACTGGCTGATACCTCCATTTAAATCAAATTTGTTTGAAATTAATTTTTCCCATGAAACTGAAACTAAGAGTGTCAATTTTTTATTTTATGGGTGTGATTTTTTCTGTGGCGTGTTAATTCAGGTTAATTTTTAATTATTTTCTTTGCGGTAACCCCCTTTTGTGAAACTCTGGTTTGTTTTCAATCTTTATCATTCTTTAAAATGTAATCGGCAGCTTGTGCAAAAAAATCTTGAGGTCGAGCAATACCCAGCCAACGACAGTACGCACTAATTTTATTAATCAAAACCCTCTTTCTAAACGAAGGGAATAACCACTCGTTTGGAACGTTTTTTGGAATCTAATAACGCTATATAAATCATTACTCCTTTGGCTGATTTTTTAGGTCAAGTCGGGTCAAGTCGGGTCCTTGCATTGAAACTAGCTCTACAGCTATAATCTATGTGAAATTTAGGAATTTTATCTTAAATTAAAGGGAGTTACAAAAATGCGCAACACGTCATTAATGTCTATGGATATACTCTTTCCACCCGATCTGGCTCTGAAACAGTTTCCTCAATAGCACCGATATTGTCTGGCTTGATGAATGGGTTGGGTTGGACAGATCAACAGGCGAGTATCTTGACGCGAGATGCGCAGGAGATTTCCACGCAAGCGCGTTGGCAAATGGTTGAGGATCATTATCAAGTCTCACTGGATATTGATAGCCGTGCCAATTTGATTACAGCACTTCAAGAAGCGATGGTAGCAGCGCAACAGGATTATCAAGATTACCAGCAAAAACAGCAAGATTATCAAACTCAGGCATTGCAGGAGGCGGAACGAAGAAAACTGACTGAAGGCAGTTATTTTCTAGGCTGGGGTCAATGGATACTTGATGGGATGAAAAGTATTTTTGATTCCACTGCTGAACAACTGATTAAGAAATATGCTACCCGCGCAGGAGCGTCAAAATACAATCACCGAATTATTCCAGCGATTAACCGAATTGCAGACGCTACAGGAATCAGTATTATCGGATGATCAGGCGGAAGTGATTAAAATAAACACCCAAGATGGAGTAAAAATTCCTCATGAATCACGCTCTACCGGCAGAAAATTACTGATGACCCCCTCAACGGAATTTATTGTTAATAATTACACGCTCAACAATCAATCGAATCCTAAAGTAGGGACATCCAGTAATGGGGGGTTTTTGATCACGTGGACGAGTTATGGGCAAGATGGATCAGGAGATGGCGTTTATGCGCAAATTTTCAATCCCTCAGAGGGGCGTGTCGGAGCAGAGTTTCGAGCAAACACTTATAAGACCTCTGATCAAAATCAATCGACTCTAGCCATGGCGAATGATGGTAGTTTTTATATTGTCTGGACCAGCAATCAGGATGGAGACTCAGTGCCATTGGAAAATCCTTGCCTTGTTGGAAGCGAATGCTTTTATCTGAGTACTTCATGTGGTGGCATAAATATCGCCCAATGTAGTACGAATACAATTAATAATTGTTATAGTGCTATTCCTGCCTGCAGCGGTCTAAGTACGTGCTCTAATCCAGGAGCCCCTTATAGCCTAAATATCGGTGAAATTAGTTTAGGAATATATAATAGTCATTTTTCTAATATAAGCATTGCGTTAGCTCCTGAATCGCGAATTAGCACTTACGGATTTAACAATCAACAGAATCCCTCTATAATTACACATCAGAATGGGGATATCCTGATGGTATGGGAAAGCAGCGGATCCCTTAGTTACTCATATTCTTGCTCGCAAAGTATACCGAAGGGGCCAACTTTAACCGATTATTTTGCAACCACAACCATACCTCAAGATGGTTCTGGATTTGGAATTTTCGCTAGACGTTTTTCACCATCCGGTAGCTATGGATCAGATTTCCAAATTAATACTTACATTACTGGAGACCAACGCCTGCCGGTTGTGGGTTCTTTTCTAGACGGAGGCACTGTCATCGTATGGCAAAGCAATGGGCAAGATAGTTCAGGATGGGGTATTTTTTCTCAACAATTTACTGTTACCGGTGCTCACATCGGATCAGAATTTGAAGTCAATAATTATATTATAGGTGATCAAAGCAATCCTGCAGTTGCTACTTTTAGTACGGGGAAGTTTGCTGTCGTTTGGCAAAGCTATGCGCAAGATGGCTCTGGTTGGGGTGTGTTTGGTCGATTATTTGATAATACAAATCTACCTTTAGAGGTCGATTTTCAAATTAACACCTATTGGGTCGGTGATCAAATGAACCCTACAATGGCTACCTTTCAATCCAACGAATTCGTCGTGGTTTGGCAAAGTTACGACCAGGATGGTTCTGGCTTCGGCATTTATGGTCAACGCTTTTCGGCGCAGGGCATTCCTTTCCAAAATGAATTTCAAATCAATACCTATACTTTGGGTGATCAAGCCGACGCTGTGATTGCGGCTTGGAGTGTGAGTGGCAATTTTATTGTGAGTTGGGACAGTTGGTTACAAGATGGCAGCGGCACTGCTGTAATTGCTAAAGTGTATGACAATGATATCCCGCCAACGCTGTCTTATATTCCGCTGTTTCAAATTCTTCAGCACGGTAATCTGACTGTCACCTCCGCTATTTTTAATATCACCGGCGACCATCCACTGACACAATTAACGCTTACCATTACCAATTTACAACATGCTGGTTTTTATTTACAGGGCAGCGCAGTCACGCAATTCAGCGAGCAGGATATTTTAGATGGGCAAGTGATATTGCAGCAAGATGGCAGTGCACAAAAGCCAAGTTTCAACTTCACTGCTAGCGACGGTTTTTACTCTATCGGCCCCATTACTGCTCACATAAACTTTACCATCATGCAACCGCCTGCTGTAGTCAATAAGTTTTTTAATGTCTTACAAGGCCGATCGCAACGATTAACCTTGGATAATTTAAGCGCCTTTGATCCACGCCCAGGAATTACCGCAGTCAATTTAACTTTTTCCGTCTCGATTACTGGCGCGCAGTTTAGCTTAACTTCCAATCCCAACCAATCCATCATCGAATTTACGCAAGCCCAAATTAATAACAGTCAAATTGAATTGACTCAAGATGGGACTGCGTTAATCCCTTTCGGCACAGTCAGCGTCAGTGATAATTTTTTAACTTCGCCGCCACAACCATTACAAATCACTTTAGACACTCGGCCCACGATTATTAATAATCGGTTAACCCTTAAACCCGGCGATGAAATTATGTTAACCTCATCGGATATCCTGACCAGTGACGATAGAACCTTAGCGCCTTCATTAATTTTATCGATGAGTAATGTCACCGAAGGACGTTTTTCCCGAGTTCAAGCCCTTAATACTTCGATATTTTCTTTTACACAAGATGATATTAATCTCCAAAAAATTATCTTCGTCCACACTGGCGGCAATATTACGCCAACTTTTTCACTGACAGTCACTGATAGCGTCAATTTAACGGATGGTCCGCAAAGCGCGCAAATTACTTTTATCGATCCCAGCAACCAAATCATCTCTGAGCAATCATCTTCACTTCGTAATACCATTATTGCTGCAGTATTAAGCGGTGTGATCAGCTTGGGATTTTTTGCGTTTAGATTCTGGATGAATTATAAGGCCACCAAATATTTAGAAAATGCAGGGAGCGCCGCTGCGGATAGAGAATATCAAAAACAGGTAATTCAACCCATTGCCAAACGCATCCTCGAGCACATTAAAATGACGGGCTTTTTAGGCTATATTAGCGAACAGACCTTAAAAGACGCTTATGCGGCGATAGTGATGCTGGTGCGTGAATGCGCCGAGCAAGGCATTGTGGTAGATTTACGTCAATTAACTGACGCCAGCCAAACGGTATTATTAACGACCATAGCCAACAAAACTAGACAGGTTTTAGTACCGCCAATCGCTTGCTGCTCTACAGCCTATCTCTGTAGTTTCTTTCGTCCCGAAGTCACCCCTTCACAAATTACCGATCACACTGATGAGATTGCCAAAACGGTCAAAGCAACGATCCGCAGACAGTCCGTCATGGAGATGAAAGAGTCCGACATTTATCAGCGTAAAGCGATAAAAGGATCCAGTTCAATGGATGTCGAATTGGACACCGTTGTAGATTCAAAGGAAGAAGAAACAGTTTCCTCTTCTGCGCGAGTCAGTCCTGTAGCTTTCATGCCTGCCGTTCAAGATCAGCTTCGCCAGATTAATGTAACTTTGAAAACTTTAAATTCACGTGTCCAGACTTTAGAATCAACTCGCTTGTAGGTATTATAGCCGGAGGTTTTACGCAGTAAATATGCGGCTATCCTATCGCGCCACAGAAAAAATCACACCCTTTTTATGGATATCTATATAATTTAAATTAATTACTTAAAAATAATTTAAATTTGACAGATTATTTTTTTCTACTATATTAAAAAAAGTTGACTGTAAATTTTGAGTGTCCCATCAAATTTTATGATGACGTGCAACAAAGAATAGAGTGATAAAAACTGGAAATTTTTATTGGAAAGCTGCTTTTCATAGAAGAAAAGCCATCATTTTATCCATATTCAAGAGTGATTTTGATACAGGGGAACTATTATGTCAGAACTTGTGATGGAACACGATCAATTTCATGATCATTTGAAATATTATCTACGCTTGTCCGTTGGCTTTTTTCAATAGAATGATTATTTTTTTATCAAAAAATTGTTGGCATTCAGCCAGTATTAAAATCAAATCTAAATTAAGCAGTATTTTTAATTCTTATTGTGGTTAAAAATCTTTAATTCATTTTCAGGGAGGATATTGTCATGAATTTTTATTAATGAATATTTTTAGCGATTAAACAAAGCCAGCCAAGCGCCACTTGACTGGCTTCAGGTGCATTTGTACACAACAAACGTTCCGAGACAAACTATAGCATTTTTTGTCTCTGGGGCAAAGGAGTTTATATGCCTATCATTTGCCAGGAGTCATTCAATTTATCGACGGAATTATTGGAGCCTAGTCAGGTAGGCAAAAGAACCCGATATTATTTAGGGAAAAAATATCCCGGCGTTTATTTTACTGTTCAGGAAGCGAAGTGTATGTTTTATTGCATCCAGAAATTTTCCAGCAAAAAGATTAGTGGTGTGATGAAGATTGATTTTCGAACGGTAGAATATTATAGAGAAAACATACGATGCAAGATTGGGGCGATATCTAAGAAGGATTTAATTGATAAAATTGAAGATACTGAATTTATGCATTATATGTGTCATTTAGAAAAAATATGCTATAAGTCACTGGAGCGTGAAAAATAAATAATTTGCCAAATACGGTAAATAATCGTGGTAATATGCGTATTTCTAACGGACTGAAAAGTGCAGGATAGAATAATTAATATAAATATATTTAATGAAAGAGTTTATGACGGCATCATTTTGAATAGAGTGTATCAGTATTAAAGTTTCTAGGCCGTTGCGCTACTCCGTTTTATTTCTTAATTTATTCAAAGGAGAAGTTAATGAAACGGAGTAGTGATATTCAATTTTTATTGGTTGCCTCGCATTAAAGATTTTTCCAGAGACTCAGCGTTTTCCATTCCTGTTATGCCAGCAGCTTCCAGTATGGCTTTGGTGGCTTTTTCTACGGAAGCTCGCACTGGGTCGATGTCTAATCGGGCATAAATGGCCGTGGTTTGTGGCGATTTATGATTCAACGATTTTCCAATAATCACTAAGGATGCGCCGGTGCGAGCTTGCCAGCTACCTAATGTCCGGCGTAAATCATGAATACGTAAATCAGCTATTCCGGCTTGTTTAAGGATACGTTTCCAGCCTGTTTTCGGTTCAGATAGGTGGCCAGCGCGTCCTGATCCTGAAAAGACAAAATTATTGGTGGCAGTGGCTTTGCGTTGTAAAAGAAGAAAAGTGGCTTCCTCTGTGAGGGGTATGACTTGTGGAGTACCATTTTTTGTTTGAGGAATGCGCCATTCTCGTCGCTCGAAATTAATTTGATCCCATCTCATCGCTTGTAAATTACCTCGACGTGCGCCGGTTAATATTGCCAAAATAAAATAATCGCGAAGTGTGCTATTGGGTTCTAGCGATAAAGCCTCAAAAAATCGGGGAAGTTCATCGGCTTGTAAAAAACGATCTCTGGAGTGTTCGCGGAATTTTTTAATCCCGGATGCTGGATTAGCTTTATCCCATAAACCAAATTCAATCGCTTTATTGAATAAGGTGCTACAAAGTGCCAATAGCCTATTGGCTGCATAATATCCTTTATCACGGCCAATATCGTGATGTAACTTCTGGATATCTGTTTTTCCAATAGTAGATAGTTTACGGGATTGCCAGGTTAGCAAATGGCGATTAAACTGAGATTGGTCTTCTTCCCAGCTTCTCTTATGCAATTTGGCGTATTGTTCCAGGTATTCGTTAAATAAAGCGCCGAATGTTAGCTCTGCACGGTCGGCACGACGCTGATCATTGGGATTACCGCCTTGGGCGATAGTGGCATTGATGTCCTCGGCTTTTCGTCGCGCCTGTTCAATGGATAAATCTGGAAAGCGTCCCAAAGTAACCCGTTCTGGCTTCCCGTTAATCCTGCGATACACGATAAAGGATCGCGTGCCATTGCTAGTGATGCTAACACCTAATGCGCGCATTTTAGTATCATAGTAGTAAGCCCGCTTATTAGCGGGTGGTAAGGGTAGGGCTTCTAGGGTTGCTTTGGTAAAATTTAACTTGTTGTTTGTCATGCGGTGTTTCTCCTTGATAAGTTGAATTTGCACTTAGTGCTACGTTGGTGCTACAGTATAGGTGAAATTTGGGGTTATTTGGTGTAGCACCGATAAACATAGAATAACTCTAACTAGTTATTTTGTAAAGAATTATTAACCTTGATTAATCAGGAGAAAACAGGTATCCTTGAGACTCTTAATCAGCGGGTCGCTGGTTCGATCCCAGCACGGCCCATAATAAAATCAAACACTTAGGTTAAAAAATTCGTCGAGCTAGTAAGATTGGGTGTAATCTGGGTGTAACCGTGCCAAGAAAATAATAGATAAGGTCAGAAGTTAATAGAATTTTATAGACTTAAATAGAAGAAGTTTAATAGTGTTAACCAAGTGAATTTTCAGGGTCTTTAGTAGAATTGGGGTGTATCAGAAGAAAGTAGTATAAGGATGGGAAAAGTATTATAATTATAAAGAAGTCGTAATAGGGTAAAAAGAAGATAATTGTCTGATTTTAATAAAACAATATTTGGAGAATTTTATGAAAAAAAATGTATCAAGCAAAGGAAAAGCTTGCAAAGAGAATGAAAGTATACAAAAAGTTCATAAAAAATATTTTGTTCATGAAGAGCGCATTACGAAAAGGACGTTTACGATCCCGACTATGATAGATTACAGTATTAGGACTTACGTTACTGACACAACATCTGATATCACCAAGGATCGATAAGCTATATGCCTAATTGGGAGCAAACTCTTAAGGAAATTAATGCTGAAAGTCATGACAGTCCTCTTGATAAGGTTCGTGGAAAATATCTCAAAGCCCTTTCAGAGTATACTGGTAGAAACACAATAGCTTATTATTCTGGTTGGCTTACTTTAGATCCCAGTACCCCAGGCGTATCCATTAGCGATAATGACGTCAATTTTTTTATGTCAGTAATTCACGAGTTGGATCGAACGAAGGGATTAGATTTAATTCTCCATACGCCGGGTGGCGGTCTTGCGGCTACCGAGTCTTTAGTTAATTATCTACGACAAATGTTTGGTACAAATATTCGTGCTATTGTGCCGCAACTCGCTATGTCTGCTGGTACAATGATTGCATGTGCTTGTAAAGAAATTTTAATGGGAAAACAATCCAGCTTAGGTCCTATCGATCCTCAAGTAGCCGGAGGCATACCTGCATACGGTGTAATTCAAGAATTTGAACAAGCCATAGAAGAAGTGAGACAAGACCCCGATTGTTTACCGATATGGCAAATTATAATCGGAAAATATCCGCCTGCTTTTTTAGGGAATTGTAAAAAAGTGATTTCCATGGCGAAGGAAATTGTTACGGAATGGTTGAAAACAGGCATGTTTGCTGATGAAAAGGGTCATCCTGTAAAAACTATTGTGGAGTATTTATCCGATTTGGAAAATACTAAGACGCATGCTCGTCATATACCAGTGGATGTTTGTGAAAAAATAAAACTTAAAATATTGCGGATTGAGGAAGATCAAAAACTTCAGGACTTGATATTAACAGTTCATCATGCATTTATTCATACCATCAACCAAGCTAGAGTTGTTAAAATAATAGAAAATAATAATTTAAGACGTATTATTCTAAGAGAGTCAAAATAAATTCTCAATAGGTTTGGCGATAAAAGCTGTCTTCTTTCCTACTTATGAATCCGTCTTAGCTCGATAACGTTGATCTAATTTATCCATTGCGGCCTGAATATGTGATCCATTTTGGTGGCTGTAACGTTCAACCATTTGAAGGGTTTTATGGCCTGAGATTCTTTTGACCGTAGGTAAATCGACACCGGCTTGAACTAAATGTGTAATGGCAGTGTGGCGTAATGTATGTCGAACTACTTCACGAGGGTTTAGACCAGCGGCAGTGACTACTCGTCGAAAGGCCTTGGAAATATTGACGCAGTGACCTGTTTTCGATTTTTCAGCGGGAAATAACCAGATCTGATTGGGCATAGCTCTTTTTACATAAGGAGATAGTGCTTCGGCTAAATGGGCGGTCATCGGTTGTTGCCTGGATCCGGCTTTGGCTTGAGGAATAAAAATGACTCGTCGATCTAGGTCAATATTGTCTAAACGAATCGACAAAATCTCCATGAGCCGCATGCCAGTTTCTAATCCAATCACAATAAACTCATAAATATACGGATTTTTATCTTGTTTTGCCGCAGCTAATAGCCGGTCAATTTGTTCCACTGTTAAGTAGGTAATGCGGTGTTGATTTTCTTTAAATTTTTTCACCGCTACCGGTTTATTGTTTAACCATTTCCATTCAACAGCTTTGGTAAATAAGTGAGATAATACGGCTAGTTCTCGATTAATAGTGTTGGTGCTTACACCATCATCTTGGCGTTTATTCTTATATTTTTCTACATCCTGATCGTCAATTTTATCCAGTGGTTTATTACCCAAAAAAGGAATTAGACGCAGCCTGAGCTGATAAATTTTGGATTTTAAATTTTTTGCCTGAGTTGAAATTTGTTTTTCCAGATATTTTTCAGCAGCCTCTTTAAATCTCAAGGTCGGTTTGCGACCTTTAGGCAAGTTTAAGCGGGCTTCCTGAGCTTCGTTGCGTAATTTTGCCATCATCTTCTCAGCATGCAAGCGTGTAGTGCCGTCTGATTCTTTACCAACGAGTCGATGGATTCGTTGACCGTCGACCATGATATTGATTCGATATCTCCCATCTCCATTGACCAGTCGGTCAAACTCAATACCATTTTCCTGAATTTTTTGATGGCGTTCCACATTACGTGTATTAGCACGGGTTAATGTTTTAAATTTCATTGATCACTCCTTACTTTTTTGATGGGGGGATAATAGTCTGGTTTTTCAACTGGCCTACCCGGCGGCAGTTTTAAATCTTTTAAGCTTTGCAGCGGTTTTTCACCATCTAAAATCGCCTGGCATAAAGGCCAGTACTCGCGCAGCCGTTCCCGATTTAACCCCCGGTAATCCACCAACGGCCACCATTCTTTTTCAATGACTTGTCCCGCCGGGTTCTCTATATGGATTTCAAAATGATTCCAAAAATAGGGAGTATCGATGATCACCTGCCACAGCGATTGTTCCTCGGCGGTTAATAGCCCCGGTACAAATAAGGCCATTGCCGCAAAGCGGTCAGCGTCCTCTGCAGACCAGAGTCGTTCAATGATTTCCTGAGCAGTGATTTTTTTGGTTTGGCGTTCGCCATACAGGTAATGATTGGTTTGCGCCTTTTCGGTCAACACCACTGGTAAGTAATACCGTGTTGCTTGTTCGGCTAATAGGGACTCCATTAGGCTGGATACTGTGCGGCGTTGATGCCGCGCCATCAGTTCGGCAGCAAATCGCAGTGGTGGACTCAATCGAACCCGCATGGTCACTGTCCGAACGTGTTGATTGCCTGCCTTTTTTTTGGGTTTTTTCACCCGCTCCTGGGTTTCACTCATGTTCTTTATTCTCCTATTTAGTGCCATAGACTTCTAGATTGTTCTGGAAAGTTCTATATTTATTCGTGGTGCTTTACACCACGATATTTTGCTCACTATAATAACCCCCTCTGTGAAAGTCAATGGTTCTAGTCATCGTGGCTGGAACCCATTTTAGATAAAAAAACTAAAGGAGCCTATATGAAAAAGGAAATCAATCTACGATTAAACACGCCGACCATTGATATCTATCCCGATGGTCGTATGGATGGCCGCAATGCCGGTCATTACCTGGGCGTTAAGGAGAAGACTTTGGCCATGTGGCGCGCCAGCGGCACCGGCCCACGGTTTATTAAACGCGGGCGCATTTTTTACTATAAAGAAGATTTAGACGCTTGGCTGAATGAAAATGGCCGTCATCGCAGTACGGCTCAGACACTACCACCCGCAGGAGACAGGTAATGAATGAAGTCTATACTCCAATAAAATCTTCAGGCCGGATGGGAGAAAGCCTCCCCAAAGTTCGCCCACTTTATTTCGATCAGTTACAAAGCTATCCCACCCACAGCTTAATTTTTATCGCGGTGGATCGCCATAGTCTGCATAAAATTCGCCAATATCGAGGCGTTTGTCTCTATTGCCCTGAATTAGCGGAAAGGTATGACCTGAATTTCTGTTGTCACCGGGAGGTTTGGGTACTGTATTCACGACTTTCTTCCTTTTCACGGGCGATGGAGTTGGCTCACACTATTCAATGGCAAGGGGCTGCTCACCTTATCGTTTTGCGGGTTCATCGGGATTTCATTCGAGGAGTGTAGTATGAGTCAGATACCGGAAGCGGTGATTGAATTGCCAAGCTGGGAACAACCTGCGGCCTGGAACGAACCGATTTTGTTTGAACCACTGGATACTCCAGAAATACCCACATGCTGGCTGCCTGGTATTTTGGGTGAATTTGCTGAAGCCTTAGCTAACGCCAGTGAAACCCCTTCGGCATTGAGTGTCATGACGATTTTGGGCGTACTCTCCACCGCTTTGGCCGGCCAATGTGCCGTCTCTCCCAAAACCGGCTGGATAGAACCGATCAATATTTACACCCTGATTGCCTTACCGCCCGCCAATCATAAATCGTTGGTCGTGCGTGCCTGCACGCAACCGTTGTGGCATTGGGAAAGAGAACAAAAAAAACAGCGCGAAACCGATATTAAACGTCAACGCGCCGCTCGCAAAACCGAGGAACGAATTCTGGAAAATTTACGGTCTAAAGCCGCTAAAACGGAAGATTCAGCCGAGCAACAGCGTTTGTTTGAAGTCATTATCCAGCAGGAAATGGCGTTAACGGAAATTATGCCACTGCCCGTACTGTTTACCAATGACGCCACGCCGGAATCGTTGACTCATTTGGTTGCCGAACAAGGGGGGAGATTAGCGATTTTTTCCGATGAAGGTGGAATATTAGAAACTCTGGCGGGTTTATACAGTCATGGCTCTGCCAACATTGATATTTTACTGAAAGGCATTGATGGGGGTGAAGTGCGGGTGCATCGTAAAGACCGGAGCGCTATTTTAAATCCGTATTTAACCGTTGTGCTGACCGTGCAACCCGTGGTCATGCAAAATATGGCGGGCAAAAGAGCGTATCTGGGCAAAGGTGTTTTAGAACGATTTTTATATGTGTTGCCAAAAAGCCACCTGGGTTATCGTACTCATAATACCCCACCCTTAAATGCAACTATACAGGCGGCTTATGATCAGGCGATCATTTCCTTATTAAACGCGCAAGCCACGCCTTCGACACAAACCGCTCGTGAAACTATGCGTCTATTGACTCTTTCTGCTCAAGCTGACAGAGCCTGGCGTGATTTTCAAATGCAGCTCGAAACCGAACTCAGGCCGGAAGGCCTGTTGGGCAGCTATCAGGGCTGGGGCGGAAAATTAGCGGGATTTACCTTACGTCTGGCTGGTTTACTGCACGTGGCTGAATACGGGTTACAGACGGACTGTATTACCAACGCCACGATGCAGAATGCCCTGCAGTTGGCTCAGGCATTACGCCTGCATGCCCTGGCCGTCTTTCAATGGATGAATCGCGATGCCCCTTTTGAAGACGCCCAAACTGTTTGGCAATGGATTCAAACCCGGCAGGAGGGATCGTTTACGCAGGCAGAAATCCGATTGGCGTTACGCAATAGAAAACAGGGACAATCCGAACGTCTGGCTAAATCCCTGGCGATTCTACAGGAGCGCCATCTCATTAGTGCGCCGGTGAAATTACAAACGCGCAGGCCGACCACGTTGTATCGCATTAATCCGCTGGCGATGGTATCCCATCGCTCGTCCTAAAGATCAGGCACACTGTTTTATTGATTTCTCTTGGCGGGTAAACCATTGGTTTGCTCTAACTCCCGGCGATCTAATCCCACGGGCTGGTTATCAATCACAATCCACGATAAACCTGAACGAGGGCGGTCATCGAAGAGTGTCCGTGTGACGTTAGGATAATCTCTCAAAATTTCCACCGTATTGACAATCCGCGATCTGTTTTTTTTCATAGTACTCCTTCACTGAGAATAAAATTTTTTATCCATTATTTTATCTAACCATTTCTGTTGATTATTTCTGTTTAATTTTGGATGGTTATTATTATCTATAGACTTCTGTGATTGGCTATTTGATTCTCGGAATAGCCTATCTGAATCTATGGATGACTTTTTATTTTTTTAGAAAGGAACAAAGAGTCGGTAAATAGAGTGCTAAAATTAAGATACCGACAACAGCCGTGTGAAATATTTCACACGGGATGGTAATTACTCATAGTCAGTAGAGCAAAAATATTGGTTACATTTTTTATATCTCCCACAGCCAGGGTGTCTTGTTATTTTTTGCTTAAAGACTTTTTTCCCTGCTTCATTTTTTTAAAAAATTTATTTCCACCAGAAAAAGAGAAAAAGAGAAAAAGTGAATTGATGTAAATACTAAACGCTTATTGCATAAAATGTTTAAAACTGAGCGTAAAATGTGGGTTAATTCTGTACAATTTCTCTTTTTCTCTTTTTCTTGTCGGGTAAGAAATTTACCCCACAGTAAAAAAGACATCCAGAAAGGAGGTGGGTGTTTAAAAAAAGGATTGTGTGAATAGATTGACGGATGATTCAATTTTTTAAAAAAATGGCGGTGTTTGACCTCCATCAGACCCCACTCATGGCTTTAAAAGCGTCCCGGTTGAATCCGAAAAAATAGCTGAAAAGTGATTAAAGATTTCTTTTAGCATAGTACTCGGAGGTCAGGGATGAGCAAAGGCAAGGACACATCGCCATTCATCGATTACAGGCATTATCTGCTGAAAGCTCTCAAGATCTGTGGTTCTAATCAGGCAGAACTGGGGGAACGGAGCGGTCTTGGGCAGCAGCGGATTCATTACATGCTGAATCGAGGCAAAAAAATTCGGTATGAAGAAGCCAAAGCGATAGAACGGGCGACTAAAGGCCAGGTCAACCGGTTTCAATTAGCGCCCGAGCTGGTTGATGATGAAGTGAAACTGGAGTTACTCCAGGAAGAAGGCCAGTCACTGGAAAAGTTGAGTCTGAGTGAACGCCTATTGTTTGCCATCGCTTATGAAAAGGAATTGAAGCAAAAACCGGCAAAAATCATTCAGGGTCGCGTGGCAGAAACCGTGGCGCCCTTAGTCGGTTTTCGCAATTATCGCACCTATGATCAGGCGAAACAGATTATGAAATCAGGTATCCCGGAACTCATCGTGGCGATGGACACCCATCAATTTAAAATCTTTACCTTA
Source organism: uncultured Pseudomonadota bacterium (assembly GCA_963697455.1). Classification (GTDB taxonomy): domain Bacteria; phylum Pseudomonadota; class Gammaproteobacteria; order Coxiellales; family Coxiellaceae; genus JAFEDN01. The sequence continues at coordinate 3,415 of CAVOOI010000012.1, read as the reverse complement.
TTTTGTATCGCTCGATACACGTCGGAGGAGCAAGCCTATCTCTTAAAATTAAGCGCTAAAGAAATTAAAGCCTGGATGCGTGATCATCCCCTGGCATTGAAATATTCCCGACCGAAAAATTCCCTGATGCCAGAATGTTAACACTCTGGATATCGCCGTCTGACGTTATCCATTCACAAAATGATGCCTTCGTTTTATTAAGCATTTTCAAGAAAATTTTATTTAATCAGTCGTTATATGCGTCTGAAAACACCAGTTGTTTTTCATTGCGGCTGTTGTATTTAAGTTTGGCGTTTATTGCCGATAAAACCGGTTGTTGTACTGCACAGGCACTGGAAACCTTAAAGCATTGGATAGACTGGGAACCCGAAGCCCTCCAGCAACTCATCACGTTGGATAAAGTTCGTTTATTACCCTTTAAGGAGTCCTCATCATGATTTCAGTGATTTTTATCGAGCAGGATATTCATTTTAGCACCTGGTTTAGTAAGCTGGCCACTTCCGTTGAACGCGGTGTTCAATGGGTTGGTGAAGCGCAAACAGGAGCAAAGGGTATCGAGTTGGTGCGTCAACATAAAACAAAGCAACCTTTGTTTGTTTTTTTAGATATGGATTTACCAGACCTGTCTGGCGAATGGATCTGCCGGTATATTCATCGGCATTGGCCGACAGTGAAATGTATTTTTTTAATTAATCCATTACATTGGTCAACCATCAGTCGTTTGGTGGGATCTCCGGCTCAGGGTTTTCTGACCAAATATGCCTGCTATTTATGCTTTGAAGCCATCAAAGTCGTGAATGGCGGAAAAACCTATCTACAACCGGATTTAGGACTTGAGTTATTACGTTATCGCGAAAAGACAATGATTCGATATGCGGAAAAATTATCACCGAGTGAATATGAAGTCGTGATGATGCTGACAAAAAATAAAACCTATAAAGACATCGTGAAAGTGTTACATATCAGCCTGAAAACTATTTATAATTTGAAAGCCTCCGCTTACAAAAAATTGGGCGTAGAAGATATTCAACAAATTCGGCAACTGTTCAATGGGGATATCCCTGCCCATCTTACCCAGCATTAAATGGTATTGTCCTGGAGATTTACTTTCAATCAGGTAACAACTGAAAGCTACGCAAGAGACACGCGATATATTTTGGATTTAATGAAAGCTGAATAGTGAGCCGGGTCTTCAGCCGACCCTTTGAAGGTTTGGTAGTTCATTTTTTATACCATAGACTGGTCATAATCACAGCTTATGGGTCCTTGCATTCTGCCTAGAACTGAGTTTAAATTATAGGCGTACCCGGCAGGTGTAGATGCACCCGCCGAATACTAACCACCTAAGTTAAGGAATAACTTAAAATGGCTAAGAAAATTCTATCTGATTTGTTATCTTTTTTAAACCGCTATTTCTGGCGGAATCGACTTCCTTTTGATAAAAAGCAGCTTACTGTGTATTTTTTACACGGTAGGTTGCTGCGCGTCTGGACAGCGTCCTGTCTGGACGCAGGTAGCCGAATTTCAAAGAAATGGCAAATAAAAGTGCAACAATCCGTTAGCAGGAATCTTAGTACATGCGCCAGTGCGACGTGCTACTAGGATTCCCCGGATTTCATGCGTACTGGCGAGGTGGCCAATTTAACCATTCAACCAGGGAAACGCTATGACATCGCACTACTCTCGCTCCAACCAGAAGGACAACGCTTACATCGTCGAAGTCTTTTTAAAAAATATTACGCAATCGTTGCCCAATTATATTTTTTGGAAAGATGCCCAATCGGTTTATCTCGGTTGTAATCTGAATTTTGCCTGCCTGGTCGGGCTGGGGACACCGGAAGAGATTATCGGCAAAACGGATCAAGACTTAAATTGGCAGCCGACGGGTCACTCGGCTGAAGAGTTCCAACAAGGCGATCAAGAAACGCTGAACGGCCACCCACTGACTAATCGGGAAGAAATTTTAGCGTTACCCAACGGTAAAAAGCTGATTACCCTGGTGAGTAAGCTGCCGATTTTAGATGGCAACCAGGTATTAGGTATTGTCGGTTACTTTACGGATATTACCTCGCTCAAAAAGAAAGAGCGCGAATTACGTCAGGCCAAGCGCCAGGCCGAAGCCGCTAATCAGGCCAAGTCGGTGTTTATCGCCAATATCAGCCATGACCTGCGCACTCCCTTAACCGGTCTGTTGGGCATGGCGGAAGTGTTACAGCAGGAAGTACAAACCGCCCAAGGTAAAGCCGCCGCTGCAGATTTATTAAAGGCCGGGGCGATGCTGTTAAATTTACTCAACGAAGTCATCGCATTTTCTCGCTGTGAGGCCGGTGGCTTGCCTGTACACGAGATAAAATTCGATTTACTGGAGGTCACCAAAAGTATAGTGACTCTACTGTAGCCTTCTGCGCAGGAGAAAAATTTAGAGTTTAATGTGTCTTTGGGCAATCATCTCCCCCGTTATGTGATCGGTGATGCCATCCGTTTGCAACGCATCCTGTTGAATCTGTTGAGCAATGCAATCAAATTTACCCACCAGGGCGCGATTGATTTCAGTGTTCAGTTGATTCGAAGAAAACATCATCGCGCCATCATAGAATTTCGTGTGCGGGATACGGGCATTGGTATCCGGGAAGATCAACAGGCCTTTATCTTTACCCGTTTTAGCCGGTTACATCCTGCTTATGAGGGGCAATACCCTGGATCCGGTTTGAGCCTGGCGCTGGTCAAACAGTTTGTCGATGAATTAGCCGGTGAGATCCATGTCGAAAGCGCCGAAGGCACAGGCTCCACTTTTAGTTGCTTAATCCCTCTGCGTATCCCGCTTTCTTTGGGATCGGAATATAGTCACCGAGTATCATCACCGCCTCCGGAAAATGTGAATATTAAAAATCCGGTCATTCCTTTTAAACCCAAATTGTCCTCTCCTGCCAAAGCATTTGTTTTGGTAGTGGAAGATAATTTAATCGCCCAACGTGTCATTAAGCATTTACTGGAATCTTTGAATGTGGTGGTAGAGACAGCAGATAATGGCGCGCAAGCTTTACAAAAAATTCAGCACTACGACTATCCACTGGTTATGATGGATCTGGGATTGCCGGATCAGGATGGCTATCAAGTAACCACTACCATTCACCAATGGCAGCGGCAACACCAACATCCCGGTTCATTAGTGGTCGCGCTCTCGGCACACTTGGGGGAAGTTGAAAGACAGCGCTGTTTAGCCGTAGGCATGATGAGAGCCTACGAAAAACCATTACAGCGCAAAGCCGCCGAAGAATTACTCAGGTTAGTCAATGATCAAGGTAAAAATAATGATAAAGGAAAACACTATGCATCCCATTGAATCCGTCAACCAGCAATTAGCGCCGTTCATTAATAAAATTAAGCAGCATGATTTATATGCTCAAATCTGTTC
>CAVOOI010000011.1:0-11423 GCA_963697455.1 uncultured Pseudomonadota bacterium | reverse complement strand
TCCCCTGATCAGCCTAAAACTCTTTGACCAAGGTGTATTTCGGCCGGTTATCAGCGGCAGTTTTTTAACCAGGCTGACTTCAACAGCGCATCCTTTTCTAGTGCCATTACTATTGCAGACTGGCTATGCCTATAGCGCATTTCAGTCTGGTTTATATCAAGTGCCGGTGATCATTAGCACCTTAATTACGATGATTTCGATTGCCAAGCTAGTCAAGCGATTTGATAACCGCCGGCTATTGATGGTAGCGACGGTATGGATCATGATTGTTTTTTGCAGTTTCTCTCTGCAGGCATTTTACTTAATACCCTGGTTGTTGATTTTGCAACAGATCTGCATTGGATTAATGTTACTGGTTCAGACTTCTTTGATGAATGCCCAGCCTATGAGAGTTTACCTGATAACTACATCAGTCAAGGCACCAGTGTTTATAGCGGAGTTATCCAAGTGAGCGGCAGTTTTGGTATCGCTTCGGCGGCGCTGGTGATGATTGCAAGCGATTTGCCCCAATTACTTAGGCTATTAAGTTCCCTTTATTGGCGTTTAAAACTATTTTTATAGTCCAAAGTATATATTCATTATTGGCGTTATGGTTATTTGCTAGGATGCCGCAGCCTGCGTAGCCGCTGGTTTTTTTTCCGAATTAAAAATGGAATCAAGGTAAATCCTACTATACCTACTGCCAGCAACGTCTATAGAGAGCTATATTGCTAATAGGCACGTCGGCAGGCGGGATAAAGCCAATAATAATAGCGCCGATACAGGTCAAGATACCTATTCCGCCGACTAGCCAAATACCCCAGTTGCCTCCAGGAATACGGTAAGCGTTAGGAATTTTCGGGCCATTATAGCGAAGTTTAATCGCGGCGGAAAATAAGCAGATATAGAATAACAACGCCAATTGTGAGGTGAGGACGCTTAAAATCCAATAAGCGGTACTCATCGATTTAAAGCATAAAAATAGACAAGATAAAGCAATGGTAATCACCGCTTGTAAAATCAATACCGGCAGCGGTGCGCCGTTTCGATTGCGGGCACTCAATATTTTAGGCAGTAACCCGTCTTCCGCTGCGACCACTAAACCTTTAGTCGGTCCAATTACCCAGGCCGCCATACCGCCAAATCCGCCCACAATAATCATCACGATCATCACTGGCATCAGCCAGCCCAGGTGGAAATAATCGAGAAAAACTCGAAAAGCGTCATTCAAGCCGCTAATAATGTTTAAAGTTTTGTTGGGAGTGACCATAACGATAGCCAATGATCCCAAAACCATGCTTAAAACAATAATCAAACCGGAATAAAGCAGTGCTTTGGGGAAATCGCGTTGCGGATTTTTGACTGATTCTGCATGAGAAGCGGACATTTCAAATCCCATTAAACTAAACAAAATAATCACTAGAAATGCGATGTTGGGCATTTGATTTAAATGGGGCAGCCAGTGTTCCATGCCGGAACTGGTAGCTAAAGGTTTTCCAGACAATAACCAGCTAGCGCCCAAAATAATAATTGCCAGCATAGGCACCAGAGTGCCGCCAATCGCACAGGTTGCGCTGACCAAGCTAGATAGTTTCATGCCCCGGGCATTGAGCCAGGTGGCGATTAAAAACATGCCGATGATCATCGATACGATAAACGCTTTTTGATTTGCCAAGGCTGGGTCGATTAAGTAAGCAATGTTGGTGGCAATAAAAGATAAAATGGTAGGATACCAGAAAACGTTATAAATCCACTGTAGCCAAATGGTAAGAAATCCCCACTGCAGGCCGAACGCCTCACGCATCCATACATAAATCCCGCCGGTTTTTGGGTGGTGCGTAGCTAATTCAGCGGTTACCAAAATGCATGGCACTAAAAACAGTACTGATGCGGCGGCATATAATAATACTAAAGAAAAGCCGTTGGCAGCGTTAGAGGGGAGATTACGCACGCTGTCGATAGCGATCACATTGATCATGACTAAACTGAATACACCTAAAGTGCGATTTTTGTTAACGTTAATTTCCATAGTCGGTTCCTATTAAAAACTTGAGGACTTTATAACCAAAAGATAAATGCGCCTGCGTTCATAGAGAACACAGGCTAAATATGGAGATGAGAGGTAATAGACCGGGTAACTGGCATGGCAGTTATACCGGCTGTAAAAATAATAATGTTTTGAGTATTTTGCATAAAATTAGCGATTATAATATCATAATTAACCCGGAACTGCAATGGATTTTATATATGGATGACATTCTCGAAAAAGCTAAAGCTTTACATGAGTGGAGTGTCGGCCACCGTCGGCATCTGCACCGATTTCCTGAACTGAGCTGCCAGGAACAAGAAACCGCCGCTTATTGCGCACAAGTACTCAAGGATTTAGGTTATCAAATTAGCCCTAGTTGGGGTTTCGGTTTTACGGCAGACCTAATCAACCGCCAAGCTGCCAAAATGATTGCACTGCGAGCCGATATGGATGCCTTGCCGATTCAAGAAAACAATACCCATGAGTTCATCTCCCAGCGCCCAGGGAAAGCCCATGCCTGTGGACACGATGGCCATATGACTATTGCGTTAACTGCCGCCCGAATCTTAGCCGAGTATCCGCAGCCGTTACCCGTCAGTGTCCGGTTTATTTTCCAGCCCAGCGAAGAAACACCGCCGGGGGGTGCGTTAGGAATGATTGCGCAAGGTTGTCTTAAAGGCGTTAGCGAGATTTATGGCCTGCACAACGACCCTGGTACTCCAGCAGGCAAGGTACGCATCCGTGCGGGAGCATTATTGGCGGCGGGGGACCGTTTTGATTTACTGCTCCGTGGCCACGGCGGGCATGCGGCCAAGCCTCATGATAGTTTAGATCCGGTGATTGCCGGAGCGCAGTTGATTACTGGCTGGCAGTCTATTATTTCACGCCGCATCAATCCTACTCATCCCGCCGTATTGAGCGTTACCCAATTTAAAGCAGGGGACGTATTTAACGTTATTCCGGATACAGCTTTTCTAGCAGGAACTGTGCGTACTTTTCACGCGGCTGACCGCGAACTTATTCAAGAGTTAATGGAAATTTCCTTAGAAAATCTTCGTCAGCAAGGGTACCAAATGGAATTTAAATATACGCGTGGGTATGATGCAGTTGTGAATCACCGCCAAGGAGTTTTGCACGTTACCAAAGCAGCGGAAATGATATTGGGTACAGAACAGGTCGATGCAGCGACTGATCCTGAAGGCTGGGCGGAGGATTTTGCCTACTATTTACAACACCTGCCCGGCGCTTTTTACTTGCTAGGTAGTGGCAATGCTGCTAAAGGTATCAGTGCGCCCCTACATTCTTCACGCTATGATTTGGATGAGACGGCATTGGGCTATGGCGCGGCAGTTATGGCGGCTATTGTACTGTCGAGTTGATCATCAAGTAAGGAAGTCATCATGATGGTTTTATGGATAATAATTTTATTGGCGGCTGCCATAATTTTGATTTATCAGCGGTCGTCGTTAATTGTTTATAGCATCGGCATTACCGTGTTAATGCTGATTTTATCGATTTTAATCCCGATAAATAGCGTATTTTTGTGGATAATTTGGATTTGCTGGGGGTTATTCGCAATAATATTCAACACACCGCTACGGCGCTGGTTAATTTCCAACATAATTATAGTTATTCTCGCGCGCCATATCCCTAAATTCTCTCCGACTGAGCAAGCAGTGTTAGCCGCAGGCAATATAGGTTGGGAAGCTGAATTATTCAGTGGGATGCCAGATTTAGAAAAATTGCTGCGAATGCCATGGGTACAATTAAATCCCCGAGAACAGGAATTTCTAGAGGGGCCTGTTGCCCAGCTCTGCTCAGTTATCGACGCATGGTGGATTAATACGCATCAACAGGTTCCGGACAAGGTTTGGCAACATCTTAAAAACCACGGTTATTTTGGCCTGGTTATTCCTGAGCAGTATGGTGGAAAAGGTTTTTCCGCATTCGCCCATGCCCAGATTATTATGAAGTTAGCCAGTGTGAGTACTGCAGTGGCGACTATTGCCAGCGTTCCGAATTCATTAGGGCCGGGTGAATTGTTATTACATTATGGTACTGAAGAGCAAAAGAATTATTATTTGCCACGTTTAGCTAGTGGCGAAGAAATTCCTTGTTTTGCCTTGACCAGTCCGGTGGCTGGTTCTGACGCAAGCTCCATAATTGATTCCGGCGTAGTATGCCATTTTCAAAAAGATGGAACTAAAGTTTTGGGCATCCGTTTAAATTGGGATAAGCGCTACATTACCTTAGCCCCGGTCGCGACTTTATTGGGATTGGCTTTTCAGTTATATGACCCTGAACACTTACTGGGAGAGCAAGAAAACCTAGGAATTACCTGCGCGTTAATTCCGGTGACAACGCCGGGAGTACGTACTGGCCGGCATCATAACCCGTTAAATTGTCCTTTTCCCAATGGCCCCACTCAAGGTGAGAATGTGTTGATTGAACTAGATAATATCATTGGTGGTATCAATCAGGGCGGTAAAGGCTGGCAAATGTTAATGGAAAGATTAGCCGCAGGACGCAGTATTTCTTTACCATCTATTGCCGCCGGCAGTATTAAAGTCGCATCGGTGAGCAGCGGGGCGTATGCGCGGATACGCAGACAATTTAATACTTATATCGGCGATTTTGGCGGTATTCAAACTTTATTAGCGGCAATCTTGGGTAATGCATATATCGCTGAATCCTTGCGCTTATTCAGCATCACCCAAGTGGATCAAGGTGTGCACTCTGCGACTGCCGCAGCAATTAGTAAATATCACACTACCGAATTAGGCCGTAAAGTTATTCTCGCCGCGATGGACGTGCACGGGGGTAAAGCAATTTGTTTGGGGCCGCATAATTATTTAGCGCAACTCCATATTGAATCGCCCATAGCGATAACAGTGGAGGGCGCTAATATTTTAACTCGCTCACTCATCATTTTTGGTCAAGGCGCATTACGCTGCCATCCATTTTTACTGCGGGAAATCAACGCTGCGCGCCAAGCCGACAGAAAGTCTTTTGACCAAGCTTTTTTTGGTCACCTAGGTTATTTGCTCAGCAATCAAGTCAGAGCTTTTATTTTAGGCCTGACCAATGCCGCTTTGGTTATTTCTCCCAAAAGCATAAACCGGCATTATTATCGCAAGTTATCCCAATTGAGCGCAGCATTGGGAGTGATTGTAGATATTTTATTAGCGTCGACCGGCAGCGCTTTAAAACGCCAAGAACAAATATCAGCTCGTTTGGGCGATTTATTGAGTGATTTATATATGATGTCGGCGGTCCTTAAACATCACCAAGCGCTGCAAGAACCTGCTGCATTATCGCCATTAGTGATTTGGAGTTGCCAAGAAATATTGGCTCACTTTCAGGAACAGAGCCATGATTTAATCTTGAATATGCCGAATCGATTTGCAGCCTGGTGGTTGCGAATCAGCGTTTTTCCCCTAGGAATACGCCAGCGCCGGCCAACGGATAGATTAACTAGGCAAGTGGCAAAATTGTTATTGGAACCAGGTCTGGTCCGCGAACATTTGGCGGCGGGAGCTTATTTTGCCGGCTCTTTACGTGATATAGAAAACATTCTTAGTCAAGTGATTGCGGTGGAACCGTTGTTACAAAAAATTAATCACGCCAAACATCAGCAAGAAATTAAGGGCCATAATTTGCAAGAATTAATAATTGACGCAGTGGCAAAACAAATCATCACTAAGTCTGAAGCCGAGCAAGTGCAGGCTGCCGAAACACTCAGAATGGCGATAATCAAGGTAGATGATTTCCCTCCAAAGGAAAATAACGTCTGTCATTTCTGAAAATTCAAGAAGAACTTCGTATAATCGCTGTTAAGCAATTTTCTATTTCATTTACTTAGTACAATCATGCGTGATTTTTTTGTATTTTTTTATTATGAATTCCAAAAATTACATTAAATTGAGTAAACTTTGCGATAGGGTGTATTGTTTTTTTAAATTTTTCAAGGTTTACAAAACCATAAGCAGATAGTGTTTTTAATGTTCTGGATAAGTTGCTGGGCTGTCTTCCCGTTATATCGGCTAGTTCTCTTATGGAATTTGGTTTTTTTTCATTAATAATTTGTAATAATATTTGATTTTCATCACTGAGTATTTCAGCAAGAGATCTGATTGATGTAAACCAAATTTTCGGCTCATCTGATGAAGGTTTGTATTCGCCTCGGGCTATTGCAAGTGTTCGTTCGCGAATTTCTTTTTGAGGCATAATCCCAATTTTTACACTTTTCATATTTTATCCTCTATAGTTAGTCCATTTATACTTAAAATTCTATCAACTTCTGACCAAAAATCTGTAACTAATTGACTTGCATCAATGAATTCGTACGGTACCCCTTCATCCTGAGAATGTCGATGCCGGTGATCATATGTTTTCCGCCCTTGGTGCTTGCTTTTGTTCTGTTTCTTTACTGAGTGGGCATTATCAAAACCCATGATGCGTGTACCATAACGATCATGAAGCGTCAGGCTATATCGGATGCCATGAGGAATCTCTTCCCTCGCATCCACGCGACGAACCTCAAATTTCACCCAATGGCCTCCTGGCTGTTCTATCACTACTCCATCCAAGTCGAGAAGCATGTCAAGATTATTGTTATAAGTCATATTAGTATCATCTGTTGATAACTATATCACAAAATGGTATTATGTCAACTATTTTGAAGGGGCATACAAGTCTAATTATTAAACGTCTTCCCACTAGGAATGCGCGAAACACTCAGAATGACGATAATCAAGGTAGATGATTTCCCTCCCTAGGATAATAATTGACAGTCTATAAATTCAGTCGCCCGTGAATAAGAACTAGCGCTCATTTGAATAATTAAAACGTCTTACAATGCAAGGAATTCGCATTTTCACCAGGTGGAGGTTGTTTCCAATTAAAGAAAAGGTTGATTTTGTGATTGGAGCGCTTAATGAATTTAGTGATATTATAGGAAACGTCTTGATATTTACTTTCCTTAAATTGGGCTTGCTTTCTAGCCTTCTCTAAACTAAGGCTGGCGATTAGGAAAAATGTTGATTCCAGAGTCACTATACCGCATGTACAAAGTTCTGAGCCAAATTTGAAAACATGCCATAACTGAAAATATATATTTCCAGCTAGATTGTTTGATGTGCGAATCTCATTAGATTCCTCAAAATCACTTTCTAAGAAATTTTCATTAAAAGGAATTAACAAAGATTGATCTGATGGGCAATGAATAATTTCTTCATGAATTTTTAAGGAAGTTTCATTCAAAGGAAGTAAAGGAGATTGAAAAATTGAATGATATTTGCCTAGCGCCGCATTTAAACTTTTATTTATTTCTCCAATTCCTCCAACCATCTTAGCGCCTTCTTCAAGCACTTGAATAATTTTAGGTAATAACGGGCGTTCTTTTTTATTAGCTCTGGTGCAACTATAGTATAGCTGCGTAAGCTTATCAAAAATTGTTATCTCTTGTTTAATACTTTCTGCTGAAGTATTATTTTTAATTAAAGTATTTTTAAATTCCTGTTTTGTTACGTCTGCTTCTAACTCTTTTCGTGAAGAAACTTGCCTCCCTTGTATTATCTCTTTTAAAAATACTCCAAAACTGAATATATCCATCTCGGGGCTAGCTGGCTCATTATTATTTAGAGCAAAAATTTCGGGAGGAGTGTACAAGATTGAAACTTCATCCTCAAATTCATCAGACAGTGTTCCTCTTCGAAATGCTGAACCAAAGTCACATAGCTTAACTTGAGCTTGATTATTCACAAAATGTAAAAGTATATTTGCCGGTTTAAGATCTAAATAAATTAAATTCTGAGAATGAATACTTGCCAACCCTTGTAATACCCTTAAAGCAATGGCCAAGTAAGCTTTTAAACTGGTGCGCCACCCAGTTACTTCTAAAAATTGTGAGACATCCCCACAATTCATAAATTCCAAAGATATTTCTCCTTGTTCATTCGATGCCAACAGAGAAATAATATAAGGATTTTTATTATTAGGATTAATTAATTGAATATTCTGTGTTTCTCTGGCAAGGATATCGTAGTCAATTTCCCAAAAAGCTCTCCTTCTTTTGGGACATTTTTTAACTACCCATTTATTCCCGTCTTTAAAAGAGCTAATGCTGCTTTTATAATCAATAATTACTTTTTCTTCTCGATTCACTTTGGTATTCTTATAATAAATAAAATTTGAATGTATTTATCATACTGTTAATAATAAAGTAAGTCAAGGGTTTAATTCTTCAGGGGGTGACAAAAGATTATCCTGGTTGCTTGTCTCCATTTAAGCGTCGTCTAAAAGATTCGCAATCCTTATTCATTTGGCTGAAATCGGAGGGAATAAAAGCTCGTTTTTTTGAATTAGCAAAAAAACTCACCCCGGAACTTATAGAGGGTGTATTTGCAGGTTCTTTTTTATCTCTATCAGATTTGTTCGTGGGTGTAAAATCAGGAAGCTTGGATGGATATCTAAGCAAGGAGTAATTAGAAAACGTATTCTCCATCGTTGAATTATTCTGGGTGAGGAGATTTTCAAGCGCTGATAAAATTTGTCTGTGCAGTTTTGATTTTTCTTTATTATTTTCTTTTTTCTGATTCGAGCTCTCTATTTTTTCGATTGTGTTTTTTATTTCTTGATAATTATCACGTTCACTTTTTAAATTTTCTAGTTGAGATGCCAATAGTCTTAAATAATTAACAGTCAAGTCTATGGTAGGAATGGATGAATAAGGCGAAATTTCTGAGTGTGAAGCCGAAGGGATAGGAACAATAGATTCGCTGAGGATAGTTGTACTTGATTGGGAAGATGAACTAACTATGGTAGAGCTGACATTGGCAGAAGAAAGAATCTGCTGAGAGCCGTTGGATAAGCTAAGTAAAGATTCTGCTGCCGAACTATCTTGAATCGAAGAATCTTTTCCTGAGATTCTTTTTTTCTCAAAGTGCGGGCTTCTTTTAAGGCAGTATGCCTATCAGTTATATGCGAATATGGATTATGTATCCCCCAAGTTTTAGGGTCGAATTCTTCTTTTGCCCACCCTTTTTGTAAAAAATAAGATTCAAATCTTTGCAAAATTTTTGCGGCATTTTTTTTAAATATGCTTTTGGGTCCCTCGGTCTCTACTATTGGAAATAAACTATTGACTCTTTCTGGAGTAATAGAATCCAAGAGACTACTTATTAGTTTTTTTGTAAAATTCCTTTCATAAAAACGATTCACTGGAGTTAAACCCGGTAATTGATCTGTTCTGATTTCATACCCTACTTGGCCATATTTTGAAAGACAAACGAGCGTATTGAACTCTTGCTCATTTATTTTGATTCCAGTGATTTTCCTGACGAATTCTAATGATGATTTTTTATTAGCTGTTTTAATTTCCCCTTTTGAAGGTGTTTCAGAAATGCTTTTTTCTGACACTTGAGTTGTTTGTTCGATTGCTTCCAAGAGGGGTGGGTTTAAAAGGGTGTCCTGATATTTATCTAAAAATTCAATAGCCTTGTCAATAAAACTCCTTCTTAATTTTAAGATTACTTGCTGGTTCGATACTTTATCTTCTAAAGAAGTCTCGTCGTTCCAAGATGAAATTATTTTCTTTATTTTTTCTACATCTTTGATATAGGTTATTCTTTTCAGGATAGTGGCTGCATCCCAATACAAATACCCCATTACTGTGCTCACTTGTTGTCTGACGAGTAATGTTTTAAGCTTTTGTTTAGCTAACTTTGCAAATGTCTTGAATTCATCTTCAGTTGCTCCTTTAAATATTTTGATAAATTCCAGGTAACCAGTCTTTTTTTTATTTTTTAGAGATATATAATATGTACTTTTTCTCTTCCGAGGTGTTGGTTTAAGGGTAGGCGGCGGAATTAAGGGTGGTAAATCTGAATCTGTGTTAGGCGGCGGAATTAAAGGTGGTAAATCTGAATCTGAGTGTAATGTGTTTACAAAAAACCTCTTTTCTTCTCGTGACATATTTCACCTTTTATCTATTATATATTATCAAAATTCGTACCAGGGTTCCCAGACAAGTGTTGGAACACTTATTGGAACTCACCATCAAATTGCCTTTTTTAAGGAAAAATTTTAATGGCTAATGATAGCTTAACAAATTTTGTCGTTGTTTTAAACCACCGCCTCCATTACATGTTTAAACATGACTTCGAATTAATATTTCTCTGACAATATTTTTTCAAGTAAGTTATCGCGCCAGGGTTGTTGATTGCCGTATCTAATACGGTAATTGCTTCAGTATAACTGACATTTTGCGTAAAAACTGGGTCTTTTGAATCTTTAATATTATTGATTATCCGCAAATATAAATTAACTGGGTATTGCGTATTTCTAGGCAATTCTACAATCATAGTCGAAACTCCTTGGTCGCTGCTAGGCGCTTGATGATTCCTTCTGTCTGGATGGCTATTAAAAGTTCTGAAAATACTATTATCCTGGTATGTGTTTGTATATCCCTGATCAAATTCAGCTAATGGATTGTCATTGCCAGCTTCGGTATTAAAACTAAAGTCGATAAATTTGGCAAAACTTAATTGTGGAATACTCTTTTGCATTAGCTCATCGATTTTGTTAAATCGAACATAAGATGTTTGCTGGTTGATAAAAGGAGTTAGATTGTACTTCTCCATTTCTGGCAATATATAATGGTTGGTTTGTGCAAACGTAACCGGTGTATCAGATCGTTTGGAGTAATTCTTGCATTGATAATCCTGTTTTAAGCCAATTTCGCAAATCATGGTTTTTGTTCTATCAGCAAATATATAGTTTATTGGTGTGCTATCTTTAAACAAAGTTTTGCTATCGTTATTAATAGCATCAATACTACGATAATTTCCTAAAATTTTCTCCATCACCTGATAATAAGGAATTTTTGCTGAGCGTTGTTTTGAAGGGATAGTGCTAGCAAAAGTCATGAATACCACTAAGCCAGTTTGGTTAACCCCCATTTTAATGGTATATTTGCCGTCATATTGGTTATCCCCATACAGGCCGAAGAATTTATAATGCGAGTTGTTCATAGTTATGAACTTTTGGTTCCCAGGATAATAATCGCGGTTTTTTGCAATTAATACCTGGTCGTCTGCAATCGTGCCCCAAACAGTACATGCTGGTGATGCATTTACCCAGATGAGTGTAAATATACTCATGACAAAAATTTTCTTCATATAAATCTCGCCCTGGTTTTGAAAAAAAGAAAAAAAATACCAGTTGATTTTTTAGCTGCCATCTCGGCCATAAAAACGTGTCGCCAAGATGCACCACATCTCGGCGGCACTAACCGCATTATCTTAACATAGGAAGATAACATGGCATGGCAATCGCATTGAAACCCATTAATCCACTTTTCGCCCAGCTTGAACGAAAAACTGCCCTCACGATGCTCACATACCTGAGTATGCAT
>CAVOOI010000010.1:0-35769 GCA_963697455.1 uncultured Pseudomonadota bacterium | reverse complement strand
CAAGAAGTTTCCAATACGCATGGTGAAGCAATATTAATAACCGGCGATATTGCGGAAGCGACCTGCTTGGGAAATATGTTAAATGAAATGGCCGATTATATTAAAAAACCCATTTATTTTGTATTGGGTAATCATGATTATTACAGAGGACTAATCAATACTGTTCGTGAGTCCATGGCGGCATTAACCAAAGCACATGAGCGATTATTTTGGTTGCCAGCCTCCGGCATACAGTCGTTAGATAAAAATACCATTCTATTAGGTCAAGATGGGTGGGAATTGTCCATCCGGGAGACTATATAAATAGCAAAATATCTCTTAATGATAGCCGGATGATTATGGATTTATTTCAAGCGAGGATGCTTGGCAGATTCCAGTTGCTCAATAAGATGCAACAATTGGCCGATGCAGATGCGATGGAATTACATAAAAATTTGATAAAAGCCATTAATCAGTACCCCAAGAAGATTATTATCCTCACGCATGTGCCGCCCTTCAAAGAAGCTTGTATGCATGAAGGCAAAATGAGCGATAAGCACTGGTTACCATTTTACAGCTCAAAAGCCACAGGTGATGTTTTGCTGCAAATAGCTAAGAAAAACCCATATATAAAGTTTTTAGTCTTGTGCGGACATACCCATAGTGGGGCTTATTATCAATTATTAGAGAACCTGACTGTGCAAACAGGAAAAGCTGAATATTATCAGCCTTTGGTAGGAGAAATAACCATTGATTGATTTTTAAGGGACATGATACATGAATGATAAAAATTTCCCGAAGATTATTTACGGAACCGCTTGGAAAGAAAGCGCTACGGCTACTCTTGTTGAGATGGCTGTGTAATCAGGTTTTACGGCGATCGATACTGCAAATCAACCGCGGCATTATTCTGAGCCTCTTGTTGGAAAGGCTTTGCTCAAATTGAAAGAGCAGGGTGTTTCTCGTGAGACGCTATTTTTACAAAGTAAATTTACTTCGCCGGGCGGGCAGGCTCAATGTATCCCTTATGATCCGCAGGCGGCTATAGCAACGCAGGTTGAAATTTCTTTTCAATCTTCTTTAAATCATTTGCACACGGATTATTTAGATTCTTACCTTTTGCATGGCCCTTATACTCGCGCTAGTTTTTGTGGGTAGTTACATCCTTGTTTTATGCTAAATTAAGTAGATATGAATACAATTATCGGTAGTTATCTATGACTCCTCCCGAATCACGTGGCGGCAAGGGTCTCGCAGCGCGAGGGTGGCGGCTGCTTGTTGGTCTGATTAATGGATTTAAATATCTTTTTCAGGCTGGCCTGATCGGATGGGCGGCTTTAGCAATCTACTATTCAAATCTGCCCTGGGGTTGGTTACGCTGGCAAGGCCCGAGGTTGGTCAAGGATTTTCGCCGATCGCTTCGCTCTTTAAGCAGTTTGAGTTGATCTATGTGGTAGGTGACGAGCGGGATATAGTGCGTGTTCGCACCAACTTCAGAAATGAGCAAGTATTTCTCTATCATATAAAGATATCGCCTGAAAATGCCCGCCAGTTGTTTCTGGTCTATCTCAAGCGGGTTAACGCACTTGCCGACCGGCCCGAATTTTATAATTTGCTCAGTAACAGTTGCACTATTAACATTCTGCGTTACGCAAATGCTGCAGGCCGAGTCAGAAGCTTTGATATCCGTCATTTTTTAAATGGTTGGATTGACGGTTATCTTTATAATGCGGGCTGGTTGAACACAACAATATCTTTTGAAGAACTGCGCCGACTTTCCAACATTGATCAGGCCGCACAAGCTGCTGATGACTCTGCGGATTTCTCCCAACAGATTCGTGCAGCACTACCACCGGCACGGCCCTGACACCAATGACTCACTTAAAAGGGAAATTGAGAAAAATAGGCATTCCCGTCAGGACGGTGGTGATCATCAGTTATAGAGTTAATGACCTCAACCACTTTATCGGCAACGGCTTTTTCTAATGCTGGAGTGGCAGGGTTTTTTTCTAGCCGTGATAATGCCGGCGATATTTTGCTATTAAACAAATCGAAATTTTGTAAATTATGCCGCTGAGGGTTGCTGAGATTACAAATAAAGTCTATAGAAAATACATTTAATTTAATGAGTTCTTGTATTCTTTTAAGCGATAAAGTTGCTATTTTACTTTCTCCTGTGCTTGTGTCGTATAAATTTTTCGATTCGCCAATTGATTTTTTTATTTCCTGCAATTTGACTGCAATGTTGATCTGAACATTCTGTTCAAAAAAATTAAATCCATTCCTACCAATACGGGTGAAAGCGCTAACTCGAAATTCAGGATTATTTTTAAACAGATATTTATGACCTCTTGCTTCCGCCGGACGGGGTTGGATTAAAAAGAAATTCCAGACGACGTTCTGAGATGCAATTCTGTTTAAACTTATTGAGACTGTAGATAAGAGTAACACTTCTTTAGCATTCAAATATCTAAGTGAATAACCCATGGGTGCATCAGGAAGATTGCTCATAAAATTCATGTCGCGATGATTTTCAGGCCAAGATGCTTTTAAATCATGCAATTCAGTTCCAGTTTCCACGTAGCTCGTTTTTTTATTAGTTAATTTCATAAAGATCACCTCTTTTTTTGTTATAATGTTAAGGTCTTCCATCAAAAATGTGGAAGAGTGCCGAAAATGGTTTTAACTAACCATGAATGTAGTTTAGGGGTTTAGAATGACGGGAAAAATGAGTCTATGGTTATAGCTGATTTAACTTAAAGTTTAAGATCAAGAGAAAAATATTATGAGTCAATGGGATCAATTAATGGTTTTTATAGCGGTAGTGGAAGCTAAAAATTTTTCGCAAGCGGCTGATTTGCTTGGTATTTCTTCTGCTGCTGTCAGTAAACAAATTACCGTGCTGGAAAAGAAGCTAGGAGTGACGCTTTTGGAACGCTCTACCCGCCATTTAACCGTGACGGAAGCAGGCCGTTTCATTTATGAAAAAGGTAAATTGCTACAGAATGACTTCACGGGAATATTACACTATGCACATTCTGTTCAAGAAGAACCATCCGGTACTTTAACCATAGCCAGTACCGTCGGAATCGGCCAACATTGGGTGGTGCCTTATTTGGCGGAGTTTATGAGCCATTTTCCACGTTTAAAAGTCAACTTACGGTTACGAGATCGGATTTATGACTTTGATCAAGACGAGCCGATTGATATTGCTTACGGCTTCCCAATAGATTTACTTGAAAAGCAGAGTGATAGCGCTTCTTTGGTGCAACGCCGAATTGCCCAAACCACCAGAATCCTCTGTGCTTCTCCTGCTTACTTGATAAAATATGGTGAGCCTAAACAGTATAGTGATCTCAAAGACCATCGCTATATCACCCATATTTATCGCAATAATGATTCGGTTTTATCAAAATGTGCAGAAAACCATATTCATATTGATCCGGTTTTATATTTAAATAGCACTGAAGCATTGTTACAATGTGTCCGTAACGGGATTGGAATTGCAAGTATTGCTGATTTTATTGTGGAAAAAGATTTAGCTTCCGGGTCCCTTAAAAGGGTTTTTTCCACTCACCAAGAATCCCCCACTTCATTATACTTTTTTTACAAAAAATCGCTCTATCTTCAACCAAAAATTACTTGCTTTATAAAATTCTTTTTAGAAAAAAATACTTCTGATCGGAATCAGACGTGACATTAGGAGAGACTTATGAACCTTAAAGTGGATACTTTTTTAAGTAAAGCCAAGAAATGGCAGAAAGAATTTGAGAAAATGAGGAGGATTATTCTTGACTGTGGGCTGACCGAAGAATTGAAGTGGGGAGTCCCTTGTTACACGTTGCATAGAAGTAACATAATTTTAATACATGGATTTAAAGAATACTGTGCGCTGCTGTTTTTCAAAGGCGCTTTGTTAAATGATGCCAATGGCATTCTAATCAAACAAACTGAAAATGTGCAGGCGGGGCGTCAGATTCGATTCACTAATGTTCAAGAAATAGTTGAGATGGAACCCATCTTGAAAACTTATATTTATGAGGCCATTGAAGTTGAAAAAGCCGGTTTGAAAGTAAATTTTAAAAAGACTACAGAATTCACCATTCCTGAAGAATTTCAAAATAAATTAGATGAAATCCCGGCCTTGAAAAATGCTTTTGCTGCATTGACGCAGGGACGGCAAAGAGCATACATTCTGTATTTTTCCGCACCCAAACAATCCAAAACTCGAGAGTCAAGAATTGAAAAATGTATGCGGAAAATTCTCGAGGGAAAGGGATTAAATGATTAGTTCGAACCCGCTTTCTTTGAGAGAACTTTAAGTAGCGCTTGCGCCGCGGCGGTGGATGATGCTGGATTCTGCCCGGTGATAAGACGGCCATCAACAACTACAAAACTTTGCCAATTGGGCGCTTTTTCATAGAGTCCACCTAAACGTTTCAGCTCATCCTCGACCAGGAATGGCACAATTTTCGTTAGTTGCACATCTTCTTCTTCACTATTGGCAAAACCAGTCACCTTCTTACCTTTCACCAAAGGTTGGCCCTTGTAGGTCACTCGATGCAGCGCACCGGGCGAATGACATACTAAAGCAATGGGTTTGCCGGAATTGTAGAAAGACTCCAGCAAGGCGATTGAAACGGGGCTTTCTGCAAGATCCCACATGGGGCCATGGCCACCAGAATAGAATACTGTGTCAAAATTTTCTGCGCGCATGTCAGCAAGTTTAACTGTTTGCGATAGTGCCTTTTTTGCCACCTCGTCTTGCTTAAACCGCGTCATCGCAGCGGTCTGATTTTCTGGTAAATCACTCTTAGGATCGAGCGGAGGCTGGCCACCCTTAGGCGATGCTAAAGTTAATTTAACGCCTGCGTCTCTAAAAACAAAATAGGGGGCTGCGAATTCTTCCAGCCAGAAACCAGTCTTGCGGCCTGTGTTCCCCAATTGATCGTGCGATGTCAAAACCATCAAAATTTCCATATATTTGCTCCGTTAATTTTGGTGAGATAAACGCTGAGTTAGTTGAGGTATTGGGTGAATAATAGAGCATGTGTTGAAAATAATCAAATTTTCTAAATGTCCAAATTTGACATCGTAGTCATAACAGAATTGTTTGGTTATAATGAAATCGTTAGATTATAAAAATCAGGGATGATCACTGTATGATGCATTTAGAGTTCCTTAACTTTTTTTTGGCCTTCCTGGAAGGTTGTGCGTTAATTTTATCCCCCTGTATTTTACCCATTCTGCCTATCATACTGTCAGGCACTATAGCGGGTGGTAAGCTGCGTCCTTTGGGCGTTATCACAGGATTCGTGATTACTTTTGCTTTATTTACGCTGGGCTCGCATTTTTTAGTAACACACCTTGGAATCAATCTCGATCGATTACGCGATGTGGCTTTTTTATTAATTACCTTATTTGGCGTGGTGATGGTGTCGAATTATTTAACCGAAAAATTTGGCCTGTTCACGCAAAAATTGGCAAATATTGGGATGGATCTATCAGGAGGCGAGCAGCAGGGTGGGTTTTTAAGTGGACTGTTATTGGGAAGCTTAGTGAGTTTGATATGGACGCCATGTGCAGGGCCAATTCTAGCGGCAGCATTGATTCAGATTGCTGTGCAAAAAACGGTTTTGGGTAGCACTATTGCCTTATTCGCTTTTGCTTTAGGCAGTGTTACACCTATGTTGATCATTGCATTGCTTGGTAAAAAATTGCTACGTAGTCTCACAGCAATAAAAAAGCATACTACATTACTCCGTAAAATTTTTGGCGTCATTATTATCGTAACGACATTGATATTGGCTTATATCAGTCATTTTCGACCCAATTTATTGGCTTCATTAGCTGCGCCAGCCGCCCCTGCTAAAAAGAGTGCTGGGAATCTTCCCTCTGGGTTAACGGATGGGTTGGCTATTCCGTATCCGGCTCCGCCGTTGATTGGGTTGGGGCCGTGGATTAATTCGTCGCCACTCATCTTGTCATCATTAACAGGAAAAGTAGTGTTAATTGATTTTTGGACTTATTCCTGCATCAACTGTCTGCGCACTTTGCCTTATTTGTTAGCCTGGGATAAGGCTTATCGCGATCAGGGGTTGGTGATTATTGGGGTACATACGCCAGAATTTGAATTTGAAAAAAATGCCGCTAATGTTCGGCAAGCTGTGGCGCGATTGGGTATATCTTATCCAGTGGCTTTAGATAACCAGTATGCTACGTGGAACAATTATCAGAATAGCTATTGGCCAGCCCATTATTTGATAGATAAGCAGGGCAGGGTAGTTTATCAACATTTTGGTGAGGGTGAATATGGGGTTACTGAACATAATATTCGTGTATTATTGGGTTTACCTCTGGCTGGCGACATGGTGATCAAAACGCCCACGGAAATTTCCCCTAGTTATGAGCAAACGCCAGAGACTTATCTGGGTTATGAGCGTGCGGAAAGCTTTGCTAGCCCAGAAGCACTCATGCCTGATCGTACCGTCAATTACACTTTTCCATCACGGTTGTCACAGGATCATTGGGCTTTGCGTGGCGCTTGGCAGATAAACAGACAGAAAATCATTGCGATGAGTCCTGCTTCAGCAATAGAAATCCATTTTCAGGCGAGTGCTGTGTATGTGGTAATGGGAAGTACGACTGCTGCCCCGCGAGGTCAAAGTTTTGTTAAATGGTCAGCCAATAGGGTCTGTGACAGTGACAGGGCAACGGCTTTATGAAATAGCAAAATTTTCTGATGTGATGAATGGCGAAATTACTTTGTTGTTGGAAATGCCTGGAGTTGAGCTATATACTTTCACTTTTGGGTAGCGCTTGCATGCTAATGATCTATCAGCCATCTTGTGGTTCATTGGAAGTAATGATTTTTATTTCAGTCCCTATTTTTACGAAATTTTTGTTTAGCCATTCTGCATCTAAACTATAAAGCCGAATGCAGCCATGGCTAGCGTTTTTTCCTGGAAGTTCCGAGGAGCCATGAATGGCATATCCTTGGTAGAAATGCATACAATAGGGCATAGGCGCGCCTCCCTTAGTCGCTATAGGGAATTCCGAAGAAATACAGTCGGCCCCCTGTTTACGCTGAATGCGGAAAGACCCTAGCGGGGTGTTACAGGGCTGTTGAGTATCTTTACAAAAATTTTTTCCGCCTGAAATTGGTCCCCAATAAATTAATTTTCCAGTGTTATCATATGCGCCGAATGCTAACTGCTGGAGGTCTACGATTAAAAATCTATGTTCTGGAGGTCGGATTTGCAAAGGGAAAGGTGATAAATCCCATAAAGTTAGGTTATGTAAATTCTTAGGAACTACTATCCAATGGCGAGTGGATAGTGGCAAATTAGTTCTATTAAAACGCATTATTAAAATTTTGTCATGAACATCCGGCCACAGGTTTTCCCAGGTTTGACCCTTCACCACTTTCATGCAGAAAAAATCAGGATAATTGCAAAATTCTTTTCCATAAAAACTGTAAGCTGTAGAGAAATAAAATAATGTGAAAAAAATGATTAAAACGTTATACATAATTTTCTCCTTCTCTTACTTTTAAATTTTGCTAATTTTAAGTTTAAAATAATAATTTTGCTTAGTCAAGATTATCTTTTATTTCCTTTCTTTTTTACGAAACATTATGTTAAACTTTTTAAGTTTGATAAAAGGAATTTTTATGCGAGATGATTTATGAATGATAAAGATTTTCCCAGAATGATTTACGGAACCGCTTGGAAAGAAAGCGCTACAACGTCTCTCGTTGAAATGGCTGTATTATCAGGTTTTAAAGCGATTGATACAGCTAATCAGCCACGACATTATTCTGAATCTCTGGTCGGGGAGGCTTTGCTCAAATTGAAAGCGCGGGATATTTCTCGGGAGATGCTGTTTTTGCAAACTAAATTTACTTCACCGGGTGGACAGGATCAACGTATCCCTTATGATCCGCAGGCGGATATTGCAACCCAGGTTGAAACTTCTTTTCAATCTTCCTTAAATCATCTACATACAGATTATTTAGATTCTTATCTTTTGCACGGTCCTTATTCTCGCGCTGGTCTGATCGAGGAAGATTGGCAAGCTTGGCGGGCTCTTGAAAAACTGCATACTACGGGTAAAGCTCAGCGCATCGGAATCAGCAACGTCAATCTTACTCAATTGAAATTGCTGGTACAAGAAGCTCAAATTAAACCCATGATCGTGCAAAACCGGTGCTATGCACAGTTGGGTTGGGATAAAGCGATTCGTGAATTTTGTAAATCACATCAAATAATCTATCAGGGATTTTCATTATTAACGGCGAATAGTGGAGTATTGAGCAGTAACCAGGTTAATATGATCGCTCAGAAGTTAAATAAAACGCCGGCGCAAGTTATTTTTCGATTTGCTACCCTGGTCGGGATGACGCCTCTTACCGGAACCACTCATAAAATGCACATGCAACAGGATTTGCAAATCTTTGACTTTAATTTAACTGCCGAAGAAGTTGCTGATATTGAGAGTTGTGGTATTCCTGATGGTCATTTCTAATTTATCCTTCTTTACGGGTTTTGCAACGTGTATAGAGAGGGTCGAATCTTAAATTGGGCGGCGGGAATGGAATTTGACTAATAACGTATTGATTTAAATGGGAAAGGTTATTTCACTTTTTGCAGGATACCCAAAAAATACTCCTAAAATTAATTGAATTTATAGTGGTTAATGTGCCAGGCTTACATGGAAGGCGATATGAGTTTAAATGATTCAAATATATCCGGATTCGTTCTGAGCGATATTGAAAGCTTTTGGTATAAAGATGATCCATTTTTCACATATTCAAATGCAGTTTTACCGTTCCGATCTCTGATAGAGATATCGGCTTTTATAGATAATAGGAACATGAGAATATCAAATTGATTGCCAATGACAGCCTGATGTAAAGCTGTTTTTTGAGAATCAGATCCTTGGTCATTAATTTGAGCGCCAAGAAGCAATAAGTTTTTAAGATCATTTAATTGGCCCTTAGCGGCAGCCCGTCGAAAAGCCACATTTTTTTCAACCGGCGTTTTATCATCTTTGTTCGTATATTTTTTCAATAACTGATTAGTTTTTGGATCTTGCTCACTGGGGGTTGTGAGGTGTTTTAAATGTTTCTTATAAAATGAAATTTTTTTTTGACAGTAAGCGAATTGATTGAAATTATTTTTTTGCAAAAATAATTTTACTGCGCGCTGGTAGAAATAAATTACGGTTTTGAGATGTTCAGGGGATCGCATATCGTTTGGATCACTTGCCAGGAAATAGCAATCGGCGACCGTTTTGAAGTCCCCGGCGGTCAGATTTTCGATCAATATACGAGAATACATGGATTTAGGCATGATTTTTTTCATTTTGGGATGGCGAATATGATCTAAATGTTCTGATTTACAAATTATATTTCCTATCGTGGTATAATCTCCTCCTGTATTCAAAGACTGCAATTGGGCTATGGAATAATTTTGATATTCATCTTCGCCGGATTGAGTATCCACAAATCTGATAAAGTATCGCAAGATTTGATAAGAGGATGCGGGAATTGATAATCCAGTACGTTGACTAAAAAGAGCCGGTGATTCAGTTCGGCCACACCAATAACTGAGATACGAAAATCCTAATTGGGACAAGGGGGGAATGGCCATTTTAGCTTTAAAAAAAACACGATTTCCTAAATTTACTCGTAACAGGTTTGCTACAGAAAACTTTTCTTTGCACTCATCTGGGAAGTAATAAGCTTTTACCTCGATCTCATCTGGTAGATGTTGCATAAAACCACCAAAGCCGCGAAGTTTTTTAGCAGTAATTAATCCCGACTTCCATGAAGCGCCTGTAGGTGTAAAGCCCATTAAATAAGTTTCATCGGATAAGGCCTCGTCATATTTATGGGAATCAGACTGCGAATCAAGAGGTGTGGATTTTTTCTCAACAAAGCTACCTTCATAAAGACCCACATAATCTCCTTGTTTGATCTCCTGGAAATTAATTACTCCCAATCCGTGGCTTGTTTGCAGTAATCCTTTCCAACAGTTATTCGCATGTTGTAGGGCTGTTTTTTCTTCATCGGTTGCGGGATCTCCCGCATTGAGGATATCTTCAGTCCATGTGATGGAATGTTCTTTGCAGAATGCATTACGCGAAACTATGGATAAAGACCTCTTCTCCAAATTAACAATCGCTAACAGCGGGCTTTCCAACGTCTCTTCAGCAATAACCGTTAAATGGTATTTTTTAGCGATTTGTTGAAAATCAGATAATAGAGGTTGTTTTGACATAACTATGCTCCTTTTTAAGATATTCCAATCGGAAGAGTATCGTTGAAAACTGACTGGGGTGCAACCAATACTGATGGCCCTGCTAATGGTTGGGTTCTTTTTACTAAATTTTATGTTAAAATTTTTAAATTTGATAAAAGGAATTTTTATGCGTCCAGAGCGATATCTCTCTATCGATTTACATGGCCTGTCTGTGGCGAAAACCAAAGAATTATTAAAAAATCATTTTGACAGAATCACTGAAGACAAAATTACCGAATTTATTATTATAACCGGCAGAGGCAATCATATTGCTCCAGATGGTTCGCGTGGGGTTTTGAGGAAAATTTTGCCAAAATTATTAGAGCCCTATTGTGATGAGATTTCAGAAATAAGTCCAGATATTGGTTCCTATAAGATTCGATTAAAAAAGAATTCCCAGGATGTTTCTAAGAGTTTAAGTGAGATGCTCAACGTCATAGTTGATTCAAATGATCCAGAAAAACATCTGTCCTATTTGAAAAAATTAGAAGCTCAGATAGAAGCTGGCGATAGCGGCGCGATGATTATTATTGCCAACATGCATCTTATCGGAGAAATCAAAGGATTTAATGATAAAGAGAAAGGAATTTTATTATTAAACAAAGCTAAAGAATTAGGCAATCTGGATGCTTATACAGAACTGGGTAGTTTTTTCCTTGAAGGACGTTATGTAAAGAAAAATATTAAGAAAGGGTTGCGTTTATTAAATGTGGCTGCTAAAACTAATCCCATTGCGCAATTCACGTTGGCTAAATCTTATATTCTTGGGGAGCCCAAGAAAGATGATGAAAAGGCATTGTTTTGGATGAAAAAATCTGCGGAATCAGCTTATCCAATGGCAGAGTTAAATTTAGGATTCACTTATTTTGAAGGCAATTTTACTCCAGTGGATTTCACGCAAGCTTTTCATTATTTTTCTCTTGCTGCTAATCATGGCAACGTTGAGGCCATGAGTTATTTAGCACGTTGTCATGCTTGTGGCTATGGTACGACAATAAATTATTTCATGGCATTTACATTATATAATGAGGCCGCCAAATTTGATGATATCTATGCCATTTATCAGATTGGGCAATATTATGCCACAGGTCGTTCCGTGGACATCAATGATAAATTGGCCTTCCAGTATTTTTTACGTGGAGCCAATTTAAATGATGGCGATTGCCAGGCAAAGGTTGCTTATGCTTATTTTTTTAGTCTGGGCATCGAAAAAGATATTGATGAAGGACTAAAATGGTTAGAAAAATCTGTCGAACAAAAAAGTGCGTTTGGCTATTATCTTAAGTCTTTTGTCTATAAAAAGGGGATCGGGTTGACTGTTGACTTAGCGCTTGAAGAAAAATTTTTAGTAAAGTCTGCTGAAAAAGACTGGTCACAGGCGCAATTTGAGCTGGGTATAGGTATATTGGGAAAACGATTCAAAGGAACAGAGCAAAATGGATTATCTTGGATACAGAAAGCAGTAGAAGATGATTATCCTCAAGCTATTGAGTTTATGCAATCCTATCAGCAATTTTCTGAAAAGAAGAAAGGTAGTGATTCGAAAATGAGCAAGGAGCGTGCCCTGTTTAAAACAGAAATTCCAGAAGATAAAGACATTACAAAAATGAAACAGATTATCACGAAAGTTAAAAAAACCTTGTTGACTTCTGGCGATATTGTGAATAGAGTGGAATATCCCTATTTTTATGGGAATCATCCTATTCCAGAGAAATTAAGTCAATTTAAAATGAAATTAAATAAGTACCGAGAAGAAATTTCAAAATTTATAGTGTACTTAAATAAATCACCAGAAATTAAACAATCCCTACCGAATTATGCGGACTGTAATGATTTATCAAATGGTTCTTTTTATCATAGTTTTGTGCTGCATTTAGCAATGGCACAATTTGGCATAGGCGAATGTGGCGAGTGTACAGCTCAAACTATTATGGAGATGATTTACGCTGGATATTCGAATTGTATTCATGTCTCCATTCGATTTACCCAGGCGCAATTGGGTATGGAAAACTTCCATTCTTTAGTGGTCACTAATGTACCTCAACTTCCTGCCTCTTTAATGGAAACGAACCTTTCTATTCAAGAATTTTTTGCTCGTTTGCCTAAGCAGGCCATCATCGCTGATGGTTTTCTTGGGCTTTGTTTTTATCCAAATGCAATTCCCGAAGCATTAATTCAATATATTAGCGCTTATGGCGGCGAAGCGCAGATTTACGCTCCGAGACATTTTTATAATTTATCAAAGAAGTCTTTTTCTAGTTACGTAGCAGTAGCTAAAAAAATATATGATAATTTTGCAAAAAAATCGATATTGCCAGAATTGGGCGAGTTTTCTTCTTTACAAACATGGCAAAAACAGGTTGCTGATGGAAAAACTAATGCCCTGACGTTGACTATTTCTTCTGCTAAAGAAAAAGACTATCTTTATTCGTTAAGAGCTATGTTGGGAAGTGCGCGGGGCAAAGATATTGTGCGCATAGATGAGAAAGCAAGCGTAGTTTCGTTCCCTTCATTTTGGCTGCGTCAATTACCTGAGAAAGCTACTGATGAATTATCGAAAAATCTTTCTGTGGAGGCTTCAGTTTTTAAAATAAAATAAACTGCTGGAAATCCTAATGGCTTTGCGAGCCATAAGTGTCAGCCTTGAAAATTTGTTTCAATGGCGGTTGGGATAGACGTTATTAAGAGGAATTATTATTATTTATTTTAGTTGACAAAGAATATAAAAATCTGATAACATCAAATTGTGAAGGAGCAACAAAAAAGGAGAAGATATGAAATCGTTATTTATCTTTAATTTTTTAAATTTAGCACGTTCTTCAAGTTCTGCAGTAATTCCGTCTGATAACCCTCAAATTAAAATGAATTATATTGCTTCCTCAAATAGTCAATTTAGTTATTTCGATTTTGGTAATGTCCCGATAGCAATGAGTTTTATACTTTAGAAGTGACTAGCACCGGCGATTGTAATAGTCACATTTGAAAACGTTCAGTATAGATTTGTCGAGGAGAAAGTTATGCGTGAAACATATCCGGTTGACCACAAAATCAATGACTACCGCAAATTAATAAAAGAACATAAAGATAGAATAAGCCTTGCGCGGCCTTTGGAAAATATACTAAATACTTTAATATCCACTGAGCTTCCCCATCCGCTCACCACAAATCTGTCGCAATTGGTTGAAAAAGATGTTACCGCCGCAGTCGATCTATTGAAAAAAGTAGATTGTATCTCACTGCGTGAACAAATCGCTCAACTAGATCCCATCGTCGACCAACTACAAAAAAAAATTTCTGAAACTTTCAAAAAAAATGGACGACTCTTTATTGTTGGCTGTGGCGCTGCAGCAAGAGCTGCGGCGCTGGTAGAGCTTTTATTTGGCGAAGCATTTCCTCATTTAAAAAATCGCGTAGTAGCCATAATCGCTGGTGGTGATGTTGCTTTGATTAAATCCCGCGAAGGGTTTGAAGATAGTGATAAAGCTGCTGTGGCTGAGCTACGCGACCACAAAATAAATCCGGCATTAGATCGAATAATTGGTGTTACCGCCAGCGGCAGCGCTAGATTCGTCCATGCCGCAATAGCGGAAGTAGTAAAAGATGAAAAAAGTGATTCTGCTATTTTACTTGCTTGCATTACTGCAGATGAAATGACTGAGAAATTTCTAAATCATTCCATTCTAACCCCTGCAATACTCAAAAAAGTAGAATTAACTTCCATTCCTGCAGGAAGAATGATTCTCACTGGAAGCACGAGAGGACCAGCGGCTAATTCGCAAATCATGACTTTAATCCTCAGTTGTTTTGCTGCAGTCACAGGTCAAAGAATTTCTATTAAATCTTGCAGTGAAGCGATTGCGAAGCAACTTGAAGCAGTCCCTTCACTAATGATTACTGAGTGGGTTAACCTAGCAGCTAAAATTTATAAAGAAAATGAGCAGATTTATTATCATACTAAAACCAGTCCGTTCACCTTATTAACCAACGAAGTTGAGCTTCACCCTACTTTTAATATTGATCCTTATGAAAACGATCTTCAATCCGCAGAAGAGAAAAAGAAATCCCACTCCACTTCCCGTATTATTATCGACGACGCGAAAGATTCAGCACATGCTTTACTATTACTAACTACTAGAGAACCAAGACCCTTGTCTGATAGCAAAGAATGGCCTTCACCAGGAGTCGGTCTCAATGAGTTATTAGGTTTTGATCTCAGCAGTCAAATTCAGAGCAAAAGACGCCAATATATTAATACTCAAGAACATAATTTTTATATTAATATCGAAAAAAATAAATTAATTCTAAAAACTGACCGTCAATATGTGATTGACTTAATCCATTTTGTTCATTTACCTAAAATGCTACAAAAATTTGCGCAAGAAGTATTTTTAAAAATTATACTTAATCTAGAGTCTACTTTAGTGATGGGCTTATTAAAAAAATATCATGGCAATATTATGACATCGGTTAGACCCACTAATTTAAAATTGATTGATCGCTGTATTGCCTTAACAATTTTTGGTTTATCTGAAATGATTAAAAATCCTGAAAAATACCACTTGCCGCCATCATTACTTCGAGCTATTACTGTCCACGAAGTAGCTTCCGTTATTTATGAGCAAATGAAAAACTTGCAAACCAATACCTCGGTAGTCATGATGGCCCAACAGGAACTTTTCAATCGATATCAATTTAGAGTGAATTATTACTCTTTTTACCATCCACTAACGCTAACACAACTATTAAACCGGACTACTATTTCAAGCATATTAACCAATGATAAGGAGAAAAAAGGTATTGATGCCCAACCATCGAATGAGAAATCAAAAGGAGCTTCCTTCAGTTTTTAATAAAGGAGAAATTTATGAAAGGACCCCAAATTGCAACTCCGCAAAATTTTTTTAAACCTAAACCTATTGAAAAAAGAGTTTTTATCGGGATAGAAGCAGGCGCTTCTAGTGTTTCTGTAGTAATAGAAGATGAAAAAGCCGAGAAAAAAGTGCGTACCTTTTAAAGAAAGGAGCTAGTATATCTGCAACGCCTGCTCAAATTGCTTGGGAAAATATTATGGAGGCGATTAATACTGTGTTAAAGACTGCGGAAATTATCTTAGGAGATCCACAGATTGGATTCTATCTGTTTATTGGAGCTCCTGGGATAACTGCCGACGCTAAGCGTGAAGAATTTATTAGGTACGGAAGAGAAAACTATTATAGTTATTTTGAAAAAGTGCGATTAGATACCGATGTATATTTAACTTGGCAGGCTGCTCTAGATGGTAAAGATGGAGCGGTCTTTATTGCTGGAACTGGCTCAATAGCAATGTATTTTTCCCAGAAACGAATAGCGGAGTCTAAGGAAAGTTATAGTTTTCCTTTTCCTCCGGGCGACAGAGTCGATGGTGGAGGATTTCCTCAGAGTGATTCTTGGGGTCTTGCGCGAATAGGGTTGAGCGTAATTCAAGAGTTATTTAAATACATTGATGGACGAAAAGTGGCTGAACCAGTGTTAAAGCAGGCTTTTGACAACCTATATCAATATTTTTTCCAATCGGATAGAGCTATAATGTTGAATAAAGTCAATGCAGGTCCCGGTTCAGAATTTGTCCGGGCAGATCCTGAGTCTTATAAAAGAGTGGCAGAGTTTTTTCTTCAACAGACCTCAGGCAAGGAGGAACCCTTTACTGAAAGTTTATTAAAAAGAGCCGCAAAAGAATTTACACTTGCATACAGAGCCATAATGAAAGGCAGAGAGTCTAGCCCTTGTTATGTATGGGGAACAGGATTAAATCATTTTATAAAATATTTACCTTCTGATATTGTTAGCAACCTGGGTACTACCTTGAAGGTCGCTCCAGCGGAAGCAGCTATTAAAGTTTTACGACAAGCTGCCGGCCCGATGCCGGTCACCAAATCTGCATCTACGTTGACTGATATTACGGAAAAAACTTCTGCGATGAGTCCTTGACGGTAGGACTACCTGATATTTTAAAGAAAGAAATCTATTGAGAAAATTTGTGGTCCAGGAATGAGAGGTTAACCCATTAGCCGACGGTCGTCAGTTGATTCCATGACACGCTATCAATTCCTTCAAACTCTTGATACTCTCGCCGCACTGGTTTAGTATCATTGATCACCGCTTATCGTAAACACCTTTTCTCCGCTAAATTTTAATTTTGAATCCTTTTGTGGGAGATGAAAATGAAAACAAACCAAATTAAATTTTCTAAAGAAAATGATGAAGAAAAATCATTAACTCTGAATCCTGAAATTACTAATAATAAGCCCACATCCAAAAAACGCAAAAAAATAGATGAAACTGATTTTGGTACAGCGGATTTTGATATAAAACGTCAACGCCTCAGTCCTCAGCAGACATCAATAGGTTTAACATTGACTCATGGTAATGTTAATGAACTGGTAAAAATGATTGATAACGATTCAAAAGAGGATGCAAAAAATTTAGTTGAAAGCAAAAATCCTGTTATCTCAGAACAAAAATCTGAAGAATCTTATGACATAGTTTGTGAATATTTAAATACTCTCATACCTCTACCTCATATAACATGGCGTACTAATCGAGAGGAGGAATTTCAGAGATATGAGATTGACAATCTCACCTCAATACAAGTCGTAATGATAAAACAGCAATTGAGTAATGTTTTAAATCAAGCCATTGTCAATTTTGAGTCACCTCATGATATTTTGCATGATACCCCAAAAAATACCCCTAAAATTTTGGTACTTAAAAAAAGAATTGAACCCGTGTCCCATGCCGTAATTTTCTCCTCACTGCGGAGAGTATTATGTCATTAGATGGACCGAAAATATTCCTGGCGTCGCAACAGCTATTATTTTTGGCTAAGAGTCTTGTTAAGATAAAATATTATCATTTTTCTCAATAGATCACTTCATATTTTCGATCAGTTCAAGATCCCGAGGATTAATCTGGCTAGCCTTAATTTTCCTCATTTCTTGTTCAGCTTCAATAAAATGTTTTCCGCTTCGGTAGGTTTGTTCAACAAAAGAGGGTCAAATCCTGAATCGTGAATAGATAGTTACAATCAGTTCACGACTCAAGATTTGACCCTCTGAACTGCACGCTAATGCTCTATCAGCCATCTTGAGGTTCATTTGAAGTAATAATTTTTATTTCAGTCCCTATTTTTACAAAATTTTTGTTTAGCCATTCTGCATCTAAACTATAAAGCCGAATGCAGCCATGACTAGCGTTTTTTCCTGGAAGTTCCGAGGAGCCATGAATGGCATACCCTCTGTAGAAATGCATACAATAGGGCATAGGCGCGCCTCCTTTAGTAGCTATAGGGAATTGCGAAGAAATACAGTCTGCCCCCTGTTTACGCTGAATGCGGAAAGATCCTAGCGGGGTGTTACAGGGCTGTTGAATGTCATTACAAAAATTTTTTCCGCCTGAAATTGGTCCCCAATAAATTAATTTTCCAGTATTATCATATGCGCCGAATGCTAACTGCTCGAGGTCTACGATTAAAAATCTATGTTCTGGAGGTCGGATTTGCAAAGGGAAAGGTGATAAATCCCATAAGGTTAGGTTATGTAAATTCTTAGGAACTACTATCCAATGGCGAGTGGATAGTGGCAAATTAGTTCTATTAAAACGCATTATTAAAATTTTGTCATGAACATCCGGCCACAGGTTTTCCCAAGTTTGCCCTTTTTCCACTTTCATGCAGGAAAAATCAGGATAATTGCAAAATTCTTTCGCAAGTTATTTTTCGGTTTGCTACCCTGGTCGGGATGACGCCTCTTACCGGAACCACTGATAAAATGCACATGCAACAGGATTTGCAAATCTTTGACTTTAGTTTAACTGCCGAAGAAGTTGCTGATATTGAGAGTTGTGGTATTTCTGATGGTCATTTCTAATTTATCCTTCTTTACGGGTTTTGCCATAAGTGTCAGCCACTAATGTTTCCGCGTTAATGGGTTTTTCTCAGTTGTTCAGGAACAAACAGTTGATATTGATGATCTTCCACTCGCGGCGCTGGTTCAGTTAAATCTTGTGAATGCTTTAAGCAAAATAGCGAATGCCGCCATTCAGCAGGTTTGCCGCTCGCTTGAGAGCCTTGGCCGCTGGAAAGCATTTTTATTTTAAGGCTATCATGAGATTCCCAGACAACTCCGGCATGGCCCTTAGGCGAGGCTACTTTGCCCACTGCCAAAACCACTTTGCACTCCTCAATCATCCCGTCATCATGGTCTTGTTTGAGTTGTTCAATCGGAAAAAACACGAAGTAAAATTGACAACTAGCATGGATTCTGGGATTGGCTGACCATAATGGATAAATATTTTTAGTAGTTTTACCCACTTGAATCTCTATGGCGCCCCAGTGCTTGGTTTGCCAAATTAAAATAATGGCTGACGTTAATCTAGCATTGGCCAAGATAATGGATCTATTCGTTTTCCCTTCTTCCTCTAACTCGCTTGATTTGACTCTTTTTATATGCTTTTTTTGCGGGGTTGATCTATTACCATAGGATGGCTAGTTGTTCCGGTAGACTGGAGCGCCACGATTGGCAGGACTTTCACTTCGGGTTGAGGGCTGGGTGGTGATTTGATAAGGGCTAAGGTTTCTGCTATTTCGCTGAGAAGACCCGCTTTTAATGTTTCCTTCATATCCGTAAAGCAAAATGGCGTTCTTACAAATATGCCAATATCTAATAATTTTTCTAAAGAAAGGTAAAGCGGTATCATCACCAGTACAATACCTATTTTAATCAGGGAAAAATCGCCGAAACTGTTTATTTGACCCAGGAGATATAAAATCGATAACATAATAATAAATATAGTCAAGAATTTCGCGAAATAGTGAAAGCTTTGTTTAGTGCTGCAATATTTTGGCATGTAATTGAAAAATTTTTCTTGATTTTTGGTAAATAATTTAAATTCTTGTTGGGAATCTGCCAATTCTTGTTTTATTATTTCTTGCCAAAATGATATTTTCTGACCTTGACGTATTAATTCTTGATCTTGTTTCCGTTGCTGAGCACGAAAAACTTGGTGGTGTAATTCTTGCATTTTGACGGTAGCATCTTCATGAGTGATATAGTCAAATATATTAGAATCCTGATAAAGATGTACCAGATAGGTGGTAGCCCAAGTGGTATTATGTTCGACATCGCTAATTATTTTATTCATTAGTGCAGCCGATAACCGCTTTAGCTCAGCAGTTTTGAATTCGGACAGTTTGAGCCGTTTGGCTTCAGCCAGCATGAAAGGTAAATAAATATTTTTAAAATAATCGCGGGTTTCCTGTTGGGTATTGCTTTCAGTGTGCCAAGTAGCCATACGGTGATGGATAATATAATCGGATAATGTCTTATAGAATGCTGGATTAGTTAATATGAGTGAAGGAACATCTGCTGATAAACCGGATTGATGGGAGACGGATTTGTTAAATTTAGCGGTTGCTAGCCTAATACGATAGCCTCGGTTCATGGATTATTCCTCTTTTGCTGAAATTTTACTTTGTGCGTAGATAAAAGTAAAGTTACTGCAAGCATACCTTGCTAACCCCCCTATGCGATAGGGGATAAATTCTGGTATCGTGTGCACACGATATACTTATTTTGATAATCAGGGAGCTTTTACCGGGAAGAGTTGAATCGCTCGCAACTCGGGTATGAGCAGTGGAAATACTAATAATCAAAGGAGTTACTATGGAAACCTTACAAATTCACCCTCTAAAAAAGCCAGCTTCGCGCATTTGTCCAGGAACATGGGCAATTGGTGGTTGGAGTTGGGGAGGAACGGATGAGCAGGATTCTATTAAAACAGCTTATGGCTCATTATGCCGGGGTTTGTTAACTGGAAAAATAAATTCTGATACTAAATTTAAAGGCGATGATCTAAGAAAGAGTGATCCAAAATTTCAACAGCCCATTTTTCAACAATATCTCGATACTGTTTCAGCATTGGATGCTTTCGCCAAAATAAATTACAAAAAAAATATATTAGCGTTAGCAGTAAGGTGGGTATTAGATAAAGGACATACCATTGCACTGTGGGGCGCTAGACATCCATCTCAATTAGACAATATTGGAAATGCGATAGGATGGTCATTAGATGCAGCAGCAATGCGTCAAATTGATAAAATTGTTAATCAACATATTAAAAATCCAGTCGGGCCTGAATTTATGGCTCCTCCATTATAAGAGGTAATCACTATGGAACTAGTTGGATTTATTGGTCTTGGAAATATGGGCAGTAAAATTGTGGAACGGCTATTAATAAAAAAGGGTCAAATCCTGAATCGTGAATAGATAGTTACAATCAGTTCACGATTCAGGATTTGACCCTCTGAATTCCAAGGAGAGAAATAATGCAATCTGATCAATTAGAAGAACAAAAACAATCAAACTCTAACCTAGACGATAAACCAGTTCAATCTCTGAAGATAAGTCCTTATCAGCACTATCTTGAATTGAATGAACAGTATAGCAAAGAACCTAGTATTGATTTACTGCATAAACTATGCTGGTATTTAGCCATAGCTGCTCAGGATACCCCAGAAGCGAAACAGGCTTTAGGGGCTTTTTCATCCGAAGTATCTCGGCGATGTGACACCGTTACTACCTCGTATTATTTAGTAAACGATATGTTAGTTATCGATTTATTACCCTTTTTAGGCAAATATATCAGAACTCAAGATGCTGATGCTGCCACTGAACGAATGCATTCTAGAGTGGCTAGCATCAGAAAAACATCTGATCTCGTGTTTGAGTTTGGAGTTTATTCTGGGTTATTCATCGTCCGCCATATGGCCTCTCCAACGATGCGGGAAATTGGTTCAGAGCTAGAAAACACGCCTTACTATAAAAAAATTGAGACTGATTTAAATGATGAAATAGTTTCTGTTCGAATCAATTATCATCATTTTATGAACTCCACTCCTGAAGAAAAAACTGAAACCGTGTCGCGTTTGTTAACCGAATTTTTATTGCCTACAGGAATAATCAGAGGGACCGAGATGGGGATAAATAAATATAGATTTGGGACAACCGATTATCCATCGCTATTTTATCCTAAGGATAACGAAGGAGTGTTGTCTGACCCACCTGTGATGAAACATTTTAAAGAGAATGATATCCGAGCAACTAAGGGTAAACCAGAATTCAGTTATGTCATTATGCCAAATGGGGAATTACGGATAACACCGGAAAAGATAGATAAAACGATAGAACAGAATAGAGACATTAAATACGAATCTACTAGTCGTATTGAGTTAGCTAAACAAAACCCGGTTTTAAGTGCAGGTCAAATATATACTAAAAATGGAAGAATTAAAACGGTTGATGCAGACGCTCCTGATTATATGCCATCGGGAGACCATCTAGAAAAATTGACGGAATGGGTTTTTCGGAAAAATGGATTTAATGAAATTCCAGGTAGATTTAAACCAAACAGTGAACGGGAAAACTTTGAAATAACGCCTTTATCGCCTTCTGAGATCGAAGGCGCTAAGTGGAGAATGAAAGCTATGTTTGGTGTGGAGACTGATTCGGATTCATTAATAAATCTTTTTAAAGAGCAAAAAGGTAGAGAAAAAGAAATAGTACCAGCGGAAGAAGAAGAGCATGTTAATATAGTTAAGGATAATATTGGACCCAATAATTGGATGATATATTTTCCGGGCCTTAACGATATTTTTTCAGATTCAAAGCATGAAGATTCAGAGCAAAAAGATAGCAAACCGGCAGAGGCAAAGCCGTCGTATATTGATAGGTTTGTAGATTTGATACATCATCCGATGGCGTTATATGTTTCCAGCATTACTAATAGTCTGTCTGATCTGTTTGTTGGTCAGTTTCAACGTGCAGGTTTAGATTGCAAACCTTCACCATCACTTTCTCATTCGCAATCAAGGTATAATATTTACGCGGAACATAACAATTCTTCGTTATTTGTTTCCCCCGCTCAGAAATCAGGAACTGGTTTAAATCAATCTGATTACGAAAAATATTGGTGTGCTTTTAGCAGCTAAACAAATTGCTTCATAGCAGAAAATCATTGATTAATCCTGCTACAGTTTAGTGGACACTCCGAACAGAGGTATAATAACAACAAAAGAAGAGGTTTATTATGCCGAAGAAGCAATTTAATAAAGATTTTAAGTTAAATGCCGTACGCTTAGTATAGGAGAAAGGGTTAAGTTAAAGGCAAGTGTCGAGTGATTTAGGAATACGATTCTCTACTCCCTGTTACTGAGAGGGGGACATTTTAATTTTGGGTTGACAAAACCAAAACAAAAACTTGCCTTAGAAATTTTTTTGGTATAATGTATTAGGATAAAAATTCTAACCAGAAATTATGATTGGAAGATGAAAGAATTAATACCAGCACCATCGTCAAGGCAACTGTCGACGCCAATTCCTACAGTCGGTGAACCAGCACTTAAAATGTCGCTACGTCCTTTTGAGCCTACTAAAGTATTTTGTACAATTGTTAAAAAACTGACTTTAATTCGAAGTGGCCTCTCATTTGAATATATGGAGATCGATGATTTTAAAACTTTTTTTGCACAAATAACACCCGAAATACTGATTAAATTTATAAAAAAACTAAACAATCAAAATGAATTAAAAATACTAAAAAGAGATTATGAACACTTTTTTAATGCAAATATTAATCCAAATCAAATCTTAGCAATCCAAAAAGCTACTGAGGAATGTCAAGACAGATTGAATTCTAAGAGGAAAAAAAAGGGCTCTAAAACAAAGCGATTTACTCGGGTAATGAATGCCATTATTCAAAATGCTCCTCACTCTGCAAGGGTGATTTTAGAAGAAACTAAAAGTAAACAAAATCTTACCAATATACCTAATGATAATTATAATCATGCATTGAGCCTTGTGATAGGGATGGTTTCAGAAGCAGAAGAATCATTAAAAATAGAGTGGCTTAATCTACTGATTTTAATACTGAAAAAAAATCCGAATTTAACAAAAGTAGATCAACAGGGTGATACGCCACTCTTGGCAGCCATGCGCAAAGATAACCCTCAAGCTGCTAAACTGATTTTAGAAAATGACAGTAAACAAGACTATATCAATATACATAATAATGATCTTTTTACGCCGTTGAGCGGTGCAATATTTAAAATTTCAAAAGAAAAAAATTTACTTAAGCAGGATGAGTGGCTTAATTTGATCCATTTAATCCTGAGCAAAAATCCAGATTTAACAAAAATAAATAAATTAGGTGATACGCCATTATTGGAAGCCTTGCGCGAGAATTGCCTTCCGGTTGCTAAGCTGATTTTAGAAACGGACAGTAAACAAGACTATATTAATATACATGATATTGCTTCTTTGACGCCATTGAGCTGTGCAATGTTTGGCATTTTACAAGAAAAAGATTTACCTAAGCGGGAAGAGTGGCTTAATTTAACTCGTTTAATTCTCAGAAAAAATCCAGATTTAACAAAAACAAATGGATCAGGTGATACGCCACTATTGGCAGCCTTGAGCTACAATTGCCTTCCGGTTGCTAAGCTGATTTTAGAAACCGACAGTAAACAAGACTATATCAATATACATAATAATGATCTTTTTACGCCGTTGAGATATGCAATATTTAAAATTTCAAAAGAAAAAGATTTACTTAAGCAGGAAGAATGGCTTTATTTGCTCCGTGTAATCCTGAACAAAAATCCGGATTTAACAAAAGTAGATTCAAGTGGTGATACACCACTCATATTCGCCATTCAGCTTAACTGTTATAAGGCTGCACGACTGATTTTAGAAGTGGAGAGTAAAGATGACTATATCGATATAACTAACAATATGAATTCTGATCCCTTTTGCCAGGTAATATTGCAAGCTAATAAATTAAAGGAGTGGCTTGATCTGATACCTTTAATATTGAAAAAAAACCTTAACTTAAAAAAACAATATTCAACCGTTAAAAACAGAACACCTTTAATGTTTGTTATCTCACGTGGCTTTCCTGAGATTGCGCATCTCATCCTAGAGACACAAAACCAAACTCCCAGCGAGTATATTAATATAATTGATAAGGGTCAGGACACAGCGTTAACGTTGGCAGTCAGTAACTTTCAATTGACCAAAAATCATCAAAATCTCATTACAGCCCTCATTCGCGCTGGAGCAAATCTTACAATACGAGGAAGAGAAGGCGAAACAGCTTTTATGCAAGCGATTCAGGTAGATAATCCTCGATTAACACTCAGTACCTTAATATTGGAGGTGAGCAGAAATTCAAAAGAATATATGGACATACAATCGGATTTTGGTTCTACAGCCTTGATGATTCTTCTCTACAATTTCTATTCTAAAATAAAAAAATTAGAAAGATCTGCTGTATTAAACTTATTGAATTCGATCATAAAAAATTCATCTAATATTAACCTTTTCAATAAGCACACTGAAATTTGTAATGTCCTTCAACTTGCAGTACACTACCAAGACATTGAGGTTGCAACACTGTTATTAAAGGCAGGGGCAAAAGATTTATTTATTTTCTCGACAAGTTCACAAGCAAATATAGACTTCCTTAATCTTCAAAACATTATTTCTGTAGCTAAAGGAATATCAGCCTTATTAAAAGCAGTCATAACTAAATCTGCAGAATTGACCACAGTACTGTTATATTCTTGTGGATTCCCACAACTATATTATTCTGGTTTAGATAAAGAAGAAAAAAGTTTTGAAAATGTTTGCCAAGAGCAAGCCAAAGAACTCCTGCTTCAGATCCACATTTTAACCATATCTCAAATCGCCTATAAAAATAATTCTTTAGAAATTATTAATATTCTTTCAGCATATAAAGAGCAAAACTCAAATCCCAAAAAAATTGCGAAAATTCTACATTCAATACATCATATTTCTTGGGTTTCTCCTAAAAATCTGGAAATCAACCGTTTTCCTTACGACATCTGGAATATCATATTTGATTATTGTGGATTGAAATTTTTACCGGCTATTCACACAGAGGCGAGAAAACTCAACCGGCCTGTACTCTCTGTTGACAAATATGTTTACAGCAACTCTGCTGGATTACTTTTTAACTCTAATAGATCTAAAAAGAGGCCTTTGGAAACTGCTATCAGTAATCATTCTGATAAAAGAATAAAATTTGGTTAAATGGGATAAGTTCTTAGCTCATCAGTATGGGGCTTATGGCCACACAGATTTTTCCAATTGGAAGAATTGAATGATAAGGGATATTTGGTCTCAAAAATAAGATAATTTTGCAAGTCTAAATAGTTTTGACATAGCTTTATGCTATACTTCAATAAACAGGAGGTTTTTATGTTTAAAAAAATGTATGTTACCGCCGTAGCCGCTATAGCTTTGGCGGGATGTCAATCGAATCAGTTGACTCCCGCAGCGCAAAAAGTGATGTTAGCTCCGAACTCTCCCCCTTCCGCTTGCCGGTTTATCCGGTCCATTTCCTCCGATAAGCAGGTAAATTTTTTGAGCCATGGTTTTTCAACCAACAGCAAAGCGGAGCAAGCAGCTATGAACGATCTTAAAAATCAAGCGGCTAGTTTGGGCGGTAATTATGTGCAAATGTCCGCTAACCGGTCAAGCATCAACGATGATCAGCAACAAATTCAAGTAGCCTATACCGGTAAAGTTTATCAATGCCCTAGATAAATGATGAAAAGAGGGTCAAATCTTGAATCGTGAATAGATAGTTACAATCAGTTCACGATTCAAGATTTGAGCCTCTGTGACCCGAAAAATCACTTTTGTTTCTCAATTTTTATGAATTAATGTTATGGCTGACCTAATATTATTCACTGCTAACGATCTGCTCCGTCCAAAGAGACTACCCCAGGAACCGCTCGATTTTTTTCTCGCAGCATCTATGGTTTCTACCAAACCTTTCAATGTACATTGTGGTAAGATATTGCAGGTATCTTCCATAATATTTTTAATAGTGTGCGGTATACGATAACCTCGATATTTTACTCCCGAAGAACTCACTTGCTGATTCCAAAATTTCAGATGATTATCATCAAAGGGATTTAATTTATGCAGATTCAGTAAATCTAATTTAGCAATGGCATCCTTGATATCTTCACTAGATGTTGAATTTTTGTCCTCAGGCAAAACACCTTGATGCTGTTCGAGATATTTATCCATGGCCGGTAGTATATATTTTAAATAAAATCCGAGTACCTCTGGAAATTGATATAGGGATAAAATTCCACGCTCCGTTCCAAGAAATGCTAAAATTTCCGGAATCCTGGCAATAATTTCAGAAGGAAATTTTTCCTCTTTATATTCAAATACCTCTTTCAGAGTTTTAAAAGTATACTCTTTAAGTTGTGGTTGTTGTTTAGAATCCTTACTTGCTCTGTCTTCCAAATCACTGATTCTTTTTTTTGTTGCTGAAATCATTTCGTTACATAAATTTGAAGTAGTTTTATCATTTTGAGGATAAGGATAACTTTTGTTTTTAAAAAGTTCATACATTACAAAATGAGTTAGTTCATGTATTATATTAGGAAGAATAACGCCGAGAGGACGATATCTCAATAAAACATAACTCATTCCTGGTTCATATGCCCCGGCAGTATCTTTTGCTCCCGTCAATAAATTGTAGGTTTTTTCATTTAATACAAGTATTTTTAGATAATTATTGTAGCGATTTTCTGAAGCAAAAGAATGTTTACCTATAGCTGCCACTGCCATAATCCTCATTAAGGATTTTAGTGAAAAATGACTATAAGCAGTATTTAATTTTTCAATCACTCCACTTGTTTCAGGGAATTTTTGGTCGGTAAATATTCGTGACTCAATAATATTGGGTACAGTTTTGTCATCATTTTTTAATGGGCCTTTCTCAATCACTTTTCCAAATAGTCTTAAGTATATTAGGTCTATAACCCTATTTTCAGGTACGGTCCAAATGTTGCTGACCATTTTTAAAATGGATTTTTCAACCTTATCCATTCCTTCGACAGAAGTCCTCGAAGCCGCAAGAGCAAGAGCGACCTCAGTAAGGTCATGTATAGGAGTAAGAGCTACTAACTGCAGGGCTAAGTTTACGTTCTCTTGTTCAATAGCATATTCTAATGGTTTAAAGTTGGGTTTTGCTTCAATTGGTTTTGCACCATTTTCTAGCAGTACAACTGCCATATCATTATTTTTCTGTACTTTCAGGGCGTACTCTATTGGTCCTGCCCAGCCATCGTATTTAAGATTGTTTTTAGTGGCTGGCAGCAGTAATTTAACTATTTCTGGTTGATTGCCCCTGATGGCCCAAAATAAAGGAGAACCTTGCCCTGTATCAAAATCAATATCCCCACCCCCATCAATAAACTTTTGGATTATATCAAGCCACCCCTTATATGCTGCGTAATCTAATCCCTCTTCTTTGGTTAATGTTTTCATCTTTAATACCTCTGTATCTAATAATTCTTATGTGGGGAACATAGCAATAATAAAATAAATATTTTTAACTTTATTGACTTTTGCATAGTCCTATAATGGATTTATTATACTTATTTAATCGGCATTTGTAAAGTTCTGGAGGGGTCTGGCCAGGCTAGGAGACTTTGAACGGGCTCTTAGACTCAACTGATCCATTTGAAATATTCGTAAGTTGAATATATTCCAGTGATAATTAGGGTAAGCTTATTGCAGCAATAAACCCGTAAAGCAGACGAAGATAAAATTTATCTTTTAATATCAGACAATTAGAAAGGGGCGGCGGGAATTGAATTATTAAGTTAACTAATTGTTTTAATTTAAAAATTTATGTTGATATTTTGCAAGATACCCCAAAAAATACCCCTAAAATTTTGGTGCTTAAAAAAGAATTGAACCCGCGGGCGGCCTTTTAAAGATTATATCATTACTGTGAAATTATACCATAAACTTCCTGACGTCAGGAAATTGATCAAATAAAACCAGTCATAAATTTAGCATGGATTTCGTTGCTTCATAATATCTCAAGAGGTCTGAATATGGAGGAATGTCTATAATAGTGAAATTCCACCATTCTAAATTCTAGAATTTAGAATGATTCAACAATTCGCAGTTCGCGAACAAAGAAGATAGATATAAAATAATTTTAAATCAATATGATAGGTTATTTTTCTCCATCCGTGATTCGCGAATTTTCTTGCGATTATGTAATTTTTAGAGGTTTGTCTTGAGGGTTGCATCTAATTTGTTTATTTTGCAACTATCCGGAATCTCCGGATAGTTCCTTCATTTAAGTTATCTTGGGAGAGCGGGTAGAAGGGGTAACATATAAGACTTACTTACAAGTCCATAACGAAAGTAGGTATTAGATTCAATGTTAAGGCGGTTCTATCAGTTAGAGGTTATTTTGGCTGTCGGCCTCCAGGATTATTGCCGAAATGGGGTTTATTGTAGAAGGTAAAATAGATATTTAAACGTCTTAAAGTTGTAACTTAAGAACGAGTTTGACGGGCGTTTGTATGATATTGATATTATGTATATTTCATGATATTATCTTTTTTAACGAAAATTCTCTAAGATCTTTCGATATTTATCCAAAAAAATGTGTTAAAATAAGAAAATAACGATTTTTCGTTAAAAGAGGTGAGTTATGTTGAAAAGTATTAAAATTAAAAACTTTTATAGTATTGGAGAGGAGCAAGATGTATCTTTTGAGATTACGC
Source organism: uncultured Pseudomonadota bacterium (assembly GCA_963697455.1). GTDB lineage: Bacteria > Pseudomonadota > Gammaproteobacteria > Coxiellales > Coxiellaceae > JAFEDN01. The sequence continues at coordinate 6,822 of CAVOOI010000010.1, read as the reverse complement.
CTAAAGATAAGCTTGACGATTCAGCACGGTTTATAGGGGCTACCCCGCTGAATGTAGTCTCCTGCCTTATTGGAGCAAATGCCTCAGGTAAAACAACAGTACTTGAGGCTATAAGCTTTCTCTTTAGATTTATCAATGAATCTTATACTACCTTGAAAAATAATGAGCCTATTCCTGTCTGCCAACATAAACTCAGAGAAAATGAGCCCATAAAAATAGAAATTGAATTTTATAACAAGGATGTACTTTACAGATACTTAATAGAATTCAACCAAAAGATAGTTCTTAAGGAAAAGCTTGATAAGAAAAATGGGCGAATGATTAATGTTTTTGAGAGTCATCGACAAGGTAGCAATATTGACATCAAAACATCTTTGAAAATTAATGAGTCAGATAAAACACGTTTTAAAGAAAGATATAATATTTCATTATTATCTTGCTTGCTAGCTACGGGGTACTTACCTGAAATACATTTTTTTAATAATTTCATATCAAATGTAAATGGTTTTAAAGAAGTTTCTTTTTCCCCACTTATTTTTAGATTATTAGAACTTTCTTCTGAAATACAAAAAGATGAGGGCTTACGTGAAAGCCTGCTTAATTTTTCTAAGGACATTGGTTTAGATATATCAGATTTTAAATTTACGCATCATTCTTTTAGAACACCGTCAAAAGAAACAGAACCAAAGCCATTACTTGAATGCATTCACAATAAACAAAATGAAGAGTTTACTTTATCTATCTTGGAGCAATCGCATGGTACTCAAAGTAGCATGTATCTTATTTCTAAGATATTGCCAATGTTTAAAACTGGGGGACTTGTTGTCTTAGATGAAATTGACTCTGGGCTACATCCCTATGTAGTAAAAAAAATAATCTCACTTTTCGAGGATAAGAGTATAAACTATAATAATGCTCAACTATTTTTTTCAACGCATCAACATCCTTTAATTAATGATAGAACAAAAACTCAAATATTTATTACTGAAAAAGAGAAAGCAGAAACCAAAATATACCGTTTAGATGATATAGAAGGTGTGCGAAATGATGAAAATTTTTTCCATAAATATTTGGCAGGAACTTATGGAGGAATTCCGAAAGTAAATTGGTTGGGTGGTAGAGGCGATTAAACATGGGAAAAAAGAAAAGGCAAAAAAATTCGACTACTTATATAGCTTATGAAGGTAAAAGAGAGGGATTAATTTTAAAAATCTTTGATATTTTATATCAACCTGATCAAAATAAGATTAGTATAATGCCTGATTTTATAAGTGGAGGTAATGCTGATGGAATTGTTGGTAGGGCATTGAAACATAATGATCGAGATAAGGTATCTGCATGGCTGGATGAAGATTTTGAGTTCAAATCTCCATTGAGCAGGGAAGTTAGAAATCAGCTTGCAAAATGCTGGAGAGTCCCGGAAGAAGATATGGAAGAATTTCATTTATGTAAATTGGGTAACCTTCAATCTATGCATAATCTGGGGAGAAGAAAGCCATACCTAATTGTCTCTCAGCCGGTATGTGTAGAAAGTTTAATACTTAAAATTTTAGGACATATTTTACCATTTGATGAATGTAGCCCCAAAAATTGCGATAAACAGCAAACCCAACTTAAAAACACACTGGATGGTATTAGGCAAGGCGAAAATGAATTATCTTTTTATCAGAGGCGGTTAACTCGCCAGTTATTAGAAGAAAAAAAAGAGGGTATTCCTGAGTTAAATCTTCTAATTAATATGTACACAAAATAAAGATATGAGGGGCAAACCTATAAAGTCACAGGCTTTATCCTAGTCACTCTTGAGGCAAAAGCCGATGTGCAGGCATTTGAAGAAACATTAAAAACATTGTCCATTGGTTAATTAGCTATGGGAATCCAGTTTGGTATAGATTCGCAAAAAATTTTATCATGTATGGTAGAATGTTTCTTGAGTATGCTCGAAAAGTAACAATTTTGAAGAAGCTATAATTTAAAGTGAGATTCTTATGAAGAAATTTTTTATATGTTTGATCTTTTTTATGTTTTTATTATTATCAATTTGTTATTGGCATAAAATTATTGAATTTTTAAATCATGAGGGGAAAGAAATATTAACAACTATCATTGGCGGTTCAATTGGCGGTTTAATAACATATTTATATGTGATCCATGTGGAAAATAGGAAAGAGGCAAGGGCACTTCGTAGAGAGAATCATAAAGATGAGTTAGAAAGAAAAGAAAAATGCACTAGATCATTGTTAAATACGCAAATGGCGATAAGCGTACAGATGGATGCCTCAAGAAGTGTAGAGGAAGTGGTCAATAAGATTTTATATTTTAAAGTATTGGGAGTAACTCTAGAAGAGCATCTAAAAGATAGTCAAAAGATATCAGATCAGGCATCTATTTTGCGAGATCTCATACAGCGTAAAGCTTGTCCAGTTTTAGAATTAATGACATTAGCAAATTACATACTTATTCCTGCGGCGGAAAATAATATAGTGGCTTTACCATATGAAATCTTCACATTTCCTACGATTACATTAACAAAAAAAGTCATTATACCAGAACTTGTTGGTTATTTTCAAAAACTAGTCTCTTGCAATAAAAAATATGCAACTATTATTTCTTTAATAGGAAGAAATAATGAGATCAGAGATTCTGTGATTAATCAGCCTATTCTACAAGGAAAGACAGAGATATCTACTCAAATAATTGAACAAGATATCCATAGATATTTAATGGTTATCGCAAGTATGTTTACATTAGCAGTAAATCTAAAGAACATTATTACTGAATATTTTGAAAGAGCTGATAGTGTTTTTATTAAGACAGCGCATTACATCGAACTATTAGGAATTTCTGAAGCTATTAAACCGGGAAGAGATGAAAATGGGAAAATTATTTTTGATAAGGTTTAATTAAATCTAGCAATTTATTACCGAGCATTAATTTCGTTCTCCGCAATAAGTTTTCTATTACCGTAAGTCAGATGACCCCTAAACCGACTTTTTAAGCATACAATTAGCCGAACAGGCACTTGAGTAGATTTGCCGGCATTATATGCTTTTTCAGCGCTACCTGGTTCCCATTTAACGTTCAGTTTTGTCAGTGCTTCTATGCAGGCTTGATCGAAACCGACTTTAATGATGGGTTTATTAATATTTTCTGACATGTAAGATTTAGCGTAAATACCGTAACCAATTTTGGTTAGTTCTCCCATTTCTACTAAATCTTTAAGGCATCGGCTGATTTGACGTGGGCTGCCCATATCTAGAATATCTGCACGCAGGACTATATTATCAGACATTTGTTTTATTTTGTCTAATGCATTGAATTTTAAACTATTTTTATAATATTTTTTAATCATATGCCACCGCAATTAACGCCAAAAATGGACTATTTTATAGAGTATAGCACAAATTCTCATTTTGCCAAATATGGACAATTTATAGAGTAAGGATATGTGATAAAACATCTACAAAATTTTTATGCTGAAGGCAGTCTGTGTAAATGTCGAACAAGTGCAAAACTTGCACGTGTTCGAAATGAGAGGCTAGCGGTGAAGGGCAATCTGGATGTTATCACTCTTTAAGGTTCAGCCCGTATTTCCCTAAAAAGGCCAGGTTGAGAAAAATGTCTGTAGAAGATGATATCACAAAAGAAAAGTGGCAAACCCACATATTTGCAGAAAATCAGTTTAAAAAGCAATGTATTAACTTGATGAATTGTGCGGGTGAAATATACACAGGTTGAATAAAATATCAAAACGAGTTATGAGAAATAATAAAATGATCCCTTAAAAATACTCTTGTGTAAATTCGATCCGTCCATTTCAAATTTTAAGTTGTTAATTTTTTGCAGTATTTAACTAAAATGTGTGGGTTTGACGCCATTGTTTTGCATGGCAGCATTTAAATTTCTTACCACTGCCGCAAGGGCACGGGTCATTTCGGCCAATTTTCTCTTTTGTCTGTGCTTGGCGGACACGCTGGTTTCCCAAGGTGATGCTTGCCTCTTGGATGCGCTTTATCTCTGTCATCGAAAGACCCTCAAGGCTTACAGATATCATATGGGCACCGATCAGTGCATCATCCTCATTATATTCCAATTCAACGAGGCGTCGGCTTGTCTCGCCGCTAAGGACCATAATCACACGAGTGTGATTTATGGCGTCTTGATCGAGCCGTGGAGCTAAAGGCGACCAAATGTAAAGTGTCATCGCCATCGCGCCATAGAATGACAGCGGTCGGGCACGCTGCAGTTCTTTGTTCTTCTGGAGTGCTTCTTCAATGGCTGTAGCCAGTGTATCTCGAAAATCACCTGCCGCATCGAGTAGAAAACTTGTTAACTTGGAGCGATGTGGCTCATTTGATAGGCCGAGGAAGTGGATGATCTCGGTTAGACGCTGCGGCATTTTTTGTCTCACCAATGTTGGGGTTTCACCACGAAACATTGCAGTGTAATATTCATCAATGGGGGTGCGGAAGCCATTGAACTTCAGTCGATCAAGTTGATTTCCCTTTAGCTCGGTGGCGCGTCGGCTATAGTTGTTGTGCACGATATAGAGTCCCAGATGATCCATTTCGTCATCAAGATCCACAGCCTTTGATTGGCTAGCACGTATGCGATGTTCGACAAAGTGAAGGAAACTAAGGGGATTATCAAAGAGTTCGCTATACACGCGGAGGTCGTCAATTGACACCGGCCATACAGGCCGTTTGCCGACATCAATTCCAAGTGGTGTAAGATGCTGTGCTCGCGCTGCAAGGGAGCCAAAGGCATCGAGTGTTACTGTGCAGACGGTAATATGTCGAAAATCGCTCTGGCGGAGTCGACCAATTTCATTGTGATCTTTATCGGCAATCGAGACTTCCGATCCGCTCTCAAGGTAATCTATGAACCGGCTACCTTGACGAGCGGGGGCTTGCAGCAAACCACGGAGAGACTTGAGATGCGCTGCCAAGTCATTTGCAGGCGAAGTATAAGTGAATGCGCCTGCCTTGACCTCAACAACGATCAAATGGTCATCAAAAATAACGAGGCCATCTGTTTCGTACCATTCTTTTGGGCCGCCATTAACCGACCAGCGATAATAAGCGGTTTGGAAAATACGTGCGCCCGGAAGCAACCGACCGAGAAAGATAAGCGGAAGTTCTTCAGAGATTCTTTTTTGCTCATCGTTCCATGTGCGGCTATAGGTTGGTTTACGCTGTAGAATTAGTCGTTGTAGAACGCGGTAGATATTATCAAATAGGCTGAACATATCGAAACAGTAGACACGTCCATCAAGCCGAATGAAAGGACGCTTCATAATTGGCCAGATTCGCAGCGGCCAGCCGCTATATTCTCCTGGGGCGAAAAACTCTGTGTTTTCTCCCGGCGACCACGTCAAGGCATCGAGAAGCGCTTGTGGAAGCGCTGTGTTTTTGGCTGATGACTGCCGTGTTTGTGGCGGCCGACGGCAACCGCGAAGTTGGACATGGGAGACCTCGTTTGGGCCACCGCGGCGAGTACCGAAAGCTCGGCCGATTGTGCGTCAAAGAGGAGTTTGGCCCCTACCACGAAGAGTTGTCGGTCCTAGCGTGAGGCCGGCCGAGATGCAGAGGAGACACAGCCATGCGAGACCACGAAGACGACAGAGCCGCTCTCGGCGGTCCGGTCCGGGCCAGGTCGTCCATGGAGCCGCAGCCCGGGCCCCACGCTCGCCGCGGGGGCCTGGCCGACAGACGCCGCGAGTGTTTTGCGTCTGCAGCGCACGGCCGGAAACGCCGCCGTCGTGCAATTATTAGCTGACGACGGTGTATTAGCTAAACTGAGCGACCGCGATGACGGCCAGGCCCCCTCACCGGTGCTGGACGTGGTGGGACGGGCGGGGAGCACACCGCCTAACGCGGCGACCCGCGCGACGATGGAAACAGGGCTCGGCGCCGACTTCGGCGATGTCAGGGTGCACACCGACACCGCCGCGGCCGACTCCGCCCGCCATGTCCAAGCCCATGCCTACACGGTCGGCAACGATGTCGTCTTCCAATCCGGGCTGTATGAGCCCCAGACCCGACGGGTCAACGATTGCTGGCCCATGAGCTGACCCATGTGGTGCAGCAGCGCTCCGGGGCGGTCGACGGTACGCCCACGGGCGAGGGGATCGCAGTGAGCGATCCGTCGGACCGATATGAGCAGGCGGCCGAGGCCAGTGCCGACCGCCTTCAATCGACGGTGGCACCGGCGGCCGGGGTCCGGCGGGTGAATCGGCGACCGTGCAACGGGGCGACATCGGCGATAGGCCGCGACGTCTCCACGACCATCCTGGCCGCCTCATCGCGGGAACTCCGGCGAATAAGTCTTATATTTCCCTGGCACTGATCCCGTCCTTTCGGCTGACGATCCTATAAGGATCCACAGTCCGGAAGATCAGGGGCACCCCCTGGCCCTGGCTGTGCGGGTGGCGGATCTGGGTGACCGCGACCATGTGGATGGCGTGGTTGAGGCGGCGGTTGCCGCGCCGGGACAGCCGCCAGATTTTCCGGCCCCCGGAGGAGACCTCGATCGGGGCGGTGCCGTTGCAGGCGGCGAAGTGATCCCGGCTGGGGAAGCGGGACACAACGCGGACGTCGCCGATCACTGCGGCGGCGACGACCGGACCCACCCCGAACAGCCCGGTCAGGCTGGTCCCGGACGCCCGCACCGCGGTGGCGGCCTTCTTCCTGGTCCGCGGATCCGGCATCGGCCCCGCGCAGATCGTCGGTGAGCTCGGCAGCAAGCTCCCAGCGGGCCGCGGCCACCGCACCTGCTGGCGTGATCGTTTCCAGCAATACGTACGTCAGGTAGGGTTACAAG
>CAVOOI010000009.1:0-22765 GCA_963697455.1 uncultured Pseudomonadota bacterium | reverse complement strand
ACTAAAAACGTAACATTTGCAAGGCAATTTTAACCTATCCTTGCTTGAAATTCAAACTGGGATTTTGCAGAACGCTAGCGCATTTCAAAATCGATGTAGATTTGATTAATTTCAGTAATTTTTCCATTTTCGAATAAGCGATTTAAGGCTTTATTTAGGTCATTTAAAAGCCCAATATTATTTTTTTTCACTGCTATGCCATATTGCTCGGGTAAGGGCTCGGGTGGAACGACCAGCTGAAATAAGTTTGCGCTACGGCTTAGCCACCACTTTGCGTTTAAAGTATCGAGTAATACGCTGTCGACTTTTTTATCGGCTAATGCACCAATTGCATCTTCTGAATTCGCGAACTTGATGACTTTAGCTAGAGGGAATTTTTTAACTAAATAATCATAATAAATAGTTCCTGATAAGGCGCCTAGCCTGGATTTTTTTAACGCGTTTCGAAAAACTGTAGAGGGTTGATGAGTTGAAAGTGTCAAAAAACTCGCCGTTCCTTGATAATAGGGGTGGGTAAAATCTATTGTTTTTTTTCTGGTTTCGGTAATCGAAATAGCACTTATTATGGCATCTACTTGATTATTGTTCAGTGCAGAAAAAAGATCAGCAAAGGGCATGGTAGTGAATTCGCAAGCCTTACCTAGCTCAGCACAAAGTGATTTCGCAATTTCAACGTCATAACCATAGCTATTTCCTAGCGCATCCTGTTTTACAAAGGGCGGGTAGGAATAAACGATGCCAAAACGTAATGTATTAATGCCTTGCGCCTTTATAATTTGCACAAAAAGTAGGAAAAAAACGGTTGCAAATGTCAGCATGAGTTTCATCAATGATTCATCCTTGTCACTATGCAAAAAAGCATAGTTATAAAACTAGCACAGAAGAATCAGTTGACAAGCGGGCAGGGTTTAATATTAAATTTACAGCATTTTTTAGGTATTAGTAATAATAATGGGAGGGGTTCATGAAAAATCTAATTAAAATTTTGGGGATATTCGCTACACTCAGTGCGACTTTTTGCGTTTATGCAAGTTCTAATCAACAATTTGGAACGATAGTGGGTGGAATTACGGGTGGTATTATTGGCAATAATTTAGGCCATGGTTCAAGCAGGGCAGTTGCGACCATCGGTGGTGCAGTGTTGGGTAGTGTAGTAGGAAATGAAATGGGAAGGAATGATGATAGTGATGCTTACCCTAGAATAAAACATTTTCCACACACAGAATGGCAAAAAGAGACTTATTCTACGCCTCATGCCTATCCCATTCGTTACCGCCATACTTTTATTGGTGAAGACGGTAGGCTTTGCCGCCGTAGCACGTTAACTAATGATTACGGTGATACTATTCATGCAATTTATTGTTGCTATCAAATGTCAAAAGATGGTTATTGCACAAGATGGGTAAGAATAAAAACATTTTAGATATACCGACTATACTTAACTCGTTTTATTTAAGTAAATAGGAGGTAAAAATGGCAGGTTCAACAAGCAATGCCAATGTAAAACATATTAAGGAAGGCGGCTCACAACAAAAAGAGTCACAACATTTTTCTAAACAATTAGAATCTGAACTCAATAAAAAAGAAGGGAAAAAGCATAGTGCTTTTGAACTGATGCGCGAAACTTTGCGTTATGAAAAATATTGCAAGTATTGGTCCATTCTTTCCAATATTGCGGCTGTGGTTTCAGTAACAGGAGCTGTCATGAATATAATGAAAAACAGCGTAGATGGTTATAACCTTATACGCATTTTTTTCTATTGTTATCTTTTTACCAAAAAACTAAACCTCGAGCTAGCTCGAGGTTTAGTGAGGGAAATAAATTACGCATGAATTCTAGTAGTAGTAACCACCATAGTAGTAGTTGCCACAGCCAGAACATGTGTAGCAAGAATTGCAATAATTGCAAGAATCACAGCTGTAGTTGCAGCGATTACAAGAATTGCAAGTATTGCAAGTATTGTAGGAGCATCGAGTGCCGCAGCCACGATTGTAATGACGATAGCCGTGTACATATTTGCAACCGCTGTAGCCACCACAAGCTTGAGCTGGCGCTGAGAAGCCGATGGCGCTTGCAAGCGCTACCGCAACCACTAAAGCTTTTTTAGATGTAAATATTTTAGAAATTTGCATTTGTGTTCTCCTTTTTGTTTCGTTCAATTATAACTGGACAATTCAACGCAAATATGTAAGTTTTATTATTTGTTTTTAGTACTTACATGGTAAGGTTTAGTATATGCGGGTGGCTTTTTCAATTAGTGTTAATGAAAATAAAGCTAGGCTTTTGATTCAACAGCATAAATTTTTTTGCTGTTTTCTCAGCTTTTGATAAGTATATTGACGCTAGGTTGGTCCATAACACCAGAGACTTGCATCATTTCACTCAACTGAGTGTCGCTAATAAATGCATTAGCGCTTTCAACATTCTTCCATTTTAATAATAGGGTGACGATATTCTCATCAGTATTGTCCCTGAATACTTGACATTCTTCCTCTCCAAGCGATTGTCTCCAAGGTAATAAGGAATCAAACTCAAATAGCCAGTTTGAATACTCTCTGACACGGTGTTGAATTAATAGGTAACATTCCATTGAAATTTCCTTTCCTAATAAATTTATAAATTAAGTCAATTAAACTTCAGTTCGAAGTTTCTACTAAATAGTTGTTCGAGGAAAGCAATTAATTTTTTTCATAACGATTTGCTTCCATGAAATAAAACAATGCGCATTCTATACTGAATCAAAGACTCTTTTTTATAAAAGGAGTTCAGATGAGAAAATTATTCATTTGCCTCTTATTAATTGCCTTTATGGTGCCATTAAAAAGTGATTCTGAATATCAAATAATGGGATATTATTCTAATGGTGCTTATGACGACTATGTCATAGTTTATGGGTATTATGATGCTAATGGCATTTTTACGCTTTCTCATTGCCGGACAAAGCAAATTGAAGGCGATATTTTTTCCAATTTTTATACACTTGATGTGAATACTTGTGCATTTAGACGAATCGATATTCCAGAAGGTACTGCTACCACAGAAACCCCATCGACATTAAGCGTTCCTGCGCCACCAGTAGGGCAAAAGGTATTCAGCGGCACACCGTAAGCTGTACTATTATTTTAATAGGTTTGCTAGGAACTATTATGAAATATGTAAGGCCACTTGATTATCATCGTTTGACAAATCGCTGCGATCCGCAGTCTTTTCCTTTTGAAACATCGGCAGAACTGACTGATGATGTTGAATATATTGGTCAAAAAAGGGCAACTGAAGCCATCCATTTTGGCATTACTGTGAAGCACGATGGGTACAATCTTTATGCGCTCGGACCTGAAGAAATTGGAAAAAAATCAATTGTAGAAAGTATTTTAAAACAGGAATCTTCCAAAAAAGCCACGCCCCCAGATTGGTGCTATGTTTATAATTTTCATGATCCTCGTTGCCCTTTAAGGTTGATGTTGCCACCTGGCATGGGTAAGAAGCTTCAGGCTCATATGAATAAGTTAATTGAAAATTTAAAAGAAACCTTACCCGCTATTTTTGATACTGAGGAGCATCATGCTCGAATCAAACAAATTAATAAAGAAGTGGATGTAAAGCAAAAAGCTTATTTTGATACTTTACAAGAAGAAGCTGAACGTAATGAAATGACTATTTTGAGTACATCAAAAGGTTTCGTGGTGGTTCCAATTAAAGATGAAAAAGTTTTAACAGAGAAAGACCTACAATTGTTATCAGAAAGCGAGAGAGATGAAAAAGATGAATTGACAGAAGAATTAAACGAAGATTTGAGATTAATCATTGATAAAATTCAAAAGTTGCAAAAAAAGCGTGTAAAAGAAGAAAAAATATATGAACGAGATTTTACTTTAGATGCGATTGGACCATTTTTCGACAGGCTAATGAATAAATATTCGAAATACAGTCAAGTTACCCATTATTTAGAACAAGTTAAAAAAGATGTAGTAGAAAACGTTAAGATCTTTTTAAAAAATTATGAAGAACCTCCACTTAGCATGTGGGGAGAATCTCACCCTTCCGAGTTTGCCTTCTCTCGTTATCAGGTCAATGTTATTGTCGATAACAGCCATATTAAAGGAGCGCCTATTATTTATTTAGATAATGCGCGTTACTATGAATTATTTGGACGTATTGAGCATGTTTCGCAATTTGGTGCATTGGTAACAGATTTTAGTTTAATTCGTCAGGGCGCCTTGCATCGTGCTAATGGAGGTTATCTCCTCATGCATGCAAATAACTTACTCGATGAAACTTTATCATGGGAGGCTTTAAAAAACGCGCTGCTCACAAAACAAATTAATATTAAACTTCCGCCAACCATGATTTCTGTTACCAGTACCTCGACGTTGGAACCAGAGCCTATTCCGCTGGATATTAAGATCATTTTATTAGGTAATCGAGCAGATTATTATTATTTACGCGATACAGATACGCAATTTAATGATCTTTTTAAGGTGGCTGTTGACTTCGAAGAATCCGTTACTCGCGATGAAGTCATTTTAGATTTATTTCCAAAAATGATTGCAACACAGGCACGTAAATTGGGTCTTAAGCCTTTTGATCGTAAAGCCATTGCAAGGATTGTTGATCATAGCTCTCGCCTAATGGAGGATGCTGAGAAAATTTTGTTGAATATGCGAAGCTTAATTAATTTATTAGAAGAGGCAGATCATTGGGCAGAAGTATCAGGTAGGGAAACAATCACCGACCAGGATATTCAACATACGATTAATCGCCAAATTTTTCGACTTGATCATTATCAGCAGCTGCTCTATGAAGAAATTGAACGAGATATTTTATTTATCAATACAGAGGGAGAAGCAGTGAGTCAAATTAATGCATTGACCACTTACCGATTTGGAGAGTTTACCTTTGGATTGCCCTCACGAATTACCGCGACTGCAGCAGTGGGGCGTGAAGGAATTATTGATATTGAGCGTGAAGTCCAATTAAGTGGTCCGATTCATTCAAAAGGCATGCTGATTCTTTCAGGATTTTTTCGAGGACGGTATGCACTAAAATGGCCGCTGACATTATCAGCTAGCATTGTGTTTGAACAATCTTACTCGGAAGTTGACGGGGATAGCGCTTCGGTTGCCGAACTTTGTTCATTGCTTTCAGCGCTTTCCAATATACCGATTCAACAAAACTTAGCAGTGACAGGCTCCATTAATCAATTAGGTTTAGTACAAGCAATTGGCAACGTAAATGAAAAAATTGAAGGTTTTTTTGATATTTGTTGTTTAAGAGGGTTAACGGGTAACCAAGGTGTGGTGATACCAAGGACGAATGTTAAAAATTTAATGTTGAAACACGAAGTAATTGATGCAGCTCGGGCAAACCAATTTAATATTTATCCGGTTGAAAATATTGATCAAGCTATCTTTCTTCTAATGGGTATTCCAGCTGGCGAGCGTGATCGGCAAGGCAAGTATCCGAAAGGAACCATTAATGCACTGGTTGAAGAAAAGCTTAAGTCATTCGTTAAACTCAATCGTAAATGGGCACGTGACGTTTGATTTCTGCTATATTTTTTTTGTGAGATCAAATAAGGATGTTTGTATGATCAGATTATTAGGTGTTTTGCTATTAATTAGTATGCTAACTGCTTGTGAATGTTGTCCAGAAACGGCGGCTGGTTTTGCTCAAGCTAATAGCTGTGGTTGTGGTTGTTCGTAATTTCAATTACCAAGCCCTCTCTGAGGAGAGGGCTGCCACTTTAGGGTTGTTCAATCGTATTTATCGGTGATAGGCTGATGACGACTCCCGTTCCTGCTGTAGCAAATGCTTCGTTAGTGCCAAGGTTAGTGCCAGATACGATGGCACGGACAATCCCTGCTCCAGATTCCCAGTAAGTAAACGTTCCAGGATCAGCACGAAGCCCGGTTGCAATATTGAAAGTGTTTGCAGTGGTATTGCCATTCACAGTGGCTGAGACATCGAGCGTGCCGCCATCCAACTGAAATAAACTCGAAAGAAAATGTGCAGACGAGTTGCCCGTTGGTAAGGTGTTACCTCCTACTCCAGTAGCCAGGTTGCCAGTTGGGACAAATAACACGACGTTTGCTAAATTACCGTACACAATACTTTTGCTTATTAATTGAGAGTCTTGGATTCGAAATAATGTATTTACCGCACCGAGAGCGCCAAAATCAGCATTTGATAAATTATCTGCATTGCCGCCAATTGCTGTCGCTGCATTAAGTGCGCTGCTGAGATTACCATTAACCGTTGCTGTTGACATGATGACACTGTGATAAATATTGAATTGGTCATCAAGAAACAGCGACCTGGCATTGATTGAAGCATTTCCGCCGATTCCGGTAACTAAATTATCTACAGAGGGATCAGTTGGCGCCATCACGCTGCTTGTTGAAATAAAGCTGTTGTTTAAATTAAAACGATTATCTAAAAAGCTGGCGACTCCTGCTTCAAAAGCATTTCCCCCAATCCCGCTTGCCATGGTTTCTCCCTGAATTACTCCAGTAATCGCATTCACTATTATCGCACTTGCGCTTAGATCAAAGTCATTATCTATAAATTGACTTTGACTATTTGTTCCTGCAGCATTGCCGCCAATACCACTTATCAGTAATTGCGGGACAACGGTTTGAATAACAATCGTGCTATTGCTATTGATCAAGGTATTGGTAAGCGAAAAATGATTGCTGCTAAAATTTGCTGAAATTCCACTTAAGCTAGCCGCATTGTTTCCAATACCCGAGACTAACGTTAGATTCATGTTAGTGGCAACCGTTGCGCTACCTGTTACACCGGTATCGAATAATAGGAACTGATTATTATCAAAATTCGCAGCTTGATTAGACGCATTATTTCCAATACCCGCTACTTCAACTTGGCCAATATTAGATCCAGCTATTGAGGCCGAAGCAATGATTTGACTGGAATAAATTGAAAAAGATTGCTACTAGTCGGCTGATTGTTATTACCAATAGCCGTGACTAAGATTGAAGCATTTATTCCATTATTTCCCCCTAAGATCGATAAGGCAGTAATTTCACTGCGATCAATTATCACCGCACTGTTAAGTGGTGAGAGGCCGCTTACATTAATTGAGCCGATATTATTTCCAACGACCGAGAGTTGGCTAGTAATTCGACTGTTACAGATTGAAACGTTAGGCGCATTTAAAATAGCAAGTGCAGTTAGGTTAATGGCACTTCCTTGTTGAGGAAGGGTAAGGTTGTTGACAAGCGTGATTGAATCCAGCTTGTTGTTGCCAACTAATTCCATTTCTCCCAAAAATGTGGGCCGTTGTATGCCAATAGCAGAACATTTGTAGTTAAGTGTGCGACCATAAATCGATTGACCTGCAGGTAAAATCAGGGTGGCATTAGGGGCAGTCGCCGATAGGGGATTTAGCACATAATTCCCTGTATTGAAGAACAATTTTGCATAGGGCGTTAAGCTAAAAATACTATTTACTGTGGTTTGCGTGAGCTGATCCCTACTCAACGGATTTTCAAATGTACCCGTAGCGAGTCCAGTAAACGCGCTACCACCTTGGCCAGCAAAAAACCAAATATTATCTCTAAACAGATAAAAACCATCAGATAATGTGCCATGAGCAACAGGAATACCCAGCCCACTCCCGTTTGTTCCGAGGTTGCGGGTCACGGGTTCGAAATAGCGACTATCAGTATAGGAAGATTGTGGGTGACCATTTTGGAGCCGAATACCACCAACAATTGCACCACCCTGAATTTTGTCATAGCTAGCTTCTGCGGTTAGCGCAATAGAATGATTGATCGGAATGACAACGCGTGCTTCCACCCCTTTAACATCTGCCGATCGCTCAAGGTGATAATAGTAGCCGCCGCCATAAATGGATACGAGTTGATTTCCAAAATGGTAACCCACTTCAGCGTCCAATCCTGGGCCACTTCTTCATAACTAAAGTTTTTAGGTAGAAATTCTTGATGACCAATAAAAATGGCCTGATTACAGTTGAAATTATCCCCACAGGTATCAGAGGCAGGGAGTAAATTTTCTTTTTTATATTCTTTTTTAAATGGTAAATAACCGTTGATTCGGGCTTCCCATGACTGGCCTAGGCTTTCAAGGCCGGGGTTGATGACCACAAACTTATGATGTCTGCCGGTATAATTCCGGTCAACAAAGCAATAAGCGCCGGTTACTTGATTTTGAAAGCTACCACGCAAGCCTAAGCCAAGGCCTGCGTACCAATTTGAAATGGTATCCACTTCACCTTGTATGTCGGTGTAAAAAAAATAATCTTTACTGCTTGCCTGCAATGGCAGCATAAAATCGATTCTGGATAATTGCTCAGTTCCTGCCAGTCCCCAGATGTAGGTTCGAGGTGCGAATGCTTCTGCATGATCAATGAGAAAGATAAAGGGAAGTAAGGCAGCCAGTAATCGTAGTCGATTAAATTTTAGTTTTCCGAAAAAAAACATGTCGCTTCCTTGGCTGATTTTTCCAATTGATTGAGTCGTATTAAGATGATACATATGGGAACGAGTTGTTGTTTTATATTACAAACCAGATCGAGCGTCAATTCTTATAGCCGATGTTTATTGGATCTATACCCTTCGTGATTGGGCTGGGAGAAAAATATGTTTCATAGTGAAGGACATCGCATTAATCGAGTAGGATGGTTGCGTGCAGCAGTTTTGGGTGCAAATGATGGGATTATTTCTACGTCAAGTTTGTTAATTGGAGTGGCGGCTGCCAAGATGCCGCTTGGGCATATCCTTATCTCTGGAGCAGCCGGTCTGCTTGCTGGGGCCATGTCAATGGCAGCAGGAGAATATATCTCAGTTAAGTCGCAAGCGGATATCGAGAAATCCGATTTAATTCAAGAACGCCATGAGCTGGAAACCAATTACCCACATGAACTAGAAGAATTGACCGCAATCTATATTTCTCGAGGGTTGACGCAAGACTTAGCAAAGGAAGTTGCAAAATCACTGATGGCACATGACGCATTGGATGCACATGCTAGAGATGAATTAGGCATAAATGAAAGAAGTACTGCCAGGCCACTGCAAGCTGCTGTTTCATCTGGGCTAAGCTTTTCTTTAGGCGCTTTTCTGCCATTATCAGTCGCCTTGATAGGGAAGCAATCCTCTCTCATTTCTCTTATATTCATTATGTCTATTTTTTTTCTTGCCTTACTAGGCAGTATTGCCGCGGGTATTGCGGGTTCAAAAAATGGTTAGGCGCCTTGCGAGTCGCGCTTTGGGGAACATTAGCCATGTCGATTACCGCTTTATTAGGAAAATTACTGGGTGTGATTTTTTAGTCTAAGCCTTTTTTTCACTATACTTTTAAGCAGTATGTATAAATAAGGAAAAAGGTTATGTTACGAAAATCAAATTTACTTTTAGGGCTTGCCAGTTTTGTATTACTCGGTATATCACTGCCAGCATTGTCAGAAAATAGCCTTTCTAAAGAAGATTGGTTAAAAACTTTTAAAGCGCTTGCGCCAGATGCAATCTGTCAAGGAATTGTCAGCGGAGAAAAAACAGGGGCAATGTTAAAAGAAAAAAATATTGATCTTGAAAAATGTAAGCCATTGATTACACAGAGTTTAAATCGATGTTTAGATAAACTGGCTGCAGAGATGCCATCAAATATTCCTGAATCTGAAAGTAAAAGTTTAGGAGAAAAATTAGGTAGGTGCTCAGGAGAAGATTTTTATCACCATTATATAGCAAAACCGTAATGCCCCTTTTGTTAGTCAGACCACAGTAGGTCGACTTAATACCCAGAATTTTTATTTATTTGAATCGCCGTTTCGTTTGTATTCCATAGCAGGAAAGTAAAGTTTGCGTGTGTTAATTGAAAAACGGCAACCTCTAACTAAAATATGTACTTTCAAATTTTCAACAAAGACGGGTTCTCCCGCTACACAACTTGTTATATTTGTTTGGCCCATCTCTTTGCCATCAATAATCACCACCATGCCCGACCCTCTGCACTCTGCTTCGGACCCTTCCTTAATAATCAGCGCAGTATCCTCGCCAAGTCCTATGCCAAGCTGATCCGGATTAATAATAATGGCATGTGCTAGCCGGCCAAATCGCCCTCTTTTAATAAAATGGGTGTCAACAATACAATTATTTAAAAAACCTAAGCCTGAAGTAGTAATTACATTCCGATAGATTAACGCTTCTTCTGTTCCCGCTTCTGTGATCATCACAGAAGACATGGCCATTGCGCCAGCGCTGGTGCCAGCAACAAGAAATGTTTTGTCATTACGATATCGATTTTTAATCACATCAATCATGGGGGTTCCACCTAAAATGGTCGATAGACGAAATTGATCACCTCCTGTGAAAAAAATTGCACCTGCCTTTTCAGCACGTGATAGAAAATTGTCTTCCCTTGCTTCAAATTTGTTCGTAATGTTAATAAATCCAGGATCTGGATAGCCAATTCGGTGAAAAGCGCGTTGATAACGCAGTTGCACTTGCTCTGGAACTCGAGAGCCTGTGGTAATCACTTCAATTTTTTTGTTTTTAGAGACATTCATTAACTCTGTTAAAATTTCAAAACGTTTTTCACCTTTTTCCTTTTTTTCTTTGTTATCGATCAACACATCTTCATCGCCAGTATGTTCTGCGCCGCCAATAATTAAAAGTTTTCCTTTAGGCTTCATGCGGAGGTACTTCCTTCAATAGTTTTCATTGTTAGAGATTTTTGTTCTTGTTGTCTTAAATAATCGACAGCTTTAGAAACTTCATCAGGAAAATACAGGATAAAAGTATCCGGTTCAGCTGTGTCAATGGCATATTGAATGGCTTCAAATTCATTAGGTATGATCTTAACTTGGCTATTTTCTTTATATTGATTAATTCCTTCCATAACAAGGTTGATGAGTTCTTCGTGTGTTCTGCCACGGCTGTCACGATCTTGACGAATAATGATTTCATCAAAAGTTTGGGCAGCATAAAAGCCCACTTTTTTAATATCTTCTGGCCGTCTATCACCTGTTGCTGCAACGATTCCTATTTTTTTCTTACATTTTACGTGCTCAATGAAATCACGCAGTTCAATAAACGCTTCTTCATTATGGGCATAATCAAGAAGAACCTTTATTTCATCCCCTACCGTGAATAAATTCATTCTGCCCGGAATGTTTTCAGCCGTTGGTTTAAATTCAAATAACCATTTGGCAATATCTTCAATATTAAAATGGTTAACAAAGGCCGCTAATATGGCAGGAAGAATGTTTTTAATCATGCTTTTCGCCTGGCCGGAAAATGTCAACGGAATATCGTTTATTTTGGCGACCTGGTGCTTATCGGGGCCTTTTTGTAAAATAAAAAAACCTTTTTCTAAATATGCAGCAGTTCCTCCAGTCGAGCAATGGTGTTCAACGAGCTCATTATTGGAAATCATGCTAAATAACGCGATGTTACATTTCAAATCATGTTTCATCGCATAAACACGATCATCATCTGCATTTAAAATAGCATAACCATTATCCGAGGTGCTGCGAGGAACGACTGATTTAACACGAGCCAGTTTTTCTAATGTATGGATATCGTCTTGACCCAAATGATCTTCGGAAATATTCGTTACAATACTGACGCTACATTTATCATACCCAAGACCTGACCTAAGTATTCCTCCTCTGGCACATTCTAATACTGCAAAATTAATAAGGGGATCTCGTAGAATCGCTGAAGCACTAAGTGGACCACTGCAATCACCTTTATAGATTTTTTGATCTTGCAGATAAATGCCATCTGTTGTGGTAAAGCCAGTACAATAGCCAGCTTTTCTTGCAAAATAGGCAATCAGTCGAACCGTTGTTGTTTTTCCATTTGTGCCGGTTACTGCAACTAAGGGAATACGAGAAGGGGTGCCATTTGGAAATAGCATGTTGATGATGGGTTTTGCAACATTTCTTTTCCTACCTTCTGAGGGAGCAAGATGCATTCTAAGCCCGGGTCCTGCATTGACTTCAATAATGCCGCCATTTTGTTCAGTAATAGGGGTGGCGATATCGTCGGTGACAATATCAATCCCACAGATATCTAAATGCATTAAGCGCGCAATACGTTCTGCCATGACGATATTAACGGGATGAACAAGATGAGTCACATCCAAAGCAGTTCCGCCGGAGCTAATATTGGCTCCGCTTTTAAGATAAAGGATGTATCCTGCCGGTAAAATGGTATCGAGAGTAAATTGGTTATCGGCTATGATCGAAAGTGTGGATTCATCAATTGTGATTTTAGTGAGTAATTTTTGATGACCTATCCCGCGATCAGGATGTTCATTGGCTTGATCAATAAGCTGTTGGATGGTCAATAGGCCATCTCCAACAACACAAGCAGGTGTCCTCCTAGCCGCAGCCACTAATTTATAGTTAACTAACAAGAGGCGATAGTCATAGCCTGTGACAAATTGTTCTACCATCACCTCTTTGGAAAATTTTTTCGCGAGATTATAACCAAATAACGCTTTTTCTTTTGTTCTAATATTGGTGGTAATCCCCTTGCCATGGTTTCCAACTGAAGGTTTGATTACCAGAGGATAAGGGATTTCTTGGATTGCCATTTCAAGTTCTGCAATAGAATGAATAATTAAACCTTTTGGCACAGGGAGATAAGCGCCAGCTAAGATTTGTTTAGTTTTATCTTTATCCATGGCTAAATCAGCGCCAGTGCAACTGGTTTGGCTTGTCACCGTCGAACAGATAATTCTTTGATTGCATCCTTGGCCTAGCATGATGAAGGAATCTTCATCAAGGCGCATATAAGGGATATCTCTTTTTCTGCTTCTTTTAATATGGATTCAGTACTAGGTCCAATTTTTTCATGTTCATGAATTCTTTTTAATTCTTTGATATCTTGCTCTATTTTTTCATAAGACTTGCCGCTGGTTAATGTTTTGACAATGTTTACCGCTGCATGTGCGGAATAAATACCGGCATTTTCTATTTCATATGCGAAAACTACATTGTACACTCCTTTTTTAGAAGTCGGTCTAGTTCTACCAAAGCCGCAAGGCATGCCAGATAACCATTGCAGTTCTAGGGCAATATGTTCAACCACATGGCCGAGCCAAGTACCGGATTCTAAGCGTTTAAAAAATCCTCCCTTTGTCCCAATTGAGCATCGATGGTTATAAAGTGAAGGTATTAAATTTTTTAATGCTTGATTAAAGCCGGGTATCTCATTGGTAGGAAATTTTTCAAATTCTAGAAGATCAAGCTTCATGACAATTAATTTTTTATGTAAATTGGACCAGTAATTTGGTCCTCTTAAAACTTTAATACTAACGACTTCCATGTTAACTCCTTTAACAACTCCCCATTTTTTGCTCTTAAAGAGCTGTAGCCAACGGATTTTTTAATGACTACAGATTACTTTATAGTCCAGAAAATGAGAATTTTCAGTCGAGGCGGTAAAGCAAGATTGTTATAATTGATATTTGAGCACGAGGAGACAGCGATTAAAGTTTTTTTAAATTTTATTAAAACAGAATCAAATAGCAGTATCTGCTTATTATTAGTTACGTTAATTTCATTAATTTGGGCAAACTCACCAGCCAAAGATTTATATTTTGGTTGTTTCCATACTCCCTTTACCCTGGCTTTTTGCCATTTAAAAGGAGTGATGAACGGCCATCAACTCATCAATGAAGGATTGATGAGTTTATTTTTCTTGCTGGTAACGCTTGAAGTAAAAAATGAAATTCTAGAAGGGGACTTAAATACCCCAAGCAAGGCTGCCTTACCGATAATTGCAGCGGTGGGGGGGATGGCTATTCCTGCTTTAATTTATTTTCTCTTCAATTATCAACACGTTGATACATTACGAGGTTGGGCAATTCCTACTGCCACTGACATTGCTTTTTCGCTCGCTATTTTAACTGCGCTCGGCCGTCAAGTGCCAAATGCTTTGAAAATATTTTTGGCGGCGCTTGCGATTTTTGATGATTTAGGTGCAATTTTAATTATTGCTATTTTCTATATTCAGCAATTGAGCATTTTTTATTTGATATTATCTGCTTTGTTATTTAGCGCGTTGCTGTTAATGAATTATCTCGACGTGTCCCGTTTATTACTTTATTTTTTAATAGGAAGTATCCTTTGGGTTTGTCTTTGGAAGTCTGGTATTCACGCTACTTTGGCAGGGGTATTACTAGGAATCTCTATTCCAATTTCAGTCAAAAATGGAGAAGCCGTAGTTAAAAAACTTCAACAAAAATTATCACCTTGGGTGGCCTTCGTCGTATTACCATTATTTGCTCTTGCAAATACAGGGATAAAATTTTCTGATATCTATATGAGTGATTTTTTTCAGCCAATAACGTTAGGTATTTTTTTTGGATTATTTTTAGGAAAGCAACTAGGAATTTTTTCAGCAAGTTTGTTAGCGGTTAAATTGAATGTAGCTAAATTTCCCAAAAGCATTCATGTAACCCATCTTTATGGAATGAGCGTGCTTTGTGGTGTGGGTTTTACGATGAGTTTATTTATCGGCGAGCTTGCTTTTTCAAATAATGAATCTTTAATTACTTTAGTTAAAGTAGGGGTATTGCTCGCTTCTTTGATATCCGCATTAATGGGCGCGATATATTTATTCTGTGTCAATTGCTCACGTTTCTCTTTGAAGCGGTGATGTAAATAGCACTACACATAATAATCATTGCACCAGCCATTTGTAAGTTGCTCACTTGTTCACTCAATAACAGCATGCCAACAAATAAGGTCACAGCTGGTTCCAAAACTGACAGAATGGAGGCTTTGCTAGCCGAAATTGTTTTTAATCCCCTCCAGCATCAATTGTACTGGTAAAGCAGTAGCAATAATGCCAAGTCCACAAGCAAATGCCCACATTTTTAAACTAGAAGGGATAATGAAGGTGTGAGTGGAAAGTGAGTAAATTGCAAAGAATAGGGAATTGCTTAAACATAATAGAAAGGTAAGTAAATAAGAGGGCAATTTATTTGAAATTAATTTACTGAGGTAAACATAAACCGCAAAAAAGAAGGCGGAAGCTAACCCGTATAAAAGCCCCACTCCCGAAATAACCTGGTTTTCACGAGGGTTTTTTAACAAGAATAAACCAAGAAGCAATATGACTAGCGAGATGAAAGTTTTTTTATCTGCCCATTTTCTTTTTGCCAGCACGACAAATAACACAACAAAGAGTGGATAGGTGAAATAGATAACCATGGCAAGGCCGGTGCCAGTTAACTGGCTTGACATAAAGTAAAAAGTGCACGCAGTAGAATAGGCAAGACCACTTAATATTAAGAAACAATAGGGCGCTTTATCTTGGTTGCTTAATTTTTTTGTCGATAGGTTTGCTACTCGATAGCGCATCATCATCGGTAACATCCAAATGCTTGCGATAGTAAAGCGCCAAAATAACATGGTCGGGATGGGAGGTTTAAGTTCAATAAACTTGCCCCGAAGTAACCAAGGAACCCGTATAAAACAGATGACAATATGACTAAGCTAGTTGCCTTAAGTTCTGTGTGGGTGGTTGTCGTAGAAGAAATTACTTTCATGTCATCCTCTGTATGTTGACGCTAGGGTTTTTTAACATGACAGATTTTGGTCGTCAACTTATGCTCAATATTTCATATTTTTTCATTTATGTAATTGACATAATTTTATTAATTATTACAATGCTCTTCCTATGGAAAGAGATAAATTTTAGCTAAGATTAAGCAAACATTAATAATATATAAGAAATAAAAAATGCAAAAAGATCCGTTAGCTATCATCAAGGCAAAGAAGGCAAATACCACTACCCACTTTCGTGCCAGACGAGATGAAAAAGATCCCGAGTACAAAACGGCTGTGTTAGTCGATCGGTCAGTTCTACCACCAGGAGTAGATGTTGAAGCAGCAGCAAGATACTTAGATACTATTCTGACAGAGGAAGTGATAGGCCATCGCCCAATAAATGTCTTGGGATCGCCTGCTAATAGCCCAAAAAAACGACCAAAATATGTCGTCAGTCCGGGTACAACAAAATATTATCGTGAAAAATCCTATGGCTGTATGCTTATTTATTCAAATAAAGGAGTCAAAGAAGTTTCCCGTCTTCAGCCAGATTTAGAGAGGGTAGACTGGCTCAAACGATTACAAGCGTCCTCCCCCGACTGCATAAAAATGCAAGAAATCCTCGTGACCTCAGCGCTTCTAGAAAAAACTGCTGAACAAAGAAAGGCGGGTTACGTTCGCGGGAAAAAAGGCATCAAAAATCAAAATAGCTGTTTAGCAAAATTCGGAGTAAAAGCGCAAAAAGCCAGTGCAACAAAGATTGCAAAAAAAATTAATATTAGTCAATCTGGCGAGCTTTGGGAGTGGTTACACCTCATTGCTTTTTTTATTCTGGGTGGGGAAGCGCAAACGCACGGCAATTTAACTGCGGGCACTAAACCTGCCAACACCGATATGATTTTTTCCGAAAATTTAGTTGATTATTTAGCTCGTTTCTTTGAAGAAGGGGTAAAACTCATTGTCACCTCAGAAGAATTACCCAATTGTCATCTCTCTAAAAAGATTACATATCGTGTTATCACGCCAAGTTTTGAATTGCCCTTTGTTTTTAATTCCCAAACGTCGATTCAACCGAGTCTTCGCAATCAAAGCTATCTCGATGCGCTTGTTAGCACCTTACTTGAAAAAACAGAGGGTCTATTAGATAAAGATGATCAAAAATTAAGTGTTAAAAGAAAGTTAAGTTTTACAGATGACGGGCCGCCGGCTAAAAAACCTCGTATGCCCATGCTGTTTTTTCCATCAGAAACTGAACAAGGCCATGAAGAAGAGATGGAAGGAAACAATGTCGACACTGATGAGGTCGATACTTATAAAGTAAAATAACTCTCGACCGCAGAATGGCGACACAATGTTGCAAATGCGGCTGTAGCTTACTTAGAAAAAAACATTAAATAGGATTAGCATCTCAAAAAAGGAATTTAACATGTTTGGCCAATTACCTCGATTCACACGAAGTTTAATCAAGAAATTATCATTAGAAGAAGTATTTAAGGCAAGCTTAACAACCCTCGATTATCCACTATTAAAGGATGCGCTTGAAGATATGGATGTCTGGATGGATTTATGTCAATTTCATTTTGGCATCCAACCTTTTGTAAAGAGTCGGCCAAATTATTTTTTTTGGGCGAATATCTTTATGTAAATAATGAAGTCAAGCCTGCTGCTGCCCTAAATTGTTTCGCTGCCTTATCAAGACTAGTTAATTCTGAAATCACTTCAAGAAAACTGCATAATGCACTTGACTATGCAAAAACAGCCAGCGAAACCTATGGAATAATTGGTTATATACTTGAATTGCAAGTCTGTCAGGCAGGAGTAACAGGGAAATTACAAGACCATGAAAAAGATTTTTTTATTCAATATGCACCAGGCATACTTCAAGAAATTGAAAATAAAAAGAAAGAACCCGCTTCCTGTTATTATCTTAAATTATTTGGCTGGGACCAAGTATTGAAGAAAAGATATGGCAGCCTTAAACAGTACCTGACACTTGGAAGAAATTTTTTTTATAGGATATGGATATCGGTTCAGAGAATCAAATAAGGCTTGCGAATTAAATAAATAATCAAGAAAAATCCGAGCAATGAAAAAGCCAATGTTAAAATGATGCTGAGGGCTGCAGAAGGTTGAAAGTTATCATTGCTAATTTGCTTGCGTGTTTGTAAGAATTTGAATAATGCCGCCAAGCAAGTTATTTCACCAATAACAATAAGAAGAATTCCAATCGTATAAGAATAACCTGGGTAAAGTTCATTTGATTTTTTACAGGTGTTATCACGTTGCATATTAAATAGCTGAGAGATTCGATTTAGAAATAAAGAAAATTTCTCTACCACAAATCCAAATGCCATGATTGCAATACTCGTGCGAAGCCATGCCAAAAAAGTTCTTTCGTTAGCAAGATGGGCCGTAATTTTTTGGTCCTGATTATTTCCGCCCATATTTTTCCTAATTATTATATGTATTTCGATAAAAAATATAAAAATTGAATATTAAATTGAGTTATTTGTGGTATACTAACATTATTTTTTGCAGGAGTATCGTATGCTAAAAGACATGCTAGAACAACATCAGATTATCCTCAATGAGCAAACAGGATTAGGAGTAAAAATAGCGGTAATGGAATCCTGTTTTAATACTAATCATCCTGCTATTCAGCAGGTACTCAGTGATCCAAAAGAATGGTATAGCGGAGCCTACGATTGCCATGGAGATGATGAGTTAGTGCAATTAAAAATAATCACTTCATTTGATTCGCCTTGCGCTAACCATGCTAATGACGTGATGGGCTTGATTGCGGGTATCGATCATTTAACTAATGTACCATTAGGCTTAGCAACAGGCGCTACCTTAGTGCCAGTTTGTGGAATAAATTCATGATATTCATTTGCCCAATAAATTGGCCGCCTATTTGCGAGCATTGAAGTATTTAAAAAAATTAGATGTAAAAATAATTAATGAAGCCAAGAATTACTCATGACAGAAGAGGTATTACAAATATGTATGGAGTTAGTTGAACAGGGAAAAGTGATTGTTTATGCGGCAGGTAACGCTAACCTGTGTTTGAATGGAAATGAATTTTTACAAAATCCATATTGAGAAAGGGATTGTTGATAGTTGGAAATTTAAACAAAAATGAATCTCGATACATAGATCCGTGGAAACATGAAATTAGCAGTAATTACATCGATCAAAATACAGTTAAGGGGAATTTTATTTGGGTGAGAGGGGTAAATCGTTATTCTGCTTCAGCTGAACAATATGTATTGAATACGGGAACTTTTATGTCAGCACCTACGGTAACTGGTGCCCTTGCATTATTGTGGGAACAAAATCCAGAACTAACCAATGAAGAGATAATAAAACTAGCGATTCATAGTGGGACCTCCATTTCATGTGGAATTAAATTAAATGTAAAAAATTTACTTTCTCCCGATATTCAAATAAATATTTTAAATAAAAATTTTGAAACAGATTTTACCTTGCCTTATTTTCATCAAGATTTTTTCCCTGATTTTAATATTCTGATCAACGAATTTGAAGATATCAATTTACAAGATAAACAAGTCAATTATGTTTTTAGAAAATTAACTGATTTAGAAATTAATCAATATGCAAAACCTGACATAAAAAATTTACTGGAAAATAATCTACTCATTGAAAGGGCTGACCATTTAGCAATTTATGGAATAATGTATGAAAGTGAAATCAGGAAATCGATGATAATGCTTTGCTTAGCGCTTGATTATAAAGGCAGCTTGATGTTGATAGCGGATAATTTTGTTTGGGTTGTTCAAAACAAACCCCTTATTTTAAATGAATTAATTGTGCGTATTGCAAAAGATGAAAGATTGGGTAAGTTCGAGAATGTTTATGCAAAGTGGGAGACGAAGGCTTTTTAAGAAGAATATTTGTATCAGTTAAATTTTAAAAACCTTAAGTTACCTAGATCGAAGTATTTTAGTTACTTGAATGTGATGCCAAAACAAAAGGATTACCTCCCTGATATTGTTATCAACTCCGAAGATTTTGAAATGACGGGTGCAGAAGCAATCAGTTTTTATAAAATGGACTCCCAAGAACTCGCTAAAAAAATCATCCGAAATGTAAAAAACAATTTTCAAACTAGCTATCAACAAGAAGACTATATTTTTTGCACCTCGTCATTTTGTAGTCGCTATGATTTAAAAAGTTATCACCGCAGCGAATTGAAAATAACAATAATAGAAGCTTATTTTAATCAAGAGAACAATTCTATAACCTTGACTACAGTTGGGGATTATGAAAGTCATTGGTTGCTACTTGTTCAAGTTTTTTTAAAATTTTATGAATCTGCAAGAAAAAATGGTTACAATATTTACTACGCAAACCATCTTGTTAGGTTTCAATTGCCTTTCCTTAAATCTTCATCCGCTTTGCTGATAACAGAAGAAATGGAAAAAATTGGAAATATAAACAAAAAATTTGTTCTCTTCGACCTGGAACAATTAGATTATTATTCACAACCACCAGCAGTTATAAATTTGGTGAATACACAAAACGTGAAAGGTATTAATTATTTAATTCAAAATAAAATCGATTTAAATCGATTTTCTGCAAATTGTGGTAATAATCTGTTGCATGAAGCTGTCTACACGAAGAACAAAGCGATGATTGAATTGCTTTTCCAAGCAGGTGTGGATGTAACTCATAGAAATAAAAATGGTCAAACTCCGCTGGAGCTAGCAAATGACATGGGTTATTTGGAGACGGAAGATTGGTTAGCTCAATGTGGCATATCCTTCGTGAATGGATTTTAGGCTGGGTGCAAGGGGGAAGGTGTAATTACATCACCCGACAACCACCTGTTTCCTGGTCATCCTCATCCAAGTTGGCCAAATGCAGATATTTATATTACCTCAGAGCCAAATCTTTTCACCTATCCTAAAATTCATTGAGAGAATTCAATATTTTGCAAGCCAGAATTAATAATGGCCGAATATCGAAGGCAGACCAGATTCAATCATTTGAAGATCCAGTAATCTTTGATCGGCGGGGATGTCATCAGGATTTTTCTCTTCTATAGAGCTTGTTAAATCGGTAGCTTGGTAAAGATTAACACGAAAATGCAGCTCATCATCTGAAGGCTTGAAAACATGGTTGAATTTAAATATGTCGCTGGAACTGCGAAAAAATGGAATATCTTCTCGTATTTTTATTTTCCGTGCTTTATGTTTTTTCATCTCCTCCGGGGAAGAATTGTTTTGTTGTTTTGGTTCGTTTTCTTGTTTGCTATTTGGTAAAAAAGAATCAAGTTGCTTGCTTAATTCGCCGATATAATTGATGGGCATAGTATTTTCAGAATCCAATCTGGCAATCTTTATTTCAGTGGCTAATTGCTTTAACAAAGTTTCTATAATGGAAGTATCTAATATTCCATATTTAATAATAGTTAAAATAGCATTAAAACACTCGGTGTGTTGTTCATGATTTTTTATAAAATTTAATCGTTTAATGAGTAATAGAAGATGATTACTTTCCAGTACAGAAGTTATTTTTTTTTCACCACAAAGACTGCTCAACGCTTTTGTATACTTTATAAAATTATCGTTATCTTCATCAAACTCATTAATAAGACGATTTTGATTTTTTAAAATGAAATCTAAATAATCAATAGGAATTTCGCCATCCAATTTATTTGCCAGAAAGCAGAGCAGCATACTCGAACTAGTCATGGCATGATTTTCTGGCTTACACCTTGTAGTTAATAATTTGATTAACGCATTGACAAGAGTGATTGATGGGATCAGTCCCTTAATCTCGCAAGATGTTTGTGGTGAAAAAATTTCTGATAGCATTTCATAGAGTTTTTCAATTTTAGGAGGAATAGAGTCTATTATAGCCAATTTGCTCGATGAAAGAAATAATAGGCGTGATTTGTATTTCTCCCGAATGCAATTTAATAACGCGTTCAAATAATGGAATGAGCTCAGAGCGGAAACTTTGCTTGTTTCTAGTAGCAGCCGGTTTATCATCTCAGCTGGAAATAATGGTAAATTAAAATTTACTAAGAAAAGTTTTGATACTATAAAGCTAAGGTTTTATAAATAAGTGTCGACAGTTTTAAAATTATTTGGGTCTGATGAATGAATTTGTATTAACTGCTTAAAGGTAGCGATGGCTAGTTGTGATAGGATGAAAATTTCTTAAAAAATTTTCGTCTTCGGCATTTCCTGAAAAATCCTTAAAAATAACCTTTAGAGAATGTTCTATTTTTACTAGATAGTGGGTGCTATTAATCGTTAAGCGACTTATATCTAACAATGAAAATTTTTGGCTATTGAAAACATCACGAATGAATTTTTTTTCTTGAAGACCTGGGCCATCAAAGCAAGAAGTACCTAATTGTTTTATATCAGTTATGCTATCTTCTGTCAGGCTAAGCAATGAAATTTTTATGTTATCCGATTCTTCTTTTGGAAAATAAGGACAAATGCCTAATATTGTTTTAATTATTATTAACAAAGATAGCGTTTTCTTGAAATGATTTAATATTGAAATCAATTGGATGATTTTTTTGTCGTCTAATTTTTTGAAAGTTGTTTTAAGTGAGAAATGCGGTTAAGATCAGCGACACGGCACCGATGTTAAGCTCTGAAATGAATAAAATAGGATTATCGTGACATTTAATAAAAAAATAAATTTTTTTAAAAATTTCAATACGCAGCCAACAACTAGATTCTTGTGCAGCCATTTTATAGAATTGAATGAAATTGGAATGAAAATTTGCTGATGTGTGCATATTGATTTACAAACTTAGTCAGGTAGTTGATAAAATTAATGATTTTATTTGGAGTGTTAAGTGTGTTATATTAGTCTCGGCTCAAGAACTAATGTCGTTAGGAGGAAGAGAACAAGTGCTAAGCTGAACACCGTAGAGCAACAACGTCGCCGAACGAATAAGTAAAGAACATACAACGCCCGTCTCATCAATCTATTTAGGTTTAACTTCCAGGAAGGCTTGGGTAATAATAATGACTTTGCTACAAAGCCCGCAGTTTTGAACAAGAATACCGTGAGCTCCCGGGACCAGGAAAACGGAAAGTTAGTTGAGGACTGGGCCAAGAGAGCTAGAGAAAATGGGAAAATGGGAATGGCATAGAGAATAGCCAACAGTTTAGTACTTTTTCGTTACCCGCAAAATTCTTGCCGGAAATAATAGCGAACTGGGGCCCAAC
>CAVOOI010000008.1:0-61348 GCA_963697455.1 uncultured Pseudomonadota bacterium | reverse complement strand
GGCGCTAATAAAAACTGATCCACTTTTGCTAATAAAAATTGACCCAGTGAGTGCGCAGAGATATTAATTTGAGTCCAGGCCACGATGAGATAAACAGAGTGGAATAAAGAGATAGTAGTTTCTTTCGGGTGGTTAAGGGTGGTGCTTAGGCCAGCAGCCAGATGACTGGCCGCTGGTCTTCCCGTTTGGATGTGAGTGAATCTGGACGAAAATCTGCCGGTGTTTTATCCCGGTTTTCTTAGACTGGGTCCATCAATGCGGACAGTAATGCAGAAGTGTTGGAAGTGATCCAGCATGGCATCCACCAGATCTTTATGTTAATACCTCATACCATTGCGGATAGTCCAGGTTGGTCGTAATGATCGTGGATTTCTTTTGATAACGCATGTCGATCAGTTTAAAAAATATATTAATATGCTCGGTCGTTAATGTTAAATATCCCAGTTCATCTAAAATTAAAATATCGTAACTGGCTATCGTTCTGAGCAGATTGGAAGTGCTTCGATCCGCTAAAAGAAGCGTAGAGATCGTTGAGTAAATCCTGTGTATTGTAAAAACGTCCCCGACACCCCTGCATCAACGCTAAACGTAACAGGCTGATCGCCAACCCGGTTTTTCCCATACCGGGTTTGCCTATAAAAATAATATTTTCATGCGTCTTCATAAAATCCAGTTTCCCTAAAGACAGCATTTGGGTTTTACTCACGCCGGGCTGCTGTTTGAAAGGGAACGTGTCTAACGCCCATTTCCACGGCATTTTAGCGCTTTTAATCCGGTTGGTTAAGGCTCTGGCCTGGCGGTCTTGCGATTCGGCTTCCAGTAACTGAAGCAGCGCATCCTGAACAGCGATCTTTCCTTCCTGCACTTGTGAGATGACCGGCTCCAGGCAGGTCATCATGCCCCGTAATTTCAGTTGTTCCATGAGTTGTTGCAGTGGTTGTAACATCGTGTTTTCTCCCTATCAGGACAGGTTAAAAAATTCTCCCGCGACACATCGAATGATAAGCTTTTCTAAACGCGGCATATTATAAAGGCCATATTGCTCTGCTTTTTCAATCGCCATCATAAACGCTTCAGCGGGATACAACTGTTTTAAATACAGTAATCGCTTAAACATCCAGACGCCACGACCGTGGACATGTGATTTTAGTTGCGTGATATATTCATCTAAAATAATGCTGTGACCCAGTAACTGTTTTTCAGCGGCACAGCCGGTTCGATGATTTTGGTGACGGTATGAGCGTCGATGATGACCGGGAATGAGGCAGCGTTTATCCCGGATCTTATTACTCGGGATGGCTGGCGATGAGCCGGTGTTGATAATACATTTCTATTTTGTCGAGATACCGGTATACATCGATCGCACGACCGATAACATTTTCCGGCGCTGAATAACGGTTGGTGTCAACACTGATATAACCTTGTGTATCGACCACACGTTGTTCATGTTGATAGATCGGCAAGAGTATCTCCGGCAACGGCAATAAAAAAGGCTTCTCCTGGATATAAGCCGTTTTCGGCGACATGCCTAGGCAACGCTTGAGTTTTTCATTAGCGACCGTCTGACACCACTGGAGTGCGCTTTGGTTCAGATCTTCCCAGTCCTGGAAAACCCGTCCCGCTAAAAAATTATTTTCGACATAAGAAAATGACCGCTCCACGCGTCCTTTTCGATTCGGATTATTCACGGCGTGAGCGAGAAATTCAAAACCAAAAAACCGGCTAAAAAACTGCATCTCCGCCGACATCACGGCCTGACTGCCTGCGCCAGCCGCTAAAATCACACTGGTATTATCAATCACACAACGCCGACAACTGCCCTGCATAAATGACAGCGCCTGTTGCAGGAATATTTTGGCTTCAAAGCGTGTATAGCAGGGATAATATTGAATGAATAACTGACGGCTAAACGCCAGCACTAAAGCAGCGCATTGTGCTTTGACCGGTTTGCCTCCGAGGATGATGGTATGGGGAGAGGTGTCATGCTGCATTTCTTCTCCCGGTTTAAAATCGTATTCCCCCATGCGAGTCGGCGGCGACGACAACTGATATTTGCGCACGATATAAGTCAGGGTGCTGTATGCCAAAGACAGTTGATGTTCCTGTGCTAATCGCTCACGGACGCGCACCAGGTTACCGCCACATTCGTTGAGCAGGGCAACAATCAGCGGTAAGTAAGGTTCGTGCTGCGCGTAAATCCGTTCCGGTTCGTGATCGCCGTCTGGTTTTTTTAGCAGTTTGCGCACACTATTGCGCGATAGCTTCAATAAGCGGCTGATCTCTCGCAGGCTCTGGCCTGCTTGATGAAGCTGTTGTACCGTTTGCGCCATAGGACGTTTGTGCATGGGGAATTCTCCGTAGTGATTGTTGTAACGACGCCATCGCAGCTACCGCCTGATTCAGACGCTGTTCTAAATATTCGCGTTCACCGGGCGTTTGTTCGGGATAAAATACACGGGGTAAAAGAACCGTTAATGCATTCAGCTCTTGAATGACGCGCATAAGTCGTTGCTCCCAGATTTGTTCCGGGAATTCATCGCGTGATAGAGCGGCGGATTTTACCGCAGAAGCTGCTTTGACCTTAAAAAACAGGGCAGGCTGAGCGATCATCTGTTCACGCACTTTTGGTCGAGACTGCATATAGTGCTCATAAAAGGTCTGTATTTCCCGGCTGGAATGCCGATGCGTGGCCAGGTAATCAATCATTTTTTTTGCGTGATGGGCATTTGCGCGCGCAAAGGGAATCAATACCCGGCTGGCTGACCAATGCGATACAGTGCCCTGATAAACTGCTGCCGCCACAAATTCCGGGAGTTCAGTGATGAGTTGTAACCGATGACAGACCCACGTCTCACTTTTACCGAACCGCACGGCTAACTGGGCTTGAGTATATTGATAATGCGTCATCAGTTCCTGCAGTAAAGTGGCTTCTTCCAACGGCTCCCACGGACGGGATTGATGCGTCCGATATAGCGTCAGGAGTGCTTCATCCGCCGGTAGTCCGCAAGTCTGGGCGGCAATCGTATCTTTTCCCAGAGTACGCGTCGCCTGGGCGCGCATGTAACCATCGATCACTGTCCACCTCGGTACGGTACTGACCGCCTCCGCGGCTGCAATTACTGTAATGGGAACCAATAAGCCATACGTGCAAATCGACAGCATCAGCCGGCGCTGAGTCTGCGGCGATCGCTGGCGTAAATGCTGATAGCGCATATCCAGACAATGCCACTCCACCTCGAAAGGAGTTCCCGAAGGAGCCGCGGAGACGATAGGTGTTGAGATGATTTCCATGCCCCGAGCTTAAACGGCCCTTTCACCGTTGGCGATAAGGTGGTCTCTTTGCAAGCAGGGTTCCCCAGCGTAATCGGCTGAAATTAAAGTAATTTTAACGCGTAACGCGTCGCTCTTTGCAAGACCGGACGCCGGAAGGGGGATGAGATCGTAAGTGCCTGATGGAACAGGAGAATTATTGGGTGACGCGTCGCTCTTTGCAAGAAGGCGACGCGTCGCCGGCGCGGCATTTAAGCGCCGCCGTTGATCACGCTGGCGTTGTTGATCCCGGTTGTGAGCGACATAGTCCTGATGGGCCGACCGATAGCGTTGCCAATACGCCGGGTTTTTTTGCCGCCAACTCTGATCAGCCTTCCGCTGATTATCGCGATAGTCGCTGTCCTGCCTGCGTTTGCGTTGACGCCATTGATTCTTTCTCTTCTTTTGACAGCCCGGCTGACTACAATATTGCTGGCAAGGATTATGCTGAATGAAAAACGAACGTTGACAAGATAAACAAATTTCTACCTGCTGCATTGAGGTTCCCTCTCTGGTGATCTTCCGCTGATTACCAGAAATGTTGAACCGCTACCGTTAGAAAAACGATGATCATGCGCCAATAGAGAAATTTATTTTCATGCTCATGCAGAAGCGTCAGGCACAGAATAAAATATCATAATAATATTGATATTTTACTGATATTTTATTTGTTCAAAATATGAGGTGGGTCAGTTTTCATTAGCAGAAGTGGGTCAATTCCATTTAGCGCTGAGGCACGCCATGACGTTTGACATTGTCAGGATTTTTGACGTAATGCTCGGAGCCGAGAATCATCCCGCGTTTACCAATCCATTCCGCGAAAGTCCGAAATACGCTGATACGGTTTTGAATTGTCGATGCGGATAGTCCTCGGTCTTCCCAAGTATTCGCTAATGCCCGGATATGCCGCTCTTTAAATTCATGAACATCATTTAAGTGATATTTCAGTGCATGAAGTTCCTTAAATCCTCGCCATAGCGTCTCTTGCCGTGCTGACTGCGTAGCAAAGCCCACTGCTTTACCGCCACGCGCGGCAGCTTTATTATGTTTTTCCAGTATTTCATTCAGAGTAGTGTTCCAGGACATTTTTTCTCCTTATTTTTATATTCCATTTTTTTTGCTCAAATTATTCGGCCATACGTGAGTGTTGACTGATACTACCTACAACGACGTTTCCGCCACGGCAGAAGTCCGGTGATTAAACCGGCGGCGCAAATATGCGCCGATCTACTTATCCCATTCGGGATTTTGAATCAGAAAGGGAGCTTTTCGCGGCCAGCACGAAACCTTTCTGTCATACGCTAAATTCACCAGACAATGTACAGCAAGGTACACCATCTTAACGCTTGCCTCATTCAGAATGAATGAAACCCTTAAGCAAGACGGCAGTGAATGAGCAGGGCAGGGGTTCAGCGCGTACGAAAACATATTCTCAAGACATGAAATCATTTGTTTGACTGCATGGCCATTGAATTTTTGCGCAGATCTCTTTCAGGTTTTGACAGAGAAGCTATCTTTTTCGGCGCGTATGCGCTTCAAAAAATCGCCAAGTGAAGACTATTTCCGGAAATCACCAGAAACAGGAATGAACTAATCCTCTTTTTTTGTACTTGCGCACATCAAAAGAGTTTTCAAAAAATTATCAGGGTTATGAAATAGCCCTGATCATAATATTGATGATTGGACATCCAAAGATTGAAAAAATAACATTGCCTACAAGATAGGCTAGGAAATTTTTCCGATGTTATTAATCAATCGTTCAAATTGTTTAGATGTGAACGATTGATTCAAATGATGAGTGTATACTCAATAAAGAGTATGCACGCTGCGACAATCTCCGGGGAGATTGCGACCGAGACTCTCATCGCAGCTTCACGGTCTTCCTGTCATTTTAATCCAGACAGGGAAGGAACATGAGAAAGAGTGTACCATAATTTTAAACGAAATACACTATAAAAACCGATAAAAATTGAAAAATTAAATTCAACTTTTTGCTCACAGTAGGTTTCACAGTTGAATTTTTCAGAAATAAATTATTTTTCCAAGCAGTTAGATGTGCCGGGAGGGTATCGCTTCGCGATGATTTTCTGGCTTCGCCAGATAAAATGGGGGCCGTTCCGTCCCCCAAACCCCCTTGCATCCCTCGCCGGGTAGCAGAGTTTGGCAGCGCTGGGCTGCCAAACCTGCATCACTAGGGTATTGTCGCTTCCACCCCGTCAAGGATAAACCCTGCGGGTGGCCGATCTGTTTTGATCTGCTAGTGATCGGTTTGCGATTGAATTTAGCACGCTGTAGAACCCGCAACCTGTCGTTCAAAAACCGAGCGCAGATCAAAACAGAATCGCCCATCCTTGACGGGGCTACAGCGACTCTATGTAATAAAAAATGATTATTAAGGTCTAAAAATTATTAGATACTTTACTGAGTGATAGATGATTTGCGTCATATTAATCTGGTACTGGTACTAGGCTGTCAAATTTTTTTGTGAAAAAATTTTTCCCGCTCAAGTATTGCTTTATGTACAGCGCTGAGACGATAATAGGCGTGTCGGCCAGGTGCTCTAACACCTGAACCGGCACTAACCACATTAGCTTAACGAGAAGTTAACATGGCTGTTTGCAGTTTATACGAAATCTCATCTTTTTTAAATCTTTGCCTGAAGATTCCAGGTTGTATTCCTATTGAACAAAATTCCCTCACTGTTTGGTGTTCGCCATCCGGGAGCGATGACGCCTGCCTGTTTGGTCAGGTCGGCGGTTCAGGGAGCAGCAGGAGCATTCAGGTCAGTGGATCAAAAAATAGGTGTAGCCTTCTTCGTAAAGACCTTCCAGTCCATGCGCCAACGCGCTATTGGGCTGGGTCCCCTAGGCCGGTGCGCGTTGGTGTTGTGGTTCCTTCAACCAGAATACCAGGAGGGCCTTATGAAAATTACGGAAATATTTCTAAAGCAGTTCACCCAGTTTTTACCCCAGTTTGTCTTTTGGAAAGATGCGAGTTCTATCTATTTAGGTTGCAACCAACGTTATGCTGAATTAGTGGGGTTGTCCTCGCCTGACGCTATTGTTGGCAAAAGCGACAATGATTTGCCGTGGCAGCCGGGCGGCGACACGGCTGATTTTCTTTCGCCAAGGGGACTTAGAACTTTATCGGGCAAGCCGATCACAACCAAGAGGAAATCTTAGTCTTACCCAATGGTAAAAAAATCACGGCTTTAGTCAGCAAGTTGCCGATTAAAGATGAGAATGGCGAAGCGTTAGGTATTGTCGGTTATTTTAGTGATATTACCGAACTCAAGGAAAAAGAACGTGAATTACAAGCCGCTAAACAACAGGCAGAAGCGGCGAATCAGGCTAAATCCGCTTTTATTGCGAATATTAGCCACGATATTCGTACGCCGTTAACCGGTTTGGTAGGATTTGCGGAGATTGCTGCGTCTCGCCTCAAAGCGCCTAGGGAAGATTTGCACTATTTGGTTCAAGCCAGTTACGCCCTCTTAAAATTGTTAAATGAAATAATTGAATTTTCGCGCTTGGAATGTGGTGCGTTGCCACAGTCTGAATTGAAATTTAATTTAGCGGAATTATTAGATCATGTAATTGCTTTAGAAAGACCATCGGCGGCAGCGAAGCAATTAATCTTAAAATTGACGGTCGATAAAAAAATTCCGGCTTATCTGGTGGGCGATTCTGTCCGCATACATCGCATTCTGCTTAATTTAATCAACAATGCGGTTAAATTTACCCATATTGGCTTTGTGAGTTTGACCGCAGAATTGGCGCAACAAAAAGGGCGCGAGCTAATATTAAAATTTGTGATCCAAGATAGTGGAATGGGTATTCCCGTGGATCAACAAGCGCTGATATTTTCGCGCTTTACCCGCTTAATTCCCTCATATCAAGGCCAATATGCGGGCTCCGGTTTGGGACTGACGGTCGTTAAGCAGTTCATTAGTGATCTGAAGGGCGAAATTTATGTGGAGAGCCAAGAGCAGCAAGGCTCCACCTTCACTTGCTTAATTCCATGCCGTGAGGCGCTGATCCCGGATGCCCAGAATGCGATAAATATAACCAGGAATCATTAATTATGACAAATTTAGAAAAGGCTGAGGCGATTTTTCAGGAATGCGCGCCCTTGATCGAGCAGATTAACCAGCATCCTTTGTATCAGAGTATCCATACTTTAAATGATTTACGAATTTTTATGGAGCATCATGTTTTTGCTGTTTGGGATTTCATGTGTTTACTGAAAGAGCTACATCGACGTATTGTATCTACCCGGGCGCCGTGGTTGCCGCCCAAAGATGCTCAATGCGCACGTCTGCTAGGACGTATTTTACTGGAAGAAGAGGGCGATATGGCTATGGATGGTAAAAATTATCTCAGCCATTATGAAATTTATTTGCAAGCCATGACAGAGATAGGAGCCAATACCCAGCCGATCCATCAATTTATCCGGGATTTTTCTCAGTCTGATTCAAACATGCTAACAATATGTAATACTCCTGCTATTGTCCGCTGCTTTGTGGCGACGACTTTTGATTTTTTCAGCACTGAAACGCATGAATTAGCCGCCGCTTTTGTTTATGGCCGCGAAGCGATTACGGAAACTATGTTTACGCCGTTACTGGCATCATTGGAAACAACTCTCCCAGTCAGTGATCAAAACTGCCTGAGTACCCTAAAATATTATTTACAGCGGCATATTGAACTGGATTCCGGCAATCACTTTCCGCAAGCACTGGAAATGTTGGCGCGTTTAACCGGGCAAGAAGAAGCAAAATGGCAACAAGTATCCACTGCTGCGCATCGAGCTTTGCAGGCTCGTTTAGATTTTCTCACTAGTATTGGATTAGCAATTCAGGAGGCTAATCACAATAAATAGGAGGTTATATCCGTAACAAGGTCACAACCCGCATACTGACGGGTTTTTTATGTTACCTCACTGTTATTTGTTACTGTTTTATCAGTAACTAATTCTCTATCAGTAACATCACAATCTGATGGTAAGTGAGTTGTGACGCTGTTACGTTTATTTTGGTTAAGATAGCGGGTGAACGCGTCAGTAAATTGTGATTTCAGGTATCCTTTTGCAGTAGTGAATCCAAGGCGGATAGTGTGGCTTAAAATGCCGAATTCTTTTAGCCGGGTAGCGATTTGTCTGGGTCTAATGGAAATACCGCGATTATAGGTTGCCCAGGGTTTTTCTTCATCGGTGCAAAGTAACCGAATTAGTTCGGAAGAGGATACTCTGTCGATACTTTGCGTTTCAAAAATTTCTTGAATATCTTGCAGTAGCTCAATACCGATACTTTGTGATCGCTCATGATCACCTGAAATCAGCATTGCAGCCATACGAGATCGCTTCGGCCATTCGCCGCCGGCAACGTCAGCAATGGCGAACAGTGGTTCCCAATTATCCTGGGCTCGATCATTGAGGGAATCGGGTAACTCGGGTCTTGCTTCCTGTATTTTCTCTGCATAATCTTGTACAAACCGGGCGAGTTTTGCGCTCAAAGTTTTAAATAAATGCACTTCGGCGTGACGTAATCGTTGAATGTTTTCATGAGGCAGTTTGCGCCGTAATTCTAAAGTGATGGCGCGATCCATAACCGTATCCGATAAATGTCCAATGCCTGCTAATGCTTTGGCTCCCCATACGTGAAAAGTTGTAGGAGTGAAGTCATCGCCGACCACACGCACAATTTTTGCAGAATCTCTGGTATGACCGCAATTGATAATGCCGCGCAATTCCTCA
The DNA here is from genome assembly GCA_963697455.1 of uncultured Pseudomonadota bacterium. Classification (GTDB taxonomy): domain Bacteria; phylum Pseudomonadota; class Gammaproteobacteria; order Coxiellales; family Coxiellaceae; genus JAFEDN01. Next base: position 52,285 of record CAVOOI010000008.1, on the reverse strand, counting down.
TTTTCGCGCATGAATGAATCGGCTTCGTCGATTAGCAGGGTTGGTTTCCAGGCGTCGATTGAGCGGAATAGCGCGGCAGGTGTAATATTGGAAGTGGATAACGGGCGATTCACTAAGCGGCCTAACAAAAATAATAATTGGCTTTTGCCGCACCTTTTTTCTGGGGCGGTAATGACGGCTAATGGAGCAATAGAAATTACATCAATAAACCAGGTCATTGCGATCCACAAAGTGGCGGCATAATTGGTTTCCGGCGAGCAAATAATAAAGCGTTTAATAGTTTCGCTGATTTCGTTCAGTAAAACGTCTGGTTGAATAGGTTCATGCCACGGTTCACATTCTGTAAAAGGCAGCCTATTTTCTTTTTGATTAACATTGCGTGTCGTTTTCACTAAACTATCCAGAGTAGCGGGGCGGATATGCAGTTCTTTGGCGGTAGTGATTCTCACCCGGTCATATTCCAATGGTGTGAGCGCCGCCAATTTTGTGATGGTTTCTTCATCGTTTTCAGTAGATACCGTTGATGAGGGTAGAGGTGTGGACTTTATGCGAGGCAGGGATAGAATATCATCGGTTTTTGTAGATGCATTGACCTTGAGCCAGTCTACGCAATCCCCGCCTTCCGGTAAGTTCAGATTGGCTAGATCAATTTGTTCTACCTGACAGCCAAATTCTTCTAATTTAGCGCGGACTTGTTGGGCATAGCGTAATCCTACTGCATCATTGTCTGGCCAGATCAGACATTGGCGGCCAGCTAAGGGTTCCCAATCGGCATTATCTGCACTGGTCGCGCTGCCACTAGTTACTGCAAAAAATGGATAATGGCTGCTATGTTTCCCCAAATACCGATTCATAATGTCTGCCGGGTACTCTCCCTCCACGATTAAAACAATAGCTTGCGGATGCTGGGTTAATAACTGCAAGCCGTAGAGTAGTTTAGCTTGTGAGTTGAGTGCAGCCGGTTCCCCCAAATGATAATGCTGATTGCCGTCTTGATACATTGGCCGAATCCATTTTTCACCAGTTGATTTTTTTAAGCGGATGCGCCAATAAATAATTTGATTATTCACATCTTTGTAAGTGTGCAGAGCTTGGTATAGATAACCGGCAGCTAGGGCTTTGGCAGCCAAGTGGCGAGCGGCTTGTTCCGGCATTAGAATATTGTTCATAAATTTTCCTCCCAACAACCTAATGAAACACAGGCATCAATAAAGGACGCCCTAGTGATGTGCATATAAAAAGCCAGAGTATTTTTTCCTTTTGCTCCGCAGGCGTGGCAGCGATAGTGGCCATTGATATGATGCAGATTAAAACTGGGATTCGCTTCTTTGCCGCCTTTGTGAAATGGACAACAAAATTTCAAGTAGCCGCTCTGATTGGGTTTCCCGGGGTGGATGCCCAATTGCGACAATACAGTAAGCGGCTTTGGCAAAAGTGCGCGATTAAATCGCCCGCGGTGCGTCTTGAATGCTTTCATCGTGCGCCCCCTTCAACAGATTTTCGGCTGGCTTCGATACGCGATTGCAGCCAAGCTTCGATCTCAGCTTCCACCCAGCCGACAGCCCGACCGCCGCCTAAATCAATCGGGCTGGGAAATGAGCCCTCCGCAATGCGGGCGTAAATAGTAGAACGCGAAAGCCCAGTGCGGCTTTCCACCTGTTTGCGTCGAAGAATTCTCAGCATATTTTGGTTTTCTTGAGTCATTATTCTCTCCTATTGGAATTAATACTGTGGGCATTATTGGTGGAGAATGTTGGTCAATACGAGGTTTGTTGAGACGTGGAAATCTTTCCGGAACGATTGCGCGGTCTGTTCGTTCCGGAAAATCATCTGAAAATTTTCTATTTAGTAATTTTTGATTTATAAATGAGCAGAATAAGTCGAGGAAGTTAACGATAGATTACTTTTTAGCCAGAATGCTTGATTTAAATATCAGTATGGATTTTATGGACGGCGTAAGCAGGCGTTTCATACGGATGGTTTTCGAGTAGAGCCACAATGACTTTTTTTAAGTTTTTCTCTTGGCAAACCATTTCTACTTTATATTCTTCAATGCGTTCAACTATATTTTCTTTACCCACATGAGGTTGACTCCCTGGTAATGGCCGGAATTGTCCGGTACCGAGAGTTTGCCAACAGCAACAATCATAATTGCCTACCCGACCTGCACCTTTATCGAACAGTGCAGTTTTAACACTCTCCAAATGAGATGCGGGAACGTAAAAAATAATGGAATACATACCACATTTTTTCATTTATTTTACAGAAAGGGAAGGAAAGTAGGTAGGTTACAGCTACTCCCGCGATTTTTAACAAAAAAAATAGATGATTTTCCTTTATTTTCCATATGCTGAAAAATAAAGTTAAAGTAAATACTCTGCGAAAAATATTTATTTTTGTGCGTATAACAGCTTGATTCTAAATATTTTTAAAAAATCGCGGGAATTGCTGGGTAGGTTAGCTTGGCGTTGATAACAGATTTGTAAATTTTCCTTGCTTCACCTAATTCCACTCCACTATAATTGTAGCTGACACAACCGCCACGCCTATGGAACTAAAACTCTATGCGTAATCTTGGCGGTTTTTTTTATGGATGCTTTAGAAGGATTTATGATCAAAGATTATGCTAAAAAGCTTTTAACATTGATGAATTGACAAATTTGCAATACCTGACACACTAAGTGCAATATGATGCTTTGAAAGTTGTTAGCAAGTAGATTTGACTGACGGGGGCTAATGGGTGACCGCTCTGAATTTTGCATCCTGAATCTCTTCTATATCATACAATTCATTGGGTTTTTGTGTTAAGTTAGGCGTGCTGTTTACGGAGATAGGATAATATTTTAGGGAATTTATATGAGTGAGGTTGTGCATAACCTTGACCAATACATGTCTGATTTACGTCAGATACTTGCCCAAGGAAAGAAAAGAATAGGCATTTTGCTTGGAGCGGGCGCGCCAGTAAGTATTAACATAAGCAAAATTGACGGAACCCATGAACCCCTAATTCCAGCGATAGTAGGGTTGACTGATTTTGTGAAAAATTCCTTTTATGATGAACAAAGTGAACTCTTAGCTTCTGTTACTAAAAGCCTTGGACAAAATCCTAATATCGAGCAAATTCTCTCAAAGTTTCGCTCTTTGTCATCAGCTTTAAAAGGATCTGATCAAAAAATTGGCAAATATGACCACATTGAATATGAAAAAATGGCAGGATTAATTTGTCAAAAAATAGGACAAAAAGTTAAATGTGAATTGCCATCCAATGAGACTCCATATAATCGATTGGCAGGTTGGATAGGTGGTACAGATAGAAAATATGCTGTAGAGATTTTTACATCCAATTACGATTTGCTCATGGAGGAGGCGCTGCAAAAAGCGAAAATCCCTTTCTTTAGTGGCTTCACTGGTTTTGATGAGCCATTTTTTGACGCTGCGTCTATTTCCAATAATGATGAACTACCTCCTCGTTGGGCGCGATTATGGAAACTACATGGTTCGTTAGGTTGGGCATTAAATAAAAAAGGTGAATTGATTGTAGTCAAGGATAGGGAGGAATCAGAATTAATCTATCCTGACCATTTAAAGTATGACCATATTCAAAAGCTACCTTACACTGCGTTATTTGATCGTTTGAGAAAATTCCTTATGACTCCTGATACATTATTGTTAAGTTGTGGTTTTTCATATTCGGATTACCACGTGTCGGCTGTAATTAATGAAGCTTTGGCAGCTAATCCAGCAGCTAGCGTTTTTGCATTTTTGTATCAGAAAATAAGTAATGAGTATGCTGCAGAAGAGCTAGCCTTAACGCGCCCGAACTTTAGCGCATATGCTCGTGATAGAGCAATTATTAGCTGTGTAAAGGGTGCATGGGAGTTAGGGAAAAATAAAGAAAATAAAGACTGGGAAAATATCAGAGCTAGCTTTTGGGGTACCCGTACCACTGATAGCAGCCATGGATTTACTCTAGGAGATTTTATAGCTTTTGCTAATTTTTTTGCACTTTCAAAATCCGATCAAGCTTATTCGCCTATAATGCCGCTAGTCAATATGCAGGAAAAATAGTGAAAACTGTGTCTACATATTTAGGAAAAGTTGTTGCCGTAACTGGTTCAACAGTAACTATTTATTTATCACAATCAGTTTCTTCTGGATTAGGTATTATCAATGGAGCTACTTATCGCATCGGTCAGGTAGGTAGCTTCATAAGATTCCCTCAAGGTTATAAAGATCTTTATGGAATTGTATGTGAAGTAGGTGCAGAAGCTGCCCCAGAAAAACTAACTAACACTTCTTATGAAAGTGGGCGATGGATAAAGGCACAACTTGTAGGGGAATCGGTGGGTGCATCGTTTGAGCGCGGGATTAGTCAACACCCTAATGTCAGCGATGCCGTTCACTTGGTTGTAGAGGAAGATTTGAAAAAAATTTATGGGACGATTAAAAGCGGTCATATTGAAGTAGGGTGTCTATCGAGCGCAGAAAATATAAAAGTACAAATTGATTTAGATCGACTTGTTACCAGACATTCAGCAGTTCTTGGTTCGACTGGTGCAGGAAAATCTACAACTGTTGCAAGTCTTTTAAGATCAATATCTGGCTCCTATAATGGTATTTCTAAATATCCTTCAGCGCGTGTGCTTTTGTTGGATATCCATGGTGAGTATTCATCGGCCCTTTCAGATGTGTCTAGTATATTTAGGATTAATCCTAATAAAGATGAACATAAGCTTTCTATCCCCTATTGGGCCTTGGATGCGGAAGAACTTATTGGATTTCTTTTTGGTAATATGAGTGACATGCAGACAATCCATGTCTATGACAAAATTACCGAGCTTAAGCTTCAAAGTGTGGAAGAAAATAATTTTGATGGGGTAAATAAAAATTCTTTAACTGTGGACACGCCGGTACCCTATAGCTTAAAAAAATTATGGTATGACTTAATCGATGCTGAGTTAAAAACTTTCGAGACATTGGAAAAAACTCAGGCTGCACTCATTGAGTTAGGGGATGCAGAAATAATGAAGGAGCCTAAATACAAGGCTCATGGTTTATCTAGTAAACCTCCTTATATAAATACCACTGCTCCTGGACTAAAGCGTCAGCTCAAAAATTTAAGATCTAGGCTGCTTGATAAACAATATGATTTTTTGCTTCATCCTAATGAATGGGAGCCTGGTCTTGAAGGTAAAGTAGAAAAAGATTTACCCGAATTGCTTCAGCAATGGCTTGGGCATGATAAGCCTATAACGATTCTAGACTTGTCTGGAGTTCCTAGCAGTGTTTTGGTTAGGCTTGTAGGGTCAATTCTTAAGATAATTTACATGGCGCTATTCTGGAGTAGAGAAAAAAGTGAAGGTGGTCTCGATCGTCCTTTATTAGTGGTTATGGAAGAAGCTCACCGCTATCTGCATGGTGAAAAAAGTAATGCGAGTACAATGGTTAAGCAAATTGTTAAAGAAGGCAGAAAATATGGTATTGGTGCAATGATAGTGAGCCAGCGTCCGTCTGAAGTTGATGAAACTGTACTATCACAATGCGGTACCTTTTTTGCATTAAGGCTATCTAATTCCACGGATCGTGCAAAGGTTAAAGGCACATTATCGGATAGTTTGGCTGGATTAATGGATATGCTTCCTATCCTTAGAACCGGTGAGGCAATTATTACTGGAGAAGCTGCCACACTACCTATCCGCTGCAAAATAATTTTACCGGATAAACTGCCAAATAGTTGTGATCCGAAGGTTGGAGAGCAATGGAGTACTCCAAGGTTACAGCAGGATTATATGCAAGATATCTATAAACAAATTGCTGCTTCTTGGCGGGATCAATCTCTTACTAGGCCAAAAAATCCAGAATTGAAAATTAGGAAAAAATCTTTGGAAACTCAGGAGTTATAGTTATGCAACGAGAACATGTCGCATCAAGTAATATAATATCTGTCGGTTATGATGAAGTAGGACAAACTTTGGAAATAGAATTCAAAGATGGCTCTGTTTACCAATATTATAATATTGGAAAAAATTTATATGAGCAATTTATGAGTTCATCATCTAAAGGGCAATTTCTTGCCAATTACATTAAAAATTCTTTTCCTTATTCACGTGTAGGATAAAAGTTTTGAGGTGTTAAATTAATCATGTCGATTTGATGGATTAAAGATAGATATTACTGTAAACCTATTTTTAAAAGCAATTAGAAGTAAAATGAGTAATACTTTTACTGGGATGAAACAGAGTTCTCTTTTGCGCCGGAGAAAGTATTCTTTTAGTCTATTTATCTTTAGATATTTTATGGTGTAAGATTATGAAGTATATAATATATAAATTTAATGATTTAAATAACTAAAGTTAGTTTTTTTAATTCAATAACAGCTTCAATTTCTTCAAGGCTTTTGTCAGGGATAAAAACTGTAATTGTCCCTTTCCATTTTTTTTCATTTCCCCACTCTAAACTGACGGTTAACGATAATTCTTCGTTATGAAGACTGGGATCTTGAATTTTTACTTCTGATATATGGTTTATAAAATTTAGAGGAGCATTTTTTCCCGTTACTGATTTTGCATTAAAAGAAATTAAGGAAAGTCTTATAATTTCCATCTTAATTAATCTTTCAAGTAATGGTATTGAGTCTTTGTGTTGATAATAATATTTATAAATAAGGGAGCCGAATTGTTTATCTAAAGAATATTCTCCTTTTAGGGTACTTAAAGTTATTGAAATTCTTTGTATTGCTGCATCAATGCCTTGAACGGTAGCTAAATTTCCATTGCCATCAAGAAATATGTCTCTATTTTTTAACGCCAAATCACATCCTAATTTTTCAGGGTTTATAATTTCAGATTTAGGTTCTACTTTTACTATTAAATAGAATAAACCATTATTTTCTTCAATTGAAATATCTTTGATTATCCTGCCATCGCCTTGTGATTCGACTATTATGAATTTTTCATTTTCTTGGAATTTTCTGGTGCCAGTAACAAATTGATTTAAAATTTCAATAGTCCCGTAGTGAAAAATGTCTATCGTAAAAGTCCATTCATTACTTTGATGTATAATTTTCTTCCATCTACCTTCAAAAATAATTTCGTGTCCAATTTGAATTAGAGTGGTTGTAAAATTTTTAATTAAATTTTTACAATTCTCTAAATTCTCGAGAGCTCTTTCTTCGGCTTGCTTTTTCAACATTAAAAGCGTTTCAGCCGTATAAGTGGTTTGATCATTATCAATTAATTTTGCATGATTATTGCACATCCATATGCCATTATTAGGATGACACCTCTCTTCATCAGTCATTTTTTCATTATAACGTGGTCCTCCGGGTGAAGCGGCATAAATATGAGCAGCTTCTCCGACTATTTGTATTTCATCTTCTTTAGATTCTTTAGGCCCAATTGTGTGCATTCCACATCCTGGAAAAGAGCAAATACCATTAACTCTTCGAGCCAGTAAATCTTTCGTCTTTTTAGAAAATCTAGAATTCAATTTATTCATAAAATTAATAACTCAATATAAATAAAAATCTATTGAACAGCTTCTTTCTCTATGACTAACTCAGTTGCCACTTGTGCAACCAATATTCGTAAATTGTGATACTCGATCAGAGATTTGGCTAATGGGGCAGTTGTCTTGCGAACTGTTTCTTCTCCGCCTTCGCCGGATGGATAAATTGCGTTGGCGAGAACCCGGAGAGGGATTTTATTGCCGGTTTCCATTTCCCAGAGTTTTAGATCGAGGTAGGGGAGGACGCCGAAGCGGCACCAGTCGTAAAAGTCTTGTTCGCGGAGAGGTTTGGATAGGTGTTCGGTTTTGGATTCGGCGCGGCGGGTGGCTAGGTATTGTTTGAAAGTTTCGAGGAGGATTTTATCGGGGTAGTTGAGATCAACGATAACTGGGTCCATGCCATAGAGGCCAAAATTATTTTCTGGTTTTATTTCTTCATTAGTGGATTGGCTCAGTGGTTTTCTGATCCAGGGTTCGTATTTGTAGATGGGTGGGTCGACTAGAGGGGCATCGTCTTCAAATTGCTCTAACCAGAGTTTAACGTACTCTACTCTTTTAGGATTAAGAACGCTTTTTATCAGGGCAAACTGTTCCAGTGTCATTGGGTGGAGCGCAGGAAGATGATTGAGTGTTTGGGAAATTTGTTTGGCCTCATTAAAAGAAGAAAAATATTTGGGTATTTCGCCGTGATCATCGAGTATTGGTTTTTCACGCAGTAGGTTCAAGGCATTGGAAATTTCTGATTTCACTATGTCTACGAACTCGACTTCTATTTTTTCGTAAAATGAATCGACTATCTTTCCTCGGAATGCCAGTTGCCTGTGCCAACCAGCAGCATCCAGTTTTTTGGCTTTTTTATATTTGTCTAAATTGAACCATTTTGGTAAATCTGAAACGTGTTTGATCCTTGCAGTCATACATATTCCTTAATGGCGGTGACAGAGTTAATGTTGGCGGTTAGTTGATCTAAATAATCCGCCCAATGTTGCATCATCCTTCTTCTTTCTGGCAAGTATTCCGCGTAATTATAAGCGGCGCGGATATTGTTTCGCTCTGAGTGAGCGAGTTGGCGTTCAATGGCGTCACGGTTCCAACCTTGTTCGTTTAATAAAGTAGAAGCCATGCTTCGGAAGCCGTGGCCGGTCATTTCGTCTTTGGTGTAACCTAATCTACGTAAAGCAGCTAGAACGGCGTTATTAGACATAGGGCGATTCGGGCTGCGGATGCTTGGGAAAACATATTTGGCATGGCCGGTAAGCGCTTGTACTTCGCGGAATATGGCAATCGCTTGCGTGGAAAGCGGAACAATATGTGCAGTGCGCATCTTCATTTTGTTGCCGGGAATTCGCCATTCAGCAGCTTCAAAATTAAATTCAGACCATTCGGCATGGCGCAATTCGCCGGGGCGAACGAAGAGTAGGGGAGCTAATTGTAATGCACATTTAGTCACTAGATAGCCATTGTAACCATTAATGGCGCGTAATAAATTGCCGATTTCTTTAGGATTAATAATGGATGCATGATGACGTTTTTTTACCGGCGGAATTGCACCACGTAAATCAGCAGAACTATCTCGGTCGGCTTTGCCAGTGGCAATCGCATAGCGAAAAACTTGGCCGCAAATTTGATGTATTCGGTGTGCAGTTTCTATTGCGCCACGATTTTCAATTCGGCGTAAAACGAGTAATAGTTCAGGGGGAGTAATTTCTGAAATTGGCCGCTGGCCTAGCCAAGGAAAGACATCTTTTTCAAGCCGGTAGAGGGTTCTAAGTTTATGGTCATCTGTCCACTTAGCAGAAAACTTGATATGCCATTCGCGAGCGACAGATTCAAAGCTATTTTCAGGGCCTAGTTTTCGGTCGCGTTTCTTTAACTGCTTGGCCATTCCGGGGTCAATATCATCAGCTAGCATCTGCCGGGCTTCATCCCGCTTTTTCCTCGCGTCCGCTAAGGTTACTTCCGGGTAGACTCCGAGAGCCAATAATTTCTCTTTATCGACAAACTGATACCGAAACCGCCAGTACTTGGAGCCATTAGGCTGAACTACCAAAAACAGCCCCTTGCCGTCAGCTAATTTGAACGATTTTTCCCGAGATTTTACTTTCCGAACCTGCGTATCCGTCAGCATAAGTGGGGTATCTCCTTTTTAAAGCAAAATGTACCCCGGAATTATACCCCGTTTTATCCGGGATTCTAAGGGTACGAGATGGACATTACGGGAACAAGTATACAAGGAAATACTAGAATTTACAAGAGCTTAAAGACGTTATTGGAACATCTCGGAAGTCGAAAATCTGGAGGCGGCGGGAATTGAACCCGCGTCCGCTGATCCTCTACCCTTGGATCTACATGTTTAGACTTATCTTTTATTTGACTGCTAACCACCCGATAAGCAGGGTAAAATTAGCAGCGAGCTCTTCTGTTTAACCTGTTGGTCATGAGCCATGCCAGCAGGCGATCTTAATGATTATGACCACTGAACGTTTCCGAAGAAACTCCGATTACATAAGCACTCACCGGTCAGTGGGCTGTACCGTTTTCTTAGGACGGTAGGCGACAAATGGCTTAAGCGGCTACTGCTGCTAAAGCCAACCCGTCGTTGGCAGCTTTACGGCTGAATAGTTTTCCAGCTATTGTTTTGCAATTTATGATTTACGAGCCTCATTGCTTGCTCGACATGCACCTTAGGTTTTGCAACCCGCGTCGAAGCCAGGTCGCCCCCTATACATTAATTATACCATTTCTAGTAAGGCTTAACAACCACTTTTGTCCCTATATTCATGAAATTCTCGCTCAGCCAACGAGCTGCTGAGGGTTGGATACGAATACATCCATGACTGATGTTTGCTGTGGCTGACAGCTCATTAGAGCCATGCACTGCATAATAATGGGTGAAAAACATGCAGTAAGGCATCGGAGCCCCGCCGTGTGGCATCGGATATATAGTTGATTTACAGCCTGCGCCACCTTTACTCAAAACAGAGAAAGTTCCTGAAGGGGTATGGCAATGATGTCCGCTATCGTTACAAAACGACCTTCCCCCTGAAGCAATGCCGCTCTTGACGAGTTCGCCATTATCATATGCGTACCATCTATGTTCACGAGGATCAAAAACGAACATTTTTTGCGCGAATGCAAGCCCTGGAATAGAGCATAGAGATATCATCATTGATACTGTTAACGTTTGAATACCTTTTGACCATTTCATGTTTCATCTCCCGACACTGTGGCTTCCATGCCGTTACGATGAAACTGCCGTCATTGCAGTTTTTACTTTTTTACACTGTATAAATATAGGACAAGTTTGCGGAAAAGTGGAATTTATATCTAACTAACTGATTTTAAATATAAAATAATGAATATAAAATACTGTGGGATTGATTAGTCTAGAGAAATGATGGTAACTACTCGCTCCCAACTTGATCAACGCAGAACGGTCAATTTTGTCTGATATTCAACGAAAAATTGCTTGAGCATGCGGAGCATACTCAGGTATGTGAGCATTGCGAAAGCAATTTTTCGTTGAATAGCAGGCAAAAGTGGCCGTTCCCCTCTACAAGGTACGAGTAGTTACTAATGATGGCTCAATAATCGCTGCTTTTCGCGGTCCCACTCACGGTCCTTGGTAGCGGCTCGTTTATCATGGTCCTTTTTACCTTTAGCCAGAGCAATTTCAGCTTTGACATAGTTGTGGTGCCAATGCAGGTCCAGAGCGACTATAGTATAACCCTCCCGTTCCTTAGCGCGATGGAGTTTGCTGAGCTCGCGTTCGTTGAGCAGCAGCTTACGAGTGCGCACCGGGTCAGGGTTAATATGGGTGGAGGCGGTGAGTAATGGTGAGATATGCACGCCGATGAGCCAAGCTTCGCCTTTTTTAAGGATCACATAACTTTCTTTAAGTTGAATTCGTCCGGCGCGCAGGCTTTTTACTTCCCAGCCTTGCAATACTAAGCCTGCCTCAAAACGGTCTTCAATAAAATAATCGTGGAACGCTTTTTTATTTGAAGCGATCAGGCGTTCTACGGGCTTGGATTGCTTATTCATAGTGGACGTTATATTATCACTAGCTTATATTTTTAGCGAGTTCGCTTATGACAATTATCAATAAATCCGCTGTGGTTCCCTATACTCCAGCCCAAATGTTCGATTTGGTGAATGATATTGAGCAGTATTCTCAATTTGTCCCTTACTGTGTTGAAAGTCAGATAGTTAATCAAAATCCGGATGAAATCCATGCCTCGCTGACCTTTGCCGGCGCTGGAATCCATAAATCTTTTTCTACACTCAATCGATTACAGCCGCATAAAATGATAGAAATGCGGTTAATTAACGGGCCCTTCAAAAGCCTGGAAGGATTTTGGAATTTCGAACCCATGGAAAATCAAGCTTGCCGCGTAACCCTGAATTTAGAGTTTGAGTTGGCGGCGGGGGTTTTAAAGATGGTGTTCGGCCCACTCTTCAATCAAGTAGCCTCTATGCTGGTGGATTCTTTTCATAAGCGGGCGGCACAAGTATATAAGTAAGATAAATGATTAACGTATCCGTCGCTTATGCAACTCCGGAACGGCAAGTCACCGTAGTATTAAAAATTGAGGAAAGTTGTACGGTAGCATTAGCTATTCAGCGCTCCGGTTTGCTGCAACAATTTCCCGAAATTGAGCTAGGCAAAATTGCCGTCGGCATTTATGGTCAACGCGTTAAGTTAGATAGTTTGTTGCAAGAGGGTGATCGTATAGAAATTTACCGGCCGTTACAGGTAGACCCTAAGCAAGCCAGATTATTGAGAGTAAAATCTTAATATCTTATTTTTATGGTGCGGAATTTCTAACGCTAGAAGTATATTGAGTGACTCGTCCATTCACAAAATAAATGCGTAACTGTTCAGCGTGAAAATCCCCATGTCCAGGTTGGATTGTGTATACGTAAATCATTTGATTATCTGCGAATACGTTCACTAGGATGGGATTTCCCAATAAAGCGACAATTTGATCTGAAGACATGCCTTGGTGAATGGCGGCGACTTGCCGGGTATTTAAAATGTTACCCTGTTTAATATCAGGCCGGTAAATAAACCAACAGCCGCTTAAACTCAGGGCCAAAAAGACCAATTCAATAAAAAATAACCATTGTTTGCATCGCATAGTGCGAAATAATAACACATTTTAATATTTAAAATCTAGGGCGTAGGTTGAAAATGCTTTTTTACTGCCGTATCATGAGGGTGAACATATGTAAGGGACAAAAAATGCGAGATGATAAAAAGCAGATCGAGTTTAAGGAACTGGGGGATGCTCTCCTCGCGGGGGATACAAGGCTTAAAGAGTTGCAGACAGAGTTCGATTCATGCCTGAGAAGGATGGGAGAGGCAATCCAGGATCTTTTAGATCCCAGTCTATCTCCGGAAATGCTGAAACACATGAAAGTACGTGTTAATATGTTACGACAAGAGCTTTCCATACATGGACAAAACATAGAGCACGAAAGAATTCAGTTGACTTTACTTGATCAGCAACTTGAGCAGCATATTCAGCAATTGCCGGCGCTGACATCTTTTGTAGGGATTGCCAGTTCCAATCCAGATGACGTAAATAGAATTCTGTCGTCCATGAGTCTGTTGACTACCCGGTCTCGCCTTACCGAAGATTCGAAAAACAATGAAACGGAAACATCGGGTATGCGAAAAAGCTAGGTGGATGTATTTTCGGGTCACGTTCGGCAATTGTCAGGGGAGTCAAAAAACATGGCCGATAAAGATTTACGTCAAGTTGGTTTAAAGGTCACTTTGCCGCGGACTAATATTTTAAAAATCCTTGAGAAAGCAGATCCGCATCATTTAACTGCTGAAGATGTGTATCAGGCCTTGTTGGAGCATGGGGAAGACGTGGGATTGGCTACGGTTTATCGAGTCTTGACTCAGTTTGAGACTGCCGGTTTAGTCAAACGCCATCATTTCGCTAGCGGTCAGGCAGTATTTGAATTGGAACACGGCATCCATCACGATCATCTAGTTTGTGTCAGTTGCGGTAAAGTTGCCGAATTTGTTGACGATGTTATTGAAACTCGTCAGGCGGATATTGCCACCAAGGCCAATTTTAAAATGACCGATCATAGTTTGATTATCTACGGATTATGCCAATCATGTAGTAGCTAGCGTATCTACAAATTTTTCAGTAACGCTAAGTATAAACCTTCCAGCACAATGTCTGGTTCTAAATGCGTGAATATATTCTCATCTTCAAATAAATAAGAAAATCCCCCAGTACCGATAATAATTGGGGTAGCATTGCCAAAACATTGTTGAGCAATACCGCGAGTCAGTTCTTTTAGCGCCGCCAGTTGGCCGAAGTATAAGCCGGCTTGAATACACTGGATAGTATTGCGGCCCAGCATGACGTCTGCTTTGACAATTTCCACTTCGGGTAGAGCCGCGGCGTTAGTTTTGAGCGCTTCCATGGCAGTTTTAAATCCAGGCAAAATGGTAACGCCCAAAAATTCTTGCCGGTCATTGACTGCAAGATAAGTGGTTGCCGTGCCAAAGTCGACGATAATAATATTTTTCCCGGGATGTTGATGCACGCCGGCGATCGCTTCAGCAATCAGATCTGAGCCGACTTCAGCCGGATTAGCGGTTTTGATTTTTAAGCCGGTTTTGACTCCAGCCTGTAAAATGAACGGTTCAATGTCAAAATATTTAATGCAGGCTGAACGCAGCGAATAATCAATACTAGGCACTACTGATGCAATGGCGATTTGTTTGATTTTGTGGGGGTCAATATTATTTTCTCTTAAAACGCTGCGGAAAAACACCCCGATTTGGTCGGAAGTATGCGGTTGTTTAGTATCGTAGCGAAAACGCATTTGAATTTCCGACCCGGCAAAAACCCCGCCAAAAATATGTGAATTACCGACATCCAAGCATAAAATCATATTGAAGTTTCCTATGGTTTAGCATTGCGAATAATAATCCTAAAGCTCCGCACGGTGCAAATAACAATGCGCCATTCGGATGTAAAGTTAATAAATAACCGCCGATTAATGCGGTAACAGACCAAACCAGCGTTGCTGTAATCAGCGTTAGCCCCATTGCTTTCCCTTGCTGATCGGGGGTGGCCTGATGCGATAAAAATGCAGTAAACAAGCTGAAAAATATCACATCGCCCATGGCAGTGGGGATGGGGCTAAACCACAATAAAGTTTCGCTCCATAACTGCGCTGGATTTTCACTAGCGATTAAACTGGCCAAAGTTCCCGCTGCAACAGCGATCGCAGAAATCCACAGTAATTGCTGCTGATTAAAAAACCTCAGCAATACGCGAATAACCGTGCTCGCCGCAACGATCAACCAAAAAGCGATGAGACCGACAAACCAGCCTACCTGCGCTGGTGAATAATGAAAAATATTTTTTAGAGTAGGCGGAATAAATTCATAATAACTGCTCCAGCTGATCTGACACAGAATCAATAGAAAAAACAACCAGCGGATCTGTTTGGATTGCAGTAAGGTTCGATAGCCCTTCAGCATCTTAAGAACAGGAATTTTCTTCGCGCCGGTTTGAATGGTTAGCGTCTCGGGGCAATGGCGTACCAGTAATAAACCTCCCGCGGCAATCAAACCTACCAATATAAACGGTGTGGAATACGCGACAGACAGGAAAATCGAATGGTTAGCCAGTTGTCCACCCATAATGGGGCCTAGGCAAGCACCCAAAGCAATCACGCATTGAATAGTGGCCATATGCCTAACGCGTTTATCGGGCGCACTGATATCACCCATGATCGCGGGACCTACTGCCTTATTGGTGTTCAGTAAATTAGAAAAAAAGATTCCGCCGATCATCAATAATGGGCTATGGAGGATCAGTGCGCCAGTTCCCACAATGCCAACGATGAGCAATCCCAGTAATGTGCTATACATCGCCATTTTTCGGCCAAAATGATCGGATAAAGTCGTGATGACAGTATTGGCTATGACTTCGCCAAATTTATAAAGGCTTAAGCATATCCCGAATAACAGACTGCGGTGGGCCATACTGGTATCCGAGCTGAACAAGGGGCTATTAGTGGCGAAGAAGATGAAGGTAAATAGCGGAGTGAGCAAGTTATTGCCGAGTTCGGCGCTCATGATAACGGTGAAGATACTGAGCTTGGGTACCTGTCGCATGATCAAGTCCTCATAATTGAAGAAGTATATTCTATATTTCTAAATCAACGCCGCATTAGCAGCGGTCGCTGTCTATGGCAAAGATATTAAAACATAAATAGTGTTAGGTCAACTTCCCACGGGCCGTATAGCAAATGGTGGTTAGAATGGACGTTTCGGTTAAAAAAATGTAAAGTAA
This sequence comes from uncultured Pseudomonadota bacterium, assembly GCA_963697455.1. Classification (GTDB taxonomy): domain Bacteria; phylum Pseudomonadota; class Gammaproteobacteria; order Coxiellales; family Coxiellaceae; genus JAFEDN01. The sequence goes on along the minus strand of CAVOOI010000008.1, from coordinate 36,440 downwards.
ATGGAGGAGGGTTGCTAACTTGCCCAAAAATATATTGACTCCGAATTTACCTAATTATATTAAGTACTTTTTTATACTTTCTAGTATAATATTAAGCTTATATGTTGCTATTGTTCTCCAATCTCTGGTAAAGCCGCTAGTGGCTGCTTTCATCATTGCATTGTTGTTAAAGCCGCTTAGCGCCCGGATGGAGAAGATTAAAATTTCGCGCGCTTTAAGTACGGCGCTGGCGATGTTAGTAATGATCATTGTTTTTGCGGTCTTGATATTTTTTATTGTATTTCAGATCACAAATATAACCTCTGATATAGAAACCCTAGGCAATAGCTTAAATATTGCGGCGGATAAAATCGTCCAATGGACCTCTCAACATTTTGGCGTGGCCCCTAATGAGCAAATTAACTATATAAAACAAGCCTTGAATGCTTTATTGAAGAATAGCACCTCTTTTTTGCAAAATGCTATTGCAGCCACAGCAGGTTTTCTTTCGGAATTTTTCTTTTTTTTGATCGCTGTGTTCTTTTTTCTGTATTATCGGACTTTTTTAGCCTCTTTTTTAGTAAAGTGTTTTAGTCCTTCTAACTACCTTATAGTCCATAAAATTTTGCATTCTATTCAACGCATGGTTAGAAAATATATCTTAGGATTGGCTCTAGTAATTCTCACTACATCTATTTTAAATTCTGTAGGCTTATTAATTTTGGGTATAAAGCATGCCATTTTCTTTGGCTGTTTCGCTGGAATTTTGACTATTGTTCCCTATGTCGGAATTGTACTGGGTTCTTTATTACCCTTTTTATTCGCAATCGCGACAACTGATTCTATTTGGTATCCTTTAGGAGTTGTCATGATATTTGGATTTGTCCAGTTTCTGGAAGGCAATTTTATTACGCCAAATGTTATCGGTAACCAGGTGAGTTTGAATCCTTTCACTGCATTATTAATTTTATTCATAAATGGGATATTCTTTGGTCTCCTGGGTATTATCTTAGCCTTACCAATATTAGCAATGACTAAAATTATTTTCGATAATATAGATTCGTTAAAGCCATTTGGTTATCTTCTGGGTAATCCGGAGTCTTTCCGGAAGAGAAAAAAATCCAGGTGACTGGGTGATGGTGGATCTACTCACAGAACAACGTCGTGCTATCGTCTTATTTAAGCATCCCTTAAGGTTTCTATGCTAGTCTTTTCCATATAAGGACAGAAGAAAAAACATAAGGATAGAGAAAAAAGATAAAAATAAGAGGTTGTAAGATATGAATAAAACTATAGGGTTGCTTTTACTGGGTACATTAAATCTATTACCGGGGTTGAGTCAGGCTGACACTCCAAGTATTCCTGCTGTTCCGATCTTTTGTCATGAGGGCGTAGCTTGTAATAATCCCAGTGTCAATATGGGGCTGAAATATGAGGCATCTTCATTTACGGAAGGAGCAATGCAAGTGAATCCGGGTGATAGAAATATTACTTTCACGAGCAGCCAAGCAGACATAGGCACTGTAGATGTGGGAGCCTATAATGTACATATTTATCCAGATCAATCTCATCCCGGGATTTATTGTGGCTCGGGCCCCAATGGAGGGATTCAAGTAGGCACAATACAATCAGGCGGTAGCGTTCAGTATAAATACTACATTACGGGTTTTGATAATCAAAAATATAGTTCTGGGGTTAAATGCACCATACAAGACGGTGATGGTGGATCTAATCCTACAATCACCATTGACCCGATTAGCCAACCGTAAGTATAAATCAAAAGGGTCAGGTCCTGATTATCAGGATTTGACTCCTTACCCATCAGAATTCCATCGTTAACCGGCCTTTACTACTGGCTTAAGTATGGTATAGTCGAATATTTCACCATACACCTAAGACGAGGATGAAGAGATGAATAGAACCCTTGACGCCCCTTTTATCTCATCTGAAGCAAGCTTGCCGGAAATTACGGTTAAGTCGTTAGTTTTGGCTGTGGTCATTACTGCTGTATTAGGCGCCGCTAATGCCTACTTGGCTTTAAAGCTAGGTCAAACTATCTCCGCCTCAATTCCCGCCGCCATTATCGCGATGGGCGCATTGCGGTTTTTCAAAAATCATAATGTTTTAGAAAATAATATCGTCCAAACCGCTGCTTCGGCAGGGGAAGGTGTGGCCTGCGCCATCGCGTTTGTTCTGCCGGCCCTGTTAATGACAGGTTATTGGAGCTATTTTCATTATTGGGAAACGATGGTGATCACCTTGATTGGCGGTTTTTTCGGAGTGCTGTTTTCTATTCCCTTGCGCCGGGTAATGCTGAATTATCCCAGCCTGAATTTCCCGGAAGGAACCGCAGTAGGCAACGTGTTGAGAGCCAGCGGCACTGGCAAAGCTAAAATGAAATATCTCCTGAATGGCGGTTTAGGGGGCGGACTGATTGTATTATTTCAAACTGGGTTTCAAGTCATGTCGGATAACTTGTCACTTTGGACCGCCAACACCAAAATGTTATTCGGCATGAGTTTGGGGTTTTCTCCAGCTTTAATCGCGGCGGGATTTATCGTTGGCATTCAAGCTTGTATAGCCTTGCTCGCGGGTATCTTCGTCGGATGGATAGTGGGAGTTCCGGTTTATTCATATTTTCTGGGCATGCCCCACGGCGCAAGTTACTATGCTATGGCGATGAGTTTGCGCGCCGATCACATTCGTTATATCGGTGTAGGCACTATGTTACTGGGAGGAGCATGGACCCTGGTTACGCTGATTAAACCGATAGTCATTAGCTTGACGGTTTCGATGCGTGCTTTCCGGGAAGCTAAACAGAATCAAGAAAGTTTACAGCTGCCGCGAACCGAACGGGACATTCCGATTTATATTGTCGGGTTAGGTGCGGTCATTTTAGCGGTAGCAGCCTTTTTTATGTTTTTACATTTTTTTAATGTGCCGGGCCAACCGTTATCGATGCCGGTTTGTTACGGAATCAGTTTATTTGCAGTTATTTATTTACTGATTATCGGATCTTTGCTGGCTTCCGTGTGCGCTTATATTATCGGATTAGTAGGCGTCACTAATAATCCGCTCTCCGGCCTGATTTTAGGTTCAGTCTTGATTACTTCGCTAATCTTATTACCATTCTTTGGCCATCTTATTCCTCAACATCCTGAGATCGGCAAAATAGCGGTTTCAATGGTGATTATCATCACTACCGTAGTCGCTCTGGCCACCGTAATTTCAGGAGAAAATATTCAAGATCTTAAAGCCGGGCAAATGGTAGGGGCAACTCCGTGGAAACAGCAAGTGATGCTGCTAGTTGGCGTGACGGTAGCCGCGTTGGTGGTTGGCCCGGCTTTAGAACTGTTATTTCGCGCGTATGGAATCGGCGGAATATTTCCTCGCGCCGGTATGGACCCTTCGCAAATGTTGGCTGCCCCGCAAGCAGGTTTAGTAACGGCAGTTGCGCAAGGCGTATTTGGGCATTCTTTGGCTTGGAGAGATATCAGTGTAGGGATTGCGGTTGCCGCAGTCGCCATCGTTATCGACGAATGGCTGAAGAAACGGGGACGGCGTCTCCCGGTACTAGCCATAGGCATTGGAATTTATTTGCCGCCGGAAATTACTTCCGCAGTCGTGATCGGTGGCGCACTCAATTGGTTTTGTAAACGGGTGATGGATAAACGTGGGCAGTCTTCTAAAGGATTTGAAAAGGGGACTATGCTAGCTTGTGGTTTAGTGGCCGGCGCGGCCTTAATGGGAGTGATTCTAGCGATCCCATTCGTTTTAAAAGGCAGTTCCGACGCGTTACGGTTGGTTCCATCCAGTTTTGTGCCTATAGCAAACGGTTTAGGTTTAGCCTCGCTGATTTTGCTGTGTGTATGGCTGTACAAAACTACTGTAGGTAGCAAAGCTTTAAAAAATTGATTATTTAATATGACAGCAACCGCTCAACATTTGATTCGTAATTTTTCGATTATCGCGCATATTGACCATGGTAAATCCACCTTGGCGGATCGCCTTATTCAAATTTGCGGCGGTCTCAGCGAACGCGAAATGGTTTCGCAAGTGCTGGATTCTATGGATATCGAGCGCGAGCGGGGCATTACCATTAAAGCCCAAAGCGTCACTTTGCATTACACCGCCGAAGACGGTCAAACTTATCAACTCAATTTTATCGATACTCCAGGCCATGTGGACTTCGCATATGAAGTGTCGCGCTCATTAGCAGCATGCGAAGGCGCTTTACTGGTGGTTGACGCTGGGCAAGGAGTAGAAGCGCAGACGGTGGCTACCTGTTATACCGCGCTGGAGCAGGGGTTAGAAGTGCTGCCGGTCATTAATAAAATTGATTTACCGCAAGCCGAACCGGAGCGGGTGATGCAGGAAATCGAAGAAGTGATCGGCATTGAGGCCAGTCATGCAGTCAAGGTTAGCGCAAAACAAGGTATCGGCATTCACGATCTGCTCGAACAATTAATCCGGATTATTCCGGCGCCCAAAGGTGATCCCGCAGCCCCACTGCAAGCATTAATTATCGATTCTTGGTTTGATAGCTATCTAGGGGTAGTGTCGCTGGTGCGAATCATGCAAGGGACCTTAAGGAAAGGCGAAAAAATTAAAGTAATGTCGACTGGTAAAGAGTACATAGCTGACGAAGTTGGCGTGTTTACTCCCAAGCGAACCTTAATGGATAGCTTACACACCGGCGAAGTAGGTTTTGTAGTCGCTGGGATAAAAGATATTTTTGGCGCTCCGGTGGGCGATACTTTAACCCACAGTAAAAATGCCGCCAGTATACCGTTACCTGGATTTAATAAAATTAAACCGCAGGTTTTCGCTGGATTATTTCCGATCAGCGCAGAAGATTTTGAATCATTTCGCGAAGCATTATCGAAATTAAAATTGAACGACGCAGCATTGTTTTACGAACCGGAATCTTCCACCGCCTTAGGCTTTGGATTCCGGTGCGGATTTTTAGGCATGCTGCACATGGAAATTGTTCAAGAACGATTGGAGCGTGAATATAATTTAGAACTGATTACGACTGCGCCGACTGTCATCTATGAAATTCTAACCAAACAAAACGAAATTATTTATGTTGATAATCCCAGTCAATTACCAGAGATTGGGAAACTCAGCGAAATTCGCGAACCTATTGCCGATGTCCGCATTTTAGTTCCTGCTGAATATTTGGGAGCGGTTATCACCTTGGCCATGGAGCGGCGCGGCGTGCAGAAAAAACTGCAGTACGTGGGCAAGCAGGTGTCGTTAGAATATCAAATCCCTATGAATGAAATCGTTCTGGATTTTTTCGACCGGTTAAAATCCGTCAGCCGTGGTTTTGCTTCTTTGGACTACACTTTCAGTCACTTTACCTGCGCTGACTTGGTTAAACTGGATATTCTCATTAACGGTGAGCGGGTGGACGCATTAACCTCTATCACCCATACTGAACATGCTTTTACTCGCGGGAATGCTTTGGCGTTAAAGCTAAGAGAACTGATTCCGCGGCAAATGTATGATGTGGCTATTCAAGCTTCAATAGGCGCTAAAATTATCGCTCGGCAAAATATCAAAGCGTTGCGTAAAGATGTTACTGCAAAATGCTACGGCGGTGATATCAGCCGCAAGCGTAAATTATTAGAGAAACAGAAAGCCGGCAAAAAACGCATGAAACAGGTTGGTAAAATATCGATTCCGCAAGAAGCGTTTTTAGCAGTTTTGAAAGTGGAGAAAGAATAACCTCTTCCATCCCTCCCTTTGAAAACACCCAAAGGGTGCAGGCGTGAGGTTAGGAGGGATTTATTTTTTAAAAATCCCCCTCAATCCCCCTTTTTCAAAGGGGGAGGCGCGGTGCTGAGTTTTCGATGGGAATTGCTGGCTATGTGCTGATTTTATTGGTAATCTATCCGCATCAAGCATCTGCTTGCCACATCAATTCAATGGCTGAGAGAAGAACATAATGATTATTGATTTTACTTTCTATTTAACTTTGGTGGTGGTCATCACTGGCGTAATTACGTTAATAGACGTACTGTTTTTTGCTAAAAAACGCCGTCTTAATAACCGGAAACCATCGCTAATAGTCGAATATGCTCGCGCATTTTTCCCAGTATTATTACTCGTATTAGTCATTCGCTCTTTTATCGTCCAGCCTTACCGTGTACCTTCCAGTTCGCTGGTTCCCACGATATTGCCTGGTGATTTAATTGCTGTTAAACAATATGAATACGGTTTGCGCCTGCCGGTATCCAACACCAAAATCGTCAAAGTCAGCGAACCAAAACGCGGGCAAATATTTTTATTCCGTTACCCAGTCAACCCCAGCATTACTTATGTAAAACGAGTGATCGGTCTGCCAGGTGATCATATTCAATATAAGAACAAAGTTCTTTATATTAACGGCGTAGAAGCCAAGCAAAAACTCTTGGAAAGCACCCATTATATTGATGAAAATGGTGTCTATTTCACCGTCAATCGAATCGAAGAAAATTTAGATGGGGTTAAGCATCAAATTTTTGTCCAGCCTGAAGGTGGAGAAACCCAGGACGTGGATGTTGTCGTACCCGCAGGACATTACTTCGCTATGGGTGATAATCGCGACGATAGTGGCGATAGCCGGATGTGGGGATTTGTACCGGAAGAAAACTTGATCGGTCAAGCCTTTTGGATTTTTATGAGCTGGGATTCCAACGCGTCAGGGCTTGATAAAATACGTTGGAAGCGGATAGGTACGGAAGTCCATTAATGACGGAAGACTTCTCGCCTTTGCAGGCTCGAATTGATTACCGGTTTAACGACGAAAAATTATTAGCACATGCCTTGCGTCACCGCAGCGCAGGAGATTTAAATAACGAACGCCTAGAATTTTTAGGCGACGCAATCCTGAGCTTGGTGATAGCTGAAGCTTTATTCCAACATCATCCGCATGCCGATGAAGGTGAACTGAGCCGGATGCGTTCCATATTAGTCAGCGGCGTCCATTTAGCCGAGTTAGCCAAAAAATTAGAATTGGGAACCTGCCTCAAACTGGGTTATGGCGAATTGAAGAGTGGCGGACAGCAGCGTGACTCTATTTTGGCCGACGCTTTGGAAGCTTTAATTGGCGCAATCTATTTAGACAGTGATATCGATACGTGCCGGCAATGCATATTCAAATGGTACGGTGAGCGTCTGGATGAACTGAGCGAAATGCAACCCGCTAAAGACGCCAAAAGCAATTTACAAGAATGGGTACAGGCACATAAATTTCCCCTGCCCACTTATACGGCGATGGTGAGCGGCAAGCCCCACGAACAGACTTTTGTCGTAGTTTGTGAAGTTAACGGCTTGCCATATTCCGCCAAAGGCACTAGCACTAGCCGTCGCAAAGCTGAGCAATTGGCGGCGCGGCATTATTTGGATCTATTATCATGAATGAATTACCCCGCACTGGTTACATTGCCATTATTGGCCGGCCCAACGTAGGCAAATCAACGTTATTGAATCATGTGCTGAATCAAAAAATCAGTATTACTTCACGCAAGCCACAAACTACCCGGCAGCGTATTTTGGGGGTAAAAACCGTAGAAAATACCCAATTTATTTACGTGGATACTCCAGGGCTGCATAATCATGATGGCCGCGCTTTAAACCGTTACATGAATCGCGCTGCTCTAACCGCTCTGCATGATGTTGATGTAGTGGTGTTCCTGGTGGATGCGCGCCGTTGGAATGAGCAAGACGATTGGGTGTTGCAGCGGTTAAGTCATTTAAAAGTACCGATTATCCTTGCCGTAAATAAAATCGATAAATTAACTGATCGCAGCCAATTATTGCCCTATTTAGAACAAGCCGCGCAGCGTTATCCATTTTTTAAAATTATTCCGATCAGCGCTAAAAATGGTGATCAATTACTGGAATTAGAAAATGTGGTGAGTAGCTGTTTGCCGCAGCAAGCGCATTTATATCCTGCAGATCAATTGACTGATCGCAGCGATCGTTTTATTGCCGCTGAAATGGTGCGGGAAAAACTGATGCGTCTATTAGGCCAGGAGTTACCGTATGCAGTGGCGGTCACGATTGAAGCTTTTGAAGATGTGCCAAAAATTACGCGGATTGCTGCGATTATTTGGGTAGAAAAAGCCAGTCAAAAACCAATTGTCATCGGCGAAGGTGGAGAGCGTTTGAAAAACGTCGGCCAAAAAGCCCGGTTAGACTTAGAAAAATATTTAGATAAAAAAGTTTTTCTGAAATTATGGGTGAAAGTAAAAAGCGGATGGTCTGACGACGAGCGGTCCTTGCAGCAATTGGGCTACGGAGATGCTTGATGACGACACGCGTGTTGTTGGAACCTGTTTTTGTTCTCCACCATCGAGCTTATCAAAACAGCAGTTTAATTGTCGATTTTTTTTTCTAGAAAATACGGACGAGTGGGGGCGATAGCGCGCAGCGCGCGTGGCCCTAAGTCGCGTTACCAAGGATATTTACAGATTTTCTCGCCATTATTAGCATCTTGGAGCGGACGGCGCGAGTTGATGAATCTAAATCAGCTTGAATTATGTGGCCCTGCATATCAGTTAACCGGACAAGCACTCTTCTGTGCATTTTATTTAAATGAATTATTGTTGCGATTATTGCCTCGCGACGATCCCTATCCGGAAATTTTTGCTGACTATCAAACGGCCTTACAAGCACTGGAACCCAGCGACAGCAATGTGCCGGTAATTTTACGCCGCTTTGAGAAACGCTTATTGGATCATTTAGGCTATGGATTAAATTTTCAAGTGAACGTGCATGAATATTATCGATGGTTGCCGGGAGAAGGATTTTTACGTTGCGAACAAACCGCCAACGCTGACGATGCGGTTTTTTCAGGACGAAGCTTGCTAGCATTGCGGGCAGAGCAGTGGGATAATTCCGAGGACTTATTAGCCGCCAAGCATTTAATGCGTTTGGTGTTGAAGCAACACTTAGGCAATAGACCTTTAAAAAGCCGCGAATTACTACGCTAATGATTTAACTTGCTTGGATCCTTTCCTTTAATATCCATTCTCGAAAATTTTGGATTTTCCGCTGTTTTAAGTAACTTTCTGGACAGACTAAATAAAAACTCGAGGGAGATTTTATTTTTTCCGCGGTAAGTTTAACTAGCCGCTTAGCGGCAATATCTTCGCGGATAAATAATTCCGGCGCCATGGCTATACCGATTCCGTTTATCGCCGCTTCTATCGCTTGCATGGAATTTTGAAAATAAATGCGTTGTGAAAGAGGTGATTCGGGTAGTTGCGCATGGGCTAACCAGATTGACCAAATATTTTTGCGTTCTTCGGTTTTCACATAAATTAATTTAGAAGTGGTTAGCATTTGCTTCAGTCCGAGCTTCTTAAATTTTTTAGCTAAAGAGGGGGCGCAAACTGGCAAAAGATATTCCTCAAACAGAAAATCGGCGTGTAAATCAGGCCAATCACCTTCGCCATAATAAATAGCCAAGTCTATGGATTCAGTTTTAAAATCGACCCGCCTGCCCGGCGTCGACAGCCGGACTTCCAGTTTCGGATATTGATCTTGAAAATCAGATAACCGTGGGATCAGCCAGCGCATAGCAAATGTAGTGAGCATGTTAATGGTGAGAATATTATCCTCCGCGGCGCCAAGTTGTTCGGTCGCTAAGCGGATCATGTTAAAAGCGCTATTTAAATCCGCTGCATATTTACGGCCAGCATGGGTCAACTTAATTTTGCCTTTAATGCGTTCCAGTAATTTAATTCCGAGATAATCTTCCAACAGTTTAGTTTGTTGGCTGACCGCTGAATGGGTGACTCTAAGCTCCGCTGCTGCTTTTCCTACATTGAGATGACGGGCGACAGCCTCGAAAGCGCGTAAACTATTTAAAGGGGGATTTTTTTTGCTAGGGGCGATCATGTTAGATATTCTAACATATATTTCAAGAAATGCTAAATTTTTTTCCTTAAAAACTAGTGATATAATAATTCCATGGTTAAAGATACATTAAAATTACTAAAAGAAGAAGTTTATTGGGGGGTGTTGGGAAAAGCATTGCTATCCTTGCTGCCAGTGGCCATAGGGTATATTTGGACCGGCAATGTCATGTTTTGGAATGTTGGTTTAATAACCATTTCATTAGGAATTGGAGCTGAGCGGTTAAAATTGGGCGCCATAGCGATTTCCCTACACTTTTTACTCATTTTAGCCTGTTTTACCCTATTGTTTTTTGCTTTTACGGTACCTTATTTATTTGTGCTTGTTTGTGCGTCTATGGCTTTCGCAACCATATATTTTATCAAATATGGAAGTGGAATCCGCACGCTGGCAAATTATACCTTTATCCCAACGGTTTATTTAACTTGTGAATTACATGAAAATATTTCTTCAGCATTAACCGTTGCCATTTATGAAAAATTTATAATATTGACCCCGCTGGCGTTGCTAGCGGCGATCCTTATTTATAGGGCGCCAAAAATGAGAATCTGGCGGAAAAAACCAGAGTTGGCTATCCAGGAAAAATCTAAAAAAGGGATAGCTAGGATTTTGCATGGCGTGGAGCTAGGGGAACCCACGGCGATTTGGATACCTTCGGCTATTGCTATTTTCTTGGGGGTTACGGTGGCGGCGAGCCTGGTCATTTTTCTACATCTTTCCAGAGGTGAATGGGTCATTTGGTCAGTCGCTAGCGTGATTACCTTGGAATTTTCCAGCGCTAGGAGAAAATTTAATGACCGCATGCTGGGTGCGTGCATTGGCGTTCCATTAGGTCTATTGGCGGCGGAATTCGCTCCCAAAAGCGAACTCATGTATGTATTCGCAGCTTTGGGAATTATGCTAACTTTAGTAGCATTTCGCCGTTACCGGCTGGCGTTTGGTTCCCGCTGTTTCTTGGTGGCGTTCGCAGCCTTTATTGTTTCAGCGACACCCATTATGGCTGTGGAACGAATCACTAATGTATTGGCCGGTGGGGCAATTGGGTTATTAGCAGTTTATTTCGCTGAGTTAATTTTTAACGAGTATATTTTAAAAATAAAAAGAGGTAAGATATGAATCCGACACGTGAATTTGTTATAAATTTGTTTTCTAATTTGGAACATGGTCGCCGGGAAATATTTTTTCAGCATGTCGCTGATAATGTTTGCTGGCAAGTGATGGGAACTCATCCGTTAGCGGGTGTGTATCACTCAAAAGAAGAATTTTTTGCGCACACGTTTGCGCGTTTGAATAAAATCTTACAGGGTGGGGTGGTGATGAAAGTACACAATATTATTGTTGCCGAGTCGGTAGCGGTAGTGGAAATGTCGCAACTATCCACGGGAATTAACAATGAGCCTTTTAACAATACTTATTGTTGGATTGTAAAATTTCAAGGTGATACTATTGTTGAAGTGAAAGCTTATTTGGATTCCGCGCTCGTACAACGGTTTGTTACTGAAATGGAAACAATTGTGGAGAATTCATGATGACTAAACCTTGCTTACTGGTAATTGATTTTATTAATGATATTGTTCATGAACAGGGTAAAGCGGCAACTTGCGCCGGCTATGTGAAAGAGCATGGTGTGATAGAGAAGGTCAATGCCATGCTCAAAATAGCGCGGGAGCGTTCGTGGTTGATTTTGTTTGTAAAGGTAGCGTTTAATCCTGGATACCCTGAAATTTCAGTGAATTCTCCCGTGTTTTGCGCCGCGCCTACGAAAGGCGCTTTTAAATTAGGTGAATGGGGTACTGAGTTTCATGCGGAGTTAGATTTTCGCGCGGCTATCGATCCGGTGATCGTCAAGCCGCGAGTTAGCGTATTTTACGCAACACCGCTAGAAGCTTATCTTCACCCTCACAAAATCGATACTTTAGTAATTGCTGGAGTTTCCACCAATAATGCGGTTCAAGCCACTGCTCGCGACGGCCACGACCGTGATTACCGGATAGTCGTTTTAAAAGACGCTTGCGGCGCTGTGAATGCGCAGATCCATAACAATACTTTGAGTTTGTTGGAACATCTGACAACTATTTCTTCAGTCGATAAAATTTTAGATGATTTATAAAATACCCCGGGCTGAGAAAAAAATATATCTAGGCGTCAACGTTGATCACGTAGCTACGTTACGGCAAGCGCGTGGCACTCATTATCCAGATCCAGTTGAGATTGCCGTAGCGGCGATTAAAGCTGGAGGGGATAGCATTACTATGCATTTACGCGAAGATCGCCGGCATATTCAAGATGCGGATTTATGGAAATTAAAATCCGCGATCAGCGTGCCGATTAATTTGGAAATGGCGGTGAACGAAGAAATAGTTAAAATCGCTGAAAAATTGCAACCGCAATATTGTTGTTTAGTTCCGGAAAAACGTGCGGAATTAACGACTGAAGGCGGGTTAGATGTGCTGGCGCAAGAGGAGCTTATTCGTAAAACCTGCGCACGGCTTGCGGCTAAGGGAGCCATCGTATCTTTATTCATTGATTCAGATCCTGCGCAGATTGAGGCAGCGCTGCGGTGTGGCGCTCCAGTCATTGAGCTAACCACCGGTCAATATGCAGATGCAAAAACCGCAGCGGAGCGCGAACCAGCTTTGCTGCGTATCCAATCCGCTGCGCGATTAGCCGGGGAGCTGGGATTAGTGGTGAATGCCGGTCATGGGTTAAATAGAAGCAATGTGCAGCCAATCGCCGCTATTCCAAACATGCATGAATTAAATATTGGCCATAGCATTATCGCGGATGCTGTGTTTATGGGAATTGAAGCCGCCGTGCAAGCCATGAAATCGCTAATGCTACAAGCCCGCTAGAGTGTCTGCAGTTGACAACCTTGCTGATTACAGACCAATAAACTCCCGGTTTCATGCCAGGCGCCGAGCACTATCCGTTCCCCCATTAGCGTGGCATGAAACGCAGGCCGATGAGTATGGCCATGAATCAGCCGGGAAGCTTGATGCGCATTCATGACCTCGTCCACGGTGGCTGGACTAACATCCATAATATAGTCTTCGCCTGAATGATGATGGCTGCGGCTTTTGCTGCGCAGCCATACCGCGGCGCGTCGGCGCAATGGTAACGGTAGCTGTAAAGCGAGCCATTGGCAAAGCGGATTGAGCGTAAATCGCCGGGCTTTTTGATGTTTTATATCAAAAGTGCACAAACTGTCCCCATGCATCAGTAATGTTCGTACTCCGTAAAGTTCAATCAGGTGAGGATCGGCCAGCAGTTTTACGCCGGTTTTTTTGGCAAAGCGCTTACCGATTAAAAAATCCCGGTTGCCGCGCATAAAATAAACCGGCAGTCCGCTGCGCACGGCTTGATTTATCGCTTGCATAACCTGTAAATTGAATGGCGAAAGATCGTCGTCGCCTATCCATGCCTCAAACAAATCCCCCAAAATGTATAAAGCATCTGCTTTAAGCGCGCGATGCTGCAGAAACTGCAAAAAAATCTCCAGAGTTTGCGGGTCTTCAAGATGCAAATGCAGGTCAGAGATAAAAAAAGTTTCAGACATATAAATTCCTAGTTACTAGTATTTTACCGGTTCTGGTAATATAATCAAAGAAATTTTTCATTAAGGAACCCTTGTGAAGGCTCATCGACAGGTTTATTTAAATCTATGGCGGATTAGATTTCCTATTCCCGCGATTGTGTCTATTTTACATAGGATTTCAGGGGTCGTGATCTTTTTAGGGCTGCCACTGATCCTCTACTTACTCAGCCGTTCTCTAATGTCCCAAGATAGCTTTGACAGTTTGAGCACCACCTTGGAGCAACCAGGTTTCAAATTGGTTTTGTGGATTTTATTAGCCGCGGTGGTAGGCCATTTCCTGGCCGGCATTCGGCATCTGTTAATGGATATGGGGATCGGCGAAGGCTTAAAAGCTGGGCGCCGGAGTGCTGGGCTGGTTCTATTATTAACGGCTATTTTAGTGATTTTGTTAGGACTTTGGATATGGTCGTAAAAACTTCTCATAGTGGTCTACGCGATTGGCTAGTACAGCGTATTTCCGCCGTAGTAATCGGTTTATACGTTATTTTCTTGGCTATTTATCTAATCCAAAATCAGCCTTTATATTTTGCTCAGTGGCATAAATTATTCGATAACGTGTTAGTCAAGATTGCAACCTTAGTTGTATTGATCGCCATTGTTTGGCATGCGTGGATTGGTTTATGGACCGTGTTAACGGATTACGTTAAACATTTGGGCGCACGTTTGGTGCTACAATCTTTGATTATTCTTTTATTATTAGGTTACGTTCTTTGGGGCGTAGTCATATTGGTTTAAAGTATGCAAATCAATCAAAAGCAGTTCGATGCGGTTATTGTTGGAGCGGGCGGCGCTGGTTTACGTGCCGCGTTACAGTTGGCGCAGTCTAATTATAAAGTAGCCGTTATTTCTAAAGTGTATCCAACCCGCTCTCATACCGTTTCAGCGCAGGGTGGTATCGCCGCAGCTTTAGGGAATGTGGTCGAAGATCATTGGGAATGGCACATGTACGATACCATCAATGGCTCTGATTACCTGGGTGATCAAGATGCGATTGAATATATGTGTCAAAATGCTCCCGCTTCCGTTTACGAATTGGAACATATGGGTTTGCCTTTTTCGCGTTTAGACAATGGCAAAATTTATCAACGCGCTTTTGGCGGTCACACTCAAAATTACGGTGGAGAGCCGACGCGACGTACCTGCGCCGCTGCTGACCGGACCGGTCACGCCATGGTTCACACCATGTTCCAGAAAAATATCGAAGCCAAAACTCATTTTTTTAGCGAATGGTATGCTGTCGACTTGGTAAAAAATACCGCCGGCGGCATTGCCGGAGTGGTCGCAATTTGCATCGAAACCGGCGAGGTCGCTTTTTTTAAAGCTAGAGCCACCGTGTTGGCGACCGGCGGCGCCGGGCGGATATTTCCCACCACGACCAATGCTTATATTAATACCGGCGATGGTTTAGGCATGGTTCTGCGGGCTGGGTTGCCGCTTCAGGATATGGAGTTTTGGCAATTTCATCCTACCGCGATAGCGGGGGTAGGTTCTTTAATCAGTGAAGGCGTACGCGGTGAGGGTGGTTACTTAATCAATTGCAAAGGCGAACGCTTTATGGAGCGCTATTCTCCGCATCTAAAAGATTTAGATTGCCGCGACGTAGTTTCCCGTTCCATTATTATGGAAATACTGGCTGGCAATGGCTGCGGACCTGACAAGGACCATGTACTCCTTAAAGTAGATCATATTGGCGCAGATATAATTCGCCAGCGATTACCTGGAATTCGTGAATTAGCGATGACATTCGTAGATATAGATCCTATTAAAGAACCTGTTCCAGTGGTGCCGGCTGCCCATTATCTCATGGGAGGTATCCCCACTAATATTCACGCCCAAGTATTAACTCAGGACGCACAAGGCCAGGACCATGTTGTGCCAGGTTTGTATGCCGCAGGCGAGTGTGCCTGTGTTTCCGTCCACGGCGCTAATCGATTAGGTACTAATTCATTGTTGGATTTAATTGTATTTGGCCGGGCTGCCGGCATCCATTTACAAAAAGTTTTGCGTGAAGATCATAGCGAAGAGCCTGCGGATAGTGCTGAATTAGAGCGAATTCGGGCGCGATTTGCTCGTTGGGAAAATAAAGCCAATACTGAAGATCCCATCGCCATTCGCCGCGAAATGCGCGAGCTGATGCAGAATAATTTTGGAGTGTTTCGCGATGCGGCGCATATGGGGCCGGCATTAGAAAAATTGCAAGCATTAAATGAACGCCTGGCGCATGCCGGATTAAAAGATGACAGTCAAATTTTTAATAACAACCGGATTGAAATGTTTGAGCTGGATAATCTCATGGATGTCGCTTTAGCAACCGCGCTATGCGCCTCGCTACGAAAAGAAAGCCGTGGCGCACATTCCCGCTATGATTATCCAGACCGGGACGATGTTAATTTTTTAAAGCATTCATTATATTTTATGGATGGCCGCACCGGATTTCGTCCCGTTAATCAAACTCCAAAATATGTTCCCGCGTTTCGGATTAAAGATCGCGAGGAAAAACTATGACTCGCTATGGCTTGATGTATGGAATATTTTATGGCTAAAAAATCTCGAAAAATGACTTTTTCTATCAGCAGGTCCAAGCCTGGAGAGTCACCGCGGATGCAAAATTATGAGTTGGATGTTTCTAAAATCAAAGGCGCCATGTTACTCAATGCACTGGAAGCGCTTAAAGACACTCAAGATCCCACTCTGAAATTCCGCCGTTCATGCGGAGAAGGGGTCTGTGGCTCGGATGGTATGAATATCAATGGCAAAAACGGCTTAGCTTGCATAACTAAATTGCGCGATTTGTCTGACCATGTCGTGTTAAATCCATTACCGGGATTCCCTATTATTTGTGATCTAATTGTCGATATGACTCAGTTCTTCGACCAGTATGCAAGAGTAAAACCCTATCTGCAAAATAAAAATCCGCCGCCAACCACTGAGCGTTTGCAATCTCCTGAAGAGCGCGCCAAATTAGATGGTTTATATGAATGTATCTTGTGTGCGTGTTGCAGCAGTGCATGTCCTTCTTATTGGTGGAACCCAGAAAAATTCATCGGCCCGGCAGGTTTATTAGGCGCTTATCGTTTTATCGCAGATAGCCGGGATACTGAAACCGAAGCGAGAGTCGAAGGACTGAAAGATCCATACAGCGTTTTCCGCTGTCGCACCATTATGAATTGCGCCGATGTTTGTCCGAAGGGATTAAATCCTTCCGAAGCGATTGCGAAAATACGCCGCGAGATGTTGCACCACACCGAATAAGAAAATAGGTTTAAAGACGTATGGCAGATTATAAAAATTGGCAGCTTACTTCATATTTGTCAGCAGGAAATACTGCTTATATCGAGGACTTGTACGATCAATTTCTCCAAGATCCCAATAATGTCAGTGGCGAATGGCGCACTTACTTTAGCTCATTGGCAAATGGCCAGGCTAACGCAGGCCCGTTACACGATTTTTCTCACCGGCAAATTCAAGCACAATTTCGCCAAATGGCTAGACATCCCAAAACTGCAACGCCTGGAGTAAGCGCTGCTCCTGGCCAGGAAGCGGTCGATCAAATGATCATTGCCTACCGCCGTTTTGGGCATTTAAATGCGAAAATAAATCCGCTAGGCTACGAAGAGCCAATAGATTCCCGCTTAGAATTAACCAGCTACCAGCTCGGGCCAGCCGAAATGGAACAGATGTTTTTAACTCGCGGCGTGCTGCCGGAAACCAAGGCTAGTTTACGGGATATTTATGCAGCATTGCGCCGTGATTATTGTGGCTCCATCGGCATTGAATATACGCGGATCAGTGATGAAGAAGAGCGGGCATGGTTACGAGAATATATGGAAATCCGTTTACCGAATTTCACTCTCAGTGAAGAAGAAAAACGGTGTATCCTGCAAAAACTCAACGCAGCCGATGGCTTAGAGAAATATTTAGAGCGTAAATATACGGCTCAAAAGCGTTTTTCGATTGAAGGCGCTGATGCATTAATTCCCATGCTGGATGAATTAGCTAAACGCGCATCCGCAGCCAAAGTGCGTGAAATGGTGATCGGAATGGCGCATCGAGGCCGTCTCAATGTCTTACTCAATACCTTAGGTCAAGCGCCGTTCGAATTATTTCAAGAATTCGAAGGCACTAAAAATTACGGGTTAACCACTGGAGATGTTAAATATCACAATGGTTTTTCCAGTGATATGAAAACGCCTACTGGCTATTTGCATCTATCGCTCATGTGTAATCCATCACATTTGGAATTTGTGAACACGGTGGTGATGGGCTCGGTGCGCGCGCGCCAAGAACGCGAAAGTCCGCAAAGCGAAGCGCACCGGGATTATGCGCTGGCGGTGATGATTCACGGCGATGCGTCTTTTATCGCCCAAGGGATTACTCAGGAAACCTTGAGCATGGCAAATACTCGCGCTTATACTGTCGGCGGCGCAGTGCATATCATCGTCAATAACCAGGTCGGTTTTACCACCAGCGATCCACGCGACTCCCGTTCATCGCATTATTGCTCGGATGTTGCCAAGATGATTGATCTACCAATCCTCCACGTGAATGGCGACGATGCCGAAGCAACCATCAAAGCGATCCGCATCGCCATAGATTATAGAATGAAGTTTCATAAAGACGTCGTGATTGATTTAGTTTGTTATCGCCGTCATGGCCATAATGAAGCGGATGAACCGCGGGCAACCCAACCCATGATGTACGCGATCATTGATCAACATCCGGTTCCCCGTGAAATTTATGCGCAACAATTAATTAAAGAAGGTATTTGCACCGCAGAAGAAGTCGCGCAATGGTGGGATGAATATCGTGTGCAATTAGATGAGGGACGCTTAGTCGCACCGGTTACCCATGATGGATTTGCTGAACGGTTTACGCCGCCTAGATGGGCTGTTTACATTAATCAATCTTGGACAACTCAGGTCGATACTTCAGTGCCCATGCAAACCTTACTAGATTTAGGCAAAAAAATCACTCATTTTCCCGAAGGTTTTAAATTACAACGCAATGTCGGCATGGTCATGCAAGCTAGGGAAAAAATGACCGCTGGTGAATTGCCGTTAGACTGGGGTTACGCTGAAACGATGGCCTATGCTACTTTATTAACAGAAGAGCATCGTATTCGATTTTCTGGAGAGGATTGCCGGCGCGGCACTTTTTTCCATCGTCATGCGACGGTTTTCGATCAAAACAATGGCCAAGCTTATACGCCGTTAGCACATTTAAGCGACGATCAAGCGCGTTTTGATATTTATGATTCTTTGCTATCCGAATCAGGCGTGATTGGTTTTGAATACGGGTATGCGATGTCTGACCCTACCGATTTAGTTATTTGGGAAGCGCAATATGGTGATTTTGCCAACGTTGCTCAAGTCTATATCGATCAATTTTTAAGTTCCGGATGGCAGAAATGGAGCCGTCTCTGTGGATTAGTATTGTTATTACCACATGGTCAGCAAGGAGAAGGTCCCGAACATTCTTCAGCGCGCCTGGAACGTTATTTACAACTATGCGCTCAAGAAAATATGCAAGTGTTCGTGCCGAGCACGCCCGCGCAAATTTTTCATTTATTGCGGCGGCAAGTGTTGCGGCCTTATCGCACGCCATTAATCATCATGAGTCCAAAGAGTTTATTGCGCCATAAATTAGCCGTATCCACTTTAGATGATTTGGCTAAAGGTCAATTGCAAATGGTGATTGCTGAAATTGATGCGATTGAGCCGAAGAAAACGCGCAAAGTCGTGTTGTGTTCAGGCAAAGTCTATTATGAGTTGTTGGAAAAACGCCGGGAACAACAGCAAGATGACGTAGTCATTATTCGAATTGAACAATTGTATCCTTTCCCGGAGCATGAATTAAAAACAGCATTAACGCCTTATGCGCATGTGAAAACGATAGTTTGGTGTCAAGAAGAGCCAAAAAACCAAGGCGCCTGGTATATTATGTATGATCGTTTTCTTGCTTGTTTACCCAAACAGGCCACATTAGAGTATGCGGGTCGTGAATCCATGGCGGCGCCGTCAGGCGGTTATTCAGCATTACATAAAAAACAACAAGCCGCACTGATTAAAGATGCTTTGAGCTAAACGAATTTTTCGAACATTATTGAAGGGGTTTTTGATATGGCTATTGAAATAAAAGTGCCGGTGTTACCTGAATCGGTCGCGGATGCAACCGTGGCAAAATGGTACAAACAAGAAGGTGATTTCGTAAACCGTGACGAGCACCTAGTCGATTTAGAAACGGATAAAGTCATGCTCGAAGTACCCGCTCCGGCTCCTGGAGTCGTCACTAAAATTTCTGTACCTGAAGGCAAGACGGTGAAGGCCGGCGTAGTATTGGCGATCTTAACCGAAGGCGAGGCTGCCCCTAAATCTACAGCTAAAGTTGAGAAAGCGGAAAAAACTGAAAAAGCACCCGCTAAAAAAACTGAAAAAGAATCTCATCCCGTAGCTGAAAATGCGGAAGAAGCGGAATTGAGTCCGGCGGTCCGGCGCATGATTGCTGAGCATAATCTCGATATCAATCAAATCAAGGCTTCGGGGAAAAGTGGCCGTATCACTAAAGAAGATGTGGAAAAACATTTGCAAGCGGGAGAGAAGACAGCTAAGAGTCCCGCCGCAACTCCGGTTGCAGCGCCAGTTAGCGACCGTAGCGAAAAACGTGTACCGATGTCGCGTTTGCGTGCGCGTATTGCGCAGCGTTTGGTAGAAATCCAACATCAAGCCGCTATTTTAACCTCATTTAATGAAGTGAATATGCAGCCGGTGATGGAGTTGCGAAAAAATTATCAAGAACGATTTGAGAAAGCTCACGGGGTGCGCTTAGGATTTATGTCGTTTTTTGTCAAAGCTGTCATTGAAGCATTGAAGCGGTTTCCAATGGTCAATGCCTCTATCGACGGTCAAGATATTATTTATCACAATTATTTTGATATTGGTATTGCAGTCGGCGGCGGGCCGCGCGGTTTGGTGGTGCCGATTGTCCGCGACGCTGATATATTAAGTATGGCGGATATTGAAAAAAACATTCATGAGTACGTGGCGAAAGTACAAAATAATAAATTGACCATAGAAGACATGACCGGAGGCACATTTACCATTACTAATGGTGGGGTATATGGTTCGATGTTATCAACCCCTATTATTAACCCGCCGCAAAGTGCTATTTTAGGAATGCATAAAATCGTTGAGCGCCCGGTGGTGGAGAAAGGCCAAATTGTCATTCGGCCGATTATGTATCTAGCATTATCTTATGATCATCGGATTATTGACGGTAGCGACGCGGTGCAATTTTTAGTAGTCATTAAAGAACTGCTGGAAGATCCAGCGCGATTATTATTGAAGTATAAAGGATTAACCATGAGAGAATCATTATGAATTTACATGAATATCAAGCCAAACAATTATTAAAACAATATGGAATTCCGGTTCCACCTGGCGAAATAGCCTGGAATGCGGAAAGCGCACTAGAGGTTGCTGCCCGCATTGGCGGCAATCGCTGGGTAGTCAAAGCCCAGGTCCATGCGGGAGGCCGCGGTAAAGCAGGTGGAGTAAAAATTGTCGACAATAAAGCGGATTTAGCAGGCAGCAGTAAAGGCGCTATTAGGGACACAGCTTAGTGACTTATCAAACGGATGCGCATGGCCAACCGGTTAATCAAGTTCTGATTGAAGCAACCTGCTGAAATTGCCCGTGAGCTTTATTTAGGGGCAGTGATCGACCGTGCATCGCAACGCATCGTGTTTATGGCTTCGACTGAAGGCGGCATGGAGATTGAACAAGTTGCCAAAAATAGTCCAGAAAAAATTTTAACCGTCACTGTGATCCTCTAGTTGGGTTTGTATGCCTTATCAATGCCGCGAATTATTTTTCGGCTTAAATTTAGATAATAAACAAATTCAGGCAATTTACCGATATTTTAATGAATTTATATAAATTATTTGTAGAGCGTGATTTAAGTTTATTGGAAATTAATCCATTAGTCATCACCAAAAATGGTTTACTGCTTTGTTTAGACGGTAAAATAAATATTGATGAGAATGCCTTATATCGTCAACCGGAATTACACCAGATGCGGGATCCTTCACAAGAAGATGAACGCGAAAATCGCGCCCAGCGAATGGAATTTAAATTATATTGCATTAGACGGTGATATTGGTTGTATGGTGAACGGCGCAGGCTTGGCCATGGCGACGATGGATTTAATCAAATTGAATGGCGGTAAACCCGCTAATTTTCTCGACGTTGGCGGAGGCGCTACCGAAGAACGAGTAAATGAAGCATTTAAAATTATTATTTCCGATAAAAATGTCAAAGCGATTTTTGTGAATATTTTTGGTGGGATTGTGCGTTGTGATTTGATTGCTGACGGCATTATTGCAGCCGTTGCCGAAATGGATGTTAAAGTCCCCGTGGTGGTGCGCCTAGAAGGCAATCATGCAGATTTAGGTGCCAGAAATTTTAGCTGAAAGTGATTTAATATCGTTGCCATCCGCCAACTTTAACCGAGGCTGCGAGAAAAATTGTGGAGTTGGTCAAGTTTCCCGTAGAAATTTTGAGATAATTGATCTATAAGTAAGTCCAAGAGGTGATTGATGAGTATTTTGATCGACGCAAACACTAAAGTTATTTGCCAGGGTTTCACCGGCAAACAAGGGACATTTCATTCCGAGCAAGCCATTGCTTATGGTACTAAAATGGTAGGTGGAGTGACGCCAGGCAAAGGTGGTGAAAAGCACTTGAATCTTCCAGTTTTTAATACGTGTGAGAGAAGCGGTGGAAGCAAACTCATGCTGACGCCAGCGTAATTTATGTTCCCGCTCCCTATTGTAAAGACTCTATTATTGAAGCGATCGAAGCGGGCATCAAATTAATTGTGTGCATCACTGAAGGCATTCCCGTGCAAGACATGCTGATTGTAAAAGAATTCATAGAACGGAACAGATTCACGTTTAATCGGGCCAAATTGCCCGGGTATTATTACCCCTGGCGAATGCAAAATCGGCATTATGCCTGGGCATATTCATCAACCCGGTAAAGTAGGCATTGTTTCGCGTTCCGGAACTCTGACTTATGAAGCGGTCAGTCAAACTACCGACTGGGTTTAGGACAAAGCACCTGCGTCGGTATCGGTGGCGATCCTATTCCAGGGATGAGCTTTATTGATGTATTGAAATTATTTCAACAAGATCCACAAACCGAAGCCATTATCATGGTTGGTGAAATTGGCGGCAGCGCTGAAGAAGAAGCCGCTCAATTTATTAAAGAACATGTCACTAAACCCGTAGTTTCTTATATTGCCGGCGTCACCGCGCCTGCAGGAAAACGCATGGGCCATGCCGGAGCTATTATTTCCGGCGGAAAAGGCACCGCCGCCGAAAAATTTGCCGCATTAGAATCCGCCGGCGTGCGCACAGTACAATCCCCAGCCGAAATGGGAGTAGCGATTGCTGCGCTATTGGGGTAAGGGATCTTAGCTAAAATAGAGATGAATAAGATGTTATGAGTGACCAACAGAATGTAATGCTTCCGAGCGGTGAGTTTATTCTATATCAGACTGAAGATGGTCAAACTCATATTGAATGCCGCTTCGACCATGAAAACCTTTGGCTGACACAGGCTCAGATGGCGGAGTTATTTCAAACAACGTCGCAAAATATCACCCTCCATCTTAAATCTATTTACGCCGAAGGAGAGCAGGTGGAAGAGGCAACTTGTAAGTCTTACTTACAAGTTCGTGATGAGGGTGGACGTCGGGTCCAGCGCCAGGTACGTTACTATCGATTAGAAGTTACATTGGCTGTTGGCTTCCGTGTACGTTCTCATCGTGGTATTCAATTTCGTCAATGGGCTACGATGCATTTGCAAGAATACCTGCACAAGGGATTTCTCCTTGATGACGAGCGCCTCAAAAATCCACCTGGTCCAGATGTTACAGATTATTTTGATAGCCTGCTTGAACGTATTCGTGATATCCGTGCCAGCAAAAAACGTATGTATCTCAAGGTGCGTGATATTTTTGCTTTGGCTGCTGACTATGAGCCTACTGATACTGAGACCTTGAAATTTTTTCAGATTATTCAGAATAAACTACACTGGGCGGCTACTGGCAAAACAGCAGCTGAAATCATTGCCGAACGTGCTGACCACACCCAGACTAACATGGGTCTCACTTCGTGGAGGGGCGTCAAAGTACGTAAAAATGATGTTACTATTGCTAAGAACTATCTATATGAAGGGGAGATCGTAGAACTTAATCGCATCGTTACTATGTACCTTGATTATGCTGAAGATCAGGCGCATCGGCGCCATGTACTTTACATGCGTGATTGGCGTGAAAAACTCGATGCTTTTCTGAAATTTAATGAGCGCGACGTTCTCCTTCATACAGGAAAGGTGGAGAAAGAGGTTGCAGATAAGCTGGCATTTGAACAATATGAAAAATTCCATGCTCGCCGCCTAATTATTGAGGCGAAAGCTGATGAACGCGCCTTTGAAGAAACACTAAAGGAATTACCTGCAATACCAAAACGCAAGATCGTGTTACCTTAGCGGTTTATTTTCGAGCACTCCTAGAAAAAAATGTAAATGCATGTTATCCTGATTTCCCCTTACCTAGACGAAAATCACTAGATATTCGGCATATTGACCGTCGGGAAAATGAGCATGTTTATGAGGTAAAAACAGGCGTAGGATTCGAAAAAGATAAAAAAATTAAGGGAGTTTCATCTGATTACTTAAATGGGGATAGACTCACGTCGAGGAGCTAGATAAATCATGAGTTTTGATTGAGATTTTTTAAGCAAGCTTGATAAGTTTGAGTATCTAAAATATTCGTCGCGCACCAGTAAAAATTCCATTTGCCATTATTAATGGGTTGAGTGAACGTATTAATGCTATAGAACTGGATATAACTCGCGCTAAAAGGGTTAGTACTGTCTGCGGTAACTTTCTTGTAACCACTAGACAAACCATCATTGGGCTGATAGGTTGCTGAAAAATCGTATTCTTTCTGCCAGGTTGGGCTAGCGTTGCTTTTCAAATTCAAATAGTAAGTGGCAAAATTATGTAGTTTAAATTCTTGATTAGAGTAAGTGTAAATTTTATAGGATGGATTATTACCAAAAACCGGCGAAATAGACGGGACGAAGGTATCAATAATAATATTACTGGAATATCCCATATCTAAAATTAAAAAACCATCCATATGCAAATGCCCGGATAACACCGCGTTAATCGCTGGGTTATATTGATGGATTAACGTTGAAAATGGTTTAGAATAATTGCTCTCCCAAAAAGGAATCACCACTCCGAAAAAGTTTTTAGCGGTGGAATAAGCATCAATACCTGGAGGGATGTGAAAAATAACCCAGGTTTTTTCTTTAGCGTCACTGATCTTTTGAAGTTTTTGTTCAAACCACGCTAATTGTTTTTGCGCTTGCTGATCTATATCGGGCCCTTGCGCTTTATGGGAAAAAAGCACTGTATTTAGAACAATGATATGGTTGTGAGTATTCGGTAACACAATCTCGTAATATCCTGCATGCGGAAAAGAATCCAGAAATTGGGCTTTATTATAGTCGTTTCTGAATAAAGACGACCATAGCCCGGCTAATTCTCGATAGAATGAACCATCAGCCACCACGCAATAATCAGAATAAGCGCAACCTTTTCCGCCATACGAATCGTTGTTACCAATCACTGGATAAATCGCTCCATCTGCAGGTAACACTTGCTGGATAGAATCCGTCAAATATTTCAGGGTATTGATCACAAATTTATTATAATGATTACGATTGTAATCATGGGAATATTTAACATAGAGGGTATGATAGCGGTGTGCTAAAAAATCACCGAGAATAAGTACGTTCTTGGGCTGTTCTTGTTGAATTTGCACCAACAAACTGTGAAACAGAGTGTAATTAGTCTCCTGGCCGCTGATGGGTAAAGTATTATGACTATATTGAGACAAGATTTGCGGCCATTGGGCAGCATCAGCCTGATTAAGCTTGGCGATCAATACGCAGTTTTTAGCGGGGCAGTCTGCAAAAGGGGTAAAGTGAATATCAGCGATAGCAACCACTTGCGAAACGGAATGATTGGGTTGATCAGTGGAATTGGCCCAAGCCACGTTGAAAATCAGCATTAAAATAGCAAACGAAAAAAAGAGTCGCATGATGCTTTATCCCTGCCTTGAAAGCTAGCCACCAATTCTAGTATATTCACGGTTATGAGTATAGCGATTAAAGTTCCAGCATTACCTTACGCTGCTGCGGAAGCTCGGGTAGGGCATTGGTATAGATCCGTTAATGAGGTAGTTGCCCGCGGTGAAATGCTAGTAGAATTACTAGTTCAGGGGGAAATAATCGCTATTTTAGCTCCCCAGCCAGGTATCCTGAAGCAGATTTTCTTTACCGAAAATCAAACGGCCCCCGTCGGCGCAATCCTAGCTTTAATAGAAACAGGCTTGCCCAATTTAGTGTGGGATGCTCAACAGGAAACTTTGATTCTAGATAATTATCGCGCTGGCGGCGTGACTTCTAGTATGGAATATGAATTGCGGATTATGCTCCGTGAGAAGGTGGGGAAGTTAGCCAATGGATTCGGCTCGGCATTGGCATTACCTCAGGCTAACGCTTCTCAGCAAGAACATGGGCTGCAGCATGGGGCCATGGAGCAAAGACGTTTTGAACAAAATCCGCTGTTGAAGGATTCAAGTCAGTTTGCCGGAGACCCTAAAGGACGGGCCAATACCGTGCCCGCCAATCGAGAGGCGCAAGTAGAGCCGCAAAATGCGCCTAGTTTAAGCGCCAAGCTTAACCTGACTCCTAGCGCCCCAACTCCAAAACCATCCCGGTAATTTATGTCAATATCCCACACCATCATTTACGGTTCCCTGACGGAATTAGAAACTAAACTGAAGCAAGACCCGCAAATTAATTTTATTGATGAATATGGTTTCACTCCCTTGATTCAAACCGCGATCATGAATGATATGGATAAAGGTGAGTTCCTGCTAGAGCAAGGCGCGGAGGTTAATTTAAGAGATATGGTTGGAGCCAGTGCGTTGCATTGGACAGTGGAAAATAATAATCCGGCTTTTTCACAATTATTATTAGATCACCAAGCGGACCCTAACGCTTATACTTTGGGTGGTGAGCCGGTTTTAGTGAAACCGACTCTGCGTCACCAGAAAGTCTGCCGTGAGATACTGGCGGCAGCGGGCGCTGATGGCGACTTTGCCAATGACTATATCAACACTAAACTCCTCGGTCATCGCTTCGAATTAACCGGTTATGTCGATATAGTGGATCCTCGAAAACGTTTTGTAGAAATAGATCTGGAAGGATTTATCCTGGAATTTACTATCGGGATTATTTTAAACTCATTACAAGAATATCAAAACAATTTTTCAGCCCGGCATTTAAAGCATTCTTTTGATTTAATGAGTAAGTTAATAGATGCTTTTTATAATGCTGCGCAGCTGATTAAATTTCAGCATTATCAAACGGATTTAGTCAGGCATTCTGCTGTTATCAACAAACTATTAGATCATGAAGTGTTAATTATTCCTGTAGCTTATGAAGGACACGCGATATCTTTTATTAAAAAAGGTAATCTTTTAGCAAAATGTGATCGCTCACAAAATGATTTATTTGTAGATAACGTAGTGATTTTTGAGATTACCCGCCCGCAGATTTTAACCAAAGAGTTTATCAAGAAACTAATGTATAAGCGTCAAACTAAACGTTTTGTGGATATTGAGTTGCCGCAATTATTAGGATTAAAGCCAATAGACAAACTCATGATTGGTTCGCAAATCAGCGGTAATTGCTCCTGGGCCAATATCGAGTCCTGCATTCCAGTGATATGGTCATTATATTCTGGCGGATTTACTAAAGAAAATGTCCGTGAAGCTTTGGCTTTTTATTATCAATGGTTAGAGTGGGATAAGGAGCGCGCCTTACAATATTGCATGCAAGGCTTTGAAAAGATTAGTCCGGCCCGCCGGGCTTCCAGAGCGGCTCTTTTAGCAGCCGTTTTATTTCAGCGTTGTAGTGCGGATTTACAGACCGATATTGAGCGTGCGCGTAAAATTATTTCCATTTTGAAAACACCTGGCTACGAATATATATTGAAAAGTTACATAGAAATTTATTGCTATCGAAATCCCACCCCTGCTGGTGAAAACCTACAAAAACTATTACGCCTTGAGGGATATTTTTAATATCGTACTATTATTGGACAATTTAATACATATTATGATTGACTGATATTCATATTAGCAATATGATTATCTATATTTACTGGAGCTTGCTATTCTATAATGGGCTTTTAAATTTAAAAGGACTACCTAATGATTAGAGTAATCTTAATTGACGATCATGCTTTGGTGCGAGAGGGGCTTCGCCTGATGTTAAGGGACGCCAAGGATATTCAGATCATCGGACAATCTGGTACGGGAGCTGAAGGTGTTCAGCTGGTGCGTGAGCTCCAACCTTCGGTAGTCATTTTAGATTTGAAATTACCCGATATCAGTGGCATAGAGGTAACCACTCGCTTGTTGCGTCTCACTCCTGCGCCCAAAGTATTAGTAGTTACTTCCGCCTTCCATAATGAATTTCCACTGCGAATTCTAGAAGCTGGGGCATTAGGTTATGTAACCAAGGACAATAGCCGGGAGGAGTTGATTACTGCCATTAAAACAGTTCACAAAGGCCAGCCTTTTATCAGTTCCGCCATCGCCAGCCGGTTAGCGTTGGCAAAAATTGATCATAAAACCCACGCCATCTTTAGCAATTTGACCAATAAAGAAATGGAAGTGCTGATCCTTTCGGTGCGAGGTGTAAAAGCGGCCGATATCGCTAAGCGCTTACACATGAGCCCTAAAACCGTGCATAGTTACCGCAGCCATATATTCGAAAAACTAAACGTAGAGAATGATGTGGGGTTAACCTTATTAGCGGTGCGAGAAAATTTAATGACCATTGATGAAGCAGGTAATTAATTCTCTCACGGTAAAGCTAATCCTTTACCTTTAGCTTGAAAAAAGCACTTGAGTGTTATACGATGCCAAGCACATGTAGTCTGCTAACTCATTGTAATGGAGTGGGGGCTTACATGCTTTCGCAGGCGCGTCAAACGCGCCATCAAGCAGTCAAAACTTTTGGGCCGTTAGCTCAGTTGGTAGAGCAGCTGACTCTTAATCAGCGGGTCGCTGGTTCGATCCCAGCACGGCCCACTTTAAAATCAACAACTTGCAATCATTCTCGAAAATCTAAAATTTCTGGTGCTACGTTGGTGCTACGTTTTTGGGGTCTTCCCCAAAAACGGGGGCACATTAACCATTGTGAACCGCCATTAAAAATATGTATCATCTTGCTGGCTCATTTTTAGGAATTATGCCATTGTTTGCATTTGTAAATATATGGCTTCGTTAAATTAGCAGGGAGGATTATTTTATGCGGCAACCATTACTGCGCTCTGGCCCGGAACACAATGAAAATTACCCACCCGATAGAGATATAAAAGAAATACCTCGTGTGTTTGAAGATACTGGCTCAATACATGAACATAAAAATAAACCACAGCTTGCGGCAACGTCCCAAGATGATGTAGGAATAGACATAGATAACGACATGAAGTTTGAAGCAAAACTATTGCCAACACATTCCTCTAACCCTTATCATATTCGTAGCGGTATTATCGGCTGGTTTAAATCCTGGTTCCAATTTGAATATGCTAAAAAAATATTAGGTTACTTGTTTCATCTTACTCACTGGCTACCTGCTGACAGTGCAGAAGGGTTTATGCACTCCGGACTTGCCGGTGTGGATCCAGGTAATCCGCCAAAATTTATCGATACCCATCTCAAGCAGCCGCATTTCTTCTCTAGCGAAGCTGAAATACTTGTTCTAAAACGTAAGCAACAGGCTGATGAGTACTTTCAAGAATTTCGAATAAATATGTGGGAACCAAATAGCAGATATCGCCTCACCTTTGAAGCGTGTGCTAATGTGTTAAAAGAATTTGTTAATTACGGTTATTCAAATAATCAATTAATTATTATTGGTGATGGTAGAGAACGAGATTTAATCCAACTTCGATATCAACGGCAAATTATGTTGGCATCCTTAGACAAAGTGCTGATTTTATTAGAAGCTTTCGATGATTATCCGATTCGTCCTGATGATGAATGGTATTCTAAAGTTAGTGATTTTTGGAAAAAGGTTATTTCCTTAGCCAGTATAGTTGAGTCACATTTAAGAAAATCTCAACCTTCACTAGGCAGTAGCGATGAATTCGAACAGTGGCGTATGGAAATGCGACAAAGACTTCAAACTATTCTTTACCAAGATAAAACTTTTCTTGACCATTATTTTAAAGAATTGAAAGATGGAGACAATAGACGTGGTCACAATACCCGTTGTTTTGAACAAGCTCATTATGATAATTATTGTGGATGTTGCAAATTTATTGTTTTACATTTCCCTTTATCCTACCTTCATAGTGGGCTACATGGCAATGTAACCGTTTGGCTTCTAGAGCAATATTTAAAAAATTCAGGTTGGATGAAAAAATTATATTTAGCTTTATTCATCCCAATAGGACTAATGGATATTTCTTTATTAATAGGAGCCAAGATAACTGATCTAGCTTGTTCTATCCTAAAACAGCCTTTTATGATTTCTTCTTCACTTGATTATAGCTTTGATCCTGATCCTACTGTTTTTGACTTGTGTTTCCATCAAATGTGCCGGGAGATATGTAGGCCTATATGTATTATACTGTGGACACCAGGTTATCTATTTTTCTATGGATTGACTCTGACTCTTCTCTGGCTTAAGCAAGACAATACTTGGGGTGCTAATCGTGCTTTGATGACAAGTCTTGATTTTGCCAAATGGGGAGCTATTATTTTTTGTATTTTTAGTTTTATACCACCAGTAATAGAGGCTCTCCGAAGATTTTTAAAAAGAATTATGGTGAAAAAAGAGTTATATTCAATCATGAGAGGTAAGAGTGACTTCAGTTTCTGTCCAGAAAAGTTGTTTCATTTACTTGAATACTGTCCAGAAAATTTTTTACATTTACCAGTTATGCAATATCGCCTAGATTTATTATTAGAATCACGTCTTCGCAGCGATGACGTAAATTATATACATAATCACTATAGAATAATTCACACTGAAATGCAGGCCGCGCTTGGTCTTAAACCCAAATTTAAATTGGTTGAAGTATCACATTTAGATAATAAAGTACTACCAGATAATCATCTTGAACTACTCAGTTTGCGTCTTCATCGTGGGGATTCATCACGTTGGTATTTCTTTGGATATTATTATGAACTTGACTACAAATATCACTCAATACGTCTGATTAAGAAACCTAGATTAGGTGAGAGATATCTAGTGGAAGGTTTAGAGGACGATTTCAAAAACCCTATTGCTATAGAAATAATTCCAGAGGAGCATCTCAGCAGAGAACGGGGTAGATCTATTGTTTATACCTACAGAGTTATCCCCCCACCTGTAATTAAGCCTCAAGAAGCAATGCGACAGAATCAAATACGACAAACGCAGAAACAAGAAGAATTAGCTAATCTTATCAGTTCCTTAAAAATAAAACAATTATCTCTAAGCCAAATAGATCACAAAAATCAAAAAGATGAATCTTCAAGAGATGAACAAAATTTTCAATTAGCTTTAGCGCAAGAATTAGCGGATAATTATGAAGAAATAAAAAAAGAATTAGCAGAATTACAACAATCTTTAACTCAGCAGCAGCCGAAGGAAAATGAGCAGCATCCTAGTATTCTGGCATTTCAGAAAATTTTGCGTTTAAAACTCTCGAATGCTTTCGCTACTAGCTTTGCATTGGCTCATGATTTAGCAAGTCCCAGTAAGGGGAAAGTGGGTAAATTGATTAGCGTTATGACAATGTTTACCTTTTTAATTCCAATCCCTTATGTCAGTCAAGCGATTGGTTTATGTAAGTTTGTTGGCGATCAGATACACGAAGAATTGCAAAAAAATGATCATCGTAAACATAATTTAAATATGAAAACGCTGGGTGAGGCTAGCTTACTCATTAATAAATTGACAGATGGTTTAATTTATCGCTATCAATTTGTTATTTTTCGCTTGACCCCGCAGTCACTGGAATTATTTGCCGATTGCTTGATTACGCGTATGTTTCGTTATGTAGAATTATTAGACTCTTCTGAAAAAGCGGATCTACTGGGGCATCAATTAGTTGATTTAACCCAATTGCCTTTACCGCCGGAAATTAAAGCGGACAGTAGCGACGATAAACAGCAAATACTAGAAGAGCAAACCCGGTTTGCTGAAAATTTACTGATAGGCACCAGCTTATATACCAGCAAGGCCTCATTAAGGCTACGTCCGGAATCAAAAGGTTCTGCGAGTAAAACAGCTAACCAGCTACTTGATTATGTTAACAGTGACGACGCTTCGCTTATTATTTATTCTGCGGATCAAGAAGAAAAAAATATTACTATTGAAAAAATTTGCCGAGCTATGCCGATGGTTGCTAGCAGCGGTTCAGATATATCGGGACAGCCAACTTACAGATACTGTATGGATCCTCGCCAGAGAACAGTCCAAGCACAGTCGGGCGCAGACGATAAGTCTGCTAATAGAGCAGTTCTGGTTGTGGAAAGCTTGGGGGTTATGTATGTCACGGATGGAGAAAGAGCGTTACGGGGATTAGAATTTACCAAACGATGGCCGGAAAAATGGCCGATTCCTCCTGGCACCGCCATGAGTGAGGTGGAGCAATTACGTAATGAAAATCGTACTTTACGTGATGAAAATAGTACTTTAAAGGTAAAAATTACCAATCTGGAAGGGGAAAATCAACGTCTCGTTCGCATCCCGACCAAAGGTGGCGGAGATTGTGCTTTACATGCGATTTTAGGTGAATGGAACCCAGAAGAACATCAGTTGATATGTGCCGATATTAAAGGAAAAAGAGAGCAGGTTCGTGCAGCCATTGTCAATAAAGATAATAAAGAGCCGCTTCAAGGTCTCATTATGGCTGGTATTAAGGAGTTAGTGATGTCAGGTCGTAATATTGGGGAGTCCAGCCAAGCACTGGTGAGCCGCTATCGACGATTTATATCTGACCAAAAAGACTTCTCTTCTGTACTTTGGCCCCGGTTTGAAGCGGTTTTGCGACAATATCTCCCGATTATGGAATATATTCAGAAGAAACATCATCTGCTCGGAAACCCTTCGCTTCGCGATCAATTTTATGATGCCCTAAACCAGAATGAAGGAGAGCTGTACGGGCGCATACTGTCTTTACCTGCATTGCATGAGGCTTTTCAAGAGTATAGTCAGTTACAAAACACCGAATTTGATTGGGATTCTGCTATCTCTACGCAAGTTAAGCAGGAATACGCTGATTTTGTGGGTACTGCACATGTTTGGTTATTACCGTCCGAACTGGCGATTATAGCCAACGTTTTTCATGTGAGTGTTATTTATTATCCTAGCCTCAGTGCTTTGTCATTGACACTGAATCCAGGTGAACAATCGACTGTTGTAGTTCAGTTCAATGGCAGTGATCACTTTGAAAGATTGCAGTCAAACAATGATGTGGCAGCAATCATATTACCGGGTAATCAAGTACCTAAAGAAGTATATCAGGAAATAACATCAAAAAAAGGTCACACGCCTGCACTGACGGTTAATCCTGCAAAGGTGTATTCAACCGTGTTTAGTGTTGTAACTGCAAAAAATTCTTCAAATACTCGGATTTTAAACCAACAGTCTAATTTGATGACCCGGCTGTGAGGGGCCGGTACCATTCCTCCGAATCCTGCAAGGGTGCATGGTCTGAATCCCAGGCTTTAACGTCCTGACTGAGGTCGGGCAAAGGCGCAGGGATTTTATCTTCTACAGAAACAAAGGATTTGCTAAATCTTAGTTTGATTTTTTTTGAGCTAACTTGGATTTTCGCATTGGTTATTCTCCTTGTATGGGTTGCTTTCCTGCCAGTATCATCGTAATGGGACTTGGCCCAGATAGACTCACTCATTTTCATTTAAAAACGGGTTTTTTCCAGCGTTTTTTAGAGTATAGTGATGACATTCGCATCACTTTGGCCAGTCCCAAGCCAAATTTAATCGTGGATAAGGAAAGTCGAAACACATAAAAAGGGAGATCATTATGCGCCAAATAATCATTAAATGGTTGGAAGCATTTAACATCCCCATTGAGCATGGACAAAACCTTCATCACTTCATGGGCATGAGAAAATGAAATTATCTTCCCTACTTCGACGAATCATGGATGCCACACCGACTGACGAAAAAAAAACCGGAAGCGGATTTACCACGCCCAGCTTCCAATGATCACACTGCCCAGGCAACGCCTCAGCCTTCTTATTACAAACCCCTGATCACGAAAATCAGTTATGGATTCTCGGTGATGCTGGGGGTGATCGGCACTTATTTTACCCTGCGCTCTCAAACGGCTGAGGATTCAGATATGCCCGGCTGGGTGCTGTATAGCTTCACACTGATGTCCGCCGGTCTTTTCCTGGAAGCCGCTAAGGTGAGTGAATCCACGTTTCCCATCCCTCCGCCATCCCACTCTCTTGATAAATCCTCTTCCAGGATGACCCTCGAATTAATGCCGCTGAAAACCAGACTGCCCTCCACACCTCGAAGCGAGAGCAAAACCAATCCATTCTCTCTGGATAATTCGCTGGCCATCAGCAGAGAAGCGTCGTGGATGCCGGACAGCCCGGATATCATTTCTCCCGTTGAACGGACTGGAAAACAACGCTTCCTTAGGACGGCGATAGACCTGTTCTCCGTCACCTGGTTCGCTCAGGTTTGCTCCTTGTTTGTCCGTAGCGCGATACACGAATCCTCCCATTCCGTCTTATTGCCCTATACGACCCTCATTGGCATCGCCACCGGTCAACTCTGCCATATTGTCCTCAAACCGTGGCGTTTAGGGGGATTCCGGGATTGGCTCTTCGCTAATCGCAATTTGTTAGTTGGTCATGAAGTGATCGCCTTTATTTTTTTACCTCCTGTCATTGGGCGGGATCTTTCCGTCTATTACTTTAGCCTATCGGCCTTTTGGAGTGGTTTTAATTTTAACGAGGGCACTTTTTTTATCACTAAAAAATTGTTTGAAGCCGACTCAAAAATCACAACGACGGATGAAAGCACGACCAATCCTGATCATCACATTGAGGCCTTAGCGATGCATCGGTGCATGAATTTACTGACCGCCGCCGCAGGTGGTCTGTTGACCGGTACAGCGATCACACTGCTGCAATTGGCGCCGAATGATAGCAATGGATTTCGCAATATTTTTTCGGAATTCCTGGGCGCTGTCGGCTGCTATCTCCTGACGTATCCCTTAGGCAATTACTTAGGCCATAAAATCCCATCCCGTTACCATGATCCCGTGTTAGAAGTATGTACCTATCTATTGATCCCCCTGGCCTCTCCGGATTTAAGTATTTTGCATTTTCTGGCCATGACCGGCGGAGGCGTTTGTGGTGGTATCTGTCACTACATTATTCAACGGCGTCATCACAAGATTTTAACCGTGATGCGCAGCCGATTAACCGACATCAAGAAGTTAATGACGGCGTTTCCTACCCTCACTCAACAACTGTTAGCGTTGCCTTTACCGGAAGATCAGTTATTACTCGGGTTGCGCCACAAAAATCTGAAAATCAGGATAGCTTCCCGATTAACACAACTGTTTCTTTTACTCGCCACTGTAGCAACACAGTCCCTCTGGAAGGATTATCCCATCAATATCAGCCTGGCCGTCGGTGCAGTGTTATTGCCCCTCATCGTCGATTGGGTATTACCCCAATACAGTCCGTCCATCTATGACCGTCATGAAATTTCACCGCTGTCACGCTTCTTCTATCTGGATTCATTCAGCCAAACTTATATCACCAAAATAATTGTGTTCATTTGCCTGCAAAATTCCTACGATGCGCAAGGTCATTTTTTAGTGGTACAAAAAAACAGACCGGCCTCTGTTATTTTTTCCGCTAATTTACAATGTTTGATGTTTTGGTTTTTTTCGATCAAAATAGGCTATAAGAAATTTCATGGCGGATATGCCCCTTATTTTCCCTCCGACAGGGAGATTATGAAACTGGCTTTGATCGCGCAATCGGAACAACCTCATCCTCATCAAGACAATCTGATTATTACCCCTCCCAAACCCTCGATCATACTCAATTACCATCTACTGCAATTTATGAAAAAGAATATGCCGCGAAACACTGAAAATAACGAAAGTCACCTCACTTCCCAGGAACCGCTTGAACGCAAAATCGATGAACCTTGTCGTCATCCTCTGGAGCATTTAGGTTTGTTTGCCATTCCTCGTCATTCTGCCACTCAGGCCAAAGAATTATCCGTTATTCCCCTGGCCGATGTTCGTTGCCTTAACTGTCAAAAAGATTTCATGCAGATTAATACGGAATTCAGCGAAAGAAGTCGGAAATTTATGGAAAGATGCTTTGACATTACTCTGGAAACGACTTTTGGAAATGCGGTGGTTCGAGGCAACGCCATTGCGCATCAATTTGCTTTCGGTCTACCGCCGGGCTTGAGTTTAACGACAGGGGTTAAAAGTTTCACGCTTTAGTGTACTCCCAAATTGACAGAGCGCTTTCATATCATAAACCCAACAAAATTCAAAAATGAAATATCCTCATCAATCTAATTGAGTAACGGTTTGTCGCTCAATAAAATCATCTAAGTCTGATCGACGATATTTAACTAACCGCCCTATTTTAACGTAAGGAAGATTATATCGTTTGACGCAAGCCCAGACTGCCAAGGTACGGGATGTAATTCCTAAGTATTCCGCGGCTTCCTGTCGAGTTAACAGCTCAGGTTTTTTGAAAATTTTTGAAAAACAATTTTCTTGTTCTGATTT
>CAVOOI010000007.1:0-414968 GCA_963697455.1 uncultured Pseudomonadota bacterium | reverse complement strand
ACCGGGACTCCGGCGCCTGGTGCTAAATATAGCATATCTCCATGCCCCAACAATTGCTCCGCGCCAGATTGATCGAGAATAGTGCGTGAATCAATTTTTGAGGAAACTTGAAATGCAATGCGGGTAGGAATATTGGCTTTGATCAAACCAGTGATCACATCTACTGAAGGCCGCTGAGTAGCCAAAATTAAGTGTACGCCCGCCGCCCGTGCTTTTTGAGCTAGGCGTGCGATCAAGGTCTCCACTTTTTTACCTACGACCACCATCATATCCGCGAATTCATCAGCTAATACCACGATTTGCGGAAGCTCCTGCAAAGCTTTTTGTTCTTCACCATCAACGCTGGGCAAGGGATCCAGTAAAGGTGCGCCCTTCTCTGCAGCTTCGTGTACTTTAGCGTTATAACCGGCGATATTACGCACTCCCAATGCCGACATTAATCGATAACGCCGTTCCATCTCTACTACACACCAACGCAAGGCGCTGGCCGCGTCACGCATATCGGTCACTACTGGCGTGAGCAGGTGGGGAATGCCTTCATACACGGATAATTCTAGCATTTTTGGATCAATCATAATCATTCGCAATTGCTGTGGAGTTGCCTTATATAACAAGCTCAAAAGCATGGCGTTCAAGCTGACGGATTTACCTGCACCCGTAGTCCCCGCCACCAATAAGTGCGGCATTTTAGCCAGATCCACGACTACTGGATTACCACCGATGTCTTTTCCTAAGGCTAAACTCAGTGGAGAGCGCGAATTGGCATAAGCCTTAGAAGCTAATACTTCCTGTAATCCCACAGTTTCCCGGTCTTTGTTGGGCAGTTCCAGGCCGATGACTGATTTTCCAGGAATGACTTCAACTACCCGCACGCTGATAACGGATAAGGACCGTGCTAAATCTTTGGATAAATTACTGATCTTGCTGACCTTAGTCCCGGCGGCGAGTTGAAGCTCGAAACGAGTGACAACAGGCCCTGGGTGAACGTCTACCACCTGCACCGCCACTCCGAAATCAGCTAAATTCGCTTCGACTAATCGAGACAAAGACTCTAACTCAGCTTCGCTCATTTGAGTTTTTTTCTTATTAGCGTAAGAATCAAGCAGTGCTAAGGCGGGCGATTCTTCTGTGGATTGCGCATAACGTGGAGCCTGGCGCATGTCCTTAGAAATATCTTCTGGCGGAGGAGCCACGGCTTTAACGATTGGCGGTTTA
Source organism: uncultured Pseudomonadota bacterium (assembly GCA_963697455.1). Taxonomy (GTDB): domain Bacteria; phylum Pseudomonadota; class Gammaproteobacteria; order Coxiellales; family Coxiellaceae; genus JAFEDN01. The sequence goes on along the minus strand of CAVOOI010000007.1, from coordinate 413,753 downwards.
TTGATTATCTGAGGCTCAGGTTTGACTGGTGTTACCGGTACTGGTTTAGATGAAAATTCTTCAGCTTTGGATTTTTTCTTAGGTTTTATTTTCATTTGTCTAAATAACCAGAATCCGCCGCTGAGCGCCCAGCTCCCTACTTGCTCGCTGCTTTTTACCCAAGATAATCCGGTAAATAAGGTTATTCCGATTAAAAGCAATGCGATTAAGATTAAGCTCGCGCCTGCAAAATTAAAGGTTTTTACCATACTAGAGTTGATTGCATTTCCTAAAATGCCGCCGCCGGCAAAACCTAAGCTGGCTAAACTGCTTCCGGCGCAAACTATCAAAACGAAACCAAGTCCGCGCAAACTGATCGTAATGATTTTAAATGGTGAATCTTCACGTTGCCCACGCTGACTGAACAACAGCCATGCGTAATAGATCATTAAAATTGGAATTAGAAAAGCTAAGTCACCACATAAATATAGTAAGACATCTGCTATCCAGGCGCCTGCCCTGCCGCCAGCATTTTCCACGTGAGCGGTACTGACTAGATTGGTCCAGCTCGGATCACTGGTATGATAAGTTGTCAGCGCTAATAATAAAAATGCAGCGAGCGCCAGAATAATAATGATCACGCCTTCACTCAATCGTTGCATTAAGAAATGGTTGATCTGCTGATTCTGGGATTTAGAGGATCTCGAATCCGTTTTACGTTTGCGTTGTTTTCGCGCCAAAACTGCTCCTGGTGTAGACAAATAAACTTTGATATTATCACTGATAATGATCCTATCAACAAGTATAACGAGTTATATTTATGAGTAAACGTCAACATCACCGGTTATTAATTTTGGGTTCGGGCCCTGCGGGTTATACTGCTGCAGTTTATGCTGCGCGAGCTAATTTAAAACCAGCTTTAATTACGGGTATGCAGCAAGGTGGTCAGTTGGCTTTAACTACTGATGTCGACAACTGGCCCGGAGATGTGGAAGGGTTGCAAGGGCCGGCATTGATGGAGCGTATGTTGAAACATGCGGAACGTTTTGAAACTCAAATTATTTTTGATCAAATCAAACAAGTAGATTTAAAACAGCGTCCTTTTCTTTTAGAGGGCGAATCGAATCAATATTCATGCGATGCACTCATTGTCTCCACAGGCGCATCAGCGCGTTATTTAGGATTAGCTTCCGAAAGTAAATATATGGGTAAGGGCGTTTCCGCCTGCGCTACTTGCGATGGTTTTTTTTATCGTGGTAAAAAAGTGGCCGTGATCGGCGGCGGTAACACCGCGGTTGAAGAAGCCTTATATTTAGCCAATATAGCCGAACACGTTACGATTGTGCACCGGCGCGATCAATTTCGTGCTGAAAAAATCCTGGTAAACCGCTTGTTGGAAAAAACTTCTGGCGGCAATGTTTCAGTGGCGTGGAATCATGTAGTCGAAGAAGTATTGGGAAATGCAAAAGAAGTCACCGGCGTGCGCTTAGCCGACGTGCATTCTAGGAAATTTCAAGACATCGCTCTCGACGGCGTATTTATTGCCATTGGTCATGACCCCAATACCCAAATTTTTCGTGGCCAACTCGGCATGACCGATAGCGGTTATATTTTAGTGAAAGGTGGAGCAAACGGTAATGCCACCGCCACTAATGTCAAAGGCATATTTGCCGCGGGTGACGTGGCTGATTCGGTTTACCGTCAAGCGGTTACTTCTGCCGGCACTGGGTGCATGGCCGCACTAGACGCAGACAAATTCCTTAGCGAAACTTAATGAACTCTGTTATTTGATTAAACGTTTCTTGGCGGCCATGACGTGTTGATATGCGTCATCGATTCGGCTTTGCGGCACTTTGCCGTCGCGCACTAATTTTGCGATGGTATTTACAAAGTCCGCAGTATTATCAGTGTGGTGGTTGGCCACAATGAACATGTCAATTCCGGCATTCAGCCCTTTCTCTAGAGCGGTTGCCAATGGGTAATGATCAGCGATGGCTCCCATTGCCATGTCATCAGAAACTATCACGCCCTGGTAATGAAGCTGGTTTCTCAATAATTCAGTCAGAGTTTTGTATGACATGGTGCCTGGGCACCAGGTTTCTGGGTTGTTAGCGTTGCCAGCAATGCATTGAGTACGATCTATCTGCCCATTGATCACATGCGTACTCATAATAAAATCATTATACCCTTGCCCGATTAAGATTTTATAAGGCGCTAACTCTTTATCCATCTGATAGGTATTGGTGACGTCGACCAAACCTTTGTGAGTGTCGCCCGTAGAACTACCATGCCCCGGAAAATGTTTGAGGGCGGCTAAAATATTTAAGCTATGGAACCCATTAATAACTTGAGCGGCTTGATCAGCAACGATCTCCGGATTATCTGAATAACTCCGCCCTAAGGCGCCAATAATGGGATTAACAGGATTGACATTAACATCTACATCAGGAGCGAAATTCAGATTAAACCCGTAATCATGTAAATATTGGGCAGTAGTTTTCCCATATTCATGAGTGAAACTCAATGCTGCTTGGCGTTTTTGCGGATCATCTATATTCATTGCTTCATTTTTCCCCAAGGACTGTGGGGTTATATTGGGTAAACCCGGGGCAAAACTTAAGGGGTCGACCAATCCGCCTTCTTGATCAATTGAGATTAGCAATGGCGCCGGCGGTAATTGCTGTTGTTGACGGGTTTTATTATTATAAGCTTGTAAATCAGCGTTCAAACGAGTTAAGAGTTCCCCGTCTTGAATGTTGCGATAGCGAAGAAATTGCCCATTGGTTTTATGTAGATAGCCTCTAAATAAAATAACCCCCCCCACATGCCAGTCAGTGATATCATGCGCTACATTGGAATTTTCCTTGAAACTGGCGCCATTAGGATCATTCCAGGTAATTTCCCCTGCCGGACTGATGTCCATGCCGCCGAAACCAACTATGAGTAATTGACCAATTTTTTCGCAAGTAGCGGCTGAAACTATCTGGCTACATTGTTCGGTTGCCGGTTTTGTGGATTTGGCAGATTTATTGCACCCAGTCAAAACTAGGGCTGTTAATCCGCTCAGTAAGGCAAGTTTTAGAAATTTATTCATAATGTTATCCTTAACCCTTGGAATGCTACATAATTGTAACAGCGCCTAAAATTTATTACAATCGCGATATGACGAAGCATGTGAGTGAAAAATGAAAAAAATCAATTTAGTTATAATGACTTTAATTTTAAGTATTTCCATAGGCTATGCCGATGAATGGAAAACTTATGCCAATCAAAAGCTAGGCTATGAAATTCACTATCCGGCTAATGGCGCTGTTACCGCAGTGGGTGAAGCCGTTAAAAGTAATTTTTATTTAAATCCCTTACAGCCTGTCGCGGATTTGCTGCAGACGCCAGAGTTTGCTAACGCGCGCGTGAATTCAAAGTCTTTAGTAAAAATCGCCTTCCCAAATTATTACTTGATTATGCTATCAATCGACCATGCGCCGAAAAATATTACTTTACCCGAAGCGCAGTTAATTAATATTGGTAGATACAATTTTTATAAGCAAACTAGCGCGGACGCTGGTATGGGTCATGATTTTACATATTACACCTATTTTCTTCGCCGACATGAGCATTTTTACGTATTCCTTTTCTTGATTGCTAAAAACATTTATAGAGATAACGACTCGGAAAAGGCTCAAGCCCCCCAAAACCAACAGGTTTTTCAGCAAATTCTCAGCACTCTAAAATTTTACTGAAAATGATGATGATGATGATGAGGACGATGGCCGACTATTATCAAGTTTTTCTTTCTTCTGCCTTTGAGCACCATCGTCACTAAATAGATTTTTTCTTTTTCGCGAAGGACCTCCCGTTGATAATTTAAGTGTGTTTTGATCATTTTCTAATTTAGGTTCTTTTCCTTTTCCCAAGGGAAAATCTGAATCCGTAATAAGAAAAGGATCAAATTCACCTATGGTTCCAAACTCCTCACTATCAGATTCTTTATCATCAGATACTTTACCAGATTTTTTAAATTTATTTTTCGAAGGTGTCAATTGATTTTCAAAAAAACCGCTGTTGAAAATGGATGCAGATTCTTCGAGATCTGAAGAAAATAGACAACGCGTAGGCGGCGCCAAAGCAGAGACATCGTCAAGAGTGGGTATCTCATCAATGGGTTTATGTTCCCGCAATTCTTGGATATTTTCCCTCGTAAAATCTAACGGATCTCCGGTTTCTCGCCCTTTCTGGTACGCTGCATAAAGCTTCTCTCCATGGATGGGTATTTTTTGGAGATCATCCGGTTTTTCTCCCAGTACGCGTAACACATTTTGGATTAAGTTATATTGGTTTTTAGTTAATTTTTGGCTAATTCCCCCGCCAATTGCATAATCTTCACCGCTCATTTGATTTTTCCACCCAAAAGCTAAAACTCCCCCAGTACCTAAGAAACAACAAATGACGGCTAGTGAAAATATTAAAAATTTATCAGGAACTTCTCCATGCCCTCCAGCCTGATAACAAGTGGGTATGCCTAAATAGAATATTTTATTTTGAAGATCTAAATATTTAACATTCTGGGTAAGGTTTTCCATATGTTCAACAACATCCGCTTGATTTGCTCCCTTAATGCCCGTGATATAATTTTTCTTTAGATAAGACTCGCTGACTTCCAGCAAACGAATACAATTCTCGGAGAAAACTAGGGCCACTTGCATATCTTTATTTGCGGTAATGACATTTCTAAACTCTCCTAAAATTTTCTCTGCTTGCTGTTCAGAGGGAATTAATTTGCCATCGGTAGTTTTAAAATCTACCCTAATTGATTGCAACAGCAATGTTTCTTTTTTGCTCATAGAGGACTCCTTGTATCTGATTATTTTATTATAATGGCTGACGGCTAGGATGCAAGGTATTTTCGGAGAACCAGTTGCATGAACTGAGGTTTTCAGGCATTATTACGGGTTTGTTGCTTAATTATTGGGAATTTATGCCAAAAGAAGATCATATTGAAATGCCGGGCGTGGTGGTTGACACCTTACCTAATACCGTTTTTAGAGTGAAACTTGAGAATGGGCATGTGGTGACTGCGCATATTTCCGGGCGGATGCGTAAAAATTATATCCGCATTCTCACCGGCGATAAAGTAACGGTAGAATTAACCCCTTACGACTTGACCCGAGGACGTATTATTTATCGCGATACGGGCAAGCCGCGCACCCCTGAAGAAGAGCCTGCCGAATAACTTCATAATTAGTCAGTTAAGTGGTCAGTAATGGCCGGGGTTTGCTGAGTCGTCAATTCGGACTGATTAATTATTTGAATTTGTAAGCGGCCATTTTCTACGCTAATTCGCACCTCACCCCCTTCCGCTGAGAATGGCCGAAGAGTAATTCTTCTGCTAATGGTTTTTTCAAGCTTTCTTCAATCAATCGTTCCATCGGCCGTGCACCCATTACTCGATCATAGCCTTCTTTTGCGAGCCATTGTTTAGCACTATTATTAATAGTCAGCGTGACATTTTTATGGAGTAGTTGTTTACGTAATTGCTTAATATTTTTCTCCACAATTTTTAAAATCATTTCCGGCTCTAAATAGCGGAATGGAATAACGGAATCTAAACGGTTGCGGAATTCAGGAGAAAATAGTTGCTTGATTTCTTCGAGTGTATCTTCAGCCGCATTTTGCTCAAGAAATCCGATACTCTGCCGCTCAAGCCGGTGGGCTCCCACGTTGGTAGTCATGATTAAAACCACATGGCGAAAATCAGCTTTTCGACCATTATTATCAGTTAAATGCCCATAATCCATCACTTGCAATAAGATGTTAAACATGTCCGGATGGGCTTTCTCAATTTCATCCAGCAATAATACTGCATACGGCTGTTTAATAACCGATTCCGTCAGCAAACCGCCTTGATCATAGCCAACGTATCCGGGCGGCGCACCAATTAATCGAGATACTGCATGCCGTTCCATATATTCCGACATATCAAAACGAATCAAACTAATTCCCAATTCTTTAGCTAATTGCCGGGTAAGTTCAGTTTTGCCAACTCCGGTTGGTCCGGTCAAGAGAAATGATCCCATTGGCTTATTTAAATCCCTTAGCCCAGAACGTGATAATTTGATCGCGCTGCTGAGCAATTCAATCGCTTTATCTTGCCCAAATACCGAGCGCTTTAACCGAATAGGCAGATTTTTTAATTGCCGTTTATCCGAATTGCTCAGGTGGTTAATGGGAATATTGGCCATCTTGGCAACGATCTCTTCAATTTGAGACAGGTCAATCAATTTCTGCTGTTTGCTAGGAGTTTGTAGCCGTTGAAAAGCCCCGGCTTCGTCGATGACGTCAATAGCTTTATCGGGAAGGCGCCGGTCTGGCATATAGCGCTCGGATAATTCCACTGCCCGGTTTAATGCGGCTTCGGTATATTGAATTTGATGATATTTCTCAAATCGTGATTTCAATCCCTGGAGAATTTTAATGGTTTGCTCTGCCGTCGTTTCACTGATATCAATTTTTTGAAAGCGGCGCAGTAAAGCATGGTCTTTCGAAAAAAAATTCCGGTATTCCTCATAAGTAGTTGCACCCATGCAGCGTAATTCGCCGGAACTGAGTAGTGGTTTAATTAAATTGGAGGCATCCATGGTGCCGCCGGTAGCTGAGCCTGCGCCAACGAGATTATGAATTTCGTCGATAAAAACGATTGCGCCAGTTTGACGGCTTAAAGCTTTTAACACCGCCTTAAAGCGTTTCTCAAAATCACCGCGATATTTTGTCCCAGCTAATAACATGCCTAAATCTAATGAATAAACGGTTGCGTAAGTTAAGATGTTGGGTACTTCTCCATTGACAATTCGTTGCGCTAAACCTTCGGCAATCGCAGTTTTTCCCACGCCGGCTTCCCCTACAAATAATGGGTTATTTTTACTGCGGCGGCATAAAATCTGCAAACTGCGTTCTAATTCGGGTTCTCTGCCAATGACCGGATTTAATTTTCCTGCCATCGCTAATTCATTCAAATTGATGGCATAAGTTTCGATTAAGTTTTCTTCGCCGACGGTTTCATGATTCAGATTTAATTCCCCATTGCCCGTATTCATATCGGACAAATAGTGATTTTTCTCATTATCGCGATTTTTGGCGATTCCTTGAGTAGTGTAATTGACAACATCAACCCGGCTGATGTTTTCTTGACTCAAGAAGTAAACGGCTTGACTGTCAGTTTCACCGAACAATGCGACTAAAGCGTTATTGCCGTTGATTTCCTGGCCGCCGGTGCTTTGCACCTGGTAAATGGCGCGTTGTAACACGCGTTGGAAACTGAGCGTTGGCTGAATATCACGTTGTGCATTCAATGGGATATGTGGAGTGGTTTCATCAATAAAAATTCCTAATCCTGCGCGTAACCGGTCGATATTAGCGCCGCAAGCAGTCAGGGTAATACTAACTTCGGGATTATCTAGTAAGGCAAATAATAAATGCTCTACCGTAATAAACTCATGCCGTTTTTCTCTAGCTTGCATGAATGCTTGATTCAGAGTGGTTTCAAGCGATTTGGTAAACATGTATGCCCTCCCTGGTAATTAGACTGGCTCATCCTCATAGCGCAACTACTCGCGCCCTGTAGATGGGAACGGCCACTTTTGCCTGCTATTTGGAGTGAGTAGTTACCTCACAGCTAAATGTAGACGATAAACTAAAAATATTCCTTGACTTTATGAAATATTTTTGGTAAAGAGGATTTATTTATAACCCTTTGTTTTTACTTTATTTTTTAAAGTTGATTATTTTTGATCAGATCAGGAATGACTGCAGGGTTGGCCAGGGTGGAGATATCGCCTAAATTTCTGGTTTCAGAATGAACAATTTTACGTAATAACCGGCGCATAATCTTACCCGAACGGGTTTTTGGCAGTTCAGGCGCCCATTGGATGTATTCCGGGGTGGCCAGGCCACCGATTTTCTCGCGTACACACTGGACTAATTCTTGGTGAAGGGCAGCGTCGGGCGTGATATGCGCCAAAACTGTCACAAAAGCATACACAGCTTGGCCTTTTACCTCATGAGGACACCCTACTACAGCGGCTTCCGCTACTTTGGGGTGAGCGACTAGCGCGCTTTCGATTTCGGCTGTACCAATTCGATGCCCAGAAATATTTAAAACGTCGTCTACCCGTCCACTAATCCAGTAATAACCATATTGATCTCGTTTAGCTCCGTCCCCCGTAGTATAAAAACCCGGATTAGGCGCTAAATACCCTTGTTCAAAACGAGTTTGGTCTCCATAAATAGTTTGCAATTGGCCCGGCCATGGGCGGGCAATTAATAAATTTCCTGACGTTTCGCCGTTAACTATTTTACCTTGATCGTCGACTAAAACTGGATCCACTCCAAAAAAAGGCCAGCTTGCCGCACCGGGTTCTAACTTAGTTGCACCTGGCAATGGTGTAATCATAATTCCGCCAGTCTCAGTCTGCCACCAAGTATCCACAATGGGGCAGCGCTGCTTGCCAACCATTTCGTAATACCATCTCCATACCTCGGGATTGATAGGTTCTCCCACAGTGCCCAGACATTTCAGACTAGTGCGCTGCGTAGATTGTAGCGGCGCATTGCCATAACGCATCAGTGCGCGAATGGCGGTAGGTGCTGTATAAAAAATATTAACCTGATATTTATCGATTATTTGCCAGAATCTGGAAGCATCCGGATAGGTCGGTATGCCTGAAAAAAGCAGCGTGGTCGCGCCATTTGCCAACGCGCCATAAAGTAAGTAAGAATGACCGGTAATCCATCCCAGATCAGCAGTACACCAAAAAATATCTCCCGGCTGATAATTAAACACAATTTTAAAAGTCATCGTCACATATAATAAATAACCGCCCAATCCGTGCAAAATGCCTTTAGGTTTACCAGTTGAGCCAGAAGTGTAAAGAATAAAAAGTGGATCGGTAGCCGATAATTCCTCGGGCGGACATTCCAGGCTGGCCTGACTCATAACCGTAGCGTAATTGATATCGCGCTCAGGCTGCCAATCAATCTTAACCTGCATGTGATCGATAACGATCACCGATTTCACGTTAGGACAGTCTTCCAGAGCTTTATCTACATTTTCTTTTAACGGAATAATTTTGCCGCCACGAGCCGTTGCGTCGGCGGTAATGACCATTTTACAATCGGCATTTTGAATACGATTTTGCAAAGCTTCCGCGGAAAAACCGCCAAACACGACAGAGTGGATCGCGCCAATCCGTGTGCAAGCTAACATCGCAATAGCCGCTTCAGGAATAGTCGGTAAGTAGATGCAAACCCGATCACCTTTTTGAATGCCAGTTGTTTTTAACACATTAGCAAAGCGGCATACGGCAGCAAATAATTCGCCGTAAGAAATCCGCTGGGATTGTTCCGGTTGATCACCTTCCCAAATAATCGCGGTTTGATCTGCGCGTTGTGGCAAATGCCGGTCTAGACAATTATAACAAGCATTTAGTTTCCCGCCTACAAACCAACGCACCGGCGGATGAGTCAGATCACCTTCCACTACCTGTTGCCAAGGTTGAAACCAATCCAAATATTGCCTGGCTTGCTCATCCCAAAATTGGATAGGATTTTCAAGCGAACGAGCATACATAGCATGGTAGGTTTCAGCAGTAACCCATGCTGAAGAGGATAAATGAGCATCAATTAATTCACTCATAAATGCTCTACAATATTACGAATTAGACCTGGGCCTTGATAAATAAGTCCCGTGTAAACCTGCACTAAACTGGCCCCTGCGGATATTTTTTCTAAAGCATCTTCGGGAGATAATATGCCGCCACAAGCGATAATCGGCAGTTTATCAGCTAGCAATTCCGCGAGTTTTTGCAATACTTGTGTCGATGGGAGAAACAGCGGCTCACCACTTAAACCGCCCTGCTCATGGCCGTGAGGCAGGTGTGCTACTAAACGATGGTTAATGGTCGTGTTAGTAGCAATAATTCCGTCGACTGAATGCTTCAAAATGACTTCCACCAATTCTCCCAGGGCCGCCTCGCTCAAATCCGGATCAATTTTAATTAAGAACGGGATTTTTGAGTGCTGTTGCCTGAGTTCAGTTTGAGTTTGATCTAGAGTGGTCAGTAAATTATTTAAATGAAAGGCAGATTGTAAATGCCGCAAACCGGGAGAATTTGGCGAAGAAACATTGATAACCACATAATCCACATGTGGATAAACTTTACGTAAACAATAATCGTAATCTTCCGCCGCGTTTTCCAATGGCGTAGTTGAATTTTTGCCAATATTTGCGCCGATGATTCCCGGCAACCGCCGTTGCTTAAGTTTTTCGACTAAATAATCTACCCCGAAATTATTAAACCCCATACGATTAATAATGGCTTGAGCGTCAGCTATGCGGAATAATCTAGGTTTAAGATTGCCAATTTGCGGTTTAGGTGTAACCGTACCCACCTCGACAAAACCAAATCCTAAACCCTGCAAAGTTTCTATATAATCGCCGTTCTTATCAAAACCCGCGGCTAAACCCACTGGATTAGGGAAAGTTAAACCGAATAGTTTAACTGGACGCTGCGGAAACTCCGCCAAGCGCCGTCGCACTAACCAGAGCGGCGAACTCATTTTTTGCAGTCTTAAGGCCAAATAATGCGATTTTTCCGCATCGAATTGAAATAATAGTTTTCGGATTAATGGATACCACATAGTTATACTTTACTCGTCATATAACCTCACATTCTTTAGCCCATACCCGCAGAATAGCATTAGCGTCTTTACGCATCGGGTAGTTAACCGCACGGATTTCTACTCCAAAGTTACGATTCTGCAAAGCCAGCATAATCGGTCCCAGCTCAGCTGCTACCGTAGTTTTAACTTCGGGTAAAGGAAAAATCCGCACTTCCACTGCTAATTTACACAGTTCGTTCATGATATCTTGTGAAGAGGACTTAAGAGATTGGGTTGAGTTAAACAGAAAATCCGTGCAGAGTAATAATTCAAATGTTTGATCTAATTTAGTAAATGGAGAGTAATCTATAGTCAGGTAACGTCCTTGCTTTTTACCCAATTCATAGTCAGCTATAAATTGTTCGGTGCTATGCCGCCATTGCACAATCAGTGTATCAGCAAATGCTGCATGTGGAGCCGGTAAACTATCCAGATGTTGACGTAAGTAAGTAATATTATCCTGCAATATTTGCCGCGCTTGCACTTGCATATCCTTAGGAGATAAACGGTAATTAGGATCTACGCTAACTATGGTCTGTCCCTGCGCATACAACTCCGCATTGACGCTGGAAATTCCACTGGCAAAATCCAGGGTCTTTTTCTGGAGATCTTGATCGGTTAAAGCAAAAATTTGCTGATAATCGCTCAGATTATAGATCCAGTTTTTAGCTGGCAAATTGATATCACTCATTTCATTCCCTCCTAGAGCCTGCCTAGAAGTTATCCCTTCTCTGGTTGCTTGTCAAACCCCATTCAGGTACGATCTCTTCAGCCTGATTTTAGCGTAATGGGGATCATAAATATGGTTCAAGGGACAAGTTTGCAACTTAATGATACGGCTCAAATCCTCCGGGATAGTGTATATCAATTTGCACGCCGTGAAATAGCACCTAAAGCACATCTTATCGACCAATCTAACCGGTTTCCTCGCGAACTTTGGCCAAAATTAGGTCAAATGGGGTTGCTGGGTATCACTGTTGCTGAAAATTACGGCGGCAGCGGGATGGGTTATCTGGAGCATGTCATTGCCATGGAAGAAATCAGCCGCGCTTCAGGTTCGGTAGGACTCAGCTATGGCGCTCATTCCAACCTCTGTGTTAATCAGTTGCATCGTTTCGGTACACCGGAGCAAAAACAACAATATCTTCCTAAACTAGTCAGCGGCGAACATGTTGGCGCGTTAGCTATGAGCGAAAGTGGGTCCGGCTCGGACGTAATGAGTATGAGTTTACGAGCTGATCGCCAGGAAGAGGTATTTATTCTCAATGGCTCCAAAATGTGGATTACGAATGGTCCGGAAGCTGAAGTGATCATCGTGTATGCTAAAACTAATTTACAAGCAGGATCACGTGGCGTCACCGCTTTCATTGTCGAAAATAATACTCCGGGATTCAGCACAGCTCAAAAACTTGATAAATTAGGTATGCGCGGATCCGACACTTGTGAATTAGTTTTTAACAACTGCCCTATTCCCGCTAAGCAGATACTGGGAAAATTAAACGAAGGAACCCATGTATTAATGAGTGGACTAGACTATGAACGTGTCGTTTTAGCTGCTGGGCCCGTTGGAATCATGCAAGCGTGTATGGACCTGGTGTTACCTTATATTCATGAGCGCAAACAATTTAATCGAGCGATTGGGGAATTTCAGTTAATGCAAGGCAAAATTGCTGATATGTATACCACCCTGAGCGCTTCTCGAGCCTATCTATATTCAGTAGCGCATGCTTGTGACGAGGGGCGGATTACCACCAAGGACGCCGCCGGAGTAATTTTATATGTTTCCGAACGCGCTACGCAGATGGCCTTGCAAGCTATTCAATGTTTAGGCGGAAACGGATACGTCAATGAGTTTCCGGCTGGACGGTTACTACGCGATGCCAAGCTGTATGAAATCGGCGCCGGCACCTCCGAAATTCGCCGTCTAATAATCGGCCGCGAATTATTTAAAGAAACCGCGTAAAGCCATCATCTTTATTTAAGAGGTTTTATTTATGACTCAAGAGAAAATTGTAGTTATTGCCGCCAAACGCACCCCTAACGGCAATTTTAATGGCGTGTTCGTGAATACGCCCGCGCCTCAATTGGCCGCCGCCGCCATCACTAGCGCAATTCAACAAACCGCCCTACCCATTCAGGAAATCGACAGCGTTTATCTGGGTTGCGTACTACCCGCAGGAATTGGCCAAGCCCCCGCTAGACAGGCGGCATTAGGCGCGGGGCTATCCACCCATACTCCTTGTACTACCGTAAATAAAATGTGCGGCTCCGGTATGCAAACTGTCATGATGGGACATGATGCGCTGCGCGCAGGAAGCCACCGTTTAATGGTCACTGGCGGCATGGAAAACATGAGCCTAGCCCCCTATTTGCTGCCAGGCGCTCGCCAGGGATACCGGATCGGTCACCAAACTATTTATGATCACATGCTGCTGGACGGCCTGGAAGATGCTTACGAGAAAGGCCGGCATATGGGATATTTTGCAGAAAAATGCGCACAAAAGTATAACATTAGCCGTGCTGAGCAAGATGCCTTTGCCCTGGCGTCTGTAGAGAGAGCTCGTCATGCTATCGAAGCCGGCTGGTTTAACGCAGAGATAGCGCCGGTGCAAGTAACTAAGAAAAAGCAGCCACCCGAAATAATCAGCACCGATGAAGGGCCGTTTTCCATTAATCCGGAAAAAATAACTAAATTACCGCCGGTATTTCAGGCGGATGGGACAATTACTGCCGCTAATGCCAGTTCAATTGCAGACGGCGCTGCTATCCTATTTTTAACCACAGAATCTCATGCTAAAAAACTCGGATTAAAACCGTTAGCAACGATTATCGGGCATCACAGCTATGCGCATGAACCGGCTTGGTTTACTACCGCCCCGATCAGCGCAATCGATGGCTTACTGAAAAAAATTCATTGGAAAATTAGCGAAGTCGATTTGTTTGAGATAAATGAAGCTTTTGCAGTGGTTGCTTTGGTAGCGATGAAAGAATTAAATCTCAATCATGAACGGCTCAATGTCAACGGCGGCGCTTGTATTCTGGGCCATCCGATTGGCGCTTCAGGCGCTAGAATTTTGGTCACTTTAATTCACGCTTTACGTGAACGGCAATTAAAACGTGGCGTCGCCGCATTATGCATAGGCGGCGGAGAAGCCACCGCAATGGCGATTGAAGTGTAGCGGAGTAAACCACTTGTGGATTTCTGCGTTTGCAGGTTTACTCCCCCTGAACTTATGAAAAAGAGGTTAATATGCCTAAAATTTTTTCGCAAATTAATTCGGAAGACGAATTATTTAAAAACAACCAAACCGTGATGCAACAGCAAGTGCAGGCATTAACCGATAAGCTTGCGCACATTCAAAACGGCGGCCCTGAGTCAGCCCGCTTAAGGCACTTGGAGCAAGGTAAATTATTAGTGAGGGATAGAGTTAATCAACTACTCGACCCCTTCTCCCCTTTTTTAGAATTGTCAGCGTTGGCGGGCAATCAACTATATGAGGACGAGGTTCCCGCAGGTAGCCTCATTACTGGCATTGGCCAAATCGCCGGACAAGAATGCATGATCGTTGCCAATGATGCCACGGTCAAAGGCGGCACTTACTATCCGATAACGGTGAAAAAACATTTGCGCGCGCAAGAAATTGCCGCAGAAAATCATTTACCTTGTTTATACTTAGTTGATTCAGGCGGAGCCTATCTTCCCAAACAAGATGAAGTATTTCCGGATCGCGAACATTTTGGCAGAATTTTTTATAATCAAGCGCGTTTATCTGCGCAAAATATTCCGCAAATTGCGGTGGTAATGGGGTCTTGCACCGCCGGTGGAGCTTATGTACCGGCTATGGCTGATGAATCCATTATGGTAAAAAATCAAGCCACTATTTTTCTGGGAGGGCCACCCTTAGTCAAAGCGGCGACTGGTGAAGAAGTCAGCGCTGAAGAATTGGGCGGTGCAGATGTGCATTGCCGGATCTCCGGGGTAGCTGATCATTATGCTAATGACGATCAGCATGCATTACAAATTGCGCGACGGATCGTGATGAATTTGAATCGGCGCAAGATTCTAGGGGTTGTTTCCCGACCGGTTAAAGAGCCTGCATATGATCCAGAAGAACTGCTGGGCATCATTAATGCCGATGCCCGTAAACCATACGATGTACATGAAATTATTGCCCGCTTAGTCGACGATTCCGATTTCGATGAATTTAAAGCATTATATGCACCCACTCTAGTCTGTGGTTTTGCTCATTTATAGGGTTATCCGGTAGGCATTATCGCCAATAATGGCATGTTATTTTCAGAATCCGCATTAAAAGGCGCTCATTTTGTAGAGCTCTGTTGCCAACGCAAGATCCCACTCATTTTTTTACAGAATATTACCGGCTTTATGGTGGGCAAAAAATATGAAAACGAAGGCATTGCCAAGCATGGCGCCAAGATGGTGACTGCTGTGGCTTGCGCGAATATTCCTAAATTTACCGTGATTATTGGTGGCAGTTATGGCGCAGGCAATTATGCTATGTGCGGACGCGCTTTTCAGCCACGATTTTTATTCGCTTGGCCGAATGCTAAAATCAGCGTCATGGGCGGTGAACAAGCGGCGCGAGTATTAGCCCAGGTAAAAGCAGAACAATTAAAACGTCAAAAAAAATCCTGGCCTGAAGCCGAGCAGATCGCATTTAAAGAAGCCATTCGCATCCAATATGAAACCCAAGGCAACGCATATTATGCCAGCGCTCACCTATGGGACGATGGCGTCATTAGTCCGCTGGATACGCGCCGAGTATTAGGCCTGTGCATTTCCGCCGCCTTAAATGCGCCTATCGGTAAAACTGATTTTGGTGTTTTCAGAATGTAGGACATTATGTTTAAAAAAATATTAATCGCTAATCGGGGTGAGATCGCGTGCCGGATTATTAGGACGGCGAAGAAAATGGGGATCCGCACCGTAGCGGTTTATTCTGAAATTGATGCTAAAGCTTTACATGTACAAATGGCTGATGAAAGCGTTGGTATTGGCCCCGCAGTCAGTGCCGCTAGTTATCTGGATAGCGAAAAAATAGTTCATGCCGCACAAATCACTCATGCCGAGGCTATCCATCCTGGTTATGGCTTTTTATCTGAAGATTCTGAATTTGCTGAACGCTTACACCAAGCCGGTTTGATATTTATTGGCCCGCCGGCAGAAGCTATCCGGATCATGGGCGATAAAAATCTAGCTAAATCTACTGTGGTCGCCGCAGGCGTTCCCGTCGTCCCCGGATATCACGCCGAAAAAATTGATCTTACCGCTATGAAACAAGCCGTCCAAAAAATTGGGCTGCCCGTACTCATCAAAGCCAGCGCTGGAGGAGGCGGTAAAGGAATGCGGTTAGTAGAAAAGTTAGAGCAATTGGCAGAAGCAGTACAAAGCGCCCAGCGTGAAGCCCAGGCTAGCTTTGGCGACTCGCGGATATTTGTTGAAAAATATTTAGCACATGCCCGGCATATCGAAGTGCAAATTTTGTTTGATCAATATGGCAAAGGAATTCACCTTTTCGATCGAGATTGTTCTATTCAGCGCCGCCATCAAAAAGTAATTGAAGAAGCGCCAGCCATCAATTTATCAGAATCAACTCGGCTGCAAATGGTGAATACCGCTCTTCGCGCCGGAGAAGCCATTCATTATTGCAATGCCGGCACGATAGAATTTCTGCTAGACGAAGATGAAAGTTTTTATTTTATGGAAATGAATACTCGGTTGCAGGTAGAACACCCCATTACCGAAATGATCACTGGTTTGGATTTAGTGGAATGGCAATTGCGCATCGCCGCAGGAGAACATTTAACCTTAAATCAAACGGATATTAAAATCCATGGCCATGCTGTTGAAGCGCGCCTTTATGCTGAAAACCCACAGAATAACTTCATGCCTTCAGCCGGTACGCTGCGGTTTTTACAATTACCTGATGAGCAATTACCTGCGATTCGCGTGGATAGCGGTGTGCAAATGCATGACAAAGTCAGTATTTACTACGATCCTTTGTTAGCAAAACTAGTGGCTTGGGGAGAAAATCGGCCCAGAGCCATAAAAATTCTGCAACAAATATTAAATAATACTGCAGTAGTGGGAATTCAAACCAATTGGACTCTACTTAATCGCATTGCCCATAATCCCGATTATCTTAAAGGAAAAATCACCACCCATTTTATCGCTGACCATCCAGCTTTGCTGGAATCACCGTCTATCGCAGAACTTCCGGATGAGGTGATTGTCGCGGCTTGTTTAACAATTTTAAAAAAACAGCAAGCAGAATTGCAGCAATTCCAGCAACAAAGCACAGATCCCGATTCCCCTTGGTTTAAGCATGATAATTGGCGGCTCAATCAAACTTCCTCATCAGTCATTACCCTTTGGCAAGGTGGGAAATTATTATCAGACCAACCGCGGCGATGGCAGATCAACGTCTCGATTTCGAATTCCGGCTGGAGGTTGCAGTGGGATGAACATGTCGTAGAACTGACTGCCCAAAATCGTCAAGAAGTATCGGCGCTAGTTTTTCCCGAAGAAAATCAAATTACCGTTTTTTATTCCGGTAACCAATGGCTATTCTCGCTTACCAATCCTGCTGCTACTGCAGATGCTTCACAAGCAACCGGTAACTTACACGCCCCGATGCCTGGCACATTAATCGAAATCTGCGTAGAGCCTGGCCAAGCAGTCACCGCAGGCCAACGTTTATTAGTGATGGAAGCCATGAAAATGGAACACGCTTTAGTAGCCCCCCGAGATGGTAAAATTCAAACTATTTTCTATAAACCCGGCGACCGAGTCAACGAAGGCACAGAACTAATCGCTTTTACAAACTAGTTCAGTTTAAATTTAAATGTTTACCCATACTCCGCCATATTTTTAGGAGTCGCCAAGCCCATTGCGGATAGACCGCATGTCGGGTCCTGTCCGCTGCGTCTTTTACGTGCTCGCTTCGCTGCGCGCGCAAAAGACTCCGCGTCCACCCGTTAGCTAGCGCGCTTGGCGACTCCTAAAAATATGGCTCTGCAAATGCATTCATTAACGAAAGTATTTCAATGCACACATTATTGGCCCAAACTTTCGAATTTTGGCAGATTTGCAAGTTAATATTTCCCGCCGCCGCCAAGCGCGCTAGCTACGGGGTGGACGCGGAGCCTCTTGCGCGCGCAGCGAAGCGAGCACGTAAGAGGCGCAGCGGACAGGACCCCAAATGCGGTCTATCCGCAAAGGGCTTGGCGGCGGCGGGAAATATTAACGATGTTTGGGTAAAAACCTTAAGTCGAGGGAGAGATGGCAATTTTTGCAGTCAGCGCTCGCCATCGATATACAATAAATAAAGCGCCGACTAATAAACCGCTGGCCGAGCCAAACGCAATCCCAAATATACCCCAATGCAAAATAAAAGCGAACAGATAAGCTAGAGGCAAACAAATAAGCCAGAGCGAAATAATGCCCATGATCATAGGAAACCGAGTATCAAATAATCCGCGTAAAGCGCCGGTCATCACATTTCTAACCGCATCAAAAATTTGCGAAAAAGAGACGATTAAAAACAACCAGGCGACTATAGACAAAGTCAGCGCATTTCTGGGATCTTTAGCACTTAAATAAACCGAGGCTAAAACTTTAGGAAATAAAATAAATATTAATGCTGCACAAAAAGCCCAAACCAGAGCAATACGTAAACCAGCGTAACCCAGATTCTTAATTTCATGCAACTGCCCTGCTCCTCTGGCTTGGCCTACCGAAATACCAACCGCCTGAGAGAGCGCAAAAATAGGCACGATAGTTAAAAATAAATATTGATTGACTATTTGATAGGCCGCTAAAGCATTCGTGCTAATCCAACCCACCATTAACGCCAGCACAAAAAAACTGACCATCTCAGCGCTCATCTGCAAGCTCATAGGCCAGCCGATTTTAAACATTTGCCGTAAAGAGTCAGTATTTTTATATGAACGATAGACGAATAAATTAAGTTCTTTAAATGCACGGCGGTGATACAACAATAGAGTTAGAAAAATAAACCCAAACCATCCCTGAGCAGCCATCGCATACCCTAATCCTGCTACGCCTAACGCAGGTAAACCAAACTTTCCAAAAATCAAGATATAAGCAGTGATCAACAAAATTAATACACTGCCACAGGCCGTCATCACTGCTAATCTTTGTTGATGAGTTCCATAGCATAATTGCTGATTACAGATCGCCAACTGAAAAGGTAAAACCGCCCACACATAAGCATGAAAATAAGAGATGACTAATGGAATAATCACCAATGGTTCACCAAAAATTTTTAGCACCGGGCCAATAAACCAAAATAGCAAGATAACCGGTATACTGATCAGAAATGCTAAAATCCAACCTTGCTGGAGAAAATTGCCGATTGCTTGATAGTTTTTCGCGCCATAAGCATGGCCGATCAATAAGCTGAGCGAAAACAAAATCGACATGCCAATGACCATAATCGAAATTTGCGTACTGATCATCAGCGCACTGGCAGCTAAAACCTGATGTCCTAAATGTGCCAGCATCACCATACATAGAAAACCGCTGGCAACATTAATTAATTGAGTACCAGCCATTGATAGCGCCAAAGGAACTATTTTTTTACTAGCTGAATTTATACTGGAATGTTCTACAGTGGCTTGCATATTAAAATGAATTCCCTACTCAATGGGGGGAAGACCAAGAGAGCCGCGCAATGCTGCTCCCTTGGTGCAGAGGTATACTCAGGTGACAATCACTGGCCGTTTTAATTTTTCCTCTAATTCTTCTAGAGTAATCCCCTTGGTTTCGGGAACAAATTTGGCAACGAAAATAATCGCAAGTATGCAGAATACAGCGAATAAGTAGAAAAGCGATGGTCTACCAAATTTCTCCATAAAACTTAAAGCGTAGCGCATGACCAGGCCCGCGAAGGTCCAGTTAACCATAGTAGTGATAGTCATGCCAATTTCGCGGCCCTGAAGCGGGAAAATTTCAGAGCAGACTATCCAAGCAACGGGCCCCCATGAAAAAGCAAACCCGAAGATATAAACAATGACTGCGAGTAATAATACAGTTTTAGGAAGATGACCAATCATTCCAGCGTCAGAAATACCGCCGATGGAATAGAATGCCAAACCCGCAGCTATCATGCTAACCAACATAATGATGGCGCCCACATATAATAATTTTTTGCGACCCCATTTTTCAATCAAAGAAATGGCGGGAAAGGTAAATAACATGTTGACCGTAGGCACTGTCATCATGGCGATTAACCCTTTCATTCCGGCATATCCGAAAATAGTCGGTGCATAATAGATCATCACATTAATGCCCACCAGCTGTTGAAACATTTGCAGCACTATACCAATGAGCAGAATTTTGATGAAGTGCTTGTTCATAATCGACTTAAATGTACGTCCTTTGCTTTCAGCCAGCACTTTTTCAATTTCTTTTATTTCTAAGTCAACTTCCTGGTGAGTGCTAAAAGTTCGTTGTAACACTTTGATGGCTTGTTCTTTTTTATTTTTTAACATTAACCAGCGTGGACTTTCTGGTAGAATTAAGCTGCCTAACAGCATGAGAATGGCAAATACCCCGATGACTAGAAACATTAAAGGCAGCGCGGTATGCGGGTTAACAAACACCGTGCCAATATAAACGTTAGTAGCTGAGATTAAAAAGATACCGATAGTGATCATTAATTGGAATAAAGTCCCCATGGAACCGCGAATAGCAGCAGGCGCGGTTTCAGAGAGGTACAAAGGGGTGATAAATGAGGCGATGCCTACGCCAAATCCTAGAAAAAAACGGCAAGTGCGGAGAATCATGAATGAAGGCAAGGTTGCTGAAATAAGCGACCCTAATGCAAAAATCAGACCAGCCAGTACTAAACTTTTTTTACGTCCTAAAAACCGGGCAAAAAATCCGGAAAGCAATGCTCCGATGACTCCGCCAAGCGCTAATATTGCTGAATATTGTTCTGCGCCGCTGGTATCGAGATGGTAAGCTGATTTGATACTGATAAGCGCATTGGCTATAAACCCTTGATCTAGTCCAAAGAGCAAACCGCCTAACGCTCCTACTAAGCAAATAAAATATACTATACCTTTATAACCCATTTTCTGCGTACTTATATTATTAGTCTTCATCATAACCTCCACTGAATACTTTAGTTAGTGCCCGGGGCCGGAGTCGAACCGGCACGGGATATTCTCCCGAGGGATTTTAAGTCCCTTGCGTCTACCTATTCCGCCACCCGGGCAAACCGGGCAATTGAAGTAAAGGCTGGGGTCGGAATCGAACCGGCGTCCGCGGCTTTGCAGGCCGCTGCATGGCCACTCTGCCACCCAGCCAACAAGTGACCTTTTATATAGTCAGCACGACTATATTGAGCGGGAAACGAGACTCGAACTCGCGACCCCAACCTTGGCAAGGTTGTGCTCTACCAACTGAGCTATTCCCGCTAATGAGCACCATTATTCCTCTTCCTACGATAATGTCAAGTGTGGAATGCGAGAACTGGATACTGCTCCAGAGTATTATTCCCTCCCCCTTTGCAAGCATAGGCGCTTAACTTGACGCCTATGCCCTTGAGGGGGGCATCGGCAAGGGGTCTATGGCTTGCAAGCACTATTGTATTTTTTAAAGTTCCATAGTACTTTAATACCTTTATTAGAGTTGTTTATATAATAGGTTATAACAGAATTAATTTTTTATTAAGGTTTTATTATGTCTAAAAAAACAAATGAAGATCACGAGTTTGAAAGGGAGGAGCTGGCCAATTTTTTGCGGACAGATCCAAAAGGTCTGGAACTGCAGGCAGCGGTAGCAAGGAATATCAAGCATACCCGCGATCTCAAAAAAATGCCAAAAATCAACAGCTCCCTAAAAAATCGATCCCCTGAAGGTCGCGCTGAAATAAAGGCTATGCAAGATGCAACTCAAAAATTTTTAGAACAGGTAGAGATTGCAAGGAAAAAAAAGGCAAAAGAAATAGATAAAGATGTTTCTAAAATCTTTACAGAGCATACACAATACTCTAAAACACAAGCAGTCAATAAAATTTACCGATTACTAAGAGACTTGCTTGATTATAAATTAAATTTTGTTAATTATCCGAGAACTTCTGAAGAAATGGTTAAACTGCTTAATTTCTTGGTGGAAATAATTGATCGATTTGACTCCAGCGAAATGATCATTCCCACCGAAGAATCCCCCTTCTCTTATCAAGAATGTATCAATCTTTTAATGGCGGTTGCAGCTAAATTACCACAAGAATATGCTCTTCAAGTTAAAGTTGTCTGGATGAAACCAAAACAGAATTCACTGCCTCAAAAACAGCTATTCACTCCAAAACAGAATCCACTTCCTCAAGAACAGCCATCAGCTCCAGAAATAGCAAAAAAAAGTAGCAAATTCGCTTCGGTTAAGGCGAAGAAAAAATCAAAGAAAAAGGCGAAAAAAGCACAAGAATTAAATAAAATGCCGCCGTCTCATGAAGAAAGAAATAATCTGGATTCGCCTGATAAAGCTGCATTACAAACTACGGAATCAGACACTCAAGCTCAGCCAAGTATCCCAAAACCAACTCCCATTAAAAAATCTAATCGTCATCAAAACAAAATAAAGCTGGTAAAAATAAAACATGTCAATCAGAAAGATGAAAAGAAAGAAGAACAAAAAGTGATTCCAAAACAGTTATATTGGGATTGGGAAGATGATGACGAAAGTGAAAAACAACAAGTGAGTCAAAAGCAGTTACCTTTGAAAAACAACAAGAAAGACCAGCGTGTATCATCAAATAGTAAAGAAGAAAAACAAAAAGTGAGTCCAAAACAATCACATTTGGACAGCGAAAAGAAGGCTGAGCATGTATCCTCAAGTGATCAAGAAGAAGAAAAAAAAGTAGTTCAAAAACAAGCTGAGCGTGTATCCTCAAATAATCAAAAAAAAGAACAAAAAGTGGTTCAAAAGCGATTTTTTTGGTCTGATAATAAACAAAACAGCTCGTTGCCCAATTCTGCTGCAACAACTCAAACAGTTGACATGCACCAAACCATACACCGAACTTATTGGCCAAATGGGGAAATAAAAGAAGAATTTGTTGATAACAAGTTATCAGTCTCTCAGCGGCGTGAAGTAGAATACAAACCATTACCGCGAATTGTGCTCGAACCCGCTATTCAAGTGACTAAATTTGCATTAACCTCCTCACTAAAAATTGCTTGTTTAGAGTCCATGCAACTAGCAAGCATGAAATTATATGGATTAATACAGACAGCGCAATCACTCAATGATCGCACGTTAGAAGAATATTATAATCATGTCATATCATTTCATAATCATATCCAATCTCTATCAGAACAAGAATCTGTTTCACCGGAAATAGATTACCAATGCCCTGTTAATCCCGAAACAGTCCTTAAGATTTTGGAGGTTAATTGGGCAATGCACGAAAATTTTACAAAATTATTCGAGGGTTCAGGCATCATGGCAAGCTGTATTGCGTGGCGTTATCAAACTTTGGGTTACTTCAACGAATACTGCCGTCTGACTACTGGACAAAAGAACAGCCAGGTTTTGTAGCAAGACTTTGTTCTTCTGAAGAAATACAGCAGCCCGATCCACAACCATTAGCTATTGAAGCTAGACCAGTTAGGGCCAGCAGCGTTTCATCCACTTTATGGAAATCTCTACACCTACTAAAAATAGGCAATTAGAAAAGTCGCCAAGAGGTAGTATACTACTCTAATGGATAAAAAATAAGGATATGGCGATATGAATGAAAAAAATTTATTTTTGCTTTAACTACTGTCTTTAGCATAGCTCAACGGTACAGCGCAGCTACGACGGCAGTCAATGCTAACACGGTTAATGTGACCGCCAATACCGTCAATATTGAGCCTAGTCTGAGTGAACAAAACTTAGTCCAGCAATATAAACATCCATGGTGGATAAATATCGGGGGTGGATTAACGACGGGTTTTCAATCAACAGATGCAGTTAATGCTGGTTTCGATGTTAGTATAAATGTCCAACCCTATCAACATCAAATGGCTACTTTGCGTTCGGCTGGAGCGGAATTTATAGGCGGTGATTACTACGATGTTGGTTTAATGTATGGTCTGATTTCCCGTAATCAAAACGGTTATATTTCAGCGTCAACCGGTGTCAGTGCAGTATTTTTTGAAAATGGTTTCCTGGGTCACAATGATAATACTGCTACCGTAGGTCTGCCTATCGATCTCCAGGCTTTTTGGATACCGGTAACGAATTTGGACTCGGTCTAATCACTTACGGCAATCTGAATAATCAACGCTCTTATTACGGTACAGTATTGGCTCTGCAATTTGCCAACCTAGTCCCTTTCTAAATTTCAAGCAATTGGCCCAGGGCTATCGGATTAAAAAATAATCTAAATTAGGTTAAAGTAGCTAAAGTCATCAATTAGAAGGACTTAAGCTATGGAAAGACCGATTATTAGCCTGATAGATTACTTTGTAGACTTGCCTGATCCTCGGCTGGATCGAGGGAAATTGCACTGTTTAACGGATATTTCATGTATCACGATCTGCGCAGTCATTTGTGGAGCGCAATATTGGACTCAAGTAGAAGAATTTGGCCTATCAAAAGAAAGTTGGTTCAGGACTTTTTTGAAGCTCGAGAATGGGATTCCCTCTCATGATACTTTTGGAAATTTTTTTGCGGCTTTAAATCCAGAAGCATTTGAAAGATGTTTTATTAGCTGGGTAGAAGCCTTATGCAACCACACGGCAGGCGATATTATTTCAGTCGATGGAAAAGTATTAAAAAAGTCTTTCGATAAAGCCTCATCCAAAGCAGCTATTCACATGGTCAGTGCATTCTCGTCAGCCAATCAATTAGTTCTGGGTCAGCTCAAGGTGGATGATAAATCGAATGAAATTACTGCCGTACCGGAATTATTGAAATTACTCGTACTGGAAGGAACGATTGTCACGACAGATGCTTTGAATTGTCAAAAAGGAATTGCGGATGTCATCATTGGACAAGGTGCAGATTATGTGCTGGCTTTAAAAGAAAATCATCCTAATTTATATGCGGATGTTAAATTATATTTTGAAAAGCCTTCAGATACTTGTCAATCGAGTGACCCGAAGTTGAAAAAGGTCATGGACGCATAGAAACTCGTCAGTATTGGCTCACTACACGGATTAAGTGGCTGAACCAAAAATCGGAATGGACTGATCTTAGAGGGATTGGGATGGTAGAATCTACTCGAGAAATCGCTGGCGAAGAAAGGACAAAAGAACGACGCTACTACTTGACATCCCTGTTGGATTTAAAAGATTTTTCACAAGCGGTCCGACGACATTGGTCTGTTGAGAATCAGTTACATTGGGTATTAGATGTCGCTTTTAAAGAAGATCTTTCGAGAGTGAGGATTAAATGCGGCTGAAAATTTCTCAATTATCCGCCGGATAGCGTTAAATTTGCTGAAACAGGAAAAAACTTCCAAGGTGGGGATTGAAAGTAAGCGCCTCAAAGCCGGCTGGGATCAGCGATATTTACTTAAAGTGCTTAAAGTTTAATCCGATAGCCCTGGCAATTGGCCTGTTCTTTATTGCATTTTCTAGAGATACATGTTTATTGAAGTTGTTTTAATCGGTTATACAGATTTAATTTTTCATTAAGGTTTTATTATGTCTAAAAAAAAAGATAAAGATCACCAATGTTTTCTATTGACATAACGATTACGAAACAGCTGCATCAATCACTAGATCCTGCCAAGAGAAATCCCTAACGGTCGCGCTGAAATAAAGGCTATGCGAGATGCAACTCAACAATTTTTAGAACAGGTAGAGATTTCAAGGAAAGAAAGTGCAAAAAAAATAAATGAAAATTTTTCTGAAATCCTTACAAAACAGTAAACAATATTCTAAAACACAAGCAGTCAATAAAATTTACCGATTATTAAGAGACTTGCTTGATTATAAATTAAAGTTCGTTAATTATCCGAGAACTTCTGAAAAAATGGTGAAACTTCTTAATTTCTTGATAGACGTAGTTTATCGATTTGATGTCAACGAAATTATCATTCCTACCGGAATTCCCCTTCATTATAAAAAATGTGTGAATCTTTTAATGCAAGTTGCAGCTGAATTACCACAAGAATATGGTGCTCAAGTCTACATTACATATAAAACCATAGAACCGAATTCACTGCCTCAAGAAGCCATCAACTCCAGCAGGGGTACAAAAAAGTAGCAAAGACGCTTTGATTAAGGCGAAGAAAAGGGAGAGGGAAAAGGCGAGAAAAGCAAAAAAATTAAATAATATGCTACCGTCCCCGCCGTCCCTTGAAGAAAAAAATGATCTGGGTTCGCCTGGTAAAACTGTATCGCAAAGTACGGAACCCGACATTCAAGCTCAGCCAAGCATCACGGATGAAGTAGTGTCTCGAAAATTAGAAATTCCAGAACCCACTCCCAAATCCACTCCCATTGAAAAATCTAATCGTCATCAAAAACGAAAAGAAAACAAAACAAAACCTGTAGATCAGGAAGCCGAAAAGAAAGAAGAACAACAAAAAGTGATTTCAAAACAGTTATATTGGGATTGGAAAGACGAAGCCGATAAAAATAAAAAACAACAAAAAGTGAGTCAAAAGCAGTTATCTTTGAAAAACAAAAAGAAAGACAAGCGTATATCCTCAAATAATCAAAAAGAAGAACAAAAAGTAATTCAAAAACAATTACATTTGGAAGACAGCGAAAAGAAAGATAAGCGTGCATCTTCAAATAATCACGGAGAAGAACAAAAAGTAGTTCAAAAACAATTACATTTGGAGGGCAGTGAAAAGAAAGATGAGCGTGCATTATCAAATAATCAAAAAGAAGAACAAAAAGTGGTTCAAAAGAGATTTTTTTGGTCTGATAATAAACAAAACAGCTCGTCGCCCAATTCTGCAACAACTCAAACAATTGACGCGCACCAAACCATACACCGAACTTATTGGCCAAATGGGAAACTAAAAGAAGAATTTATTGATAACAAGTTATCAGTCTCTCAGCGGCGTGAAGTAGAATGCAAACCATTACCGCAAGTAGAATACAAGCCATTACCGCAAGTTATGTACGTACCTGCTATTAAAGTGACCGAATTCGCATTAACTTCCCTACCAAAAGTGGCTTGTTTACGGTCCATGCAAGCAGCAAGCAAGGATTTAATGCAATTAATATTAGCAGCGGAATCACTCAATACTCGCACGTTAGAAGAATATTATAATCATGTCATATCATTTCATAATCATATCCAATCTCTATCAGAACAAGGACCTGTTTCACCGGAAATAGATTACCAATACCCTGTTAATCCCAAAACAGTCCTTGATATTGTGAAGGTTAATTGGGCAATGCACGAAAATTTTACAAAATTATTCGAATATAAAGATCCAGAAATCATAGCAAAGTGTATTGCTTGGCGTTATGAAACTTTCAGGTTACTTAAACAAATACTGCCGTCTGGCCACTGGATAGAAGGAGAATCAGTTTTAGTAGCAAGACTTTGTTCTCCTGAAGGAATACAGGAGCCCGATCCACAACCATCAGCTATTGAAAGTAAACTAGTTAGGCCCAGCAGCGTTCGATCCATTTTATGGAATTCTACACCTACACCTACTAAAAATGGGCCGTCAGTAGATAAACGGTATGAGATCTAAATTTCGAGCAATTGGTATCCTTCTTTGATTCCAGAATAATTAAAAATCTGGCCCTTTTTAACGTCAAAAAACCATAGATGGATAGTTAACTCTTTCTTGTTTACTTTATCTTTAATCCACGGAAAGGTCAGGCAATTCTGCATTGATTTATTGAGCGCTAATTTTGCGTAATCATCAGGTTCCTTTATTTTAGCGTCTTGCGTCTTTATCAACGAAACCCAATTGGTTATAAAGTCATTATGATTTGAAGCATTGCTATCTAATAAAGCCTGGATTCCTCCACATTGGCTATGCCCGAGTAAAATGAGATGCTGGACTTTTAAAAAACTGATGCCAAATTCCAAAGCTGCACTGGTGCCATGATGCGCTTCATCTTTTTCATAAGGGGGAATCACGTTGGCGACGTTACGTACTACGAATAAATCTCCCGGATCACACTGCAGAATCAACGCCGGGTCCACTCTTGAGTCACAGCAAGAGACCACCATAATCTGGGGTTGTTGACCATAATTAGAAAGATATTGCATTACCGAATTATCGCCGGATGCATATTTTTTTCTAAATTGCTGGTATCCCAATAAAATTTTAGTAAAAGAATTTTCCATGATTACCTCGTAAATATTCGTTAGCGCGGAGTATTTTCTTGCGACTCTTTAAAATCCGGCCAAGCGAGTTTGATATAAATGATCATGGACCAAAGCGTTAAAGCCGCAGCGATCCACAGAAGAAACGCGCCGAGCCAGCCTATCCAGCGAGCACTGGAGGGCATGTACCAAAGCAACAGGACTACAGCAGCCATTTGTAAAGCCGTTTTGATTTTAGATAGAAAAGTAACAGCTACACTGGTGCGCTTACCCATTTCTGCCATCCATTCTCTTAACCCGGAAATAGCGACTTCACGGCCCACAATAACTGCTGCGGGTATGGCTAAGCCTAAGCCTGGAATTAAGCTTTCCCCGACCACCACTACTAATACTACCGCCACTAGCAATTTGTCGGCAATTGGATCTAAGAAGGCGCCTAAACGAGTGGTTAAGCCATAACGCCGGGCGAGAAAGCCGTCTAACCAGTCCGTGATACAGGCACAGAGAAAAATAATCACGGCTAATGGGTGAGCCCAATGCACCGGAAGATAATAACAAACCACTACCAGAGGGATCACTAAGATACGTAATAACGTCAAAAATATCGGCAAATTTATCATATTGTCTCAAATTGCTAATGGTTAATGAAAATAATCAAAAATCCGTTTCGCGAGTTCTTCACTAATCCCCGGAACTCGCGTTAAATCAGCCACGCTGGCTTGCCGCAAACCTTGCAAACCGCCAAAGTGGCGGAGTAATTCACGGCGGCGCTTCGGGCCTATACCTTCAATCGCTTCCAGTGCTGAAACTTTTACTAGATTAGCACGTTTTTTGCGATGGGCAGTAATCGCAAAGCGGTGGGCTTCGTCCCGGATCATTTGGATGATATGCAGAGCAGGATGATCTTCCGGCAAGCGCAGCGGAGTTTTAAGTTCTGGCCGCCAGAGTTGTTCCATTCCGGGTTTTCGCGCAGGCCCTTTGGATACAGCCATGAGACTGACCCCACTCACTTGTAACTCTTCGAGTACATTAATGGCTTCTTTAAGTTGCCCTGGGCCTCCGTCAATAATGAGTAAATCCGGCAAGGTTTTCTCTTCCTCTTTTAGACGAGTATAGTGGCGCATCAAGGCTTGGCGCAAAGCGCCATAGTCATCCCCTGGAGTAACGCCCTTAATATTAAACCGGCGGTAATCAGAATTTAATGGCCCTTGATCATTAAATACTACACAGGAGGCTACGGTCAATTCGCCACTGGTATGGCTGATATCAAAGCACTCCATGCGTTGAATAGGATTGGGGAAACCTAACACTTTTTGCAGCGCTTCTAACTGGGCGGAAATTTTATTGTGCTTAGCAAGGTGCTGGCTTAATGCATAACTGGCGTTGGTATCCGCCATGTTTTGCCATTGCTTGTAAAGAGCTAGTTTCCGATCGGTGATGATTATTTCTCTTTGGAGCGCTTCTGCAAGGCCGTTTTGAATCCATTCTTTATCCGGTAACGGATAGCTGACCACGATGCGTTCAATGGGTTCTTCTCCATGCACCGGGTTAAAATAATATTGCGGGATAAACGCTGATAAGGCTTCTTTGATGTTACTGCCAAGAGGTAGTTTGGGAAAAAAAGCTTTATTACCTAGTAAACGGCCATTACGCACGAACATCACCACGATGACAATCTCGCCCATCTGTTCAGCGGCGCCTAAAATATCGATATTACCATGATCGCTCACGATGGTTTGCTGTTCTTGAACCTTGCGTAATAAACTGATTTCATCACGGTATGCGGCTGCTTTTTCATAATCTAGAGCGTCTGCCGCGTTTTCCATTTTTTGCATTAAGTCGGCAATAATTTCTTCGTTCTTACCGGAAAAAAATAACAAAGTATGTTTGACCTGTTCGGCGTAAGCTTCTTTAGTAACATAATTGACGCAGGGCGCGGTGCAGCGTTGAATTTGGTACTGTAAACAGGGGCGGCTGCGATGTTGAAAAAAAGTATCATTGCACTGCCGTAATTTAAATATTTTTTGAATGAGCGCTAAGTTTTCGCGCACTGCCCAAGCGCTGGGATAGGGACCAAAATATTCTCCCTGCAGGCGTTTAGCGCCACGATGAAAATCCAAACGGGGAAAATCTTCTCCTGCGGATAAAAACAAATAAGGATATGATTTGTCATCGCGATACAAAATATTGTAGCGAGGATGTTGTTCTTTGATTAAATTGGCTTCTAAAAGCAGGGCTTCATTTTCACTGGCGGTGATAGTGATTTGAATATCCACTACCTGGCTCATCATAACCGCAGTTTTTATGTCATTGGGCCGCAACCGGAAATAACTACTCACACGCCGCTTTAAATTGCGCGCCTTACCTACATATATTACTTTGCCTTCAGCGTTCAACATCTGATAAACGCCCGGCTTAGTAGGAAAATTTTTAGCTAAGTTGTCCATGGATTTTTTTAGAGGATAGAATTTCTATCGGTTGACCTCCGGTAGCAATTATATAACATAAATAATTCAATATTGACAGCAGCGATTAAAGCCCCTAACCTATTGGCAGGTGACTAACACACCAAAACAGCGTCAGCCGCTCTCGTCAAGCGGCATTTTTGCGCCTAGCTTATGGCTGGGAGATGGCGGAATATAATACCCGCAAGGGAAATACGCCTGCCGAACTGTTTTCGGTGTTAGGCTCCTGGCCGCCAATAATATTTGGCGAAACACTAACAAAAAGCAGGATAGTTTTTATGGATAACACCCCTTTCGTAGTCAATACTCAGGCTCCCCATTCCCTCGTCAAAAACGCATTGCATGACAAAATATTTCAAATCAAAGCGTTAGTTGAATGTTTACGTATCGCTAGCACAAACTCCGAATTGACGGGTCATTTAATACATGATGCAATGTGGGCAATTGATAATAACTTGGAACAGGTCATCCAATTACAAGAGTTTCTTGGCGATGATTAATTGTTTAGTGGGAAGGCAGCCGATGGAGAAAAAGATTGCTAGTTTTAATCGACGAAAGTGGTTGTCCTGGCTTTAAATTAACAAAAGGTTCAACGCCCTATTTCATCATTGGTATGGTGTGCTTTACAGATTTTAAAGAAGCCGAGAAAACGAGTCGCACAATCACTGATCTGAAAACCAATTTAAGGATTAATGGTGAGTTTAAATTTAATAAAACCCACCCTAATGTCAAAGATAAATTTTTCCAGGCGGTGTGCCAGCATGATTTTAAAATTCGTGCACTGGTTGTTGATAAGAGCTGTATTTACAGCCCCCATCTTAGAACGGAGAAAGAAAGCTTTTATAATTATTTTATTAAAGAATTAATCAATAATGATGGGAAAATATTAGAAAATGCCATTATAAAAGTAGATGGGCGCGGCTCCAAGGAGTTTAAAAACCGATTAAATACTTATTTGCGCCAAGTAATGAATGGCAGCAAAGTAAAAAAATTTAAGTTTGTTGATTCTAAAAATGATTCTCTCATCCAACTCGCTGATATGGTAGTTGGAGCTATTGCGCGAAGCTATACCACGAATAGAAAAGATGAACAACGATGGCGGCAAATGCTAGCTAAAAAAATTGACAATATCTGGGACTTTAAATAGAACGATCTAAAAAAATCGCCCCTATACTCTATCCTGGAGATTACCACCAGGAAAGCACACCATCGGTGACAATTCGAACTATAGGGGCTTTATAATTATAATTATAAAGGTGTTTAGCAAAAATAACAAGCATTTTTAATACCCTTATATTAGGGGATGGCGGAGAGGCAGGGATTCGAACCCTGGGAGGGTTGCCCCTCAACGGTTTTCAAGACCGCCGCATTCGACCGCTCTGCCACCTCTCCTCACGAACGGCATTATAACATCGATGGTATGATACGCAATCCTAGCAGACAAGAGATTATATAGTGTGGTATAATTAATGCCAGAATTTAAATTCATGTAGGAGATCATTATTATGCGTTCCAAGCCAGTGAGCATAACTCGCTCTTCGGAGTCCTCTTTAGCAGTCAACCGGGTATTGCGGAATACCTATCTTTTATTAAGTTTGACTCTTTTATTCAGCGCGGCTGCCGCGGTTTATTCCACTATTTCTAATGCCCCTCCCATCGGCATTCTTGGATTGCTGGTAGGCATGTTCGGGCTTTATTTCCTAACGGTTTGGCTACGCAACAGCGCCTGGGGATTATTGGCCATTTTGGCTTATACCGGCTTTTTAGGTTATACCTTAGGCCCAATACTTAATTTTTATATCCATAACTTTAGTAATGGCCCACAAATTATCATGACTTCTTTAGGAGCGACAGGATTGATTTTCCTGGGGTTGTCGGCTTATGTATTGACCACCCGCAAAGATTTTAGCTACCTAGGTGGTTTTATTACTGCGGCCATCATTGCGGCTTTCTTAGTAGGTTTAGGCGCTTTAGTATTTCACCTCCCAATTTTAAACCTGATCGTTTCTGGGGCATTCGCGATCATTTCTTCAGCTTATATTCTTTATACTACCAGTCAAATTATCCATGATGGTGAACGTAATTATATTATGGCGACCATTAGCCTTTATATTGCTATTTTCAATTTGTTTGTGAGCTTATTAAGAATTTTAAGCTTTTTTGGTGGTGGCGGCGGAAATAGCCGAAATTAACCCACTATTCAGATTTTTAAGAAGGCGCCTTTGGGCGCTTTTTTTTTCTTCTCATATTGTCATTCCCGCGAAGGCGAGAATCCATCCAAGCATGGCTTGATGTCATGACGGGGTCCCGCTCCGTCTTTTGAGCCGTGAAATTTAACTACTTGTTTTTAAATGTTATTTTCTATTTTTAATCCTACCTTAATGTACGTATTGTACAATTAAAGAAAAAAGTAAAGAGAAAGGGGGTTAAATGATGGTAGGAAAAACTAGTTATTTTATTAAGAAATATATGGTTCACGCCTTAGTAGCGGGTGCAATGGCTGTGTCGTGGGGAACAATTAGCCACGTCAATAATTATGTCCATAATCATTTAAAACCTGGGCACGCCCGAAGTAAGTCAAAATCTGGGTTTCAAGGTGATTTGGATGTGGCAACTACTGATAGTGACAAAACCACAGATACTACTTTGAAGACTCCAATAGTGCAGGCAGAGACTGCACCGGAGCCAGCTGTACAAGTAGCTAAAGCTGAGATCACTAGTGCTCCAGAGGCAGCCCCTCCGAAAGCGCAGGCAGCTCCTACGCCTAAACCAGCGATTCAGGTGGCTCAAACTACCACCTCTACTCCACCTCAGATCAAAGCTCAGGTCAAAGCAGCTCCCTCGCTTATAACTGCTGTGGCAGCTAAGGTCGGAGTGCATATTACTGAAAGTGCTAAAACTCCAGATGCTGGAGGAATTAGTATTACCCAAACTAAAATCGATACGGGGTTTATTCGTAAAGTTGAAGGCTCGCTCACCAAAGGTTATGTGCCAGCGGCTGGAAGAAGCGGAGTCACGGTTGCGGATGGTTTCGATTTAGGCCAAATGCGCCCATCAGAATTCAATAAGTTAACCATTGACCCGGACTTAAAAGCTAAGTTAAGACCTTATGTGGGTTTAATTCGTGCCCAAGCTAAGGCGGTCTTGAGGGCTCATCCTTTAACAATAACTGAAGATCAATTAAAAGCACTTAATGTGATAGCAGCAAATAAGATTCTGCGACCATTAGTGAAAATCTATAACAAAGATAGCGGAAAAAACTTTTTGGATCTGCCTGCTAACGCGCAAACCGCCATCTTTTCTTACGCATATCAACATGGTCCTGGATTTAAGGGCCGCGCCAAACAACTCTGGCACTCCTTTATAACTGCTAACTGGCATCAGGCGAGCAGTACTTTACGTAGCTCTAGAATGTACGCTTCGCGCCGTGTCCAGGAGGCCCAGCTATTGGAGCATATAGCTTAAGCATCCCTTAAGGATATTACTGTATAATTTTTGACCATGACTAACAGAAAAATTATCTTAATTTTCTCGGTGATCGCTTGTTTGGCTTGGGGGCCTTTAGCCATGCTCGATAAAGCGCAAGCGGCACAGGTTAGTATAAAGACTACTCAAATCGACCCGCACTTCATTATGATGATGGAAGGCGCCAAAGTGAAGGGTTACGTGCCGCTGGTAGCCACCACTGAAAGCGGAGTGACCATTGCCCACGGCTTTGATTTAGGTC
The DNA here is from genome assembly GCA_963697455.1 of uncultured Pseudomonadota bacterium. Taxonomy (GTDB): domain Bacteria; phylum Pseudomonadota; class Gammaproteobacteria; order Coxiellales; family Coxiellaceae; genus JAFEDN01. The sequence goes on along the minus strand of CAVOOI010000007.1, from coordinate 379,582 downwards.
AACTTTCTCTCAGAGAATTTAACAAGCTAACCTTAAAAGATAGTCTTAAAGATAGATTGCGTCCTTATGTCGGCCTTAAAAAATATGCGGCTCTAAATTTTTTACAGAAACATCCGCTCACTATTTCTAATGCAGAAATGCAAGAAATTAATATTGCTGCGGCTAATCAAGTGCTATTACCATTGATCAAATACTATAACCGAGCTAGCGGTAAATCATTTTTAGAATTGCCGGCAGCCGCTCAAACTGCAATCTTTTCGTACGCATATCAGAATGGTTACGGATTCATGTATCGCTCAGAGTCAAAAAAACTATGGTATTACTTTGTTACGCAAAATTGGTCAAAGGCCAGTGAGCAATTACGGAGTTTTTCCGCATACAAATCTCGTAGAGATAGTGAAGCGGCGTTACTATCAAAATTAGCCTAATGGGCCATCGGTTTATGTTTTCTGGCTAATAGAGTATACATGGTGGGTACGACAAATAAAGTGAACATTGTGCCGATCAACATCCCGAATGCAATCACCAGACCAATATCAAAGCGGCTGATCGCCCCTGCCCCAGTAGCTACCAGCAACGGCACAACACCCACCACCATTGCGGCAGTGGTCATTAAAATCGGCCGTAAGCGGATAGATGCAGATTTTTCGATGGCTTCTCGAATTGACAACCCTTCTTCTCGCTGTAGCTGATTGGCAAATTCAACCATTAAAATACCATGCTTAGTGATTAGTCCAATGAGCGTAATTAATCCAATCTGGGTATAGATATTAATAGTTGCAAATCCCATATTGATAGGAATAAGCGCGCCGCAAATAGATAAAGGCACGCTGATTAAAATCACAAAGGGATCACGGAAACTTTCAAATTGTGCGGCTAATACTAAGAAGATTACAATAATTGAAAACAAAAAAGTATAAACCAGTGCGGATCCTTCTTGGATAAATTGCCGGGAAATTCCCGCATAATCGTAGCTGATAGACGCCGGTAAAGTTTTGACCGCTTGGTTTTGTAAGAATGCTAATCCTTCAGCGATAGTATGTCCTGGCATCATCATTCCGCTTAAAGTGGCGGAGTTTAACTGCTGAAATGAAGCCAAAGAATTAGGTTTGGCTGCTTCATGAATGGTAATGAAAGTAGATAAGGGTACTAGTTTGCCGCTAGCGGTACTGATATTGAGCTGATTCAACGAAGCCGGGTTAAAACGAAACTGTTGCGCCACTTGCGGAATTACGTCATAGCTGCGCCCTTCCATATTAAACTGATTAATATTGTTTCCTCCTAAGGCGATAGCCAGAGTATTCCCAATATTCGCCATACTGACTCCCATCTGGGCCGCTTTATCTCGGTTAATTTCTAAATGGATTTGCGGTTTATCGAAGGTTAAGCTGCTATTCAGGATGAGAAATAAGCCACTTTTTTGGGCTGCTTGCTCCATCTGTACTGCGTAAGGATATAAAAAGTCAAAGGGTTGAATGGTATTTAGAGTAAATTGAATTTGTAAAGGACTGCCTCCCACCGGTAAAGAGGGTAATGGATAAACAATGGCTCGCAGACCGGCTATAGCGCCTTTGAGTTTAGACTGCAATGCAAAATTTAATTGCTTTTGGGATGTGCTGCGGTCGTCCCACGGTTTCATGATGACACCAGACATAGCCGAATTAGGGAAATTTATAGTGAAATAATCGCTGACGCTTGGGAAGGTTTTATAAATACTATTAATTTTATTGGTATAAGTTTCAACATAATTTAAATTAGCATATTGCGGAGCGGCAGCCACTACAAACAACACCCCTTGGTCTTCATCGGGCGCTAATTCCTGTTTCGAGGTTGCGTAAAGAACAATGCAGCTCAATAACACAATAGCAGCCATAACTATAATGACGGGCCGATAATCTAGCACGGAATGTAATCGCAGTTGATAAAAGTTTCTGAGTCTATCAAAAGTATGATCGATAAAACGGACTAGTTTGCCTTTGCCGATGTCAATAGTCAGTAGCTTGGAACACATCATGGGAGATAAGGTTAAGGCGATAACGCCGGATAAAATGACTGAGCTGGCTAGAGTAAACGCAAACTCGGTGAATAACGCCCCTGTCATCCCGCCCATTAGGCCAATTGGCGCATAAACGGCTGCTAAGGTAATCGTCATGGAAATAATTGGAACCGCAATTTCACGTGCGCCGTTGATAGCGGCTTGAAAAGGCGCAAGCCCTTCTTCAATATGCCGGTAAATATTTTCCACCACGACGATCGCATCGTCTACCACCATACCGATGGCCAATACCAAGGCCAATAAAGTTAACACATTGATCGAATAGCCCAATAACAGCATGATACCCAACACGCCGATCAAAGATAATGGAATGGTGACGATAGGAATAAAGACAGTGCGTAAAGAACCTAAAAATAAAAAAATCACCACGATCACAATGATTGACGCTACGAAGATGGTCTTCAATACGTCGTTGATCGAAGCTTTAATATAGACGGTAGCGTCATAAACAATTTTACTTTGTAATGAAGGTGGATAGCCTTGTTCTATATTGGGCAGAATTTTACGAACGTCCTGAATAACAGTTAACGGATTAGCAACGGGAGTGGAATCAATTCCGACGAAAATAGCTGGTTTGCCGTTAAAAATAACTGAAGAATCGTAATCCGCGGAGCCCAACTGAACATTAGCCACATCTTGCAGGCGCACTATTTTTTCTTTATTACTTCTAATAATAATATTTTTGAAGCCGGCGGCGTCCTCTAAACCTGTCGAAGCCTCAATGGGAGTGGCTACGAACTCACCGGAGGTTTTGCCCGCAGTGGACTGAAAATTATTACTGGTTAAAGCTTGAGAAATATCGATGGGAGTAATACCTAGAGCGGCCATTTTAGTGGGATTAAGCCATATCCGCATCGCAAAAGTTTTCGCTCCGAGGATTTCAGCTTTAGACACCCCGGACACTGTTTCCAATCTGGGAACGACCGCACGTGTGATGTAATCGGTAATTTGTTCCGGAGTCATTTTATCACTGCTAAAACTGATGTACATCAAATCGGTAGATTGGCCGGTATCTTTTTGAATGATGGGCTCTTTGGAATTAGACGGGAGATTACCGCGGACTTCCGCCACTTTACTCATGATATCAGTAAAAGCCGCATTGGGGTCGAAGTTCAGTTTAATATAGGCGGTAATGGTACTGACATTATCATTACTAGTGGAAGTCATGTAATCAATCCCTTCCGCGCTGGCAATGGATTTTTCCAACAGAGTGGTCACAAAACCCTTCACCACTTCTGCGGAGGCGCCGGGATAGATAGTGGTGACAGTAACCACTGTATTTTCCATTTTAGGATATTCGCGAACTTGCAAGTTAGTGGAAGCACGCAGCCCAAAAATTAAAATTAATAAGCTGACTACCATTGCCAGAACCGGACGGCGAATAAAGATGTCGGTAAATTTAACCATGTAATTACTCTTTCATTTGAACACTATTATCAACATGGACTGGAGTTCCAGGCTGTAGCTTTAATTGACCAGCAACCACAACCTCCTCGCCGGCTTGCAAACCACTTAAAATGGCAGCTACGTCGCCTTTACGATCACCGACCGTTACAAATCGTTGTTCAGCCTGTAAAATAGGCTTACCTTGTTTGTCCTTGCCTTTGTTCACAATTACGAATACTGAATCGCCATGTAAACTATAAGCTATTGCGGTTTGAGGGACGGTGATTACTGATTGTTGGGTGGGTAACACCACATTAACTACTGCGAAAATCCCTGGAAACAATTGGGTTTTGGGGTTGGGAAGTGTCGCACGCACACTGATGGTGTGGGTGATAGGATCGGCTTTAGAGTTAATAGCGGTGATTTTCCCTTGAAATTTTTCGTTTGGAAAAGCTTCAATCGTTACCTCAACCGGTTGATCCTGAGAAATTAATCCCAATTGTTGCTCCGGTAAAGAAAAATCCACATACAGTGGATCCATTTGTTGAAGGGGCACGAGCGGTTGGCCTGGTGAGACAAATTGACCTAAATTTACCTGGCTAATCCCTAACCGGCCGCTAAACGGAGCTTTTATTTGTTTAAATGCGATGCTGAGTTGAGCAGCGGCCACGACGGATTGGGCCTGTTTTAGGTCAGTGCTGGATTTTTCTAATTCGCTCTGCGAGATCACTTTTTGCTGGCCTAAGGTTTTTTTCCGGTTATAGTCCCCTTGAATAAAATTCAATTGGTTCTGCTGAGTTTTTAAATTTTGTTGGTCTATGGAATCATCTAATTGAATTAATAGATCGCCTTGCTTGACGTCTTGGCCTGATTGAAATGCTATTTTCACTACTTGTCCCGGCACTTGGGAGTTGACGTCTACACCATTGACGGCGGTCAAATTCCCACCGCTTCCAGGGTTGGATTCCAGTTTTGCTGTTGTGCTTTAACCGTAGAAATAGTCACCGGCTGCTGCAACATTTGGGTAACGTACTTACCGACCATTATGTTGTAGAAGATATGATACGCAAATACCAGTCCGAAGATGATTGCAAGAGCAATAATGACAATGATGATACGTTTGGCCATACGATCCTCAATAATATGAAAGGTCAAAATAAAGTGGCTTTATTATATCAGTTTGCATTACAATTTGCACTTATACCTTACAAGTATATATATTGCCCCGGTGGCGCAGATGGATAGCGCGGTCCCCTCCTAAGGGACAGGTCAGAGGTTCAAATCCTCTCCGGGGCAAGCTGATGGGGGAAAATATATGGAAAAGAAAATGACTCGGATTGAATCGGATAGTATGGGGCAAGTAGAAGTGCCTGCAGACCAATATGGCGGCGCTCAAACCCTGCGTTCTTTGCAAAATTTTGCGATCGGCAGAGAAAAAATGCCCCCTGAATTAATTCGCGCGTTCGGAATTCTGAAAAAAGCGGCTGCGCTGACTAATCAAGAATTAGGAAAATTACCTGCAGATAAAGCCCGCCTAATTACGCAAGCGGCAGATGAAGTTATCAGCGGAGAACTTTATGCTCATTTTCCCCTGAAAATTTGGCAAACCGGCAGCGGTACGCAAACTAATATGAACGTGAACGAAGTCATCAGTAACCGGGCGATTGAACTAGCCGGCGGGATAATGGGTAGCAAAAAGCCCATTCATCCGAATGATGACGTCAACATGTCCCAATCTTCCAATGATACTTTCCCTACCGCTATGAACATTGCCACCGCTGAAATGCTGGTCAACCAATTAATCCCCTCTGTCACCATTCTGCGGGACGCTTTACAAGTAAAACAAAGCGAATTTGCCGATATTATCAAAATTGGGCGTACCCACTTGCAAGATGCCGTGCCATTAACTTTAGGGCAGGAATTTTCCGGTTATGTTTCCCAGTTAAATACGAGTTTAAATGCTTTGCGTGACGTGCTGCCTTATGTTTACCGGCTTGCGATTGGCGGTACGGCAGTAGGCACAGGTTTAAATACCCATCCTGATTTTGCAGTGAAGACTGCTAAACATATTGCTGAATTAACTGGTTTGCCATTTGTTTCTGCTCCCAATAAATTTGCTGCGCTTGCGTCGCATGATGAGTTAGTTTTGGTTAGCGGCGTGTTAAAGACTTTGGGTTGTGCGTTAATGAAAATCGCTAATGACATCCGTTGGCTAGGTTCTGGCCCGCGTTGCGGTTTGGGTGAGTTGATTTTGCCTGAAAATGAGCCGGGTTCATCAATTATGCCGGGTAAGGTTAATCCTACTCAATCCGAAGCGATGACGATGGTTTGCATACAGGTGATGGGTAATGATACGGCGATTGGCATAGCAGGTTCTCAAGGCAATTTTGAATTGAACGTGTTTAAGCCGGTCCTGATTTACAATTTAATTCAATCCATTTATTTGCTGAGCGACGCCTGCCGCTCCTTCACTGAACATTGTATTACAGGTTTAGGCGTAAATCGTGAGCGGATAAATTACTATTTAAAAAATTCATTGATGCTGGTAACGGCGCTAAATCCGGTGATTGGTTATGATAAAGCGGCCTCGATTGCTAAAAAAGCACATGCTGAAGGGACAAGTTTACGTGAAGCGGCAATTACTTTAGGTTATTTGACTGGAGCAGAGTTTGATAAAGCTGTTGATCCGGCAAAAATGATTTAGTATTGCAATTTACCCAAACATCGTTAATATTTCCTGCCGCCGCCAAGCCCGTTGCGGATAGACCGCATTTCGGGTCCTGTCGGCTGCGTCCTTTTACATGCTCGCTTCGCTGCGCGTGCAAAAGGACTCCGCCGCCACCCGTTAGCTGGCGCGCTTGGCGGCGGCGGGAAATATTAACTGGCAAATGCGTTGATATTCGAAAAAGCACTTTGTCATCCCGCGATCAAGTAGCGGGATGACAAAGCAAATGCCTTCACTGGCGCTAGTTTTAGCGATTTTCTGCGCGTTCTTTTTCGATAAAATCGATCCACTCTTTCGTTTCTTTGGATTTTGGATCTAATTTTAATGCGCGACGGAAGTAAGATAATGCTTCTTGCATTTCGCCGCTATTATATAGGCATAAAGCAATATTATAGGCTAGCCCGAACTGTTCGCTGAAATAGTGTTCTGAAAGTTTATAATATTTAGCAGCATCAGCATATCGGCGTAAGGTATGGAATAAAATACCGATATCAAACATCACATCATAACTTTTCGGAAGATAATAAAAATTTTCCGCTAAATTTGACATGTGACTAGTGAGATATTCCACGGTGGCGCTTTCAGCGCTGGTAATCTGCTCACAAATTTGTTTGCTGAGTTTTTGATAAATGTGTGGATCCCAATCAGTAAAGGCTAAGTGGGCAGCTAACGTGTTCAAAATGCAATGTTGAAAATTTTCACTGATATTACGGTGCAAAATAAAATAGTCGCTTGGACTTAAACGCTCCACATGTTCATACAAAGCAAAGCTGAGTTCTGGGAAATCATTTAAATCAAATCCGCTGATAAATGCGGTGTTTTTAATGCCGGTTCTTAGACTTTGAATAATAGCTTGCCCACCGGTTTGTTCAAAATATTTTGCAATAGCATGGAAATTGACCATCATTGAAAAACTGCCATGGAATGCTAAATGCGGATGATCTAAATGATCCATTTCTTCTATGTGGGTATAACCTTTATCCGTAGAAAGCAGTAACATTTTACCATTGCTTAATTTTTTCAAATTCCGAATTGTGCGTAATCCAGCGATGGGAATGAGAATATTACTTTGAGTTAACAAATCCGCGTAGGTTTTGATGACTGCGTTAAAATCTTCGTCGTCGTAATAATGCTCGCCAATTCCAACCGGTGTATGAGTTATTTGTACTTGCTCCCAATCCACTGGCCGGCCATTTTTCATGTTTTCGTGATAGGTTGTTAAATTCACTAGAGAAGCTTTGACCTCGCCATTGCTGACGGTAAAAGCATCGTGAGATACTGTATCAAAAATATAATTAGCGATCACTGTCATGGGGTTAATGATGCTGCCTTCGGTCAAGACAGTCTGGTGTTTGCGCAATTGAACAGTGGTATCTTCTTCCATATTAAAAATCGCAAAATCCAGCATGCCATTTTCGAGAAAGTGCTGTAATGCGGGGTGACTGTCCCAATATTTAAGATTACTTTCGGTGAAGTCAGTCATCACATAGCAGAATTTAATCTGGGTGAGGTTTAATTGCTGTTGCAGTTTTTCAATTTTTTTCAGGATATAGTAGCTTAATCGGCCTGATCCCGTTCCTAATTCCAAAATATAAAAGGGATGATTAATCGCGTCAGGGTGTTTTTTGATCCAATCTTGAGCTAAACGCACAATGATATGCGCATAACAATTGGCTAAAAATGGATTGCTAGTGACATAAAATGGAACTTGGTTGACCCAGGCATCAATCCCTTCATTGTGGAAATATTCCCTTTGTAAAGCCCAAAGGCATGATTCTGAAAATTTCTTATCCTTTTCAATTACTACAGAGCTGCTACCAAACACGTTCACCCCCTTGGTCTTTTATATTAGTAAATTATATACCATTCTTAAATATAATGGTAATCCATACCCTACGAGGTAAGGTATTGTTATTATAAAAATTCTATCTTAAGATAATCTTAAATTCATCCAGAGATGGTATGAGTACTTCGGGATTACATTCCGCATCATAATCGATATCTGGAAAATTGAAACCAAATAAACGATAGAAATCAGTTTGATACCCCTTGATATCGGATAAAGTCCCCAGGTTCTCAGTATTGACCAGATCCCAGAGTCTAGCCACCTCGGCCTGAACTCGCGGAGCCATCTCCCAATCATCTAAACGAATGTAGCCATTAGAATCAACCATAGGGGCGCCCTGGCAATAAAGACGGTCACTGAATAATCGAAATGATTGTTCAATACATCCTTCATGCGTCCCCTGCTCCTTCATTATTTTAAATAAAAGAGAAATATATAAAGGAACCACTGGAATGGCTGAGCTAGCCTGGGTGACTACCGCCTTATTTACAGAGATCAGCGCCCTGCCGCCTATCGCATTCAGGCGACAGTCAAGCTGCTGTGCGGTTTGATGTAAATGTTGCTTTGCCATGCCGATGGTCCCATCTTTATATATAGGATGAGTGAGTTCCGGGCCGATATAAGAATAAGCAAGTGTGATTGCGTTTTTTGCGAGCAGTCCCGCCGCCAGCAATTGATCTATCCACATGGCCCAATCCTCACCGCCCATGACCATCTCAGTGGCGGCTATTTCATCTGCAGTGGCGGGTTCGATTTCTATTTCCTTGACCACTTCGTTCAGAGGATCAACCGTCTTATTCTTATAACTCTTGCCGATTGGTTTAAGTACAGAGCTAAACGTTTGACCAGTATCAGGATGGGTGCGTCGAGGGGAAGCTATGCTATAGATAACGAGGTCTACCGGGCCTAGGTTTTTTAATAGTGCGATGGTCTGGTTTTTAATGTCATGGCTAAATGCATCGCCGTTAATACTGTGGGCTTTATATCCAGCTGCGCGAGCCAATTTCTCAAAAGCCGCAGTATTATACCAACCAGGTGATGCAGTACGCTTTCCTTCAGCGGGCCGCTCAAAGAAAACACCCACCGTATCAGCGCCGGCTCCAAAACTAGCCGCGATACGACTGGCGAGACCATATCCAGTAGAAGCGCCAATCACTAAAACGTTTTTAGGCCCGGTTGGCAATTTGGTTTGAGCTTTCACATAATCGACTTGTTCTTGCACAGCTTGCAAGCATCCTTGCGGATGAGCTGCGGTGCAAATAAAGCCACGAACTTTAGGTTGAATAATCATGAGTGCATCCGTTATGAGAATTTATGCGGATAATAATATCAGAATTTAATATATCGAAATAGTAGGATTTTGCAGGCTGGTTGGCATTGGGTACCTAGGCGGACAATTTAGAACAAGATGGCAGGAAACCTTCCATTTATTGTCCGCCCAAGCAATCCTTTGCATTGTGCGAAAAGACGATAAGCGTGAACTGTTTGTAACAATTTTTAAGGTGGCAAATCACCGTGATGCATTAGGCTTCCGGCTACAAGGCTGGCTTGCTCACAACATCAGCGAGTTAATTCCCTATCTTTTCACTGTTAGTTCTCATCATATCGACCTTTCGTAGATGTAACTATAGCAAGCTTTTTTTAAAATGCAAATATTATTTTAGAAACATGTTGTAACCTTATGTTTTTTAATTAAAAATATTTTTTATTCTATAATTTACATTAAGTTTATTCTCTTAAACCACGCCCAGAATTGATCAAATAATTAGCAAAAACAAACAAAAGTAAGATAAACATGGACATCACCAGAAAAGCAACCGTTACCGAAGCATCCGCAATGCCTAAAATGCCAAAACGAAACGCATTTATGATATAAGCTACCGGATTTACTAAGGAAATCGACTGCCAAAAAGGCGGTAATAGATGAATAGAGTAAAACACCCCTCCTAAATATGTCAGCGGGGCCAGGATAAAAGTCGGGACAATGGTAATGTCATCGAATGTTTTGGCATAAATTGCGTTAACTAAACCTGCTAAGGCAAATAAAATAGAAGAAAATAATACGACGCCAATCATCACTAGCCAAGAATGAATGTGCAGATGCGTAAATAATAATGCAACAATCGTAACGATAATCCCTACAATGACACCACGAATAATCGCACTCACTACAAAACCTAGCATAATGACGTACGCCGGCATCGGTGAAACTAACAACTCTTGAATTTGACGCTGAAATTTCGCGATAAAAAAAGCCGACACGCTACTGGTGTAAGCACTGGTAATAATTTGCATCATGATCAAACCGGGCGCGATATATTGCAGATAGGAAAAACCACTCATCATTCCCACCCGTGCCCCGATAACACGTCCGAAAATAACAAAATATAAGATGCTGGTGACTACCGCAGGCAGAAACGATTGCCGCCAAACCCGAAATGTGCGTTTAGATTCGCGCGTTACGATAGTTTTAAATGCGACCCATGCTAAAGCTAGCTTCATTCTTCACCTAACCCGGTTAATTCCAAAAACAACTCTTCTAAACGATTGCTTTTGTTGCGCATACTGATCACCGTGATGTCACATTCTTGAAGTTTTGCTAATAAAAAATTCAAACTACGTCTTTCAAAAACTTCAACTTCTAAAGTAGTAGGGTCTATAGGGTAAATAGTGTACCCATCAAGTAAAGGTAATTTCTTATAAGGTGATTCTAAGTATAAGATAAATCTTTCTTTATTGAGCTGACGTAGAATAGCTGACATCGAGGTGTTAGCAACAATTTTTCCATGATCAATAATGGCGATATTCCGGCATAAATTTTCAGCCTCTTCTAGATAATGAGTAGTCAGAATAATGGTGACGCCTTGCTTATTTAATTCCAATAAAAACTGCCACATTGAGCGGCGGGTTTCTACATCCACTCCAGCGGTAGGCTCATCCAAAATAAGCATTTTGGGATGATGCACTAAAGCTCTAGCAATCATTAGTCTGCGTTTCATTCCACCAGAAAGTGCATTCACAATGGTACGGCGTTTTCCCCAAAGTCCCAATTTTTGCAAATAATATTCGCTTGATTCTTGAGCTTGTCGTTTAGCTAACCCGTAATACCCTGCTTGATAGATCAGTGTATTTTCCAGAGTATCAAAAATATTCATGTTGAGTTCTTGGGGAACGACTCCGATATATGATTTAGCGGTTGAAAAATCCTTATCGATATCATATCCAAAGATTTCGGCTTTACCGGCCGTTTTGTTGACTAAAGAGGTGATGATTCCGATTAAAGTAGATTTTCCAGCGCCGTTAGGGCCAAGCAAGGCAAAAAAATCGCCGGCTTCGACCCTCAAATCAATTGCTTGCAAAGCCTTAACATCGTTCCGGTAAACTTTGGTAAGACCCTTAACGACTAAGGCATCTACAAGGTCTGTCATCGCGGCTTAGCGATACGCACGACGATGGTACGGCCTTGATACTTTTCGCCGTGCGCCACAAGAGCATTTTTTGCTTCGTCTGTAGAGCGATAGGTAACGAATCCGAATCCTTTGGAACGCCCAGAATTAAAATTTCTGACGATCTTAACCTGTTCAATGGCGCCGTATTGGCCAAAATAATCTTTAAGGTCTTGTTCAGTCACTTGATAGGACAAGTTGCCTACATAGACTTGTTTATTATCCATTTCTTCGGCGTTGACCGCCGGTATTGGTCGAGTTTGTTTCCTTTTGTAACGTGCGACACCCAGAGCCACAATTAAAATAATGATGATAACTGCAATAATCAGCGTAATTAACATAGTTCCCTGCCTTTTGTAAAGAATGAGCCTACCCTGCCACTTTGTGGCATTCGTGCTGCGATTTTAGAAAAGCATTGGCCCACTGTAAAGTAATTTTTACATTTAGTTCAAAATTTGTCAGAATAAGGGCTGATATGAATAAATAATATGGAGGTTTATATGAGTGATTTGTCTGGCGGACATTGTGTACCTTGTGAGGGGAAGCAGTCGCCTTTAACTTTAGCTGAAACTCAACAATATCTTCAGCAAGTTCCGAAGTGGTCTCTAAATGAACATAAAACCGCTATCAAGCGTCGCTTTGAATTCAAGGGATTTCAAAAAACTATTGGATTTATCAATGCAGTAGCTTGGATAGTTAATCAAGAAGGTCATCACCCAACATTGGAAGCTGGCTACGACTACTGCAGCATAAGTTTTACTACTCATGCAGCGCGAGGCTTAACCAAAAATGATTTTATTTGCGCCGCCAGGGTGGATAATCTTATCACTGACAAATAGTTTTTATAAATAACAAATCCCAACTAGGATTTCCTAAATTTATGCCACGTTGCTCAAATTTAGTGATGGGTCGGCCATGACGAGGAGAAAACTGACCTTTTCCGGCACTGTTTTTAAAATCGGATGTACTTTCGATAACAATGAGCATTTGTTCAGCATAATCTGCGCAATCAGTGGCTAAATGCAGATAACCGCCTGGCTTTAATTTTTGATGCAGTAACTGAATAAAATTGGCCTGAATTAAACGGCGTTTTCGGTGCCGGTTTTTCGGCCAAGGATCCGGAAAGAATATTTGAGTTCCACTTAAACTATTATCTCTAATGCATTGTTTTAAAATTATTAATGCATCTTCATTATAGACCCTAACATTCTCGATCCGTTGTTTCTCTAAAACTGCTAACAATGCTCCGATGCCTGGTCGATGCACTTCAATTCCATAAAAAAACTTATCCGGATTTTGCGTAGCCATCGCTACTAGCGATTGGCCCATGCCAAACCCAATTTCTAAAATGCATTCACCGGAACAATCCACTATGCCGGTTTCAGAGCTTAAACCATATTTAGGCCACCACTCTTTCAGTGCTCGCGCCTGTCCCGGCGTCATCCGGTGTTCGCGCCGTACGAAACTGCGAATAGTCTTACTGGCCGTAATCTCCGCTGCCGGATCAGCCAGAGCTCTACTAGATCTTTTCATATAAATTAGTTAACCTACTCAAATGCGGGTGTAGTTCAATGGTAGAACTTCAGCTTCCCAAGCTGATAGCGTGGGTTCGATTCCCATCACCCGCTCGCTCAATAGCCCTTTATCGCGGAATATTTTAACAGCATGCAAAAAAAATTTACAGAAAATTTGCTAACTTGGTTTCAAGTTTATGGGCGCCATGACTTACCTTGGCAACAAAATTCCACTCCCTATCGGGTTTGGGTTTCTGAAATTATGTTACAGCAGACTCAAGTAAGTACAGTTATTGATTATTATCAGCGGTTTATAAAACAATTCTCAAGTATTGAATTACTTTCTAATGCCTCTCAAGACCAGGTCTTAAGTCTTTGGTCTGGGTTGGGATATTATGCGCGGGCGCGAAACCTGCACCAGTCCGCGCAAATTATCTGCTCACAGTATCAAGGACATTTCCCGCAAACCATTGCCGAGTTAACCCAGCTTCCCGGCATAGGGCGTTCTACCGCGGGTGCAATTTTGTCGTTCAGTATGAATGTCCGCGCACCCATTCTAGATGGTAACGTTAAACGCGTGCTAACCCGCTTTCAAGCCATCGAAGGCGAAACCAGCGATAAACAAATTGCCGAGCAATTGTGGAACCTTGCCGAGCAATATACTCCACAAAATAATTATGCCCAATATAATCAGGCGATCATGGATTTAGGAGCGACGGTTTGCACCCGTCATAAGCCTGCTTGTGAGCGATGCCCGGTTATGACCGATTGCCAAGCTTATGCTCAAGCCCGCACTCATGAGTTTCCATATTCTAAGAAAGCCTCCAAAACCCGCCCTAAAAAGTCAACCCAGATGTTAATTATTAAAAATTCTAATGGTAACGTATTATTGGAAAAACGTGCCGCCTAGCGGTATTTGGGGTGGGTTGTGGGGCTTTCCTCAGTGTGAACTGGATGAAAAGCTCGATGCTTGGTGTAAACAATCTTTAAATGTTAAGATAGTGCATCAACAAGATTGGCCAGCGTTTAAGCATATATTCACTCATTTTGAATTAACGATCCACCCTAAATTTCTAACGGTTGAACATGATGCCGCTTTGGTTATGGAAACTCCTGACCAGTTTTGGTATAAAATTTCTGAACCCCTGCCTGGAGGAATTGCGGCCCCAGTGGCGAAATTATTCAAGTTATTAAAAGGTGAACTATGACGCGTATAATTTTTTGTCAAAAATTACAGAAGGAAGCGGAAGGTTTAGCAACCCTGACTTATCCCGGAGAGCTGGGCAAAAGAATTTATGCCAATATTTCCAAAGAGGCCTGGCAGCTTTGGATTGAGCATCAAACTCGATTGATCAATGAATACCGGTTGAATCTTATGGAAGCAAAATCGCGCCAATTCCTCAGCCAGGAAATGGAAAAATTTCTGTTCGGCGAAGGCAGCGTCTCCCCTTCAGGCTACGTACCCGTCAAGAGTTAACATTGGCTGCTCACCCCTATTGACTCTGAGCTTAAGAATAGGATTTAATTGGAATCCCAAATCAAGGGTGTAAAATTGCGGCTAGATAGCTCAGTCGGTAGAGCAGAGGACTGAAAATCCTTGTGTCCCCGGTTCAATTCCGGGTCCGGCCACAAAATTTTGCCTTATGAACCAATAATGAAAGCCATGTTTAGATGCCGAATTTTTCAATTAGCCTTGTTTTTGCTGCTATCATGCTGGAATCTTTCCGGTTTTGCAGCGGATGCCGAGCAGCTTTATCAAATTGAAATCATTGTCTTCTCACATGTGACTAATGAAGCCCTGCAATCGGAATATTGGCCGGTCCAGCCACCGCTCACTTTAGCGCCTAACGTTAAAGAGCTCACTAATGATCAGCTTTTGCCTCAAACCCAGTGGCAACTACAGTCCATACAACAAATTTTGACCAAAAATAAATATCCGATTTTACTGCATTTGGCTTGGACATTACCTACCAGCAATGCCCGGCAGGGACAAATCATCCATTTAACCAACAAAGGGGTTACTAATAATTCAACCCAAGTGAATGGAACGGTGGCGGTTCGCCTGGAACGTTACTTCAGCGTGCATTTTAATTTACAATTTTTAATGCCTTGGGAGGCTATCAAAGATTTAAACCTAAACACTATCACTCACAATGACGCTAATGCCAACGTGGCATTTGTGATTGATCAGCGTTTACGGATGCGCAGTGACGAATTAAATTATATTGATCATCCGCTTTATGGAGTTTTAGTTAAAATTATTCCTTTAACCTCGTCCCCGGCGAGCTAATGCGAACGCCTACTCTGGCAACTGCTAAACGGGCCATTATTTCATGGTGTCTTTTTGACTGGGCCATCTCACCGTTTTCAGTATTAATTACCACTTTTATTTTTTCCAATTACTTCACTCAAAAAGTAGCGATCAATAATATTATCGGCACTACCCAATGGGGTGAAATTAATGGGCTTGCTGGATTGGTGGTGGCGATTCTCAGCCCTATCCTGGGCGCCATTGCCGATCGTGAAGGCCGGAGAAAACCATGGTTAGCAGTGTTGGTTCCTATTATTGTCATCTCTTCTGCAGCATTATGGTTTGTTAAACCGGAGACTCAATACGTCAGTTGGGCTTTGTCTTGGGTATTAGTCGGGACCATAGCGATCGAAATCAGTACCGTGTTTTACAACGCCATGCTTAATGAACTTGCACCGCCTAATTTTATCGGCCGTTTATCCGGCTGGGGATGGGGTTCAGGTTATGCGGGCGGCTTATTAGCATTGATATTGGCGCTGGGCATTATTCAAAGCGGAAGCTCATGGCTGGGTCTGGACACTGCTTCAGCCGGACCGGTTAGAGCTTGTGGATTACTGGTGGCGGTATGGGTCATAGTATTTTCCTGGCCATTGTTCGCGTTCACCCCCGATCGCCCTAGCAGCGGCTTAGGGTTTGCAGAAGCTATCCGCTCAGGCTGGCAATCTTTATCGCATACGCTGCAGTTATTGCGCCGTAAATATAAAAACATTCTTATTTTCTTAATTGCGCGGATGTTGTATATCGATGGGCTGATTACGGTTTTTGCTTTCGGGGGTATTTATGCCGCTGGGGTGTTTCACATGCCTATTAGCGAAGTTATTCAATTTGGCATTTGTATGAATATAGCCGCTGGGATAGGTGCGGCGATTTTTGGATGGTTAGATGATGCGCGCGGGCCTAAGTTGACGATCTTAATTACTTTATCGTTGATGATAGTCTGTGGGATTGGAATGCTCTCGGTCCACACCAAGTTATGGTTTTGGATTCTAGGTATGGGATTGAGTACGGGAGTTGGCCCTGTGCAAGCTGCCAGCCGCTCTCTCTTAATCCGTATCTCTCCTCCAGATTTAATTACCGAGTTATTCGGATTATATAATTTTTCGGGTAAAGCCACTTCGTTTTTAGGGCCCTGGGTTTTGGCGCTGGTGACACACTGGTCCTCAAGCCAACGCGCCGGCATGAGCACCGTATTTTTTTTCATGATCGCCGGCGGAATTATCCTAACTTTAGTGAATGATTTTACCCACCAATCAACCTAATTTAATTTCAAAAAAAGTAGTTGGCTGATGAAGGTTTTTACCCCAACATCGTTAATATTTCCCGCCGCCGCCAAGCCCGTTGCGGATAGACCGCATTTCGGGTCCTGTCGGCTGCGTCCTTTTACATGCTCGCTGCGCTGCGCGTGCAAAAGGACTCCGCCGCCACCCGTTAGCTAGCGCGCTTGGCGGCGGCGGGAAATATTAACTGGCAAATCTGCCAAAATTCGAAAGTTTGGACCAATAATGTGTGCATTGAAATGCTTTCGTCAATGAACGCATTTGAGTAGCCATATTTTTAGGAGTCGCCAAGGCGCTAGCTACCGGGTGGACGCGGAGTCTTTTGCGCGCGCAGCGAAGCGAGCACGTAAAAGACGCAGCGGACAGGACCCGGAATGCGATCTATCCGCAACTTCTTGGCGACTCCTAAAAATATGGCGGAGTGTGGGTAAATTGAATCATCATTGTTGGGAGATTTGGTCGGATAAATAGCCTACGGTGCTGACGTAGTAATTCGAGTCATTCCAACTTTGTAATGCTCGGAAATTATTAAATACCATTAATGCTGGCCCGCCATTCAGTTGAATAATTGAAGCGGCTAATTGATCTGATAAATTAGCGGGATGTTGATTAATCTGCACACCTAAGCTTTTCCATGCACTGACCGGCTTAGTAATAGTTTTGCTGATTAATGCTGAATTAAAATCGGCTGGTAGCGTGACTTCCACTGCCCAGGGTTGCCCTAACTGCCAACCATTTTTCGATAGATAATTAGCGATAGAAGCAAATGCATCAGGTAAACTTTTCCAAATGTCCTTGCGGCCATCACCATCATAGTCTACTGCATATTTATACCAACTACTCGGTAGAAATTGTGGATGCCCGCTTGCACCAGCCCATTCACCCTTAAAGTTCTGCAAAGAAACCTGCCCTTCCTGTAAAATATGCAAAGCGCCTAATAATTCATGCCGGAAAAAAGATTTGCGATTACTAGAATAGGCTAAAGTCGCTAAAGAACTCGGAACCGAAAAATTACCCATGAAATGCCCATAATCTGTTTCTAATCCCCATAACGCTAAGATAAAACCGGGATCTACGCCATATTTTTTACTGATGCCTATCAGCAAAGCTCTATTTTTTTGGTACTCCTGACGACCCATCTGAATGCGGGTTTTATTAGCTCGAGTCTGCCGGTACTGGATAAAAGTTAATCTCCCCTCAGGCTGAGTATTATATAATCTCATCACCGTAGCATTAGGGCCGGGGATGGTATTGAACACCTGGTCGAATAATTCAGGTTTAATTCCCTCGTTGACTGCCTCTACTCGGAATTGCATCACCCAATCCGTCCAGGATTGCTGATCGGGCTGCGCGATAGCAAGCAATCCATAACAAACAGATATCATTGCTATCAGAAACTTGATCGACTGTTTCATTTTGTTACTCCGTTTAGATTTATCGAACATTATGATATAGTTATTTTAGGTTTAACCCGTCATTGCGAGCGTCAGCGAAGCAATCCAGTGCTTTGCGCCGGTAGGAACTAGATTGCTTCGCTGACGCTCGCAATGACGATAAAAATCCTAAAACTCAGGTGCGATGACTATGCATTATAATATGAGATAAAATGGAGGTGTGCAATGACAGAGACTAAAACCGGAGGACTTGCTGGCGTCACAGCGGGTCAAACCAAAATAGCTACTGTGGGTAAGGAAGGCGTTGGTTTAAGTTATCGAGGCTACACCATTGAAGATCTTTCGGCATCGGCTAGTTTTGAAGAGACAGCCTATTTATTGATTTATGGCGAATTGCCTAATCCTCAACAACTTGACAATATCAACAAAAATTAATTAA
Organism: uncultured Pseudomonadota bacterium; assembly: GCA_963697455.1. Lineage (GTDB taxonomy): Bacteria > Pseudomonadota > Gammaproteobacteria > Coxiellales > Coxiellaceae > JAFEDN01. The sequence goes on along the minus strand of CAVOOI010000007.1, from coordinate 361,188 downwards.
CTTCGGCAATTGCCCAATTCATTGAAACAATTTTAGAAGCTGATCCCTGCACTGCCAATCCTATGGATGTGTTACGCACCGGTTGTTCCGTATTAGGTACTTTAGAACCTGAATCCTCAACCATAACGGTGCAGAAATAGCCAACCGTTTTATCGCTTTGTTTCCAGGACATGTTATTGTACTGGTATCACTTTCAAAATAACCAGCAACGAATTAACACTGAATTAGCAGTTCCAGGAACAGCCCCCTATTTTCTGCAGCTATTGCATGGCGATAAGCCGGAACAAATCCAAATAGAGGCCTGAATGTTTCCATGGTTTTATACGCTGAACATGAATTTAATGCGTCAACTTTTTCTGCCCGCGTCACCGCCGCCACATTATCTGATTTTTATTCTGCGATATGTAGTGCTATCGGCACTTTACGCGGGCCGCTCCACGGTGGCGCTAATGAAGAAGCTTTAAAGCTGATCGAACGTTTTGAAACTCCGGAAACAGCGGAATCGGGGTAAAAGAAATGCTCGCCAATCATGCATTCATTATGGGCTTTGGTCATCGGGTTTATAAAACCTGCGATCCGCGTTCGGATATTATTAAAATTATGGGCAAAAAAATTAGCCACTCATAATCATGATAAAGACATGTTTGCCATTGGTGAAATTATCGAAAAAATAATGTGGACTGAGAAAAAATTATTTCCTAATTTGGATTTTTATAGCGCCCTCGCCTATTATTTTTGCGGTATCCCCATGGAATTTTTTACTCCTTTATTTGTGTTTTCCAGGACTAGTGGCTGGGCAGCGCACATTCTTGAGCAGCGGGCTAACAATAAACTTATTCGCCCTATTGCCGAATACATTGGCCCGGCTATCCGCAGCTTTGTGCCTTTAAATCAGAGGTAGAATGATGTCTATAGAAATTATCTCTAACGAACGGCCCGATTTTGATAAAGAAATTATTGCTATTGCTGAATATGTCTGTAATTACGAAATCGATAGCCGCTTAGCTTACGAAACGGCTTATTATGATTTACTGGATTCTTTAGCTTGTGCATTCATGGCATTAAATTTCCTGATTGCACTAAAATACTCGGCCCTGTAGTTCCAAAAGCAGAACTCAAAACCGGTGCGCGTGTTCCCGGAACTGGATTTAAATTAGAACCGGTGCAGGCGGCCTTTAACTTAGGTACGATGATTCGCTGGCTGGATTATAACGATACTTGGTTAGCTGCAGAATGGGGACATCCATCCGATAATATCGGCGGTTTGCTCAGCTCGATGGACTATATAAATCGTCAGAAACAATTTAAAACTAAGTCAACTATTCACGATTTACTCACCGCTATGATCAAGGCTCATGAAATCCAAGGCGTGATCGCTTTAGAAAATAGTTTCAACCGAGTTGGTCTAGACCATGTGGTTTTAGTTAAGGTGGCCACAACCGCGGTGGTGACGCGTTTATTGGGCGGGGATTTTGAACAGGTTTGTAATGCAGTTTCGCAAGCGTGGCTGGATGGGCAAAGTTTACGTACCTACCGCCATGCTCCTAATACCGGGCCGCGTAAATCTTGGGCAGCAGGTGACGCGACTAGCCGCGGCGTGCGGCTAGCGTTATTAACCTTGGCTGGACAAATAGGTTATCCCAGCGTGCTATCGGCAAAACAATGGGGTTTTTACGATGTCTATTTTGATGGCAAACCTTTTCGGATTAATCGCCCTTACACCAGCTATATTATGGAAAATATATTATTTAAAATTGCTTTTCCAGCAGAATTTCATGCTCAAACCGCCGCGGAAGCAGCTATTCAACTTTATCCTAAAGTGAAAGACCGCTGGCAAGACATTAGCAAAATTCACATCAAAACCCAAGAATCAGCCATGCGAATTATTAATAAGCAAGGGCCGCTGCATAACCCGGCGGATCGTGATCATTGCTTGCAGTATATTATTGCGATAGGTTTACTGTTTGGGCAATTAACCGCCGAACACTACGAAAAAGCGACTGCTCAGGATCCCCGAATCGATGCACTGCGTCAAAAAATGCAAGTAGCAGAAAATCCTGAATTCAGTAAAAATTACTTAGACCCGGAGAAACGTTCAATTGGGAATGCCATTCAAATTTTTTTCAATGACGGAAGTTACACCGAAGAAGTTGCGATTGAATACCCTATTGGCCATCGCAAGCGCCGCAACGAAGGTGTGCCGATTTTAATGAAAAAATTTACCGGCAGTGTTTCCCAGCATTTTTCGCCTGCGCAAGCTGAAAAAATCATTGCTCTGGCAACCGATCAGAAAAAATTATTAAAAACTTCGGTGCGAAGATGGACTGATTTATTACATCGTTCACCCGGCCAGCAGAGGTTTTAATCATGCCAGAATTCCAAGCGCCTCGATTTATTAGCACGCAAGCTCGAATCTTAATAACTGAGTGGCAAGCCTTGGCTAAATTAATAGTCTCGCATAGCGTTCCAGCTAAAGACAAACCTATTACTAACATCGAGGACTTAGAAAGTTTTGATATTGAAAATTTAGAAAATATTACTTTTTCAACCGCAGATGAATTGCCCAATATTTTATCGGAAAAACAGGTCCAAACTGCTCTGCAGGGACCTTATGGCAATCTAATTCGGGAAAAAATGCGCGCCTATAGTCGAATTGCCCGCTTTCGCTTAGAGATGCATCTGAGCAAGGAAGAACTCTTTAAAAATAAGCGCGCTACTCTGGCGGAGCAGGAGCAAATTCCAGTCAAAAAACTGGATAAATTAAGTTTTACCCAGCTGGATCAAATTCAAAGTGAATTAGATAATTTAACCGCAGAGCATGACCAACAATGGCGGGAATTTATTGAAGAATGGTCTGACCATTTAATTCAATTTTTAAATCAAACCAAGTTGAGCTTAACCGAGCGTGAAACCAAAGAATTCCAAGATGAAGATATCGCTACTGAAATATTGCCACGCTTTATTGAAGTGAGTCTTAAATTACCGAAAAAAGATTATGCTGAAATGAGCTGCGTAGATTATCTTCATCTAAAGGCGCTCTTAACCATACAAAGCGCGCTTAGCCGTCAACATCTGGCTCATGATGATAATGAGATCCAGCAAAAGTTAAAAGACTTTAAATCAATGTGGTCGGAAATGGAAAAACAAGAAAAAGCATTGTTAGAAAATCAAAAACAACTCACAGAGCAGGTATTGTCAGCTCTGTAAAAGTTATGACCACGGAAGATTCCCCTATTGCGCAAAATATCTAAAATGGAGTCCAAGATGATCTGGAGCTACTAGAACTAGAACTAGAACTGGAGCTACTGGAACTGGAACTAGAGCTGGAAAAATTGTTATCCCTACTTGGCGAAGAAGGTAGCAATGTTTGCTGTAAAACAGATCTTATACTCAGAGTAGGCGGACCTATCACCCTAGAAAAAGAGGGCTCTTCTGATCGCTTATGAAAGTCAAACTCGACCTCGGGTCTTAGTTCTTCTGGCGTTAAAGAAGTCCCTAGATCCATGGAAATTAATGCTTTTTGAATATACTCGACGTTTTTCAGCATATCACCCACATGTTTTTTTAACATCTCATTCATGCTTTTTAAGCTGGTTAATTTAGCGGACATTTCCGTGATATGCTTACTTTCTTTTTCAATTTTTTTTCTCAAATTGACTATATTTCCATGCTTAGCTTGCAATTGAAAAGTTAAAGATAACATATTTTTACAAATTAACGCATCATAATATATAAATTTAGGTTTAAATTTTTCTATATCGATTTTTTTTATCTCATCAGATTTTGTTTCATCCTCACTGACATTACTATCAGCACTTAAATTTCGTAACATAGAACATGACAGAGCTGTCTTGAAAGTATCATTTGTTATCAGTGCATGCTCTTCCAGAATTTGAAGATTTTCCTCGGCTTTTTCACTTAAATGCAGTGTAATCTCTTCCCAGTCTTGCTTTAAACTATTTCTATACTTGATTAAGTCAAGTTCAAGTTTTTCTAATTTTTCCAATTCTGAAATCAGAAACGAATTATAGTCCGGTAAATCTTCTTCTCTTGCATAAGTTACAACCTCACAGATTAACTTCTCCTTCAAACGATTAAAACCAAAAAGTCCCAATTTAGGTGGGTCAAATTCTAATGGTTCTTGGTTATAGAATAACTTATCCTCCGGTATCGCAGGTCTGGTATCGTCAATGCAATAGTTATATAAAACACTCGCAAAATCCAACTGATCAGAATTAGGTAAATAATTCTCGGCATAATGAGAAAAAAGATTAAAAAACGTAGCCGAATTTTCATCATGATATGGAAGAGCTTTAATTGCATCCCAAATATCTGAATGACTCATGAGGGTAATAAACAGCAGTTGCGGAATTCTCATTTGCATCAATCTAGTGAGCATTTGGTTATAGTTTGTATAAAATGGAAAACGATTATACATTGCTGCAAGCATACTGGATATATATATTATGTTAGCTTTGGATAAGTTATGTTGATAATACAAAATAACTTTTTCCATTATATCATCTATAAAAAGCAATTCGGAAAAATCATCGAATCCTTGCGCATTTGTGGTCTTTTTTTGTCGGCAAACATCTAGCACTCGATCTATAATTTTAGCCATACTTTCTGCTGGAGTTTTTTGTATGACTAAGTGATAAAACCGTTGCAGCAAATGTCCCTCAAACCATTCAATCGATTTATCATTTAATAAATTCGTTCTTGAAGTAGTCCTGATATCAAGATTAGTATCATATTGATCCGAAATCTGCATGCTTCCCACTAGGAATTCATCTAATAATAGAGTAGCAGTGCGAAGTTTTTTTTGTTCTGGTTGATTAACGGGTTGATTAAAGAGGTGAATTGATCCTGGAAGTTTTCTTTTCATTTTATTCTCCTTGAAATATTTAAATGCAACTAGTCATGACTCCAACCAATCTTACTAGCTATTGAGGCTTATTTCTAGTTTAATACTGACTGAATTCGAATTTAAAGATATAGTATTAGTATGAAAAATGCTTCTTCCACGGGAATGGCATTGCTGATGTATGGAGATATCATGAGCAAGAATACTTGGAATTTACCCAGAGGATTTCTTCCAGCTGAAGACCCTCTCACGCGTTTACCTTCGGCATTTGCCGCGTGGGAAGAATGTGCGCTGAATCTCCCTAAATGGTTGGTGAGCAATCATTTACGCCAAACTATTCAAAATCTGCCAGTGTTCCCTACTGCGCAATTAACCACCGCTGCTGAAATAGAACGAGCAATGCTCATTTTATCCTATTTGGGTCAAGCGTATGTCTGGGCTGATTTGCAACAGCCCGCTTCTGTCATTCCCGCTAATCTCGCCATCCCTTGGCATCAGGTGGCTTGCCGCTTAAGCCGCCCGCCGATTCTATCTTATGCTTCCTATGCACTCCAAAATTGGCGGCGGTTAAATCCTCAGCAAGGAATAGAATTAGGCAATATCGCTTTATTGCAAAATTTTTTGGGTGGCGTTGACGAAGAATGGTTTATTTTAGTTCATGTTGATATTGAAGCTAAGGCCGCTGCCGGATTACAAGCCGTGATCCCTGCCCTAGACGCTGCTGCCTCGCAGAACCTGGAACAACTGGTTCAACAATTATCAATTATTCAACAAGCGCTTACTAATATGTGTGCGGTCTTAAACCGGATGCCTGAGCGCTGTGATCCTTATATTTACTATAATCGAGTCCGACCATACATTCACGGCTGGAAAAATAATCCAGCTTTGCCAGCCGGAGTAATCTACGAGGGAGTTGCAGAATATCAAAATCAACCCGTGAAATTTAAAGGTGAGACGGGTGCGCAAAGCACTATTATCCCAGTATTGGATGCTTTTTTTGGAGTAGCGCATCAGGATAATCCACTTAAACAGCATTTAATTGAGATGCAGGATTATATGCCTCCGCAACACCGGCAATTTTTTAATTTCATTACTCAAAACAATACAATTCGCCATACAGTCCAAGCTTATTTTCAGCAACAGCCGGCTTTAAGAGAAATTTACAACCATTGCTTGGAATTATTACATGAATTTCGCGCTATTCATTTTCGCTATGCTGCACATTATATTCAAAAGCAGAGCCAAACTTCTGGAGGCAATCCCACCGATATTGGCACTGGCGGCACTCCGTTTATGGAATATTTGCGGCAACATAAAGCAGAAACAGAGAGGCACTTCTTATGAAACGCAATGACAACCTCAAAAACGATGATGAATCTAAAACGGTTGCGGTTGCTCCGCTTAGATTAATTCACAGCAGAAAATTCTTTCTTGTCAAAACGACCAACGGCTTTATAGATCTATTTTCCCCAAGCCCAGATAGAAAGGAAAATACTCCTGAAGATGTTTACGCAGATGAGATCAAACAACATAACTCTGAAGATGAAGCAGACAAAGTTAACATCCAAACCAGATCAATGACATCAAAATTAATTCGTTCCCGGTCCGAATGTCAGCTTGATAAAAATGGATCTTTTTCGTTATCAGTTCATTCCCAACGGCATGTCAGATTTTCATTTGCCCGAAGGTCACCATCAGCTCTCCAATCTAGGCATATAAAAAGTATGGAGAACCTTAAAGGACCAGGATACACTTAACGCTAAAATAAGCTATAATATTAGTATGAAAAATGCTTCTTCAACAACCTTGCCAATCGCAGTATTCGATTCCGGAGTCGGCGGCTTAACCGTTCTAAGAACTTTGCAAGATCATTTACCGAATGAATCTTTTCTATATCTCGGAGATATGGCCAGAGTCCCTTACGGCACTAAAAGTCCGGCGGCGATAGTACGCTATACTTTGAGCGCCGCCAACTTTCTACTCTCGCAAAACATCAAATTCCTGGTGATTGCTTGTCATACCGCCAGCACCATGGCTTTAAGTGCGTTGGAACAAGCATTCAGCTCCCTGCCGATAGTGGGCATGATAGAACCCGGCGCGCTGGCTGCGTGCACTATTTCTCAGAATGGTCACATTGCTGTCATTGCGACTGAAGGCACTGTCAAAGCCCAAGGTTATCAAAAAGCCATTAATAGAATCAGAGCTCCTGCTCAAGTCATCGCCCAGGGTTGCAGCGTATTCGTGGCGTTAGCTGAAGAAGGTTGGACTAGTGGGCCTATCACCGAGTCAGTGGCCAAGCGGTATTTAGATCCTTTGTTTAATCGCCAGCCCCGCCCGGACTGTTTGTTATTAGGTTGTACCCATTTTCCACTTTTAACCGATGCGATTGAAAAAGTAATCGGTAAAGATATATTTATTGTTGATCCTGCGACTGAAACCGCCCAAGCCGTGAAACAAATTTTGCAGCAACGCGGCTTAGAAAATACTCAATCGCCATCAGCAGCGGTTACTCGCTTTTTGGTCACTGATGCCGCCGAACGTTTCGCGCGCATTGCCGAACAGTTTTTATCCACCTCTATCAGCGCTTCCCAAATCCAATTAGTTGACACCTTTGCGCTTTCAGAAAAAGAACCCACGTAAAATTGTTATTTTTTAGACTCTTCGGGCTGCTTATCAAATAGCGATAGATATTGACCATAGCCTTGAGCTTCTAGATCTTCGACTGGAATAAAACGCAGTGCTGCGGAATTCATGCAATAGCGCAATCTGGTGGGTGGGGGACCGTCCTTAAAAACATGGCCTAAATGTGAATCAGCCTGTTTGCTTCTCACTTCTAAACGCGGCGCCAGCCATCCAAACCAGCCACGGTTTTCTTTCTCAACAATATTGGCGGGTTCTAACGGCTTAGTAAAGCTGGGCCAACCAGTACCTGAATCATATTTATCCAGCGAGCTAAATAAGGCCTCTCCTGAGACGACATCCACATAGATGCCCATCCGCCGATTATTCCAATATGCATTATTGAAGGGTGGTTCCGTGCCTTTCTTTTGGGTGACGAGATACTGAATTTTTGTTAATTGAAGTTTGAGTTGTTGTGGCGATGGTTTCATAAAATAATTGTAGTACAGATTTGCTGTCTAAAAATTCGGTTCATTAATAAACAGTAATAAAACAAAGCCCACCAATAAATATACCGGAAAAAGAGCAAATGCGACGTGATAGTTAAATACTGGGAAAAAATACCCGCCATTGCTCATCACACCATCCCAATTCCATGCTAAAAATTTTTGAAATATTAGTTCAGTGCCCATAATCACCGTCAGAATGCCTATTTTAACCAGAGACACGAAGGTGCCCATCACATTCAAGCCATTGATTTCTCTACCAATTGCAAGAGCTAAAACAAAAACACTACTGGCAAAACCTAATATGAATAATAAAATAGCGCTTATCCACCAAGGCAGATAATGTGAATAAATTAAGGGAATAAAGGTTAATTCTTGAATTAAAATACCGGCTTGCATCAACACCCGCCTTCGCACCCGGTTAGTAGCGAAGCCAATTAGCGGCCCCCCTATTACGACTCCTAATAATAGCACTCCACCCAGTTCAATCACCTGTTGGCTTGAATACTGATAGTATTCTTCAAAAAATGGTTTACCGGCAAATGTCCCTAAAATGATAATTGGCGCCAGCGCTATACCACTATAAATTGCCAGTAACCAATTTTGGGAATTGAGTAAGGTCTGACGAATGTTCCCTTCCAGTTCAACGGTTATTCGATGATTTTGACGCCCCAGAACGGTATATAGACCGCCTAAAAGTAAGCTGCCCAAAACGGCTATCAGAGCCATTTGTTGCCAATTGTAATGAAACCACCCGCCGATGATTCCCTTGTCGCCATAGCCCGAACCTAGTAAGGCAACGGCCACAAATAATCCACTCAACCAGGCAAAATGTTTGGTGGCCAATGTTCCTGCGATGACTTTAACATAGCTTACTGTCACAAAGGCGATGCCTACTGTCAGGAGAAAGCGCAAGAATAATAATGATTCTCTAAAATGGAGCAAAAGACATACGGTTAATATATATAGAGTCGTTAACAACACGCTAATTAAGCGAATGCCTAGCTTATCCAGCAAAATGCCTATTAATATCGGTTGAATAATGATGATCAGTGAAAGATACGAAGCTATACGGGAGTGGGGAAGAAGATTTTTTTGGAGGTTAGAGCCACTCATTAACCAGCGCGCGCCATCCCCTGGGAAAACTTCGGCCATATGGCTATATAGGAAAAAGGCCATACTTAACGACAGCGCTAACCAAAGGTAAATATATTTTTGAGAGTTTAAATTACTTTTCATCGTTTTGGGATTTTTCTGGCTAAAATCAGTACAGATTGGCGATCTTACCATATCCCTTAGAGACAATCTACCATGAGAAATGAGTCAAAAATGGATTTTCGCCTTCGCAACTTAAGGACTCCAGAGTATTATTCCCTCCCCTTTCCAAGGGGAGGGTTAGGGTGGGGATGGTTTATTGTTAACCACCCCCATCCTAACCTTAGTTCCCAAGTTGGCGCCTATGAGTTAGAGGCTGGTGTTAGCAGAGAACTACTACCTGAAGAAGTCGAAAATGAACTTGAAGAACTTACTTTGGGTGAAGCTAGTAAATTATTTGAATTTTTTGACGTAGAAATTAGGGCCAAGTCGTTTTCTTTAGGTGAAGTTAAACCTCTTAATACCCCCCGCTCCACTGGTGCGAACTTATTTATCATTTCCATATCTTGACCCATTATCTTTAGTAAATTCCCCACGGGCAAGAATGAACGATCCTCTATGCTAAGACACCCCTCCACCCTATTATTGAGGTCATATAAAAGCTTGTAAGCAGGTTTTGCTTCGGTTTCAGACGGAGTGACGCTTATTAGTGGATAAACACTCGACGATGACGTCGATGAAGACGATGCAACATCAGGATTTTCCGGCGAAGGTGGCACGTATCCCAGTGGCGCTGCTGATGATTGGGATGACATTGATGAAGACGATGCAGCGTAAGGATTTTCTGCCGGGGGAGGCCCATCAAATTCGTAATCACTGTTGAGCTGTAACCCTATTGAACTATAGTATTTCTCCATAATGGTCAAACCCGGATTGATTTTATCTAATTTAAAATCTGGGTTTGCCTTTAACTCTGCCTTATGCTTGTTCCAATATGAAAGGATTGGATTTAACTTATCTTGAATGGGTTTAAAGCGTTTAACTATAGGTTTCAAGGGTACTACGGGAAGAGTTTCATTCGTTTTATTAAATCGGAACAAAATGACTTTCTCACTCTGCTGTTCAATCAAAGTCAAGATATCCGCGCATAATTGTAGCTCGCCTTTTTTGGTTAGCTTTCCTTCCGCAAAATCGAGACTCTCTAGTCTATCCACTACTATCTGTTTCTTGTGCGCCAGGTCATTTTTTATTTCTGGATTTTTGCCCTGAGCTTTGATGTCTGTTCCTGGCGTGCAACCGGGTTCCTCTAGGGAAGAAGTTTTAGAAGTAGAGGAACTGAATGACCCAAAGAAAGACTGAACCATAGTCGTGGAAAGTTTAGATTGATATAAGTCACCCTCAAAATTGTGTAATTTTGTACATAGCCTGGCTACGTCCGTTTTACGAATATGGCCTGTATCTGGGACTGATTTTGAATCATAATCTCTTTTAAGCAGGCTAAATCTGCCTTCCCACGCTTTGAAAGTGCTATCTAGCTGTTTAGGAAAGGGTAGTATCCATCGAGTAAAGAAGCGGTTTTTACTGCAAAAATCATATAAGATAGAGCCTTTGATTACAAAACCACAATTAAAAAATTTCTCAAGGAGTAGTAGACGGTCCTCATCCTTATTCTTATCCTTAAGTTTCTCCCAGGAATCAACCACGGCATTTTGCACTTTTTCGCTGCTTGCACTGAACAGGTTTAGCCATGTTGCTACTGATATGTCCGGATTTAAAGCGTATTTTTCCAGCAGTAACTGCCGGGCTTCATGTTCCTTCGCTTCAAATAAAAATAGAATAGTATCATTAGGTATTTTTTGTTCGCCAGCCTGATTCAGGTTTAGAATTTGTGCTCTTAAATTCGGGTATGTTTTAGCTAATTCTCCTACCTGCAATTCTGAAAGCCGTTTTCTCGCCACTGGATTAGTGATGATTAATTTTGCTCTGCCTTCGTGTTCAAGCGCTACTTTATATAAATGCTTCTGAGTCAGCAAATTAGGTAAAACAGGATTTTTTAAAATAGCTTGAGAAACAGACCATGGATAAGTTGTCGTTGTCAGTTGTTCTAATTTACTGATATGAGCCGCCAATTTTTCTCGGTGATTATCGGTCATCACGTTAATGACAAGGTCGGCCATAGCCATTTCTATCGGGTCAGTAGCTTTATCCTCCAGGTCGGTTTTCAGAATATTTTCTTTTAAAATTTTAATTAAACAGTCGAGCGAATCTGAATCCAAGAGTTTGGTTTTTTCTAAATATTCAGTAACCTGGGCTCTTAAATCATTATCAGGGCTAAAAGCAATTGCTTTTAGAGCCATAGCTATTAAATCGCTGCCTGATAAGGCGGAAAGTTTCATGAAGAGATCTATTCTTTTGTCAAATGTCTTCCAGGATAAGGTGCTAAAAACTATCCCATGTTTATAATTTATATCGTCATCATTACGCATACCATAATGGGCATATTTTGCTAAATCTTTAAATGGAATGCCCATCTTTAAACTCTTATCCATAAACAGTGTTAACGCCTGCGAAAATAAACTTTTATCTTCATTTTCATCAAGAGCGGGGGAAGAAAAAATAAGTTCCCATTTTAAATACGGCGCGGATATTTTATATAAAAAAGGGTGATCGAAGAAATTTTTCAGCTTTATAGCAGCACTCTCTTCTTTTGCATCCTTAATAAGGATCTTAGCAAAATCCCGAAAGAACACGAACAATGAACCATACATTTTAAGAAAATCTAAAGCACCTTTAGAGATAGTCTTATAAGATAGAACTTTTTTATAAAGATATTCACTATTTTCACCGTAATCTTTGACCAAATCAAAATTGTCTTGTAAGACTCCTTTGACTCGCGCGCGCTCGGAGGAGCCGAGGTATTGGTGATATATCATTATAGAAAATATAAGAGCCCTTAAATGTTCTGACGTTTCAGGTTTTTGCTCTAATAGTGAAGCAGTCTGATTAAACTTAAGTTCTGATAGGAGGGTTGCTTCTGTTGGAGTGAATTCATATCCTTGAAAAGATAATGTTGTTTTCATTTTTATGCGTGACCTGTAGTTTCTGATATTGTGAGTACTTTACTCAACCTATATTAAAATAACCTTAAACCTTGTTTGATAATTAAAATTCATCTGGACACAGTTGCAGCTTAGGTAGTCTTTAATTCTAACTTGGGTAATGATATGATTGCCAGCTTGGAGAGATGGCCGAGCGGCTGAAGGCGCTCCCCTGCTAAGGGAGTATGGGGCCTAAAGCTCCATCGAGGGTTCGAATCCCTCTCTCTCCGTGGTCACGCACTTGCGCCCGTAGCTCAGATGGATAGAGCACCAGGCTACGAACTTGGGGGTCGGGAGTTCGAATCTCTCCGGGCGCGATGATTTTCTTCTTTAGACGCTTGCGCCCGTAGCTCAGTTGGATAGAGTATCTGGCTTCGAACCAGGTGGTCGGGAGTTCGAGTCTCTCCGGGCGCGCAAATAGGGGTCAAGTCCTTAATTCTTATTTGATATCAAATAAGGATTAAGGACTTGACCCCTTCCATTAATTGTTGCCGTTGTCTTCGTCAGATTCATCAGCATGGCTTTGCGCGGTTACATCACCGCCTTGTTTTTCCTGTTGGATACGCTGATAAATCTCTTCTCGGTGTACTGATACTGTCTTCGGAGCATCTATGCCTAATCGGACTTGATTGCCCTTGACGCCCAGTACGGTGATCTTAACCTCATCTCCGATAATTACAGATTCACTTATCCGTCTGGTTAAAATTAACATATTCCTCTCCTTTTCGTTCCGTATGTTATATTTTCTTTGTTTCTTTCAGCCTAACTCAATTCTAGTACATTTCTTGGTCAATTGATACTTTTTTAACCTGGAAATCTAAGTGATTATTTTTTAAGGTTATTTTTTTCACTTAAAAAAGTAGCGTGGAGGATCCTCGCGCCAAGTTCCATGTATTTTTCATCGACTACCGCTGTTACCGTGACTTCTGAGGAGGTAATTAAGTGGATCTTAATACCCTCCTCTCCTAAAGCATGCAGCACTTTGGAGGCCACCCCAGCATGGGTCTTCATGCCAATTCCAACCAATGATAATTTAGCAATCCGGTCGTCGACGACAATTTCGCATGGATAATGCAAATCTTGAATGAGCTGTTTAGAAATCGATAGTGTTTGTGGGTAATCATCTAAAGGCACCGTCACGCTGAAATCCACCTGTTGATTTTCGAATGGAGGGGTTTTGACCAGCATATCTACTTCGATAACGGCCTTTTGGATGGCTATCATCCAAGCGTCAATCCATTGTGAATCCGCAGGTAGTCCCCTAAAAGTTAATTTAGCTTGATTGCGCGAGAAAGCAATTCCGGAAACAATGGGTTCCAACACTTCAGCTTCATGGAAAGTCACTAAGGTGCCAGCGCCTTCAGTAAAACTAGATAATACTCGCAACGGCACGCGATGCTTCTCGGCTAAGCGCACCGAAGAAGTTTGTAACACTTCAGCACCTAAACGAGCTAGTTCGAGCATTTCATCAAAAGTGATTTGAGTCAGCCGCCGCGCCTCATGGACAATTCGCGGATCGCTGGTATAGATGCCTTCTACATCCGTATAAATCTGGCATTCGTCGGCCTTTAAAGCGGCTGCTAACATAACCGCGGTAGTATCCGATCCACCTCGGCCAATAGTAGTGATATTGCCGACACTATCGACTCCTTGAAAGCCAGTGATGACCGGTACTAGCCCTTTTTGCAAGTCGGCTTTAATCGGAGTGGTATCAATGTCCAGAATTTGAGCTTTGCAATGGCGCTGGTCGGTGATAATGCGCGCCTGAGCGCCGGTGTAAGAACGAGCCGGACAACCAATGGTGTTCAAAGCTAAGCTAACCATTGCCGCAGAAACCTGTTCGCCGGTAGAGATCAAAGCGTCGTATTCTCGCCCTGCCGGGGTAATCGCTATCGAAAGGGCCATTTTAATCAACCGGTCGGTTTCATGCCCCATCGCTGAGACCACCACTACCACATCGTGACCGGCCTGCCGAGTTTGCTGAATTTTTTTGGGCAACACGATTAATACACTCAATGTCCCCCACTGAAGTCCCACCAAATTTTTGTACGTATAGTGCCATATCTTTATTTATTTCTTGCTTTCACCCATTCATAAACAGACGCTAAAGCGGTTTTAAGCGCTTGAGGATTTTCTCCCCCACCCTGTGCTAAATCAGGTCTTCCCCCCCACGGCCATTAACTTGCTGGGCCACGTGGTTAAAGAGCTCAATAGCCGTGAAACTGGTTAAACAATCTTTGCTAACTCCGCAAATTAACTGAATTTTTCCATCTTGAACCGTAGCCAAAACGATGGCTGAACGGCCGAGCTGTTGCTTAAGTTGATCCATGCTGGTTCGCAAGGTTTCACGATCAACTGCAGTAATTTCAGTGGCTAATACTTGGATATCACCCACTTTCATGACTTGCTTCAGCAAATTCTGAGTTTGCTGATTAGCGAGCTGCTGTTTTAATTGTATCATTTCTTTGGACAAAATGCGTTGTTCATTCAAAATTTGAGTGAGTCTTTCTACAATTTTTTCTCTTTCTACCTTAAGAAGAGCGCCCACTTCCTGCAATTGAGTTTCAGTTGCGGCTATCCAGCTTAATGCCTTGGCCCCGGTCATCGCTTCCAGTCTGCGCACTCCTGCTCCGGAAGCCATTTGACCAATGATTTTAAAGACCCCAATTTGACCTGTACTGGTGACGTGCGTGCCTCCACAAACCTCATGAGAAAACTCACCCATGACTACCGTGCGCACTTTATTACCATATTTTTCACCAAATAAAGCCATCGCGCCTTTCTGTCTGGCTTCCTCTAAGCTGGTTTCCTCAACGTGCGCCGGGACATTCGCGCGGATCGCTTGGTTGACCAAATCTTCGACTGCTTGGATTTGTTCCGGGGTCAATGGCTTAGAATGAGAAAAATCAAACCGAAGCCGGTCAGCCGCCACCAAGGAACCTTTCTGAGTAACATGTTCACCCAAGACTTTGCGTAGCGCTTCATGCAATAAATGAGTTGCCGAATGGTTTAGTACAATATCTTGACGAGTGCTATCTACTTCGGCGCGCACGGTTGCTTTCGTTTGTAACCTGCCTTCGACCACGCGCCCATAATGTAGATAAACTGCGCCATGTTTTTGAGTATCCTCCACTCGAAAATGCCCGGTCTTCCCATTTAGATAACCCGTATCGCCTACTTGCCCGCCGGATTCCGCATAAAAAGGAGTTCGATCCAGCACTACTATGCCGCGTTGATTAACTTCTAAGGAAGTAACCGGTTTATCATCATGCAGTAAAGTAGTGATCACGCCTTCGCCATGTAAAGACTCATAGCCTACAAATTCAGTGGCGCCTGGGATATGTAATTGATGGATATGATTCATTTTGAAATGCTGCGCTTGCTGAGATTGTTGCCGCTGGCGTTCCATGCATTCTTCAAACCCCGGATAATCCAGGCTATATCCGCGCTCTCTGGCTAAATCAGCAGTTAGATCCACCGGAAAACCATAAGTATCGTATAATTGAAAAATGGTTTGACCCGGAATTTCCCGGTTTCCCAAGCGGGTAGTAAATTCATCAAATACTTTAAGTCCATTCTCTAAAGTATTGGAAAATTGCTCTTCTTCCTGGTTGAGAAGCTGCTCGATTTGTGGCTGCATTCTGATTAGTTCGGGATAAGCTTCACCCATTATTTTTACTAAAGCAGGCACTAAACGATAAAAAAACGGTTGCTGCTGCCCTAGCTTATAGCCATGCCGAACCGCACGGCGAATGATTCGTCTTAATACATAGCCTCGCCCCTCATTGGAAGGGACAACCCCATCCATAATTAGAAAAGAACTGGAACGAATGTGATCGACAATGACTCGCATAGAGGCAGATTGAAAATCTTCGCAGCCAGTAATCTTGCTGAGAGCTTTGAGCAAAAACTGAAAAATATCGATGTCATAGTTGTCATGCACGCCCTGCATAACCGCCGCAATCCGTTCCAAGCCCATGCCGGTATCTACGCAAGGTTTAGGCAGCGGTTGCAAATTGCCGGAAATATCACGGTCATACTGCATAAACACTAAATTCCAAATCTCAACATACCGGTCCCCTTCACTATCTGGACTGCCCGGCGGCCCTCCAGCCACACCCGGGCCGTGATCATAAAAAATCTCGGTACAAGGTCCGCAAGGACCTATGTCACCCATGGACCAAAAATTATCTTTTTCGCCGCAACGGGTGAAACGCTGCGGATCAATGTGCATTTTTTTCAACCAAATTGCTTCGCTTTCTTCATCGTTCTTAAATACAGTCACCCATAGTTTTTCAGCAGGTATCCGCAATTCTTTGGTTAGAAAATTCCACGCCATTTGGATAGCGGCTTCTTTAAAATAATCACCAAAGCTAAAATTCCCTAACATTTCAAAAAAAGTATGATGACGGCGGGTATGGCCTACGTTTTCCAAGTCATTATGCTTGCCGCCCGCCCGCACGCAGCGTTGCACACTGGTTGCGCGCTGATATGGCCGCTGCTCCAGGCCTAAAAAAACATCTTTAAATTGAACCATTCCTGAATTAGTAAATAAGAGAGTGGGATCATTGCCTGGAATCAAAGGGCTGCTGGGGACTATAGTGTGACCCAATTTTTCAAAGTAACTTAAAAACTCTTGACGCAATTGTTGACTATTCATTAATTTCATAAACCCCCCCGCTGCATAAAGCATTTACTTGTTCAGGCGCGAAGCCCCGGTATATTAAAAAACGGATTTGTTTGACTTTAATTTTCAGGTCTGGTGGCGCTTGGCCTTTAAATTTTTTCCGCCAAACTCGAGTTAATACGGCTAACCATTCCGCGCTATTTTCATCAGCCAGTTCAGCCGGGACATTTTTAATTCCGCGATTCGCTAATTCAGCTAAAATTCGCCGAGGACCATAACCCGCTTCGCTGCGAGAATGAATGTAAGTTGCAATATAGCGAGCATCATCTTGCAGGTTATCGCTCGCCAACTCATCTAAAGCTAGATTGATCTGCTGGATATCCCAGCCTTTCGCAGTTAATTTACGCTGCAATTCATAGCGTGAATGTTCTCGGCGAGCTAGAAACCTAAGCGCCTGCTGACGAATAGCACTAATAACTTAGCCCTCAACAGTTTCTTCAACTACCTTTTCATTTTTTTTAGGTAGCAGCTTTTCCCGCAAAGCTTTTTCTAGGTTTTGCGCCATGGTAGGGTTATCCTTCAAATATTGACGCGCGTTATCTTTGCCTTGGCCTATGCGCACGCCGTTACAGCTATACCACGCGCCTGATTTTTCGACTAGTTCATTTTCCGAGCCTAAATCAATCAGTTCGCCTTCCCTGGAAATGCCTTCTCCATACAGGATATCAAACGCAGCTTGTTTAAACGGCGGAGCAATTTTGTTCTTAACCACTTTGACCCGGGTTTCACTGCCTAAAATTTCCTCACCTTTTTTCACTGAGCCGGTTCGACGTATGTCTAAGCGCACCGAAGCATAAAATTTCAAGGCATTACCGCCGGTAGTGGTTTCAGGATTTCCGAACATCACGCCGATTTTCATCCGGATTTGATTAATAAAAATAACCAAAGTGTTAGATTTTTTGATATTAGCCGTTAATTTACGTAATGCTTGCGACATTAAACGCGCCTGCAATCCCATATGGGAATCACCCATTTCCCCTTCAATTTCAGCTTTAGGAGTCAGGGCGGCCACCGAATCGATGACTACCATATCCACCGCGCCAGAGCGCACCAGCATGTCAGTAATCTCTAAGCCCTGCTCGCCGGTATCCGGTTGAGATAGGAGTAATTCATTGATATTTACGCCGATTTGTTGGGCGTAGACGGTATCCAAGGCGTGTTCTGCGTCGATAAATGCAGCCGTGCCACCTTGACGCTGACAAGAAGCGATTGTCTCTAAGGTCAGCGTAGTTTTACCGGAAGATTCCGGGCCATAAATTTCGACGACGCGTCCTCTGGGCAAGCCGCCGATCCCTAAAGCGATATCCAAACCGATAGACCCGCTGGAAATAGCTTCAATATCGCGAGCGACATCACCGTCGCCCAAACACATCAATGAACCTTTACCAAACTGGCGCTCTATCTGAGCTTTAGCTGCGCTGAGCGCTTTCTGTTTGTCGGTCAATGCACTACTCATTCTATTCTCCTACGTTTATATTATTGACATATTCTAATAGCCAATGGAGGGCGAAACTCACCGAATCCACTCGGATCTGTTGGCGGCCACTGGCAAAGTGACCTATCCGGCTTTGCGAAAAACCTTGCCGGTCCGCCAAACCAAAATACACGGTCCCTACTGGTTTTTTTGGCGAGCCGCCACTGGGGCCCGCTATTCCAGTAATACTTAAAGAAATACTTGCATTACTATGTTTAATAGCGCCTTTTGCCATTTCGATGGCGGTTTCGCCACTGACCGCACCATGCTTTTCCAAGGTTTTTGGATTGACGCCTAGCATTTCAATTTTCGAGGTATCGCTATAAGTTACAAAACAACGTTCAAACCATGACGAACCATCTGGAACGGCGGTAAGTTGATAAGCTAATCCCCCACCGGTACAAGATTCCGCAAGCGCTAATGTTAACCGATGCCGCTGTAATACGATAGCTAATTGCTGGCTCAAATGAAAATTATTCTCAGCCATATTTATTCTCTTAAATTAATACCCAAATATCTTATGCTTTACTGAACCCAGTAGCAAATACAGTAATTATGGATAGACCTCAATTACCTAGGTATACTTTAAATTTAGATCGCAAGGATAAGTTTATGACGACAGTGACTTCTTCATTAAACAATCATACCCCCATGATGCAGCAATATCTGCAACTCAAAGCCCAATATCCGCATACCTTATTATTTTACCGGATGGGTGATTTCTATGAGTTATTTTATCAAGATGCTGAACGCGCCGCGAAGCTATTAAATATCACCTTAACTCAGCGCGGTCATTCCGGCGGCGCGCCTATCCCTATGGCCGGCGTTCCCGCCCATGCTGTAGAAACTTATTTAGCAAGATTGGTGCGCTTAGGCGAATCTGTGGTGATCTGCGAGCAAACCGGTAATCCGGAAAGCGGCAAGGGCCCCATGACTCGGGAAATAACCCGGATCTGACGCCTGGCACTGTCAGTGATGAAGCCCTACTCGAAGAACAGCGCGATAATTATCTCGTGGCCATTATCGAACAAGGCGAAAATTATGGTATTGCAGTTTTTGATATCACCAATGGCCGGTTTATAGTCGAAGAAGTGAATGGCAAGCCCGCATTACTGGCGGAACTAGAACGGTTAAAGCCTCGGGAATTACTGATTAGTGAAGTCAATAATGACCCCGAGCTTCATTTCTCAGGTTGCGCCTTGCAGCGCCGGCCATTATGGGAGTTTGAACAAAATACCGCACAAACTTTACTGTGCAAGCAATTTGGCGCCCAAGATTTAACCGGCTTTGGAGTGATGCATTTGCCGTTGGCGATCAGTGCAGCTGGCTGTCTACTCCAATATTTGCAATACACCCAACGTTCGGCATTGCCTCACCTGCAAACTATCCAAGTAGAATATCCACTTTCTTATGTACTCTTAGACGCCGCCACCCGCCGCAATTTGGAGCTGACGCGTAATCTAAATGGCGGATCGGACCACTGTTTAACCAGCGTGATCGATCACACTAAAACTTCGATGGGCGCCCGGTTATTACGGCGCTGGCTTAATCAACCATTACGCAACCGGAATCAATTGCAGGAAAGACAAGCCAGCATTCAAGAACTTTTGCAAACTCATTTACAAAACAATTTACGCCAGATTTTAAGTGGTTGCGGTGATCTGGAACGGATTTTAGCGCGCGTAGCCCTAGGTTCGGCAAGGCCCAGAGACCTGACTGCATTGCGGTATACTCTAGGTTTAGTGCCGATGCTGCATCATGAATTAGCCAAAATTCAAACTGAACGCTTAAAGCATCTGGATAGATTCCTGGGTCAATTTAATAATTTGTACCATATTTTAGTTAAAGCGATCGTGGAAGTACCCCCGATGGTCATTCGTGACGGCGGCGTTATTAACGCGGGTTATGATCAAACCCTGGATGACTTACGCAATTTAAGCAGTAATAGCCAGGAATTTTTATTAAATTTTGAACGCCAGGAACGCGAGCGCACCAAAATCAGCACTTTAAAAGTCGGTTATAATCGGGTCCACGGATATTATATCGAAATTTCCCGGCAGCAAGCGGCGCAGGCGCCTGGAAATTACATTCGCCGGCAAACTTTAAAAAATGCAGAACGTTACATTACGCCTGAGCTCAAATCTTATGAAGATCAAGTATTAAGCAGCCAATTCCGCGCGCTGGCCCAAGAAAAAATATTATATGAAGGGCTATTAGCAGAGATTAATCAGCACTTAGCGCCTTTACAAGATTGCGCCCTCGCCTTGGCGGAATTAGATGTGCTGAGCAATTTAGCGTACACCGCTGACCGCTTCAATTGGACAGCGCCCGAATTAGCGGAAACAGCAGGAATTTCAATTAAAAATGGCCGCCACCCGGTTATCGAACAGGTTTTAGAGAAACCGTTTATCGCCAATGATACTGAATTAAACAGTCAACGCCAGATGTTAATCATCACCGGCCCCAATATGGGCGGAAAATCTACCTACATGCGGCAAACGGCATTGATCGTGCTGCTTGCCCACATGGGTAGTTATGTTCCCGCCGATTCCGCCGTGATTGGCCCGATTGACCGGATTTTTACTCGTATCGGCGCCGCCGATGATTTGGCGAGTGGCCGCTCTACTTTTATGGTGGAAATGACTGAAACCGCCAATATATTACGCAATGCTACTGAGGATAGCCTAGTGTTGATGGATGAAGTTGGCCGGGGCACCAGCACATTTGATGGGCTGTCTCTTGCCTGGGCAAGCGCCGGACATTTGGCCACAGTAATCAAAGCCTTCACTTTGTTCGCCACTCATTATTTTGAATTGACCGCTCTAGCCGATAGTCTATCCGGAGTTGTCAATGTGCACTTAGATGCGGCTGAATATGGTGAACAGATTGTCTTCTTACATGCGCTCAAAGACGGCCCAGCCAATCAAAGCTATGGTTTGCAAGTCGCGCAGTTAGCGGGAGTACCACAGCAAGTCATTCAGGAAGCTAAAGCCAAGCTACGCGAGCTGGAAATGCAAAGCTCATCGCATTGGCATGCGCCCAAACCACCCTATCAGGAAAATCTGGATATTGATCCATTACCACATCCAGTGCTAGAAGCCCTATCCCGGCTCAAGCTCGATGAACTGACTCCTAAACAAGCCATGGAAATTTTATACCAACTTTCTAGTCAACTATTGCAGTAACCTCCCAACCCGTAAATATTGTTTAACCCGCCCAGAAATCGCAGTGATTCGCCGGAGTACAAAGCTGCGAGCTTATCCGACGTGCTCATTACGCCGGTATGGATGAGCAGAGTACCACCTCTTTGCAACGGCTCCACTGCGCGCGCCGGATAAGCTCTCCGCTTTATACTCCTACTCGTGCCTGTGCGGGTTAAACAATATTTACTCTGCAAATGCGTTCATTATTCTTCAGTTGTTTCAAGTTAAAGGGTATGTTATAATGGTTTGATATGTTGCAAGCTATTATTTTTGATTTTGATGGTGTTATAGCGGATAGTGAACCGCTCCATTTTCAAGCTACTCAAAGTGTTCTCTCTCCTTTAGGAATCACTGTCGATTTCCGTTCTTATTTGCAAGAATGCGTTGGCCAGCCCGATTTAAACAATTTTCAACGTTTTTGCGTGAAACACCAGTTAAATCCTATTGAACAACAAGCTCAAGCCCTGGTGGAAGCTAAGGTCAACCATTACCGGGAACTTTTAGAAACTGCCAAAGCCTGCGCAGGCGTTATCTCATTGATTAAAAGCGCCGCCGCGCGATATCCCTTAGCTATTTGCTCGGGCAGCTTCAAAAATGAGATTAACCTTTTATTAGCCTCTTTGGACAATGAAGACCTTACCCCCTATTTTAAAACTATCGTGTCGATTGAAGACGTTCCTGCGGGAAAACCTGACCCTACCGGTTACCGCATGGCGGCCCAGCAATTGAATGTATTGCCAGAATTTTGCTTAGCCATCGAAGATTCGCCTGCGGGGGTTATTGCGGCCAAAACCGCTGGGATGACCGTACTCGCCGTCACCACCACTCATCCTCGTGAACGGCTGACGTTAGCTGATTATTGCGTAGATAATTTGGAAAGCGTAACGGTAACGGATCTGGCCAACATGGGCTACGCTAGAGTGTAACCTCTGCTAGTTCAGGAATTCTGTAGTTCATCTCCAATTGTTCGCTGATTTGTTGTTCAAACTGTTCTAAGTTTCTCGGTTCCTGCAACAGCGGCAATTCGTTTAAGCTCCGTAAATTAAAATCATCTAAGAATTTTTTCGTGGTCGCGTACAGAGCCGGTTTTCCTGGCACGTCGCGCTGTCCCACTACTCGAATCCACTCTAAATCGAGCAAAGATTTAATAATCTGGGTACTGACGGCCACGCCGCGAACCTCTTCAATTTCTCCCCGAGTCAGTGGTTGACGGTAAGCAATCAATGCGAGCGTTTCTAAAAATGCCCGCGAATAACGCGCTGGTTTACGGGCGTGTAATCTCTGTAACCACGGCGTGAACTCGGTTCGCGCCTGAAAACGGTAACCGCTGGCCACTTCCACTAATTCAATCCCGCGATCCTGATAACGTTGGGCGATAGTTTGGAGCAATTCTCGCAAATTCTTTTAGCGAAATTTTGGAGATTGCTGAGGGCTCGGTCACTTCCTCAAGTGGAGATGCATCGATAGCCTGAATTAATGACAAACCGGAAATATCCTGTTGATCATCAATTAATTGTTGCAACCGCTCAATAGAAACTGGTTCACCTGCGGTAAATAAAACCGCTTCAATGAGCTGTTCTAAATTGTCTAAAGCCATATTCCCACTATCCTTTAATTTTAATGTAAATGGGCGCAAACGGTTGCGCCTGCACCAACTCAATAGCAGATTGCCGGATGAGTTCTAAAATCGCAATCAAGGTCACGACTACACCCATCGAGCCTTCATCCACTCGAAAGAACCGGGTAAATTCAACGAATTCCGGAGAGTTAAGCTGGCTCAGCACTAAAGACATCCGCTCGCGAATCGACAAAACTTCCGGGGTGACCTGGTGATGGGCAAATAATTTAGCCCGCGCCAGCACATTTTGAAAAGCGAGCGCAATTTCCTCCAGGGAAATAAGAGGTTTAACCGGTTCTTGATCAAAGGGCGGATTATCAGCGTCGGCGACAAAAATATCGCGCTCTACTCGCGGTAGCTGATCTAAATTGGCCGCAGCTTGCTGAAAGCGCTCATATTCCTGCAAACGCCGCACTAACTCAGCACGGGGGTCAGTTTCATCGCTCTCTTCGGCGGCTGGAGGCTTAGGCAACAATAGCCGTGATTTAATTTCAGCTAACATGGCCGCCATCAATAAATATTCAGCCGCCAGTTCTAATTCCAGTTCATGCATCAGTTCAATATACCGCATATACTGACGGGTGATCTCGGCGATTGGGATATCTAAGATATCAAAATTATCTTTTTTGATTAAGTAAAGCAGGAGGTCTAAGGGGCCTTCAAAGGTTTCCAAAAAAATCCGTAACGCTTCAGGCGGGATATAAAGGTCTTGCGGCAGTTCAATTAACTGCTCACCATGCACTCTGGCGCTCACCTGTTCACTTTCAAGCACAGAACCAACCCTCATCCGCTAAAACAGGCATTTTAGCACATTACCCCGCAAAACCACTAACGTCTCCTTTGCCTATCCGCACGATTTGCGGTGGTTGCTGAGTTAGGTCAATCACGCTAGTGGGGTCGTCATTGCAATGACCACCGTCAATAATTAAATCAACTTGATGACGCAAAGCAGTCACGATTTCTTCCACATCTACTAAAGGACGCGTACGGCCTGGTAGTATTAACGTGACGCTCATTAATGGTTCACCCAAAGCAGCTAGCAATGCTTGGGTAATTGGATGGTCCGGCACGCGCAAACCAATCGTTTTGCGGCGTGGATGTAATAATCGCCGCGGTACTTCTTTAGTCGCTTCTAAAATAAAAGTATAAGGCCCGGGAGTATAGGCTTTTAACAAGCGAAACGTAGGATTATCCACCCGGGCATAAGTTGAAAGTTGCGATAAATCATTACAAACCAGGGTAAAATGATGATGCTTGTCTAATTGTCGAATTTGCCGAATCCGCTCACTCGCACTCTTATCGCCTAAGCGGCAGCCCAAGGCATAAGCGGAGTCAGTCGGGTAAACCATGACCCCGCCTTCTCTGACTATCTCAACTGCCTGCTGAATCAATCGCGGTTGAGGATTTTGCGGATGAATAGTTAATTTCTGCGTCATAGAGGGAAGATCATATCATCTGAATAGATCCGATTAAAGTTGACAGCATGAATCATGTCATTCCCGCATAGGCGTCAACTTAACTATTTTATCCCAGAACCCGCCAATGTTTTAAAAAACCGTCAAGCAATAGCGGGTTAAGCACTCGCCGGGGCCTGCCAGACCAATGCCATTAAGTTAAGGACTCTAGAGTACTATTCCCTCCCCTTCCCAAGGGGAGGGTTAGGGTGGGGATGGTTAATAGTAATAAAAATCCCGAAAAAAACATGTTGTTAATCACCCCCATCCTAACCTTCCCCCTGGGAGGGGGGAAGGAATAATAGGCTCGGTTTCTTAACTTAATGGCATTGGCCTGCCAGACTCCACTTTTTATTTTTTGCTCGTAAAAACGAGCAAAAAATAAAAAGTTCCGTCTGTCACCCGTCGGCTCATTCACGCCTTGACGGTGGGCGTGTCGGCAATATCACAGGCGCCAATCACGAATGTTATTGGTTGCTTACTCAGGAAAGCTCAGGTACAGTTTTCCTTTTTCCTTTAGGAATGATTTCGATGAAATTTCTGTTTGATTATTTTCCAATTATTTGTTTTTTTATCGCCTATAAATTTTCCAATATTTACACTGCAACTGCGGTCACTATTGCAGCATCGTTAATTCAGCTCACGGTGTATTGGCTTGTTCACCGGCGGTTTGAAGCCTTACACGGCCTCACTTTTGTATTTATTGTGCTGCTGGGCGGGTCTACCCTGCTCTTCCATAAAGATATTTTCATTAAGTGGAAACCCAGCGTAATTTATTGGATATTCGCCATCACTCTGCTCTGTAGCCAGTTTTTTAGCGCAAAAACTATATTGGAGCGAATGCTAAGCGACAAAATCAGTCTAACAACTCCCATCTGGAAGCGTTTAAATATGAGCTGGGCGGTCTTTTTCATCCTGCTTGGCCTATTAAACATATATGTTATCTATCATTTCGATACTAATGCCTGGGTAAATTTTAAATTATTTGGGACTTTAGGAATTACCTTGTTATTTATCATTGTCCAAGCCTTATATATGGCGCGGCATATGCAGACTAAAGAGAGCTAACTTATGTATTATGTGATGTATTGTGAAGATGGCTTGGATAGTTTTGAGAAGCGCCGCAGCGTCCGCCAAGCCCACCTCGCGCATTTAGCTGACTTACAGCGCGATAACCGTTTATTATTAGCCGGCCCGCTGTTTCATCCGGAAGCCACTGACGTTACACCTTTCGCAGCGAATGGCTCGCTGATCATTGCTGATTTTGCAGATATCGAAGCCGCTAAAGCCTGGATAGCAGCAGATCCTTACGCCACCGCCGAAGTCTATGCCAAAATTACCGTCCGCCCTTTCACAAAAGTTTTACCTTGACTAAGAGAATACAGAATATGAATAACCAAGAAAGATTAATAGAAATTGAGAAACGTTTGCGCCAGGCATTCAAGCCTCTGCATTTAAACGTAGTGGATGACAGCGCTAAACATCACGGGCATGCCGGGGCTAAATCGGGGGCCGGCCACTTCAGTGTACAAATTTCCGCCCAGGCTTTTCAAGGAAAAACCCTTGCAGAGCGGCATCGTATGATTTATACTATCCTTGACGATATGATGAATACAGATATACACGCCTTGCAAATTGAAGCCAAACCAATAGATCTCAATGAAATGATTGCTCTAATAACCGATACCCTGTCCGCTCATAAAGCCAAAGATATTAAAGTTTTAGACGTCCATTCCTTAACTGATGTTATGGATACGATGATCATTTGCACATCCACCTCAACCCGCCATGCGGCTTCTATGGCCGATAAGTTGGTCACTGCAGTTAAAAAAGCCGGTATACGCCCGTTTAACCGGGTAGAAAACCAAACTGAAACGGGCTGGATTCTAGTCGATCTGTTAGACATTGTCGTGCATATCATGCTGGCCGAAACCCGGGAATTTTATAATCTAGAAAAACTCTGGACCATGACCGAACTTTCCCGCAATTCAGAGAATCATACCGAGTAGTCGTGTATATAAAGTTAATCGCTATAGGCAATAAAATGCCCGCCTGGGTTAATGCTGGTTTTAGGGAATACGCCCAGCGGCTTCCCAGTGATTACGCCTTACAACTCACTGAGATCCCCAGCCAGAAACGCACTAAAAGTAGTGTTATTGATCAGATTTTACTGGTCGAAAGCGAAAAGTTGATCAGCGCCGCTACTAAACCGGTGATCGCATTTGACCGGCAAGGTAAAGCTGTTAATACTGAGCAACTGGCTAAACAGTTACAAACCTGGCATGATCACCATGAAAATCCAAGCTTTTTGATAGGCGGACCTGAAGGATTACACCCTAGCTGCTTAAATCAAGCTAGCCAGGTATGGTCGCTGTCGGCTTTGACCTTTCCGCACCCATTAGTGCGTATAATTTTAGCCGAGCAAATTTATCGGGCTTGGAGTATACTTAGCCATCATCCATATCATCGATCTTGACCATGGAAAAGCGCCTTACAATCAGACATCACCAGGGAGAAATTCAACTTTTTTCCCGGCGTGTGATCGTCTGCGCTATTTTTATTTTTCTGTTTATGGGCGCATTAATTGCCCGTCTAGTTTATTTGCAAGTCTTTGAACATGATTTTTTTTCCACCTTATCTGAACAAAATTTCATGACTATTATCCCTACCGAGCCTAACCGGGGGTTGATTTATGATCGCAATGGTGTGCTACTAGCCAAAAATGTCCCTTCATTTAATCTGACCATCAATCCCTCTAAAGTCGGGAATATAACGGCAACTATCCAACGCCTGCAAAGTTTTATCAATATTACTCCTCATGATCTTGAAATATTTCAGCGCCGGCTAAAACAATCTTCACCCCATCAGCCAGTACCGCTTAAAATGAAGCTAACAGAAGATGAGACGACCCGCTTTTATGTAAATCAATATTTTTTCCCCGGTGTTAATATTGAAACGCGCATGATCCGCAGTTACCCCATGGGCGAATTATATAGCCATGTTCTGGGTTATGTGGGCAGAATTAATGAAAAAGAAGCAGACACTATTGATAAAATTAATTACAGCGCTTCTGAATATATCGGCAAAAACGGCATCGAAAAACAGTATGAAGATATGCTACACGGCAAGGTCGGTAATCAAGAAGTTGAAACGGATGCCAATGGGCGCATTCTCCGAATTTTAAAAGAAAACAAACCGACTCCTGGCCAGGATGTTTACTTGACTATCGACAGCCATTTACAACAGGCGGCCAGCGATGCGCTGGGAGATGAAACCGGCACCATCATCGTCCTGAATCCGAATAATGGAGAAGTTTTGGCCATGGTCAGTAAGCCTTTTTATAATCCTGACATGTTTGTCATGGGCATTACTACTCAAGATTTCCAGCAATTGTTAAATATGCCTGAAAAACCGTTATACGATCGCGCCTTACGCGGGGTGTTTCCTCCGGGTTCATCCATTAAACCGTTTTACGCTATCGGCGCGTTAGATAGCAAAGTCATTACCCCAGATTATAAAATCCATGATACCGGACTGTTTATGCTACCGGGCCTCGCCCACGTTTATCATGATCATGGTTGGAAACATGGCGGCCATGGCATCGTCGATGTAATCCGCGGCATCATCGTTTCTTGCGATACTTTTTTCTATAATGTCGCGGTAAAATTAGGGATTCGCGCGCAAGATAAAATCTTACAAGAGTTTGGATTCGGCAAGCCTACCGGAATTGACCTTCCCAATGAAATTGGTGGGTTAGTGCCGACACCAGAATGGAAACGGCGGGTCAAGGGAGAATCGTGGTACACCGGTGATACTGTAGTCATGGGCATCGGCCAGGGATTTTTATTGACGACGCCTCTACAACTGGTGCAGGGTGTCGCCATCATCGCGGAACGAGGCATTAAATACCAGCCTCATCTGTTACTCAAATCCGCGCTAGGCAGCCAAACTATGGTGCAGCCTACTTATCCACCGCAACAGCTAGTCACTTTACAAGATCCTAAAAACTGGGACATGATCATTTCAGCAATGCAACAAGTAGTTATGAAGCCCGGCGGGACGGGTTATGGTTTCTTCGGCGGAGCAACTTCTCCTTATCAAGTCGCTGGAAAAACCGGCACCGCTCAAGTCATTAACCGTGAAGGCGGTGAAGATCAGGATGAAAACACGCCAAAGGCTTTGCGCAATAACCATTTATTTATCGCATTTGCGCCGGTGGACCACCCGCAAATTGCTATCGTAGTGCTGTATGAGCACGGGATTGGGGCTCCACGCTTCGCTCGCAAGGTAATGGATGCTTATTTCCACACTCCTCCACCGCCAGCTCCGGTGACGCCAGCGCCGAAAAAACCTAGCAATCCCCAAAAACCCAACAATCCCCACTGAAAATAGCGGAGACGTTTCAAATGAATAACCACGACCTCCTCAATGATTCATACCAAGAACGTATCAAAGAGAAAATACGCCGCTCCAATTGGCATACTCTTCACCTTGATCCGTGGTTATTGCTCGGATTGCTTTGCCTAATTTTATTTGGAATGTTAATTCTCTATAGCGCCAGTAATGAAAACGCCGGGATTGTTGAACGCCAGCTGGTGCGCCTGGGCCTAGGATTTGTAGTCATGTTTATCTTCGCGCAAATTCCTCCGAAGAGTTATTACCAATGGACTCCATGGGTGTACATATTAGGGTTGGTATTACTCGTCGGCGTGCTGTTTGCCGGCCAAGTTCAGCAAGGCGCACGCCGCTGGTTTGACCTTAAAATTATGAATTTCCAACCTTCCGAAATTATGAAACTGGCCATGCCGATGATGTTGGCTTGGTTTCTAAGTGAAAAAACTTTGCCGCCAAAGCTGCGCTGGATTCTGGTCGGCGGTTTTTTGTTGGTGATTCCCGTCCTGCTGACTGCCAAACAACCGGATTTAGGCACCGCGATTATGATTGCGATCGCCGGCCTGAGTGTATTAGTTTTGTCTGGAATGAGTTGGGCGCTGATCATTGGTTTTCTGTTAATAGTGGCCGCCGCCGCACCTTTTCTTTGGCATCATATGCATGGCTACCAACGCGACCGGATATTGACCCTGCTCAACCCTGAAAGCGATCCATTAGGTAGTGGTTATCATATCATTCAATCTAAAATTGCAATTGGTTCCGGTGGTATTTTAGGTAAAGGCTGGTTGCAAGGCAGTCAATCCCACCTCTCTTTTTTACCCGCGCATACCACTGACTTTATTTTTGCAGTGAACGGCGAAGAATTAGGTTTATTCGGCTGTGTTTTATTATTAGTGATTTTTTTAGCGATACTGATGCGCTGTTTATATATTAGCATCCACGCCCAAAATACTTATGGCCGCCTCTTAGCAGGTAGTTTAAGCTTAACCTTTATTTTTGGCGCGTTAATCAACATCGGGATGGTGATTGGTATACTCCCCGTAGTCGGCATCCCATTACCGCTGGTCAGTTATGGAGGCAGTTCACTGCTCACCATTATGGCTGGGTTTGGAATTATTATGTCAATCCACCAACATCGCACTCTATGGGCAACATGATGAAAAAAATCTTCTGCGGATTGCTCTGCCTTTGCTGGATTCAGGGCATTTTAGCGGCCAAACCCACTGCGTCCGCTCAGCCACTCACTCCTCAAGAATTTATTAACGTAATGGTCCGGGAAAATCATTTTAATCGCTATGAATTAATGCAATTATTCGCGCACACTGAATATTTACCCGAAGTAATCGACCGCATCAATAAACCCTTCGAGGAAAAGCCTTGGGATTTTTACCGGAATTTTTTTATCACTCCCGATCGAATCAGCGGCGGTGTGCAATACTGGCATGATCACGCTAAAACCTTGGCAAAAGCTTCTAAGCAGTATGGCGTGCCCCCCGCAGTCATCATTGCTATTATTGGAATTGAAACTAAATACGGACACGAAACGGGCGCATTTCCCGAATTACGCACCCTAGCCACCCTTTCCTTTCATTACCCCAAACGCGCAGCCTTTTTTCAAAGCGAATTAGCAAATTATTTATTATTGACTCGAGAATATAATTTATCCCCCGCTGAATTTTATGGTTCTACGCTGGCGCGCTGGGCATTCCGCAATTTATGCCCAGCAGTTACCGGAAGTTTGCGGTTAGCTATGATGGAAAGCCCAGCGTCAATTTATTGACAGACCAAGATGACGCTATCGCCAGTATTGCCTATTATTTGCAAAAATCAGGCTGGATTCCCAATCAACCAGTAGCAGTACCGGCGCATATCCTCCACCAGATGCCGCACTGGTTACTCTCCCCTGACGCTAAACCACTCTACCGGCCCAGTGTTTTGGCCAAATTCGGTATTCACAGTTCGGCGCTAGGGCCCGCTCCCAGTAAATCAGCCGTTATTGTTTTACACAACACTCAGGGACAAGAATATTGGATAACTTATCAGAATTTTTATTCAATTATGGCCTATAATCCAAGGACTACTTATGCAATGGCTATTTACCAATTAAGCGAATTGATTCAGAAAGAATATGACAGATCAATTAAGGAAAGCCCAAGAACTTCATCGGCAGGGTGACTTAGCCGCAGCACTGGCTATTTATCAGCAGTTGCTTGAGCAAAAACCTGATAACGTGGATGTTATCCATCAAATGGGTATACTCTATGCGCAACAGCAAGATTATACGCAGGCATTAGAGTATCTTGATCAAGCCTTAAAATTCCAACCCCGCTCTGCCCCTTTTCACAATAGCAAAGGTAATATCTTATCATTGCTAGGCGACCAGGAAGCCGCACTTAGCGAATATAAGCAATCCGTAAAAGCTGATCCGCGCTATGCCATTGCTTACAATAACATTGGCCGTTGCTTATATTTGCAAGAAAAATTTATTGCCGCGCAAAAATCTTATGTGAAAGCGCTCGAACTAAATCCCAATTACGGCGACGCTCATTATAATCAAGGCGTACTATTACTAAAATTAGGTGACTTATCCGCGGCACGCGCTGCGTTGGAAAAGGCATTGGCGCTGAGTCCTAAAAATCCAGCTATTTACGGACAAATGGCGCAAATTTACCTGCAAGAAGCACAATACCCGCTGGCGACTGAGTACCTCGAAAAACGTCTCGATCTCCAACCCAGCCATATTGAATCCTGGCATTATCTGGGCGTTGCTTATTTTGCACTGAATAAACTAAAAGAAGCGGCGCATAGTTTCGAGCAGGTATTACAACTCACGCATCGCCATCCAGAATGTTATGAACATCTGGCGATTGTGTATTTGAAATTAGACGACAAAGAGAAGTCATTGACTTATTTTCTCCGGCAGTTGGAAGTTAAACCCACTGCCAATGCCGCTTTTAATACCGGCGTATTATTGATTGAAAAAGGCCGTCATCGCGATGCAATCGAATATTTAAAATATGCCGTAAGCTTAGATCCGCTCCATCTTCCCGCACATTTAAATTTAGGAGTTGAATATTTAAAACTGCAACAACCTAATGAAGCATTACACCATTATCAACTTGCAGCAGCTATCAAACCCGATGATCCTGAAATCCAGCATATTTTAAGTGCGTTAACTCAACAACGAACGCCTGACAAAGCGCCGGCGGAATATTTGAAGAATTTATTCGATCAATATGCCGAGTATTATGATAAACATTTAACTGAAAGTTTACACTATCGCGTCCCTCAGCAATTGCATGCGGCAATTTATCAAATAGCGCAAGATGAACAACCTGAGTGGACTATTTTAGATTTAGGCTGTGGCACCGGTTTATGCGGAGAATTATTTAAAGAATTTGCAGCCAAATTAATCGGAATCGATATTTCTCAAGAAATGGTGTCAGTCGCTAAAACCAAAAATATTTATGATGAACTGCATGTAGCGGATATTGAAAAAGCTTTAGATGATTATCGAAACGTCGATTTAATAGTGGCTGCTGATGTTTTTACTTACATTGGTGAGCTCAGCCCTATTTTTAGAAAAGTTAAGCAAACCTTAAAACCTAACGGCTTCTTTACATTTTCGGTTGAAAAAACTATCAAATCACCATTTGAATTACAGCCATCCATCCGCTACGCACATGCACGGGATTATATAGAAGCCCTGGCGGCTGAGTATCACTTCCAGATCCTTCGTTTAGAGGAAATGCGGCTGCGCATGCAAAAAGACACGCCTGTCATCGGCTATTTAGCAGTACTTAAAAATATCGTAACTCGTACCCTGTAGATGGGAACGGCCACTTTTGCCTGCTATTCAACGAAAAATTGCTTTCGCAATGCTCACATACCTGAGTATGCTCCGCTTGCTCAAGCAATTTTTCGTTGAATATCAGACAAAATTGACCGTTCTGCGTTTGTCAAGTTGCGAGCGAGTAGTTACAAAATAACACCTAATATGACCTGAGCAAAATTTAACTAGTCTTGTAGGAATTTGCTGACAAGCCCAATAAATTCATTTATAATCCTTCGAAATTCTTTGATGACCCGATAACAATAGAAGTTAAAATGTAGGTTTTAGTTATGAAAAAGTGGTTCCAGCCTTTTTTAGTTCAAATGCCCATTGGTTATGATGCTTCTAGCGAACTCAAATTAATCCTTAACACTAACTTAAACATTCACTGGATACAGAATAATGATGGCATCCTTCATTTTAAAATCGAGGAGGAGCTACCTAATCTTATCCTGGACCGGATGATACATTTGCTTAAGATTAGTTTAAAAAAATATCTGCCAGAATACCTTGTGGAAATTAACAATAGTGAAGTTTTACTGAAGCGAAAGTTAGGCTGGTTCAATTTACTGCTATCTTTGAATTTTCTAACTCAGTGGCGAATAACTAAATTTAAAAGCGTCCTCACCGAAGATATTTCTGAACTTAAACTTTTTTACAATGTTAACCGTTCGAAAATGAATGTCGTAGCTCAACAAACTCAAAAATCTTGGCGACTTAATGTCGATGTTCGATCTATTCCTTACCAGGCTTGGTATTCTAATGAGGGAAAAATATGTTCATTACCGGATTGGCGCAAATTTAATTTTATTCATCAAGTGGTTCAATATGAAAATGAAACTCGTATTTATCCACGGATTACAACCAGCTCTCTGCATGATTTTAGAAAAAATTTCGAGGAATATAGTTACCCCTATAGAAATGAAATACTAACTATAGCTTCTAAAATTTTGTATTTCGGTATTAGCTGCTTACCAGCAGGATACGATAAAGATGAATATGAAATTGGTAAATTTTTTCTCCAGTCGGCGACCATATTGATTCTTTTAAAATTTACAATAGGATATTTGGATAGAAAAATAATAAAATGGTCTCTAATTCCCAATCAAAAAAATGATTTAAAAGCTCAAAAGTTTGATCAAATGCTTAGTATTCTTACCTTGATACCGGCAAGATACACCATTGGGGTCGGAAACAGTATACTACCTTTAATCTTAGACTTTATTATTAACGATCTATATTTAAGACCTCATCCGGAAGAATCCCATAAAGGCATTGCTGATCAGCAATTTAAAGCCAGGGAAAATGCCTGTAATATTATTCAATATTTATTCCCGAATAAAAAATTTAATTTCGAATTAAACCAATATTTTCACAGTAAAGCACTATATTTAGATATAAATATAGAAAATTTGCAGTTAACTCCTTTTGAATTGGAAATCTTCTTAAAAATATTACCAGATAGTTTAAAGTTCTTTGATATAATGAGCGATATCGAGAATAAAAAACTCACTTTAAAATTCCCTCCTAAATTTTTGGAACTTGGAAGATCAGAAAAGTTCACTAATATAATGATTGCTATTATTCAAGAAATCAGCATGATTGCTTACAAGCTTAATAAATTCAATATAAATAAAGAATTATGGGAAATTTATATATTTAAAAAATATTCACAACATAGAGGAGCAATATTGCTGAAGTTGGATTCGATCAACCATCTTAAGCATCATTTAGCTAATCAATTTTCTATTGAAACAAAAAAAGACAAGTTAATGCTTACTTTGCCTGATCAAGACTTATCTTTCAATATAGGACTAATTTATCCAGAATATAAAACTAATCCAACGCCACACTCTCAAGAGACTAAACCAGAGTCTGAAGAGGATTCAGACTCTAATTCAGCAAGCTCAGATGATCTTCAACCTGAAGCAAGCTATAATGGCAATAGCGATACCACTTCTGAGGATAAATCCTCCGATAGTGATGAATTACAATCCATAACTTATCCAGAAAAAATTGAACGGCCTAAGATAATTAAAAAAGTACTGCTTAAAATTAACTTAGTAAGAGATCTCATTAAAAGCAAAGGATATGTTCGCACCATCATGAATGGTAAAAATTTAGAAGTCTACTTATCTATAGCTGAAATAGAAGAACGCCTTAAAGGTATTGAGGCAATATTTAAAAAGTCTAAGAACGGTTTAAAAATTACCCTTACTTTTGCCAATGATATTTCTATCAGCATAACTAGCATGGTGGTGAAGGATTTAAAGCCGGAGAAAGCTGAATCGCCGCTAACAAGGGATCAGCTCATTTCAGCAACCAGTTTCGAATCTAAAAATTTAACTACGCCGGTAGAGATAAATTTAAAAGCAATAATGCCTAATTTAATGCGTGAATTTGGTCAAGCCTTCCATGTTTGTACCAACAAGCATTATAATTTTTTACAAAGAAAGAATGATATTATAACCATATTTTTTGAAACTTTCGCATATTTTTCTTATATGTCTTATTTGGTTAATCCAAAGGTGACGGTAGGCGCTGGCGGAAGCTCTTCATTTGCCCCATTGGTAGATATCACTCCGGGGGATTTAGATTGCTCTTTATTCATTCCCGCAGATATTGAATTTAATGCGAAATATTTTTTTGATAAATTATTAGAAAATAAGTCTATAAGTAAATGTAGCAAATCTCCCCTTACTACTGTAGATTCTTATTACGTTACGATACTTAATACCGAAATTGAAGTGAGAATTTTTGACAAAAATATGTCAAATGGCCTAAGTTTATGCCTCTCCTACGAAGCACTATATTTAAGTATTATTTGGTCAAATTCACCTGAGGTAAAATTAGAGACGCCACCTTGTGCTATGAACTTCGTTGCTGCCTTACGCAAGGGTCAATTACCTCCCCTGGAAATTATTCAAAATTTCGTATATGCGAAATTTTTGGCTAACTCTCAGTTAAAAAGCATTCTCGAGCATATTTTATTAGAAATTTATCCGGATAATAATTATGAAAATAAAACAAATAACACCAATAAAAAGAAGAAAAAAATTCAACGAAACCTGAATCGTTTAGAAAAATTATCTGGAGATGATGGAACTCTAGATAAAGAACTGACTATAGCTATTTTATCTATCCTTAATTTAATCTCTGATGTCAAACGTCTATTTAGATTACAGACCGCCATGCACAAAATTAAATTCTTCCCAAATGAGTTTCTCTCGAAATTAATGGAGTCTTGCCTTACTAAACTACTAGTAATGGCTCATTTAGTTCATCCTCATCCACCAATTGAAGCGAAGTCAGATAACTTTTCCTTTAAAGAAATATTATTTTTCAGCTTACAGAAACATTTCATTAAAACTACCGGCAAAAAACCCATTACTAAATCTCAAACCAAACATTTTGTTGAGTTAGCTAAGAGTGTCTTATGTTTCGATGGAAAAACCAGTGGATCGAATATAAAAACTGTCGAAGCTATTTTTAATAATACTCCAGCTAAAATTTTCTCTGATCCTAAAATTTTGAATTATTATTTATTAACTGCATCTACAATCAATTCCTTATCGAAAGGTAAAGGCCTATTGAATTTATTGCTAATCACCGCCACCTTAACCCAAATTAGCGAATTTTTCCCTACAATTAAAATCAGTACCGCTTATGATGCTGCCACTTATAAATTTGTATTAGAGAATACGTTACTTATGAAATTTAAAGAAAAACTTGCCAAGAATGCAGCTAGTTGCGATTTTATAATAGATCAAAAATCGTTATCTAAACCTGCTTCTTCAGAAAATATCACTGAAATTTTAGTCAACAAGTGGCAAACTTATCAGGCCCATATGTTGACTGGATATGGTTATCATGCTCAAACTCAACGTCCTAATCCTTGTTTTTCTTCTCATTTAACAATGAGTTAAGCTGTTATTTTGCAATGGGTCGGGGGCGGCCGTCTTCTCCGATTGCCACAAAGGTAAAAATACCTTCAGTCACTTGCTTTGATCGCAGGTCAGTAGGAGAAATGACCCAGGTTTCTATTTTGATTTGAATCGAAGTATTGCCAATTTTATGTAAGCTTACATAGCAACTGAGTAAATCACCAATTTGAACCGGGGTAATGAACGTCATACTGTCAATGGCAACCGTGACTGCACGACCTTTAGTATATTTCAAAGCGTAACTAGCTCCCGCCAAATCCATTTGCGAAACTACCCATCCACCAAAAATATCCCCGTTAGAATTGGTATCGGCAGGCATAGCGATAGTGCGAATTTCTAATTCACCTTGAGGCTCTTTCCTCAAATTTGCAGCTCTTGGCATAATATCTTTCCTCTTATTTTTTTAATTTCAAATGATGTCCGTGACGTTGGTGCAACCAATAATCTAGAGAAAACCTTCCTGAACCGTGCAG
The DNA here is from genome assembly GCA_963697455.1 of uncultured Pseudomonadota bacterium. GTDB lineage: Bacteria > Pseudomonadota > Gammaproteobacteria > Coxiellales > Coxiellaceae > JAFEDN01. The sequence goes on along the minus strand of CAVOOI010000007.1, from coordinate 323,929 downwards.
CATTAATAACATTAACAACATTCCCCACGCCATTTGCTGATTCAGGTTGGGAGTGCCGTCTGGTGTCCAAATGAAATCATAGGAATACATGGTAACGATATTAAAAACTAAAAATAGGAAAATAATAATTCTGCCGCCAAAGCCTATGATTAATAAAATGGGTAGGATAATTTCTAGGGCTACTGCTAAACCAGCCGTAATCGCCGGAGAAAGTATATAGTGATCGCTAAATAACTGGACGGTATTACTCCAACTTTGCATTTTAAACCATCCATCTTGCAAAAAAATTTGCGCCACCCACACCCGCGCAATTAAATCGCCAAGCGGAATTAACATGTTCAGTAGCCACAGAAATGGCCGGATAATCCAAGCCGTAGATTTAACTAACATATCACAATACTCCTATTCATCAATTTCTAAAATACCTTTACGAATATGTAAAATTTTGTCGCGGATTTGCGCCGCTTTTTCAAACTCTAAATTTTTGGCAGCGGTAAACATTTCCTCTTCTAATTCGTGCAGATTTTTACTCAATTTCGCTGGCGACATTGCCAGATACTCAGCCGATTCTTCAGCTATTTGTTGCGCCCTGCCAAAGCCTCCACCCTGCGGTGAATGGTCGCGGGCCCCTTCTAAAATATCCCGTACTGCTTTGATAATGCCTCGGGGAGTAATGCCATGCTCTTTATTGTATTCAGCTTGTTTAACTCGGCGGCGGTCAGTTTCAGCAAGCGCTCTCTGAATAGATCCCGTGATTTTGTCAGCATATAAAATTGCTTTGCCATGTAAATGGCGGGCTGCGCGGCCTATCGTTTGAATAAGTGAACGCTCCGAGCGTAAAAAACCTTCTTTATCGGCATCTAAGATGGCCACTAAGGATACCTCAGGGATATCTAAACCTTCGCGTAATAAATTAATGCCGACCAGAACATCAAAATTCCCTAAACGCAAATCTCGAATAATTTCTACTCGCTCTATGGTCTCGATATCTGAATGTAAATAACGCACCCGTACTTGATGTTCACTTAAATATTCGGTTAAATCTTCCGCCATTCGTTTAGTCAGCGTAGTGACTAAGACACGCTCATTTTTATCGGTACGTTTGTTGATTTCCGATAATAGATCATCCACCTGTGAACTCGCGGGTCTAATTTCAACTTCCGGATCTAATAATCCGGTGGGCCGCACTAGTAATTCAATCACATCTTGGGCGTGGGCGGCTTCATAGTTACCCGGAGTGGCGGAGACAAAAATAGTCTGGGGCATTAGATGCTCAAATTCATCAAACCGCAGAGGACGATTATCCAGGGCCGAAGGCAATCGAAACCCGAAATTCACCAAATTTTCTTTGCGGGCGCGATCACCTAGATACATTCCCCCAAGCTGCGGTATGGTAACATGGGACTCATCAATCATCAATAATGCATCTGCCGGCAGATAGTCGAATAAAGTCGGCGGCGGTTCTCCCGCCGACCGTCCAGATAAATAGCGTGAATAATTTTCAATCCCCGAACAATAACCCATTTCCAGCATCATTTCGATATCAAATTGAGTCCGTTGTTCCAAACGTTGCCGCTCCACTAACTTGTTGGCTTTTTCCAATTCGGTTAAACGTTCGCGTAATTCTACTTTAATTTCTTCGATCGCATTTAAAATACGTTCGCGCGGGGTGACATAATGAGTTTTTGGAAAAATAGTAACTCGTGGGACTTGGCTAATCAGGCGATTGGTTAAAGGATCGAAAAAACTGATGTTTTCTACCTCTTCATCAAATAACTCAATGCGTATAGCCTCTTTTTCTGAATCGGCGGGAAAAACGTCGATAACATCTCCGCGGACTCGATAAGTGGCGCGTTGAAAAACCGCGTCATTACGGGCATATTGCATTTCAGTCAGCCGGTGTAAAATTTTGCGCTGATCCATACGCTCGCCCCGGCTGACGTGCAGCACCATGCTTAAATAGGCTTGCGGGTCCCCTAACCCATAGATAGCTGAGACTGTCGCCACAATAACGGTATCGCGCCGTTCCAATAAGGCCTTCGTAGCTGATAACCGCATTTGTTCGATATGTTCGTTAATAGCAGCATCTTTTTCAATGTAAGTATCAGTACTTGGAACATAGGCTTCCGGCTGGTAATAATCGTAGTAAGATACGAAGTACTCAATCGCGTTATTGGGGAAAAATTCGCGTAATTCCGCATAAAACTGCGCAGCCAAAGTTTTATTGGGAGCCAATACTAATGCTGGCCGTTGCACGGCTTGAATCACATTGGCTATGGTAAAAGTTTTCCCAGAGCCAGTAACACCCAGCAAAGTTTGATATGCTAATCCTGATTCTATATTGTCAACTAATTTTTTAATCGCCTGAGGTTGATCGCCACTTGGCTCGAATACACTAGTTAAAACGAAAGGTTTTTCCATATCAGCATTTTAGCATTATTGCCGGAGAAATTCTGCAGCAGTTCTCGCTTTTCTGGTTTACATACGGTAGCCTATAATTTATACTTTAATTTATACTTTGTGCGAAGTGGATAAATTATGCTAAACGGATTCGTAAATTTTAGATCATTTTTACTTATTTGGTTATTTTTTTCTTACTCCTTGGCCAATGCTGAGTCTGAGAATGTGCCGATGATTACCAACCGGCATCATCCTGAAGAATTTATCAAATCGATTCAAAATGACCCGCAAGCGGGCAAGAAAATTTACCAGCAGTTTTGTTCAACCTGTCATGATAAAAATCCAAGTATTGATCTAGGCGCGCCGCTTATCGGCGTGCAACATGATTGGGAACCTCGAATGAAAAAAGGCATAGATGGATTGCTAGCAGTAACCACCGTCGGCCTGAATCAAATGCCGCCGCGCGGCGGTTGCTTTGAGTGTAGTGATGCACAACTGAAAGCAGCCATTATTTATATGTTGCCCCACCCCAAAAAACCTGAGTGAAAGGAAATTTTATGAAATACCATTTTTCCAAACGTATCTCCAGTATTAAGCCCTCAGCCACAGTTGCTATCAATACCTTAGCCACTGAACTCAAAGCCGCGGGAAGAAAAATTATCAATCTCAGTGTAGGTGAGCCGGATTTTGATACGCCTGATTTCATTAAAGATGCGGCGATTAAAGCTATACACGAAGGGTTCACTAAATACACGCCTACCGAAGGTATTTTAGAATTACGCGAAGCGATCATTGCTAAATTGAAACATGACAACCAACTAGAGTACACGCCGCAACAAATTTTAGTTTCTGCGGGAGAAAAGCAAGCGTTATATAATCTCGCTCAAACCATTTTAGAAGAAGGCGACGAAGCCATCGTGCTCGCGCCTTATTGGGTCTCTTATCCTGAGTTAATAAAGTTAACGGGCGCTACGCCGGTTATCGTTACCGCGGATATGAAGCAGCATTTTAAAATAACCCCTCAACAATTAGAGAAAGCGATTACTCCACGTACGCGCTTACTGATTTTAAATAGTCCGTCAAATCCTTCCGGAATGGCTTATTCCGCAGCCGAATTACGCGACCTGGCTGATATTTTAATTCGCTACCCACAAATATTAATCGCCAGTGACGACATGTATGAGTACATTTTGTGGAGTACTCCCCAATTTGTAAACATATTAAACGTTGCGCCCGAGTTAAAGGATCGCACTATTGTGTTAAATGGCGTGTCTAAAGCACACGCCATGACCGGCTGGCGAATTGGTTATGCCGCAGGCCCTAATGAAATTATACAAAACATGAAGAAGATTCAATCGCAAAGCACCACCACTACCACTTCCATCTCCCAAAAAGCTTCGGTGGCCGCCATTCGATGTGACCGCAGCCGGTTGCAATATATGTTCGACGCCTATCGAGAACGCCATACTTTCGTACACGGCGCTCTAAAAGAAATGCCTGGGGTTGAGTGCTGCCCAGCCGATGGCACTTTTTATTCATTTCCTAACGTCATGCAAGTCATCAAAAAACTCGGCCTAGCCTCCGACGTTGAGTTAGCTAAAGTTTTATTAGAACAAGGCAATATTGCGATTGTCCCAGGAACCGAATTTGGTATGCCGGGCTACATTCGTATTTCATATGCAACCAGTATGGAAATCCTCAAGGCAGGGATGCGGCAAATGGCTGATATTTTTGCTGGCCGGGCCGTACAAGTTTAATTATACTATTGACCTATCCCTTGGAGATGATTAACATATCTCTCCTACTCGTCCTATTCCCCGGTAGCTCAGTGGTAGAGCAGGTGACTGTTAATCACTTGGTCGGCAGTTCAAATCTGTCCCGGGGAGCCAAATTATCAAGGACTTACGTTAAAAAATTTCCGATGACCTAAACCTTCTGTGTAATTCCTGTGTAATCGTGCAAAATAGTTTAGACATCCGAGCCAACACTAAGGGTCTAGTATCTAGCTAAAGGTTGCCATATAATTACTTAAGTGTAGGAGGGAAAATATATGCTAAATTCTAAGTCATCTGTAACTGCTCGTCATAAAAGAAGTCATCCTTTATGGACGCAAGACGAAGCTATTGCTTTCGAGTGTGCAAAAGAAGTGATTACCGATATGATGGCTATTTGTTCAACACAAATTGATGAGGAAACTAGAAAACCGCAACCTAATCAACAGCGTCTGACTGAACTTAAGGCAGAGCTGTTTAACTTAGGCCGAGAACAAATCACGCTGCGTGGTAATGATCAAAACACTATCGCCAAAATTCGTCAAGAATATGGTGCTAAAATCAGAGCTTACCGGGAACGTAAAAAACAAGCATAAATGGAAAACCTTGATGAACATTTGCCTGAAGAGTGGCACGAAGTCATATTTCAAGAGAAAATAAAACCAGTTATCTTTAAAGATATTAAAACAGTCTCGACTTCTCCTGTGGCTATCATCTCTGGTGGGCAACCGGGTTCCGGTAAAAGCAGAATGCTCGACTTGATAGCCCAAGAATTTGGAGAACTAAGCGCTACCGCTGTGATTATAGGCGATGATCTCCGTGGTTATCACCCCTATTACGAATCTTATATAGAGCAAAATGATCAAACTGCTGCTTTAAAAACAAATCCAGATGTGGGATTATGGGTAGAAAAAGCGCTTACCTACGCTAAATCCATTCCCTGTCATATCATTTTAGAAAGTACCATGCGTGTTTCCAATACTGTAAAATCGACATTACAATCGTTACGTGCCGCAAATTATTGTACTGAAGCACATATCTTAGCAGTCAATGAACGTCTAAGCTGGCAAGGAGTACTACAACGGTATGAGCACCAACGATTAGATCGAGGCACAGGCCGGATGACGCCATTAGGCTTTCACCAAACCGCTTATAATGGAATGATGGATACACTACAAAAAATCGAGCAAGAGAAATTGGTGGATAAAATTATTATTTATAAACGTGGCGCAGTTATCCTTTACGAAAACAATTTACAAAATGGTCAATGGCAATATGAACCTTTAGCTTATGACACCGTTATAGCTGAACGAAACCGTACTTGGACACAACAAGAAAAAATCGAATATGCTGAAAATTATAATAAGCTGTTATCTTTAGTTATACGTCCAGAAAGAAAAGCAACAGAACAAGAAATCCAAACAATTGAAACATTAAGAGCACAAGCATATGTCGAATTAAGTCTAATTTCTGCTTAAATAATCTTTTTCACTGTGAGTATTCAAAAAATTATTTTGATGGTAAAGCAGATGTTAAGTTTTGGTTTCTGTAAATTGATACCGCTGTTCCAACTTGTCCATTGCCGCTTGTATATGGGAACCATTTTGGTGACTATAACGTTCCACCATTTTCAAAGTCTTATGGCCAGAAATACGCTTGACTGTCGGCAAATCAATACCTGCCTGAACTAAATGGGTAATGGCCGTATGTCGTAGTGTATGTCGCACTACTTCTTGAGGATTTAGCCCGGCCTCTTTAACAACTCGGCGAAATACTTTTTCTATACTCACTGTATACCCCGTTACCGATTTTTCTGATGGAAATAACCATTCTTGCCCAGGCTTTGCTGATTGCACATAATGCCTTAAAATATCGGCTAAATGAGTCGTTATTGGTTGCTGCCTCATACCCGCTTTAGCCTGGGGAATAAAAATGACCTTTCTTTCTAAGTCAATATGTTCCAAGCGAGTACGTAAAATTTCCATACGTCGCATCGCTGTTTCTAATCCGATGGTAACAAATGGATAAATTTGTGGATTTTGATCTTGTTGTGCGGTTTCTAATAACCGATTAATTTGTTCAATAGTTAAATAAGTAATGCGTGTTTCTTCTTCTTTCAATCGCTCAATTTTCCCAGGCTTTTTTTCAAGCCATTTCCAATCCACTGCTTTAGAAAAAAGATGAGATAAAGTGGCTAAATCACGGTTAATCGTGCTGTTTTTAAAATTTTTTTCAGAACGGGATTTTTTATAACGCTCAATTTCTGAGGTGCTGATTTGATCTAACGGTGTTCCAGCAAAAAATGGGATTAAATTTCTCTGGAGTTCCCCTTCTTTCCGGCGATAATTTTTCCCTCCTTCTTCTCTCTGTTTTTGTAAATATTTTTCTGCGGCTTCTCTAAAACTTAAAACCAGCTTGCGACCCTTGGTTAAATGTAACCTACCCTGCCTCGCGTCTGTGCGCAGTTTAGCAATAAGCTCTTCCGCCTCCAAACGAGTCACACCTTCGGATTCTTTACCCAATACTCGATGAATACGGCGACCATCAACCATTACACTGATTGTGTATCTCCCATCACCATTAGGTAATTTTTCAAAGTCAATACCGTGTTCGGACAGTTTTCCCCCTGAAGATAATGCCCGCTGATTCGCACGAGTCAATTTATTAAATTTTATTGTCATAGCTCCTTGACCTCCACTGCTTTGATTGAATAAGGATAATAATCCGGCTGATCTACTAATCGGCCATCTCCCAATTTTAGTTTTTTAAAGACCTCTTCCGATTGCCGTTCTTCCAATATATCGCGTAATAATGGCCAATGTTCGCGTACACGCTCAGTGATTAACCCACAATGATCAACTAAAGGCCACCACTGTTTGTCAATTATTTCACCTGTTTTACTTTCCAGATTAATTTTAAAATGATTCCAGAAATAAGGGGCGTCCTTAATCAGCCCCCACACCTGAGTTTCCTGGGGTGTAAGCAAGTGAGGAGTAAAGAAGGCCAGTGCCGCGAAGCGCTCTACTTCATCCTCTGACCATAACCGATTTCCTGCTTCCGCTAGGCTGACATTTTCCAAGGGATATCCCGAGAATAAATAATGTTGACTCTGTGCCTCCGCAGATAAAACCAAAGGTAATGAATAAGATTGACCGGCTGCTTCAACTAACTGTTCAATCAGGCTGGAAAGCGTTCGGCGCTGATGTCGCGCCATCAATTCCGCCATAAAACGCAAGCGAGGGCTGAGACGAGTGTGTATAATTTCAGACCGATTTACAGTTCCGCGAGTCGTGCGCTTTTTTCGACCTTTTTTGTCTTTGATTGGCTGAGAGAGAGATTCCGTCATTCTTATTTTCCTGCGTAATAAATATGTAATATTTTAAATTACAAATTATATTGTAATCCTGAACGTTCTACACAGTCAAGAGACTTCCGGTTTATTTTAACCATAACCGCCTTTTTCGGATTGAAAGGCCGAAGAAGATTGAAGGCCCTGCGCAGTAGTTGTTAACCGTCCACTGGCGTTCAACCAGGTATCTAAATCTTCTTTGAAATAAAAAATACGTCCGCGCTTAATAAAGCGAGGGCCTTTACCCTTAACGCGCAAGGTCGCTAAAGTTTTTTCAGATAATCCCAAATAGCGCGAAGCATTTTTACCATCCAGCCTTCCATCAGGGAATACCTCAATCGTGCGCGATTCTAAAAGTTCAGTTTTAAACATACAATCCTCCTTATTTTAATTTGATCAGATGAATGGATTTACCAACCACCTTCCTTTCTATTTTCTTCTCGGAAAATATAATAACTCATATTCATGTCTTAATTTCACTGTATTTTTTAAAAATATTTATTTTTATTTTCTTCTATTTTTTTCTCTATTTTTCTATTTTTCACTTTTCTTATATTTTTAGGTTAAAAAAACACTATTTTTAACGAAAATAATAATTCAAAAATACAGTGAAATTTAACTGTATTTTTAGGGTAGGATACTTTCATGGAATTTTTATTCCGCTAAAAACTTAAAAAATATTTGCAAAGGAGAAATCAAACCATGTGTGACAATTGGCTATTAAGAGAAATTATTTTTAAACAACCTAACACAGAAGGAATGAGCATCAGTGAACGGGCAGCAAGAGGTGTGGTGTATGAAAAAATATTGGCAAGAAGGAAAAGAGGGCGAAAATTTATGGGGCAATGGGAAAATTTTCTCATCCCACGTATTCACCGGGAAATCCTGGCAGCGGAATATGCGTGTTTTACCCACCAGACTTATCGAGATGCCAAATATGTGATACAGGGAGGTTCACCAGGACTCATTCGGGCAATGGATGGGCTGGGTCTTTCTATTTCTACCGCGGCGAAACTCCTGCGTTATTCCCCTCAAACGCAACGAAGAATTTTCACCAGTTGTGATGATCAGGAAATCATTGATTATGCCCGGCAATTCCGGCAAAAAATTTATCCATTGCCCTCAGCAGTGATTTTCATGCGGACAATCACTGCGTTTTGGGCATGGATGGTGTACACCCATCGTTTTAATCATCAAAAAAAGGAGAACACTCATGGGTAGAATCAGAACCGTTAAACCCGAATTATTTCGGCATCTCGCGCTCTTTGAAGCAGAAGAGAAATATCAATTACCACTACGTATTGCGTTTGTGGGTTTATTTACGTGCTGTGATCGCCAAGGGCGATTTATCTGGCAACCGAAACGTTTAAAGGTCGATATCTTACCTTATGATGAAATTGATATTTCTGATGTACTGAATGCCTTATTAGACAATGGGTTTATCAAAGCATATGAGGTCAAGGGTGTGATTTATGGTTGCATCCCCACCTGGGTCGCACATCAATATGTGAATACTAAGGAAGCCAACAGCCAGTTACCGGATATTACGCAAGGAAAAATTCTTAAAGCGCCGATTATTCAATCTATGTTATCGGTTCATGCCCGATTATCGCAAGAATCACTTGAACGTATCATAGGTGAACGCCCTGTATCCACCTCAGCCGAAAATTCCATCATGGAGGGTGCCGAGATTTCAGAAAAATCACCTGAAATAACTGTGCCACTGGCGGAGATCCCATTGGCTGATTTAACACCAACCCTAGCGGCATCCCGGCAAGAAAATTTGATCAGAGAAGATACATTATTATTCAATGAAGACAATCTAACGGGCAAAAATGATAATAATACTTTGATAAATCAACAATTTTCACGCGTGACTCACGCGTGCGTCACGGGTGAGTCACTTATAGGAAAGGAAAGGAAGGGAAAGGAAAGAAATACAGAAGAGAAAATAAAAAATTCCAAACATTGTCCTGCGCCACCCGAAGCGGTATCAAAAATTTTTGATCATTGGCAAACCGTGATGAAACATTCCCAGGCCAGGCTAGACAAAATTCGTCACCGTTACATTCTCGATGCCCTGGCGATGGGCTATGGAGTTGCCGCCTTATGCCAGGCCATTGACGGCTGCTCTCTCACGCCGCATAACATGGGGCAAAACAAGCAAGGTCAGCGTTACGATGGGCTGCATATTATTTTTAAATCCGCCGATCAAATTGACCGATTTATTTACAACTCCAAAAGCCCCCCACGGCCTTTAGGCAAGGCGGATGAACGGTTACAAAACAACATCAACGCCGCGCAAGCGTGGCTTCAGAAAACTCAATCCTAGAGGTGGCACATGGAAGAAACCGATCAAAAAAGATTTGCCCAGTTAATTGCTGGATTAGCGCAGACCTTCCTGACGGACGTCTCCAGCATGGATATTGAAAACTACTGGTTGTTTTTGCGGGGATATTCACTCGCCGATATGGAACTGGCGATAGTCAATTTTTGTACCAGTCCCGAAGGCAATCGCTTTATGCCCAAACCCGGAGAACTGATCGCCGCTTTAGAGGGCAATGCGACCCAACAGGCACAGCAGGCATGGACAAAAATCATCAATGCTATTCGGCATGTCGGCGGCGATGCAACGGTAGTTTTCGATGATCCGCTGATTCATGCGGTATTGCACGATATGGGCGGCTGGGTTCGGTTATGCGGCATGTACAGCAAAGATGAACCCTTCAAACAACGGGAATTTGAAAGCCGCTATGTGGCTTACCGAAGAAACCCGCCCAAAGAATACCCCCGAAAACTTATCGGAAGAATGGATGTCGGTAACGCACTCCTGGGTTATTCGGTAAATAAAGTGCCTATACTCATCGGCGAAGAGAAAAAAGCTTCGATGGTCTACCTGAAAGGACAGGAGGCTGCCAAATTATCGCTGTATAAGCCCCTGTCACTCGTCCATTTAGAACCCCCTCAATCGAATCATGGAGCAAAATCATGAAAGCCAAAATTAAGATCATTATCCTGGATGGTAATCGTATTTTTCGTTTAGGGCTGAAAAAAATACTGACCGATGAAGAAATTGACATGGTGGGTGAAGCCGCCGATGGCGTTACCGGTGCAAGTATTATTCGCTTGCAACAACCCGATGTGGTGTTGCTATCCAGCGATCTACCCGAAGCGAATGAAGTTAATTTTTGTGAATGGATTCATCGGCAATTCCCCAAAATTAAGATTCTGTTTTTATTAAAGAACGCAGACATTTCTATGTTGAATCGGCTGCTTAAAACTTCCGCTAAAGGCTTTGTTACCAAAGACTCCGGTTATTTGAATAGTGAAGTCATTAAAAGCATCGCTAAGGGAAAAACTTATGTACAACCCGATTTAGCACTTGATATCATTCAACATCCTGCTCATATCACCGATGTGCTATCGCATAGAGAATATCAAGTATTGACACTGATTGCTCAGAACTGTACCCACGAGGCTATTGCCGAAAAGCTCTGCGTTAGCGTCAAAACAGTGTTTAATGTTAAATATCGGGGATTCAAAAAATTAGGTATACAAAAGAGTGAAGAATTAAAATGTATGATGAATTTAGAATAATACAAATATACAAAATATATGAGCAGTTATGCATTTATTGTGCTCAGCCTGGTTGTTCAACCAATTTACAAATAAGAAATTTTTGTTCAGACTTGCTAATTACAAATCACTAACCCTACATCGACAGAACAATATTTTATGGTATACTCAAAACGGTCGATATGAATTTAAATTTAGGGTAATCTCGTTCTAAAAAATTCAATAATGCAATAAAAGGAACTTTTAATGGACAAGCACTCTACTGATATTAAAAGTATCATTTCCACTCATTCACCCTTAGTAGAAATGATGGTAGAAGTCCAATGGGGAGCGCCCGTCATTACCCAGGCTGGCTGGTTTTCAGGCGACTCCTCATCTGTAATCGCGCATGAAGAATTGTATAAGAAATTCTCAGATAAAGTAGAGAAGGACGGATTCAATCAATCTGAAAGAATGATTCCGAATGGTTTTCCTATCACACCCTTTCAAGAGGTCTATCGTTATCAAAAAAACCTTCCTGAGAAAGGGGTCATTATTTATAAGCTTGGGCCAGGCATTTTTTCCGTCAATGTAAGCTCTCCCAATCAATCATGGAAAGAAGATTTTTATCCATTGGTCAAAAAGGCAATGAGTTTACTCTTGGACAATAGAAGTCTTAATGAGAAAGATGAGCCTTTTCACCACATCAGGTTACGTTATCTTAATTTATTCGATAAAAGATTTACAGGCGGATTGCCCATAATCAATATTTTTAACGTGCTGGGTTTTAAAATTGAACTTCCCCATTCATTAATTGAAAAATTGAATCCGCTTTCACAAATAAAGCCTCAATTATGTATATCAATACCCTTAAAATCTAAGCAAGAAGTGATTTTGGAGTTGACCGAACTTTCAAAATCCGACGAAGAAGCCATTCTAATGGATTTGATGCTCATTGATAAACAAAAATATTCACCAGAAATTGAATTTATCATGTTAGCATTAAAGAATGCTCACCAGGTACTGAAAGAGATTTTTCTTGAAGTCATGGGTAAGATTCTAAATTTAGTAAAAGTTTAAAAGGAGATTATATGCTTACTGCTTTGATGGATAAATTTAAAATTAAAAATTTATCTAATAGCTTTTTAGGATTTAAAAAAACCAATAAAGATTCCAGTCTGGCTTATTACCTTTCGTTAAGCAGAGATACAGTGGCAATAGCTGATGCTGAAAAAAAGAAGCAAGCCTTAGAAGAATTAATATCTGAAATTTCTAAACTGCCCGAAAACTGGGATGGCTATGGTGCTTTAAAAATATCAAAACCAGTGATAGAGAATGTTATTCTCATCATCAAACCAATCACATTGTTTTCAAAATTACTTGATCCAACGATCACTCCTCTAGCCAATGGAACTATTTCAATAGAATGGGAAACAAATCAGGGAATAGCGTACTTAGAAATTGGAGAAACCCGTTTTAGTGGATATATTAAAATGAATGATCAAAAACCCGCATCCATTGAAGGGCAAGCGAATTCTCTAAATATTTATAATATTTATACGCTAAAATGTATCCATGACTTATTATTTTCTTTCGCAGTCCCAAGACCTTTATTTTGTATCTCATCGAAATAAGAACTACTCAAATGACGCAATGGCCAATTGACATAGATGATTCTGAAAACATAGCACGCGCTATTTTTAGTCCTTACCATATTAAAAATGGCAAAATTAAACCCCAAGCATTCCAACCTACATCTGGGACAGATGAAATTTCCGTCATGCGATTAGATTGGATAGGCTTCAATCTTTGTAAGCAAAAAGCAAAACAAATGGAAAGACTTACCGCTAATCCTCCTAAAACCTACGTCACTTTAGCACTTTTAGTCGCAAAAAAAATCAGAGAAGGTGGACTTAATATTATTGACTCCCGTATTCAATTTGATGGCCATGCAGATATTAAACTGGGAATAAAAGTAATTCAAGGAGAGCCACTACCGCCAGATCAACTGATAAAGCTAAACGAACTGAAAGAATATTTGGTGATGCACACTAAACTCCATGTTGACGATAATTCTCAAAATACAATAAAAGAATCCATAGAACTACATTCTATCTTTTCGTAAGAACCACTAGTTTTTCATCAGACAGACACTCATTGTCAATCTGAAAAAGAACCTGCAATAACCTGAGCCAGTCGATCACGTACGGCAGGTATCGCTTCAGCTTCCTTCAAATTAACTTTATTCGCGTAAGCCACAATACGCGTACGATAAGTTTTGTAACGGCTTTCTTCGGCATAGGTTTGTGTCGTTCCACCGCCTAAACCTTGCTGTAAATTCTGTTTGCCGCGAATAGCCACCATGCCTTTCCCTTTTTCACGAATCTCCATATCCACCACAATCACATAGTACACATCATGAATCATCGTGTTGGCTAGAAATCCCACAGCTCCCGCGGCTGCGCCTACACCCAAACCCACTCCTGCGTTATTCGTCGCGACGCCAGCAATCACGCCACCCACAACCCCCGAGCCAAAACCACTCACTAGGGCCTTTTGATAATTAGCGTCAGACATACGCTCCGCATTCAGAACATTGACTTGTAAAATAAAATGCGCCTTATCGGGATTCTCGACCACTTTGTAACCCGTCTGGCGTATGGCGGTTTTGAGAGTGGGTTTCAGGTTCAAGTCCGCATTACCTGAAGTATTACGAACACTGACATAAATGGTTTTCTGAGATTGAGGCACGGGATCTGTAAAGATGGTGTCTTGTTGTTTGACCTCTACGCGGAGATCGCGCTTCTCAACGGATGTATATACCGCCTGGCAACCCGTCAGAATGGCGATCACCAGCAATAATATCATTGAACGAATTATCTTCATGACTGACTCCTCTTATTTTGAAACCTTGGCTTTTTTGCCACAGAAAAAAGACGATCCAAAATATTCACCCACTTTTCCCTCAATGACGGCCCTATCGTTTACAGAACACTCATCCCGGTAAGTTGTACAGGCTGATATATTTCCACTTTTTCTCCCTAACGCCACTTCTCTAGCGCATTTACTGAAAAGTTGCGCGCATGCTCGATAATCATAAACAATTAAATTCGGATCGGCGTAGACGGTGTATTTTGATGGGGCATCCGCATAGTCTTCTGCGAAGACTTGCATAGGGATAACAAAAATGCATAAAAATAAGAGAATAGTAGTCATAAAACACATCATTGGCAATCATCCTTTTGAACCACAAAGTATATTCAAAACACCTGCTCTCGTCAATTTCCCCGGCTTACAACAGACACCCGACACAGCATAAACCCCCTGCTGCGGGGAACGTGGAAACCTGATATGGCTCCTGGAACCCAGGAAGACTCCAAATATCTTATCCCCGGGTACTAAAAATTTTCTCTCCCTATCCCTTAGATTCATTTAACAATACTCAATATAGGCTTTACAGTCTCATCAGGAAATTCTTTTTCCTGTGCTTCAGAACTGTCATTCTTATCTAAGGTCACAAAGGCAGAGAATGCTTCGTTAAATGCGGTGTTATAAATAATTTCTACCGCATCTTTAATATCCATCATTGATGCAAAAGACAAATCCGCGCAAAAGTCTTTGCCAGAAATTCTGGTTTTAAATTTTCCATCAAAACATACCTCAAATTCATTTCTGTTTAGAATAGAAAGTAATTTAAGTTTTCTTTGAGTTACCTGGTTCATATCATAAATTTTTCTTAATGCAATGATTGTTTCAGGGTGAACATTTCTTAGTATATTTGTATTCGAAAAGATTTCTTCTATCTTGAGCTTCAGAGGTGTGATTCCCCCTTTTTCTGAAAATATACAGATAATTGAAGAATTTTCCGTAGTTAAGATATCTTCCAATCTTAGAGCATATTCCATATTTTCATTCTTTTTCATGAATTTAAACATGAATGTTCTCCACTTTCTAATTTATTAAAAAGCTATTTTAAGGGCTTATAGCTTGTTTTTTACAAAAACGCCTGAATATATTAGTAGATTTATACAAATGATTTTCCATACATATTATTTGAACTATCACTAACTTTATATAAATTTAAAGGATTATAAGAAATATTGATATCGTAGATATCAACTTTATCAATCTTTTTATTCATCCTCACAAGTGGAGGCACTAATTGTGATAAAATAAGCGCGGCAATCATTTTAAAGATCCAAGTGTTTAAGCACATCATGAAAATTTGTTTTACTGGTAAAATTCCGTAGAAATTAATAGGGTATGAAATACTTACCAAAATAAACTTAGCGATTCCCGTAGAGACAATGAAACGAATAATTTTTTTCTTTCCCAGTAGCCATACCTTAAGGCGAGAATTAAATAAAGAACTAAAATAAAAAGAAAAACCAACCGCCAAATTACTTGAGATAAATACCTTCCATAATTTACCGTAAAGATCAAGATAAAGTTGCGTGGTGTGGACATGAAGTGGAGAAGGCGCTCTGACCGCAATAGATATCACCAATAATAAAATATTCTGCGCAATCATGACCATTAAAATCGCTTTCTCCGTCTCGCGATGACCATAGCTTTCATTTAGCGCAGATAGAAAGTAAAAAGAAGTGGGGAACAAAAAACCACTCATAGCAATGTAAAACCCGAATAGATCTAGCACTTTAAAAGCCATAACATTACAGATATTCATAATCGCAACTAATATAGTTGTGTATATCAACGGCAACCTATAGTTGGGAACATAGTTTTTTTCCATAAAATTCATCCTTCCCTAGAAAGCTAGTATAATGGCTGTATTATTTTAATTACCACTCCAACCAGCTCAAAGGCCTCATATTGACTAATTTCCGGCTGAATGGAAATACTAAAAAATTTAACCTGACCTGCATTTGTTGTAAAGATTTTTCTAACAATGACATTACCTTTAATATTGACTAAAACAATATCACCATCGCTGTATTTTATCGTTTTAGACACAATAAAATAAGAGCCCTTTTCAAAAAATGGGGCGTAAACACTATTATGGATCTTTATGGCGAACAGATCATGTTCTTGATGTGCACCGCAATTTTCCGCTATATATTCTATTATCGAATCTGTAAATCTATTCACTGAATCAGTCAAGCCATAAACAGGAATCGTTTTTGAGAGATTTCTGACAACTCCAGTATCATTTTTGTCCAAACCCACTAAAGCATCAATTGAACAGTTAAAAAATTTAGCTAATTCCAACATAGTTGTCAGAGTTGGGTTTCCCTCACCTCTTCGTAAAGCGTTAATGGCAGATACGGAAATTCCAGTCGCTTGGTGTAAAATTTTTGAATCAATTTTACGCTCCAGCATAAATCTATTCAAATTTTCCGCAAGGATCATCATTTCCTGTGTAGTAATACCGTTAATTGCTAGGTTCATACGACCCTCCAAACAATTTATTGGTAAATTAATATTATAATACTATAATAACTTTATAAAGTTAAAATAATTTTAACATATCTTAAGACAGCTTGCCAATAAAAACCTCAAATAATAAATTGATCATTTAAAGAACAGGGAAGGTCTTTGAATTTTAGGTCTTTAACAATTTTATTTAAGGAGGAATTTTTTATGCTCAGCTATAAAAGCTTTGCCGCCAAAACATCTATAAATGAATCAGCTTTAAAACTACCGGCGATTCTATTAATAGAAAACCACCCCCTGGTACATAGTGCATATCAACGGTGGCTAGGAACATTGGAACTTTATGTGGTTATCGCAGAGAATATAAGCCATGCTTTTCAACACGCTCATCTTTTTCCAGCCAACTTTTTTGAGCTAATTTTATTAGACTTGGAACACTCGGAAGAAGATGGTTCAAGCTTATGCCAATCCATTCGCTCAAATTCCAATAAAAATGATACACATATTCCTGTTTTAGTATTCATTTCCTCAACGAGCCCCAGAAAACAAGCCCACACCTTATACCACAAACTATCTCCACCAGCTTTCCAATCCCTCATAAAATCATGGATTCATCAGCGTGCCAGCCAATTTTTCAAGGAAAAAGAGATACAACTCATTAATTGATTTCGAAAAAGCAAAAGAGAGAGCCAGTCAGTTCGCACCTGACTGGCCCTGCAGGTTCATTTGTTAGCCAACAAACGTCCTAGAGAGCAATATAACACTTTATTGTCCTGGGATGAAGGAGAAAATATGACTCATAGTCAAAACAAATCTTCAGAAAATTCAACAATCAATCATTCAAAACAAAAAGCAATGTCCCAAATAATCAAGCCCAAAAAGATCGGGAAAAAGATGCGGTACTATTTAGGAAAAAAATATCCGGGAATCTTTTTTACCGCCCAAGAGGCAAAATGCATGTTTTATTGTTTGGAAAAATTAACAAGTAAAAAAATTGGAATTATGATGAATATTCATTTTCGCACTGTAGAGTATTATCGAGATAATATACGATTCAAAATTTCGGCAGATTCCAAAAAAGAATTAATAGAGAAAATAAAATCAACTAATTTTATGGAATACATGAATTATTTAAAAAAGATTTGCCGTAAACCTTAAAATTGAATATCATGGTTACACTCATTTTTTTAGGGATGCGTCAATCCCATTTTTAGGAGATATCATATGTCTAAATCTATGGAAGTTGGAATTATTATCATTCCAGATGATCCGACTCAAAAAGAAGCCAAAAAATTACATCTATCTAGTTTAGAAAATTTAATCACATCTAAAATTATTGATCAGGAAAATTACGAAAAGAACTTCCCTAATAATTTTCATATTACTTTATTTCAACTAAGAATCGTGGAGGATAATTTAAGTTTACTATCCCGCATCGTAGAGAAATCTTTAGCGGATTTTTCAACTTTATCCTTTAGAATGGATCCTGATTTACAGGATACGCAACATCATATCTTTTGGGCTTCACATGAGGCAGAAAATTTACCTTCGCTGAATAAATTACACCACCAGGTAGTTTGTGCAGCAAAAGATTTGCGCGATTTATCAAAACCTTTCTCGCGAGCAAACCCAACTGAAAAAATATTTTCTGAAAAACAATCCAAAGATATAAAAGAATTCGGTATTTTTTGGGGATTGCCACATAATTTTAATCCTCACATTACCATCATTTACAATTCCGGCCAAGATAGAAATGGCATTAGTATTAAAAAATGCATACAAAATATTAAACCAAAACCGTTGCATGAATTCCACGGAAAAGCTATTGCAATTGGAGAGTTAGGTCCTGCTGGGAATGTCATTAAAATTCTAAAAATTATAAAACCGTTAAGATCCCCCTCCTCATCTCAAGAAGGAATTTTTAAGCAATGGCATGAATCCAAAAAGCCCTCTACTTCAAATGCCATACTTCCCAAACTGGGGCCAATCAGTAAACTTTAAAATAAACTGATCTACTAGGACAAGCAGTCCTTCATTCAGTAAAGGCTTGTAGCGAAAAATATTTCACCGCAAACCTCATGCCAATGACCTAGATTCATCTGCACGCGCTAACGTCAGGCTATCGCCGATCAACGATTGCTGGATGCGCAATCCCGCTGCCAAGAATCAATTCCTAAAAATTCAACCACGATTTCCAGCGTTATGACCTCACTTATCGGATAAGTTCGGTTCAAATCCTCTTTACCGGAGTTTTTGAACGCCTGGAAAATTTTGTAACCTTTTATCTATCAAACAATAGGCTGTAATGGTAAAGTCTTTTAATAATATAAGACCTCCTCTGTAATTTTTGTGGTCTGTTAAACAACAAAATGACATGAGGTCTTATTATTATACAATCTGGATTAAATTAGCTCAGAAGTTGCAAATCACGTTAACTGGGTATTTCAATTAAAGGAGGGAAACCGACATGCAATTCGATACGGAAATCACAACATCAGATAATGACAACCCCTTAGTCCAATCACTCAGTATTCAAAATAAAGACGGCAGTTATTGGCTGCTCGAAGAACCGGACTATACCGAACTGGATGACTTTCTGTTTGGTTTAGATATCGAACGCAAAGATATCCCGGTCGACAGTCATCAATATTTACTCACTCTGTTTCAACAAGAGCGGAGTGCTTGTTCCTGGATAAAATGGAGCAGTTTAGATCATGCTTTGGAAAAAATGTTGCAGTGGCCGTTGCTCTCTGCTCATGATCTGGGACCGGAAACCCAAGACAGCGCCTGGCGACGAGTCAGACCGGCAGAGCGATCCATTCTATTAAAAAGTACGTGGGGATTAGTTAAAGCGTATGCAGTGCAGGGATTTGCTCGGGGCCTGGAATTGGGGCTATTTACGTCCATTCATCTGTTTATTTATTCCATGCTGTTCTATCGTTTGGTTAAGCTGATTCAAACTGGTTCTACCCATCTTGAAGAGTTTCGGGCTTCGTTTATCGGCTCGGATCAAAAAGGCATTGATAGTTTAGTGCGCTTGTTAGCGGGATTAGAAGCCGGGTGGCTGAGGTTGATTTTAACCAGCCCCTTCATCATTGGTGGGTTACAAAGTATCTCTGGTCTATTGGGGGCGCAACGCACTTCATCGGCTACTCTAAAAAATTACATTCAAACCATTGACACTCATCTCCAAAAAGGCGGCGGTTGGTTACGGGATGGGGTTTATGAATATCTCCCCGGCATTTCCAGTGCTGGTTTTTTGTCATTAAGCGGGAAATTACAAAAATTGGAAAGTCTGGTGCGTTGGGATGGGCGTTTATCCAGTGAGGAGCGGACACAAATTTTTGATGCTCTGTGTCGAGTGGCATTGGCAGGAAAAAAGAGCACGCAACTCAATGCCCTGCAATCTCTGGCCAAGATTGCGCACGGTGTGGGATTTAAAGATTTACCGCGTCTCAAAGAAGCCGGTTACTCAAAAGAAGAATTGATTGCAGTCTTATACACCAAAGGCAAAGCATTGGAGCTGCTAACGACATTATCCCCAGAAATTAAAGCAAATCAGCGATCACGATCTCAAAAAATTTATTCGTTACCACAACGCTTACATCGTCAATATTTATTGTGGTGGTTATTAGGTTTAAAAACGCCTGTATGGAAACAACAATTGCCCGCCCTATTATTAAAGGGTATCAAGTTAACGATAGAATTCTATTTTTTCCAAATGATTGTCCTGAGCATTTTAGAGGCGATTCGTTGTCCGGATAAGCCGGGATTTGAAGTGGGTTTTGGTTATCCGGAATGGGCGACTGAGTTGACCACGGATTGTTTTCTTGAGCTGATTGAAAATCAATTTCGTACTGTTAATTTAAGTGACTCGGTAGATGATTTAGTGGCACAAATTCCATTATTTAACTTAGCCGATTTAGATAGTTTAACACTAAACGGTCAAAATTTAACAGGCGTTGATATGGTTAAAATTTTAACGGCAATTGCAGAAAGAAAAGCGCCATTAACCACCCTAGTAATTTATGATTACTTTGCTGATGCGGATATGGAAGTCTTAGCTCAGAACTATTTAAAAACTTCCCAGATCAATGCCATAAAATTAGGTTGTGAAGATGTGACTTATCCTGGGGGAGAAGGTTTAACCAGTCGAGGGTTGCAATATTTGACTGATATGTTACCCAATATGCAGTTAACATTTTTTTCTATCTGTTTTCCTAATGTGGGTAATAGTGGAATCATTGCCTTAGTCGAGCAATTAAATAAAACGAAAATTGATCGATTTTATATAGGAAATGCGAATATTGATGATACGGCAGGTCAGATCGTAGTCCAAACATTAGCGGAGATGCCGATAAATAGAATGATGTTGATTGGTTCCAGCATTGGCGATAAAACAGTGCGAGCTTTAACCACGTTGATTCAAAATAATCCGGCATTGACAGATTTATGGATAGAAGGCGATCTGATTACTGATCAAGGAGCCGCCTATTTTGCCCAAATAATTCAACATTCCAATTTGGATACTATAGGGCTTCGGAGTAGTCAGATTACGGATAATGGAATGCTCTCATTAGCAGATAGTTTAAAGGAACTTCCTTCGCTAAATTATATTCTTGCTATGGGTAGTCAATCCGGCGAACAAGGCATTGTTGCCTTGGCACAGCAATTAAATCAAACTCATTTTAGGGCTTTTGAGTTAATAGGATATGGGAATTTATTAACCGCCAACAGTATGAAGGTGTTATCTAGCGTATTGCCGTTAACACAAATTACTTTCTTTTGGTTACAAGGTTATCAATTGAATAACGAAACGCTGACTTTATTGGCTGACGGAATAAGATTTTCATTAATTACAACGTTTGTGCTTGATCGCACTACATTTATAGATTCAGTGTTATCGTTAGGTCCTGGTATCAGAAAATTAGAAGCATTTCAATTGAGTTCTTGCAATCTGACTGACGATGATATGATCGCTTTAATTCCTTTTTTACCGGGATCAGTCATTCAAGAGCTTGATTTACCTTATAATAATATTGGTGATAAGGGAGTATTGGCCTTAGCCAAGATATTACCTTTCACTAATATCACTACTTTAGAATTAGAGGATAACAAAATCACCGATATCGGTGCTCAGGCACTGGCTGATGTTTATTCTTCTACTCGTTTGAGTGCACTAGGGTTGTATGGCAACAATATCTCTTCAAGTTTATTGGCGCAAATTGAAAGTTTTCAGTGGCAAATGTATTGCCAAGATCAACTTTGTCATGCCAATACTCGATATAATGGTTATACTGCACCCTTAACGTCAAGCGATTCATCGTCAATATCCCGTCATCCATCCTATCGTGGACGAAATAACCACTTGAAACCGAGTCGTAGATATAATGTCTTTGATAGCGATGTTAAAAGAGAGTCTTCTAAAAAAATAACCTGGGGCGCTGGTAGTTCTATCGAAGTGATTGAAGATGATCCACTGGCAGCAACAACCGATATCACCTCAGATCATTCCGCTGGATTCCATACCACCGAATCCTTGCCGACCTGGATTCCTCCAGCCTTATCCAGTCCAAGTTCCAGCGAGTCATCAGCCGAATCCTTGCTCACCCCCGCTACTGCTGGAGCCATGATGGTGGGTATGGTAGGATTGAGTCTTTTACTCTATAAAAATGTCACCATCGTGCGAGCAGTTGTTGATACTGGCTGCCAATTATTGCAGCGGTGTTTTTGCAGAGCTAGTGATAGTCCCCAAATCTCTACAAACCATTATTCATTTCATTCACAAAATAAAACAAGGAAAGTACTATGCACGGAATCACGCCCAATGACCGAATTCAGCCATTAATAACGATTACTTTTGCTGATTGATATGCAATGCTGACATAGCACCTGACGAGGTGAAGTTGCAAATCAGCTAGGATAATTTTGTATTTCAATTAAAGGAGGGAAACCGACATGCAATTTGATAAGGAAACCACAACATCAGATACTGACCACCCCTTAGTCCCATCACTCAGTATCCAAAGTAAGGACGGCAGTTATTTTCTATTTTCTAGTGATAACGAACTAGATGATTTTCTGTCTGATTTAGACATCGAGCGCAAAGATATCCCGATCGACAGTCAATATTTACTCACCCTATTTCAACAAGAGAGGAGTGCTTGTTCCTGGATGAAATGGAGCAGCCTGGATCACGCTTTGGAAAAACTATTGCAATGGCCTTTGTTATCGGTTCGTGATTTGGAACCGGAAACCAAAGGCAGCGCCTGGCGACGAGTCAGACCGGCGGAGCGATCCATTCTGTTAAAAAGTACGTGGGGGTTAGTTAAAGCGTATGCGGTGCAGGGATTTGCTCGCGGTTTGGAGTTGGGATTATTTACGTCCATTCATCTGTTTATTTATTCCATGCTGTTCTATCGATTGGTTAAGCTGATTCAAACCGGTTCTCCCAATATGGAAGAGTTTCGTGCTTCGTTTATCGGCTCGGATCAAAAAGGGATTGATAGTTTGGTGCGCTTGTTAGCGGGATTAGAAGCCGGGTGGCTGAGATTGATTATAACCAGTCCTTTAATCATTGGCGGGTTACAAAGTATCTCTAATCTATTGGGGGCGCAACGCACCTCATCGGCCACGCTAAAAAATTACATTCAAACCATTGACACTCATCTCCAAAAAGGCGGTGGTTGGTTACGGGATGGGGTTTATGAATATCTCCCCGGCATTTCCAGTGCGGGTTTTTTATCATTAAGTGGGAAGTTACAAAAACTAGAAAGCATGGTGCGCTGGGATGGGCGTTTATCCAGTGAGGAGCGGAAACAAATTTTTGATGCGCTGTGTCGAGTGGCTTTAGAAGGAAAAAAGAGCACGCAACTCAATGCCCTGCAATATCTGGCCAAGATTGCGCATGGAGTGGGATTTAAAGATTTACCCCGTCTGAAAGAAGCGGGTTATTCCAAAGAAGAATTGATGACGATCTTATACACCAAAGGCAAAGCATTGGAGGTGCTAACGACATTATCACCAGAAGTTAAAGCAAATCAGCGATCACGATCTCAAAAAATTTATTCGTTACCACAACGCTTACATCGTCAATATCTATTGTGGTGGTTATTAGGCTTAAAGACGCCTGTATGGAAGCAACAATTGCCCGCCCTATTGTTAAAGGGCATCAAGTTAACGATAGAATTCTATTTTTTCCAAATGATTGTCCTGAGCATTTTAGAGGCGATTCGTTGTCCGGATAAGCCGGGATTTGAAGTGGGTTTTGGTTATCCGGAATGGGCAACGGAATTGACTACGGATTGTTTTATTGAGTTGATTCAAAATCAATTTCGTACTGTTAATTTGAGCGATTCGGTGAAAGAATTGATCGCGCAAATACCATTATTTAACTTAGTGGATTTAACCAGCTTAGAATTAGGTCTAAAAAATTTAACCGGCGGTGAGATGGTGGAGATTCTGATGGCTATTGACTCTAGGAAAGCACCCTTAAGGGAACTAACTATTTTGGACTACTTTGCTGATCCAGATATGGCGACCTTAGCCAACTACTTAAAAACTTCCTTCTTAGAAATACTACGATTAGGCTGCAAAGATAATCACTATCCTGGGGGAGAAGGACTGACTGATCAGGGGTTACAATATCTGGCTGAGGTATTATCGCAAACCCAGCTGATACATTTATATATCTGCTTCCCTGATATCGGTAATTTGGGAGTAATTGCTTTGGCAGATGTTTTAAATGGCACCAAAATTAATCGATTTTACTTAGCTTCTTCGAATATTGATGATAGCGCAGGACAAGTGCTTGCAAAAGCAGCAGCTCTCAAGCCCATAAATAGACTTAGGATATTTGGTTCTTATGTCGGAGACGGCACCATAAAAGCCTTGCCTTACTTAAGGAGTAGCACATTACTACAAATACAAGGAAATTCCATTACGGATCAAGGCGTACAATATTTTGCGCAAATGATCCTAAATACTTCCTTAGATGCAATTGACCTTGGTAGCACAAAAATAACGGATATTGGGACTATCGCATTAGCCGATAGCTTAAACAAGCTGCCATTATTGACTACCCAGCTTAGCTTTCACAGTTCCTGCGGTGAAGCGGGCATTATAGCGTTAGCCCAACAATTGAATCAAACCCAGTTTTTTTGGTTAGGCTTAGAAGGCAATACCTTTACAGCCAACAGTATAACAGCCTTTGCAACGGCACTACGGGGATCAATTATTACCAAACTTTTCTTAGGTTATCAGCAATTTAGTCCTGAAATTATGAGCTTATTAGCTGAAGGTGTTGCCTCTTCTTCAATTTCAGAATTAATTTTTGATCACACTGAGTTGAACAATACAACCACTCTATTAGCTCCTCATATTTTTAACTTGGCACTTTTCGAGATCACCTCCTCTTCGCTAACCGATGATGATCTGATAGCGTTAGTAGATTTTTTACCGAAATCCTCTATCCAATATCTTTATTTAGGTGCGAATTTACTCGGAGATACTGGGATCATCGCTCTAGCCAACGCGTTACCTCGTACTCAAATCCTTGAGCTGGATTTGTATAACAATACCATTACCGATTTAGGAGCTAAAGCGCTAGCTAGCGTCTACGCTTCAACCAAATTACAAACGCTTTGGCTATTTGGCAACAATGTTTCCTCTAGTTTGTTGGCGCAAATTGAAAGTTTTCAGTGGCAACAGTATTGCCAAGATCAACTTTGTCATGCCAATGCTAAGTATAATAGCTACAGCACTACCTCAACATCACGTGATCCATCGCCAATGAGCCACCGTACATCCCATCGTGGACGAAATCACTTAAAACCCAGTCGCCGATATGATGCTTTCGATAGCGATGTTAAAAGAGACACTTCTAAAAAAATAACCTGGGGTACTGGTAGTTCTATCGAAGTGATTGAAGATGATCCACTGACAGCAACAACCGGCACCACCTCAGATCATTCCGCTGGATTCCATACCACCGAATCCTTACCGACCTGGGCTCCTCCAGCCTTATCCAGTCTAAGTTCCAGCGAATCATCAGCAGAATCCTTGCTCACTCCCGCTGCCGCCGGAACCATGATCGTTGGCATTGCTGTTTTTGGCGTCTTGCTTTATAAAAATTTAACTCCCGTGCGCGCCTTTGTTAACGCAAGTTTTCGAATGTTAGAACGCTGCTTTTACGGCAGTTCTTCCAGCTTATCAATCTCATCTAATCCGCATTCATTGCTTGCGCTTGCCAAGGTCATACCGGATTCTGGAAAAACTAAAGTGTCTCCTGATAATCAGAATTTTTCAACTCGTGCTTACGGATACTCATCGAATTAATTCACAAGGAGGGTAATAAAATGAAAGAAGATCAACCTGAAAAAACAGCAGTGGATTTACCAGATACGCCACCACCGGTAAGCCATTCTCAAAATTTGACATCTCCGAATCCGCAGGGGACTTTCGGTCAACCACTGACTGTTCGATTTATCCCAAAATCCGCCAGTATTCAAACTAAAGGAAGCAGCTATGTCCTGCTGCAGGATGATGAAGCCGATTACTCCAAATTAGATCAATCGCTTTCTCAACTAGAGATTGAACGAAACGAGATTGGCGTTGACAGTCAATATTTACTGACTTTGTTTCAACATGAAATGAGCACCTATTCCTGGATGAAATGGGCCAGCCTGGATCATGCTTTGGAAAAATGTTTGCAATGGCCTTTGCTATCGACTCGTGATATAGGGCCGGAGGCCAAAGCCAGCGCCTCGCGACGGGTTAGGCCAGCGGAACGATCTATTCTGCTAAAAAGTACTTGGGGTTTGGTTAAAGCGTATGCGGTGCAGGGATTTGTCCGTGGTCTAGAATTGGGATTATTTACGTCCATTCATCTGTTTATCTATTCCATGTTGTTATATCGTTTGGTTAAACTGATTCAAACCGGTTCTACCAATATTGAAGAGTTTCGAGCTTCGTTTATCGGCTCGGATCAAAAAGGGATTGATAGCTTTGTGCGCTTGTTAGCGGGATTAGAAAGCCGGTTGCTGCGGTTGATTTTAACCAGTCCTTTAATCATTGCTGGGTTACAAAGTATTTCTAGTCTATGGGGAGCACGACGCACCTCATCGGACACTCTAAAAAATTATACTCAAATCATTGACACTCATCTACACGAAGGCGGCGGTTGGTTACGCGATGGTGTGTATGAATATCTCCCAGGCATTTCCAGTGCTGGTTTTTTATCATTAAGCGGAAAATTACAAAAACTCGAAAGTCTAGTGCGTTGGGATGGGCGTTTATCCAGTGAGGAGCGGAGACAAATTTTTGAGGCTTTGTGTCGAGTGGCGATAACTGGAAAAAAAATCACGCAACTGAATGCCTTGCAATATTTAGCTAAGATTGCGCACGGTATAGGGTTTAAAGATTTATCCCGTCTCAAAGAAGCCGGTTACTCTAAAGAAGAATTGATGACGATGTTATACATTAAGGGCAAAGCGTTAGAAGTGATCCTGTCGTTGCCGAAAGAAGAAATTAAAGAAAGTAAACTATTACGATGCCAGGCCATTCAATCATTGCCGCAACGCTTATATCGTCAATATTTATTGTGGTGGTTATTAGGCTTAAGACGCCTGTATTGAAGCAACAATTACCAGCCTTATTATTAAAAGGCATTAAGTTAACCATAGAATTGTATTTTTTTCAAATGATTATCCTTAGCATTTTAGAAGCCATCCGTTGTCCGGATAAGCCGGGATTTGAATTGGGCTTTGGCTATCCGGAATGGGCAACTGAATTCACGACTGATTGTTTTCTTGAGTTCATTGAAAATCAATTTCGCGCTATGAATCTAAGCGATCCGGTAGATGATTTAGTTGCACAAATCTTTTTGTTTAATTTAGAAGATTTAGACAGTTTACTATTGGATAGTAAAAACTTGACCGGAATCGAAATGGTTAAACTTGAACCGCCATTGCCCAAAAAATAACGCAATTAACAGAATTGGCTATTTATGATCACTTTGCCGATGTTGATATGGAAGCGCTTACCGGCTATTTAAAAACTTCCCAAATCCAAACAATACATCTGGGCTGTCAAGATAATATTTTTCTCGGAGGAGAAGGCTTGACTAGTCAAGGATTGCAATATCTAACCGATGTGTTGCCTGAGACTCAGTTGACTGCTCTCGAGATTTGTTTTCCGAAGGTGGAAATAAAGGAATTATTGCTTTAGCAGAACAGTTAAATAAGACAAAAATTAATCAATTTTATTTAGCGGCTGCCGATATTGACGATTCCGCAGGTCAAGCCTTAACTCTGGCTTTAGCCACTATGCCCATAAAAGGGACGAGATTGGTAGGTTCTCAATCGGCGACGGAACGATACAAACATTAACTGCTTTAGTACAAAATGGTCTAGCATTAAAAGAATTATGGGTAGAAGGCAACTTCATTACCAATCAAGGCGCTCAGTACTTTGCAAAAGTCATCCAAAATTTTTCTTTGAGTATTGCCGGTTTTAAAAGCGCCAATATCACTGATGATGGCGTCATTGCCTTAACGAACAGTTTAAATGCATTGTCTTCGCTCAATTATATACTGGCTATTGGCAGCCAATGCAAAGAGGAAGGCATTATTGCATTGGCAGAGCAATTGAATCAGACAAACTGTTTTGCTTTTGAATTAACTGGATACGGAAATTCATTAACTGTTAATAGCATGCAGAAATTATCATCAATGCTCCTTTCTACAAAAATCGCAATATTTTGGCTGATAGATTATCAATTGAATAACCAAACGACCATTTTGCTATCCAACGGAATCAAATCATCATTGGTGACAGAATTGGCTTTTGAGCAGACTACATTCAATGACTCTATGGCTCTATTGGCACCTGGTATTACACAATTGGAAATACTTCAATTTTATTCTTGCCATCTCACTGATAATGATCTCATTGTCCTGGCTTCTTACTTACCGGGATCAGCTGTTCAAGAACTTTATTTGGGCAATAATGGTATTGGCGATGAGGGGATACTGGCTTTAGCTAGGATATTAAATTTTACTAATATTACTTTATTATCTTTATTTAATAATAATATTACGAACAAAGGTGCTGAAGCGCTTGCTAATATCTACTCTTCTACTCATTTGCAAGAGCTCTATTTATCTGGAAATAATATTTCCTCCAAGCTATTAGCTCAAATTGAAAGTTTTCAATGGCAAAGATATTGCCAAGATCAACTTTGCCATGCCAATACTCAATATAATGGTTATACTGCTACTTTGATATCCGATGATCCGTCGCCGATGCGCCGCCAGCTATCTTATCGTAGAGGAAATCTCTTAAAACCAAGTCGTAGATATGATGTCTTCGATAGCGATGTTAAAAGAGAGTCTTCTAAGAAAATAACCTGGGGCGCTGGCAGTTCTATCGAAGTGATTGAAGATGATCCACTGGCAGCAAAGATCAACCCCGCTTTAGATCATTTCGCTGGATTCCATACCACCGAATCCTTGCCAACCTGGACTTCTCCAGTCTTATCCTCTCCCAGTTCCAGCGAATCATCAGCCGAATCCTTACTCACTCCCGCTACTGCCGGAGCCATGATTGTGGGTACGGTAGGATTGAGTCTTTTACTCTATAAAAATGTCACCATCGTGCGAGCAGTTGTTGATACTGGCTGCCAATTATTGCAGCGGTGTTTTTGCAAAGCGAGTAATAACCCCAAAATCTCTACAAACAATTATTCATTTCATTCACAAAATAAAACAAGGAAAGCGCAATGTACGGAATCACACCCGGCAACTGCATTCAACCATTAATCAGGGTTACTTTTGCTGAGGTTGCAAAGCAGCCAGGATAACTTGATATTTCAATTAAAGGAGAAAAACTGATATGCTATTCAATGAAATCACGACATCAGATACTGGAAATACCTTAGTCCCATCACTCAGTATTCAAAGTAAAGACGGCAGTTATTTTCTATTTTCTGGTGATAATGAACTAGATGATTCTCTGTCTGATTTAGACATCGAGCGCAAAGATATCCCGGTCGACAGTCAATATTTACTCACCCTATTTCAACAAGAGAGGAGTGCTTGTTCCTGGATGAAATGGGCCAGCTTGGATCACGCTTTGGAAAAACTATTGCAATGGCCTTTGTTATCGGTTCGTGATCTGGGACCGGAAACCAAAGACAGCGCCTGGCGGCGAGTCAGACCGGCAGAGCGATCTATTCTCTTAAAAAGTACTTGGGGTTTGGTTAAAGCGTATGCGGTGCAGGGATTTGTTCGTGGCCTGGAATTAGGATTATTTACGTCCATTCATCTGTTTATCTATTCCATGTTGTTCTATCGTTTGGTTAAACTGATTCAAACCGGTTCTACCCATCTTGAAGAGTTCCAGGCTTCGTTTATCGGCTCAAATCAAAAAGGCATTGATAGTTTGGTGCGCTTGTTAGCAGGATTAGAAGTTCAGTGGCTGAGGTTGATTTTAACTAGTCCCTTCATCATTGGCGGGTTACAAAGTATCTCTAGTCTATGGGGAGCACGACGCACCTCATCGGTTACTCTCAAAAATTACATTCAAACCATTGACACTCATCTGCAAACAGGCGGCGGTTGGTTACGGGATGGGGTTTATGAATATCTCCCCGGCATTTCCAGTGCTGGTTTTTTGTCCTTAAGCGGGAAATTACAAAAACTAGAAAGCCTGGTGCGCTGGGATGGGCGTTTATCCAGCAAGGAGCGGACACAAATTTTTGATGCGCTGTGTCGAGTGGCATTG
This sequence comes from uncultured Pseudomonadota bacterium, assembly GCA_963697455.1. Lineage (GTDB taxonomy): Bacteria > Pseudomonadota > Gammaproteobacteria > Coxiellales > Coxiellaceae > JAFEDN01. Next base: position 293,678 of record CAVOOI010000007.1, on the reverse strand, counting down.
GAAGGAAAAAAGAGCACGCAACTCAATGCCCTGCAATCTCTGGCCAAGATTGCGCACGGTGTGGGATTTAAAGATTTATCCCGTCTGAAAGAAGCCGGTTACTCGAAAGAAGAATTGATGACGATCTTATACACCAAAGGCAAAGCATTGGAGATGCTGACGACATTATCACCAGAAGTTAAAGCAAATCAGCGATCACGATTTCAAAAAATTTATTCGTTACCACAACGCTTACATCGTCAATATTTATTGTGGTGGTTATTAGGTTTAAAAACGCCTGTATGGAAGCAGCAATTGCCAGCCGTATTATTAAAAGGTACTAAGTTAACGATAGAATTCTATTTTTTCCAAATGATTGTCCTCAGCATTTTAGAAGCGATTCGTTGTCCAGATAAACTGGGATTTGAATTGGGCTTTGGTTATCCGGAATGGGCGACTGAATTGACCACGGATTGTTTTATTGAGCTGATTGAAAATCAATTTCGTAGTGTTAACTTGAGCGATTCGGTCGATGATCTGGTTGCACAAATTCCGTTATTTAACTTAGCCGATTTAGACACATTAGAACTTGCTTATAAGAGTTTAACGGGAATTGACATGGTAAAAATTCTAACCGCAGTGACAAAAAGAGGAGCGCCATTAACGACTTTATACATTTATGATTACTTTGCCGATGCCGATATGGAAGTGTTCACTCAGAACTACTTAAAAACTTCCCAGATTAATGCCATAAGATTAGGTTGTCAAGATATCATGTATCCCGGAGGAGAAGGTTTAACCAGTCAAGGTTTGCAATATTTGGCTGATGTGTTACCAGATACTCAATTAACTTATCTATGGTTCTGTTTTCCTAATATTGATAATAGCGGAATCATTGCTTTAGCCGAGCAATTAAATAAAACGAAAATCGATCACTTTTATATACAAAGTGCAAATATTGATGATACGGCAGGTCAGGTAGTAGCCCAAACTTTGGCGGAGATGCCGATAAAGAGAATGAATTTGTTTGGTTCCCGTATTGGCGACGAAACGGTGCAAGCTATGATTGAGCTGATTCAAAATAACCCAGAATTGGCAGACTTATGGATAGAAGGCGATCTGATTACCGATCAAGGAGCCGCCTCTTTTGCCCAAATAATTCAACATTCCAATTTGGATACTGTAGGACTTCAAAGTAGTCAGATCACAGATAGTGGAATGATCTCATTAATGAATAGTTTGAAGGAACTCCCTTCGTTAACTAATGGTTTTGCTATTGGCAGTCAATCTGGCGAACAAGGTATCGTCATTTTGGCACAGCAATTAGATCAAACTAATTTTTGGTATTTTGAGTTAATAGGATATGGGAATTTATTAACTGCCAACAGTATGAGGGCGTTATCCAGCGCATGGCCATTAACACAAATTACTGAGTTTTGGTTAATAGGCTATCAATTAAATAACGAAACACTGGCTCTATTCGCTGATGGAATAAGAGCTTCATTCATTACAGTGCTAGCGTTGGATCACATTATATTGATAGATTCGGTGTTGCCGTTAGGTCCTGGTATCAGGGAATTAGAAGCACTTCAATTGAGTGCTTGCAATCTGACTGACGACGATGTGATTGCTTTAGCGCCCTATTTACCGGGATCAGCCATTCAAGAATTTTATTTAATTTATAATAATATTGGTGATAGGGGAGTATTGGCTTTAACCCAAGTATTACCTTTCACTAATGTCACTACCTTAAGTTTAGTTAATAACAATATCACCAACATCGGCGCCCAGGCGCTGGCTGATATCTATTCTTCCACTCGTTTGATCGAGCTGAGGTTGTATGGTAACAATGTTTCTTCCAATTTGTTGGCGCAAATTGAAAGCTTTCAATGGCAGCAGTATTGCCAAGATCAACTCTGTCATACCAATGCTAAGTATAATGGCTACACTGCAACATTAACATCGCGTGATTCATCGCCCATGCGCCACCGTCCATCTCATCATGGACGAAATCACTTAAACCCTAGTCGCAGATATGGTATTTTCGACAGCGATGTTAAAAGAGAGTCTTCTAAAAAAATAACCTGGGGCGCTAGCAGTTCTATCGAAGTGATTGAAGATAATCCACTAACAGCAACAACCAACACCACCTTAGAGCATTCCGCTGGATTTCATACCATCGAATCCTTGTCGATTTCGGATATGCTCGCACTACCTAGTCCCAGTGCTAGCGAAGGGCTCGCAGAATCCTTACTCACTCCCGCTGCCGCCGGAACCATGATCGTTGGCATTGCCGTTTTGGGTGTCTTGCTTTATAAAAATTTAACTCCCGTACGCGCCTTTGTTAACGCGAGTTTCCGAATGTTAGAACGCTGCTTTTACGGCAGTTCTTCCAGCCTATCCAGCTCATCTAATCCGCATTCATTGTTTGCGCTTGCCAAGGCCATCCCAGATTCTGGCAGAACTAATACGCCGTTCAAAAGTGAACCCAAAACATCAAGCCTGGTAGGATTTAATAAATAAAGAACTTCAACCACAAGGAGGGTAATAAAATGAAAGAAGATCAACCTGAAAAAACAGCAGTGGATTTACTAGATACCCCACCACCGGTAAGCCATCCTCAAAATTTGACATCTTCGAATCCGCAGGGAACTTCCGGTCAACCACTGACTGTTCGATTTATCCCAAGATCCACCAGTATTCAAACTAAAGGAAGCAGCTATGTCCTGCTGCCAGATGATGAAGCTGATTACTCTAAATTAGATCAATTGCTTTCTCAACTAGACGTTGAACGAAACGAGATTGGCGTCGATAGTCAATATTTACTGACTTTATTTCAACATGAAATGAGCACCTGCCCCGGGATGAAATGGGCCAGTTTGGATCACGCTTTGGAAAAAATGTTGCAGTGGCCGTTGCTATCTGCTCGTGATCTGGGACCGGAAACCAAAGACAGCGCCTGGCGACGAGTTAGGCCAGCGGAACGATCTATTCTGCTAAAAAGTACTTGGGGTTTGGTTAAAGCCTATGCGGTGCAGGGATTTGTTCGCGGTTTGGAATTGGGATTATTTACTTCCATTCATGTGTTTATTTATTCTATGCTGTTGTACCGGTTAGTAAAACTGATTCAAACGGGTTCTACCGGCGTTGAAGAGTTCCGTTCTTCGTTTATTGGCTCGGATCAAAAAGGGATTGACAGCTTAGTGCGCTTGTTAGCGGGATTAGAAGCCGGGTGGCTGAAATTGATTTTATCCAGTCCGCTCATTATCGGCGGTTTACAAAGTATCTCTAGTCTATGGGGAGCACAACGCACCTCATCAGCCACTTTAAAAAATTATATTCAAACCATTGACACTCATCTACAAACAGGCGGCGGTTGGTTACGGGATGGTGTTTATGAATATCTTCCCGGCGTTTCCAGTGCTGGTTTTTTGTCATTAAGTGGAAAATTACAAAAACTAGAAAGTCTGGTGCGTTGGGATGGGCGTTTATCCAGTCAAGAGCGGAAACAAATTTTTGATGCGCTGTGTCGAGTGGCATTGGCAGGAAAAAAGAGCACGCAACTCAATGCCCTGCAGTATCTGGCTAAGATTGCGCACGGTGTAGGATTTAAAGACTTACCCCGTTTCAAAGAAGCGGATTACTCCAAAGAAGAATTGATCACCGTATTATTCACCAAGGGCAAAGCGCTGGAAGTGCTAACGTCGTTGCCGAAAGAAGAGATTAAAGAAAGTAAACCATTACGATGCCAAGTCATTCAATCATTGCCGCAACGCTTATATCGTCAATATTTATTATGGTGGCTATTAGGCTTAAAGACGCATGTATTGAAGCAACAATTGCCAGCCTTGTTATTAAAAGGTATTAAGTTAACCATAGAATTATATTTTTTCCAAATGATTATGCTCAGCATTTTAGAAGCGATTCGTTGTCCGGATAAGCCGGGATTTGAATTGGGCTTTGGTTATCCGGAATGGGCGACTGAATTAACGACGGATTGTTTTATTGAGCTGATTGAAGGCCAATTCCGTACCACTAATTTAAGCGATTCGGTAGATGATCTGGTTGCACAAATTCCGTTATTTAACCTAGCCTATCTAGACACTTTAGTGCTTGCTGATAAGAATTTAACAGGGATTGACATGGTAAAAATTCTAACAGCGGTGACAAAAGAGGGGCGCCATTAACTGACTTAGAAATTTATGATTACTTCTCCGATGCCGATATGGAGGTCTTATCTCAGAATTACTTAACGAATTCCTCGATCACTGTCTTAAAATTAGGGTGTGAAGATACCATTTATCCTGAAGGGGAAGGTTTAACGAGTCAAGGGTTGCAATATTTAACCGACATACTACCCTATATGCAGTTGACATTTTTTCAGCTTTGTTTTCCTAACGTGGATAATGGCGGAATCATTACTCTAGCTGAGCAGTTAAATAAAACAAAAATTAATCGATTTCTGCTGGCAAATGCAAATATTGACGATACCGCAGGTCAGGTCATGGCCAAAACAATAGCGGAGTTGCCGATGAAGAGAGTGATGTTATCTGGCGCCCGTATTGGTGACGGAACGGTGCGAGCTTTAACCTTACTGATTCAAAATGATCCAGAATTGACAGAATTAGATATAGGAGGTGATTTGATTACCGATCAAGGAACAATCTATTTTGCCCAAATGATTCAACATTCCAATTTAGATACTGTAGGCATTCAGAGCATTCAAATCACAGATAATGGAATGATCTCATTAACGGATAGTTTGAAGGAACTCCCGTCGCTAACTAATGATTTTGCTATTGCAAGTCAATCTGGTGAACAAGGCATCGTCATCTTAGCACAGCAATTAAATCAAACTCATTTTTGGCGGCTTACTTTAGCAGGATATGGGAATTTATTGACTCCCAACAGTATGAGAGCGTTATCCAGCGCATTGCCATTAACACAAATTACTCACCTTTTCTTATCAGGTTATCAACTCAATAACGAGACTCTGGCTCTATTCGCTGATGGAGTAAGATTTTCAATAATTACACAGCTATTTTTTGATCACATTGAATTTGATTCGGTATTGTCATTAGGCCCTAGTATCAAGGGATTAGAGACATTGCAATTTAGCTCTTGCAATTTTACTGATGATGACGTGAGCGCTTTAGCCCTTTATTTACCAGGATCAACTATCCAATATCTTGCTTTAGATTATAATAATATTGGCGATGCAGGAGTATTGACTTTAGTCCAAGTATTACCTTTTACTAATGTCACTCGCTTAGGGTTAAGTAATAACAAAATCACCGATGTTGGCGCGCAGGCGCTGGCTGATGTTTATTCTTCCACTCGTTTAAGTGCACTATGGTTGTATGGCAACAATGTTTCTTCCAGTTTATTGGCGCAAATTGAAAGTTTTCAATGGCAACAGTATTGCCAGGATCAACTCTGTCATGCCAATACTCAATATAATGATAACACTGCGACCTTAACATCACGCGATCCGTCATCAGTGCGCCGCCATCCATCCTCTCGTGGACGAAATCACTTAAAACCCAGTCGTAGATATGATGTCTTCGATAGGGATGTTAAAAGGGACACTTCTAAAAAAATAACCTGGGGCGCTGACAGTTCTATCGAAGTGATTGAAGATAATCCACTGACAGCAACAACCGACACCACCTCAGATCATTCCGCTGGATTCCATACCACCGAATCCTTGTTGACTTCGGATACTCTCGCATTACCTAGTCCCAGTGCTAGCGAAGCGCCCGCAGAATCCTTACTCACTCCTGCTGCTGCCGGAACCATGATCGTTGGCATTGCCGTTTTTGGCGTCTTGCTTTATAAAAATTTAACTCCCGTACGTGCCTTTGTTAACGCGAGTTTTCGAATGTTAGAACGTTGCTTTTATGGCAGTTCTTCCAGCCTATCCAGCTCATCTAATCCGCATTCATTGTTTGCGCTTGCCAAAGCCATACCAGATTCTGGCAGAACTAATACGCCGTTCAAAAGTGAACCCAAAACATCAAGCCTGGTAGGATTTAATAAATAAAGAACTTCAACCACAAGGAGGGTAATAAAATGAAAGAAGATCAACCTGAAAAAACAGCAGTGGATTTACTAGATACCCCACCACCGGTAAGCCATCCTCAAAATTTGACATCTTCGAATCCGCAGGGAACTTCCGGTCAACCACTGACTGTTCGATTTATCCCAAGATCCACCAGTATTCAAACTAAAGGAAGCAGCTATGTCCTGCTGCCAGATGATGAAGCTGATTACTCTAAATTAGATCAATTGCTTTCTCAACTAGACGTTGAACGAAACGAGATTGGCGTCGATAGTCAATATTTACTGACTTTATTTCAACACGAAATGAGCACCTGCCCCGGGATGAAATGGGCCAGTTTGGATCATGCCTTAGAAAAACTATTGCAATGGCCATTGCTATCGGCTCGTGATTTGGGACCGGAAACCAAAGACAGCGCCTGGCGGCGAGTCAGACCGGCGGAGCGATCTATTCTGCTAAAAAGTACTTGGGGTTTGGTTAAAGCCTATGCGGTGCAGGGATTTGTTCGCGGTTTGGAATTGGGATTATTTACTTCCATTCATCTGTTTATCTATTCCATGTTGTTCTATCGTTTGGTTAAGGTTATCCAAACTGGTTCTCCCAATATTGAAGAGTTTCGTGCTTCGTTTATCGGCTCGGATCAAAAAGGCATTGATAGTTTAGTGCGCTTGTTAGCAGGATTAGAAGCCCGGTGGCTGAGGTTGATTTTAACCAGTCCCTTCATCATTGGCGGGTTACAAAGTATCTCTAGTCTGTGGGGAGCACGACGCACCTCACCGGCTACTCTAAAAAATTACATTCAAACCATTGACACTCACCTACAAACGGGCGGCGGTTGGTTACGGGATGGCGTTTATGAATATCTCCCAGGAATTTCCAGTGCGGGCTTTTTGTCATTAAGTGGGAAATTACAAAAACTAGAAAGTCTGGTGCGTTGGGATGGGCGTTTATCCAGTGAGGAGCGGAAACAAATTTTTGATGCTCTGTGTCAAGTGGCATTGGAAGGAAAAAAGAGCACGCAACTCAATGCCCTGCAATATTTGGCTAAGATTGCGCACGGCGTGGGATTTAAAGATTTACCGCGTCTGAAAGAAGCCGGTTACTCGAAGGAAGAATTGATTGCAATCCTATACACCAAAGGCAAGGCGTTGGAGGTGCTGACGACATTATCACCAGAAGTTAAAGTAAATCAGCAATCACGATTTCAAAAAATTTATTCGTTACCACAACGCTTATCTCGTCAATATTTATTGTGGTGTTTATTAGGCTTAAAGACGCCTGTATGGAAGCAACAATTGCCCGCCCTATTATTAAAGGGCATCAAGTTAACCATAGAATTCTATTTTTTCCAAATGATTGTCCTCAGTATTTTAGAAGCCATCCGTTGTCCGGATAAGCCGGGATTTGAATTGGGTTTTGGTTATCCGGAATGGGCGACTGAATTGACTACGGATTGTTTTATTGAGTTGATTGAAAATCAATTTCGTTCTGTTAATTTAAGCGATTCGGTAGACGACCTCGTTGCGCAAATTCCATTATTTAATTTAGCTGATTTAGACAGTTTAACACTGAATACTAAAAATTTAACCGGAATTGAAATGGTTAAAATTTTAACGGCAATTTCAAAGAGAGGGGCGTCATTAACTACCTTATGAATTTATGATTACTTTGCCGATGCGGATATGGAAGCGTTAACTCAGAACTACCTAAAAACTTCCCAGATCAATACCATAGAGTTAGGTTGTGAAGATCCCATATATCCTGGGGGAGAAGGTTTAACCAGTCAAGGATTGCAATATTTGACTAATGTACTACCCGATATGCAGTTAACATTGTTTAAGATCTGTTTTCCTAATGTGGATAATAGTGGAATTATTGCTCTAGCTAAGCAGTTAAACAAAACCAAAATCAATCGATTTTACATAGATAGTGCGAATATTGATGATACGGCAGGTCAAATAGTAGCCCAAACATTGGCGGAAATGCCCATAAAAAGAACGCTTTTGACGGGTTCTCGCCTTGGCGACGAAACGGTGCGAGCTTTAACTTCGTTGATTCAAAACAATCCAGTATTGACAGAATTGTGGATAGAAGGCGATCTGATTACCGATCAAGGAGCCGCCTATTTTGCCCAAATGATTCAACATTCTAATTTGGATACTGTGGGACTTCAAAGTAGTCAAATCACGGATAGTGGAATGATCTCATTAACGGATAGTCTGAAGGCACTTCCTTCGCTAACTAATGCTTTTGCTATTGCTAGTCAATCTGGCGAACAAGGCATCATCGCCTTGGCACAGCAATTAAATCAAACTAATTTTTGGGCTTTTGAGTTAATAGGATATGGGAATTTATTAACTGTCAACAGTATGAGGGCGTTATCTAGCGCATGGCCGTTAACACAAATTACTGTCTTTTGGTTACAAGGTTATCAATTGAATAACGAAACGCTGACTCTATGCGCCGACGGAATAAGATTTTCATTCATTACAGCGCTAGTGTTTGATCACATTGCATTGATAGATTCGGTGTTGCCGTTAGGTCCTGGTATCAGGGAATTAGAAGCGCTTCAATTTTCTTCTTGCAATCTGACTGACGATGACTTGATTGCTTTAGCGCTCTATTTACCGGGATCAGCCATTCAACAACTTGATTTACCTGATAATAATATTGGTGACAGGGGAGTATTGGCTTTAACCCAAGTATTACCTTTCACTAATGTCACTACCTTAAGTTTAATTAATAACAATATCACCGATACCGGCGCGCAAGCGCTGGCTGATGTTTATGCTTCCACTCGTTTGAGTGGACTTTGGTTGTTTGGCAACAATGTTTCTTCCAGTTTGTTGGCGCAAATTGAAAGTTTTCAGTGGCAACGGTATTGTCAAGATCAACTCTGTCATGCCAATACACGATATAATGGTTATACTGCGACCTTAACATCAGGTGAACCATCGCCTATGCGCCGTCGTCCATCTTCTCATGGACGAAATAACCACTTGAAACCGAGTCGTCGATATGGCGTTTTCGATAGCGATGTTAAAAGAGAGTCTTCTAAAAAAATAACCTGGGGTGCTGGTAGTTCTATCGAAGTGATTGAAAATGATCCACTGGCAGCAACAACCGACACCACCTCAGATCATTCCACTGGATTCCATACCACCGAATCTTTGTCACCCTGGACTCCTCCAGCCTTATCCAGTCCAAGTTCCAGCGAAGCACCCGCAGAATCCTTACTCACTCCCGCCACTGCCGGAGCCATAATTGTAGGTATGGTGGGATTGAGTCTTTTACTCTATAAAAATGTCACCATGGTGCGAACCGTTGTCAACGCCGGCTGCCAAGTATTGCAAAGTTGTTTTGATAGGACTCGTGATAGTCTAAAAACTGCCACCAATTTTTATTCGTTTCACTCACCTTTTAAAATTAGAACAAGAACGGTGCCACACACTGACTTACGACCGACGCCTATGCTAAATTTTGATGAATATTTCGGAAAGAATGAGACTATCCATCAGGAGGGAAACCGATATGCAACTTGAAGGCACAACAACATCTAATATTGACAAGAACCCCTCAGTCCCGTTACTGAGTATTTAAATTAAAGACGTATCTATTTTCGCCTTTTCTTAATAAAAAGATTGAAAAGCGGATTATTTTTTTATATATAAATTTAATTATAACATTATTTTTTCATTTTTATTTCTATATTTTCCGTATTAATCCTCGGCGCTAATAAAAACTGATCCACTTTTGCTAATAAAAATTGACCCAGTGAGTGCGCAGAGATATTAATTTGAGTCCAGGCCACGATGAGATAAACAGAGTGGAATAAAGAGATAGTAGTTTCTTTCGGGTGGTTAAGGGTGGTGCTTAGGCCAGCAGCCAGATGACTGGCCGCTGGTCTTCCCGTTTGGATGTGAGCGAACTGGAATAAAATCTGCCGGTGTTTTATCCCGGTTTTCTTAGACTGGGTCCATCAATGCGGACAGTAATGCAGAAGTGTTGGAAGCGATCCAGCATGGCATCCACCAGATCTTTATGTTTAAACACCTCATACCATTGCGGATAGTCCAGGTTGGTCGTAATGATCGTGGATTTCTTTTGATAACGCATGTCGATCAGTTTAAAAAATATATTAATATGCTCGGTCGTTAATGTTAAATATCCCAGTTCATCTAAAATTAAAATATCGTAACTGGCTATCGTTCTGAGCAGATTGGAAGTGCTTCTATCCGCTAAAGAAGCGTAGAGATCGTTGAGTAAATCCTGTGTATTGTAAAAACGTCCCCGATATCCCTGCATCAACGCTAAACGTAACAGGCTGATCGCCAACCCGGTTTTTCCCATGCCGGGTTTGCCGATAAAAATAATATTTTCATGCGTCTTCATAAAATCCAGTTTCCCTAAAGACAGCATTTGGGTTTTACTCACGCCGGGCTGCTGTTTGAAAGGGAACGTGTCTAACGCCCATTTCCACGGCATTTTAGCGCTTTTAATCCGGTTGGTTAAGGCTCTGGCCTGGCGGTCTTGCGATTCGGCTTCCAGTAACTGAAGCAGCGCATCCTGAACAGCGATCTTTCCTTCCTGCACTTGTGAGATGACCGGCTCCAGGCAGGTCATCATGCCCCGTAATTTCAGTTGTTCCATGAGTTGTTGCAGTGGTTGTAACATCGTGTTTTCTCCCTATCAGGACAGGTTAAAAAATTCTCCCGCGACACATCGAATGATAAGCTTTTCTAAACGCGGCATATTATAAAGGCCATATTGCTTCGCTTTTTCAATCGCCATCATAAACGCTTCAGCGGGATACAACTGTTTTAAATACAGTAATCGCTTAAACATCCAGACGCCACGACCGTGGACATGTGATTTTAGTTGCGTGATATATTCATCTAAAATAATGCTGTGACCCAGTAACTGTTTTTCAGCGGCACAGCCGGTTCGATGATTTTGGTGACGGTATGAGCGTCGATGATGACCGGGAATGAGGCAGCGTTTATCCCGTGATCCGATCACTCGGGGATGGCTGGCGATGAGCCGGTGTTGATAATACATTTCTATTTTGTCGAGATACCGGTATACATCGATCGCACGACCGATAACATTTTCCGGCGCTGAATAACGGTTGGTGTCAACACTGATATAACCTTGTGTATCGACCACACGTTGTTCATGTTGATAGATCGGCAAGAGTATCTCCGGCAACGGCAATAAAAAAGGCTTCTCCTGGATATAAGCCGTTTTCGGCGACATGCCTAGGCAACGCTTGAGTTTTTCATTAGCGACCGTCTGACACCACTGGAGTGCGCTTTGGTTCAGATCTTCCCAGTCCTGGAAAACCCGTCCCGCTAAAAAATTATTTTCGACATAAGAAAATGACCGCTCCACGCGTCCTTTTCGATTCGGATTATTCACGGCGTGAGCGAGAAATTCAAAACCAAAAAACCGGCTAAAAAACTGCATCTCCGCCGACATCACGGCCTGACTGCCTGCGCCAGCCGCTAAAATCACACTGGTATTATCAATCACACAACGCCGACAACTGCCCTGCATAAATGACAGCGCCTGTTGCAGGAATATTTTGGCTTCAAAGCGTGTATAGCAGGGATAATATTGAATGAATAACTGACGGCTAAACGCCAGCACTAAAGCAGCGCATTGTGCTTTGACCGGTTTGCCTCCGAGGATGATGGTATGGGGAGAGGTGTCATGCTGCATTTCTTCTCCCGGTTTAAAATCGTATTCCCCCACGCGAGTCGGCGGCGACGACAACTGATATTTGCGCACGATATAAGTCAGGGTGCTGTATGCCAAAGACAGTTGATGTTCCTGTGCTAATCGCTCACGGACGCGCACCAGGTTACCGCCACATTCGTTGAGCAGGGCAACAATCAGCGGTAAGTAAGGTTCGTGCTGCGCGTAAATCCGTTCCGGTTCGTGATCGCCGTCTGGTTTTTTTAGCAGTTTGCGCACACTATTGCGCGATAGCTTCAATAAGCGGCTGATCTCTCGCAGGCTCTGGCCTGCTTGATGAAGCTGTTGTACCGTTTGCGCCATAGGACGTTTGTGCATGGGGAATTCTCCGTAGTGATTGTTGTAACGACGCCATCGCAGCTACCGCCTGATTCAGACGCTGTTCTAAATATTCGCGTTCACCGGGCGTTTGTTCGGGATAAAATACACGGGGTAAAAGAACCGTTAATGCATTCAGCTCTTGAATGACGCGCATAAGTCGTTGCTCCCAGATTTGTTCCGGGAATTCATCGCGTGATAGAGCGGCGGATTTTACCGCAGAAGCTGCTTTGACCTTAAAAAACAGGGCAGGCTGAGCGATCATCTGTTCACGCACTTTTGGTCGAGACTGCATATAGTGCTCATAAAAGGTCTGTATTTCCCGGCTGGAATGCCGATGCGTGGCCAGGTAATCAATCATTTTTTTTGCGTGATGGGCATTTGCGCGCGCAAAGGGAATCAATACCCGGCTGGCTGACCAATGCGATACAGTGCCCTGATAAACTGCTGCCGCCACAAATTCCGGGAGTTCAGTGATGAGTTGTAACCGATGACAGACCCACGTCTCACTTTTACCGAACCGCACGGCTAACTGGGCTTGAGTATATTGATAATGCGTCATCAGTTCCTGCAGTAAAGTGGCTTCTTCCAACGGCTCCCACGGACGGGATTGATGCGTCCGATATAGCGTCAGGAGTGCTTCATCCGCCGGTAGTCCGCAAGTCTGGGCGGCAATCGTATCTTTTCCCAGAGTACGCGTCGCCTGGGCGCGCATGTAACCATCGATCACTGTCCACCTCGGTACGGTACTGACCGCCTCCGCGGCTGCAATTACTGTAATGGGAACCAATAAGCCATACGTGCAAATCGACAGCATCAGCCGGCGCTGAGTCTGCGGCGATCGCTGGCGTAAATGCTGATAGCGCATATCCAGACAATGCCACTCCACCTCGAAAGGAGTTCCCGAAGGAGCCGCGGAGACGATAGGTGTTGAGATGATTTCCATGCCCCGAGCTTAAACGGCCCTTTCACCGTTGGCGATAAGGTGGTCTCTTTGCAAGCAGGGTTCCCCAGCGTAATCGGCTGAAATTAAAGTAATTTTAACGCGTAACGCGTCGCTCTTTGCAAGACCGGACGCCGGAAGGGGGATGAGATCGTAAGTGCCTGATGGAACAGGAGAATTATTGGGTGACGCGTCGCTCTTTGCAAGAAGGCGACGCGTCGCCGGCGCGGCATTTAAGCGCCGCCGTTGATCACGCTGGCGTTGTTGATCCCGGTTGTGAGCGACATAGTCCTGATGGGCCGACCGATAGCGTTGCCAATACGCCGGGTTTTTTTGCCGCCAACTCTGATCAGCCTTCCGCTGATTATCGCGATAGTCGCTGTCCTGCCTGCGTTTGCGTTGACGCCATTGATTCTTTCTCTTCTTTTGACAGCCCGGCTGACTACAATATTGCTGGCAAGGATTATGCTGAATGAAAAACGAACGTTGACAAGATAAACAAATTTCTACCTGCTGCATTGAGGTTCCCTCTCTGGTGATCTTCCGCTGATTACCAGAAATGTTGAACCGCTACCGTTAGAAAAACGATGATCATGCGCCAATAGAGAAATTTATTTTCATGCTCATGCAGAAGCGTCAGGCACAGAATAAAATATCATAATAATATTGATATTTTACTGATATTTTATTTGTTCAAAATATGAGGTGGGTCAGTTTTCATTAGCAGAAGTGGGTCAATTCCATTTAGCGCTGAGGTATTAATACACCCAATATAAATATTGCCCAAATTTATTGGGCAATTTTCCCTATTAAAAAGGTCAATTTTCCTCACCAAGTTACCTGTTTCAAATTATTTTTTTCTGCCAGACTGACATCCAATTGAATGCAAGTAACATCCAATGATTTAACCAAGAGGTTTAATATGAAAATTGATCGCTACCCATCTTTACGGAAACACATCTATCTGGGCGCAGTGATATCGCTGGTATCGGTATTCTCTTTAACAGCCTTGGCACAATCTGATAAATTGATTCAAACTGGCCGCTATCTAACCGTGAATAATCAGATACAAGTCGAACAGTTGGATTTATTATCGCCGATCATTCAAGTTCATTTTTTGTCAGATATTAAAACGGTTGAGGACGCCATCACCGATGTCTTACACTACAGTGGTTACGCGCTCGTCGAAACCAGTCAGCAAACCCGTGATTTACAGAATACGCTGAAAAAACCGCTGCCATTGATACAGCGTGATATAGGGCCGTTGTCTTTACGGCAAGTCTTAACCTTATTAATCGGCCCCGCTTTTCATTTAATCGTTGATCCACTCAACCGAACGGTTGATTTTCAACTCAAATCTCAATTTGCAGCTATCACCCAATAAGGATTTTTTATGACAGACTGGTTTTTTAAAAAAAATAAAGAAATTCTGGCAGCAGTGGAACCTTCTGATACCCGTCTATTGGGTCAACGTCACTGGAAGGCACTGTGTCTTAAAATATGGCCGCATTTGACCTTAATCACCTTGTTTTTCAGCTTTTTCGGCCTGGCGTTCTTCGTAAAACATGAAACCACACAGATAAAATTAATTTCACACGTTTCGATAGAACGCGAAGCCGAAATTTTATCGACACTCAATGATCTGCAATCACAGATTAACAGTATTAAAGCAGATCATGAGCAAATCAAAGCAGTGAAAGAAACCGTCACCCGCCTAGAACGCACAGCAGCCACCGAGCAATCCCTATCGGGTTTGGCAAAGACGACACAATTACAACGGATTTCTGATCAACTTCAACAATTACAGAAAAGCTATTCTTCTAAAAAGACTAATTTTCTTCGGAAAAAACACGCTCATCCATCAAAGCCTGTGAAAGCCTCATTACCCTTCAGCATTAAATCACTGGATATGATGGCGGGGCAACCCTTCGTTTCGGTTGAATATCAACAAAACACATTACCCCTGCGTATCAACGATAGCCTGGCCGATTGGAAAGTCATCAAAATAGACATAACGATGGGTGTAACACTATTGGAAAATATGAAAACACGTCGCCGCATGACCGTTGCTGTATCGAGAACGTTATATGCATAAACAACGGCTTAAAATTAGCGGATTTTTATGTCTCATCCTGGCTGGATTTTTATTTTACTGCTTATCCATTCATGCCGCCGAGGTTGAAAATTCTCAGGAAATCAGTTCACTCGTTCGCACCACGCCTTCAGCGAATACGCTACCGGGAACCGCACAGGACTGGGGATTATCGGAAACCGAGTGGGCAAATTATTTAAAACTCATGCAAGGCCAAAATGGTCTTTGGTATCCACAACTTTCTCCGGCGGCGGTACTCGGTTTAAACGCCACCACCGACAAAGAACGCCAGCATTTTGCCGAAATCGAGGCACGCCAGGAACACGACAAAGTGGCGCGTGAACTGATCTTTAATCATGCGGTATATGCGGCTTTAAGACAGTTGTATTCGGCGGAACCGATTATTCAGCCTTTCGATAAATCACCCTTTAACCCTCATCATCGGAGTCAGCCATGAGCGAAACAAAAACTGCTGCCGCTAAATCTCCGGCAAAACCATCCGGTTTATTGGGGTCAGTCACTACCTGCCTCACCACGACATTTTTTATCGTGTTGGCTGCCTGGTGTTTTTTAAGCGCGGTAGAGGGCTGGCGTAGCCTGCATCAACACCGTGTCGAGTCGTCATTAAATCGAATAGATGCCTTGCTGACAATTCATTCATGGGTATCACCGCCCGCCTGGGTCAATCGGATTCAGGCTTATTATGCACACTGGCGCACCTCGGCGATGCAAAACGAAACGGCCTGCCTGAATGACTTATCGGCTATTTCTCAGGGATTCTTTCAGTTTCACGGCACATCTTCATCACCTGAAAATAATCCCTTCGCCAAAAAATTTACCCAGACCTGCTCGGTCGTAAAAAACCAGATACTCCCTTTATTAAGCGGGACACTGGCAGTCATCGTGAAGCGATTCTGGGTTTTTATGATGGCGTTACCATTATTTTTATTGAGTCTGATTTTAGGTTTTGTCGATGGGCTAGTCCAGCGCGACATCCGTAAATTTAAAGGCGCACGGGAAAGCACTTTATTATTTCACAAAATTAAGCATAGTGGCGCTGCCCTTTTTTTCCTGCCGTTATTCGCTTATTTCACCTGGCTATCGCCGGTATCACCGGCCTGGTTTTTCGTACCAATGGCTGTGGCATTAGGATTATGGCTGACTTTCAGCGTGCGATTTTTTAAGAAATATGTATAGGTGCAATCCCATGAAAAAAATGAAAACAATGAAAAAGAAATTATTCCAAAACAGAGGCTGCTTGATGGCGATATTGTTGATGGGGATATTTCAATCCGCAATGGCTTCCCCGGAACAGGAGCGGGTCTATCTTCTACAACTGATTCATCAAATCGACGCGATGAAGCCTACGCTGTTAGCCGCTCAACAAGAGCAGTCCAAAACCGCGCGTATTCAATTTCATTATATGTCGTATCACGATGCTCAAGGTCAACAACACAATGGGGTCTGGGAAGATTTACAAGCAATTCGCGCCGGAATTGAAGAAAAAATAAAAAACAACCCCATAGAACCCCGAACACCTGAAGTGATTAACGGGGATTACAGGGACAAAATGAATCAGGAATCTGCCCATGAATGAAACCGCCCTTCAAGCCTGGGAAATGGCGGCGGGCGTGACAGCGTCCGAGGCCAGTTTAACCATACGCACCTTATTGATCGTCATGGTCATGATCTGGGCGGCGTGGTTTATTTATGGTGAGCTTCACCATTTTCGTCATCATGACATTGATCTGTATGACGTATTACGCAAGAACTTGAGGGTTCTATGGGTCATCAGTATCACCGTGGTACTGATTTTTGTGAGTTAGTGCAGTCGCTGAGGGTTATCGTCCGCTGAACACCATGACGGAAACACGGCGCAGTGATGGAAACATTGGAAAAAACAGCGAAAAACTTCAGTGGCTGCATTTTTTAAGAGTGAATGAAGGAGGTTACAACATGTTGAGACGAATGATACGGCAATACAGGCACGGCCTGTTATGGTTGAGCGTTTTTTGTAGTGTGTCTTTACCCGCCTGGGCGGAGTTACCCACCCCACCAGATGGTGATATCGCCAAGGGAAGTAATGACTGGATTGATGTCGGCGGCAACCTGGCCTACAAGAGTTTGCGCTATAGCTGCATGATCGTGGGCGCGATGGTCATGATCGGTGCAGCCTTTGGTATTGCGAAAGCCTATCACACCTCGCAGGAGAAACAGGAACTCGGCCATTTTTTCAAGCATGGCGCAGTAGCGGTGGCCGCTGCTGCCATCGGATTGGGTTTAATCTATGCGGGTTATAGCATCATTCCAAGCGCATAAGAAAAAAAGGAAAAAATATGATTCTCACGCACATTAATCACAAAATGCCGATCTACAAAGATTGCACGCTGTTTGAATTACTGATCGTCAGCCTGTCGGTATTAATTATCGGCGGCAGTGGCTTATCACTACTGACTCGGCTGTTGTTCGGTTATGCGTCTATTGGTATCGCCATCATTTTATTGTCGTTTGTGCATATTTCACGATTCTTTCTAGGCCGATTGCAAAAACTTAAAACCGGAAAGCCCTACGGCTATTATTTTCATCTGTTTTTAAAGCACATCGCCCTGGGGTCACTCACACAACATTTATGGCAAACGCCTTATGTGCTACGAGAAGGCCGCTGGTCGGTCAGGAGGACACATGCTTAACTTTAATGCCTGGAAAAAAGAAGATCGCGATCTGATGTTGATTCGCACGCTGCGTGGCGGTATTGGGCTATTGTTTGTATTGTGCATTATTCTGGCCGCTGGCTGGATGACCGCGCCCTCTCATTTGCGGATTTATATTCCACCGGATATATCTAATGGCGCAACCATTAAGGTTTCTGAAGTACCCAATTCTTTAATTTATAGCTTTGCGTATGAACTCTGGCAAGAAATTAATTATTGGCCGGAAGATTCAGGGCAAAATTACGCTAAAAATATTAAAACCTATGCGGCTTATTTAACACCCGGATTTCAGCAATCCTTATTGCAGGAACTGGCCGAGCTGAAAGCCACCGGGCAGTTGCAGCGTCAACGTTTCATGCAGGGGATTTCTGGTGCGGCTTATTCCCCCGAAAACGTCAAAAAAATTGGTGCGGATACCTGGGAAGTCGATCTCAGTGTACGGCTCATGGAATTTAAGAATAACCAGCCGGTCAAAGATGTGGAAATACTGTATCCCCTGAAAATAACGCGCCGGGAAGTCTCGCACAACGATAACCCGTATGGACTGGCGTTGGCTGGATTTATGACGCCTCCCGTTCGAGGCAAAACTTACATTTAATGAGTCTGCAAACAAGGAGTAAAATCGGTGAAACGTTTTTTAAATTCTAAAATATTCATTAGTGGTTTGATGAGTTTATTAATCTGTCCTTTAGCAGCCTGGGCTAAACCTCTGGTTCCTGTCAGTGCTTTAACGCTCAGTGCGCAAGATGAACAGGCGTTACGCGCCGCTTTACCGCACGACACTCAAATTGTCACCAACTGGGTTTGGCAAGGCAATCCGCTCATCTTGACCTTGCCACTGCGTCAGGAAAAACGCCTGATTTTTCCCGAACCGGTACAGGTGGATGTCAACAGTCAATTGACGACCGATCAATGTCAGGTGATCAATGATCATCAAAGCGTTTATTTGACCGCGCTAAAACCGTTTGAACAAAAAACCCGAATTTATATCACGCTCAAAAACAGCCATCAGATTATTTTTTTGGATGTGATGACGGATTCAAACAACAACACACAATCAACAGCCGATACCATTAAAATCAGGGTAGCAGCCCATCAACCGCTTTTATCCAACTCTGCGATGGCGGAAAATGATTTGCCTGATCATAACAACCCGGTAATGGCCTCTGCGGAGAACAGCCTCTTATCCTACAATGCTGTTTCGTCAGTCTCCGCTGATGAGTGGGTGCAAGACATGCGATGGGTCTGGCAACAGCTCTATGCGCCCAATTATCTGTTATCCAATCACTTCGATTTTAACCGTTCACCCATGCACACGGGATTTTGGATATCCGGCTTATTTTACAGTGATGCCGTATTTGCCCATCCACTGGCATCCTGGATTCGAGACGACACGGTAATTACCGCTGTTGAGCTACGCAACCCCTCACCTCATCTCACTACGCTGGATTTGACACACGATCTCTGCGGACATTGGCGTGCCGCGATGGTGTATCCCCGTGAGGTACTACAACCCACCGGTCATAAACCAGCGGACAGCACCACCTTATTTTTAATTTCCAATGATTCTTTTGAACAAGCTTTAGGAGACTGTCATCATGGCCGCGCATAAAACTAATCCGTTATTAAAATGGAGTGCTGTACCGGGTGTAGTCATCTTAGGCGCGTTGATCTACTATCTTTCCACTCATCATCCTTCAACTCCTGTCGTCAAAAAACCGTTGATGACGTCATCGCATACCGTGGTGAATACCGCCTCTCAGGATAGTGCGGCGGAATCGTTGGATACGTTAACGGTGCAATGGTCATCGACCGAACAGCGCGTCAAAGCCATCGTCGAAGATAACACCAAACTCCAACAAGATAATAAGGCATTGCTACAGCAATTACAGGAAAAAACCGATAAAAATACCTCCACGTTAACCACCACGGTCACGCAATTGCAATCGCAGATAGAGGCATTGACAGCTCATCCCGCATCGGAAAATCCAACAGTCAGATGTGGCACAACCCATTCAGACCGTACCCGAATTGGCCGAATCACTGCACGCTAATTCTCTTTCATCAAAACTGGAAAAAAATACCAGTGGTAATGATCAGTCTCATGCCGCTTTAATACCAAAACCTTTTTACACGATTCCAGCCAATGCCACTGCGGTGCAAAACCGGTTGATGACGGCATTGGTGGGGCGCATTCCCGTGAAAGGTGTTGTCACTGACCCCTACCCCTTTAAAATCGTTTTTTCCGATGACACCTTAGCAGCCAATGGATTACGTGTACCCAATTTACGCCAGATGATCGTCAGCGGCTACACCGAAGGTGATCTTAATCTGGTGAGCGTGCGCGGCTGGGTGACTTCCCTCACATTTGTATTTAATGATGGTACGATTTCAACCACGACCTCGAATGACAATAATATTGGCCGCTACACCAAAGAAAATGCGTTAGGGTATTTATCGGATGCCACCGGCAATCCCTTTATTCGTGGGAAGCTCATTACCAATGCCCCGGCCTACGTTGGCATTAACGTCGCCCTGGGTGCAGCGCAAGGAGCAGCGAATGCGTTTGCGCAATCACAAACGACTTCCAATATCGGTAGTAATGGTAACAGCACCGCCTCTGTTACCGGTTCGATGGGCGCATTTGTCGCCGGACAATCCGCCAATAATGCGATGGGGCAAGTCCAGCAGTGGTGGCATGATCGCGAAGAACAATCGTTTGACGCTGTGTATGTACCGACCGTAGACCCCAAAAATAACCGTTCACAAACCGTTGTTGTTAATTTTGCTAAAGAAATTCTAATTGATTATGACTTACAAGGGAGGAAAATTGTGTATGCACAAAATAAACAAAAAAATAATTCTGTCAGGACTACTGATCTCGATTAGCAGTCTATTGACGGTGGCCTGTTCGCACGTGGCCGGTAATATCATTCCCGACAATGGGCCGACCATGGAAAGCATTTATGACGATTTGGGTGATCGCACTGCAACAGCAAGGAACGATGCTGTTAAAACCGTCACGGACACATCTCCTACCGTGACGTCACGTCAATCCACTGCTTTTTCAAGCAGTTCATTGCCGTCCAGTGTAGCATCACCCACCTTTTCCTTACTCGATAATCCCGAGCTGAAACTCTATATCTTCCCTCATTTAGCCGGAGCAGAAATGCTGCCTGTTCCCGGTTACTGGACAGCATTTTCCGCCTATCCCCGGAATTATTACGCACTCCCATTAATGACCAACCCTGTTAACGGGGAGAAACTTCAGTCATGAAAACCGTCTTCTCATTTCTGACAGATAAACAACCTCTTTTGAAAAAACCGCCGATGATTTCCGTTGCCGACATTGAACGGGGTTATCAAAAACACCCTTCACTAGCCCGTTATTTGCCCTGGCGGGATTATGACGAGAAACATAAGCTATTTTTACTCGAAGATAACGCCAGCCTGGGCGTGGGTTTTGAAATTACACCCCTGCCCTGCGAAGCGCGCCCGGCAGTGATGATGGAAAAAATCTCTCAGGCTTTCAAAGAGTCTATACAAAATGCCATTCCTCAAGAAAAACAGTCTCCCTGGATTTTGCAGGTGTTTGTGATGCGGGAACCGTCTTTAACGCCGTTGATGCAAACGGTTCAGGCCGCCATTGAACCCGAACGGCACTCCGAGCCTTTGGTGCAAGCACATCTCGCCACTTTAAAATCCCATTTAGATTATGTCAGTCGACCGGAAGGAATTTTTGTGGACAGCCAGGTCACGCAACAGGTATTTCGCGGCGGTGTCTGGCGGGTATTTGTTTTTTTATACCGGCGCGAGACGGATAAAAAATCATCGCACGCTTCACGGGAAAAAAAGCAAAAAGCCCGTCAAGCGAATGGGGAAGAGATTAAAAAAATTTCCCGCAAATTAAGCGATCAATGGCGCGCTTGCGGACTCGGTGTCAAAAGGTTGACACCAGCAGCTTTTTTTCAATGGATGGTCAAGTGGTTGAATCCTAAAAAAAGTGCGAATCAGGAATTTATTTTCCCTACGGCGGAACATCAACCGATGGGATGGGATTTTTCCGAGCAGTTATTTTTTTCCACCCCAGAATCATTTACCAAAGGATGGGTATTCGATGGACTGCCCCATCAGGTGATGACCATTCAGGGCATGAGCGCCGATCCGATCATCGGGCATTTAAGCGCCGAACGCCGACGGGAAACTGATGATAAAGTTTTTCATTTACTCGACCGTTTACCCGAAGGCAGTATTTTTTCGATGGCGATTGTGAATCAGGCACAAAGTGAAGTCGAGTATCATTTAAAATCCGTCCGCGATAGCGCCGTGGGACGCCATGCGCAAGCACTCAAAGTTAAAGAACAGGTAGACATGGCTGAACACGCCATCGCCAATAACGACCCCATTTTCCCGCTGGTCATGGCCGTTTATATTCGCGGTAAAGACTCCGAACAACTGAAAGACCGGGAAGCACAGGTGGCTACCCTGCTCAATAATAACGGCATTAAAGTCATTACCGACGATGAACTCTACCCCATTGATGCGTATTTACGTTATTTACCGATGGCCTACGATTTTGAAAAAGATAAAAAATATCATTACCGTTCTCAATACGTGGCCTTAAGCGATATTGCCAAATTGCTGCCTTTTTATGGCCGCAGTCGCGGCACGCCAAATCCCGGCATGATTATGTTTAATCGCGGTGGCGAACCGTGGTTGTATGATCTCTTTCAGGATAAAACCAAGAATTCTCATTTTTTATTGCTGGGTGAAACTGGTACGGGAAAATCCAATACTTTGAATTTTCTGGTGATGCACGCTCTGGCGTTGTATAAACCCCGATTTTTTATTATCGAAGCCGGTGGCTCTTTTGATTTACTCGCCGATTATTGCACCAGCCTGGGTTTGAGCGTCAATAAAGTGAAAATTAATCCAGCGCACCCGGTGTCCTTAAATCCGTTTGCGGCGGGATTACAAGTCCTTGATCAAATCGAAGCTCTGGAAGCCGCACAACGCACACAATGGATGATGACCACTGAAGCGCGATTATCGCAGGAAACCGGGGAAAATACTGAAGAAGAAGAGAGAGGACATCGACGATCACGCTGAAAGCCGGGATATTTTGGGTGAAATGGTGCTGGCGGCCTTGGTGATGATTACCGGCGGCGAGCCGAAAGAAGAAGATCGTATCCGTCGCGCTGACCGCATGTTAATTATGGACGCCATTATTCTCGCGGCAGAAACGGTACGCCAAGCCGGACGCCCCCAAATGATCGCGGCGGATATTGTCGCAGCTTTTGAGCAATTGGCCGAACGCTGCGACCCGCAACGCGATCTACTGCAATGTCAGAAAATCCGCGAGATGATGAGCAGCCTACGTTATTTTATCAAAGACCCCACCATCAGCCAGTTCCTCAATCAGCCCGGCGACCCCTGGCCTTTGGCCGATGTCACGGTCGTGGATTTTGGACTGTTTGCGCAGGAAGGCTATGAAGCCCCGCGCTCAATTGCATTTGCCGGAGTGGTCAGCAAAATCCTGACCCTGGCGGAAGCCAATCAATACAGTCATCGCCCGATTGTCACGATCTTCGATGAAAATCATCTCTTCAGCAAACTGCCTTTATTAGCGTCTATTCAAACCCGCATTGCGAAGATGGGGCGAAAATTAGGATTGTGGCTGTGGGTAGCGACCCAAAATCTCAAGGATTTTGCCGATGAATCCCGCAAGATGCTTTCCTTACTGGAAACCTGGATGTGTCTGGCCTTACCACCCGATGAGATTGAGCAGATCGAGCGATTTAAAACGTTAACCGAAGAGCAGCGGGCTTTGTTTTTATCGGCGCGCAAGGAAAAAGGCAAATATACCGAAGGTGTTCTCCTCAGTCCCCGATTACAGGGATTGTTTCGCAATGTGCCGCCCCGGTTGTATTTAGCGATGGCGGCGACCGAACAAGTGGAAAAACATCAGCGCCGGTTACTCATGAAAAAACTGAAAAAATCCGAGATGGATGCCGTCAAATATATTGCCCAAAAAATGATGGAAAAACCCACGGAGGAATTGAGCGATGAATAAACCCGATTTTAAAAAGAATTTCGCCTTAAATCCTGACAAAAAATGCGTGAAATCCTGGAGCGTATTTATTGTGTTTAGTATTACTGACTTCTCCCGCCTTTTCCAGCACCAACAGTGCGGAAATTATTGCGGAAACAATGGCTGGATTACCGGCCTGTTTACATTACGAAATCAAAGGCTCCTGTTTCTGGTTAAACGCCACCGGAAGCATCATCACCACGCCGTATGTGCAACATTATTTACCCGATGCGGTGGTCAGCGTGTTCAATGAACCCCATGATAATCCCTGGCTGGAAATGAATGTCACCCTCGATACGGCTGCCGCTGAAGCACAAGTTGGTTTAATTTCAGTCGTGACCGGCGGCATGATCGCCGGCGGCGGTCAACACAGTTTTCATCAGCCCATGGAACAGCATGTTTTTTTCAAGGAAGCCGATGTCATTGGCAATCCCGCCATCGCCACGCTACCCACCACACCGATGTTATTGCCGGCGGCGGCGATACCCTTGCAACCTTATTTTCAATCCATGCTCGACAGCGTGTTATGGCGAGGATTTCCGCCGTTAGCGATACCTGAACAGGCGATGGCTTATGGGGAAGATATTACGCATACCGTTGGCAAAGGAGCCACGGTATGGGGTGGAGCCTACCCCTTTGAAGGCAAAGTGATTACCGGTAATGACGCCAAAGCCGCCGCCGTCATCGCTCAACGCGCCAGCCAGTTATTGACCGCTTCCAATGCCTGGGGACATTTGCATCAACCGTTGCCCACGGTTTGCGGTACGGAATGTTACCGCAGCGGTGATTCAGGAAAATAATAATCAAACACAATTTCAACTGATTTATCCCACACTGGAAACCAGTTGTGGGGTATTCGGTCAATCGTCTAATTACGGAGAACACGTCACCACTCCGGCGCAAGGTGCGTATGTGTGGGTATTATGGCGGCAATATCAGGGCTGTATTCCTGCGCCGGGCAGCATTTTTATAGATAAAGTGGTGGTTTAAATGATGATGAAGACAAAGGAAATGTTTAAAACAATCAACCGATGGGGAATAGAATTGATGACATCATTGGATAATAAAACAAAACGACAAAAACGATTACAACAAAAGAAACAGAATAAAAAAAATAAGCAGAATAAGCAGATAAACGGAAAAAACTTGAGAAAAATAAACGATCAAAAATATTGAAAGAATTATCCGCCTCTCCCCCTCGAACCATTTTAAAAAAAGAACATCGACGATTAGGACAATCGTATTTTGGCTTTACCCGCAAAAAATCGCGGAAAAAGCTGTGGTGTTTTTTAATTGGTTTAACGCCCTTCATGGCAGGGGCATCCAGCATTATTCCCACCGGCAACAACATTAATCATTTTTATTATCAAATGGGCGGGGGAAGTGATTACCGGTTGCCGGTTGCACCCTACAGCACGCCCATTGATTTATCCGTGCAGGCCAATTTAGGGCTGGGTAATCAGTGCGGCATGTATAATCCCGCTATTTCTATCAGCAATACGTTGAATGATCTGGAAGACAGTGTGAATAATCTCACGGAAAGCCTGATTGCCAATGCGACCGGCAGCCTGGCGGAAATGCCGATGTATTTTTTAGCGTTAGCGAATCCGACATTGTACAATCTGCTCAATAATTCATTGATCAGTGCGCACACCATTATTGACGCTTCCGTCAAATCCTGCCAGGAAACCAAAGATCAAATTGCCCAAGGTAAAAATCCCTACGAAGATTGGGCAACGCTCTCTATTGGAGATTCCTGGAAATCGCATTTATCACTGACCGCCACGGGCGATGAAGACATTAATGCGGCGAATGAAGAAATCACGCAAGACGCTGGCAACGATGGTGTGGTTTGGGTGCAGGGAAAATCCTTCAGCGATGGTTCCCTGCACGCTGCCGGTAAAAACCAACCGCCCGTCCATGTCATCGCCGATACCACGAAAGCCGGTTATAACGCTTTATTGAATCGGGATTTAACCAGTGATCAAGCCGCGCCCACCAACAGCGATCTGGCGAATCAATTTCCCACTCCCGCCGATGCATCACCTGGATCACTGGTGTGTTAGGAGATCAGAACATCACCACCTGCACGGATTCAAGCTGCAAAGCGGGACAAGGCACGGTGGCGGGGCGAGGTTTATTACCCTGGATGACGATCTGCACCACGCAAAATAATAATGATTGCGTCGATACGATTAACCAACGGTTACAAGCGTTAGTGTCCGGTTCAGCCTCTTTAAGCAAAGACAATTTATTGGCGGTTTCTGCGAATGATTTGGTCATCAGCCCAACGGCCATCCACGCCATACAAAATATAGATGTTTCGCAACAGGGCATTGTCACGCACAAACTGGCGCAAGAAGTGGCTCTGCAACGCTTGATGGAAAAAGCGCTCATGGCGCGCGATATTTTACAAATAGGCCGACAAACGCCACCGATTGCCGTCAATCGTCCCGCTCAATTTATTCTACAGGATAAAATGACGGTTTTAGACAGTGAATTGCGTTCACTCAGTTTTGAAGCGCAAGTGCGCAAGCAAATGATGTCGGATACGTTACTGAATATCCTGAATTACTCCAATGGTCAACAAGGTCAGGCGTTTGGAGTCGGCCAGATCAACAATGCACAACCGCTCATGGAAAACGGCGCGATTTCCGCTCATCCACAGGGAGGGCATTAAGATGACACTCGGCGTTCAATCTTATCCTGAATTATATACCACCCTACTCGGCTGGCAGTTATACGATGACATCTGGGATTTACTGTCGCAAACCGGACTGGCATTTTTACCCTTTATTGGGATTGTATTACGTAATATCACGCACCCGTATACGTCACAAGAAACCAAAGATGCAGGCAGTACTTCATTACGACGCATGGAAGTGGATTTTATCAGCGCATTATTATTTATTTTCTTTGCGGTTTCTCCCGCTTTGACGCTTGACCCGACGGTGCTTTACTACACGCCGCTCTGTCAAACTAACGGCCAATCCAGCACGTATCATCCCGGCAATACCGGCACGACCTATGATCAAGCCTTTACTGTACCCACGGGCGATATTCGTGTACCGATCTGGTGGTACGCCGTCATTGCATTTTCCGAAGGAATTACTTCCGGTGCAAATACACTCATTGCGTGTGCACCCGATTTACGCAAAATGACTTCCCAGGTCGATATGGCTAAAATTACCGATCCCGAACTCAAGCAGGAAGTCCAGGAATTTGAGCAGGAATGTTTTATTCCAGCACGCACCCAATATTTGGCCGATACGCATAACAACAGCGCAACCCTTGCGCCCATTCAGGCGGCGATTACTGAGTACGGCGCGAATGATACCG
The DNA here is from genome assembly GCA_963697455.1 of uncultured Pseudomonadota bacterium. GTDB lineage: Bacteria > Pseudomonadota > Gammaproteobacteria > Coxiellales > Coxiellaceae > JAFEDN01. Next base: position 266,387 of record CAVOOI010000007.1, on the reverse strand, counting down.
AATGGCCGGGTTCGCATGGATTTTCACAAACTTATTATCAGAATTTAAGTGCAGGACAACCCGTGAAAGGTTTTCCCTATAATTCTGCTCAGGATATTAATGCGGATACCAATGCGGATCATCCGCCCGCTTATGGTACGCCTTCCTGTGACGTCTGGTGGAATGACCCTCAATACGGCTTAAAAAATCGATTAGAATCAGTCATTTCTGTTGGATTTTGGGATGAATTTTCCAGCATCAATCAATGACGAGACCACTCAGGACGATATGTTGAAAAAAATTATTTTTAACAGCTCAACCGGTTATGACAAAGCCAGCAATATGGTGGGTGATATCGGTTACTCGCATGTGGCCACCGCATTAGGCACATGGTTCCATCAAGCGGAACAATATCCGAAATTATATGCTGCGGAAGAATCTGCCCCCATCATCCAAGCATTATTACTCTTGATGGTTTACACGTTTTTGCCTCTGGCTTTGGTGTTCACCAGCTATCGCGCCGGAAGCTTCATTTCTGCGGCAATCATTATTTTTTCACTGATATTCTGGACGTTTATCTGGCATTTAGTGAGCTGGACAGATTCAGCCTTGATGACAGCTTTATATGGAGACAGTTGGTTCTCACACCAATCACCGAATGCAATGCTGGTAGACATGATGGTCGGTGTACTAATTATTGTCGCGCCATTATTTTGGTTCAGTTTTATGGGATCAATGGGAATAGCCATCGGCAGTTTGGTTTCAGTCGGCATTTAATAGCTTAAATAATCCTTCGAATTAGCGGCTAGTCAAGGTGCAAAGATTATACAAGAAACTGTAAAAGCTGCTTTGACAAATTATTAAACTTTAAAAATAAATCACTATTTAAATATTAGCGAGGATTACGTCTGCGGTGGAGGTTTGGAATCAAATAAACTTGGATCTTGTGCATATAAGATCCTCAATAATATCAGGTTCCTGTTCTATCAGGTTTGATATTTAAGGCGAGCAAACTTAATAAATAAAAAGTGGAATTTTCATTAAGAAAATAAAAATTCTAAATAAAAGAGAACGGGGTTTTTTATATTTTTGTCTTTTCATAAAACATCCTTGTGGAGGAAAAAATATGCGCATCATTACTCGCTGTAAAAAAATTTCCTAAATTTAGTCAAAGTCGGGTCATCATTACGCTCATTTTTATCCCATTTATGGGTTTAATGCCGCCTACCCGAATTTATATCCGATGTGAATCATATTATCTCACAACATCGCTGTTTATGTGCACTGTTTTTCGTTGGACAATTTTGATGATTATTTATTGCATCATGGCCGATTATCTTCCAGCACATCGGCAAACTCAAGCATTGGTCATCCCCTGAAATCGTTTACTGGCCTGGAAAACGCACCAACAGTCATGGCGTGGTTTATTTTATTTGAATTCATCGTCTGGGTGAAGATTGTTTTTAGTCCTCTTTAATTTTTGGAAGCATTCTTAATGTCGTTACAAAAACCACTGGAAGGATTATTGCGGCCACCGCTGGAATGGTATACCGCCAGTACAGCGGTCATGAGTGGATTATTCTGTCTCCTCGAACCCCGGCTTTTTTGGCCGGATGATCTGTTGACTTATCCACTGTCGATTTTATTATTAACGGGTAGTCTTTTGCGGTTTAAACAGGGTTATCGAGTCTGGCGTTATCAACGTCAACTGAAACGAATGCCTGCCTATACCATGAACTCCACACAATTGCCGGTCAGTGGTAAAACTCTATTTCTGGGTAAAGGTTTTTTATGGACGACCGAACACACCCAGCGATTGCGGGATTTGGATTTAGACTATAATTTGCATTACAAACAACCTTCCCACCTCAAAAAATGGGCGCGACATAAAGAAGCTGCCTGGGAAAATAAATCCACCCATTTAAAAAAATTATCTCACCTGTTGTCAAAAGATCATTCCTGGAATCCCTTTCGCCCTTATCCTCCGGTGGGTGGTCAAGCCTGTCTTCATGGCGTAGCGGAACGGGAAGACAATATCGCCATTCCCTTATCCGAGAGAGCCAGTCATCTGGTAGTGGTGGGATTGCCAGGCATGGGCAAAACCCGTTTTGCGGAAATTCTCATCGGCCAGGATATTCGCCGTGGTGATGTGGTGATTGTCCTCGACCCTAAAGGCGATGCGGATTTACTCAAACGTATCGTCATTGAAGCGCAAATTGCCGGGCGTGAGCAGGATTTATTGGTTTTTCATCTCGGATTTCCACAAGCGTCGTGCCGATATAATCCGATTGGTAATTTTACCCGTGTCACGGAAGTGGCTAACCGGATTTCCAATCAATTGCCCAGCTCCGGCGATTCCGCTGCATTTAAAGATTTCGGCTGGCAATTCATTAATTCGATGGCAATGGCGTTAGTGTCGATGGGCGAAAAACCGGATTATCAAAAGCTCAAATTCTATATTACTAAAATGGATGTCTTATTGGAAAAATATCTGAATTTCTGGCTACCATTGGCCGCACCCGATTCAGAACACTGGATTGCACAACTATATTCAAAAAAATATGCGCGGAAAAAAAATTGTTTCCCGACTGGACGCCATGATTGCGTATGTACAGGCCCACGCACTGATTCACAATCCGGTGTTTGATGATTTGCATCATGCATGCAAATATGACAAGGAATATTTTAGTAAAATCACAGCCTCGCTTGGCCCTCTATTAAAGAAATTAACCACCGGTAAAGCCGCTGAACTCTTGTCACCTGATTATGAAAACACGCAAGACCCTCGACCGATTTTAGACTGGCTGCAAGTCATCCGCAATAAACAAATTGTGTATGTGGGATTGGATGCGCTGACAGATCGTGAGGTGGCGACCGCCGTCGGTAACGCCATGTTTTCCGACTTGGTGTCGGTTGCTGGACGTCTGTATAAATTTGGGCTGCATGACGGTTTTTATAAAACCGCTTTACCCGATTCTCCCTTACCCCGTGTTTGTGTGCATAGTGACGAATTCAACGAAATTATCGGCGATGAATTTATTCCCTTGCTCAATAAAGGGCGTGGCGCAGGTTTTACCGTAACCGCTTATACGCAAACCTGGTCGGATGTGGAAGCCCGTCTGAAAAGCGCGGCAAAAGCCGGGCAAGTGGCGGGTAACTTTGGAACCATCGTGATGTTTCGCTGTCAGGAAGTCAAAACCATTCAAATATTGCTGGAAAAATTACCGCAAGTGCCGATTCTGCGCACACTCCCGGTTTCGGCTAGCGCGGATACTCCGCATGGCGAGAGTGGCATTTTTTATCAGTCTACCAATCAGGATAGTTTTACCTTAACCGAACAACGGCTAATAACACCCAACGATGTCCTCAATCTGCCGAAAGGACAGGCTTTTTGCTTATTGGAAGGAGGGCAACTGTATAAACTCAGGATGCCTTTACCCCAAGTGGAGCAAAAACGGCTTATCCGCCCATTCACTCCATTTTTTATGGATGGGAATCATCGGCCAACCCCTCATGGAAACTGCCAGGAGAAAATAATGACGCAAGCCACCCACACTGATTTATCCCATAAAAATGACCCTGATCTGCAACGCTGTTGGCCTTGTTTAACGGGCGAGGAGATTGCCCGTCGTCAGGAATTTCAAACACTTCGCCGGGAATTAAAAGCATTGATCAGTGCGCCTGCACCGTTGTATGCCACGCTCTATGAAACCACCCTCCTCCGTTTTATGGAATTTTGTCAAGCGATGCCGCAAGACATGCGCCAGCCAAAACCCTATAGCTTACTCACCACAGCATTAGAAACCGCAGTAGCCGCTTTGAAAGTACGCCGTGGTGTCATGATGCCACGGCACTCCAATAGTGAAACGATTGCGGAACAGGAACCCTTATGGACTTACGCCGTTTTTATTGCCAGTTTATGGGTGCGTTTGCCCGATTTACAGATGGACAGAACCATTGAACTCTATAAAAACGAACAAGAAAAAATCGGTGTTTGGCATCCGATCAGTGGGAACCTATATGAACCGCATACGTTTTACAAAATTCTGCCAAAACCACATCCCATTATTATTGACCGCACAGCCTGTTTATCCGCACATTTAGCTAAAATCATGCCGTCCGTGGCCTTTCGCTGGTTGAGCAGTGACAAAAAATTATGGTCGGCGTGGTGGGAAGTCATGACCCAGTCTGCCAGTACGCACAATGAATTAGCGGAATTGATTCAAAAAATATGTCCTACCACAGAAACAATCGCCCCACAGAGGGAAGAGGTAGCGGTAATCACTTCTTCTGAATCAGCACCCGAAGAAAATAAAATAAAAAAAGCAGAAGACCCCAAAGAACAGGAAGAAAGCTCGGAAAATGAAGACAAAGAAATCCTGCCAACCGAAGCATCGCCTGAAGTAGCGATCATCGAAGAGGACGAACCTTTTATAGAAAATGTAGAAAATACAGCACCAGAACCGAAAGTAGCCGTATCAGAAAGGAAGTCAAGCCAATCACTCGAATCACCAGAAGCCAACGCACTGGCAGACCTCAATCAATGGATTATGCATCATTGCTCAACCGCAGGCGGATTAAACGGTAAAAATCAATTTGCACGCATTCAATCCGGGCTATTGATTCGTGATGCCAGCTTAACGCATTTTATCAAGGAAAATTCAGAGTATGAATCTGTCGAATCGTTATTAAAATTGTTAGACCCTTGTCTACGAAAAGAAGAAAATAATGTGATATTTCGTTACTGCTTCGTTAACAACGCCGTGGAAGAAACCCTACGTGGGATCATTTTACGGCGGCGATATTTGTGTGAAACCCTAAAAAATTTTCCCGACAATCAATTTATTCAAAATTTATCTTAAATAACAAAACCAAAGGAGGAATACCATGACCAATCAAGCATTATACAACCTGACATCCACACCACCGCTCAAGGCTGAAAAAAAGGTCAGCCATTACTTAAGGGGTGACGTGGCATTGCCTATTCACACCAAAACAGCACGCGCGCTCTGTCAAGGCTCCTGGGCGTCTTATCAGGAGATGGGTTTATTTCAATTTGCCAAAGCAATAGCCATCATTTATCAATCAGCCGCTCAGGATGATCCGTATGCCGATTGGCATATTGATAAAGTTAAGAAAGCATTGCTGGCCATTAATCAAGCCATTAAAAATGCCATTACTCTACATGAACAGGCTTTACAGCAATGGCAAGGCCGGTTAGAGATCGAGATATTTGGTAGTCGAAATCCTCTCAAATTACTCTTAAATTTTGGGACACCCTTGGGATATGTCGTAGCCTATACCATTGCAGACCTGGATTATTTGCTGCGCCAAACCTATACCTTCAAACGATTAGGCATTTTCCCGGAATCGCAGGAAACAGGATTTAAGCTGGTATGGCAGATGAAGGATGTGCTGGCACAATGCCGACAATGGCGACATACCGGCGTCACTCGCGAGGATTATCGCGAAAAAAATAAAACAGCCGAACGCGCCATAGCACTCATGGGCATTTTGCCCTCACGGATTTTGAAGCAAAAAAGTAAACTGGTGTCAAAAAAAGAACCTGCCTCTTCAGTAAAAAATTGAAAATGACTTGCTGTTGCTTGTGGGTATGTGGGCGAGAAGCCAAGCGCGTGTGGGCAAGCGGTGGGGTAACGCGCCGCGTTATCCACCGTTTGTCTACACGTCCTAAAGGGCGCTGGCTGGCGCGAAGCGCTCGTCCATATATCTACAGGATTTTAATCATCAAATTAGGATGGTAGAATTGCAGACAAATTTAATAGATTAATCTTTTTACACTGACGACATTAAAGCAAAAAATTGTTATAAAATATTTCCAGGCTCTTTAATACTTTCTTAAGATTCCGCTCATATAATGTGATAATAAAATTTCACGAATAAAGAACAGAGAAGAAAATGAGACAACACGAAGAAATATTTTTACAGCAAATTCAAGCTTTTGCTAAAGCGATAATAGATAATACCCCTACTACGGTGGATGATCTGAAACCCATTCACAGGCATTTTTTATCTCTTCATGTGAAAGCCATTTTCGAATCGTTCAAGATAGATATGAATGATTTTGTACAACTAATGCCCACAATATCTCTTGCGTTTCGCCCTGATATTTCATTTACCACACATTCCAATAAAATCAGTGCATTTCAACTACGCAATGGCTTAGTTCATGGTTATTTCGCAATTACACCAATGAGCTTACATATTTTTTGTCGAACTTATATCCCAGCATTGTATACAAAGATAGACAATGTTTTAAACGGTCGTGGATATACGACTATTGCTCCTGCAGTAGAAAGTTATAACCTAATCACTCAAACTAATAGTTATGCATCAGATACAACTAATAGAACGGCAGCACAATATGGTCGTGATTTATTAGAACACGCTCAGTGGATTCGAGATTTCTCGATAAGTACAGAAGAAAAAGAAGAACATTTAAAGTATCCCGCTATTCAAAATTGCATAGAAATATATGGCGAAACTTGTAAGAAAATTTTATTAATCAAAACAGTTAGTGATAGATTTGTGGACGATCCAGAATCGAAAATTACCCAATCATTGATAGATTCTACTAATACATATCGAGCAACATCAATTATTAACGCATCTAATATTCGTGATCGCTCATCACATGAAATAATATTTTTATCACTTAGGCAAATGAACCCATTTATTAATTCGGCTTCACAATTACTAGAAGAAAAGAAATTAGAAAATGCTGTATTAGTATCAGAAGGGAAAGCATCTCTACCACCACTTCCCGAAATTTCTCTGCTTGACGAAAGTAAAACTGTTAAAGGACAACCCATACAATCTGACCCTTTAACACCAATAGGAAAAGTTGAAAGCTTTCAGGAGAGACTAAAAAGACAAAGAAAACACTCGAAAAATTTAAAACTAGAAAAAACAGTAAAGCCAGATTTGAAACAATCCATAACTCACTCGTTCAGTCATACTGGGGATATCAGCACGAGTAGTTCCTTCTCTTCATCTTCATCTTCCCCTTTGGTTGACCTTTCAATTACTGGTTCTCAACACAAAAAGCAGAAGCTAAACAAAAGTTCAAAAAATAATAATCAAAAAGAACAGCAGACAGATTTATCATCTAACCCAAGTAGTTAAGAATAGAACATTTTTTATTCTCATTGGAAGTTGTTAAGCAGATGGATTAAAAAAATTAATTTAAAATCAATGCATTAAAGTTAATTTTTTCAATACAGAAATTTATTTAATTGAATGAAATTTTTCTACGAATTCAGGAAAAAAGAAAAAATTGCTTGATCATTGATAAATTAAACATTAAAATATAATTGTTAACTTTGGAGTATAAAGAAATGAAACAGCTACTAGAAAAATTAAGACCGCATCAACAAACTATATTAACTGAAATGAAGAAAGTGGGTTATGATAGAGTATATTTAGCAGAACCAATGACGTGCCGTCCTTTAACCGAGTTAACTTTATTGGTTGAAGTAGATAATGAAGATTCTTGGCCTACACCAGGAGATGAAGGTCGTTTAAGAACACTCATAGAACAATTAATCCCAGGAAGTTTATGCGTGATATTAGATAAAGCCTCACTGGAGGAAAAGATAACAAAAGGCGATTCTTTAAGTAAGAAACTATCAGAGAATACTCTTAATTCTGCTCAATTATTAAAGGATGAAATGCCTGAACTGGTTACTCAGTCTGAGAAATTATTGAATCCGCAAAAAAAACGCAAAGATTATCCTGATTCAACGGAGAAAAAAAATGAATCTAATCAAAATCAAACTGATGATATCAGGATGTTTAAAATTAAAAAAGAGAACGAAAAACCGGAATTGATACAGGCTATTATTAGACAATTATATGCTAACCCTGAAGTCATCCAGATTCTTCGAGAAAACCCAGGAATTTTACGAATCGTAGACGAAAATTTGGATATTCAAAAAGATCCATCCTATACTGCCAGCTCTGTCAATACAGTAAATTGATGATTAACTGAATTTATAAGCATGGTTGATCTATTTAGGCGTTTAAGTCGTTCAATGGCGGTATACCGGCGTCACGCGCCAGGATTATCGCGAAAAAAATAAAAAAGCCGAACGCGCCATAGCACTCATGGGCATTTTGCCCTCACGGATTTTGAAGCAAAAAAGTAATATGATGTCAAAAAAAGAATCGGCATCCTCAGTAAAAAATTGAAAAATGGCTTGCTATTGCCTGCGGGTATGTCAGCGCAAGATAATATGTTTCTGAAAAATAACGTAACAATTACGTTATTTGTAATGTTATGTTATTTATAAAAGAGTTTACCCGAAGAGAAGAAGCGATGCAGGTGGGCAAGCGCGATTAAGAGGGTCGGCGATAGCGCCGCTACAGAGTTTACGGAGTTGCTGGTCGTGACCGGCGCGGTGCGCGGCAAAGGCCGCCCGATAGCCTTCGGGATGTGCTACCCCTGGTACTCAGCCTGATTTAAGGCACCAAGGGTGTTACAGAGCTGTCGGAAATAGAAAAGAGCGTTAAACGTACCGAATGGCACAAAGTAAGCAATCCGCGCGAGGTTTCACCTGATTAGCCAGCGTCTGAATTGGCATGTACTGCTTCGACATGGAACAAAATGACAGTTTTAAGCTATGGGGTTAGAATTTGCTCTGTTACTGGATATAAATGATGTGGTTATGATCTTAACCCGGAGATTATAGATAGAATGAAGTCTTATTTTGAAATAAAAGATTCCAGCAATAAATTATGTTGCCTCTGGAATGAAGCCTCTAAAACTAACTCTAATAATCCTTACCACGTGAAGGCGGTTGAAATTTTTAAAAAACCTGAAACAGAGGAATTCGAATCTCCCTATAAAATAGCTCTCTATTTAAAAAATAGCGAAGATTTTTCATTATTGAGAAGAAAAGTTCTTATCGCTGTAAGAATGGGAATGGAGGCTGACGGTAACAATCATGGTTACGGTATTGACGAATCAGAAGCAAAAGACTGCAAGCTAATACTGGAAGGTGACATTGAAAAAAGTTTAAATATGCTGAGTAAGTACAAACTCATACCTGAATCCAGCGTTTTACAAATTAAAAAACAGGATTCTGTGTTGAAATTAATAACCCTCCAACAAAAAGATCAAGCACCCACCTCAACCGCTTATAGCAAATCTTTCCAGTAGCCTCAAAACAGATCATTGGGACGTCAGCCGACCCGGATTTTTGGAAGCAAATACCGTTGTATATTACAGGAATTCTATTCTTTTGTTTTGATCAATAAGGCGGTGATTTCTGGCGTTAATTTTTCCATTATTTTCCCTTCCTGGGATTGATTGAGAAAGGAATTCATTCGTCCATTTCTGGCTATTCTCAACCAGCCCCGATCTCCGACATAAATTCGAATATGGTCTGGTTTAACAAATAAGTCTAAATCGTATGATTTTTCTAAATCACGATAGAGCAATTTGACGGTCGCTATTTGCTCATTGCTCGCTTGAGCTGTCTGTAGTTTGCTGATATCCAGCATCAAAAATCTCCTTCCTATCCATTTCAATTTTATGCCACCGTGAAAAAAAATCGTCGACCTATTTTCTTCCTTGAAGTTCCGTATTTTAAGCGCTTTCACATCAAATTGAAAGTAAAGACTAGTTGTCACTTAAAAGAACAGATTCATTCTATCTGGCCTGTATTTTAGCTGTAATATGCATGCTTATCCGGATAGTACCTGTGATTAGATTTTAGTGGTATCCTCCTTGCAATAAAGGGGGAAATCATGAAATATCGCAGAATGAAATTTAATAGAATTTTAAAAGAATTGGACTCTGAAGAAAAAGCGAGATCTTGGATTTGGCTGGCTAAATTCGATGGCAAAGAATTTTGCTGCACAAAATGTAGCAGTAAAAATTTCTACCAGCATAAGAAAAATCCAGAAGTAAGGGAATGCAAAGACTGTCACTTTGAAGTGCGGCTTAGGGCAAACACAATTTTTCATCGTTCAAAAATTCCTATGCTAATTTGGTTGAAAGCTATTTGTTTAATGACTCAGGGTAAGCGAGGAATATCGGCACTTGAGTTACAGGCTGAACTAGAAATGAAGTCTTATGGCACCACTTGGAATATGCTGCATAAAATCAGAGAAGCATTAAGGCAGCGAGATGAAACATACAAAATTAGTAATATCATAGAGTTAGATGGTGGTGTTTTCGGCAGAAGACAAACTGGTAATCAAACCGGGGTGTTGGTTGCTGTTGAAACAAAGGAGTGGGTAGATAAAAACGGTAAACAAAAATCCAAAGCGGGTTTTGCAAAAGTGTTAGTTGCCAGTGAAACAAAAAAAGCAGCGCAGGATTTTGTAGACGATGCCATTGATAAAAATGCAACGCTTCACACTGACAACAGCCCTAGTTTTACCCATTTAGAAAATGTTAATGTCGAATATAAAACCGTTGGCACAGACAAAGAATTATTGGATAGTTGGTTGCCATGGGTTCATAAATTTATTTCAAATGCTAAAAGTTGGATCGTCGGAACGCATCATGGTGTTGACGCAAAATACCTTGGACCATATCTATCCGAATACACTTTTAGATTTAATAGGCGGCATGATCCAGATTCTATGTTTTTTAGAGCGTTGGGAGCATGCGTGCGTGCGAAGCCGAGAGTGGCACAGGTACTATCCGGATAAGCATGGTAATATGAACAACCTGTCGGTCGCCCATTTTTCATTTCAGGATAACAAAAACCAAAACGGTGATGTCATCACCATTTATGTCCGGTGAATGCCGCTAACTAAGATTCACTGTCTTGAATCCGTTGATAAATTTCCTCACGGTGTACAGGAATAGTTCTGGGTGCATCAATACCCAAGCGAACCTGGTTACCTTTGATATTTAACACAGTGATTTTGACATTTTGTCCAATCATAATAGATTCGCCGATTCGTCTGGTTAAAATTAACATCCTTTTCTTCCTTCCTGATGATGACTCAACGTATCATACCTATATTTTACAGCATACCCTGCAAAAAAGCATTTTTACGTTAAGTCGCTTCTATCACAATATATGGGTGGATGCTGCTCAACAATCCATCGAGCACTGTCTCCGAGTCGCTGCCATTGGCATCGTGACGACAAGCCGTTATAATAACCTGTCCCGTGTTGATTAATAAATGTCAGGAAAAATAAATACAAGGAATCTATCATGAGTAAACAACCTTCCCCCGCCGATGCCAAAAAAGACAAAGCCTTGACTGGCGGTCAAGTGACATTAGACTTTACCGTCCGTTTTGAAGATTTAACCTTTGGCCGGGTGTTAGGACAGGGCGGCTACGGCAAAGTGTTTGAGGGGGAATGGAAATTTAACCCGGTCGCCATCAAACAATATACCGCTCAGGATTTTAGCGAGAGTACCCGGCAGGAGATTCGCAAAGAAGCGATGATCATGGCCACTGTCAGTACCCAATCGGATTATCTGGTGCGATTGCGGGGCATGATTTTGGAAAAGCCGCACTACTCGCTGGTGATGGAATATATGCCGGGCGGAGACTTATTTCACCTGCTGAAAAGCAGCCAGGAATTGACCTGGACGATGCGTTACCGGATTAGCTTAGATATGACCATTGGCCTGCACCATTTACACGAACGCGGCGGACTGCACCGGGATTTAAAAAGTTTAAATGTGTTATTGGACCTGTATTTCCGGGCGAAACTGGCGGACTTTGGGTTATCGACATTAAAAACCAGTTCGGCGAGTACGACGGCGGGAGGATTTAAAGGCACGGCGTTGTGGTCAGCACCGGAACTATTTAAGCGCGGGGCGAAAGCGACGACCTATTCGGATATTTACAGTTTAGGGATGGTGTTGTGGGAACTGGTGAGCCGCCAAATCCCCTTTGCGGATGCAGCGACGCCGGCGATTGCAATGGACTGGGTGAAGACTGGCGAGCAGGAAAACATTCCCGAAGGCACACCGGAAGAGTTCAAAACGCTTATCCTGGATTGTTGGGATAAAGAGCCTGGGCAACGTCCGGCGGCGGCTGCGGTGGCAAAACGACTGGACACCCTGTGGCAGGCGGAACGCAAGCTAGCGCCGACCTCGCCCGCCAGTTCATCATCATCGGCAAGTGGTAGTGTGTCTACCTCAGGATCGAGCGAAAGCGTGATGATTCCGACGCTAGCCGATTCATCGGCATTGCCGGAAGAGGCGATGCCCGTGCCCAGGAAATCTCCCGCGCCCGGCGCTGGATTAAATACCCAGGTTATCCAGGCGCAATGGCAGAATTCATTGGAGAATATGGCGAAGCTGCAAGCGGAATTAGATCAAAAGCCATCTGGCACGCCAGAGCCGTTCAGCTCGCCGAAACCAGCAGTACTGGGGGGAGCGGAAGACGGGGAAATGAAGAAGTTGCTGGCGGAGGTGATGAAATTAAAATTGGAAAAATCTGAAGACGAACGGCGGCGGGTGGAATTGGAAAAAATGGCGGAAGAGCATGGGCGATTAAAGGCAGAGATAGAGCGGGAACGGGAAATCAAACGTCAAAAAGCGGAGTTGAAAAAAAGCCCGTCAGCGCCGAAGCCGGAAAACCCGGCGTCATCGCCACCCGTCCGGCAGCCAGATATCAAGAAACCGGTGACCTCGGAGCCGGTATCGCCACCGTCATCGGTGTTATCGCAGAGTCGTTTTACGATTGCGCCCGCGCCGAAGCCTTTAATCAAACCGGTGGATGAAAAAGCCCTGAGTCAGTTATTACAGTTCGTGGCGGAAGGCGAACAAGATAAAGCCGAAGCGTTGATCCAAAAAGATAAGAATTTATTATGGCACGCCGGGCCGGTGAAAGATTTATCGGGCCGGGAATTTAAGCAGATCACAGCATTTCAATATGCGCTGTGGGCGATGGATTGGCATATGTGGACGATGATTCAGAAGCACCTGCCAAAAGAAGCGCAAGCCGAACAGTTGCAGGCGTTAGAAACCAAAGGCACGGCGCATGGCAAACATTTTAATCTCCAGGAGTTGACGGATGCGTTGCAAGTGTATGTGGATAATGCGGCAAAATGGAATTATGACCAGCGAGCCGAAACTCAGTGGTGTAAAGTGGGTGTCGCGCAAAATAAGTTACCGGCCCAGGTGGTCAATGAGTATTGCCGAGGCGACCGTCCATTTGAGCCGTGTCCACAAGAATGGGAATCGAAGTTATCGCGGACACGGGAAATAGATGTGTGGGATAGTACGCAATCAAAATATGTGAAGGGCTCATGGTTTATTGCCCCCTCTTCTAAAGATGGGCTGGGACTTAATTTTGCTTTTTGCAGATATAGTTACGGCGGACCCCCTCGCGCTTGTGTGCTCGCCGGCCCGTTGCATCGGTCGCTGCTCTGGCGTGCTCTCGCAGACCTCAAAGCTCTCCAATCCTTGTGGAAGACGCGCACGCAGCAGTTGGAGTTGCTGAAGTCCCAATTATTGTCCGTCGTGAGTCAAAGCCAGGTGTTTGGGTCGTCAAGATGACCTCGAATCGGGGCCATCCAAAGCCAAGTCGGTTCAACCAGTTTGGCGTACGATCTCCAAGCCAGGATGAGACTGGCCGCGGTAATTGGATTTAATGTGCGCGCCCACCAGCCCGCCCAACAGGTGCAAATAGCGCTTGATTTCGGCTGGATTGACAGCACTCTCTTTCATGGCGCGTATTCGCTCCAGGGCGCGTCGGCAGGATCGGGCATGGATCGCCGCTGACATAACTGGGGTTTTGACCGACGGGTTTTGTGACGCCGCCGGTTGAACCTGAAACTGAAATTGTACCCCCAAAAAATGGAAGCCGTCGTGGAGTTTACCCATTCTGGTTTTGGGGTCGGAGAGTTTTAGTTTGAGCTGCCGCAAGATACGAAATAATTTTTTTCGTGCGGCAACAAACTGACTTTTGGTTTGAGCGAGAATTACAATATCATCCATAAATCTCAAATAAAAAACATTAGATTGATTTTCGAAGGCTTGGTCTAATGGGGAGAGATAAAGCGCGCCAAAAAACGGGGACAGCGGACTTCTGCGAGGAATACCGCTGGTTGGCGTCAGTAATCGTGCGCGGTCGTCGATGGGGGCGGTGATAATGGCCTCCAGATAATGTTGCACCCGAGGGTCTTGAAAAGACTGTTGAGTCTGTTGTAAAAGAATACGATGATCAATGGAAGCGTAGTAAGATTTTATGTCGGCGCGAATGACATAACGATAGTTTTTCGCGTTCATCACATTGTGTAACCAGGTCAAAGCAGTTTTAACCCCATTAGGGCCTTGGACATGCAGGCAGCGTTTGGAGATCAGATGACTAAAAGTGGATTTAATTTGCTGAAACAACAAGGTGAGTATCAACCGGTCACGGTACTCCCAGACGTCTGGTGTTTCATCCTGGAAGTGATAACGAATACGGGGAGAAAAGCGATAGGTTCCGGCGATAAAATCATCGAGCCAGGATTGAATTTCGCGCGGCCAGCGATAAACAAAATCCCACCAGGAACTGCGTTCCGTAGCGCAGCGATGCTTTGGTCGATACTTCTTCAGCCAAGCATCGGCGGAAACTTGCAGGCGTGCTGATAGCCATCGGGGGGGGGGGGGGAGAAGTTATTTTTTTACTGAAATTTTCCATAGACCATCGCATCCTATCGCTTGACGACCCGATTGTATAATAGGACTAACGTCAAAATCAAAATCAAAATCACAAAATAACGGACCACTGTCATAGAAAGCATCACCTCGTTCAACAAAATAAGCATTTGATGGCTGGTTAGGCCCATACCGAATTGGCTCAGTGATTCGATCCAAAATGGTGAAACTTTGGCCCGATTGCCCTGATACAGCGCGCTCTTATCCTGATTATTTTTAAGTAATAATGATGCGGAAAACGCTGGGATTCTTTATTTTAGAGCCTCCAGTTTGTTTTTTTCTGTCAAATTTTTCTTGATTTTATTTTTAATTTCAGGTATCATAAGAGCCTTAAAGTCGATATTCTGCACGACTTTTTAAACCGCAGAATCAGATCAGCATGATGGCGCGATGAGAGCCGCTGGTCGCAATCTTCGGATTGTTCGCGTTATATTCACAAGTTTTGTGAATATTTTTATCAATAGCTTTCGTTATTGATATCTTTTGCACAGGTAAAGGCGAAATATTCTCTTTTACTTCGTGTTCGGGCTTTCTGAACTGGGTTTTATCACTCAACCAGAACAGCCTGATCAACCACAGCATTCCGTTTAATCACCAATGGCCTAATCCGCTTTTCAAGGTTTTATTGAACGGAATGAACACATTTTGATATGACTGATCAATAGATCGCATAACATCTATGCGGTAATTGGCCAGTCAATTCTTAATGTTTTATTCATTCAACCCAGATGGGGAAAAATACGTTTTCCCATCGGGGCGTGGTTTTTCTTTGTCTATTTTTTGATAAGGAGAAACTACGATGAATAATCTACAGATGGATTTATTGCCCGACGCCTTTATTGCCGAGGGTAATGAATTGTATCGCCCTGCACGCACCTCACTGTCAGCAACAGAAATTATCGAGGCAGCCAAAGCTCTTTTGAGCCAACGCTTCCGACGAATAAAATTCATTGCGAATAGTGAAGATGCCAAAGACTTTTTTGTAACGCAATTGACGGGTTACGATTATGAAGTCTTTGCGGTGGCTTTTTTGGATATCAAGCATCGGATGATTGCTTTTGAGCCTATGTTTCGAGGAACGATTAATACCGCTTCCGTTTGGCCCCGTGACGTCGTCAAACGGGCTTTGGAATTAAACGCCACTCGCGTCATTCTGGCGCACAATCATCCCTCCGGCGTTCCTGAACCCAGCCAGGCTGATATTGAAATCACCAGGCTGTTAAAGGAATCATTCAAAATGTTTGAAATCGAGGTGCTTGATCATATCGTGGTCGGCGGTACTCAAACCACAAGTTTTGCAGATTCTGGGCTGTTGTAACCAACAATGACAGAAATTGCAAAAAAGATTGTCTTTGCTAAAAAAATGAATCATTCACTCTGTGTTGATAAATTTTTTTCAGCCATTGTTCAATCTATTGAGATCAGTATGGGCGCTGTGAAATCACTGATCCTCTTTTCACGAAGAGCAACGTTCTAGGCATCGTTTTCGATGTCTATGAAAGATTCATTGCGATTAACCGCGGTGATGATTTTGTCTAGCCCGATAGGGGAAAACATTTTTTCCCCTATCGGGGGTGGTGTTTTCCTCGTTGGGGTTTTTTAACTTTAAACCAGGAGAAAATGTATGTGCTTAAATAAAGTCACTTTAATTGGCTACACGGGTAATGCGCCGACAGTTCTGAAAAAAAGAACAACGACACCTTTGTCCGGTTTTCGTTAGCCACCACCCTCAAATATACGGATGCAGAAGGTCATCAGCAACAGAAGACCCAATGGCATACCGTATATGCGAACAAAGGTCAAGGAACTGCCCTGGCTACGCATTTACAAAAAGGCGCGCTATTAGCAGTGATTGGCGAGATTCGCTATTCTACATGGAAAGACGAGAAAACGGGGCAAACCCGTCATGCAGCCGGTATCTATGCCAGCGACGTTAAATTTTTGGGCAAAAAACCTACGCCCAAAGAAGAAGCGCCCAGCGCATCGGCTCAACAGGATGCTGAGATGGAATATGAAATGATGCTCTGAAAAATATTTTTTATTTTTCAAGTCTCTTTTATATTTCTAAACAGTATTAGTCTTTTTAATCCACCTACGAAGGGGAAATCCCCCCTTCTAGGGCGGATTTTCTCTTTATGAATTTTTTTTATAAGGAGAATTGCCATGAAAAAACTAATCCCTTTTTCTTTAAAAGGTTGTGGTTATGTCGAAGATTTGGAATTGAATGAAGATGTGGCGCAATTGCGTATCAATGTAGTACCGGTTGCACCCCATCAACCTTCAACCCAAATCACGCTGGATTGCCAGATATTACCGCACCTGAAAGAAAAAATTCGGCAACTGGATCGTCAATACCCGGTCACGGGCGGCGTCATGATTTGGTTTGCTGCGGATTTTAGTGCTTTTGCCACCAGTTTTCCGGTAATCGACTCTGCCTCTCCCCAAGACATTGTGATGTTAAAGGGAGAATTGAGAGAGATTACGGCCTGGCGGCAAGATAGTACCGGTCTCCATCCTCTACGTTAAATGGAGAGGATAAATGAGGGAAGTTTTACAGTCTATGTAGAACTTCCTTTGTTTTTTATGATTGTAGATTTAAATTAATCATTCATCTGATGAAGGAGAAATAATCCGCTCCTTCGGGATACTCATTATTTTCTTTCATTGGATATTTTAAGGAGAAAATGATGTCAGTGAAAGAAAATTCAAATCCCAAAATTTATGTGGCTTGCTTAGCCGCCTATAATGAGGGAAAGTTACACGGCGCTTGGATCAATGCCAATCAGGATACCGACTGCATTGTCGAGGAAATTCGTCAAATGTTGGCCGAGAGTCCGGTTCCCCACGCCGAAGAATGGGCAATCCATGATTTCGAGGGTTTTTATGGTTGTGATATCGACGAGTATGCAAACATCGACTTTGTCGCTGAAATCGCTGCTTTCATCAGAGAACATGACGAAGTCGGCGCAGCCGCACTTAAATATTTAAACTATGATATGGAAACCTCAAAAAAATGGATGGAAGACCATTATTGTGGCATTTATGACACTGAAGAAGATTTTGCAAGGGAAACAATGGAAGAAACTTATTCGATTCCAGATTACTTGCAAAATTATATTGATTATCAACTGGTGGCTCAAGATTGGTTTCTCTCGGATTATACGAGTTTAGAAATTGATCATCGGGTCGCTGTTTTTCATCAATATTAAGTAACAATCAATACCTCTTTTATCTGTATAGATAATAGAGGTATTTTTTAATCTCATCCAGGCTTTTCAAGAGAAGAGTTTTTTTATGTAGCAATAATAATCAACAATTCAATTCCATATTGCAACCCATGTTAATCAGTTGTACGATAATTTTTTGAGATTTTATCCTTTTTTAACGAAGAATATGAATCTGGAGATACTCGCCTCATGAATCGGCAACAATTACAATCCAAAGTTTTTCAGGCAGCGGAACAAACCCTGTCTCGTCAACATTATGTATCCGCCATTGATATCCTTACCGGCATTGGATTACTTCAGCCGGTTCATGTGCAGGAATGGCGAAAAGGCAAAATCCCCTATCTGGAAAAAGTGATTCAAGGTAATTTGGGCAAAATCAGCTATGCGATGAGTTGCTTTCGCCGTTGGGCAACCCAGCAAGGACTGAAACCCAGCCAAACCGCTTATCTGGCACGAACACGAACAAATAGACAGGAATTGCAATTCAGCAAAAGCAGCGACCCCAATATTGAATATGCTTATCGTACTCATTATGTTTCTCCCCTACTCTCAGTTAAAAAGCAGCAAAAAATTCAGGAAAAACTGGATAAGCCACCGGAATTAGTCGTGTTCATTACCCTGAAAGAGGCGCAATGCACCCGTTGCCAAAAAGAATTATAGAGAAGCAGTTTTTTATATCGGGAAGCCGATCAATCGCTCTGTTTAAACTGCGCCGGATTTGAGACGCTGGTTTTTCTCCCCAGCGGCAACGCGAAACTGACTCGCCGGGTTAAAAACGAGTGTGCGCGCTATCTGGTTGTGGTAAAATTCAGCCGTACCCGCAAACGTTATGAGCGGCAAGGATTATTAGTGGAAGAACAGGTCCTGGAAAAAGCCCGCCAGGATTTAGGCGAAGATTTTCAGGAACCACCTTGTTTTTAGGATAAAAAATAGTATGACATCATCCGTGATTCATCAGCCGCATGATAAATTTATCAAGTTTTCTCTGGGAGAACCTCGCGTTGCTCAGGAATTTTTTACCGAGCATTTGCCACCGACGGTCTTGGAAAAAATGAATTGGCCACCCTCAAGCTCGAAAACAGATCGTTCATCGACGACAATTTTAAAAATAGTGAAGCAGATGTTATTTATAGCGTCCAAGTTGCTCAAGCAACAGCCTATTTATATCTCCTATGCGAGCATCAAAGCACCGTAGACCCATTGATCGCCTTTCGTTTGGGGGGTTATCGGATGCGGTTAATGGAACTGCATTTGAAGCAAAATCCAGGCCAACCGTTGCCCCTGGTTTATCCTTTGGTGATTTACACCGGCCAAGCACCGTGGAACGCCCCTTTAAATATTTTTGAGTTATTTGGAAACCAGCAGGTATTGGCCGAAGAATGGTTTTTTAAGCCCTTCCAATTATTGGATATTCATCAATTGGAGGATGAGGATATCCGGCGGAGACAATGGTGTGGACTCGTCGAGTTTGCATTAAAATATAAGCAAGTCCGCGATTTTAAACAATTTTTAAAGATATTACTGCCCTGGATTCAGGAGATCGAAAAAAGCGGTTCTTCAGGCTTCTCTTTGAGTAAAACTGTGTTAAAATATACACTGGATGGGGTGGAAGGCCAGGATTTTGATTTTTTTAAAAAGAGTATCCATGAGTATTTATCACCCGCATTAGGAGAGGAAATTATGACTTTAGCGCAAGAACTTAGACAAGAAGGGATTCATCAAGGCATCCATCAAGGGATTCATCAAGGTGAAGCAGCCGTAATCACTCGGCTGTTGAAACGTCGTTTTCATCAAGTACCCGCATCCTATTTAACCAAGATTGAACAAGCGGATGCGGAAACACTCCTGTCATGGAGCGATAGAATCTTGGATGCTAAATCTCTCGAAGAAGTATTTGAATAATTTAAAGTATCCTCTTACTAATTAACGATAACTCATTGAAAATTAATTGTTATCAATATCAATAGTAATCAAACCTTCCCAAATCGCCAGCCGGGTCAACATCACATCATTGTTGACGCCCAGTTTTTGGAAAATACGATTCCGGTAGGCATAGACCGTTTTATGATTGATCGACAACTGGTCAGCGATTTCGACTATGGTTTTGCCTTGTGTCACTAAATTGAGGACATCCATTTCCCGGTCAGTCCATTCGCTCAATGCCGGAGTTTTTAAGGGACTGTTTTTCGCCGATTTTAAATGCCGAATAATTTCATCACTGATCACGGCTTCACCGGCGTGAACTGTTCTGACGGCGCTGATCAATTCAGCAGGACTGGTATGTGGAGTCAGATAGCCCCAAGCCCCGATGCCTAAAACAGGAGAAGCCGTGACTTGCTGGATGCTCAGGGAAATAACCAATATTTTGGGAGCTTGCGGCAGGTTCAGCAGGCGAGTCACTACGGTTTTTCCGCTGATATCCGGCAATGTCAGGCTTAAAATCACCACATCGGGTTGCAGTTCCTGCGCACATTGTATCCCTTCATGGCCGGTATCGGTGTCTCCCATGATCTGTATATCCTGAGTATTTTCTAATATTTGACGAATAAACAGCCGCAACAACGTATCGTCGTGAATCAATACCACTTGAATCATAAAAATCCTTTTTAAATGCTGAATCGAGGTAAAGGTAATTATCCCATTGATCTGAATAACCGGTCAATCAATGGAAGGTGCGAGATTCTGGAGCCTGGTTAATTTGTCTAAATTTAAACCTGTCAAATGGTTTAAGCAAAAATTTTCTGGTTGCTTTTTGATTTTTGGAAGGTTTATAATCACAAGCGCGACACCCGAGCGATTAGACCCGCCCGGGAGCCGCTGACCAAATTAACAAAAGGTATTGTTAAATGGCTGACATTAGTCTAACTGATTATTCATGGCAATCGCATTGAAATAAATCCTTCAAGGATTTTTCAAAAACTCTTCCAGAAATAATTTTTATCTGAAGTAATAGCGCAAAAAAATCTAATTATTAAGAGTCTTTTTTAAATATAAATGTGTTGAATGGACAAGAAGATTCGCTTTTTAAAAATAACGACAAACTAACTTCAAAGTGTCTGCAAGAAGAACTAAAAAATGAATGTAAGATTGTTAATTTTTTTATTTAAAGCGTTGATCAGCGGTCAGTACTTTGAGTAAATATTGATGATCCCATCCTGCCGTTTTACGACGGCAAGAAATACCGTGTTTATGAGTAGATTCTTGTTTAAGAAGATTCAGGGCTATCCGTCTCACCAGCGCTAAATTTTCAGCAGAATGCCCCATACGAGATTGATTCAAGTCTTCGCGAAAACTCACGTCTAGAGACCAGTGTAAGTCTACTTCGATTTGCCAATGTTGACGAACCGCTTTCACAAAAGTGTTGATCTGCTCGTAGTTTAAACTGGTGACAAAATAGCGGGTGGAATATTCAACTTTACCATTTGTCGTTCGAGTAATATCCACTTTCCCTATCCCTTTTAAACCCGGAAACCGGACACTAAAACCCGCTTCTTTCCGAGCAGATATCAATGTATAGCGCCGTGTTTCGACTCGGCCATGGTTGTGAAGTTTCTCTACTCTGCGTAGGTGCAACATATTTTTATATTTCTTTTCTCCCCCTTCCGCTAAAGCAAAAATGGCGCAGACGGCTTGATACAGCGTCGGCTGATTTTCCTTGAGTGAAAGAACATAATCTGCTCCCTGTCTAACAATCTGTCTGGCAATTTTGGTCTGACAACCCATCGCATCAATGGTGACGATAGCCCCTGTGACATCTATCATTTCCAGTACTTGAGGAATGGCGGTAATTTCGTTGGATTTGGCTGCAGTTTTGACTTGCGCTAACATCATCCGATTTCGAGTAGCCCAAGCACTGACCAAATGAATAGCGGGATGTCCCTGTCTTTTATTTCCAGACCCTCTCACTGTTTTACCGTCCAAGGCAATAATTTCTTGCTTTAAATCAATGCTTAAAGAGGCTATCCATTGGGCAAAACATCTCTCAAAGGCCACCGGATCTAAGCGAGCAAATACATGAGCGAATGTATCCGGCGAGGGAATTCCACTCGGTAATTCTAGAAAGGTTCTTAACCAGGATTCTTTCGCTAAACCAAATTTATAAATTTCTACCCAATTATCAGCCCCACAGATCGTAGCGAGAACCGTGATCACTAAAATGTCAGTTAGATTGTATCTAAAATTACGATGAGTCTTTAATCGAGGGTCTTTCAGTTCTGAAAAATGCGCGAGAACGGTATGCTCCAAATTCATCAGGTACTCCTTTCCTAGTATAAAACTCACTGCTTTATAAAGAAAAAAATCAGATAAATCAAGAGATAAAAAGACTTCTAAATTTGAAATAAAAAGGATAAAAATTCAATGCGATTGCCATGACTGATTATTCGAATTTTTTGAATCACTTCGCTGAATCGCGAAATCTATTTCCTTTTAAAAAAAACAACCCAGTGCATAACCCTCGCTATGCGCTGGCGTTGCTGCTTGCCTGTTTTCCAGGCCAAGCTATCGAAATGGGAACCCGCACATTCAGAATGAAGGTTGGGACTCAGAAAACCGGATACTTCAGTGGGACAAAACCAGTCCATGCGCCAGTATCGCATTGGGCTGGGAACTCCCTGCTCGGTGCGGACTGGCGTTTTGGTCTTCTTTGTCTACACCATAGGGGAAAAATGTCATGCGATTCATATCTTACCCATTAATTAATCGTTCTCTCAAAGCTCATTCATTGATCACTGGGTCACGCTGGCTTCATGGCAAACGCACTCAAATTTCCTAAGGAATTAAGGACTTGTAGCATTGATATTTGAACCAATATTTAAGACGGTCATCAGGTAATCATTATCCCATCCACATCTTTTTCTTTTACAAGTAATCCCTCGTTTATTAGTTTTTTCTTGTTTTAATAAATTTAAAGCAACTCGTCTTACAGTCGCTAAATTTAAAGAAGCATGTCCTGCCCGCACGCGACTGTAATCTTCTCTAAAACTCACATCCAAAGACCAATGTAAATTAATTTCAATTTCCCAATGTTTTCTAACACCTCGAATAAAATCATCTATTGCTTCATAAGCAATGGTAGTAATAAAAAATCGCTTAGAATAAGTGACTTCATGATCGACAGTTCGTGTGATTTCTAACAGGCCTAAAGAGTTCATGCCTGGCCAACGTAAATGAAACAATAAAGGGTCCCGTGCAGAGATTAGAGTATATCTTCTCGTTTCAATACGACCATGATTTTTGATTTTTTCAAGCTTGCGGGAGTTTAATATTTTTTTAAATTGCCGGGCTTCTCCGAGTTCAAAAATAGACTTAACGTCCTCAAATAAAGTAGGCTGATTTTCCTTTAAACACAGCACATAATCTGCGCCTTGGGCAACGATTTGGGAAGCTATTTTTTGTTGGCAACCCATGGCGTCTATCGTAACGATAGTGCCTTTAATATCAATCATTTTGAGCAATCTGGGAATGGCTTCGATTTCATTGGAGTGATCTTTGGTTTTGACTTGTCCTAAAAGTAGATGATGTTGAGCAGCCCAAGCGCTCACTAAATGAAGAGGGGCTTTTCCTTTTTTTCTTTGATGAGAACCGCGAACTGTTTTGCCATCGACAGCAATTATTTCCTTATTAAAATCTAACGAGAGAGATTGAATCCAATCACTGAAACTATGATCAAAATCATCTGGATTAATGAGTGCAAAGACACGAGCGAAAGTATCGTGAGAAGGGATACTGTTAGGGAGAGATAAAAAAGTTTTTAGCCATTTTTTTTAGAGAGAGCGAAATCATAAAGCTCATTCCATCCATCTGCACCACAAATAGTGCCTAAAATAGTAATGACGAGAATATCCCAGAGATCGTGGCGGCGGTTATGGTTGTTTAACCGAGGATCTTTAATGGTTTTAAAATGTTTGAGAAAAGTATCTGACAGTTCCATAGCCGCTCCTTGCTTTTTTGATTAAAGAAAGAGCTTTTATAAAACTTCAAATACAAAAAATCAATCACTTAAACTCATGCATTGTTCAAAAATTGCAGTGCGTTTGCCATGACGCTGGCTTCAACCAGTTAAACCCGCTATTTTTTTCCGTGGCCAGAGAAATAGATACACTCAAGCCAGTCATTGGCCGCTTCAGGAAGCTTACCAGCAACACATTCCACTCAAAGACCGATATTGCCTGGCCAAATTAGAAAATGAATGGGAACAAAGCCAACCCCTTAAAGACGAAGTGGTGTTGGTGAATATGCATCTGACCCGTATTACCCTGGCCTTAATCAGCGTGTTGCTAAAAGCCGGGGCCAGAGTAGAAGTCACCGTCTCGCCTGAATTGGTCATCCACTCGGATGCGCTACAAGCCCTAATGGCAGCACAAATCCCTTTTGTTTCCACTATTCCCGAATATAAAAAGAAAAACTATTATTCCGTGGTCTACGATTGTGGCGCAGGCATGAAAGACATTATTCCTAAAAAAGGGATGGTTGAACTAACCCGCACTTCCACTGAGATTTATAAAAATATGTCTTTTCCGGTGATTACCGTAGACCAATCTAAAACAAAGGCCATCGAAACCGGCTTGGGTACAGGAGACAGTTTAGTACGAGTCATTCAGGCAATCACCCGGCAATCTATTGCCGCTATTGTTCTCAACTGGCAAAATATCCTGGCTAACAATAGGCCGAATAGTCCGCTTTTTTTAACGGCTTTTTTAAGCCTGATCAACAGCGATCAACTTTTCATTAAAAATAAATTTATGATCTTTGGGTTTGGAAAAGTCGGCAACGGCATTGCCAGCGCCTTAGAAAGCGCAGGAACACCCAAGAAAAATATTTTTATTATCGAGATTTCCTCCAAAGCTTATATGGACGCCATGAAAAATGGCTATCAGGGTTTACTTCTGAACGGGCATACTCAAGAAAGTATCGAGAAAATCAAACAAATAATTCCCGATATGTGGGCGATTATCACAGCAACTGGCGTTGATGGCGTAGTCTTCAGCATTTTTCGCAAAGCGATTTTAATAGCATTCCTTTCTTGATGAATATGGGTACGGGTGATGAGTTCGGTTTACACTTTTCGACCGAGCGCATTGTGAATCGCAAAAAACCGGCGAATTTCATGTTGGATTACCCCACGGAAGTAATCTACCTAGACCCTATTTTTGCACTCTTTCTAAAGGCAGGTCGAGAATTACTCATGAATCGAACTTTAAAAAACGGACTCAATTCCATCTCCCCGGAGATAGACCAGGCTGTGTTGCAAAACTGGATTACCCAACAAGGTCATGTCGTATGGCAACATCACTTGGGACAACAACAAACGGACAATTTCATTCGCCATCTGCGTCAACACGCTGCGCTACCATTGAAAGATTTAGCGGGCTGGGTCAGTAAGCAGGATATTTTTCATTCCGCCCTGCCGCCTAAACACAGTTCTGATCATCCACACTCTAAACCTCATTGCTAAGGAATCATCGTCATGGAAGACACCTCATTTGTGCGGTCTATTTTAAATGGTTTTTGTGACACTTCACCAAATTTTTTAGTCATTGCGGATAAACATCGCGTGTTATATGCCAATTCTAAAACTCGAAATTTATTTGGGGAATTGCGAACTATCCGTCATATTTTACCCCATCACCTCTCTTCAACCCGGAAAAATATGATTAAAAAAATCGTTCTCCCCAATCATCAATCTCTCACCATTCATTGGTACTTCTACCCGTTTATTTCAAAAAAAAATCTTCCTCTTTTTCTATTCACGGGTGAAGATATCACTGACAACGACATGCTTCGACAACGTACGGATATGCTGAATTATATTATCGGCAAAGTGCCTGGTTTTGTGTTTTGGAAAGATACTGAGCTCAAGCTCATGGGTTGTAATGATAATTTTGCGCGGCAGGTTGGATTCCAATGCCCGGAAGACGTGGTGGGATTAACTGATTATGATTTACCCTGGAATCCAGAGCAGACGAAAAAATTTATCCGTGATGATTCTGAAATTTTAAAAACCGGACTGGAAAAAATAAACATTGAAGAAAAACAACGGCAACTGGATGGCAAAGATTTATTTCTGTTGACTAGCAAAGTGCCTTTATATGATCGCGATAAAATCGCAGGTATCTTGGGAATCTATGTTGATATCACCCCTTTTAAAGAAGCCGAACAAGCTTTGCGGATAGAAAAAGAGAAGGCGGAAGCGGCTAACCGCCTAAAAAGTGATTTTATTCTCAATATGCAACACGACATCCGTACGCCGATCAGTGGCATCTATGGGATGACGAAATTATTAATTGATATGAAAATATCTCCCGATATCAAATCCCAATTAACCGAAGTCGCTCACGCCGCTAAGGAATTACTCGATTATTGTAATGATATTCTGGATTTTACTCACGTCGAATATGGTTCTCGTCCAGTAGTGAATCAGCCCTTTTCTTTAAAACAGCTCATTAGCTCGGTGCTGCAAATGCAGATGCCCGCTGCTCGACTGAAGAAAATTCGCCTGTCGATGCAGTATGGAAAAAAAGTACCTGACGTGATGCTGGGCGATGCCTATCGAATTAAACGGGTGTTTATTAATTTAATCAGTAATGCCGTTAAATTTACTTCACAAGGCTATGTCAAAACCAGCATTCGGTCAGAAAAACAGACCTTAACGACACGAGAACAAGTCATCTGTTTTTCGATAGCAGACAGCGGTATCGGTATTCCGCCAGAAAAAATAGAATTTATTTATGAAAAATTTTCCAAAATCACACTCAGCAATAAAGGGTTATATAAAGGTCGTGGGCTAGGACTACGGATTGTTAAACAGTTTATTGAAGAAATGGGCGGAAATATTGCCGTTACCAGTGAACTCAATCAAGGAACGGTCTTTCAGGTGTTTTTACCCCTGACCATACCGTTATCAAACCATATTTTTGAAGGATAAAACGATGCAGAGCAAAAAAATATTACTGGTCGAGGACTCTCCTTTGCCACAAATGATCGTCAAAACCATATTGCAACAACTTGATTGCCTTGTAGAGGTTGCCACTACTGGCGAAGACAGCATAGTGTTATGTCAACAAAATCACTATGATTTGATTTTTATGGATATTGGACTGCCAGGTATCGACGGTATCATGGCGGCTCAATTGATTCGAGAGCAAGAAAAGCACGGCCATCACGTGCCTATCATCGCACTGACCGCCCATGATGACCTGGCGATGAAAACTAAAGCATTAGCGGCAGGCATGGATGATTATCTCATTAAGCCCTTAACTCTACAAACAGCACAAGCCGTTTTAAATCAATATGGTTGCCAGACCCCTATTTCTACCTCTGCTCAAAAAAGAAACTATCACAAGGGCAACAAATAACTAAATTATTCATAAATTTAATAAACTTACTATTCATGGAAAAATTAACTTTCTAACATAAAAATTAATTATTCATTTAAAAAATTATTATTGGATTTCACAAAAGCTACGTCACTGAGTTTACTCAGTGACGTAGCGATTTATGGAAAGCTAACCTTCTCAATTCACATCATTATTTGAGTAAAATCGTCATTGGAAACAAGGGACACTCAGGAAAAGACAAGGGACAGTCACTAAAACCACTATTTTTATAGGCTTTTTTATAAAATAATTTTAAAAACCTATTGACTTCTTCAAAAATTTAGTTATAATGGCTGTCATGAGTCGGCATTTTACACGACATTAAACCGTAAAATATATGATGGCTTCGAGTAATTTCGTCCTGTCATTCTACACTGCTTGAGTTAGTTTATCTTCTAAGTTAACTTTAATAATATTCGTTAAACAATATTATTCCTTTCTTTGCACTTATTTCCTTCGGGTGATGAGTGTTTCCTTACCTCTCGGCAAGGATTCATATTAAAAAATAAAAATTTAATGACCAAAAACCATAAATAATTATGTATTTAATTTAAACTATTTTATTAATTTTAAAAAACAAACATTTAATTTAAGCCATTAATTTTAATAATCTATAGATAAAAAGATTAACAGCGATAAATATAAAATAATTGATATTAAAAATAAAAAATATAGAAAGAACAAGAAAAAAATAAATAACTATTTAACTTATTTTTAACTAATTATTCAATTAGACAAGAAAAATTTTACAAATCAATATTTACAGGAGGACAAACGATGACAGAAAATCAAAAAAATACAAATAATCAGGAAATTAAATCTAATTACATCAAAGAAGAACAATTTGAAAAAATAAGGCAATGTCAGGCAACTATTTTTGAACAAACTCAAATATCACTCAGCGTAAAAAGAATTATTAATGAACTCATTACAGAAGACAATCTACAAAAAATAAAAGAAAAATTTATTCACTTATTTCGTGGCTAAGACCCTCGACCTTTAGTCCTATAGTCGAAGCAATTCGACCTTTCACACTTTTAACGGGGTGTGAATTGGGGCTTAACACTAACCAAAATAACCGTTAGAGGGATGTCATCAAATTAAAAGGATAACAAATTATGAGTTTCAAACAACAGATAAAACGTTCTTTATATCGAGTTTTACAGAAAGATCATGAGAATTCATTCGCTACCCGTCATGATCGGACACAAATATTATTCCGGATTTTAGATGAACTGTCTGACTTGGGTTATAAATTTTCTTCTATTCAATCATTAAAAGAAAAACATGTGGTTGAACTGACCAAGCATTGGCAGGAAAAATCCCTGAAAGTCAGCACGATCAAAAACAGGCTCTCCGCATTGCGTCGCTTGGCGGTGTTGATGGATAAACCCTTTGTACCCAGCAACGTGACATTACAGGTTGGCTCTCGTTATGCCAAATCAGTTAAAAACCGTGCGATTGTCAATCCCGATATTTCCAAAATTACGGATCCGTATGTGCGGATATCGCTGGAACTTCAGCGACACTTTGGACTGCGGCGGGAAGAATCGTTAAAAATAAAGCCTCATTTAGCCGATCAGGAATACAAATTAGTCTTATTAGGTGCGTGGTGCAAAGGCAACCGACACCGGGAAATTCCTATTCATACAGCGGAACAACGCCGATGGCTGGATGAAGCAAAGCTATTGGCCTGGAATGTGAACCGATCCCTGATTCCAGAATCCAAAACGTATATCCAGCATCGCAATGTTTACGATAAGCAATTACGAAATTCCAATATCCGCTCGCATGGATTCCGTCATGCGTATGCGCAGCGACGTTACCAAGAACTCACCGGTTGGAACGCGCCCATAGCCGGAGGCCCCGATCCAAAAACATTTAACTATGAACAGCGCCGCCAAGATACATTGGCGCGCATGATTTTAACCGAAGAACTCGGCCACGGTCGAATTCAAATTGTACAAAATTATTTATAAAAAGCATAAAAAATATACTAAAAGCAGAATTTACTGACTCGTGTCGAAAAGAGAGCGCAAGAACGGTTCAATCTATTTTCTTGTGCAAAAACAAAAAAAAACAAAGAAGGAAAAACGACGCGTCATACTCACTTCATCGACCTGTTATTGCAAAATAACTCAAAACCCACGGCGGATGAATCCAAAGCGGATAGGCTATTACGGCTCAATCGCCGTGCAGCAGTCATTTTCAATCAAGCCTCGCGGGAAGCCGGGCATAATTTCCCACCGGAAAATTATCTCTTGAAGGAAAGCCTGGCCATTGACACGAGAGTGACTGCAAAACTCTGCCGTATCAATCTGAGCAATTGACGACAATTTAAATTTAAAAATTAGAGTTCCATTTTTCATGGATATCTATTTTTTTAAGCTAAATTAATTAATAAAAATTTAAACTTGACATACTATTTTTTTCTACTATATTAAAAAAGTTGACTGTAAATTTGAGTGTCCCGTCAAATTTAGTATGACATGCAACAAAAAATAAAGTGACATAAACTGATTAAGAAATTTTTACTGAAAAATTGCCTTTCTCAGAAAAAAAGCCATAATTTTATTCATATTTAAGAGTTATTTTGATACAAGGGAACTTATTATGCTAGAACTTGTGATGGAACACAGTCGATTTCATGATCATTTGAAGTTTTATCTACACTTATATTGGCTTTTCTCAATGGGATGATTATTTTTTCCATCAAAAAATTGTCATTATTCAACCAGCACTAAAATCAATTCTAAATTAAGCCATATTTTTAATTCTTAATTATGGTTAAAAATTTTTAATCCATTTTCAAAGAGGGGGTCGTCATGAATTTTTATTAATGCCTATTTTTAGTCATCAAACAAAGCCAGCCAAGCGCCACTTGACTGGCTTCAGGTGCATTTGTACACAACAAACGTTCCAAGACAAACTATAACATCTTTTGTCTTTGGGGCAAAGGAGTTTCTATGTCAAAAAATTGCCAAGAATCATGGGGTTTTTCTTCAGGATTATTGACATTCATTCAGGAAGGGAAAAGAACACGATATTATTTAGGTGAAAAATATCCGGGTATTTATTTTACTCCGCAAGAAGCAAAATGCATGTTTTATTGCATTAATCGTTTTACCAGCAAAAAAACTAGCCAGCTAATGAAAATTAATTTTAGAACAGTAGAATATTACCGCGAGAATATGCGAGAGAAAATTGGGGCGATATCGAAAAAAGACTTAATTACTAAAATTAAAGAAACCTATTTTATGAATTATATGCCTCATTTAGAAAATTTATGCCTGAAATCACGACCTATCTATAAAGAATGAAAAAATATCTCTCCTGGCTAGGCGGAATAAAATACTAAAACAACCCGAATAACTAAAGCAACACGGCAAATAATAATTATTTCTCCAGCCAGGATTCAAGCACATCAACGGCTAAATTCGTTACCTGAGCGGTGACGGCCAAAGGCAAATCAACTTCCAGCAACGCGCACACAATTCGCGGTTGTGTAATTTCTATACCATGCTGACGTCCCGCTGTGCAGCCGCTGGCATGGCCGTCTTGATAACCTTTGCATAACGATTATTTTCTGCGGCTTCTAATTGCGATATCAAAATCAAGACTCTCATCATCCCTACTCTCAATATTAAAAATCTATCGAAAATCATAACGTATTGGCAGGTTTGTGCCATACCGGGTTTCGGATATACCAGGCAAAATATTTTTTGACTTTTTGCGCAGGGCGGATAAACTATGACGCTATGACCGTCCCAGTCTATGGATAGCAGGCATTTTTTAAATCATTGAAGGAGCTTTGACATGAACCAACCCATCCCACTGGCCGAACAGCAAACCGGCATCAATACCACTGAAACCATCGCCACTTCAACGCCAAAACCTGCTGCGCTGAGGGATAGCGTCCGTGGCACCTTACGAGAATATTTTATTCGCCTGGAAGGGCAGCAACCGGCTAATCTCTATGAACTGGTGTTAGCCGAAATCGAATCGCCGCTGCTGGAAATGGTGCTCCAGTATACTGGACAAAATCAAAGCACCGCCGCTAAGCTGCTGGCTATCAGCCGCGGCACCTTACGTAAAAAAATGCAGAAATATGGTTATTTAAATCCAAAGAAGAAAGAGAAATAGTTCTCAATGACTATTTTTGAATTTATTTATATCCTGCAACCGACTGCTCGAAATGATCCACTACCCCCGGACAGGCTGAGTTCCCTCCTGGGGAACTCCTGCCTTAAAATAAACACCCCTCATCATGCTTCGTTACGATGAGGGGGAAGTGCTTTGGGGGGGGCAGCGCTGACCTGAGGCGAATGATGATGATTAGCCTTATGGTTTTTGGGTCTGATCGATAACAGTGTGCCCTGTCGTAAAGGCGATGAGGGGCTGGCGACTTTGAAAAATTAGGTGGGAGCGCTAGTGCGCCCTCCCGGATTGATGTAATATTTAAGATCGCTAATCAAAATACAGATACAACATAGGTCATAAGGAGTTATTCACGTAACTAAAAATCTCTGTGTAATTCCTGTGTAAATGTGCCAAGAAAAATAGGGATTTTAAGGGCATTTTAGAGAAAAAGAGAGAAGATTGAGTTAGAAGAAATATCAATAAATTTAAAGAGATAGATAAAAAGAGAAGTTTAGAGAAACCTTGAGTAGAAACCTGTTAATCACTTGGTCGGCGGTTCAAATCCGTCCCGGGGAGCCAAATTATCAAATACTTACAAAAATTTTTCAAAGGCGCTATTTTTCGGTGCTATGCTGGTGCTAGGATTTGTTCCCGCTATAGATATAAAGTTTTACATTCCCGGTATAATGCCATTCAACCCAGGTTGAGCGACAACCACGCTGCTGCTGAGTTTTTCCCTTAACCGTTTGGCGCGCGCTAATGACTCTTTATCCCCCGCTTTTTCGTACCACTCCAACGCTTTCTTAGGATCAGCCGGAATGCCATCGCCTTTATCTAGCATGATCGCTAAATTACGCATCGATTTTAGATGACCTTTTTGTGCCCCTTCCAGAAATAATTTGTAAGCATCGGCCTTTTTAGCCGGCATTTTTAATGCATAGATCCCTAATTCATTTAAAGCGCTAAGCGAACCTAAGCTGGCAGCCTGTTGGTAGGCTTTTTTGGCTTCTTTGTGTTTTGCTTCCTTTTCCAATGTTTTGCCTTGAGAATAGTGTAGGCTTTCATCCAGTTCATATTTTTCCAACCATTGGTTAATTTCAGCCATCTCAGGCCGCCGATAGGGATCAGCCAGCCAACATCTGCCAATTAATTCACCTAAACCTTTCGGCAAGGTTTCCGGCAACTGCTCGCGCTCACCAGCCAGAACTTTTTGGGTCAACTTTCCCAGCGATAACCCGGCAAATGGCTGTTGACCGGTGAAAATTTCCCATAAGATAGTGCCAAAACTATAAATATCCGCTTTGGTGGTAATGTCTTCACTACCCAACAATAGCTCTGGCGCGCACCAGGCGACCGCCTGGGTAATTTTTCCTCCGAGGGATTGAATACTCAACGTTTGCGTTTTAGCCATACCAAAATCCGTAATTTTAGCTATGCCCTCGCGAGTCAATAAAATATTCAAACTTTTTAAATCTCGATGAATTATTCCGCTTTGATGCAAATAATGCAGCCCATTGCCAATGTCCAATGCAATCCGCCGTTTCTTTAATGGATCCAATTTATATTCAGCCATATATTGAACCAGGTTGCGGCCTTCCATCAATTCCACAACCAGGCAGGCGTTCCCCTCTTCCAGACAGGCTCCATAAAACTGCACGATGTTGGAATGACGCAACCGGCTCATTATTTTAACTTCACGCTCGAACTCGGCAGTGTCACTGAGCTGCACATTAAACAATTTTATCGCCACAGCTTGTTTTTCACGCCATTTTCCCCGATATACATTACTGACGCTGCCAGTACCCAGTAACTCCTCAAACGTGAGCTCGTAATAATTGATCCGATCCCGTGCTTCGATGAGTGGTTTTGGTTCGAGTTGCAGCGCTTTACGGATGGAAGCCAACTGCTGAACCAGAATTTTGTCACGTTTTGCTTCAGCGCCTTTCAACACCTGCAGTTCTTCGAGCAATTTTTTATTTAACGATATGATCTTTTCCTGACCGACATGCAATGCTCTCGCATCCGTTTTTTGATCCGCCGTGTCTTCTTCACGTTTGCTTAACTGATGAACCATTATGCCTAAGTTCAACAAGGGTAAACATTCTTGAAGTTGTTTATTTAATTCTTCGAACCGCGTTTGATTTTTCTGCGCATACACGGCTTTCTGGTACCACTTTTTCTGGTCGGTAAATTGTTTTATAAATTCCAATGTGTCATCCAGGCAGGTATGTAACATTTCTAACCCTTTCTCATAATCTTTTGAGGGCGGCATAGTTTCCAGTTTACGGACAGCGTCCTCTACGATTTTAACTCGTGAAGATAAACGCAGGCACTGGGATTTATTGGCTTTTACCAATTGAACCTGTGTATAAATAGCTTGCGCTATTTGATAAACCCCTTTAATGGTATCTACTCCCATCATAAAACATTTCCTTGTTATTCAACTATTAAATTCACTCCGAACATAACTGGGCACCAGGCTTTGTATCTCTACTTCAGACCCTTTGGATGGAGTGGAGAGTTTGTCATCTTCAGGGATCGTCTTAAATAAGTCACTCATGCTTTTCACCAGGCTTTTCGCCGAAGGGCGTTCCTGAGGCGACTGCCAACAACTCCGCATCAGTTGTGTAAACGCCGCTGGGCAATCTTTAGGAATAGTTTCCTGATTAATTCCCCGCGAAATCTTCGCTATCATCAAAGCCTGCAGCGCCAATCCCTGGAATGGGGTGCGATAAGGTTTGACCACCAGCTCCCAGAAGATCATGCCACAGGCGTAAATATCCGCCATTGTCGTTGCCGGCGGTGGAGGATCGTCCATCAGTTCAGGCGCCATCCAGCCTAGCGTGCCCTTGGCCCCTTTGGCAGTACTCATATTGCCAATCTCGGACTTGACTTTCGACAGGCCAAAGTCACCGATTTTGGCCCGGAAACGTTCATCCAGCAGCACATTTAAGCTCTTTAAATCCCGATGAAGAATATCCATATCATGCAGCTGCGCCAATCCACTTACCACATCCAGTGCGATTCGGTACTTGACGGCTAAAGGCAATTCCGGATTATTTTTGAGTACCCCATATAAAGAACCTTTCGGCATCAGCTCCATCACCAGACAATAATGGGGAGCCTCCAGACAAACACCACGCAATTCTACCAGATTATCTGAGCGCATCGTTGCCATAATTCCGGCTTCCAGTTTGAGTTCCTTCTGCGCAGCCGTACTCAACTGCTTCGTATGTAATTCTTTAATCGCCACCGGATTATATTTATAGACTCCTTTGTATACTGTTCCATATGCGCCCTCGCCGAGTTTATGATCATAGTCAATCTCCAGGTCGGCAAAAGAGGCTTTAATCGATATTTTTATCTCGCCGGAATCATCTATCTGTTGTGAAGGAGAATTCGGACGAGGTTTCGATGCCATCTTGGATTCCTGAGGTTCAGAGGTTTCTGATTTTTCTTCAGGGAGAGTTTTCGAATGGGGTAATGGAGTGGTTGAAATATGTGTGCTCGTTGTTGGTACAATGTCTGTTTCTAAAATTGTGGGCACTATCGTGTCAGCTTCTAATTTCTGGGGTTTTTTCTGCTCGTCGGGCAATAAATTTGAAATACTATCAGGAAGTGGAGGCGATGGTTTAATTGATCCATTATCGTCAGAATTATCTAAATTAATAGACTCAATAGTCGCTAGACGTCTACGCCGAATCCAGAAACCCAGCCCTGCTAAAAGCGCTACACCAGCGACACTACCCACTACCGCACCGGCTATAATTGCGATAGAGTTTAGAGCGATAGTTAGGGTAAAGGTTGTACTGGCTAAAGTGGTTGTAAAATTGCGTGCATTAATCGTCAGGGATACACTTTGCCACAAAAAGTTATTCGGAGGAATACCCGTTAATTGGCCTTGACTCAGCTCCAGGATCAACAGGCCTGCATTAAAATCCGCCACAAAGGCGGTGGTTCCCAATACCGCTACACCGTAAGCAATCCCTGACCCCGCAAAGCTACATGCATAGCTACCCAACAACCGCGGATTGCTCGGCGTACTTACATCCAGGATCAACACTGCATTATTATTCGCCACAAAGGCCGTGGTTCCCGATACCGCTACACTGTTAGCCGCCCCTGATGATCCTGCGGGATAGCTACCCAACAACTGCGGATTGCTCAGTGTACTCACATCCAGAATCAATAGTCCTCCAGTATAATCCGCCACAAAGGCGGTGGTTCCTGATACCACTACACCTTTAGCCGACCCTAATGACCCTGTGGGATAGCTACCTAACAACCGCGGATTGCTCGGCGTACTCACATCCAGGATCAACAGGCCACTATAGTCCGCCAGAAAGGCGGTGGTTCCCGATACCGCTACGAACTGAGACCCTGAGGGATAGTTACTCAACAACCGCGGATTGCTCGGTATACTCACATTCAGGATCAACAGGCCACTACTCTCCGTCACAAAGGCGATGGTTCCTGATACCGCTACACTGTTAGACCATGAGCCCGACCCTGCAGGATAGCTACCCAACAACCGCGGATTACTAGGCGTACTCACATCCAGGACCAACAAGCCTGAGTCCCCATACGCCACAAAGGCGGTGGTTCCCGATATTGCTACGCCGTAAGCACTCCCTGACCCTGCACCCGCATACCTACCCAACAACTGCGGATTGCTCGGTGTACTCACGTCCAGGATCAACAATGCATTCCCATCCGCCACAAAGGCGGTGGTTCCCGATACTGTTACCCAAGTACACCCTACGGGATAGCTACCCAACAACTGATATTGTAGACTCAACCAACCCGGCAGACTCGATTGTCCAGTTTCGACCGCTCCCAAAACAGTATACTCTCCTGAAAAAACGTCGTTTAAGGAATAGGAATACATTTGATTAACCTTAATCCGTTGATTAGGAATCGGATTTTTTACCGTGACCAAACTGCCGGATTGCTGTAACAGCCGTCGTTGAGCGGCTTTGGCTGTTGGGGTATCTATAGCTATGATTTCTTCGGTTGACGGTGTTGAATCAACAAGTAACTCTTGCCGTAAAGCTATCGTCCACCTAGACAATTCAGCTTGTTGACGCTGACACTTAGCTGCCAGTCGAGCATATTTTTCCACTAATGCTTCGTTGCTTGAACCCATAAAATCCTGCATGCCGTGCCAGAGCCACCGTGTCCAATCAGAGATAATGCCACCCCCGCTTTTCGCCTCTTGTTCCGCTTGGGCTTGATAAAGCATTTGCTGTTTTTTAGCGTAAATATAGTTGTCCTGCAAATCCGTTTCAGCCCCGCGCAACAGTTTCAGCAGTTCCCAACCACGACGCTTATCCGGTTGTAATTCATAACTTTGCAATGCGCCTCTCAAGCGCTGCTCTTTAGCTTGATCCGCCGACTCGGCGGCGTAAATCTCAGGGCTAAGATCACGCCAGCCTTTTGTCGCCAGTAGCACGGATAATCCACCCGTGGCATTGCTTAATGTCGATAATGAATGGGTGGAATTAAGAGCAGATAAATTAGATTGTACGAATGATTTCATGGTTAACTTCCTTGCATAATTAAAATGACAAATTAATGAACTGGGCTAAAAGCTGAAGATTGATCAGCCTCTGTTTCTGCTTGAATCGTTGATAAAGTAGATGTGTTTTTCTCGCGTTGTCGACGCGCCTGCTCAAAGTCAATCGGCGGCAAGGTAATCGGCAAAAAGCCTGCGTTCCAGACTAAATCGGCAATCACTTTACGCGCGTATGGATGCAGAATACCAGGACAATAGCCTTCCAGCAAAGCCCGGCGTTGGTCAGCGGGACAATCACTGATGCGAAAAATACCCGCCTGTTGTACCTCGCAGCGCAGCGCCGTTTGTTGCTGCAATTTCATTGTAATATGAAAAGCCAGTGTTACTTCAAAGCGCGAATCCGCTAATTCCCGATGGTCGATTTTCATCTCCACCAGTGTTTCTGGTTTACCCTCTTGTTGAAAAATATCCGGCGCATTCGGCGTCTGAGCGGATTGTTGTTTCACATAAAGCCGTTGGATTTCCAGTTGCACACCTAGAGGAGAAACAGCAGCCTGTTCTTGGTTGAGTTCTGGATTGTGCGATGGATTGGGATGAGATGCGGACATAAAAATACTCCTTGTAATTTATTGCTTCTATTTTGAGGGATTAGTGGGACGGGAAGCTAACATGATCATCTAACTAACAGCACATTTCCATGATATCAGATCAACTTCTTGCTTAATCACTGCGAGCCAAGAGTATAATTACTAAAGCTATAATGCAATCAGAAAATCCTTAAGATTTACTTAAATCATAGTAGTGAAACACTGATCCTTTAGAATGGTAAAAAATGCGCAGTATTCCCATTCCCGATCATTGGTCAATGATAAGCACACACGCTTAATTATGTTCTGGCAGCGTATCGGTTGCAAAATTTTCGGTGCGTTAAACTGGTGCGTGGTCATGGGTGCACCCTTCTCTTAAAAAACCAGCCCCGCTGTGTCTGCGCGCGCATTTTTGCGCGTCAGGCACAGCGGGGCGGAGACGATGCTAAAAAATCTCGACTGTGTTACAAAATATGTAGTTATAGTTTATGGGGAACCGCTCTGAGATTTGATGGTGCTTACAAATGCTGAGGGGTAGGAAAAATGGAAGAAATCCTGAGCAGCACTGAATGATGACAATCATCTCACTCAGTGTGCTCAGGATTATTTTTTTATAGCGGCTGCTCAGGTTCGATGTAGGTCGCTATCACCGTTTTAAGTTGGTGTTGTGCGACAGCGTTCCAATCATCCAACATCGACAACAGTTGCAGGTATTGCGCCTGCTCAATGCGTTCATAATGACCAATGCCCAAGGCGGACAACAGTTGTGTTTTCTCTAAACAGTCTTCAATGATTTCTAGAGGCGTTAAACCTCGATGCGAAGGTAGGACGAACGATGAATTTTCAGATACAATACTTTTAGCCACAATCAACTCCTTGAGTTAGTTGGTTTGGTTAGTCCTGGTTGCGGTGTTGCAAGCACTGCGCCGGGACGCTTCGACGAAGTCTCTGCCTTGCGCCTGAGAAACCCAAGGTAAGGGCGGAGACTTCCCCTTAATTGCTACCTTAGCAGAAGTTTTTATACGCTGCAATGTCCCCATCGTACTCTCATGAGAAGCTCTACCGAATAAGCATTCTATGGTTTTTATTGCTATTATGGTATATAAAGTATTCCCTATTTATACCTTTTGTGTCATATTATCGTTATGAGCTTTGAGTATGATTTAAACAAAAGTGTGGCTAATAAAGCCAAGCATGGTATTGATTTCGACGAAGCGCAAGCTTTGTGGGAAGATTCTGAGCGCTTGGAAATCCCTGCCAAAGTCATGGGTGAACCACGCTGTTTGGTCATCGGAAAAATCAATGGTAAGCATTGGTCGGCTGTGGTGACTTATCGAAGTTCCAATATTCGAATAATTTCAGTGAGGCGCTCACGAGAAGAAGAGGTAACACTATATGAATATAAAAACATCTGACTTTGATAAAAAATTTGATGAAGGCGAAGACATTACCGCCTCGCTTGATCTCGATAAAGCACACCGTCCTGGGCTGCAAGCCAAACGAGTCAATGTGGATTTCCCTCAATGGATGATTGAGTCATTGGATAAAGAAGCTCACCGTTTGGGTGTCACTCGTCAGTCTTTGATTAAACTCTGGGTGGCCGACAAGCTTGATCAGCATCAACACCGTTGATATGCTTTAACATCAGCACCACCTCAAAGTGTTCTATTTAAATCAATTCGAATGAGTACGTGTTCTCTCAAACAATATCTTTTGCATCAAGATTAAGGTTCACTCCGTCGCCATCGAGCAGTCAATGATGGCCGCTTCGGTTTTGATCTGCGCTCGGTGAGAGCAATTAGAATGTCAGTGCGACAAAGTGACGAACGTCAACCGGCTACCGGACTTTAGCAGATCAAAACTGAAGTGGACACCCGAAGGGCTTGTCATTGACTGCTCGACGGCGACCATTACCCTGGTCGCAGGTTTGGCAGCCCGCTGCCAAACCCTGCTGCCCGGCGAGGGCTAAAAAAATCAAAATTCCCGTTAGAAATTCCCACAATTAAAAACATTTAAACCATTAAATTTTTAATTGCGCGGCGGATTGAGTACCACCGATTCGCCCCGTTTGATCTGATTTTTGAAGTGTAGATCGTGGCTCGGACTGATCGCGCCAATGATTAATTTTTTTAGGTTTTATGTTTAAAAAAATCAATCTTCACTTTTTCTTTTTTACTCTCATAAAAAAGCACATCCTTTTTCTTGCGACGGTGGATGATGCCATTTCCCGAAAGAAACACACTGGATTATTTTTATCGTACTCAGTGACGGCACGAAACGCGATAAGGAGCGTCAATTCCATACATGCGCGTATTATACCTGATTTTTAGCCTGTTTTGCAAATCTTTTTGAACGTTGCCGGGCGTTTTCAAGTTGAGACTCTAATCTTTTAATAGAGGCTTTAAAGTTCTGCAAATGCAGGTGATAATTTTCTATTAATCTTTCCTTATCCTGATTGTTTTGGGTTATTTGCATGTCTAATTGCACTTTGAGTTCCTGTAATTGCTTTTCTTTTCTATTGAGTTCTGTTGTTTTCTCTTGAGCGCTCTTCAACGCTTGCGAATACCATTGTTGCGCATCGTCATAACTTTTCTTAAAGTTTTGACGATCGTCTTCCAATAGCTTCTGTTGATTGGTTAATTCAACACACAGTTTATCGGCGATCATAAAATACGCCACCACAAAAGTTAAACCCGCTGTGGCTAAAATACCCAGAATCCAAAAAAATATACTCATCGTAAATAGACCTCCGTAATGTCCGGGCGAAAATGCCCTAATGTCTGACTCACCAATCCTAACGCCTTCTCGTAAGTCAATCCCCGGCGTTGACATTCCGCCATCCGTTCTTGCGCGTAACTGTGTCGTAATCCATGCGCACCGTGCGACCAGCCCAATTGTCGTTGGCTGGCGGCGGAAAAACTGTTTGACCACGCTTTGCCGCCGCCGATGTCATAATGCTGGTGATAATGAATATCGCGATCGGGTCTAAGTACTGGATTTGCCAACCGCTTTAACTCTAATTGTTGCGCTAAATGGGCGGGAATCAACACTTCACGAATCAGTCCGCCTTTGCCCACCACGGTATAACGCTGACCCTCACGACCCATAAAACATTGTGATGACCAGGTGCGATGCGTACTCGCCGGGCGTTCAGCGGCGGGCTTCAACGTCAGCAGTTCATGCGCGCGCAATCCAGCGGCATAAGCCAGTCTTGTTGCTAATCGGTATTTTTCAGCTTGACCGCTCACAATGAAATCCACCTGTTCCGGCGTATAGGCGCGGCTTTTTAACGTATCACTCAGTTCAGAGGTGATGACTGGCAGTTTAAGCCCTAAATGCAACTGGATGGCCTGACGTTCCTGATCCAGTGTTTTTTGACTCACGCTTTGGCTGCGCCATTCCAGATAAGTCAGCGCGGTAGTTTGATCTAGCCGGTTTAAATCTTTTAACCGGTTTTGTTGCAGCCAGTGCGTGAGCCGTGTCAGTGCTTGCGCATAATTGCGCGCCGTGCCGAGGCTATGAATTTTTTGATCATCGCGGTGCGTATGGCGTGCATGATTGAGCGCCAGTTTTTTCTGCACAGCATGTTCGGCCTGTTTTTTAGCATTACGGAAGCTCGGCATCTTTGATCTCCTGACATTCCGGCAATTGCGCTAAATAGCGCATAACCGACGTATGCGTGACTTTGATCCGATGAGTCTGGCGCAACCAGTGCGTCAATTCTCGATAGCTGCCTCCTGCCTGACGTAAGGCAACCAGCTCGGCGCGGACACGGGTTAAACGTGAGGCTTGGAACTGGCGGCGGCGTTTCACGGCTTGCCGACGGCGAATTTGTTGCAAAATTTCTGGTGCGTTAAACGGGTGCGTGGTCATGGGTGCGTCCTCCTCTGCTTAATCCCGCCCCGCTGTGTCTGTACGAGCGTATTCGCGAGTCAGGCACAGCGGGGCGCGGGCGGTGTGAAAAAATCTCAACGGTGTTACAAAAAAATATTGACTGGCCAACAGGATGGCAGACTGCGTGCATACTTTGGGCCGCCGGGGTGGATGCGCGTTACCGCTCTTGTCTCCTAAGACAATGCTGCGCGCGGGAACTGCCTGGCTTGGGATTGGGCCAGTGTCATCCTGTCTTTGCTCAGGATATAGACATTTTTCCGCGTTTTTAACTCTATCCCCTCCCGGAAACCGGAAATTATGGAAACTTACTGAGTAAGTTTCCATAATTTCCGGTTTCCGATGGGGGTATGAGGTGAAAACGCGGTTTTTTGTTTTTTTATTAATCATTGCGGGTTCACCAGATGGGGGTGAATGAAATAGACTTTGGTCGGTTTAAACCGACCAGGCTGCATGACGGGCTGGCTGATCAAATGGCGTTCATGCAAAACCCGCAAGGCACGCGCTAGCCGTTCGCTCGACCATGATTTATGACGACAGGCCACCGTCAATTCCGATTGGGTAAACGTGCACTGTGTTACTATTTTTATCCAGCGGAAAATAAACCGGGCGTCTTCCGTGGCTTCATCTACGCCCATTAAATCAAACGCCGCCAGCGCATGAGCGCCTAAAGCCTGAGCCATCGCTAAAGCGTTTTGCATCGTGCGTTCAGAAATAACCAGCGGCATTGCGCCATATTCGGCGACATGCAACAATCCCGCCAGTCGTAACGCAAAGCCCGACATCTTGCCCGCCCAACCCTGACAACGCTCAAATTGACCTGCCGGGCGCAACTGGATTTCTATTTCGGCTTGATAGTCGCGCCAGGCAGATTGAGCCGCCCCACTCAGGGTTAATACAGTTCGGTTAGTGATTGGCAATGTGTTTTCCGGCAACACAAACCTCTGTAATAAATGCGTGAGGCGATCATGGTAAGCCTGCTGTAAAGTGTCAGACACGGGCGGCATCGTATGTGAGCGGTAGCCGAGCCGACTACTCGGCAGCACATACAAAAATCGTTCTAACGCGCCATTGCCGGAATACGCTTTTTTCTCGGCGAGATGACGCACCACGGCAGGCTGCACCGCCAGTACAATGGTTAAAAAAGGATTCAGCGAAAAACTGCGATCCTTGCGGCGTACGCGCACGCTGCCGCCGTCAATGCCTTTCAGCAAGACATCAATATTGGCTGATCCCTGACTGTATAATCCCGCTAAGGTTTCCAAAATACCGCCTTCATCGGAAAAAATACCTAACCGTCCGCCCTGTTCGTGCAGGGTATTCGCCAGCGATTCCGGCGTCACGTCATTGATAAATAATTGGGGCGCGACGGGGATTTCGGTCAGTTCCATTTCCTGTTGCGTGACTTCTGCGGTGAGTTGCAAATATTCCAATTGGCTTTTAGCTTTGGCCGCTTTTACCCGTAACATGTCAATGCGCTTCTCCTGACTTTTGCGCTCGGAACGCAGGCGTTTAATCTCCGACTGCAAACGCTGCGCCTGATCTTTTTCCCAATCCAGCACCGGTTGCAGACAACTTTTTAGCACGAAGGATTTATGATTCGCGGGTGGTAAGGCAATGAGCGTGTAAATATTAATGGGTTCCAGCCAATGGTCTTTGGGGGAAATGACCACTTGCTGCATTAAAACGGCGGATAACACGCCCATGATCGTCATGACGCTCAGGGCTTCCGGTGTTTCCGTGGCCTGCGCTAATGCGGCGGCAAACTCACCGATAACACCGGGCAACCACTGTGCACGGATTTCCGGCGTCTCCCAATCATCAAATAAAATGGGCGCATCCCAAGCTTCCGGTTGGCGTAAGCTGGGGAAAGAAATAATATTGTTAGTGGTCATACCCTATTCTCCCTGTCCTAATCGAATCACGACTACTTCCGCCGCACCGCTTTGCTGTATTGCCTGAGCTAATCGCAAGGCTGCCGTCAAAGCATTGTCGCCCCTGTGCAATACCCACACCTCCCGCTCAAAACAGCAGGACAAATCATAATCACCGGGCCACCGGTTGCAGAGCAGACAAAGCCCTCGCAAACGGTGAATCCATTGCAGACTGTCCCAATCCACGGCCATGAATAGTGGATTACCGGGGGGATAATGATGCAGGGTTTCAAGATAAGCGGGCGGCCGCTTCTTGCCCTGTTGAAAAGGGAAAGTCGTCCTGGTTTTCGAGCTATTGCCTAGTTTATTATCGAATCGCATCACTCACCTCAGAATTCAGTGTGAGTAATGGTGCGATGCGCAATAAAGGCGTCCAGATCGGCGCGCCGGTATTTCACTAAGCGCCCTACCTTTACGTATGGCAACGGATATCGCTTGACGCAGGCCCACACTGCCAGCGTGCGCGGCGTTATTCCTAAGTACTCCGCCGCCTGTCTCCGTGTTAATAAATCCGAAGTAATGGGAAATAGCGTTGAAAAGTTTTTAATAGCGGGTGTTATTGTTTTCATATTTATTTTTCTCCGTAAAAAACCGGGTTAATTCCGGCAATGTGGATAGCTTAGAGCAACTTTCGATAAGAAGGGAAGGAACGAAAAAATAATTATTTTAGGGCGGAAAAATCAATGCGATTTATTTTTCCGGAAAAATTTTCAGAGAAAAAAATTCCAATTTTTCAGGTGACGATCAGCACATCTTTTTCACGGATTTTAAAACGAGTGGTTTGCAATTCCAGCCGTCTTAAGGTGTCGTATTTCATCAGATAATCGGCTTTCTTCTTGGTCGTTTTTAATCTCCCCAAGGGGTCAACTTCTGATTCCGGCGCATAAGCGTCCGCAAAAATAGCTTGCGCAATCACATATTGGTTAATTTTGACTTTTTCCAGTGTTGCCCAAAACATCAAGTCGAGATAAGGCAACACGGCGGATTCGTAAAATCCTTGAAAATCGCTTTCATTAAAATTTTTTCTAACGGCGGGTACATTGCGCCGCTCTCTTTCTCGTATCAACCAACAGGAAAACTCTGCTTTAATCTGCTCGTCGCTGGCTTCCAGGTCTACCCAGGCAAAAGCGAATTCGGGAGCCGCACTGAGACGAGTACTCTGAGACAAGCGATCAAAAGGTTGATGTATCCAAGCCAGTGAATCTTCTTCCGGGCGGTCGGCCCATTGTCCTTTCTCTTGGTCAACCAAACCCCTCAGCTTTTGTATAACATTGTCTTGCACCGCTTTTTCACTGAACCAATAGGCTCCGTACATCATGAGGTTAGTCACGCAACCGACGGCGCGGGCTGTCGGTTCCATCGGTTGAGCATTTTCGGGTAGTATTTGCAGCTGATGAATGCGAGGTGTAATCGCCCTCAACCGGATGTCGTCCCCTTCTCCACATTGACTCAAAATATTACCAGGAGTGCTCAATGCTTCTAACGCTTTTAAAGCACTCTCCTCATC
Source organism: uncultured Pseudomonadota bacterium (assembly GCA_963697455.1). Taxonomy (GTDB): domain Bacteria; phylum Pseudomonadota; class Gammaproteobacteria; order Coxiellales; family Coxiellaceae; genus JAFEDN01. The sequence continues at coordinate 221,582 of CAVOOI010000007.1, read as the reverse complement.
AATATCCAATAGTTTTTGATTTTTGATGAGTTCCCATAGCGCAAAAACATTTTTCTCCTTATATTTAAGCGCATTCCTTAAGAAATATCGCACCATCAATTGATCATACCAGCTATCAGCGTCCAGTGTGTTAGTCTTTCGATAATTCTCGAGTTTAAACCACTTGGGGAGTTGTTTGACGGATTTAATAGTAATCTGTTTAGAATTTTTTGGAGGTTTCATGCTAATATCCTTATTCGCTGATGATAACGGTTTTTTCAATAGACTGAATGCCTGCGGCGTCCAGCATGGCTTTGGTGGCTTTTTCTACGGAAGCGCGTACCGGATCAAGGTCTAGCCGGGCATAAATAGCCGTCGCTTGGGGTGATTTATGATTAAGAGATTTACCAATGATGGCTAATGATGCACCGGTGCGAGCTTGCCAACTGCCTAATGTGCGGCGTAAATCGTGGATGCGCAGATTTTCAATATGGGCGTTCTTCAAAATTCGCTGCCAACCCTTTTTAGGTTCTCTTAAATGTCCCTCGCAGCCTGTGCTCGGAAACACATAGTCACTGGTAGCAACTGCCTGGCGTTGTTGCAGGAGAAATGCAGCTTCTTCCGTTAATGTAATAATTTGCGGCGTGCCATTTTTAGTTTGTGGAATACGCCACTCTCGACGCGCAAGATCAATTTGCTCCCACCGCATCGCCAGCAAGTTAGAACACCGAGCGCCAGTTAATAACGCCATAATAATATAGTCGCGAATAATCTCATTCGGTTCTGCGGCCAACGCTTCAAAAAAGCGAGGAAGTTCATTCGCCTGTAAAAAACGATCTCGCGAGAACTCACGAAATTTTTTAATGCCTTGAGCCGGGTTGGACTTATCCCACACACCAAATTCAGCCGCTTTGTTAAAGAGCGTGCTGCACAATGCCAATAACCGGTTAGCGGCATATTGCCCACTATCACGGCCAATATCATGATGCAACTTCTGAATATCTGTTTTGTGAATGGTGGACAATTTGCGATGCCGCCAAATGGATAAATGGCGGTGAAATTGTTCTTGATCTTTTTTCCAGCTTCTTTTGTGCAGTTTGGCGTAGCGTTCTAAATATTCGGTGAATAATTCTTCCAGGGTCATCTCGGCCCGATCAGCACGGCGTTGATCGTTAGGATTTTGGCCTTGGGCAATGGCAGCATTAATGGTTTCGGCTTTGCGACGTGCCTGCTCAACAGATAAATCAGGAAACCGACCCAAGGTAACCCGTTCCGGCTTGCCATTCACCCAGCGATACACGACAAAAGAGTACGCGCCATTGCTGGTGATGCTCACACCCAGGCCACGCATTTTGGTATCGTAATAGTAAGCACGTTTTCCCGGTGACGGGAGAGGTAAGGCTTCTAAAGCGGCTTTAGTGAAGTTGAATTTATTGTCTGCCATTAACTAAACTCCCTGTTATTATCATCAGCCTTTCCTGGTGCTAGGCCGGTGCTATGTTAGAGGTGAAATTCGGTGCTATTTCGCATAGCACCGAGAAACATAGAATAATACTAAGTAGTTATTTTGTAAAGTATTATTAACATTCATTAATCACCGATAATAGGGGTGGGAGCAGACTGTTAATCACTTGGTCGGCAGTTCAAATCTGTCCCGGGGAGCCAAATAAAATTTTAAAATCAAAAGCTTATATAAAAAATTCGGATGGGACTGGTAAAGTCGGGTGTAATCTGGGTGTAACCATGCCAGGAACACAAATATTTTGATTTGCAAAGGTAAGAGATCAACAAAGCCGACCTTTATTAATAACATAAGACATTTCTTATATTCCTATCGGCAACCAGCCATAATAATATCCCATGAGTTACCCACCGAATCACTGTTCTTTATTTTTATCTTCTAAATAACAGAGCTGATCTTGCCCCGCTAGGTCGGACACAAGTTTATGCAGCATCACTAGGCTGATTTTCAAATTCAAATGGTGTTTGATAACCAATGCTTGAATGCCTGCGCTTTCGATTATAGTACACTTCTATAATGAAAAATACTTTGTTTTGCCTCCTCTTTGCTTGGATAAGTTGTTAAGTAAATTAATTCCGTTTTCAGGGTGTGAAAGAAGCTTTCTGCCACAGCATTATCCCAGCAATTTCCTTTACCACTCATGCTCGCTTTGATTTGATGTTGTGCCAATAAAGTTTGATAAGCAGCTGAACAATATTGGCTTCCACGATCGGAATGGAAAATAACTTGCGTAGGAAAACCTCTGCGCCACAATGCCATGATTAGCGCTGAACAGACTAGCTCCTTGGTCATATGATCCTGCAACGACCAGCCAATGACAGCGCGTGAATATAGGTCAATGACGGTGGCTAAATACATCCAGCCTTCCGTTGTCCAAACATAAGTAATATCCCCCACCCATTTCTGGTTGGGTGCACTGGCAACAAAATCACGCGCAAGCAGATTAGGCTTAACAGGTAAATTGTGCTGCGAGTCTGTAGTGACTTTAAAACGTTTTTTAGCCTTTGCTTTAAGCCCCAAATGGCGTAATCGTTTTGCTATCCGATGACGGCCACAATGCTCTCCTTGAGCGTTTAACTCACGATGAATGCGTGGCATACCGTAACGTCCACGGTGTTCTTGATAAATTGTTTGAATTTTTTTGTCCAACATCTGATTGTCCCGTTGTTTTTTGTTAGGTTTTCTTCGATGGAAGTCATAATAACCACTTGCGCTAACTCTCAGAAGTTCACACATCAACCTCACGCTAAACTGAGCTTGATGACGCTGGATAAAAGCGTACTTTATTCGGATTCCCGAGCAAAGTACGCCGCCGCTTTTTTTAAGATCTCTTTCTCCTCTCTTAGGCGGGCAAGCTCTTTGACTAAACGTCTGTTTTCTTCTAATAATTGATCTTACCCTGCTACCTCGGACACGGTTTTATGCGACTTTGCTGAATTGATTTTCAAACTCAAACGGCGTTTGATAGTCAATGCTCGAATGTCGTCGCTTGCGATTATAGTACACTTCCAGATAATGAAAAATATTTTGTTTTGCCTCCTCTTTAGTTTGATAAATCGTTAAGTAAATTAATTCGGTTTTTAACGTGTGGAAGAAGCTTTCTGCCACAGCATTATCCCAGCAATTTCCTTTACGGCTCATGCTTGATTTAATCTGATGTTGCGCCAGTAATGCTTGGTAAGCCATGGAACAGTATTGGCTTCCGCGGTCAGAGTGGAAAATAACTTGCGTTGGAAACCCTCTACGCCACAATGCCATGGTTAAGGCTGAGCATACAAGCTCCTTTGTCATCTGATCCTGGAGTGACCAACCAATGACAGCACGTGAATACAGGTCAATTACCATCGCTAGATACATCCACCCTTGCGTTGTCCACACGTAGGTTATATCTCCAACCCATTTTTGGTTAGGTGCGATGGCAGTGAAGTCACGTGCTAAAAGGTTAGGCATAACAGGTAAATTATGTCGAGAGTCTGTCGTGACTCTAAAATGCCGTTTAACCTGCGCCTTAAGCCCCAAATGCTGTAGACGCCTTGCGACACGATGACGGCCACAGGGCTCACCTTGAGCATTTAACTCGCGATGAATACGTGGCATCCCATAACGTCCCCGATGCTCCTGGTAAACCGCTTGAATTTTTTTATCCAACATCTGATTAGCTTCGCTTTTTTGATTTGGTTTTCTTTGGCTAAAATCATAGTAGCCGCTGGCGCTTACCGCCAAAAGTTCGCACATCAATCTCACGCTAAATTGAGCTTGATATTGCCGGATAAAAGCGTACTTTACTCGGATTCCCGAGCAAAGTACGCCGCCGCTTTTTTTAATATATCTTTCTCCTGTTTTAAACGAGCATTTTCTTTCGCTAAGCGGCGATTTTCTTCAAGTAGCGTAGCAATATCTTGTTGCACAAACGTTTTGGTATTGGAAGGGGCTTTCTTGAGTTTAGCAACCCAGGTATGCAATGTCGGTTCAGGAACGCCGAGTTCCTTAGCGGTAGCACTGATTGAAGGGGAGTTAAGGGCTAGTTTGACAGCTTCTTGTCTAAATTCAGCCGTGTATTTGCGTACGTTCTTTGCCATAATGGACACCTCTTGTTAGCTTTCAATAGTTTAACAAATTTGTGTCCGAAGTACTGGGGTAGGATCACACTGCTGATAAAGCATTTCAGTGAGCGGTATTCGATAATGGTGCGCCTTGGTTATGTTGATAGCGTTTTCATAAATAGCATTTAGCTCCATAGACCGCTTGGCATCAAAATCTTCTTTCATACTGGGATAGCTTTTCTCCATGCCAATAAATGATTTTAATATTTTTAGCCTAAACTGAAAAAAATCTGGTGGCAAGGGTGCGCCACATTGTTCAGCAGCAGAAATGACTTCCTGAGTAAGTGCACATAACAGAGTAAAACTGGCGGTATTCGTGACTAAATCTTGTATAGAAGCATTCAATACAGTTGATAAACCGCTGAGTGGGATATTTGATGCCAGTTTCTCCCAACGCAAAGTTGGCAAATGTTCTCTGGCAGTGCATTGAATACCAGCCTGCCGGAAGTTCTGGCACAAGTCTTCGATTATCTGAGGAATACCCTGCATGGTTTCATCAGGATAATACTGGGCCAGTTGAATGAAATTATGTCCAAGATGTCGAATAGTTCCAGGAGACTCCTTACTGACTTTAAGATTACAAATCCCACCGATAATTTTTTGAGGATCGATATATTCTGCAAGCTGTTGCTCCATACCGATACCATTTTGTAGCATCACTATGACGGTTTCAGAATGCATGATTGGGAGGAGCATTTCTTTTAATAGATGGTTTTGAGTAGTTTTTAATGCGATTAAAATCACATCACAGGGTGACATAGTTGATATTTTTTCATAAATGTTCACTTTCACATGGATACTTCCTTCTGAAGAAACGATCGTCATCCCATGTTCTTTTACAAAAGAAAAATCACTTCGCAACAAGCAGTGTACGGGAAATCCAGCTTGTGCCAATCGAACTGCACAATAACCTCCGATGGCGCCAACACCTAAAACCGCAAAAGTTTTCATCGTTCACCTAATTTTCTAATACAATCAGAATCATAAGCTTCCACTTCTGCAGTAGCGCCCATTTCTATTAATGCATCATAATGCAGTAGGCTACCACAAGGAATAACAATCCGTGCCGGTTTATGTGCACCCATGGCCTTTTGATAAATGTTATCAATATCCTTCCAAAGATTAATATTTGCAATGAATATTTGCACGTGGACAAGATGGCGAAGATCAGAACCGGAAGCGTTTAAAATAGCTCGAAGATTATTAAAAATTTGTTCTGTTTGAGCTACAATCCCTTCAGGTATCGATTTTCCTTGGTTAGGAATCAAAGGTAATATCCCAGAGACAAATACTAATCCATTAGAAATTACTGCTTGTGAGTAATGCCCACCAGGAAGAGGAGCGTCTCTTGTTTCGATTAAATTCACGATGCACTCCTCACACAATCACAAAATTTATTCATATCTACATTTCCACCACTTAGAATCACACCTACTCGTGCACCTTGCACGTTTACGATTTTGTTAAAAATAGCAGCTGCACCAAGACATCCCGTAGGTTCAACTATCATTTTCATTCTCTCCGCAAAAAAACGCATTTGTTCACGAAGTTGATTGTCGCTGACTGTGACAATGTCTTTAACGTATCGAATCAGAATCGGTAAAACGAATTTACCGACAAATTGAGTTTGTGCGCCGTCAGCAATCGTATTAGGCACTGCAATCTTGACAATTTTTTGGGTTCTTAGAGACTGTTGAGCATCATTGCCAGCTTCTGGTTCTACACCGATCACAATACAATGAGGGGATAAATGCGCTGCAGAAATGGCTGAACCTGAAATGAGTCCGCCTCCACCCACAGGGACGAACAGATAATCCAGCGTACCCACTTCTTCAAAAAGTTCTTTAGCTGCAGTGCCTTGGCCTGCAATGATATCAGGATGGTCATAAGGTGGAATCAATGCTAATCCATATTGATTCACTAAATTTGCTGCAATTTCTTCTCGGCTGGCGTTATTTCTGTCATAAAGTACTATGTTTGCTCCATATCCTCGTGTCGCCGCCAATTTTACCGAAGGAGCATCCGTAGGCATTACAATGGTTGCAGGTACATTGAGAAGACGCGCAGCTAATGCAACCGCTTGGGCGTGATTACCTGATGAAAAAGCAACAATCCCTTTTTGCTTCTGTGTTTCGCTTAATTGGCTAATCGCATTGTATGCGCCACGAAATTTAAACGCTCCGATTCGCTGGAAATTTTCACATTTAAAAAATATCTGTGCTCCAGTTTTTTCATTCGCTTGAGATGATATGAAAACTGGAGTACGGTGGGCAAAACCTTTTAATCTTGAAGACGCATTCAAGATATCGTCATAAATAACAGGTAGATTAGTTTCTTTCATGGGTAACCTCTTATTTTCTTAATCCAAACGCCGGCCAATACTGCCGCCTCCATCAACATACAGAGTTTGGCCGGTAATAAAACTGGCGTTGTCTGATAATAAAAATTCTACCGCAGCCGCGATTTCATCTGGCTTACCTACGCGACCCATAGGAATACTTTCCAAAGTTTTGCGTTCAGCCTCACTACCAACCGGGCGCTTTTGCCGAAATAATTCAGTTTCTGTCGGGCCTGGGGCAACAGCATTCACTGTAATACCTGTTTTTGCTAACTCTAATGCCCAGGTGCGGGTTAAATTACCTAAGGCGGCTTTTGCTGCGCCATAACTGCTTGCATTCACTATCCCTAATACCGCACGACTGGTGATATTGATAATTCTACCCCAATGGTTTTCTGTCATCTTAGGTGTAAAGATTTGTACAGCTTGTAACGCCGGGCGGCAATTCAAATCCAGCACCGTTTGAAAATCAGAGAATTGTATTTCATTAAGCGGTTGCCGCATTGCTATTCCCACATTATTGACAATACCACTGATAGTATAATTTTGATTAATGCTCTGAAATCCTTGTTGTGTAGCGATTGGATCACTCAAATCGATCGGATAAAATATGCCTGGAAATTCCGGTTGACTGTTTTGTCTGGCAACTCCGATGATTTGATGTCCCAAAGCGATTAAACGTTGAGTAATTGCCAAACCTATGCCTTTGGTTGCTCCAGTGACTAAGAAAAATTTGCTCATACGATTTTCCTCAAATAATATTGAATTATTCCCGTTGATGCTGGGCAATATGATCAGTTGTCTTAACTAACTGTGCAGCTATGCCCGGTTCAGTTGCTGAATGGCCTGCATCTGGGATGATATGAAGCTCGGCTGCTGGCCAGGCTTTATGTAAATCCCACGCATTCGTTACAGGACAGCACATATCATAGCGCCCATGGACAATGACACCTGGAATATGGCGGATTTTATGCATGTCATTCAATAATTGGTTAGGTTCTAAAAATAATTGATTCAAAAAATAATGATTTTCAATGCAAGCCAAAGCCAATGCAAATTCTGGATTCCCAAAAGTTTCCATGAGTTTTTCATTGGGGTACAGTGAACTGATGCTGGCCTCCCAAATACTCCAGGCATGTGCTGCTTTATATCGTAATGATCGGTCTTGACTCCTAAGACGCTGTTGATAAGCCAGTTGTATATTACTGCGTTCATTTTCGGGAATGATGGCAACAAAATTTGCCCAAGCCTCTGGAAAAATTTCACTGGCGCCAAATTGATACGTAAAGTCTAATTCTTTAGGACGACCTAAAAATATTCCTCGTAAAACAAGCTCAGTGATATATTCTGGATGTCTTTGTGCATAAGCTAAAGCCAAAGTGCTCCCCCATGAACCGCCAAACAACATCCAACGCTCTATTTTGAGAAGGATTCGTATTTTTTCAAAATCTGCGATCAGTTCCCAAGTGGTATTTTCGCGAATTTCTGCATGAGGAGTGCTTTTACCACATCCTCGTTGGTCAACTAAAATAATGCGATATTGTTCTGGGTTAAAATAACTTCGATGTATGGGACGAATACCAGATCCAGGATCTCCGTGAATGAATAATACGGGCTTCCCTTTTGGATTGCCGCATTCTTCATAATAAATACTATGTAAATTCGAGACATTAAGGAATTCAGAACGATAAGGCTCAATGACGGGGTATAAAAATGATTGCTTCATAATTACCTCAAAATTGGATGAAATGATTTTAATGCGTTATAAACGGAAGCTCGAGAAATACCCATTATTTCGGCAACAATACCAACTCCACCACGTAATTGTAATAGCCCTGATTCGTTCAAGGTCTGAATTAACTGACGGCGTTGCTTTAATGACAATGCCCTGGGGTCTATGTTTTGCTCAGTTGCAAATGCTTCAATCATTTCACGCAGCTGAGTGGTTGATCGCGCGCGCAAACTTTCTCGAATAGGAAGCGTGGGTTGTTCAGAAGAAGTGAATTGGGTCAAAACTCTTTGCACAGCTGAAAATAAAGAAATATCTAAATTTAAGCAAATCGCTGCAATAAATTGGCCTTGGCTATTTTTTAGACCAATCGAAGTGCTTTTAACGGAACGTCCATCTGGGAATCGATTTGGATAATTTTGAACGACCTCGGGAAATTTTGGGTCATTAATGCGTGCTAACCCGAGTTCTGTGGTTGGTTCTCCGATATTGCGGCCAGACAATGGACAAGCAATGGCAATAATTGAGTGCTCAGGTTGAGTTAAATCATGAAGCACTACTTCACAGCAAGGTGCAAACATTTTTCCAAGTGCTTCAACAATTTTTTTTGCTTCACGCAATAACAGCGCATTTTCAGCGAAATTTTCAGTTTTCCATTTATTTAGCTTTTTTTTACTAGACATAGAGCTCTTTCTATTAACTTGACAAAGTGTATACTATTATACACAATGTCAAACTATATTGCAATAATCATCGTCGAGTGTTAAGTCGCGAAATTGCAGGTGTAATTTGTGTGTAAGTGCGCCAAGAAAAATGTAGAATTTTATAGTAGTTTAAGGAAAAATACAGAAGATCAAAAAAATAAAAATAGCTTTAAATATAAATAGATAGAAAAATATAGAACGTAATAGAAAACTCGATATAGGTACTGTTAATCACTTGGTCGGGAGTTCAAATCTCTCCCGGGGAGCCAAAAATCAATCACTTACAGAGATTTTTGGAAACTCTCAAAATCAGCGTCGGAGTTTTGCTGTTATAACCCCATTCCGGGGATACTCGAAATTGATTTCTTATGCCCATATTTGATAATATTTTCTTTTCAATAGCTATGGAGTTCTCATAATGATTAACAAACTGTTATTGTTGGGTATGGGCGTTGTTGCCTCTCTTTTTGTTTTAACCTTAAGTTATGCGAAACCTGTAAATACCCGCTTGTACATACTGAATTGCGGATATATTGATTTTCGCGATTTTTCTTCTTTTTCCGATACTAACTTCTATCCACATGGGCCAATGCGTTTAGCGGCGCCGTGTTTTTTAATTAAAGATCCAAAAGGATGGATGCTGTGGGATTTGGGGTTAGGCGACCAATATATTAACCACCCACATCAGGATGATAATCTGGGAGTAGTATTTACCGTACCCATTTCATTAATAGACCAATTGAAGCAAATTGGTTTAACACCGAATGATATTAAATTTGTCGGAATATCTCATGCACATCTTGATCATGTAGGAAACCTCAATTTATTCCCAAATGCTACTTTTATAATGCAACGAACGGAATATAAATATATTCAGAAAAAACCTGTGCCTATTGGGATATTAGACAGTACCTACACCTTTTTAAAAGACAAGCATAAAATTCTGCTGAATGGTGATTATGATGTTTTTGGCGATGGTGCTGTTAAGACTCTATCGACTCCAGGACATACGCCTGGGCATCAATCATTAGAAGTGATATTACCCCATAAGGGAACTATTATTTTATCAGGGGATTTGTATCATACTCGCCAAGCTTACGTACACAAACTCATTCCTACTTTTAATACCAATCGCACTGAAACACTGACGTCAATGGCTCAAATGGATAAAATTCTGCAGGATACTCATGGACAACTGATCATTCAACATGATCCAAATGATTTTGCCGCTTTACCCAAAGCACCGCAATACCTAAATTAAACAAATTCTTGTCATTACATGTGGGGGTCAAGTCCTGGTGACTTTCTGGTCAGCCGTAGTGACCTATCGAAATTCAAATATTCGATGTGTTCAGTAAGACGCTCACGAGAAGAAGAGGTTGAATTCTATGAACATGAAAACATCTGACTTTGACAAAAAATTCGATGAAGGCGAAGACATTACCGCCTCACTCGATCTCAATAAAGCACACCGCCCTGGATTGCAAGCCAAGCGGGTCAATGTGGATTTTCCTCAATGGATGATTGAATCTTTAGATAAAGAAGCTCACCGTTTGGGTGTCACTCGTCAGTCTTTGATTACCGTAACCTAGCCTGACAGATATTTTTTATCGCCGGTTATTGTAGCCAACAATGATAATCCTTGTTCCCATAGCCCAAGATGACTGCTCGAATTGATGTGTCCTTTTGCTCCAATAGATACGAAATCGCTGCCCCAAGCCTGAGCAAACTGCTGAGCTCTTTCTAGGGTGACATACGGATCGTTGCTGCTGGCTACTACAATAGGTGTAAACGGCAATTGTGCTAAAGGAATGGGAGAAAAACCTTTGGCTGTAGACGGATAATTAGCTGACTCAGTATCGCTAGGCGCTACCAGCAAAGCACCACCGATAGTATCAACACACACGCCAAACTATGAGCAACCAGCACCACTTTGCCATCAGTTTCTCGAACAGATTGTTCCAGTCGTTCAATCCAATCATCACAAATCGGCGAATCCCAATTATCTTGATTAACACGCTTTAAATTGAACCGTTTCTCCCAAAGCGTTTGCTAATGCTGGGGGCCGGAGTTCGTTAAACCGGGTAAAATCAATACTGACGTCATTGACTAATCCAATAATTTGGCTAGTAAAGGAAATTCTTTATAAGGTTGATTGTAAACTTTTGAACCCATATGCCCTTCCCCATGCCGAATCATCAGCGTACCACCCATATGCTTAAATAAAATTCTCGCTTGCGTTTCGTCACAACCCCAAGGATCATTGTCTGAATTGATGACAATGAAATCTTTGACCTTTTCAGCAATAGAGCTCCAATCATAATGTTCTTGGATCATAGGTTTTAATGGCTGCAATTTCTCATCTTTTATCTCAATAAAGGCTGCAACCAGAATCACCTGTTTTATTTTAATCTTCAGTTTTTCCAGCAGCGCAATTGTTAAAGGGCAGCCGGCCGAATGCGCAATAACGACCGTCTCATGGGTAAATGTGCCGTTGTCTAATACATAAGGTAATTGTTCCTTCAAGGAAGGGTTCATATTATTAGGAAGCAGCGGCGCCCAGACTTTATAACCATGACCTTCCGCATGCCGCTTAATATAAGGCAACCAAAAACAGTCAGGATTATCGCCATAGCCATGTAAAAGTATAACGTTTTTCATATTAGTTCTCATTTGGCAACATCTAAAGCTGCAGATAACTGCATTGCAACCGTACAGCTTTTTTGTGGATTGATAAATAGGATTGTTTTCATAGACATCGCTCCTAAATAGTTGGATGTATGTCAGTTTTAAGAAAAACAATATGGAATTGATTATCAAGGTCAACCAGTATATAAGCGTTAGCAGTATCGTAGATGTCATTACAAAATTCTTTGGCGCCGTGCCAATGCTGCCAGGTTATACAAAGCCGTCCATCGTCTTTAATAGTATAAATCCCTTGATCGTTCTGAGGAACCAGCGAGGTTAGCTGAGAAAATTTGGCGCGGATATTACCATGATCGTCCATTGAACCCGTAAAAACGACCCCAATTGCCTGACCTGGGAACCGAGCGGTTCCTGCTGAGCTAAATGTTTTATTGACGAAGGCTTGTTTAACATGATCTTTATCTATCGAGTTCAAAGTAGCCCCAAAACCCAATGAGTAGGGCAATAATGCAACAAGTAAAACTATCAATGATCTTTTCATATCTTTAATTCTCCGAAAATCCAACTTGAAATTTTAAGGATATTATCACCTAGGTTTAGCCTTGATCTTACAGGCACGCAGTATGCACCACTTGCTGATGGCTTCGAAAATGACGAACAATCCTATAACAACTAAAATCAAACCGATCCACCATTTAACCTGACTGTAAATAATGACGCCGGCAATCAAACATAAAGCACCGATAACTGCACGGGTCACTCGACCATGACGGTCAATATTGGGCTGGAAGAAATCTTTCATATGCGAACTGTAGCACGAAAAATGGTGGAAACTCAAAATCTATTGGAAAGCGAAAGGATTCGACAGTCCACTCCCTTGAAAAGGCGAGCTTCAAACTGACAAATCGTTGGCTCATGTCTCAATCCAATCAGGTATGATCTTAAGCGCGCGTCATTGCAACTACAAAACAATTTTGATACATTAATTAGAAATTTTTTTCAATCTATCAAAAAAAGGAAATTGAATATGTCTAGAAAAACTGCTGAGCCTCAAGTTAAAGCGATGCTTCACCCTAAAACGATTAAGGAAATAAAACATTACCATTCAAAAATTCAAACTACTGAGGATATTGATAAATTAGGTTCTCAGCTTAACAATGTACTCACACTGACCTTTTTGGAAAACAGAGCAAAAATTTCTATCACATCCCCATCTGAAACATCGGAAGATTCTAAAGAACAGCAACCTTTATTATTAGAGGAATTCCAACAATCACTTCCAGGAAAAAACGAAAGAAGACTTTATCCTTACGGAGGAGAAGCAGGAAAGCTATTTTGGGAAAAATACCCGCAATTAAAGTCAATCTTTCTCGAATATATTCAGTCTCTTAAACTGACTGACTTTTTCTTTTACATAATAAAAACACAGCGAGCCTTCGCGATAGCGGAGCAAACCTTGACTTTGATGGGAGATTGGACTTTAGAAGAAATATCCATTTTAGAACAAACAAGTATATTGGTGAATGGAGTGACTGTGTATGATAATGGAACTAGAACACGTGGGAAATATACAAGACATCCCGATCCTTTTTTGGCATCTTTAGTCAGTATCAATGGTCATTTATTTGCTAATAAATTTAATAATCTTACACCGGCTTGGGGATATGTTGTAAAAGAAGTGAAAATGAGCAGCTATGAATTTTATGAAATCGATCCTAAACAATTCGGGGATCTGTATGTTCGTAAATTTTTACCGTCTTTAATGAAAATGAATGCGGTAGTGAGTGGCTCTAATAGAAGGGTTTTAATGTCACTAGTTGGTGTAGGGGCAGGATACTTTGCTGGTCTTTTTTCAGGAAAATATATCCAAACACACTTAAAAGGATTTAACAGAAATTTTATAACCCAGAAAGGAGCGCTTTTTCCAAATATAGATGTATCTTTGGATTTGTATATGGATACAGAAAACGGCATCGAAAAAATTGGAAATAATTATTTAATTCATGCTCCTTCTGCGACAACCGGTATATCTCCTTTATCTGAGACTAAAGATTATGATAAATCTTACTCTGGGTTCTGGAATAAACCTTCCACATTGAAACATCATCATTTATTAAAAGTCATTGCTGCTGACCCTTTAAGCCGGGGAGCTGAATTTATTCCAGTTCAAAGACGCGAAAAATCAAGTAAAGAAGCACTAGATGGGAGCATTAATCATGATAGTCTGTTTGCTTCAGATGACCCTGCTTCATGGCGTGCCACTAGTTTAGCAAGCGCTATCTTTAATGGTGAGCCTGGAAATTATTACTACAATCCATCCAGTAATTATAAAGAATCCAAGGGTTGCGGCGCCTATTTACCGAATGCTTATGATAGCTGGTATGATTTTATTATAGAAACTGGATTTGTCTTCGACTTAGATGAAAGTCAAATATTTACCATAAATGAAGAAGAATCGAGGGTTTTATCTGCAGAAGAAACGGTTAGTTACTTTGATAAAGTTGTAGTGACGAATGAGGATCAGAAAGGAATAGATCAAGCATACAACTGGGTTAGAGAAAGGAATTTTACCCATAGAACAGTACAATTATATTCAGAGTTAGATAAGATACTTGAAATTAAGTCTATTCCTAAAATAAATGGCCCACTTGGGCCACGGCTCTTATCCAGCGGTTGGATAGCCGGTTTTTGTCAAGGAAATGAAGAAGAAAAACAGGAAATAAAATCTAAGTCTAAATTTTTGACAATTACTAATTTGGATATTTGGCGATGGGTAAATCAACCGTCAGTAAAAGAAGATATCGGTTCAGCAATAAATTTGATAAAGAACGTTGAAAAAATAGTAAATATACATAGCCGTAATGAAAACCAATCTTTCGCCAATGAATTCAAAGAAGAATTTGGAAGTATCTTTGATAAAATCAATCAAATTTACAAGAAAAATGATCTTTCATTAGGCGAATTACAAAAGAATTTTAAATTACTTCAAGATTTACATTATGTTATTAATTCGATTCGTGATTTTTATAAAAGATCAGAGAAAACCACGAGCAAAGACAAAATAATCGAAAAATTAAAACTTTGTTTGAAAGAATATTTGACTTCAGAAAAAATACTCAGTAATAAAGAAAGTACAGACGAGAAAGAAGAAAAAAATGAAAAAAGAACAGCAAAAGATTTGATATCGAATCTCAGAAATAAAATTGAATCTATGTTTCCTCAAGATCAATCTAATGCAAGACCTTATTTTTCATTATTTCCGCCTTTTGAACTGAATGCAACAATCCTTATTAATGATAACAAACAAATTGAAATTAAATTTGGTGATCAAAAGAATTTCCAAATATTTACACGTGAAGTGCCTATATTTGAAGAAAAAATACCCACCCAATTTCAACAAAGTGAAAATCCTTCTCTCTTACCTTTGGGTAAGGTTGCTATATCAAATTCTAAAGAGCAAAAAGTTTCACTTTCCAGTTATCTTGCAACTGGTTTAAATGAACGTGGCATCAACCTTATTAAACCAGAAAATTTACAAGCATTCATGAATTTCTTTCAACTTTTTCATTTGAAATGTAAACGATATAATCATGGAATCAATGAAACTGAGCATACTTATGTTAATGGTTTATTTAGTGTTTACTGGGTTACAAAAACAGCAGATTCTAAAAATGCTACTATATACCTTCGCAATATGGCAGAGGCAGGATCATTTATAGAATTCAAAGCTGATGGCGTGTTCACAGGAAATAATAAAAAGAATACCCGAGTCCCTGTTGCTGAAGTGAAGCTTGATCTTGTACAGAAACCAGTGTTTGGAAAGGGTACTGTATTTATGCCTTATTCTAATACATCTAGCTCTAGTAGTTCCTTATCTTCAAGTACCACTAGTCCTTCATCTTTAAGTCTAAGCTATCGTTCTCAGGAAACATAATGCGATAATCATTCAGCAGTTTAGCTGAAAGACTGAGTTTGAGCTGGTATTGATCCGCCTTGTTGATATGCTAATGATTGAGAAGAAAACAGGGCGGATGAAGATGAGTGCAAAGATCAAAGGATCAAATCTTGAATTGTGAACAGGAAGAAGTGCTTTTACCGTATTCCGCTTAGAAAGACACTTCCAATCCGTCATTGCGAGCGTTAGCGAAGCAATCTAGTGCGAACCCTCTGTACTAGATTGCTTCACTTACGTTCGCAATGACGGTACTTCAGTGAAAAAATCCTGTCTGACCTAAAGCGTATTATTAGCTTTAAAATCAATTTCAGAAGACATCATGTTTTCGTGATTAATCTTAATTTTATTATTACAGTAAGAGTTGTCTATTATCTTGTCCAGAGAAGCGTTAGAAAGGCTTTCACATTGATCAAGCCAAACTTGTATTTGAGAAGCATCTGCATTTACATTTACCATATATATTCCTAATACATTATCACCTATATTCCCTGTTTTATTAGAATAATCGGAATAAACCGCGACATTAACGATATTATTTGTAGTATTACTTGTATTGCTGGGCACGGTATATGAATAATTTGCCCCTGGAGAAATTTCTTTTTTAGGAGAAAAAAAACTGATGGTCATTATTTGCGTACCTTGGTTAGCAACGTTTACAAGTGCATTGTCACCAAAAACTGGAGCGCTAAACAAAATTAATAATAAATACGAATATTTTTTTATTTTCATTTTCTATCCCCTTCATCTGTTTTAAAACAACCCTTACCCATAAATTATTATAGCATCTATTTAGACTTCAGCTGCAGTGTCAGATCCCAATGGCGCTTGTAATTTTCTATCGCACATCATCATTATTATCATTTTTATAATAAAAAGTTTTAATAGAAACAATTAAAGCAGAAATTAAAAATTCCAAGTCAAATCTCAGTTCAGTTGACCAGGATAAAGAAAACAAATATTCTCTTGATAAGCACCATGAATCCTTAGTCGCTGATTTAGTAATGAAATTACATCTGAAATTAATTAATGAAATTAATCGATTAGGTTCAGATTCTCAAATTCATAATCCTAGCAATTTATCTGCTAATACTTTTAAAAAAATACTGAGCATATTAACAAACTTGAAACCAGGTTCCTCTTCAATTTCTCCCCCAAGTAATTACTTTAGTTTTTTAAAGAATATTTATAAGCCTTTTTCTCCACAATCCAAAAATTTTGAAAGTTCTGCAAGCTATTCAAAATAAGGGGGTCAAAGGCAATAAAGGCAGGATACCCCCTGGACATTTTGATATACTCCCTATATTGTATGTTTTTAGGAATGGAGTTTTGCAATGTCTTCAGAAGGAAGGTTTTATTCAATGAAATTCTTTTTAAAATTTAGCTTATCGATTTTGATGCTATCTACTTTCGCAAACGCGCATGCTAGTCTGCAAGCTTCTGTTTACGGAGGCGGTAATAATGCATTTGATAGCGTGGTCAAGTATAGCAATAATGGCTCGCCAGTCAATAATACAGTGCATTGGATTGGCGAACCTTTTGGAGAGCCTCCCTATTATGGAATCAGAGCAATTTATTGGTTTGATCATTCCTGGTATCGGGGCTGGGGTTTAGGCATTGATTATACTCATGATAAAGTCATTGCTGATCCTTTGCCGCCTGGTTATACCCACTTAGAATTTACTGACGGTTTGAACCTGGTTACCGCCGATCTGTTTTATCATTTTTTAAATCGTACCGTTTTAACTCCTTATGCAGGTTTTGGCGTTGGCGTATCGGTCCCTCACGTAGAGGAAATTACGGTAGCGCCGCTTTTTCCTACCAGCACCTTTGGATATCAAGCGGCAGGGGTAGCATTGGCTTGGTTGACGGGCGTCGATTTAAGAATTTGGCGAGGATTTTCGATTTTTGGCGAGTACAAGTTAAATTACTCGCAAAATAATGCCGATCTTAATCAAGGTCAAACATTATCGACCAATCTTTGGGTAAATAATTTTATTTTTGGGCTTAGCTATCTGTTCTAATATCGATTATTTTTTAGTTCCAATTGCGGTACCCCGCTCTGGCTTGAATCTTGAGTTTTGCTTGGCGCATGGTAGAACAAGGATGAAGAACTATCTGCCAGGGTAGGCGTCAGCGCTGGCTTAGCACTCACCCAAGCACTAAAAACTTCGCAAAGCCCTTCCAGCTGGGTCAGCAGCGACTTATCCGTTACACCGGTGATACATAATTCAGTGCTAGTCACGGTGTGCTTTAATTCTACTTCCGGACACAACGTCTGCAAGGTGGCTACCATGGCCTTGAGACCTGCTTCACAGGGGAGCGCCGTAGCAACACGCAATGTCCGCTGTGTGGTGTATAATTGAGCACGGGCCACTCGTAAACTGGATTGGAAACTGAGGTCCAAAGTGATTGGTTTAAACAAAAATTTAATGTTCTTACCCTTGGCCACGAGAGGGATCCCATCAGGCAAAATAACTATAGCAGCGCCTATACCATACTGTTCATAAGTGTTAATGCAAGCGGCTCCATCCCATATTTTAATCGATCCATCATCGGAACTACTCGCTATCAAGCCATTGGGCAGCAACGCTAAGGCTCGTACCGATTTCTGATGCCCCTTGAGAGTGGCAAGGCAAGCACCCTGTGCATTCCAGATTTTAATCAAGCCATTGGAATCACCACTCACCAATTTACCATCAGGCAGCGCCAATAAAGCCTGTACCCAACTATAATGTCCTTCTAAAGTGGCGGTGCACACGCCCTGCTCTATATTCCAGATTCTAATCGACGAATCATCAGAGCCACTGACTAAATTACCATCGGGTAGTACTGCTAAAACCCTTATGTAATCCTCCTGGGTAAAGGTAGTGATATGGGTAGCATTTCTTCCATCCCACTGCCAAATTTTAATGGTCTTATCCGCAGAGCCGCTAGCAAACTGATTCTTGGGCAGCCCCACGACGGTCAATACTGGTTTCTTATGCTCCTCCAAGGTGGTGATACACTTTCCCTCTACATTCCATATCTTAATCGAGCCATTTTCCAAACCACCCACCACATAGCCACTAGTTAACACTGTCAAAGCCAGCACTCCCTTGCTTTCAGCAAAGGTGTACTGATCCTTACTATCCCAGAACATAATCCCATTATCACGAGCACTTACCAAACTACTCGGTGGTAACCTTACTAAGGCATTTATTTCACCAAGTTTAATTCTTAATCCGGCATAGGTCGCAAATATTTCCTTATTCCTAACAAACTCATTCATAACAAACAGTTGAGCTTGCCTTACTTCGGGAAATGATGGCAACTCATCAATCACCATTTGGCGTAATTCCTTGGGCGGTGTTTTCCGGTAAGCATGTTTCATAGACTTCCAAACAGTTTTCTCTGGATTCTTGCTGGGAAGTTGCTCTACATGTCCGCGTAAACGTAAAACCTCTTGATTAGACCTGGATAATTCTTTACTTAATATGTTGAGTTTTTCCTGCATTTGCTGGAGTAAGGCCAACAATAACGGCCCAGCATTATTCCCTAATTGCTCCCACTGTTGCTGTTGCTGAGCTGCCGTCCTTTGAGCAATCAGAGATTGCAACACGGATACTGCTTCGGTTTGATTATGCGTACTTCCTAGGGTTTGTGGTGTTTGTCCTATATCGTTTTCCACCTCCGGAAACGCACCTGATACCATCAAGACTTTAACTGCTTGAATGGCGCTATATAGCATAGCGTAATGCAAAGGTGTATTACCCAAGCCGTCTTCAGCGGTGATATCGGCTTTATCGTCTACCAGCGTTTTAATAACGCCGGGATGATTAATCATGGCGGCTAAATGCAAGGCGGTCATTTGCCGGGGTTTCTGGCCTTTCGGGGTTGGCCACGCCACCGGCTCGACGCTCACCAGGTGTTTGCCCATCTGCGCCGCTAATAAATACAGCAAGCGTGAGTCGCCATCGGGCTGCATAGCATATTGAATAGGCAGTTTGCCAGTGCTATCTTTTTTCAGCAATAACAATAACGCCAAACCTTCCGCCCGTTTTTCCACCAAAGTAAGCAATTTAATGATTGCTTCCGGCCCGGCTTTCGCGCAGACCAAATGCAACATGGTTTTGCCTTGCCAGGCCTCATACTGCTTTTCTTCGAAATTAAAAGTCCAACTGAGCAAGCGTGGATCGCGGTGACCTAGCTCTGCAATCTTATCCAACCCGCCTTCAATGCAGGCGTTTAGCATCTCCTGCACCCAGCCACGCGGTAGATATAACTCATCCGAATCACGCAGCAATGGATTTTTGTCTAAAAAGTGGTTGACTTGGCGCAGGGTTACCATATTCGGTCGCAACTCTTTATTTTGGAGTTTGGTATTGTCAGTGGGATTAGTATTGTGTGTTTCTAACCATCTCGCGATGGCTTCACGTTCGTAGGTTTCACCCGCATGATTAAAATAGGCTTCAGCGAAAATTTGTTGGGTGAAATGCATATCTACTATGGTAAGTTCTGAAGAGATGTCGACGTCAGTAGCAATGGGTTTCATTAAAGTTTGTGCTTTAGCAAGTTTGTCAGGGATTTCGGTAACATCCCGCAAAATTAATAGCTCGGGTTCTGGTTTTTTATCTGAGATGATAATATCCTTTTTTGATTTTTTCATAAAATAATTCTCCCTTAGCATATTTTTTCGCACTGCATATTTACAGATACCATGATATCATAATTAGAAACCATTTGTGCGTTTTTAAATTATCCAGAAATATTGGACTAAAATGAAGCCAGAATTAGGGATTGCCAATATTGCTGGGCCAATTTAACATCTTTGGTTTGAGTACTTTTGTCTCCGCCAGACAAAAGCAAAACTCTTAACTCAACTCAGATTATTAGCAAGGGGCAGATTATAGCGTATATCCTATCAATTACTATCATCTTTTTTATTAAAATGCTTATCTAATTGATCTAACAGCTTCAGTCCCTCTTTTGGAGAACCTTTAGCGGCACGAGCGCGAAATCGCATTTCTGCGTCAAATTCAGCCAACACTATCGTAGAAATTTCTTCCATTAATTTATTAATACTGATATGCCGTTGCTTGGCTAATAACTTGAGACGTTCATGTTTGTCATCAGGTAATCTGATCGTTAAGGTAGACATTTTAGGTATCCTCCTTCAATAATTGTTCTGGTTTCAAAATATTAATTCCTGGGAAAAGCAACTGGCTGCTTTTAAAATCTTTAACATTCTTCGTAATAATTGCCGTTGCATTGCCAGCAATCGCTAACTCTAAAACATGGTTATCATCTTCATCTCTTAAATTAGGTCGCCAAAGATAATAAACATGAATCCAGCGGCAAACAGCTATAAAAGCATTCAGTAAATTTTCCCGCTCACCAGCAGAGAGAAGGCAATTTTTAAATAATTTTTCACGCCCCAACACTGATTCATATTCATGAAAAAGCGGGGTTCCCATCAAAGGTTGATATTTTCCATTGAGGCAGCGCCGTAATACTTCTCGACTTGCTCCCGCCTCGCCAATTAAAGCTGATACAAATGTGGACGTATCAATAACTAAAACTTTTCCCATTCCAGAATGATAGCATATACGCTATCAAATATCAAAACCTTATTTAAGTGCTTAAAAATTGGCTGCCGAATTAAAATTTGACACCATTGTTTGCGCTGCCGCTGCCCACACGGCTGCGCGTTGACTCCAAATTCTTAATGTTCTGTTAAGCTATTTAGTTTAAAATGTAATGTACAATATTTTTATTATGGCACATAGAGATGAAGAAAAAGATTGATAGAGCACAGGTTGATCAAGTAACGAGAGATGGTTTTGCAGAACTCTACGAGCTTCAAAAAAATCCCCGTATAAAGATGAACCAGTTTGATGGCGAATCAGAAGAAAACGAGTTTGGAGACTTCACTACCACGCAGATAGTAGAAAAAGCCAGGCTTAAAAAGCCTGTTGTATTAGATATCGGTAGTGGAATATATGGCGGAGTGCCACGTAATTTAAGAGAAAAATTTGAGATTGAAGCGTTTGGGATTTTGGGACCTACTGATGTGAAGCTTCCTGATTACCTACATGTGGCAGACGCCCATTTCCTTTCTCAAGAACAGCGCTTTAGTTCAATCGAGTTTGATTTTATTTTTTCGAATATGGCTTTTTTACATTTTTTTAATCCAATCCAAGCATTACAAGAAGCTTATCTTAAACTTAAAACTGGTGGAATACTGCTAGTTAATCAATTAATAATACCGGGCCTTTCAAGCGTTGATTTTTCCCTTATGTTGGAGGATATGAAAAAGCAAGGTTACAAAATCACTTATCTCGCCAGATCTGGCATCCCATACATGGATTTAAGCACATTTGTTATACAGAAAATAGACAGTAAACCTACACTTTCCTTTCCATTAGAAATTACGGATATCGGAAATAAAGACGATGAAGATCGGAAAGCAACTTATTCGCTGACAAAATTATTACCGTGTCCAGAAGAAAAAGGTAATGACATTTACGACTCAATTAAATTAAATTTAAAGGGGAGTATAACGTTTGCGCTAGTAAAGATAATGCCAAGTTATGATAAAATAAAAAAATTTATTTCTTTGGAAGAAATTTTCAGAAAATTGCTACCCCTTGCAAATTTATTAAACCCACTGCCACTGAGTGAAAGTAACCCTTTACTGCTGAATGTTTATCACAGTATAAGTGCTTCCAATAAAAATTATTTGCAAGGTTTTTTACATATTTTTTCTATTGATCATCCTCTAAGAAAAGAAGGTTATTCCCTAGATAACTTCGTAGAAGCGCTTATGTTTGTAGCTCATCAAGATATTTTATCGTATAAAGGAAACTTAAAATTTAATGAAGAAGCAGTTGCTATGGGTTTGCCAGCTCCAGAAAAAAGTCATTATTCTGAAACTGATTCAATTCTGAAAAAACTGATGACAACCGACTACGAAGCATTGCAAAAAGCACGCAACAATTCCATATCCCCAGTAACTGAGATTAAAAAAAATAGTGATCTAATGGCTAAAAACACATTGCAAAATTTAATTTTTGATAATCAATATTGGGTACCTATAAGTCATAGTTCTTTCTCTGTTCCCGATGGAATTAAAGAGATGCAAAATTTTATTAAAAAACAGGGAAAACAGGAAATAACACTACCAGATTTAAAAGATATTATAATGAAAAGACCAGAAAATGGTTCTAAAAGATATCATTTCTTTACCCATAAACGATCTGGATCTACTGAAAATTTATATACTGCTATAAAAAATGCGAGTTCATGGGAAAATTTGTTAAATTCAAAAGAATTTCAAGCTGTTTTAAAGGATAGGGAAAATTTTCATCAATCGCTAAAGTTTACGATACCCTATTCGCCCTAAAACCTTGCACAAAGGCTTAGCCAGCACCGGGAGATAGCGGTGTCAAATTCGTATATTTAGATTTAATATTAAAGAGAATCAACGGATTAAAATTTGAGATGTACGGGTAAAATTTGTACTCCTCTAAAGCCTTGAGAGATCCCCGATTAATTCCATTATTTTTCAAATCATTAGCATAAAATATATGGATGTGACACACATTGTTTGTGTCAATGGGATCAGTATTCGCACTGCATATTTACAGATACCATGATATCATAATTAGAAACCATTTGTGCGTTTTTAAATTATCCAGAAATATTGGACTAAAATGAAGACAGAATTAGGGATTGCCATTATTGGTGGCGGGGTTTCCGGAATTGTTGCTGCTAAATCGGCGCGAGAAGAAGGCCTACCCTGCGAGGTATTTGAGAAAGCTGATCTCCCAGGTGGAGTATGGCGGCCAAATAGCCTTGCATGGGAAAACATGCGGGTGAATATTTCGAGATTTACTGGCGTATTTTCAGATTTTTCCTGGGAACAAGCATTTCCTAACCGCAAGAAAATCCCCGCCTACCCTACCACCCTAGATATGCATGCTTATTTATTAGCTTATATTAAGCATTTTCAGCTTGAATCTTGTATTTACACTGGCAGAACTGTCATCCATATTGACAAAAATAATCAAGGATGGACAATTACTTGGCGGGAAAAAGGCAAGCTTAAACAGCAAAATTATGCCGCTGTGATATTGGCTACCGGAAGATACCAAGTCCCTTATATTCCGGATTTTAAAGGGTTGGAGCATTTTTCAGGTCAATGGCTTCATAGTGCGGATTATCGTTCTGCTGATACTTTCGGTGACAAATCCATCCTGATTGTGGGCGGCTCACTGAGTGGAGTTTCTATAGCGAGTGAAATCCCTCGTGTCCAACATTTGATTAGAAGACCGCGTTGGATTATGCCTACTCAAATATCATTGGATCCAGCAAAAGCCAAAATCCCATCGGATTTATTGAATTCGCGTGAAAGTTATCGAGCAAGAGATTTTGATTGGTTTATGAAATACTGTTCTGCTCAGAATAGCATTCCGGCCTGGAAAATGACGCCGGAAGTTCCGCAAGGTTCAGTCGTATCCGATGTGTATGTGGAAAAAGTTCGGCAAGGTCATATCCAAGTGATTAAAAATGACATAGATCATTTCATCGCTTCCGGCGTTGTTCTGAAAAGTGGCCAGGTCATTCAGGCTGATATTGTTATTTTCTGTACAGGATATCAACATGACTTTTCATTCTTTGATAAAAGTCTCATACCATTATTAAATCCGCTGAATTTATATGTAGATACTTTTCATCCAGATATTCCAGGCCTTGCATTTATTACTATCAATTATAAAGAACGAGGCGCTATCTTACCCTTGGCTGAATTGCAGGCGCGTTTTGCATGCGCCATTTTTAGCAACAGGTTGATATTGCCAACTCCAGAAAAAATGCGAGCAGAAATCCCTAGACTGACCAGCCATACTGCTTTCACTTTCGCTAACTTATTAGCAGAAAAATTAGCTATTCATCATTTCGAGCAATTTTCTCATAGCGACCCCACGCTATACCGATTGTTGATGAAAGGCCCAATCGTACCAGCACAGCATCGCGTAGTTGGGACTGGCAGTAAACCAGAATTAGCAAAAGCACAATTACTTGCTGCAGAAAAAGCGAGACAAGACTATTTAAATTCCAACAAACTGCTATTCTTTGAAGGTAAAAATGCAGATAAAAAAAAAGATAATCCCGCTTTAAATCAACCTCCAATCTCGCGGCTTTAATCAATTAATAAATATAATTATTCTATATCATCCAAAGGTGAAGGGGGATTGTGGGGTCTCGATGTTGGGTTTTGAATCGGAATGTTGTTGAGGGAATAACCCGGAATTTTTAGCTGGGGACGCTCGAGTTGGTTTATTCTGAATAACAATTTCCTGTAAAACCTCAATTCGTTCATTGATTTCTTTTTTAGTGAGATGGGCGGAGACAGAGTCATACAATTTCCAATGCTGCTTGTACTTAAGATATAAATCTAGCAGGCCTGCGGCGCGGGCACATTTTTCGCTCGGTAATTTGGTCTCGGTCATTTCCTGCCACCAGCGATCATGCAGTTGCTGTAGAGTTTCAGCACAGTTAAACTTGGAGATAATGTGAGATATCTGGGTATATACATAATTTTTTTCTAAAAATTCGAAAAGTTGCAAGCTACCTGACGGATATAAATTTGATAAAATAGCGATTGCAAAGTCTCTGTCTTTCGGATATACATATGATAAAATGTCATTCGTGATAGGGCTCTTTATTGGAGTGACTTTTAGTTCAAAGCCAATTTGAAAAGTTTTTTCCAGCCAGCTAACAGCTTGATTGCGGTAAATCTCTTCACCTTCCTGATAAAAGAGCTTGGTATAATAATCTCCTAACCTGTATGCTGTGATTGCGCTTGGCTTGACAGTAAACCGTGCTTTGATAAGATCAAGGCAATCAAGAGCGGGAATTGTTTTTGAGTCTAAAGTTATATTAATTTCTTGAAAAATCTTTTGTAATTGTTCAATTTCAAAAAAGATGTGGGAGTTATCCACTTTCTTTGTAATTGGTTGATACTGTGTAAAAATTTGATAAAGCGCTTGGTAATTTTGTTGCTCATCTTTCAGGGAAGGTATGGATTTTGTTAACCATGAAAAGTCTCTCTCCCATAGCTCTTGCCAATAATCAGCTTTGCATGTTATTGTATAAAAAAGTTTACTAATAAATAGAATTTCAAGGGGCTTTAAAAAAAGCATAATATCCCAAATCACTTCTTCTGGCATTTTTTTCATCTTTCCTCGCTTCCTTACAATTAAAGTGTTTTAGCTTAGCAAAAAAATAGGAGAAAGAAAAGTGGTCAAGTCTTGAAATGTGAATAGAAAATCTTGTGCCTATCCAAGTGTGAGCAAGACTTACTAATCCTATTTACATCTGAAATACATCATTCTTCTTTCCGTCGTTTCCGTCTTTTCCTCAGGATCAATGGCGGGTTGAATGCCATATCCTTCTAACCCTGGCATCTCCCGACTACTAGAAATAGCCACAATCTTTTTACCAAACATGCCAATGAAGATTCCCATGTGTCCTCCTACACCTTCACTTTTTTCGTCAACTGGAACTTTAAATGTCCGATAAACAAATAGATCTCCTAATTTTGGCTCGCCTTTAACGGGTTCAAACCGCTCAATCATTTCCTTGCCTACCTCTGAGGCTATCCATTGAGGGAATACGAAGCTCCGGGTTGCTTCGAAAGCTAAGCGCCAAACTCTTAAAAAATAAACAGTACTTATAGCGTTCATTTTTAAGCCTACTAACTGTCTTAGCCAAGAGGAACAGTCATTGGCCGACCATGGGCTTTGATATATTTTAGGAGTTTCCTGAAAGCCTCCGAAGGCGTAGCCACTTTGAGGTATAACCAGTGAAGGAATCTTACCCTGACTCTGAACCAATAAAGAAAGTTCTTTGTATTCACTCACCTTGAAATCAGCCGGCAACTCACATGTATAGGCGCTGGCAGAACTGAAAAATGAGTTATCGTTATAAGCTGGAAAATTTTCTATCGTTTTATGGGTAAGGCCCATAAAAGTGTAGGTCAAAGCCGCTTTTAAAAAAGTGGGTTTTGAATTACCAAAAAAAGCTTTTTGATCGCCTAATATAGCAGTTTGATTAGGATGATATTTAAAATCATATCCTTCGATGGGCTGCTGTTTTAATATTTGACTTAAATTATTCGTAATTAATACTTTAGCGCCTTGCAAGGTTTCAAGTATTTTATTAGTGGCTATAACGTAGGCAACCGTTACACCCATCTTATAATTCTTAGAAATTTCAGCGTTAAATTTCTCCATTAAACTTGAATCTTTTTCCATGATAGCTAAAATTTCTTTAGCAAGTAAATTGATATCTATTTCTTTAATTTTTTCCAAGAATAATTTATTGATTTCACCAAGCATAAAAGTTAATTCTTTACTGGTTTGCTCCCGAACAGCGTCTTCATGAGCAAAGGCTTTTTTAACTAGAAAGTGATCGGATTTTTGAGCTTGTTCAATGATACCTTTAATATCTTTCATATTTACCTCCAAAAATTGATTGGCGCTTCCATTCTAACATAAAGGAAATGATTAAGGAAAAAATTCTATTGATGGGGTTTCAGCAAGGCAATTTGAAATCATCTCACGGTAACGGAAATCGGTTAGTGAGATATAAAGGATAACAGTGGCGCGCTTGGGAAATATCGATCGTTAAATCATTTACACTCATTACCACAGAATATGGAGGATAATATTTGCCAGTAAACTTCTTCAAACTACCGCTGTGGGTAATTCGCCCGGATTTGACTTCGATGGGAATCACATTTCCTTCAACTTCACAAAGAAATTCAATTTCACTGCGATTTTCCTGCCAGGAATAAAGTGGCTGCTGCAGGGACGCCAGCAATTCTTGCGCCACATAATTCTCGGCAAAATAACCTTTATAGGTACCGTAATCATAACGCATGATCGAATGTGGTGATAACCGAATCATCACTCCCAAAATCCCCACATCAAATAACAACAGTTTAAATTGACCTTCCTTGGAATAAGCCTTTAATGGCGCTTCACCAAAATTAACGACAGGTATTTTTATCACTAATCCTGCGGTAATCAGCCAATCAATGGCATTGGCTAAACGCTGATAACGATCTATTCCCGGCACAATATCGCGAAATTTAAATTTATTGGCCGCATCGTTATGGCTGCTAGCCATTTGCGCAGGCACAGATTCCCACACTCGATGAATATGCATGGCATTGACTTTTCCTGCGTGTTTGGCAATATCAGCAAAATATGCTATCAGCAATTGTTCTTGTTTCGCACGGACTTGTGCAAACGCCTCAAACAAATTGCTTCGATGCTGGCAAAATGTCGCCACTGCTTCCCGCCGGATTATCTAGGACTTAAGGGTTTGTATATGGATAAATATGCTTTAAAAAGCATTTTAATTGAGATAATTTGCTTTTTAAAGCACATTAGTTTATGCTTGCATTATGGCAAAGAAAAATCCTCTTTTGACCGCTCCGCCCTATCCGATTGAGCAAACCTTAAAACGCTTGGGCGCTAATTTACGGACAGCCAGATTACGCCGAAACCTGACTATTAACGATATCGCTGAAAAAATTGGCACAGGGCGCCGCGCAGTCGCCGAAGCTGAAAAAGGCAAGCCTTCTACCGGGATTGCCGTTTATACCGCACTACTCTGGGCAATGGATATGCTCGATCAGATCAGCGAAGTAGCCGATCCAACCCAAGATGAAGAAGGACAAAGACTGGCTTTAAGCCGCGAACCTTCTCGAGCCAAACATCCTAGAGAAAGTGACAATGACTTCTAATTCATCTCTTGCAGAATGTTACGTTTACATTAATCTTCCCGGGCAGATAAATCCAATCACTGCAGGACGTTTTACTTTATCAGTGGATCGCCATGGAATACCGGTTGGCAAATTTGTTTATGGAAAACAATATCTCGCTCGATTAGATGCCATTCCGTTCGATCCTATCGAATTAAAATTAACATCCCGTGTGTACACAACCACTAAACTGAACGGCGTTTTCGGTGTTTTAAGAGATGCGGGGCCAGATTATTGGGGCCGCCGAGTCATTGAGCGCCATGCAAATAAACCGCAACTTAACGAAATTGATTACCTGCTTTATTCGCCAGATGATCGAGCTGGAGCTTTAGGATTTGGGCTTAACAAAATACCGCCTGCTCCAAAACGGCTATTTAACCAAACGATTGAATTGGAAAAATTACAAAAAATCGCCGATATGATCGTCAATGATGAAGATGTTTCAAATCTAACAGGTCATCCCGTTGAAGAATTACTATTAATTGGTACTTCCATGGGAGGCGCTCGCCCCAAAACTATCGTTGAAAATGAAACAGGATTATGGATCGCCAAATTTAATCGCCACGATGACAAATGGAATAACGCCCGCGTTGAACATGCCATGCTCACTTTAGCGCGCAACTGTGGTATCACGAGTGCAGAAAGCCGGGTTATAAAAATTGGGGAACGAGACGTGCTATTGGTTAAACGTTTTGATCGTGAAAAAACCCAAAATGGATATTTGCGCACCCGTATGATCAGCGCTTTAACCTTGTTACGCGCCGAAGATACTTACTCTTCAAGAGATAAATGGTCCTATATCCTTCTAGCGGAAGAATTACGCCGCAATTGCGCTAATCCAAAAGAAGATGCTGCTGAACTTTTTAGACGCATGTGTTTCAATGCCTTAATTTCCAATACTGATGATCATCCTCGCAACCATGCGATCATCGCCAAAGATTTAGATTGGAAACTATCTCCCGCATATGATTTGACTGTGTCTGTACCTATCAGCATAGAACACCGTGACCTAGCGATGATTTGCGGTCAACAAGGACGATTCGCCAATGCCGAAAATCTTCTATCAGAAAGCATGCGTTTTCTGCTTGAAAAACCGCAAGCTCAGCATATTATCCAAACTATGGAAAATCAGATTCGCAACACCTGGTATGCTACTGCCCGCTCAGTGGGGGTTTCTGAACAAGATTGTAAAAAAATCTCTACTTCCTTCGTATATCCTGGTTTTGATGTTACCGATAAGTGATTCCTGGAGCTAACATAACCACCAGAGAATCTTGATATCCCGTCTTTTTATCCGGATAATAATTTTGATAAAGTAAGATTATCCGGATAAAATACAGAATATGGAAATTAAAAATAGACTTCTGGATCTGGATTTGCCACCGCAGCAGTCGGCCTTTTTATGGGGACCGCGTAAGGTCGGGAAGAGTTACTGGATTCGTGAACATCTTCACGATATTACCCTGATTGATTTACTCAAAACTGATGTTTTCGCCGAGTATGCTTCCCGACCCTCGCTGTTACGGGAACGCTATGCTCAAAGTTCAAAGCGGATCGTCATTGACGAAATACAGATGGTTCCCGATCTGCTCAATGAAATTCACTGGTTAATCGAGAATTGTAAAATCCCCTTTTTGCTCACGGGATCAAGTCAGAGAAAATTGCGCCAAAAACACGCCAATTTATTGGGGGGACGGGCCTGGCGATATACAATGACACCTTTATGTTATCCTGAAATTAACAATTTTGATCTGGCTAAAGTTTTATTAACCGGCCTTTTACCGTCGCATTTATTAAGCGCCAACCCTATCCAAGATTTACGAGCTTATGTTGCCGATTATTTAAAAGAAGAAATTGCCGCAGAAGCGGTGGTGCAAAATATCCCTGCATTCTCTGAATTTTTAAAAGTTGCGGCGCTGACTTCCGGAGAATTGCTAAATTACACCAATGTGGCGCGTGAAACTGGAGTCAGCGCTAGAGTTGTCCGCCAATATTTTCAAATCTTAGAAGACACTTTGTTAGGGTTTCGCTTGCAACCTTGGCGGCGGGCGACAAACCGGCGCTTGATCGAAACCGAAAAATTTTATCTCTTCGATATCGGCGTAGCGAATTATCTCTCCCAACGCCAACCGGCGCCCTTAACTCCTGAATTTGGCAAATCTTTCGAACATTTCATCCTCATGGAATTGAAAGCATTCCAAGCTTACCGCAACCCCGATCTGCCGTTACATTATTGGCGCATCAGCACCGGCCAAGAAGTCGATTTTATTTTAGGAGACATGGAAGTCGCCATTGAAATAAAATCATCTAAACGAGTTTATGAAAGTGATACTAAGGGACTTAAAGCATTAGCCAGCGCCCACACAGCAAAGCGCTTAATCTTAATTTCATTCGAAACCGAACCCAAAATGTTAGGCAACATCAAATGTTTTTCTTGGGAACATTTCCTCATGTTATTATGGAATAGACAGATCATTTAACCTAGACCTAAAGAAAAAGTGGTCAAGTCTTGAAATGTGAATAGAAAATCTTGATAGCCTACAGAGTCAAGTCTTGAATGGTGAGCGGTAATCTGTTCACAATTCAAGACTTGACCACTTTTCCTAATCACCTGATGTTACTGTGATATCGTAATATCATTTCCAGTATGGGAACACGTGAATTTTCCACCAGAGTTTATGCTGTCAACTTCTAAATCCATCTGATCAGTAGGCTGACCATGGTAATCACGATTAGAAAAGGTCACATTGCACCACGACGAGGGATTTTTTGCGTCATAATAGGTGAAACTGCCCTCACTCCAACCGGTGGCGTAATCTCCGCAGTCAATTGGCTTGCTCATCCAATACGAAATCACCACTGTTGTTGGCACCCCGGTAAAAAGTTGATAAGGCACATCCTGGTTATCAGTTCCGTGAATGCTAGCGCATTTTATATAAACGGGCATCTGCAGGATAACTGGTTCCTCTGTACTATTAGTAATAGATATAGTTAGTACATCACCACCTGCATAGCTGTTAGCATTTAAAAAAACAAACGCTATTGTCGCTCCCATTATCAAAAAATTTTTATATTTATTAATTTTTATTTTCTTATTCAATTTTTTACCTCTATTTTTAAGTGACCAGTAGATCTTATCTATTGATTAAAAATTTTAGAGCCTACACCGTTCACAATTCAAAACTTGACCCCTTCTTCCTTAAATTTAAGTTTGTCTTAATTCCTATAAAATCTTAATCTCTTATTACTTTATAAATATAATAGACCGACAACCTTAAGGAAAGCTTAAAATTTACCACTTTTTAAGATCATTTCTCTGTACACGACAAAAATTCATTAAATTCATTAAAGAAAGGAATAAAAGTGGTCAAGTCTTGAAATGTGAATAGAAAATCTTGTGTCTGTCCAAGCTTGGAGTCATCAGGATTAAGGACTTGACCCTCAGATCTCCAAGATTGGAATTAACAGTATAGGTACAACCAAAATCTCAAAGAACTTCTGATGTTTTCACCTAAAAGTCTATTAACTTTAGCACAGATTCCTTAAGGAATAATTAAATTTTAAACAATTTCGTCCAGTACAGAGACCCAGCGGCAATAGCCAGGCGATACTCATATTGTATATTCCAGCTTTAATCGTAAAGTAACTGTTCCAGGCTTGCCAATCTAACATTTAGGAATTGTCAAATTGACAAGCCCAACACCTTTGGCTGTTAAAATACCCAAAAAGGGTATTATAATGCCCAATATGGGCATTATTAGAAAAAATATCCTCCTGAGACGGTGCTTTTTTCCAAAACGCAGCGGCGGGTCTGGCGTTGTCGCCTCGGCCAAAGTCATCAGGGTCAAGTCCTTAATCCTGAAACCAATAATATAGTATTTATTATTTATTTCAGGATTAAGGACTTGACCCTCAGATTTAGATTTAGAGAGTGCAGGCCCGTCATTGCTGTGGCGTTGGGCTCTGACACCGTCATTGCATAGTTCCCCTTACTGACTTGTTCACAATTCAAGATTTGACCCTCCTCTCTGCTCCACTTTCGTGGCGCATTCAAGACTTGACCACTTTCCTTGGTAAAATTGTTTAAAATTTAACAATTCCTTAAGGAAAGTGAGGTATACTTTTTCATAAGAGATCAAAAATTGGACTTGAAGCAGGAATCAGGGGTCAAGTTTATTACTTCCTGTGATAGCTCATGCCAATGTTGTATCAGTTTTTTCACTTGTCATTTCTAATACGACAAATCAAACTATAAAACTACATGCTTCCGATCATTGTGGTGGATCTGAGTCACAGAATATTACCGGAATTACTATTGCTCCGCATCAACCATATTCGGCTGTAATTAAAGTGGATATTAGCTGTGCACAAACTATCAGTGGTGGAGACCAAAGTTATACCATAATTGACCTCCAAGATATGTCAGGAAACACACTTGGAGGGTATAGATATCTGGCAAATACTTACGTGAATACTGCCGGTATAGCCAATGAGAATGTATGGGAAGATTATTGGCCTACTGATAGTAATAACTCACAAAGTTCTTACAGAGCTATTCCTGATGATCCAACTAATAAAGAATGTTACTTGTCACCATTTCCATGTTCATATAGGACGCTGACTTTTACCCTGAAGTGAGAATACTTCATAGGGTCAAATCTTGAATTGTGGAAAGGCAAAAGTGGTCAAGTCTTGAAATGTGAACAGATTACCGTTCACATTTCAAGACTTGACCACTTTTTCCTTATTTCAGGATTAAGGACTTGACCCTCAGATTGATTGAGCCAGACTTATGCAAGTTGAGTAGTGTGCATGTTTTTCGTCTATTTTGCCGTTTTTTGCAAGCGATGCATCCGACTATCTTCCAGACTTATTTTAGAGTGCAGGCCCGTCATTGCTATGGCGTTGGCTCTGACACCGTCATAGCATAGTTCCCCTTATGACTGTTCACAATTCAAGATTTGACCCTCCTCTCAGAATATCTTATTGATATTATTAAAATTTAGATGCGTTTACCCTGCGATTTATTGCGTTACACAGGTTTTTTAATACTTCCTTAAGGAATCGGGTATATGATTACACATATGGATGGGTAGAAACATATATACATATATATAGGATAGAAAGTATGCGCTTTAATAAATTAATAGAGAGACATAAAATGAACAGATACTTATTAACAGTGGCTTCGGCATCTTTTGCTTGTTTTGCACTTATGGGAAACTGTGCTGTGGCTCAGCCAGGAGTCAACCCTTGGCAAGAGGTCGACCATGTCACATTCGTAAATAATTCTTCACATGGATTTTTCATTGAAGATAGTAGTGGCACAACATGCACTCCCCCAACAGCAATAAATACTAATGGTGCCGTCTGCACAATGTCGAATAATAGTAATTGTGGTCCCCTATTCCCTGGCTCGCCCACATCGGTAACTTATACACCATCCTGCGATACTCTCAGTGTCACAACCCAAATGAGTGATCTAAGTTATACAGGTAAAGAAGTGTTTATGTGGACATTTGCACCCGGCGCCTGCTCCCCTTGCGGTTGTTCCAATAGTGGCGTACAAAATTCTTACCCAATAAAATGGACTTGTAGTTCTAACTATGTCGATTTTCAGGGCTATAATGTCACAGTCACAATTTCAGATAAATAAAGGGGTAGTCAAGTCTTGAATTGAGAGCAGATAATTCTGTTTTTGATTCAAGACTTGAGCTTACCAGTGTACTAACCTTATTACTAAACGGTATAGTAAAGTTGTTAACTTAAGCATATCCATGCCATACACAGCAGTGTCAGATCCGATATGAGTTATAAAAATTCTTATTAATTCAATCTACTAATTTAAAAAAATGGTTATGTCAAATGCAAATACGATTATATAGAGAGGATTGCTAGGTAACTTTTTTTCTTGCATAGCCCCTATTATTAAAGTTCTTTTTAAATTTGGCGTCGGCTTTGACACTAATGTCCCAAAGAAAAAAATCCTTGCTGTATCCAGTAATACATGTGGGGCCAAATGACGGTGTCAGTATTTGCATTTGACATAACTATTTTTTAGAATTAGTAGATTGAATTAATAGGAATTTTTATAATTCATACCGGATCTGACACCAATGGTTGTGTTTAGATAATATCTACAAGACAATGCAGCTTCACTTTCGCAAGCCCCTTGATATTTTTCGGCTTGTTGAACCCAGATAGTCAGCTCAAATGGAGGAGACTTGATACCCAGAGTGCCATATGAAATTATACTCGTATCCCCAACAGAAATAATACCTGTGCCGAACATAGGTGCTCCTGGAGTATTATGCCCTATGTTCACCAAGCCCGAAGCACATTGGTCATCTTCCCCGCTAGAATTGGTAAAATAGACTCCGGGCTCAGAAGCTGCAAGTGCACAAACAGAAAAGATATAACAACAGTACCCCATTAACTGAATAATATTTTTCCGCTTTAAAATTAACATCTTAGTGTCTCCTATATTAAATTCTCATATACTGTAATACTTAATTATATACCATTTATCTGACATGGTGATCTTTCGGGAAGAATTTTGAGAACATAGGGTCAAATCTTGAATTGTGAACAGGTAGGAAGGTGATTTTGATATTCCGGCCTATGGGCCTGCAATGACGGCGTCAAAGCCAACGCCAAATTTAAAAAGAACATTAAAACAGGGAGTTAAGCAAGAAAAAAAGTTATGTCAAATCCGACTTTTTAAAAATTTTAGCATAAAAACTAGCCATGTAATTATTTTAATCCTCTCAATATAATAATATTTGCATTTGACATAACTATTTTTTAGAATTAATAAATTGAATTAATAGGAATTTTTATAATTCATCCCAGGCCAACAAAATTATGGAGTTACCCTTAAATGGAATTGAAAATTATCACTATAGAAAGTGCGCCTAATCAAGAAAAATCGGTACTCAAACAACAAACATCTAAAATTATTTTTCCTTTGGCAACCACTGATCAAGCATTAATTGCAGAGATGAAGGAAATGATATTTGCGCTTGGAGGCGTTGGGCTTGCTGCACCTCAGATAGGTATTTCCAGAAACATTGCGGTGATATATATCCCAGAAAGCGCCGCTATGCTCCGCGATAATGTACAAGAAAAGCCGATACATGTCATCATTAACGCCACGTATGAACCCATTGAGAACAAAGGCATGTATAGCGACTTCGAAGCATGTTATTCGGTAAAAAGTGTCATGGGAAAAGTGCCAAGGTATAATGCCATAAAAGTAAGATACCAGAATGAAACCGGAAAAAAAGTCAGCAAAATAGAACAAGGCTTTTATGCCCGGGTTTTGCAGCATGAAATCGATCATCTAAATGGATTACTTATAACGGATAGACTGACTCCAGAATGTCTGCAAGGCACACACGAGGAAATGTTAAAAATCCGGCGCGCAGAACTCCCTCCTGAAAAAAGAAAGCTGTTTGATAACCTCATCAAACAAAAGGGCCTTGCGGAAGAAAAAAAAGCATGAGAGTTATAAAGAAAATGGTTAATCCGTTTGCCAATTTTTTCCTTTCACCAAACGCGCCACCAGCATGCTGCACACCGTATTACCAGTGACATTAAGCAATGTTGCCGGCGGATCGATGATTATGCTGATGGCGGCGATAATTAACAACGCTTGTGGAGGAAAGCCGTACACCGATAGGATCAACATTTCGCCGACCATGCCGCCACTGGGGATAGCGCCCATAACGGTTCCAACCAATACGGATACGAGAACCGCTTCAAATAACACTCCCGGGCCGAAGAAATTCATATGATAAATGCCAAATAAAAAAGCGATTTTCACCATCCCGCCCAACACTGAACCATCTTTATGGATAATTCCACCTATCGGTACTACGGTTTCAAAAATTTCAGGTGGAACACGCATTTTTTGGGTGGCTTGTAAGTTAGCAGGAATACTGGCTGCGCTGCTGCAGGTGCCCAGCGCAGTGAGCGCCGGCAGGAGTACGTTTTTCCAGAATAAGATTACACCCGGTTTTCTTGCTGCTAAATAAGCATAGAAGGTATAGGCGACTACAAAATATATAAATGCAGCAGGATAATAAGCTAAAGTAGCACGAAAATAGGTTGTCAACAGTTGCGGGCCTAATTGGCCGACCAAAACAGCAAAATAAGCAAAAAATCCAATCGGCGCATAATACATGACAAATCCCACGGTTTTCATTGAAACATCCGTGCCTGCTTGGAGAAATCTTGCAAACCATCTGCCTCTTTCACCGGCATGCGCAGCGGCAAAACCAGTAAGGACAGCAAAGAAAATCAAAGCCAGCATATTGTCTCGTGAAAATAGCAAATAAAAGTTGCCTACGGTGAACATGTTAACCAATTCAGATCCAAGGCTAACGTTAGTAGCAGAGGCAGGCGCAGGAAGATTAATTACCACGCCTTGTCCAGGTGGATAAATTTTAACGATCACCAACATGAATAAAGCGGCAATGACGCCAGTAAAGATAAACACAGCCAACATACGATAAACAATTTTCCACAATTGGCTTGCTTCACCCATTCCGGCGATAACCGAGGCAATACTGAAAAACACCAATGGCACCACCACAGTAAACATGAGGTTTAAAAAGATATCTCCAAAAGGTTTCAAGATGACGGCTTTCGGCCCTAATAAATACCCTACTAAGCTACCTAAAAGAACCATGCTTAGCAAAATGATAGGGAAGATGTAACCTTTAATTCGCTGCAAAAAGCTGTTAGTCATGAGAGGATGGTACTCCTAAACCGAAAGTTTCGCAGCAAGAATTTCTATCTTTTCTATAGTGGGTGGCTTTGCTAACAATTCATCCGCTTTTGCCAAAAGCAGACTGGCAAGACGGCCAGAAAGGTGGGCTTGCCTTCCAGATTCATCAGCGAAGGTATCAAAAATACCATACGTTGATTTTCCAAGGCGCAGAGCATACCAGGTTACCGTTGCCGGTTCTCCTTGCACTATCGGCAAGCCTTGCCGAAGAAAATCTTCCAGTTCTTTTTCTTTGCCAGATTTGGATTCTAAACGAACCCATAAGCCCATTTTAACCATGTCGCAATCTCCTTATTGTTGAGTGTATGATTTTCGCATAAATGCTCATCTAAAGACAGCAAAAAAGTGGTCAAGTCTTGAAATGTGAATAGAAAAATCTTGTATCTATCTAAGTGTGAGCAACACTTTATGTAAGTTGAATTTCTTACAACAAAAATAGAAACAAATGCCGGTGCTGATCATTTCCGTAAATCAATTGTCTTGCTGTGCCACGATTCATGACATGATACCAAGCGCCAGTGTACTGGATTCGTAAAGGTCTAGACATAATACTGGCAGTATGACTGATTTTTTTGCTAATAAAATACCGTAGTTCTCCTTACTGACTATTCACAATTCAAGATTTGACCCTTCTCTACTCGAACGCGAAAGGATTATTATGCTGGTCTGCGCAATGTCACCGAGCAAGGAGCCTGGGTAGATTGGATATTATATATTCTGGAAGGCATCGACTTTACCGCTACAGAAACGCAAGAACGAGTGAAAGGGATTCTTGATTTAATGAAAAAAACCAGAAAAATCATTCAAACTAATGCACCTAATATATACAGTAAAGACCTGGTGGAAGTTCTCTTTAAACACCCTTACTGCAAAATTAAGTTCCTTGAAGATGCAAAAATAGCCAAAAGGCAAACCGCTTCCCTTTATTTGCAAGCTCTTGAAAAAATGGGTTTACTCCGTAGTTTAGCTATTGGACGAGAGCAATATTATATTAATGACCCGTTGCTGAAAGTTTTGACTCAATAATGACAGATCATCTCAATATGTCGATTCAATCAACATGTACCCCCAATGGCGCAATTATTGACCCTCCTCCAAATAGTTTCGGAAATATAATTTTTCTTAGGCCCTTTCACAAAATAGATTAAAGAAAATTGGTTTTCGTTGATAAATTGATACTGAGCCTTATAATTATCTTTATTACATTGATGTTCGCCCGTTGCTGAAAATTCAGCAAAAGTTTTCTCATCAGCGGGGGCTATATTAATCTTATAAAAAAGTTTAGCTGGTTTTTCCTGGTCAATGAAATAAACGCTAATTTGATCGATTTCAGGATCATAACGATATTGATAATCTTTGGAAATTGCAAAACTTTGATCAGGTCTTCGCCACACCCCTTGTTCGCGATAATTTAAGATTCCTGGTTTTATTTCTTTAAATTCAGCGCTACCTTTGACTAGACCATTTTCTGGTAAAATTCTTTGAAAAGTCCAATTGCCTTTCAATCTCTCAAAAATAATTCCGCCTATTTTCATTTTTTGTCAAGCCTAACAAAGCAACGGTTTAAAATATTCTGGTTTATGAAAATTTGGCTTGTCTTCATGCGGCAGATATAAGCTCCAAAAACTGCGCGGCGGTTTTCCCAAGATTGCAAAAGCATTACCCACGATTGAACAACGATCACCATCCCAACCTAAATTTTCCATGGGGATCAACATTTCAGCTCTCCAGCCGCCGGGAAATCTTGCCACGGAATGCTGGACGCCCATGTCAATACCTTTAATTACTTGCTTAAATGGAGTAATAACTTTTACTTGTAAAGATTGATCAAATGGGCTCAGTTCAAATTCATAATAAGGAACCGGGAGATTCTGCGTGTTCTTGCTGGTCGCAATGAATACTTCTACAACATCATATTGATAAGGATACTCAGCAGATTTAAGCTGTTTTTTAGCATATATTTCTGGAGTATGCACTTCAAAGTTAACATGAAGAATTTTTTCCCCCAAGGTCAATTGAACCGTTACTGGATTTTGCAATGACGACTCTTGAGGATATACAAGATGGAGCGGATCAGGTCTGGTATTAGCATCAGCGTAAAGAAGCTTCATTAATAGCATAAATACAACTGAAGACCTAGTCCATATTTTCATGAGATTTCGCCAAGGGTTGTTATTAATTTTCAATAGCAAATTTCAACCACATAAAATCGTCTTTATAGCGCTCAGCAGATTTTAAGCTTAACTTTATAGACGGTTTTTTCTTTTGTCCAGGGGGAATGTCAAATACGCTAGACGTACCCATTTCACCATCTGCTACCGGAGCAATGATTAGACTTAATTCATCAATGAGTCCAGCATTCAGAAAGGAACCGTTGACGATACCACCACCTTGCACCGTCATCCGCTTAACGCCAAACAGTTTATTTAACTTTTCAACTACCAATTTTAAATTGATGGCAGATTTACCGCCAAAGATATATGACACGTTTTTTGATCGTAAATAGTCGAGATATTCTGCGGTAACCTTTTCGGTCAGCACTTCAATCACATGCTCAGTATCTATATGATTTACCTCCCAGTTAAGTTTTCCAGAAGGATCAATAGCCACTGCGTAGGTTTTTTGAGTGTGCTCTGCCACAAAATCTGTCTTGGGAACAGAGAATCTACCAGTCCGCTTAATCCGCGGTTTTTTACTGGCAAATTCGCTCATGGTCTTTCGGCCTACGATCCACCCATCGGATTTAATCGTGGCCACTGAAAGTTCAAACACTGACGAGCCATCTATCGGCCAACGTTGATCAATAATTTTGCCATCCACTGAGCTGATCATATGGCAAATAAGATAAGGTTTCATGTTTCTCTCCTATTTAGCTGTTGACTGTCCAATTTGCAACTATACTGAAATATCCAGTATAGACGCAATGCTCAGTACCATATGCACTAGGTCTGCCCTATTAAAATTAATCTCTCACTTTGTCATTCCCGCGTAGGCGCATAGGCGTCAACTTAAGAACTCCAGAGTACTATTCCCTCCCCTTTCCAAGGGGAGGGTTAGGGTGGGGATGGTTTATTGTTAACCACCCCCATCCTAACCTTCCCCCTTGAAGGGGGAAGGAATAATAGGTTCAGTTTCTTAACTTAATGGCATTGGGCTGACGCCCGTGCTTGCCGGTCCTTAAGTTGACGCCTATGCGCCTTCGCGGAAATGACAAGATTAATTTTAATGATACAGCCCAACCATATGCACGAAATAGATATTACTTCAATATAATAATGTAATATAATGTAATTTAATATGATTAGACCGTTGTCGATAGGGGCAAAGCGCTTTCCCCATAATCTGATTCAAGGGCCTCTGGCAGGTTATAGCTGCGCGCCGTTTCGAAAGCTGTTTTATCAATATACCCCACCCGCCTATTGCGTGACCGAAATGATTTCTGCGCTGGATGTAGTGCGTAATCATAAGTTAACCTCACGCTATCTGTGGCGCGATCCAGTAGAGCAGCAATTATGTTATCAATTATCCGGCAATAGCCCGGAAATCCTTAGTGAAGCCGCTGCTATCGTAACTGATTTAGGCGCGGACCTGATCGATCTCAATTGCGGCTGCCCCAAACCTAAAATACGCAAGAAGTCTTGCGGCTCTTATTTACTGAGCCAACCTCAGCATATCGCCCATCTAGTGGAGGCGATGAAATCGGCCACTCATGTGCCGATCACGGTTAAAATTCGAGTCGACGGCGACAGCCAAGATCGTTATCATCTCGCAGTGGCCAAAGCGGTTGCCGCAGCCGGAGCGGATGCTTTAATCGTGCATGGCCGTCACTGGACGGATGATTACGCCACGCCTGCCCGCTCAGATCAAATCAGCGAGTTAGTAACCGAAGTCAATATACCCGTCATAGGCAACGGCGATGTCCGCGACCTCACCACCCTGAAAAAAATGCTCGAAACAGGTTGCGCCGGCGTAATGATTGCGCGAGCCGGCACGGGTCAACCTTGGCTGTTTCAGCAATTGCTGATGCAGATGCGTGGTGAAAGCTATGCCCCCCGCCCTCTGGCGGAAGTGATCAGCTTATTTACTCAGCACCTAGCGGATTTAACTGCACTTCGTAATCCTCATCAAGGCTTGTTAGAAAGCCGCAAACTATTAAACTACTATTTTCGGCCTTATTTTACGCCACCCCAACTTAACGACCTCTTCGCATGCCCAGTCGAGCAGCTTTTACAATTAATCAACCAAATCGCAACGATTCAAACCATCTCCAAATAAAGCATTATATATACTTTTTTTAATATTTTCTTAAGAAAAGAATGTGAAAATAATGATCAACTATATCCATCGAGAAAATAATGAAAAATTGTTGTTTATTTAAACCTGAAACCACTTCTAAAGCCAAAGATAGTAAGCATCAAATTATTTTTGATTATGAAGTTATTAGTGCTTTAAAATGGGATCCTGAAAATTTTGATAAGACCAGCATTGACGATGGTGATTATAAAGCTTTTTCTTCACCAGTCCACGGTTTTGTTGGCGAATCTAAATTAAGTAAGTTTATCGATATCGCTAAGTGTGAGAATTTAAGGCCTGCTGAGGAAGGTATACATGGCTTACAAGCCAAAACTGCCGGATGGAAATTTCATCTATCGATTAATGATTTAATCGCAGGCAACTTGGATAAAGGATGGAATACAGTTTGCCCGATCTTAATGAAACATGGCGTTGTTTCTTTTAAAGTAGTTCCTCAAGAGGTACATCACGGCGCCGATGACGATAGACAGGTAGGTAAGCAAATAACCATTTTTGCATTCAAATGCGACATTAGTGTCGCTGAATGGCGAGGAATATTGGAAGAAATACATAATACTCTGATCAGTAAAGCGGTCGTTCCCGGGCCTCTGCCGATCACTGATAGAATGATTGCCAATAGCCATTATATTTCTTATTGCAATGATGCAGATGAAAAAGGCCGCCCTTTAAGTGGGCATAATTTTAATTCGAAAAGAAATCCCAATCCTTATGCAATTTTAGAAGGCCCGCAAGAAGGATTTAATTATACACAATTACCTAGAACTCCAGCCAATGCCGAGCTTTATCAGCAAATAACTTCCAAAATGCTGGAGGAACCACTTGCCAACCATAAATTGAATTGTGCTATACTCTAGGCAATGAAAGCCGTATGGAAAAAAACTTTTAATATTAATAAAACCCCTGCTCTATTTTCCAAAGATCCAGATCAAATCACCGGGGTCAGTGTTTATGAAGTTGCAGAACAAAAAACTCAAATCATTCTAGTCTTTGATACATCTACTGTAAACAGCCGAAACAAACTCTTTAGCCTCCTTGAAAGTTCGAAAGCGATGATGACCGCGCCTCCAAGTTTAATCATCGCTCAAAATCCAGAAGAAATAAAAAATCTGTCA
This sequence comes from uncultured Pseudomonadota bacterium, assembly GCA_963697455.1. Lineage (GTDB taxonomy): Bacteria > Pseudomonadota > Gammaproteobacteria > Coxiellales > Coxiellaceae > JAFEDN01. Next base: position 179,078 of record CAVOOI010000007.1, on the reverse strand, counting down.
ACGAGTGTTAATTCAATCGTTTTATCGGGAGACTTAACGCATGTACTCAGTCTTATACAGTTAGCTTGTTCAAGAAGAGCTACTCCTGATAGGATTCAAATCCATCCTAGTATATATTCATTCATCTATGAAAATACTTACGGCAAGGTTTCTAACTCAATATCATCTTGTATAGTTCAATAAGCAAATTCAACAGCACTATCCCAATTACTTAACCTGCTTCAATGAATTCAGGATCGAGAGTCATTCCGCCGTCAATATAAATCGTAGTACCGTACACATAATCGGATTGATCCGAGGCCAGCCAGACTGCGGCTTGAGCGACATCATCAGCTTCACCAATCCGTTTGCAGGGAATGAGTTTAAGCAGCAGCTTCTCGAATAGCTCAGGCGAAGTCAGTTTTTCGATATTCATGGGCGTGCGGATCGCACCTGGCGAAAGCGCATTCACCCGAATCCGTAAATGCGCCACCTCCTGAGCCAGGCTTTTCATAAACAGCATCAGGCCGCCTTTGGCCGCTGCGTAATTGGCGTGCCCTGCCCAGGGGATAACATCGTGAACCGAACTCATAAAAATCAATTTGCCACAGGCGAAGGAAATAGAGCGGTCAATACCTTGCTGTTTAAAAAGCCGTATGGCTTCGCGGGCGCAGAGAAACATGCCGCCGAGATTGACATTAATGACGTTCTGCCATTGTTCCAGAGTCATCTCATCTACCTTGGCATTCAGTTGAATTCCCGAATTAGGTACCACGATATCGATACGGCCAAATGCTTCGACAGCGCAATTGAACATCGCTTTTACCTCACTCTCTTTTGCGACGTCGGCCTTAAATAAAACAGCCTTGCCACCGTATCCTTCGATGGTTGTTTTGGTTTCGAGCGCGCCAGCTTCGTCGCTATTATAGTTCACTAGCACATTAGCGTCGGCTCTAGCAAATCCGATCGCTATTGCCTGACCTAATCCTTTGCTGGCGCCAGTGACTATGGCATTCTGGCCTTTAATCACTGGGTAGAACACAGCCGGAGGCGCATCATTTGGAGGGATGTAAGTCGACATTTGTATCAGCCTCATGGTTAGATTAATTATTTGTAACTATACAGCACGAAGATGGGAACGCCCACTTTTGCCTCAGGTTTGACGGTGCTTTTGCTGATTTTTTCCAATCTATGAACTATCTTTATCACTAATGAGCATCTTTTCACATTATCCAGCCTTTACCACCGCCCTAGCCGCTGCCCTCTTAGGGGCGAGTTTAGTCGCGCTGATCAGGAAATGGGTGGCGTTGCATTTGCTGGCTTCTCACCATGAAGTCGCCTTTCCTATTTTCTTGCAAATTGGGGTGATTTACGCGGTATTATTAGCGTTTACATTTTCCATGGTATTGAATGAAATCGGAGAGTCTTACCGGGAGGTCAAAGTGGAAACTACCAATCTACTCACCTTGGCAGAGTTAGCCCCTGGATTCACAGCGGAAACAAAGCAGACAATTGATGCAACACTAATTGAATATACCCAAGCAGTGATTGATAAGGAATGGCCTAAAATGAGTAAAGGCCAAGAAGAGCCTGAAGTTTCCAAAATTTTAGGCAGATTACAGAAAATCTATTTGAATATTAATCCGCAGTCCCCTAGGGAACAAGCCATTTATGCCACTTCTTTAGACCATCTGGTGCTGTTGCGGGAAACCCGGCGCATGCGAATTTTCACGGCGACAGAAACAAAATTGGAAAATCCACTTATTTTGCTCACTGGACTGGGCTTTATCGTGATTGCTATCTCATATTTTTTTGGAATGCACCGGCTCTGGGCGCAAATGATCTTAACCGGGGCCTTGATTTTTACTATAACCACCATCTTAATGATCATATTTATGGTAAGCCACCCCTTCTCCGGTAAATTTGGCATTACCCCAAAAGTGTTTGAAAACGCTTTGATCCGGTTAGAACAAATTGACCAGGAATAAAGCTCATACACGGACAGAAAGACTGGCTAGCCAATGCCATTAAGTTAAGGAGTCCAGAGTACTATTCCCTCCCCTTTCCAAGGGGAGGGTTAGGGTGGGGATGGTCACCCCCATCCTAACCTTCCCCCTTGAGGGGGAAGGAATAATAGGTTCAGTTTCTTAACTTAATGGCATTGCCCTGGCTAGCCCCGGCAAATCAACATCGCCTTGTTCTTCCGATTGTTCAGGGGCGTCCCACTGGCATTGTAGAGGGATTACACCAGCCCAAACTTCCTGTTGCATATCTTTAGGATAATCTTTAGGTCCGCCTTGACGGGCTTTATAAACTGCCTCGGTTATTGGAATGTGTAACACCGTGGTAGCGGCTAGTTCCTGCGAATCAGGAGTTCGTAAGTATTGCCAGCGGCCTGGCAGCCAATGTTCAATAAAATATTTTAAATGATTATTTTTAGCAGTGTCCTCGGTTACGGTGGTGAATTTCCCGTAAATACAAACTGAACGGTAATTCATAGAATGACTGATCGCCGCTCGTGCGAGCACCAAAGCATCAATATGCGTGATAGAAATGCAAGCTTCGGCGCCTTTGCTCAACGCTTGTAATAAACGGCTGCCATTGGAACCATGGATATATAAGTAATCGTTTTCCCGCCAGATTGCGGTTGGAATCGCATGGACATTTTTCCCATCGCTAAAGGCAATCGTTCCATACAAAGCATGATCAATGACGGCGTAAATGTCGTCGCGATCATAGCCAGATCTTTCCGAATGCCGCCGCACACGGGTTCTGTCGGTCATATTTAGTTTTTTGCTCATAAATTTTCTCCAAGTCTCTGGCAACTGGACTTAAGTTTAGGCAATATTTTTGTTATATTATAGATCCAGTTAATCACGACAGATAGAACCAGATGTCGACTTCCCTACCCCGCTACAAACAGCTTTATGAGGCATTACGGCAGCAAATATTGGATGGCTTATTACCGCCAGGCACTCGCCTGCCATCTTCGCGTATTTTGGCGAAGCAATTAAAACTATCCCGAAATACTGCGATAGCCGCGCTGAGCCAGCTCTGTGCTGAAGGTTACGCAGAGGCACGGCCAGCCTCAGGCATTTATGTTTTGCCTACTTTACCGGCAGAATGGAATACCGATAGCGATGACAAGCCGGGCTCAACGACGGTTTTGAATTTATCTTCCCGTGGCCTTCGAATATCCAAAGACGCGCAAAAAATTGGAATGCGTGGCGCCTTCACTCCCGGCATTCCTGACCTTAAGAATTTTCCTTTTGCTCTGTGGCAACGGTATGTGGCGCGTTATGCACGCAATCCACGCTTAAGTTGGCAAGGTTATCCTTGCCAGGGCGGCCATACGGAATTACGCCAAATCATTGCTGAATATTTACGCCTATTTCGCGGCATTCGCTGTGATGCGCAGCAGATATTGATTACTCATGGCACGCAAAGCAGTTTGCAACTAACCGCTAATTTATTGACGGACCATGAGGATTGCGTATGGATGGAAAACCCGGGGTATCCAGGTGCGCACAGCGCCTTCACTGCCGCAGGACTTACGGTCATCGGCCAACCGGTAGACGCCGAAGGGTTAGCGCCCGCCAACCAAGCGTGGCAAAAACCGCCGCGCTTAATTTATGTGACACCTTCTCATCAATACCCACTGGGAATGGTGATGACAGCAGCCCGCCGACGGCAACTATTAACCCGGGCTGCCCAGCATAATACCTGGTTTATTGAAGATGATTATGATAGTGAATTTCGCTATTCCAACGCTCCCTTAGCGGCCATGCAGGCGTTATCTCCTCAACAAGTCATTTATCTGGGAACTTTCAGTAAAACTTTATTTCCCGCATTGCGAGTAGGCTACATGGTGTTGCCTGAAAATATTGTCGATGCTTTTCGTGCTACTCAGGCTCGACATCATCGTGAGCCTGCCTATGTGGTGCAAAGCGCATTGACGGATTTTATTCGCGATGGTCACTATAACGCCCATGTTAGAAAAATGCGGTATAAATATCAGGCCAGACAGGAGGCTTTAGTTAGGTTATTTCAGCAGGAATTGGGCAGCCTGGTGCAATGGAGTGGTTTGGATACAGGTTTGCATTTAGCGGCGCTGCTACCCTCTGGGATTGATGATTGGGTAGTAGAAACTCAAGCCTCCCAGCAAGGGGTTATCGCGCGATGTTTACAAAATTATTATGTGCCCTCTTCTCTCATCTCAACTCCAAGCCCAGGACTCGTGCTGGGATTTGGCGATGCCAGCCCACAGGACATTGCACGCGCCGGTAAAATTTTGGCGAGAATTTTACTGCGCCAAACCTGAAGTCATCAAAAACCGCCTATCAGCCTGTTTCTCTCCTAAAGCGCTTATATTTAAATAAATTTCATTATATATCAGTATGTTATAAATTGAAAACCTGGTTAAATAGTAGTATAATTTATACATAGGCGAGAAGAAATAAAACAGTGGGGTTAGTTATGAAGAAAAAAATATTCCCGATCTTAATGAGTTTTTTTTCAATTTTTACGGCCCATCATGGGATCGCAGGGACCCCTTATCAGACCCATCTTGACAATATCGTTAAAAATACGCATCTCGACAGCAAAATTGTCGAATTAGCGTTAAAAGCCCATCAATATGCTGAGGACCATGGGGGGGTTAAAAAAGATGTCCTAACTATCGTAAACTATGCTCAGCCTTCTTCAGAAAAACGGTTGTATGTGATCGATTTAAAAACTGATGAGTTGTTGATGAATACGCTGGTGGCTCACGGACGCAAGACTGGTGGGTTAACGAGTGATAGTTTTTCCAATGCGAAAAAATCGAATAAATCTAGCCTAGGTGTATTCTTAACGACTAGAATTTATGACGGGCATCATGGAAAATCGCTACAATTAGCTGGGTTAGAGAAAAATATTAACGATAACGTGGGTCCGCGGCGCGTCGTCATTCATGCCGCACCTTATGTCAGTACTGCCTTTTTAAAAAGCCATGGACAAATCGGACGCAGTTCGGGATGCTTAGCAGTGAGCAAATTAGATATTCATAAGCTTATCCAATTGACTGTCGGCGGCAGCGTTATTTTCTCGTACGCGGCTCAAGAAGAAAAAGATCCAAACCTTGCAGGTATTAAACTATTTTAGGGGGGAATTAGAACGGGTGTGACCTCTATTTGATGTTATTCGGCGGCTCATCTCCGTTCGTAGGCGGCGATTTTGAGTTTTCTACTCAACTGCAGTATGTTCTATTTCCTCTCCCCCGCAGGGGAAGGGTTAAGGCAATGCTATTAAGTTAAGAAACTGAACCTATTATTCCTTCCCCCTTCAAGGGGGAAGGTTAGGATGGGGGTAATTAAAAATGCAATATCACTCTCTCGCACGTCAATTAAGAAAAAACGATACAGAGGCAGAGCGTTGGCTTTGGCAACACTTGCGGTTAAGGCAAATGGCGCAGTTTAAATTCCGACGCCAGCATCCCATTGGGAGATACATCGTAGATTTTATTTGCATTGAAGCAAAATTAATCGTGGCAATAGATGGTGGTCAGCATAATGAAGCGAAGAGTTGCCAATCAGATGCCGTGCGGACAGCATGGTTAGAAAAACAAGGCTTCAAAGTATTGCGATTTTGGAATGATGAGGTACTGACCGATGTCACTGCAGTGAACGAAGTTATTTGGAACGAGTTAATGAACCTAGAAGAAATACCCCCACCCTAACCCTCCCCCTGCGAGGGGGAGGGGATAGAACGTATCGCAGTTCGAGCCGTTGGATAACATCAAATAGAGGTCACACCCATTAGAACAAATTCTTAACCAAAAATCTTATTCAAATATATTAGTAGTTCGTCTAGGTCAAGTTTAGAATCGCGAAAACCGATGTAACCATCCGGTCTAATAAAATAGAGTCCTACGGTAGAAATTCCATATCTCGAAAAAATAATTTCAGTTTCAGCAGATCGAGAAAATGGGTGAAACTTGATCCAATTTTTATATTTTTCTGCCATTAATTGAACTTTATCTAGCGTATCTTTAAACTCATTTGAGTTTTGAAAAATTAGGATATTGATTGGGCTCCCTTTGAGCATTTCAAATAAACTACCATTTCCCAACGGCGCATCTGGCGCACGAAATCCTGCCTTCGGGCCTGCTAGGAATTTAGCATTTGCACCTTCGGTTTTTTCGTAGACAAATTTATTTTGCGGATAATAAATTCCTAGCTCCGACATAAGCCAAAAAAGACGCCTTTGAATGCGTGACGAGCTTGCAATTAATCTCATTATCAAGGATAAAAATAATGGTCGTAAGCTTTTTAGAATTTGATTAGGGGAAGTTAATAGCCAAAAGAATCGATCCGTAGTATGAGTCAATTTTTCACCTATAGCTTGCCGCTCTAGTTGATATGTCGTTAATAACTCATCAGAAATATTATTTTTAGTTGCAATAGCAATTTTCCAAGCTAGATTGGCCGCATCCTGAAGCCCGGTATTCATCCCTTGACCGCCTACGGGTGAATGAATATGAGCTGCATCTCCAGCTAAAAAAGCTCGCCCGGTTTGATATTGCTTAACGACACGATGGTGTAAATGAAACCGGGTCATCCATACTGGGTTTGCAACCAATATTTTCAGGTGCGTGATTTTCTGGGCTACATTTTCAATTTCTGTTAACGTCAGCGGACTTTTAGGGTCAGGAGGAGGATTAGAAACTTGCGCGCCAATGATTCGGCTTAAACCGTTATTCAATGGTGCATGCAAAAAAAGTCCTTCATCACCGAGAAACAACATGAATCCTGGTTTTAAGGACGAAGGCCATTGAACTTGGGCGTCCGCCAGGAAAAAATTTTGCTCATATTCAGCGCCGATGAAAGGAACCCCCATAACATGGCGCACAGTGCTATGCGCCCCATCACAGCCAATTATGTATTTGCAAGTGATCGCATGGGTTTCTCCGGTTAGATCATTTTTTAATACTGCATTAACTGCGTCATTGGTTTGCGAAAAGTTTTCAAGACTTATGCTTCTTTCAATCTTGCATCCCTGTTTTTCAATACATTCTATAAGGATGCGCTCGGTTTCTGATTGCGGCAAAAAGAACATAGTAGAAAATGGCGTATTTTCAATTTTAATCTGACTTAGTTGCAAATTTAACTTAGGCTTGCCATTCACAAAAAAATTTATTTCAGCAGCCTGAGTAGATTTTTCAAGAAACTCGTCAACAATCCCCAGATTCTGAAAAATCTCCATTGATTTTGCTTGAATACCGAAAGCCCTAGACTCTTGCGATCGATCGGCTTGTTTATCAATGATCCTAAAAGAAACACCAAACCGCAACAATTGACAGGCCATCATCAAACCAGTAGGCCCGCCACCCACAATTAAAACTTCAGTCATACTATTTCCCTAATGTAACTACTCGCCCTGTCATTGCGAGCGCCAGCGAAGCAACCCAGTTCAATGTTTCTTGTTGGCACTGAACTGGGTTGCTTCGCTGGCGCTCGCAATGACTAAATTTTAGCAGATTAAGTATTTTTTAGCCTGCATTTCCATTAAGCGGGACTCGGTTCGTCGAAAAACCTGGTAAAATTCGCCATGGGTATAGAGACTGGGGATGGGCACATCGCTAGAAAGGATAAGCCGGGTTTTGGCATCGTAAAATATATCAATTAAATTAATAAACGAGGTTAGCAAATCTTTAGAAACCATTTCTAAGCAAGGTACATTGCTGATCAAAACTACTGAATAATGCTCTGCCAATGCCAAATAATCAGTTTGTGAACGCGGCCTGCCGCAAATAATATTAAATTCAAACCAGATTACTTTATCAGTTCGTTGTTTCACCGCAATTTCACGCCCGAAAAGCTGCAACGGTTCTGGTGATAAATAATCTCCTGCGGTAAAACTTTGGAGTGCGTGCCACAAAGACTGCTCGGCTGCTTCCCCTAATGGCGTGTAGTAAGCCGGTATCTGCTCTAATGCGCGCCGCCGGTAATCGTGCTGTAGTGATAAATGCCATACCTGGGTGTGCTGTTTTATGAGCTGTATTGCAGGCAAAAAGCGTTCCCTCTGCAAACCATTTTCATAGAGTTGGTCCGGCGCTAAATTTGCAGTCGCCACCAGTGAGACGCCGTTTATAAATAAAGATTTGAATAGCTCAGCTAAGATCATGGCGTCCGCCACGTTAGTCACCAAAAATTCATCAAAACAAATTACTGCATATTGGCTGGCTAGCCGCTTACCGATTATAGTCAGTGGGTTAGACTGCCCTTGCCGTTCAAATAATTCTTGATGTACGCGTTGCATAAAAGCATGGAAATGTAAGCGTGTTTTGGGAACTGGAATCGTCGTATAGAAGCAATCCATAATCATGGTCTTGCCGACGCCTACCCCACCCCATAAATACAAGCCCTTAACCGGCGGGCGCGGTTTTAAATGCTTAGTTAATTTGCCTAAAGCGCTGGAATACAATTTTTGGCGCTGAATTAGCTGCTGCTGCATCTGGGTTAAATATTCTAAAACGGCTTCCTGTTCGCCATTAGCGTCGAGAAAGCCGTTTTTAACCGCATTATGGTAGTCTTCCAGTGGGGTCATTGATTTTCAACGTTATGATTTCCAGCAATTCTCGGCGAAACCGAGATTTGCTGTATGATTTCACCGAAAATTGCTGAATCTAGTGTAGCTTTATCACTTGCCATTTACCACTTTTTGCTAGCGCTTGGACCTTTGATATGAAATGCTCGCCGTCGCAGTAGAAGTGGTTATTGAGCTTGAATTGGATGATGCAGAATGGCTGGCAGTTTGGCTAAATAGACCAGAGTTGGATGGCTGGCTGGCTTTGGCTTCTGACGTCATGGAAGGATAAGCAAAATCTCGAAAAAGGCTGGCAAAACCAGACAGCACTTGCCAATTATTGCAAATATTTTTAACTATGTCGGAACGTTCCGTTAACATGCTATAAAGTTCATCAAGAGCTTTATCAAGCTCTTGAGTTGGTTGATCTAATAGCTGATTCATTTCTTGGTGAAACATATCTAGCGTAATTACTTTTTCGTCTCGTAGGTTCCTTTTTGATTGTATATTTAATTCATCATTTATTCTATAAATCAATTTGACAAAACACTGAACTCTAAGATCAACATAAGAGGTGTTAAAAGAAATATCATCGGAAACACGTATAAATAGTGACAGCGAACCATCTCCCATTGACTCTAAATGCAATTTAAACTTCTTTAGCAAATCCCCTCGATAACGACCACATGTTATTAAGTCAAGGACTGGAGGCAGTGTAATTATAGACATAGCTGTTTGAACAACATCCAGGGTTTTATCCTCAGCAAGGGCTTTAACATCAGCAATAGTTTCAGCATCTGTAGTTTTCAGTCGCATTTTTTCTTTACCTTTATTTGTTTAGTGGAGTATTAAAAATTTAATTAGATTAGAATAAGGCACAAATATTAAAAAAATATTAAAAATCTGGAATTATACAAAATAAAACAAATCATAATGAGCGCTTTACTATTCGTAGCGCAATACGACCGCTGGTTGCGTACGAAATGCAATTAATGCAGGATAGATAGTCGCTAATATACTTAGGCCAAAGCCAACCAAACACACTTCTAACACATCTGCAAACATAATTTTCGATGGCAGGTAATTTACGAAATAAACCGATTCAGAGATTAATTGCACGTGAAAAACGTGCTGGATCACATTGACTAAACCAGTCACATTTAAGGCTAACAATAATCCGCAAACTAACCCGCATAGTGTTCCAACTAGGCCAATTAAAGCGCCTTGGATAATAAAGGTCGCCATAATCGTAGCCGGAGTCGCACCTAAAGTTCGCAAAATAGCGATATCGGCACGCTTTTCGTTGACCACCATAATTAAAGTTGAAACCAAATTAAATACTGCAATCGCCACTATAAATAACAAAATCACAAATAACATGGTTTTTTGCATAGCCAGAGTTTGGAAAAAGCTGCCGAATTGCTGAGTCCAATCAGTTATAGTGTAATTCGCTGGCAATAGGTTCTGGAGCTGTTCATTCACTAAACCCGCTTGATATAAATCAGTCAACTTCAAATGTAAACCATTCCAATGCTGAGTACTGGCCAGTAAATTCTGGGCATCGCTTAAATTGGTATAGACAAAGACTTGATCGAAACCAAAACCTTGACTACTGCTAAAAATTGCCGCTACCGTAAACCGCTGGTAATCGAAACGAGGCATCAATTCGTCATTATTGCCCTGTAATACAAATAAGCTGAGCGAATCGCCCAGTTGCAGATCCAGTTGTTTGGCCAGGGTTTTGCCGATCATTAAGTTAAAACTTCCCGGGGTCAAACTGTTGATATTGCCGGCAATGACTTGCTTACTTAAATTAGAAATCTGCGCTTCTTGGTCAGGGATAATTCCCAATATATTCACACCTCGCAGCGTACTGCCATTGAGAACCATGCCCTGACCATTAATGAACGGCGCTGCCGCTTGCACTTGCGACACCTGGCTTAATTGTTTGACCACTTGTGGCCAGGATTGGGTAATATTCAAATTAGAAGAGACCGTCATCTGCGGGGCTATGGCAAAAAAACGATCGCGGATTTGTTGATCAAAACCATTGATCACCGACAACACGGTAATCAGTACCGTAATCCCCAAAGCAATTCCGATAATTGACGCCAAGGATATAAAAGAAATAAAGCGATTGCGCCGCCGCGCCCGGGTGTAACGAAGCCCGATATAAAGCGCTAACGGTCTAATCATTCCCGAGCACTCCGTTTTTCAGGACAAACTGACGATCCATTTGCGCGGCAAGCTGTAAATTATGGGTCACAATCACGAAGCTAATGTTCAGGGTTTTATTTAAGCGCTTCATGAGTTCATAAATATGATCGGCTGTGACTTGATCCAAATTGCCGGTCGGCTCGTCCGCCAGCACACATAATGGCTTAGTCACCAAGGCCCGGGCAATCGCGATACGCTGGCGCTCACCGCCTGATAATTCACCAATCCGGTGCGCTTCACGCGAAGATAGGCCTACTAGATCAAGCATTTCTTTCGCGCGTGCAACTGTTTCAGTTATGGATAATCCCCTAATCAGTAACGGCATACAAACATTTTCCAAGGCGGTAAATTCCGGCAATAAATGATGAAATTGGTAAACAAACCCCAAACTCTGGTTACGCAGCCGGCTTTTAGCTTTTTCATTTAATCGGGATAAATTTTTTCCAGCTACTAGCACTTCGCCGCCACTAGGCCGGTCCAACCCGCCCAATAAATGCAGCAAGGTGCTTTTTCCGCTGCCCGAAACACCGACAATGGCGATCATTTCTCCAGGAAAAACTTCTAAATTAACATCTTTTAAAACTTCAACTCGCAATTTACCTTCCGTAAAGGTTTTGGATAAATTCCGGCACTCTAAATTATTCATATCGTAACGCCTCAGCAGGTTGGATGCGAAAGGCCACCAGCGCCGGGTATATCGTTGCTAATATACTCAAGCCTAATGACATGGCACAAACAATGATAATGTCTTTACTTAAAATTTTAGTCGGCAAATAATTAGACCAATAAGCAGTAGTAGGAATAAATTGCACGTGGAAGGTTTGTTGCAGCACATTGACTACCGGCGTAACGTTGAGAGTTAGCGCGATTCCCGCGATCAATCCAATGACCGTGCCGAATACGCCCAATAAAGTTCCTTGGAGAATAAAAATATTTCTAATAGTATTGGGGGATGCTCCTAAAGTGCGTAAGATGGCAATATCAGCTTGTTTTTCGTTAACCACCATCATCAGCATCGACACTAAATTAAAGGCGGCTATGGCGATGATCAATAATAAAATAATAAACATCATAGTTTTTTCTAACGCGAGCGCTTGAAAAAACGCCCCGGATTCGACCGTCCAATTGGTTACGGTAAAATCTGCGGGTAATAGTTTTTGAAGTTCCTGAGTAATTCGCGGCGCTTGGTAAATGTGCGCTAATTTAAGATGCACACCACTGAGACGCAGCCCTGCGGCGAATAATCTTTGCGCGTCATCCATGGCGATATAAACTGTTTCTTGCAGCGAATTATTGCTACTGCCATTATAAATTCCTGAGACGATAAATCGCCGGTAACGTGGAAACAAACCCAATGGTGTGGTGGTCGCTTGTGAAGTAAGCACATTGATAGGATCACCGGTGCGCAAATTTAATTGCTGAGCTATGGTTTGCGTAATCATAATATTAAAACTGCCAGGGACTAGGCTATTCACATTGCCATCACTGGTTTGCCGGGCTAGTTGGGAAATTCGCGATTCTGCTTGGGGCAATATACCCATCACGCTGACTCCGCGCAGCAAATTAGATTTTACCAGCATTCCCTCACCACTGATAAATGGCGCGGCGGCTTGAACTTCAGAAATCTGGCTGACTGTTTTTACCAATTGCGGCCAGGTATCGGCAATATCCTGTTCGGTGCTGACGGTTACTTGGGGGGCCATGGCAAAAAAATGGGTGCGGATTTGCTCATCAAAACCGTTCATCACGGATAATACGGTCAGCAAAACCGCGACGCCCAGAGCAATTCCTACAGTTGAAGCGAAAGAAATAAAAGAAATGAAACTATTCCGGCGCTTAGCGCGAATGTAACGAAGTCCGATATATAAAGGTAAAGGTTTAATCATTATGGATACTATAATCTATGCTGGCTTTTTCTGAAAGTATCCAGCAGTTTTAATTGCCGTGCCAGCAGAATTAAATTACAATGGAAAAATGGACGCTCTGATTCAAAGACTAAAATGAATTTTCATAATGAACTCACTCAAATTTTACAGTCTATCGACACTCACTCCCAACCTTTGCTGAATTATGGCAGCATTGCATTATTCTTTTTGTTAGCTCTGGGCATCATTGCTTTACCCATTCCCGACGAAACTTTGCTAATCACTGCGGGTTTTTTAATTAATCAAGCTAAATTGCCCTTAGGTTTCACCTTTCTGGCCGCTTATGCGGGTGCAATTTGCGGAATTAGTTTAAGTTATGTGATCGAGCCGTTATGGAGGCAGTATATTATTAAAAAAATATGGACACTGGATACGTTTAACTCAGCCGCGGGTTGAAAAAACCCGGCATTGGTTTAGCCGAATGGGGATGTGGGCGCTATTTTTTGGATATTTTATCCCAGGAGTCCGGCATTTCACTGGTTACCTGGTTGGCTCAGTGCGTATCCCTTACAGCCGGTTCACGATGTTCGCCTATAGCGGCGCAATCGTTTGGGGATCCACCTTCCTAGGATTTGGATACTTCCTAGGTTCATTAGTTAATTAATCATTAATTATTAATCTTTTTGAGGAATTCTGTTTCGCTCCAGATAGGCACATTGAGGTCTTGGGCTTTTTGTAATTTGCTGCCTGGATCGGCGCCGGCGATGAGGGCGGTGGTCTTGGATGAAACACTGTTGCTGACTTTGGCGCCAAGATTTTGTAATGCGGCGGCAGCTTGTTCGCGGGTCATGGTGGATAGGGCGCCAGTAATCACAAAAGTTTGTTGGGATAGCGGTTTGGCTGCGCTGGAAACCGGAATGGCAGGCCACTTGATTCCCAAGGTAATTAATTTGTTGAGTATTTCTAAGTTGTGTTTTTGCTGAAAAAAAGCCTGGATATGGGCTGAAACTATGGGGCCAATGTCAGAAACGGTTTGTAAATCTTCAGCGGTTGCGTGGGTTAATGGAACTAAATCACCATAATGCTCGGCAAGAGCGCGGGCAGTCGTCTCTCCGACATCACGAATGCCTAATGCATATAGAAAACGCGGCAGTGTGGTTTGCTTGCTTTTCTGTAAAGAATGCCACAAATTTTCTGCGGATTTTTCCGCAAATCGAGGTAATTGAATTAATTTTTCTATCGATAATTGATAAAGATCAGTCACATTTTTTATCATACCCTCGTTGAGCAATGACTCGATGACTTTATCACCCAGACCATTAATGTCCAACGCTTTGCGTGAAGCAAAATGCTTAATGCCCTCTTGCACTTGCGCACGGCAGAATAATCCTCCCATACAGCGGGCAATCGCATCGCCCTCCGCTTTGACTACATCTGCACCGCAAATTGGGCAATGCTGAGGAAAATGAATTTTTTTGGCGCCAGATGGACGGTCAGCTAGAATAGGTTCCACTACTTCAGGAATCACGTCACCTGCGCGCCGGACAATAACGCGATCGCCTACTCGCAAATCTTTCCGAATTACCTCATCAAAATTGTGCAAAGTAGCATTGCTAACCGTTGCCCCGCCTACAAACACGGGCTCTAATCGTGCAACGGGGGTCACCGCGCCGGTGCGCCCGACTTGGAACTCAATCGCCTTCAGTCGCGTGGCTTTTTCCAAAGCAGGAAATTTATGCGCTGCCGCCCAACGCGGAGCGCGAGAAACAAAACCAAGCTGTTTCTGTAATGCTAAGTCATTGACCTTATACACTACGCCGTCGATTTCATAAGGCAAATTATCGCGCTTTTTTAAAATCCGCTGATAGTAATTCTTGCAACCTTCAGCCCCTGTCGCCAGCTCATGGTCATGAGCTACCGGTACTCCCCACTGTTGCAGTTTTTCTAAAATCTCATAATGGGTAGAGGGTAATCTCCCGCCCTGCGTCTGACCTAATCCATACGCGAAAAAAGCCAATGGCCGGGAAGCGGTAATTTTGGGATCTAATTGGCGCAAACTGCCGGAAGCGGCGTTGCGCGGATTAACAAAGGTTTTCAGGCCTTTTTCGGCAGCTTCCCGATTAAATTGCGCGAAACCCGCTTTCGGCATATAAATTTCGCCGCGGACTTCTAAGACTGGAGGATAATCATCGCCGCGCAAATGCAGCGGAATTGCTTGGATGGTACGGATATTTTGGGTGACATCTTCACCAGTTGCGCCATCTCCGCGAGTAGCTGCTTGGCGTAATTCGCCGTTTTGATATAGCAAACTGATGGCGACTCCATCTAATTTCGGCTCGCACTCATAAATAATTTCGGTTGTAGATTTTAGACGTTGCTGAATACGCTCATCAAAGGCGCGTAATTCTTCTTCACCGAAAAGATTATCGAGTGACAGCATAGGAATCGCATGTTGTACTGTAGCAAAAAATTTTAGCGGTTGGGCCCCGACTCGCTGGGTCGGTGACAGCGGAGTAATTAATTCAGGATATTGAGTTTCCAAGGTTTGTAATTCACGAAACAGGCGATCGTATTCTTCATCTGGAATCGAAGGGTTGTCTAAAACATAATAACGATAACTATGCTCATTAAGAGTTTGCACTAATTGAGAAATACGCGAACGAATTCTCTCCGGTGGAATCAAGCAAATAACTCCATGGTTTGTTGACTGGTTTCGAAGGCTTTTATTTTATCGCGAATTTGCTGCACTTTCTCTGCAGTTAAGATCTTTTGCTGTTCATCCAGCACCAAACCTCCTAAGTCTTCAGCCAATTGCCGGGTGGTGTCCAGCATCATTTCAAAATTAACGCTGGGATAAACATGCTGATTGAGCGTGAGGAATAAACTTAATCCAGAACAACTGAAATCACCCATATTCGCAGGATTTAATTCACCATTGCTAGTGGCAGCGGCTACGCTGAATAAAGGCAGCGTGTTTTCAGACTGTGGATCATAACGATGAAAAATATTTTGTTCGCCAAAACGTAATCCGCAAGTTAATAATGATTGCAAAAGCTCATATCCGCCATATTGACGGCTACCAGGAGCGCGCAAAAATAGTATTTGTCTTTCTACCGGTGGCGCCGGTTGAGTAGACTTAATCGGTGTTACTGGCTCAATCTGTTCAACTGGCGCGGGTTTTTCCCGGCGCTCGGCTAATCCCAAAATGACATCGGCATCTTCACTGTGATGATTTTTCGGAGAACGCCGCCGTCCCCAAAAATATAAACCAATCGCCAATACCAATAAAATAATTGCAATTAATCCTTGGATCATATTCCCTCTCTTGCTTAAGCCTCGGCTAACGCAACGGCTTCCGCTACGTTCACTGAAACGATTCTAGAAACCCCCGCTTCCTGCATGGTTACCCCCATTAAGCTCTCAGACATGCTGATAGTCACTTTATTATGGCTGATCACAATAAATTGAGTGGTCTTGGCCATTTCTTTAACCAGTTGGCAAAACCGGCCAGTGTTCATATCATCTAAAGGCGCGTCCACTTCGTCTAATACACAAAATGGCGCTGGATTCAGTTTAAACATTGCGAAAACCAATGCCACTGCGGTTAAAGCTTTTTCGCCGCCGGATAACATATAAATAGTAGCATTGCGTTTTCCCGGCGGTTGGGCTTTCACCAACACTCCAGCGGTTAAACAATCTTCTTCCAATAACTCTAACATGGCTTTGCCGCCACCAAAAATTCTTGGAAATAGTTCTTGGAAATTTTGATTAACTTGATTAAAGGTTTCCTGAAATTTGGTGCGGGTTTCACGATCGATCTTACTCATTGCGGTTTGCAAAATTTCTAATGCTTGATTCAAATCAGCCTGTTGTTTATCCAAATAAGTTTTACGCTCTTCAACTACTGCATACTCATCAATAGCAGCGAGATTAATCGGGCCAAGCCGGTGAATTCGCGCAGTCACCGCGGCTAATTGTTGCTCCCATTCCACTGCATTTGCTGCAGGCGCAAGCCCGGTAATTAAATCATTGATTACCCAGTTTTGTTCGACTAATTGCTCTTGGATGGTAGCTTGCCGCACTAAAATAGCCTGACGGTCCATTTGCAAAGTTTGCCATTGCGTTTTCGCCGCCGTGAGCTGTTCCTGAGTTTGGTGCTGATCTTTATTCAAGTGTTCTAGTTGTTGACGGCTGTCTGCCAGGGCGTTTTCCGCAATTCGTAAAGTCTGCTCGATATTAATTCGCGCAGTGAGTTGGGTTTGCAGTTCAGTGCGCAGCTCCTCTAATGGCGCCTCGTTTTCAGCTAGATTTCCGGCTAGTAACTCTTGACGCTCCACCAATTGCTGACGCTGACGTTCATCGCGAAGGCTGCTTTGCTTTAGTAAGGCTAATTGATTTTCAGTCGCCGCTAATCGTACCATCAGTTCATCGGCAGCTTGACGCTGACGGCTGGTTTTTTGCCGGACTTCATCTAGTTCTTGCCGTTGTTGATCGCGCCCTTGCATTAACTCAAGTTGTTGATGAGCCTGCTCTTGTTCAATTTGGTTGAAATGGCTTAATTGACCGCGGTTTTTTTCTAATAATTCCTGCAAATTTTGCATTGAGTGCTCACACTCACTGATTTCCCGGACTAAGCGCTGTTGTTGCTGCTGCAATTCAGTAAAACGGCTTTGACTGCCACTCAACTGGGCCTGGATTTCGGTCAGACTAACACTAGTATTTTGATATTCGCGATGCTGCAAATCGCGTTGTTCTTCCAACTGCCGCAGAGATTTTTCGCCTTCCTCTAAATGCGTTTGCTGAGTCAGCACTACTTTACGTTCAACCTCGATTTCCTGCATTAAATGCTTTAAATCTTGTTCCCGAAGTAAAATACCACGGTCTTTATCTACGGCTTTATTGATCCGCGCCCAGTTTTTTCCTAGCCAAATTCCATCCCGGGTAATGATCGATTCGTCAGCCGCTAAATGCTCCCGAGCTTGCTGGGCTTGGGTCCAATTTTCTGCCACATAAACCCCTGACAACCATTCATGTAATGGCCATTCACTCTGAATCTGGCTGGCTAATAAAGGCAAAGTTCCTCGGGTTGTGGCGTTCAAAGCCTCATGATGTTGATCGATTAAAGTTAAATGGCCTTGCGAAATTTTCAGCATTTGTTCAATGAAATGATGGGTATCGTTGACGCAGACCGCGTCAAAATAGCCACCCAATACCGTTTCTACCGCCAATTCCCAGCCAGGATTGACTTGCAGTACTTGGCCTAAGCGGGGTTGACCGGCAATAGCGTGTTGGTTTAACCATTCTTTGGTGTGGTCGTCATGATAACCCAGCGCCGATTTCTGAACTGCTTCTAACGAGGCGTAACGGCTTTGCAAAGTTTGCAAATGTTGACGCTTGCGGTCTAAATCTTGCTTTATCTCTAAGTTTTGCTGGCGTTGCAAACGAATGGCCTCACTGACACTGCTCAGCTCAGTTTGCAGGCTTGCCAATGCTTGGCGGCGTTGGGCGACTTCCGCGGTTAACGGCGCAATTTCAGCCGCCAAAGTAGATACCGGGAGTTGTTTTTGCATTTCCAGTAATTGTGCATGGCGCGAGTTTAAATTTTTGAGTTGCTGATCATAATGTTGTAAGTTGGTTTTTAATACGCCGATCTGTGCGGCAAACTGCGATGATTCTTTCTGAAAAGCATCCCAGCGCTGCTGCCATTGCTGCATTTGTTGTTCCGCAGCTTGTAAAGCTTGCCCGGCGCTCTGGGCCTCGGTTTTGGCAGTCAGGGATTGCGGCTCCAGGATAGCGAGTTCGGCATTAAGCTCTTCGATAGTTTGGCGCTGCTCTTCAGTATGATTTCCTAATTCTTCAGCATGAGAATCCACTTCGCTTAATTCTTTCCGCCAGCGCAGAATTTGTTCCTGCAAATGCTGAATCCTTTGTTCCAACCGGGCTATTTCGGCGCCAAAGGTATAAAATTGCTTTTGGACTTGGTCGCGCTGACCATTCAGCTCATTATTTTCTACGCGGCTTTTTTCAAGCAAGGTTTCCACTTCGCGTAAGTGGGTCAGTTGCTCGTCTTGGATGCGCTGACACTGAATCAGCGGTTCTGCTTGGCTGGTTAATTGCCGGCTAAGTTCCTGCCACTGCAATACTCTGATTTCGGCCTGCAGTACTCGTTCTTGTTGTTTTAACTCGGTATAACGTTGCGCCGATTCGGCTTGGCGCTTTAAATGGCGTAATTGTTTGGTCAGCTCTTCATTCAGGTCATTTAACCGGTCTAAATTCTCCTGGGTATTGCGCATCCGGGTTTCGGTTTCACGCTTGCGTTCTTTATATTTGGAGATGCCCGATACTTCTTCGAGGTGGGCGCGCAATTCTTCAGGCTTGGCTTCGATTAACTCAGAAATGACGCCTTGCTCGATAATGGAATAGCTGCGAGCGCCTAGGCCGGTGCCCAAAAATAAGGTGGTGATATCACGGCGGCGGCAGTGGACTCCGTTTAGAAAATATTGTGACAATCCTTCGCGATTGACTTCCCGGCGGATGGAGATTTCGCTGAATCTGGCATACTCGCCGGTCAATCTGCCGTCTTCATTGGCAAAAATCAGTTCTACCGAGGCCATGCCCACTGGTTTGCGGCCAGCAGTGCCGTTAAAGATTACGTCGGCCATAGATTGGCCGCGCAATTGTTTGGCGGAACTCTCTCCGATTACCCAGCGAATGGCGTCTACCACATTGGACTTTCCGCAACCATTCGGGCCGACAATTCCGGTTAAATTGGCGGTAATAGGGATGATTGTGGGATCAACAAAGGATTTAAAGCCAGCTAATTTAATGCTTTTTAAATTCATAACGGCATACTATACCTGGCGCGCTAATAAATGTGAATAAGTAACCACTATTACCGTAGCAACCTACCCCGTAAATATTGTTTAACCCGCCCAGAAATTGCAGTGATTCGCCGGAGTACAAAGCTGCGAGCTTATCCGACGTGCTCATTACGCCGATTCGGTCTGTAGAGTACCACTTCTTTGCAACGGCTACACTGCGCGCGCCAGATAAGCTCTCCGCTTTATACTCCTACTCATGCCTGTGCGGGTTAAACAATATTTACTCTGCAAATACGTTCATTATCGTCATATACATTTTTTCTGGCTTGAGTCCTGTAATGTGCATATAGCCCTTTATGCTCTTTAGTCGTATAATCTATATTTCGTTCTACCTAAACTTTGAAGGTGCCTTATATGAATAAATCAATTATACAAAAATCCTTAGTGGCTATTGTAGTTTTGGTCCTGGCAGGATTAGCCCTGGCGTTTTTGCCTAAGTCGCATGCTAAACAAAGCCCGGCGGTGCAGATTGATACTACAGATCAGCCCACTCAGGGAAATCCCAACGCTAAAATCCAAATCGTGGTATTTGAAGATCTTAAATGTATCGCTTGTAAAAATTTCAACAATACTGTCGTTCCGATTATTAAACAACAATATATTAAAACTGGGGTGGCGAAATACACCGTTATTAACTTGGCCTTTATTCCCGGGTCTCTGCCGGCCGCTAATGCCGCCCGCTGCCTTTATAAACAAAATCCCGATTGGTTTTTTGCTTTTGTAGATAATATTTATCAAAATCAACCTCCGGAAAATGAAGACTGGGCAACCATCCCTAGATTGATGCAATTCGCCAGCATTATTCCCGGAGTGGACAAAGACCAGCTTAGCCAATGTATCTATGACGGGCCTTACACCGATTTTATTCAAAATAATTTTAAGATCGCGGCAAGTCTGCAAGGCACTAGCGTCGCCACTCCGGCGGTATATGTCAATGGCCGTTATATTGATCCGCCAACAGTCGGCAATCTCCAAAAGGCAATTAAGGCGGAACAGTAATCGCTTATGGAAAATAGCAAAACCCCTGCGCCTGGCGTTTATGCGTTATTAGCCGCTTGGATAATTTCGCTGCTCGCAACGTTGGGGGCTTTGTACGCGAGTGAAATTCTGAAAATGCCGGTCTGTATTCTATGCTGGGACCAAAGGGTTTTTATGTTTCCGTTGGTCATTCTGCTGGGAATCGCTACATTTAGGAACGACACTGGTATCGCGATTTATACTATTCCATTAGCGGCATTGGGAGCGTTGATCGCTTTATACCATTATCTTATTCAGATGATTCCCGCTTTGGCGCCATACACTCCCTGCCGCGCCGACGCCAATGGCGTGCATTGTGAAACTATTGATTGGCAATTATTTGGATTTATTACTCTGCCATTATTAAGTATGGTAGCGTTTATAGTGATTATCATTTTGTTAAGCGTGGCTATGAAGCTTAACTTTTCGAAATGGCAAAGAACCCAATGATGCCCACTATATAGACGACTAACACCACTATCGAGTCAATTCCTAGATTAAAAATTTGCCGTTTCGGGCGAAAAAGTAAGCCATAAATATAAATAGTGGTCAGCAATGCACCGAGGCTGGCCAGATAAATATCGGTATTTTTAGCTTGTGAGAGAACCGCTTGTCCTGAAAGCAGCGTGGCGGGTAAAAAAAGCACCGGTAAAAAGGCATTACCTCCAAAAATATCACTGAAGGCCATAGTGTAATCGCCTATTTTAACTGCAGCTAGGCCTGTAGAAATTTCCGGAAGCGAGGTGACTAACGCGAGGATAGTGGAGCCAAAAAGAACACCAGTCCAGCTAATATCAGTGGCAATCGCCCGTCCACTCTCTTCAAGAACCACACCCGCCCCTAAAGTGACCAAGGTTGCGATGGTAAAAATCAGTAGGACAACCAAGATACTGCGCTTTTCCATCTGCTTTAAACTGCTGCGCTTAGCGGAAGGCACGGCATCCATTGCCAGACCTTTTTTGTGCCAGGGTAACCCAGTGCGTGCTTTATTAATTAACCATAATCCGATGAGCCATGTCACCACTATCAATAAATCACCAGGGGCCAAGCGCCAAAGTTTTACAGATGAAGGCAATTGAGTGCCCATAATAGAGATAACTAGAACCGCGATAACCAGAACCCCCTCTAAAACAAGTTGCAGAGAAGCTGCCTTATGACTAAGCGCTGCTTTCCGGCCTAAACCGCAACCATCCAAGATGACCAGCACTACGGTTTGGATTGCAATCCCTCCTAGGATATTACCAATAGCCATACCCATATTGTGGGCTAAAGAAGCGCTGCCAACGATGGCGATTTCAGGGAGATTCGTGGCAATCGATAAAAAAATCAATCCACCTAACGCCTGCCCCAGGTTAAAGTGCGAATCGATAACATCAGTAGTTTTGGAAAGCTGAATACCGGCAAACCAGACAGCCGCAGCCGCGGCACTAAAAATGAGAATTAACAGAATCAGCGAAAGTGATGCAAACATTTTTTACAACTCAATGCAGAGCGAAATTTTGCTCCAGCAATAATTCAGCGATCTGCACGCCGTTTAAAGCGGCGCCTTTGCGGACATTGTCGGCAACTATCCAAAGATTAATGCCATTGGGTTTGGAAAGGTCTTGGCGAATCCGGCCCACGAACACATTATCTTGATTAGCCGCAGTTAAGGCGGTGGGATAGTCATTACCTTGAACGACTGTAATACCGGGGGCTCCAGTCAATAGCTCGGTGACTTCTTCTGCCGTAATCGGTTCCTCGGTTTCAATTGAAACGGCCTCGGAGTGAGCATAAAAAACGGGAACTCGCACTGCTGTGGGATTGACTTCAATCCGGTCATTTTCAAAAATTTTCTTGGTTTCCCAAACTATTTTCATTTCTTCTTTGGTATAGCCATTTTCCAAAAAAACATCGATTTGCGGCAAAACGTTAAAAGCTATTTGCTGAGGAAAGACATGGCTTTCGACAGGTTGAGCATTCAATAAACTGGCCGTCTGTCTGGCTAATTCTTCAACGGCTTTGCGTCCCGCACCCGAAACGGATTGATAGGTGGCGATATTAATGCGGCGAATACCTACTCGATCATAAATCGGCTTCAAAGCGACTACCATTTGGATGGTGGAACAATTCGGGTTAGCGATAATATTACGATTGCGATAATGGACTAAAGCATGTGCGTTCACTTCCGGCACGACTAATGGCACATCTTCTTCATAGCGGAATTGGGAGGAATTATCGATGACGATGCATCCTGCGTCGGTCGCGATAGGTACGTATTTTGCGGAAATCTCAGAGCCGGCTGAAAAGAATGCGATTTGCACTTGGCTAAAGTCAAAGGTTTCAAGATTTTTAATCCGATGACTGCGGCCATCGAATTGGATGACGGCGCCTTCGGAGCGTTCACTGGCTAGGGGATATAATTTTCCCACCGGAAAATGCCGTTGCTGCAAAATTTCCGCAAAGGTTTCACCGACTACTCCAGTCGCGCCAACAATAGCAATATCAATTTTTTTTTTCATAACCTACTTCAAATTTTTTTTGGAGTTGAGGAGGATCGAACTCCCGACCTTCGCATTGCGAACGCGACGCTCTCCCAACTGAGCTACAACCCCAAACTATCTAAATTATCTAATTGATCGGCGGTTAATAACAATATTCCCTGCCCGCCTCGCTCTAATTCCAGCCAAATACAGGGCAAATTTGGAAACTGCTCGATAAACGCCGCGTCACTATTACCCACTTCAATAACCAAGATGCCTTCCGGCGCTAAAAAGCGCCGGGCATCGCGTAAAATTTTTCTGACAACATCTAAACCATCCACGCCGGCAGCCAGCGCTGATTGAGGTTCATGGGAATATTCCGCGGGTAAACCAGCCATTTCCGCTGCGCCCACATACGGCGGATTACTCAGAATGATATCATACTGTTTCGATGGCAGATTCGCAAAACAATCCGATTGATATAAGTGCACGCGATTTTGCAGCCGGTAGCGGGCCACATTGATTTCCGCGACAGCCAGCGCATCTTTGCTGATATCAGCAGCATCCACCTGCGCTTGGGGGAAAGCCCAGGCCGCAGCAATGGCGATACAACCGCTGCCCGTGCCAATATCTAAAATTTGTTGAACTGCTTCCGGTTCGACCCAGGGCACGAATTGTTTTTCTAACCATTCCGCCATCGGCGAACGAGGAATTAACACCCGCTCGTCCACATAAAAAGGCCGTCCGCAAAACCATGCCTGTTTCAGTAAATAAGCCAGGGGTATGCGGGTTTCGATCCGTTGTTGAATCACATTCGCTATTTCTACGCGTTCAGTTGGCGTCAATACGGCATGGAAGACATTTGGATGAGTTTGGGGCGGCAATTGCAGTAAGGTCAAAACCAAATTCACTGCTTCATCCCAGGCGTCTTCCGTGCCATGCCCAAAAAACAGACCAGCGCCGTTAAATTGCGAAGCCGCCCAACGCACCCAGTCGCCCGCAGTGATCAAATGCTCAATTGCTTCTTGTTTATTATGGGAATTCATATGGGCGGTATCATACCATAAACGGGGTCAGGCTTGACAATTTGACACTTTGAAAAATTCAAAGTGTCAAATTGTCAAGCCTGACCCCCGCTTTTATTTACATCAATGACTGAGCAGGCTTTTCCTCATCCTCACTATTCACTGCTTCAATTTTCTTAGAACGCATTATCCGGTTTACGGCAGCCTCACAATATGACAAAAATCCATAGCTTCCAGCTGCCGCTATACCCGCTGCTTCAGCAGCATGATGCGGCGCCGTTAAAGAGACTAAAGTAGCAGTTCCAACCGTAGTGACAACCGCGCCTGCATTTTTGGCAATTCTCAGCGCATTAGTAGTGGCATTCCGCACAAACCGCCGCTCATGGGTGTTTTTAGAAAACAGTGAATACCAACCCGTCAGATTTTTATTCAAAGCTACGCTTACTTTATTTTGAGATATTGTCGCTTCGGATGGCGTTGCTATTTTGACCCCGCCTTCGCCAGCCATTTCAAAGCCAGTATGTATATCAGCTTGGCGATGATACTTTTCCAGTTGGCTTTCTAAATTCGCCTTTACTTTGTGTTGCGTATGTGGCGCGCTTAATCCTTTTAATAGATCCATGACTCCATATATTGGAGCATGAAAAATTTTCAACAAGATGGTGGCAAATGAATTGTTGCGCAGGCTTTCTGTCGATTCTAAAAAATTAACCACTAATTCAAGCGTTTCGGGATAATCAGTATCTTGCAGGCTGAGAACAAAATTCTTTGCTAGGTTCAACCCTTGTGTGGTATGCACCAATCGCTCCACCCCGGTTTTCACCTGCATTGCCTGAGTATATTGAGTAAAGGCGGCCAGAATCTGATATTTGAACACCTCATTTAATTTTAAAAATCTCGCCTGATTATCTTCAAGATCGGCTACTGCTAGCCTCAGATCATCCACCGTTTCGGCAAGTTGGGTAAAGTTTTTACTGGCCGCAGCGATTTTTTCTAAATGATCTTTTAAATGAGTTTCATATTGAACTTCTGGCAATTTAACCAATTCATCTGCCTTGGAAGCTAGTTTTTGGGCAGTAGTCTGGGATTCACTTTCCAGTTTTGCCTCAATAGGTACTGTGGTTTGAATAATATCACTCGTAGTTTCCGCCACGAAAACTTTACCCAGAGCATTGAGTTCGTCTAACTTATCGAGCATTTCCTGACGCGAGTTAACTTCTTTGTTCTCTTGATCCTTTGACGTTTTTACTGATTTAGTAATAGTAGGCTGATGCTCTAATTCATATATATGTTTAATCGAATCAACCTGGTCTTTGCTATATAGATCGCGTCCTATTTGAGTTTTAAATAGTTTAGACAATGAATCCTCTAACGCTTGTGGCCTAAATGAAATTTTATCAGTTTTGCGCGTTAAAAGACCATTCATGTATAAAACTTTTAAGTACTGACTAAGCTGTTGCTCTAAGGCAATACTGAGTAAAGTTGTTTTCTTACCAAAAAAGGATTTGGTTTCCTTTTTTAATAATATCAACAAATTATTATAAGCTTGTTCAGCTTTTTCTGGAGTAGTCTCATAACCAAATAAAAGGTCAAGGTGTCTTTGTAATTCACTTAGATAAGGTAAATTATTTTTTACATGCGCAGCTATAAATCTAGATAATACATTTTTATGCAATTTGAGCGGTAAGGCGACTTCTAATCGCTCTTCATACATCAGTGTAAATCCATTCTTGGACGGAGTTAAAGTGGTTGCTGTTCCATCGATCTCACTAATACGAGCTTTATGTTCAGGTAGTTGAGACAGCAAAATGTTAAGATCAGTTTTAGAAATTAATAGTTGACTCTGCTTATCTCTTAACTCCGAAATTTTATTTTTAAGAAGCTTCTGGTTTTGGTAATAATTTTTTATTTCATTAGCTAAAGCGGTTGCTATGGCTTGGGTTTGAATAAGTTCTGCCATATTTTCTTCAGTTATTTGCAATTTCGCAGCTTTTTTTTGGCGTTGGAGTGCTTGACGGCGAATTTCTTGCTCTGTCCTCGGCTGTCGCTGCTGCTCTTGTTTGCGAGTTTCTTGGCGGCCTTTAATGTCTTGCTTCGTTTCGCTTGCTGCCACCTCAGTGCTTGACTTTTTTAAATTTTCAGTTTTTTTAACTAATGAGCGTGTCATAACTATATCTCCCTGTTTGTAGTAAAATCCTCTAACTTCTGTAGGAAAATAACATAAAGGTCCAGCATTGTCTATACCCTTTTTCCATGTTAATCTGCAGTATGCTAGGTAAAACCAAAGAACTTATTTTACGGGAACCGCCGCTGTGGATCAGCTGGGTAGCGGCGCTCGCTTTTTTAGTTTTTGGCAACCATTGGTTGGTCAGCAGCAGCCATACCGTCCTGCAATTGGGGACTTTTACTTGGCTGTTTTTGCTGATCTTATGGAGTTCATTCAGAGTGGCGCGGCATGTGGAGTATTTAGCGGAATCTCTGCAAGAGCCTTATAGCACGTTAATTTTAACTTTAACGGTTATCTCTATTGAAATCGCCCTGATCGCCAGTATTATGCTCACGGGCGCAGAAATTCCCACCCTAGCCCGCGATACCATGTATGCCATTGTGATGATTATTTTAAATGGTGTCGTTGGATTCAGTTTATTATTCGGCGGGATCCGGTACCGCGAACAACAATACAATTTGCAAGGCTCTATCGCTTTTTTAAGTGTGATTATTTTACTCTGCGTGGTGGCGCTGGTACTGCCTAATTTTACTCACTCTACCAAAGGGCCGACTTTTTCTACTTTTCAAACCATTTTCTTTATCATTACTTCACTGGCTATTTACAGTATTTTCCTGTTGATTCAGACAGTCAGCTTCCGCGCGCATTTTATTTCTGAATCTGAATCGCAAACCACTAGTCAGCCGTCTCATTTCATGGTCCGATTTCCGCCAAAATCAATTTCTTATCACATCGGCTTAGTGATTGCTTATTTAATTCCGACTTTATTTTTAGCGAAGCAAACGGCGATTCCTATTGATTTTGCTTTAGTAAAACTGGGCGCTCCGGCGACTTTAGGTGGAATGTTGGTGGCGATTTTAGTGGTAGCGCCAGAGGCAGTCAGCGCAATTCGCGCTTCGCTCTCTAATCAACTGCAACGTTCGGTTAATATTTCCTTAGGTTCGGTATTGGCCAGCATTGGTTTAACGGTTCCAGTCATTCTGATCATCGGCTTAATCGCTGGAAAAACGGTGGTATTGGGTCTTGATTACGCGAATATGGTTATTTTACTGTTAACCGCAGTAATGAGCATCCTGACTTTTGTCAGCGGCCGCACTAATATTCTACAAGGCGCAGTTCATTTATTATTATTCTTTGTATATATTTTAATGCTGTTTGATTAGGCTGAGCTCCACCGGGTTAGCACTTCAATGATTTGTTTGGCCTGTTCAGCATTGGAAATATTGAATTTAGACCTTTGCTGATAAGCGCCGGCTTTTTTTTGATAACGCCGGATACTGTAGGCTTCCGGACTATAAGCCTGTTTTTTCTTATCCCAAGTCTGATACCGAAACACAATTGTCGTCCATGCGCCTCTGGTAAGTACTACTTTATCCAATTGCTTAGTGGTAAGAATACCTTCTTCAGTGTATTCAATACTAATATCGTCAATGGTTTCTGCCATAAATTGATTCCTTGTTATCAGCAATGCTCAGTGAATCATAACACGTTGGTCTATTGAAATAAATAAGCAAATAATTTAGAGTGGGGATTCAGAAATTAGGCGCGGTAAAGTATTATCGCCGCGGCTACGACAGTATTGAAAAAGGATTTATAATGAAAGAAGAAATAAAATTAAATGTTTTTGGTTCGTTTCCTGCAGATGTTCGATATTGGCCTCAAGAATTTCCACACAAAATCACTAAGGAAAATAAAACCCCAACCCTTATAATAGATAATAAACAATACCAATATGACTCTGGCATCCATTTGGCGGAGCGTAGTGGCGCGACATTGCGTTGTTTAAAACCCGTCATACCCGATGAATCCTTACCCAGGGTAGTATTAAAAAAAGTGCGGGTAGGCTTTAGATCTAATCAATACTCCACAGCAGTCGCTGTCACTCAATTTGTGCGGTTATATCCTCAGTATGGGGCTGCATTTGGAAGCTTTATGGGAACGGCGACGGGTCACATAGAAGACCTCCCCGTGTCTGACTACCTGTCTAACATGTCTAAAAACAGCGATACAGGCTACAACCGCAATGAATACTACAACCGCTATTGGATTGTTTTTGAGATATCAGTTTTACCCTACTTAGGCAACGATTTGGCCTTCCTGATTGAAGCAAAACAGCTATCCACTTCTGAAGCTGAATCTATAGCGACTAAAATAATTTTAGAATATCAACGCATAAAAACGCAGTTTCCTGATTTTTTACATGGAAATATCACGGCATTTAATATTATTGTTTCTGAGAACCAGCAAAATATATTTTTTATTGATGCTCAGCCAGGATATGCGCAAGTTAATAATGATCTTTTTCAGATAGTAGGAATCTGCAGAAAAATGATGGGGGGTTCATTACCGGAAACAGTCATCGCCCTGCTTTCTCCCACAGAAATTCCGAATCTGGTATTGGATAATAAGAAATATCAAGAGACGAAGGTAGCAGATGTGAAATCATGGCAGCCGGCAGATTTAAAAACCTTTCAGCCCAAGGCAGATTGGAAAGTCTTGCGACCAAAAGAATTTAAATTCGGCGCCAGAAAACGCTTAATAAAATTAGCATTTGAGGTCGATAAAGTAATGGCGGCCCCCTGGGATGATAAATCTGGAAACTTCAGTGTTGACGCTTTCAATATTCGGGCTGCGGTTTTAAAACGGGTTAGAGAAAAAATAGATTATTTAAATAAAAATGCTAAAAATATCCAAAACTGGGCCAACATTACCACCCTGCCTATACCAGAATTCGAAACCAATTCTCAGGTAATTTCATTTTTCAATCGCTATAATAACAGTATAGGGGCAGTACTTCAGGAAGTGACTGAGGAAGTTACTGAAATGCACATTAATAATAAAATAGCATTTAACTATGGTGAGTTTGAAACATTGGTATCTGACCTTACAACCATTACATCCTCGCCATTCTTTGAGAATTTTCAACCAGATTTTCGGGAAAAAATTGCTTTGGCATTTAAAAAAATTGGTTTTATTCATAGGGCGCTGAATGAAGAAAAAAAACCGAATAAAAATTCCTCCACCTCAACTCAATTGACTATCCCGGCCCTATCTCGATGGAAATTTTTCCTTGATAATTTTCTTTCAGTGAAAGAAAAAAAAATGGAAGTAGTGGCAGAAGTGGAAAAAGTGGAAGACGAAAAAAAAGAAACTCAATTTCAGGTAGTTCCTTTTGCATCAAAATTACCTTTTTCAGTCAATGCGGTGATATTTAACTTTCTTTCCTGGAAACACATGTTGCAATTAAGGGAAACCAGTCACCGTTTTCGAAGCTGCATTGATATGACGCCGCTGCCTTGCACCATTATTTTTCTATTTCACCTCCAATTAATCCTTGATTTGCGAGAAGCAAAGGGGGTTCAGCGACTTCCACCTATTGTTTCCCAAGCGATCCTAGCGGCAAAATGTGGTCAAAGTCCATTGGAACGTCACCAAAGCTCATCAGTACGTCACCCTATTAAAGACTATGTGAATTTTTTTTCCAATTATCTTTATGCCCCTTGTAGTGCCAATTATTGGCTACGCCCTAACATTGTCAACCAGGTGCTTAAAGAAGCTAAAACCAGAGAAGAGGAAGCAAAAAATGCCAAATCTGGAAGGTTAAGTCTGGGATAACAATTCCAGACTTGATCGCACCGAGATGGTAAAACCCAGACACAATCCGGTTGTTTATATAGCAATAATAGTTTAGAGTGGAGATTCAGAAATTGGGCGCGGTAAAGCATTATCGCCACTGCTATGACAGTATTGAAAAAGGATTTATATATGAAAAAAGAAATAAAATTAAATGTTCTCGGTTCATTCCCTGCAGATGTTCGATATTGGCCTCAAGATTTTCCATACAAAATCACTGAGGAAAATAAAACCCCAACTCTTATAATAAATAATAAACAATACCAATATGACTCTAGCACCAATTTGCCGGAGCGTAGTGGCGCGACATTACGTTGTTTAGAACCAGTCATACCCGACGAATCCTTACCAAGGGTAGTATTAAAAAAAGTGCGAGTAGACTTTAGACCTAATCAATACTCTACAGGAGTCGCTATAGCTCAATTTGTGCGGTTATACCCTCAGTATGGGGCTGCATTTGGAAGCTTTATGGGGACGAAGATGGGTCACATAGACGTTCCCCTCCCGCCTGACTACAGCCATCCATCCCTCAAAATTCTTTTTGATATATCAGTTTTACCCTACTTAGGCAACGATTTGGCCTTCCTGATCGAAGCAAAACAACTATCCACTTCTGAAGCCGAATCTATAGCGGTTAAAATAATTTTAGAATTTCAACGAATAAAAACGCAGTTTCCTGATTTTTTACATGGGAATATCACGGCATTTAATATTATTGTTTCTGAGGACCAGCAAAATATATTTTTTATTGATGCTCAGCCAGGATATGCGCAAGTTAATAATGATCTTTTTCAGATAGTAGAAATCTGCAAAAAAATGATGGGCGGTTCATTATCGGAAACAGTCATCGCCCTGCTTTCTCCCACAGAAATTCCGAATCTGGTATTGGAAAATAAGAAATATCAAGAGACGAAAGTAGCAGATGTGATAACATGGCAGCCAACAAATTTAAAAACTTTTCGGCCCAAGGCAGATTGGAAAGTCTTGCGACCAAAGGAGTTTAAATTCGGCGCCAGAAAACGCTTAATAAAATTAGCATCTGAGGTTGATGAAGTAATGGCGGCCCCTCGGGATGATAAATCTGGAGACTTCAGTCTTGATGCTTTTAATATTCGGGCTGCGGTTTTAAAACGGGTTAGAGAAAAAATATATTATTTAAAAGAAAATGCTAAAGAAATCCAAAACTGGGTCAACATTACCACTCTGCCTATACCAGAACTCGAAACCAATCCTCAGGTGCTTTCCTTTTTCAATCGCTATAATGACAGTATAGGGGCAGTACTTCAGGAAGTGACTGAGGAAATTATTGAAATATATATTAATAATAAAATAGCATTTGACTCTGATAAGATTAAAACGTTGGTAAGCTATTTTACAACCATTAGATCATCACCATTCTTTGAGAATTTTGAACCCCATTTTCGGGGAAAATTTGATCTGGAATATGATAAAATTGGTTTTATTTGGATTCATACGTTTCATGATGAAGAAAAAAAATCGAATAAAAATTCCTCCACCTCAACTCAATTGGCTATCCCGGCCCCGTCTCGATGGAAATCTTTCCTTAATAATTTTCTTTCTGTGAAAGAAAAAAAAGTGGAAGTAGTGGCAGAAGTGAAGCAAGTGGAAGTCGAAAAAAAAGAAACTCAATTTCAGATAGTTCCTTTTGCAGAAAACTTACCTTTTACCATCAATGAGGTAATATTTAATTTTCTTTCCTGGAAACACATATTGCAATTAAGGGAAACCAGTCACCGTTTTCGAAGTTGCATTGATAGGACGTCGCTGCCGTGCACCATTATTTTTCTACCCAGCCTCCAATTAATCCTTGATTTACGAGAAGCAAAGGGGTTTCAGCGACGTCCCCCTATTGTTTCTCAAGCAATCCTCGCTGCAAAATGTAACGAAAGCCCATTAGTACGTCGTCCCCATGTTGATGACTATGTGGATTGTTATTTAAGCTTCATTCAATCTTCGAAAATGTCTAGGCGCGCCAGGATTGCCAACCAGGTGCTTGAAAACGCAAAAACCAGTGAAGAAGAAGCAAGAACTGACAAACCGGGATGCTCAAATCTGGGATAACACTTCGTTCAACCCGAGGCAAAAGTGGCCTTCCTATCTACAGGGTGCGAGTAGTTGCATTGACGCCTTATTGTTTCTGGGCTTGGCTAATCATATCGAGTAACGCTCGACTATCGGCGCTATTAGGTGGGACTAATGCCAAAGCGCGTTGCCAATATTTGACGGCCTCATGGAAGTTCCGTTGCCGATAAAAATTGACTGCCAATAAATTCAGAGCGTCCACCGGTTCTTTTAATGATGCCAGCACGTTGATCAGCATTGCCGCCATATCGGGAGTTAAATGGCCTTGATGATTAAAAAAATCCGCTTTGGCTAATGCCACTACCATTTCTCCGGACTGAGGCTGGAGCTGGTGAGCTTTTTGTAAAGCCGATTCGGCCTCGCTATATTGCCGCTGGTCTAAATACAATTTCCCCAGTAAAAACCAACCTTCGGCGCTCTGTGGACTTTGTTGCAGATGATCCCTCAACCGGTCAATTAATTCCTGAGGACTTTTAAGCTCAGCCATCTGTCGCTGCACTTCGATGTTTTGTTGTTGCCACTTCCAAAATTGCTGCAGTTCATGGCTGCCACCCAGCCATAAATATAATCCTACTGCCCAAACTGGAAAACTAAACAGCAAAATTTTCGCCCCATAGCCGGTTTTAAGCACCGAATGCTGGTAAAAAGGCAACGCGATGCAACCCCAGGCAAGTAAGGTAAGTACTCCAATTACACTCCAAAATACAATATTCATTTAATATTTTTCCGCAGACGCACCAATCGCCAAAGTATCACCCCACCGGCTATTAATAAAAATAAGGGCATTAACCACAATACTGCCGTCTGTAAATTAAATGGAGGTTTAAATAAAATAAAATCGCCGTACCGGTCAGTCAAATATTGTTTAATCTCCGCGTCACTTTTATTGTCCTTAACCATCTCATAAACCTGCCGGCGTAAATCTTTAGCCAAATCCGCATTTGAATCGGCCAAATCTTGATTTTGACAAACCAAACAACGCAATTCATTAATTAACCTTTGGAATTGCTGTTGTTGTCCTAATGTTGCTAAAGGATAAACATCCTGGGTATTAGCGTAACTTAAGGAAAACACCATCAGCAATCCGCACAATAACCAACACTGTCTGCATTTAACCATCCCCACCCTAACCCTCCCCTTGGGAAGGGGAGGGAATATTACTTTAATGGTTGTTACTGCCATTTTTTAATCTCCGGCAGTAATTTATGTTGCCAATCAGCTGGACTAAGCGCTCCAATAAATTTATAACGAATAATACCTTGCTTATCAATGATAAAAGTTTCCGGAGTTCCATAAACCCCAAAATTGATGCCAATATCGCCTTGCGGGTCGTCAATCACCTGATTATAAGGATTACCATAATGATTTAACCACGCCAGCGCCGTTTGACGCTGATCTTTATAATTTAACCCAATTATTTGCGTGCCCTGTAAATGCATTCCGCCCCTCCAGCAACACTGAATGTTCGGTTTCACAGGCCACACACCAACTGGCGAACACATTCAAAATAGTGACATGTCCTAATAAATCTTGTTCGGTTAATAAGTGCTCGGGGAACTGCAAACTAGGCGCGCTAAATGCCGGTGCAGATTTATTTAACAGCGGCGATGGTATTTCCCGCGGATTACGGTGCAAGCCCACCCACAAAAAAACACACACCCCAACGAAAATAATCAGCGGCAAAATCAACGTCACGATTTGCTTACGATTGGTCACTAATCAGTTCCTCCCGCGGCTTGAGCCGATAACGGCGATCGGTCACTGCCAATAATCCGCCTACAAACATCAGCACCCCACCCGCCCAAATCCAACGGATAAATGGCTTGTAATATAGTCGAAAAGACCACGCCCCATTGGGTAGCGACGATCCTAGCGAAACGTATAAATCTCGAAACAGACCGGCATCAATCGCAGCCTTGGTGGTTGCCGCATCCTCGACGGGAAAAAAGCGCTGCTCAGGCTTTAAAACCTGGAGTAGTTTCCCTTCTTTATAGACCGCTACTTTCCCTTGCAAACCGTGATAATTAGGGCCTTCCAAATTGGTGACGCCTTGAAATTGAAATTGGTAAGGCCCTAATTGAACTTGATCGCCCGGACGCATACTCACATCTCGCTGTTGACTGTAAGTGGTGCTACAAATGATCCCCAATACCGTAATACCCACGCCTAAGTGCGCCAGGATCATCGCCCACTGACTGAGCGCCAGCCTCCGCAATCTTGGCCACCGCCGCCAGGTGAGGCCATGCTGCAAGGTCCATAAAATCAACCATAAAACCAGGGTTAAGGCGCAAAAAAACCAAAAGGTGGTTTTTACACCTAATCCTAATGGCAATAATATTGCTAGCGCCACCACCAGCAATAAGTATGCAAAGATTTTTTTTCGGAATTTTTTAACTACGGTAGTCTGCCATTGAAATAACGGAGCGATGGCCATCAATATCAACACCGGGACCATTATTGGCATAAACATGAGATTAAAATAAGGCGGCCCCACTGAAATTTTTCCTAGATTTAACGCAGCGATGATCAGTGGGTACAATGTTCCTAGCAATACGGTCAACATTGCTACGAATAACAAAATGTTGTTGGTTAACAATAGTGCTTCACGAGAAGCCAGAGTAAAATCACCAGTGGATACCAGGGCGCAGCCCCGCCAAGCATAGACGGCAAGAGAACCGCCCACCACTACCAGCAAAAAGCCGAGCATAAATAACCCGCGCTGCGGGTCGGCAGCAAAACTGTGAACGGAAACCAATATGCCGGAGCGGACCAAAAAAGTACCCAGCAAACTCAAGGAGAAAGCGCAAACCGCCAACAGAATAGTCCAGGCTTTAAAAAGCTGGCGCTTTTCAGTGACCGCCAGGGAGTGGATCAAAGCGGTTCCCGCCAGCCACGGCAAGAATGAGGCGTTCTCGACCGGGTCCCAAAACCACCAGCCTCCCCATCCTAATTCGCGGTAGGCCCAGGCGCTGCCTAATACAATTCCTAGGGTTAAAAAGCACCAGGCGATGGTTGCCCAAGGCCGGGACCAGCGCGCCCATTGCGCCTCTAAGCGGTTAGATAATAAAGCAGCCATCGCAAATGCAAACGGTACTGCGAATCCCACGTATCCCATATACAGTATGGGCGGATGCACCGCTAAACCAGGATCTTGTAAAATCGGATTTAAGTCGGCGCCATCAGCCGGAATATTGGGCAATATGCGAATAAACGGGCTAGAAGTAGTCAGTAGAAATAAATAAAAACCGATGGCGATGATGGCCAGCACTGCTATGACTCGTGCTAACACTGGCTGAGGTATACTGCGGCTAAACAGGCTGACCGCACTCATCCATCCCGTCAAAATAAACACCCACAATAATAGAGACCCTTCATGCGCTCCCCAAACCGCGCAAAAGCGATAAATCAGTGGTAAGTGGCTGTTAGAGTTTTCAGCGACATAGGCTACGGAAAAATCATTGGTTAAGAATGCGTATGCCAGGGTTGCCATGGCGAATCCGACTAAGCCAAATTGTCCCCATGCTGTATAGCGCCCCATCTGCATGTAACCCATATTCCCAGTGGCTGCGCCGCGAAATGGGACAATCACTTGCACTATGGCTAAACAGATGGCTAAAAATAGTGCGTAGTGACCTAATTCAGGAATCATGCCGCAGGCCCGATAGATGGTGGTTTGTAATTAGCGTCGTGTTTTGCTAAGACTTGATCGGCAATAAAAATACCTCGATTATTGAGATGCCCTTGGGCGACAATCCCCTGCCCTTCATGGAATAAAGAGGGCAAAATTCCTTGGTACTCAACTTGAATATTGGCGTGGTAATCGGTGAGGCTGAAATTCACATGTAAATCAGCACTCTGATGTACGCTGCCCTTGACCACCATCCCGCCCAACCGAAAAATTTGATGCTCTTGATTATTTAATTTTGCCACTTGCTGAGGGGTCTGGTACAGGTTTAGGTTTTTCTGCAAAGCAATTAAGGCTAAGCCCACAGCTATGCCGCTGCTGACTATGATCAGCAATAAGAAGTACAAGCGTCGTTTACGATGATTTAACATACTTTTGATATAAAGATCTGCGCAAGCGATTAAATTTTTGTTTAGCGATTAATATTCGAAACACCAGTACTAAAAATACAATTCCATAAGCCGACCAAACGAAGGCTGCATAGCCGCCCATTCGCCAGAAAGAATTGAAATCCGAAAATGCGCTAGTCATGGGCCCAGAATACCTATTACCGCTGGATGCGTCAATCTAAGGCGGTCAATATATCCTTTACCCAACTGGTGCGCTGTTCGTGTTTTAATAATTCGTAGCGCAGACCTAGGAGTAGTAAGAGCAGGTAATAAAAGAAAAAAGCGGTTAACATTACAAGCAGTGGGTGTAACATGCTGGGTGCAATAGAAGGTGAACCAAATTTTAAAATACTGGCGCCTTGATGTAAGGTCTGCCACCAATCTACGGAGAAATGAATCACCGGCAGGTTGATCAATCCCACTAAAGTCAAAATGCCGCTGACCTGCGAGGCTAACTGCGGTTCCGGAATGGCCGTACGCAGGGCGATAATTCCACTATAAATAAATAATAAAATTAATTCTGAGGTCAAGCGCGCATCCCAAATCCACCAGGTTCCCCAGGTCGGTTTCCCCCAGATTGACCCGGTTATCAGCGCTAAAAGCGTAAAAATCGCACCGATAGGCGCACTGAGCTTGGCGATAATATCCGCTACCTTTATTTTCCACACCAAGAAAATCAGCGCCGCCACCGCCATAATGGTATAAACCCCCAACGACCAAACCGCCGCGGGAACATGCAAAAATATAATCCGGTAAACATTCCCCTGTTGATAATCCGGAGGCGCTAAATATAACCCCCCAATCAATCCATAAATGGTAATCACCAATAACACACCGGTAACCCATGGCAACAACTTACCCGCCCACTCATAACAAGTGCGGGGAGAAGCCAATTTATAAACAATTTTCCACATATTTATCAGTTTATTTTTAACAAAAAAAAACACGGTGTAAGTTAA
Organism: uncultured Pseudomonadota bacterium; assembly: GCA_963697455.1. GTDB lineage: Bacteria > Pseudomonadota > Gammaproteobacteria > Coxiellales > Coxiellaceae > JAFEDN01. The sequence goes on along the minus strand of CAVOOI010000007.1, from coordinate 142,071 downwards.
AAATATTTAACCAACTCCGCCATATTTTTAGGAGTCGCCAAGCCCATTGCGGATAGATCGCATTCCCGCGAAGGCGCATAGGCGTCAACTTAAGGACTCCAGAGTACTATTCCCTCCCCTTTCCAAGGGGAGGGTTAGGGTGGGGATGGTTTATTGTTAACCACCCCCATCCTAACCTTCCCCCTTGAAGGGGGAAGGAATAATAGGTTCAGTTTCTCAACTTAATGGCATTAGGCTGATGCCCGCGCTTGCTGGTCCTTAAGTTAACGTCGCGGGAATGACAGCCTATACTTTCGAATTTAGACGCATTTGCAAGTTAATATTTCCCGCCGCCGCCAAGCGCGCCAGCTAACGGGTGGCGGCGGAGTCCTTTTGCACGCGCAGCGCAGCGAGCACGTAAAAGACGCAGCCGACAGGACCCGACATGCGGTCTATCCGCAACGGGCTTGGCGGCGGCGGGAAATATTAACGATGTTTGGGCAAAGCTGTCAGCCCCCTAGTTTACCAGTAATTTCGGCCCTTAACGATAAGCAATCCCAATTTTTAATGTGGCGGCAACGACCCAGGGGGCTAATACTATTGCTAAAGTTAACAATGCACCCAGCCAGATTAGAGCCGCTGCGGGTGAAAAACCCGCAGCGGTAGCGCTGAGCGCTGAGGTAGCGAAAATAAGCGTCGGAATATAGAGAGGCAATAATATCAAAGCCAACAATAATCCCGTATGCCGCAAGCCCACCGTCAACGCCGCACCCACTGCGCCTAATAAAGTTAATAATGGCGTCCCCAGTAACAAAGTGAGCATTAACACCACTACCACATCGCCCCGCAGATGAAACATCATCGCTAATAGCGGAGCGACAATCAATACCGGGATTCCCAGCATTAACCAATGGGCGACGATCTTAGCAAAAATTAATAATGGGAAAGGATATGGACTGAACAGCCACTGTTCGATACTGCCATCTTCATAATCTGCTTGAAACAAATGCGTCAACGACCATAATAATGCCAATAACACGGCCACCCATAAAATACCGGGGCCAATAATCTGGAGTATTTTAATATCGGGGGCCAAGGTCAAGGGGAATAAAACCGCCACTAACACAAAAAATAATAATGGATTAAGCCATTCCACCGGGCGGCGCCAAGCTAGCAGACATTCGCGACGGATGATGAGAAAAATACCCGTTAGCATAGACTCAACTGGGATGAGTTAGAAATCAGCGCATCTAAAGTCAGCGGGCGGTGAGTGGTCAAGACAATAATCCCGCCCTGCCGAATATAATTGGCAAAAATCAATTGCAATTTTTCGATCATCTCCACATCCAAACCCGCTAGGGGTTCATCTAAAATCCATAGCCGGGCAGAATTTAATAATAATCTGGCGATGGCGACTCGTTGCTTTTGACCTTGCGATAATTGATAACCGAAGCAATGACTTTGGGCCGCCAAACCTACTTCTGCAAGCAATGCAAGGTGTGACTGTGGCAGCAATTGCTTGGACAAATTAAATAACAAATTTTCATAGACGGTTAATTCATTCTTCACCGCAGGATGATGTCCTAAGTAATTTAATTGCTGTTGATATTCACTTTTTTGTTGAGTAATAGTCTGTCCCTGCCAGCAGACCACGCCGGAATGCGCAGGCGCTAATCCACTCAGTATCCGTAACAAACTGGTTTTGCCACTGCCGTTGGGGCCGGTTATTTGCAATAATTTTCCTTGGGCCAATTCAAAATTGAGATTTTGCCACAAACAGCGCTCGCCACGCTGGCAACTCAGGTTACTCACATGCAGCATGCTGGTATTCCATCGAATTGCGAATTAACTTGGTTATTCCCAAATAAATGACCAAAGCTCCTAACCAGGCTACAAATTGCCAACCTTCGGCAACTTGGAAATGATTCAGTAAAACACCCACTATTCCTAAAGCCAATGAGAGTACTGTTAACAACCAAGTGGAACTAGCCGGATCTACGCGCACAGCCTGCAGAAGATGATGAAAATGATCCAGGCTGGGTTTTAGCAACGACTTACCCTGGGTGAATCGAATGATACAAACGTGGAGTAAGTCAAAAACTGGAAACGCCAAGATCCATAAAATAATCGCTGGTTTAATGGAGCCTCCGCTTTGGCCGATGCGGATGGCAAACCAGGCCACGGCAAATGCGATAAAAGTACTGCCGGCGTCACCTAAAAAAATAGCGGCATGTATACGCCATGGGGTTCGCATATTGAAAATTAAAAACACCAGGAGTAATAAGCCTAAGATCGTCAGCATCGTTAAATCCGGCTGGTTTTGCACATGCCAATTTAGGTAGATTAGAAGAATGACTTGCCCTAACGCAACCCCTCCCGCCAGGCCGTCCTGACCGTCGATCATATTCATGGCGTTCATAAAACCAGCTACTAAGACGATAGTGAATGGGATCCCCCATAAACCCAAGTGAATATTCCCTAAAAATAATAGATTACCTAAGTATGAGACTTGCACCTGGCCCCAAAAAATAAGGATCAGTGCTGCAACCAGTTCTCCAGTTAGACGCACTTTAGAATTAAGGTCGCGGAAGTCGTCAATAACACCCAGCCCAACCACTATCCCACCGCCGACAATTAAGGCATAGGCATGATTTAAATGGAATGGTAGCGAGATAAGGCCCAGGCAAAATCCTAAAAAGATGGCAATTCCGCCGATCAGAGGTACCTCATGATGGTGGCGTTTGCGCCCGCCCGGCCGGTCGACGAAGCCCAGCCGCAGGGCAAATAAACGTAATAACCCTATAAATAAAACGGTTGCGAAGATGGCGATAATAACGCTGCAAACAGTAGCCATAACTATGAACTCACTCTACTCATATTCTGCATATAATAACAGTATTATCAGAAATTAAAAACGAGTTTCTGGCGCCGATGCACTGGTTGATATTTGAGAAAGAGTATCTTGCGGGGACTTAGATTGGGTGATCGAGCGGCCAATGACGAGATAATCGGCACGGGCGGCAAAAGCAGCTTGAGGGGTCATGGTGCGCTTTTGATCTTCTGCTTTATCACCAGCCAAGCGAATGCCGGGTACTACTAGTAAAAAATCTTGCGGCAAATTAGCGCGTAGGAGCGTAATTTCTTGAGGAGAACAGACTACTCCGTCTAAACCCGCTTGGTGAGCAAGTTTGGCGAAACGCAACACCATCGCCGCGGTATTGTCTTGATAACCAATTAGAGATAAATCCTGATCATCCAGGCTGGTTAAAATGGTGACTCCAATTAATAATGGGCGCTGGTTGATTGGGAACTTGTCGACGGCTTCGCGCGCCGCCATCATCATGGCTAAACCGCCGGAGACATGGATGTTGACCATCCAGACTCCAATTTCTGCCGCTGACCGGCAAGCGCCGGCAACAGTTTGCGGAATGTCATGGAATTTTAAATCTAAAAAAATACTGAAGCCACGCTGTTTAATTTTTTCCAATAACGAGGGTCCATAATGGGTAAATAGAATGCTGCCTATTTTTATCCGGCACAATGCTGGGTTCAATTTTGCTAAAAAATCCAGGGCTGCTTGCTCAGTTGGATGATCTAAGGCTACGATGATATTAGGTTCTGGACGCATCGTCATGTCACTCCCGCTACTAATTTTTGAGTGGGCCGGGCGCTCGTCCAATGATGGCAGCCGGGACAATTCCAAAACAAGATTGGCGCTGAAAAGCCACAATGCCCGCATTGATAAACCGGTTTGCTGGCAGTCAGTTGTTGAATAATACTTTGCAGCATGGTTAATTTTTCGCTAGCCTGGTTATGCGAAGTTTTTAAATATAATTTAATAAGTTCATTCAACCCTCTTAAAGCCGGATCGTTTTTAACTTGCTCGGCAATAAAATTAATGGCTGCTTGATCGCCTCTTAAACGCTGTAAGTAATTGGCAATAGTTAACATTAAAAACACATTGGGAAAATCCTGCAAACACTCCTGTAAATATTCCACTAACTCCTGTTCTTGTCCCATTGCTTGGTAGCATTGACAAAGCGGCTGGATTATTTCAGGGATAAAATGTACGTCTTGCAATCTGACTTGTTGGTAGTGACGAATAGCGGCTGCGTAGTGATGAGTTTTATAAGCTAACCGCCCAGCAATTAAATTAGCGCGAGCGCAGTTAGGGTCCACGCTAATAGATTGATGTATATATTCCAAGGCCGCGGCGATTTGACCTTTGCCAGCTTCTTGTTCCGCTAATTCGCAATAAAATTGCGACAGAATAGAATCGGTCACTTCACCCGTTTGCACCGATATTTTTTTGGTGGTGTCGATAGCTTTTTGCCAGGCTTTTTCTTGCTGATAGATGCGCAATAGGAATTGCAGGCTATTTTGGCGTTCCTCGTTCCAGCCTTCTTTCAATTCCACCAGCTCCAAGAAAATTTGTTCGGCGCGGTCAAGCACTCCTGCGCGTAAGTAGTCTTGTCCTAATGCAAATAAAGCTTGGATATGATAGCGCTTATCTAATTCGGGCCGGGCCAGTAAATTTTGATGAATGCGAATCGCGCGATCCACTTCGCCGCGCTGCCGGAATAAATGGCCTAAAGCCAGATGGATTTCGGCGGTATCGCTGTCAATTTCAGATAATTTAATAAATACGTCAACCGCTTGATCGGATTGTTCGTTGATTAGATAATTTAAGCCTTGGAAATAATCGCGCCGCAATTGGTGGGATACTTGTGAGGTTGCACCACGATCGCGTTTACCCATGTACCAGCCAAAAGTAGCGGCAATCGGTAATAGCAAAAAATGCAAAGCTCTGATGACCACGATGGTTTACCTGTTTTCGATACCATAACGAATATAACGCATATTTCCTCCACGAAGGCACATAGACGTCACAGCGCCGTCATCCCGCGGTCAAGCCCGGTCAAGCCGCGGGATGACGAACTTCGTTATTACTCTTGAGAATCGTCGCCTTCTTTATTTTTCATTTGCTCTTTAAGTAAATCACCCAAAGTAGTTTTGGTAGATTCGACGCCTAAAGAACTCTTAGTAGCCGGCTTCGTTTGGGTTGCCTTGTGTGAAACTTGAAGTTGGCGGTTTTTACGATCGATACTAATTACTTTCACATCAATCTTATCGCCTTCTTTCAATTCTTCACGCAAATCTTCGGTTCTTTGATAGCTGTATTCGCTAATTCGCAGTTGTCCAAAGACTTGATCGGCTAATTGCACCGTGGCGCGCTTAGCTTCAACGGCAGTGATGGTCGCTTCAAAATTAGCGTTTTTGTCACGGCTTTCTACGAATTCAGTGACAGGATCTTCTTCCAATTGACGAATGCTTAAAGAGATACGTTCACGGTCAGGATCGATTCCCAAAATAACCGCTTCGACTTCTTCACCTTTACTATATTTACGCACTGCTTGTTCGCCTGGTTCATTCCAGGAGATATCAGTCAGATGAATTAGACCATCGATATCGCCTTCTAAGCCTACAAAAATCCCGAAATCAGTGATCGAGCGAATTTTGCCTTTCACTTTTTCGCCTTTTTGATGTTTTTCAGAGAATTCCTGCCATGGATTAGCTTTGCATTGTTTAATGCCTAAAGAAATCCGGCGGCGGTCTTCATCTACTTCCAACACCATCACTTCAACTTCGTCGCTTAACTGCACGACTTTGCTGGGATGGATGTTTTTATTAGTCCAATCCATTTCGGTCATGTGCACTAAACCTTCAACGCCCTCTTCTAACTCGACAAAGCAGCCGTAATCGGTAATGTTGCTGACGGCTCCAAACACACGCGATCCTTTAGGATAGCGGCGGGCGATGTTGCGCCATGGATCTTCCATAAGCTGTTTCATGCCTAAGGAAATGCGGTTCTTTTCCCGGTCAAATTTAAGAATTTTTACCTGGTGCTCTTCGCCGACTTTAAGTACTTCGCTGGGGTGCTTGACCCGCTTCCAGGAAATATCGGTGACATGTAACAATCCGTCGATACCGCCTAAATCCAAGAAAGCGCCGTAATCGGTAATATTTTTGACTACGCCGATCACTTCCTGGCCTTCTTGTAATTCATCTAACCGGGCTTCGCGTTCAGCGCTGGTTTCACGCTCCAAAATGGCGCGGCGAGACAATACTACGTTGTTGCGCTTTTGGTCCATTTTGATAATTTTGAATTCAAGCGATTTGCCTTCTAAATAGCCAGGGTCACGGACGGGTTTGACGTCCACTAATGAGCCCGGTAAAAATGCACGGACGAAATCAATTTCAACCGTAAAGCCGCCTTTAACTCGCTCGATAATCGTACCCATAATTGGGTCGCCGGTTTCGTAGGCTTTCTCTAATTCTAACCAAGTTCTGGCACGGCGGGCCTTCTCGCGGGATAACCGGGTTTCACCAAAACCGTTTTCCACGGTTTCGATAACCACATCAATCACGTCACCAACGGCCAGTTTTTCATCTGGGAATTCGCTGAGGGCAATAACCGCGTCCGACTTTAGACCGGCGTTAACAACCACCTGGTTGCCGGTTAATGCGATGACTTTCGCTTTAACTAAACTACCGGGACGTAAATCCAATTTGGCAATGCTTTCTTCAAATAACTGGGCAAAATTTTCGCTCATATAGACCTTTTTATTGAAACCATATTTAAACAGATAAAATATGGGTTAACTAAACTTCGAATCCCCTACAAGATTAAGAGATCCCCCAAAAAAACCTAACAATAGCACCTATTGGCAGGTTTATCAATGGCCGAAAACCACTAAGGTCGGTGATCTCGCCCACCAAATCAAGAAAATTCATTTTGGTGGGCGATTGTAGTCTAGGGATTTATAGGGGGAAGAAAGATATGTAAATGACTTAGTACTATTTTAAATACTTCATCGACGCTTAATTGGGAAGTGTCAATGATAATGGCGTCGCCGGCGGCTTGCAAAGGGGCTACCGCTCTTTCGCGGTCGCGCTGGTCGCGGGTCATCAAGTCTGCGCTGATTTGAGCTAGATCTTCTGGAATGCCTAATTTTATTAATTGCTTATGACGACGCTCGGCGCGTACTTCGGGGCTGGCGGTTAAGAAGAATTTTACCGCCGCATCGGGAAAAACTACCGTGCCCATGTCGCGGCCATCCGCTACTATACCGGGGGGTTGGCGCAAATCGTGCTGCTTTTGCAATAATGCTGCGCGGACAAATGGCTTGGCCGAGATTACCGAGGCCATTTTCGCGCAAGCCTCAGTGCGGATGGCTTGGCTGACGTCATGTCCGTCGCAACTCATCTGCGCTGCTGAGCCTTCGCTGTCGGCAGTAAAGGTGATTTTCAACCGGTTCATTAAATTCGCTAATTCCTGATCGTGACTGGGCGGAATCTGATAATGTAAGACGGCCCAGGCCACGATACGGTACAAAGCTCCGCTATCCAGCCAATGCCAATGGAGATGAATCGCCAGCCGCTGCGCAAGCGTACCTTTACCGCAACCGCTAGGGCCGTCAATCGTAATTACCGGGATTCTCGTGTCTTCAAACATATTGTACAATTAAGCCAAAGACCGCTGGTCTTGTCAAAACTAATCTTAAGGAGGTAGCGTGAAAAATTACGGTTTTGGGATGTGGAATGATCGTAAGGAAATGACTGATGTTCTCAGTTATCTGAGAATATTGAGAAAAAGAAAGCGGCGATGCTAAATGTATTATTCGACTAGAGTTAACTATGACGTTTAACAAATTCCTGCATAAACGCAATTAAGGCGTCGACACCTTCTTCGGGCATTGCGTTATAGAGGCTGACGCGGATGCCGCCTAAACTGCTGTGGCCTTTTAAGCCGATAAATCCCGCGGCTTGCGATTCTTTAACAAATAACTGATCTTTTTCTTTATCCGGTAAAGTAAAAATAACATTCATGCGCGAACGAAACGCCGGATCAACGGGATTTTTGTAATAATCACTTTGATCGATATAGCGGTATAATTTGTCAGCTTTACGTTGATTGCGCGCACCAACGGCTACCATTCCACCTTGAGCTTTCAACCATTTCAGCACCAGCCCGGAAATATACCAGGGAAAAACTGGCGGGGTATTATACATAGAGTTATGTTTTACTTGTGCCGCATAATTAAAAATGGTCGGGGTAATTGGCTGCGCGGGTCGAGCTACTAAATCGTCATGAATAATCACTAAGGTCAAGCCAGCAATGCCCAGGTTTTTTTGAGTTCCCGCGTAAATTAATCCGAACCGGGAAACATCTAATGGCCGTGATAAAATACTCGAACTCATATCGCAGATTAACGGCGTTTTCCCAGAATCAGGCACGCTGGGAAATTCAATGCCGTGAACAGTTTCATTTTCAGTGTAATGCAAATAAGCGGCTCGTGAAAAATCTTGCCACTGATCGATTGGGGTGATGGTGGTATAACTATTCGACTCATTGCTGGCAATCACTTTTACCTGGGAATAACGCCGGGCTTCTTCACTCGCAATTTTACTCCACATACCGCTGATAACGTAGGCGGTTTGGGAATTTTCCACGGCTAAATTTAATGGAATTGCGGCAAACTGGCCACGCGCGCCGCCGCTTAAAAATAGTACGCGATAATGGCTAGGCAAATTCAATAAATCACGGCAATCTTGTTCAATTTCCTCAATCAGCGCCATAAAATCAGCGCCGCGATGAGAAATTTCCATGATCGATGCCCCAGTTCCCCGCCAATTAAAAAATTCAGCGTGCGCTTGCTGCAATACTTCAGGCGGCAACGTTGCCGGCCCAGGACTGAAATTATAAATCATCAACCACCGCCCTCACCGATTCAATGCCCACTAAATGTTCGCCGGCAGCGAGTTGAATTAAGCGCACGCCTTGGGTGTTGCGGCCAATTACGGAGACTTCCGCCACCCGAATTCGCACCAGAGTGCCTTGATCGCTGATAAGTAACACTTCATCATCGTCATAAACCTGGGTCGCAGCCACTACCTTGCCATTGCGCTCGCTGACTTGAATAGCGCGAACGCCTTGACCACCTCGGCCTATGGCCCGGTAATCGCCTAATGAAGTGCGTTGACCATAGCCATTGTTAGTGGCAGTTAGCAAAGTGCAACGTTCATCCACGATAATCAACGTCATCACTTTTTGTCCGGCCTGCAATTTCATGCCATGCACTCCGCGCGCAGTTCGACCCATTGGCCTCACTGTCGCTTCAGGAAAACGAATGGCTTTCCCTTCATCGCTCACTAGCATAATTTCATGTTGACCGTTGGTAATCCCTGCGCCAATTAAGCAATCACCTTCGTTCAACTCTAACGCTACTTTACCGCTGACCCGCACTTTTTCAAAATCGCTCAGTACCACTTTTTTCACTAAGCCCTGCTGAGTCGCCATAAATACAAAGTGGTTATCTTCAAATTTTTTCACCGGGAGAATTGCGGAGATTTGCTCATCTTTTTCCAGGGGCAGCAAATTAACCATGGGACGCCCACGCGCGGTCCGTCCGCTTTCCGGCACTTCATACACTTTTAACCGGTACACTTTACCCTGGGTTGAGAAACATAAAATAGTATCGTGAGAATTAGCCACCAGCATATTTTTAATGAAATCCTGCTCTTTCATAGTGGTAGCTGCTTTGCCACGTCCGCCGCGATGCTGGGCTTCATAGCTATCTAAAGATTGCGATTTGATATAGCCTTCCTGCGACAGAGTCACTACCATATCCTGTTCAGTGATTAAGTCTTCGTTGCTTAAGTCTTCATGCGTATCTAAAATCACACTGCGGCGTTTATCTCCAAATTGTTCTTTGATGGCGATTAATTCTTCACGAATAATCCGGTGCAGTTCATCCGGCTCACCCAGAATTTTAATCAGCGCTTGGATAGACAGCACGATTTCTTGATATTCGCTATGAATTCTCTCTTGTTCTAAGCCAGTGAGGCGATGCAACCGCAAGTCTAAAATAGCTTGAGCTTGAGTGGGTGATAATCGGTAGATTTGATTTTTAAACCCGTATTCAGGCGCTAAATCATCCGGGCGGGTTTGTTGAGCTGCGACATCCGCTAATAGCTGGGCGACGCTACCGGGCAACCAATCTTGTTGAATCAGCGCTTCCTTAGCTTCCGCTGAATTTTTTGAAGATTTAATCAAGGCGATGATCGGATCGATATTCGCTAACGCTACCGCCCAACCTTCTAAAATATGGGCGCGTTCCCGCGCTTTGCGAAGTTCGTAAATCGTCCGGCGGGTAGTGACTTCACGGCGGTGCTGCAAAAAAGCATGTAACAGTTGTTTTAGATTCAATAACCGCGGCTGGCCATTATCTAACGCCACCATATTAATGCCAAACACGACTTGTAATTGCGTATGCTTGTAAAGATTATTCAGCACTACGTCGGGCTGATCGCTCCGGCGCACTTCAATGACCATTCGCATGCCGTCTTTATCTGATTCATCACGTAATGCAGTAATTCCTTCCAATTGTTTATCACGCACCATTTCGCCGATCCGTTCCAGCAAACGGGCTTTATTGACCTGATAAGGTAATTCATGGACGATGATTGACGCTTTGCCGGAATCTTCCTGTTCGATGCTTGCTTTTGCGCGCACGAATATTCGGTCGCGGCCAGTTTTATAAGCTTGGACAATGCCGGCGCGGCCATTGATAATGCCCGCGGTAGGAAAATCCGGGCCCGGAATATATTTCATTAAGTCAGCTATTTCTAATTCGGAATTATCGATCAACGCTAAACACGCATCAATGACTTCAGTCAGGTTATGCGGCGGAATATTAGTCGCCATACCGACTGCAATCCCAGAAGACCCGTTGACTAATAAATTCGGCGCGCGCGTAGGTAAGACCAAAGGAATTCTTTCAGTACCGTCGTAATTCAGGCCCCAATCGACCGTTTCTTTATCCAGGTCAGCCATTAAAGTATGGGCGAATTGGGACATGCGGATTTCGGTGTAACGCATGGCCGCCGGGGAGTCGCCATCTACAGATCCGAAGTTACCTTGGCCGTCTACTAACAGATAGCGCAAACTAAACGGCTGGGCCATGCGCACGATGGTGTCGTAAACCGCTACGTCGCCATGCGGGTGGTATTTACCGATCACATCACCGACGATACGGGCGGATTTTTTATAAGGTTTGTTCCAATCATTATTGAGTTCGCCCATGGCATACAATACCCGCCTGTGCACGGGTTTTAGGCCATCGCGGACATCGGGTAAAGCACGGCCAACGATAACGCTCATCGCATAATCTAGGTACGATTGACGTAATTCGTCTTCAATGGTAATGGGGGTAATTTCTTTAGCCAATTGAGTCATAAACAAATCCTGTTTTCTTAGATCAGCTTGAAATTATATCATGATAAGTGATTGATTGACTAGCGAAAAAATCGTCCGATTTCTTCATCTTGCGCTTTTTGCGCTATTTCGTAATCACTTTGATTTTCGTTGGGGTCTGGGAGTCTATAACCTTGGATTAACATCTCGTAAGTCATTTTAGCCGCGCTATTCTTGCTCTCAGCAAAAAAACCGTAGCGTTTAAGTTCTTTGCTAGACTCACGAGGGGAAGTTCTGAATTGAGTACGGATTGCTTCGCCTCGATCAACCCATTTCTGAGTTAAAGTAAAATTATTCAATCCCAATACAGTTTTAGCAGAGGGTTGATCGTCCTCTTTAGATTCGGTCTTTTTCTCCACAATCGAATCCGACTTAGTCGTAGCGGGTCTGGGGATATCAAAAATCGGGATTGGATTTAAAAACGGTTTAGCTTGAGTGGTGAAGTTTTCCAATTTAATCGCATCACGCTCTGGAAGTGACCGAAGATGCTGCTGACAGGCTTCAACATAAGTCGAAGCGGCACTATGGGAAATTTCCGGATCATGCTTTTGTTGTTCCAACTCATCCTTAATCCGGTTTTCAGCTCTAACTACTTCAGCAGCCGATGGTTCAGAGCAGTCCATTTTTTCATCCAAGCAGTCCTGATAAGCTTCACGGATAGAGTGGAGGATGGCGATTTTTACAGTCTTATTTCTTTTCATAAATATTCCCGACTAGTTACGCTTTATTTTACCCTAATTTTCAAATTTAATCTAGTTGTTTAACCCGCCCAGAAATCGCAGTGATTCGCCGGAGTACAAAGCTGCGAGCTTATCCGACGTGCTCATTACGCCGGTACGGATGAGCAGAGTACCCCCTCTTTGCAACGGCTCCACTGCGCGCGACGGATAAGCTCTCCGCTTTATACTCCTAGCTCGTGCCTGTGCGGGTTAAACAATATTTACTCTGCAAATGCGCTCATTATCCATTAACTATCCTTTACTTTACTTTAAGCCCAATAATTTTATTAAGTCCTGGGGCTTCTCTTTAGTGTAATCCTTATGTACTTCTTGAATGGCTACATTCTTTAGCGGGCGTTCGTCGATGGATTGACGCAATAGACCTAAAAAATGCGGCGAAGCGACCAAAATTAAATCACGATATTGATGACTTACCCGCCCTTGCTCTAACTTGTGAAATAACTCTCGAGCGAATATCACCGCTTCATATTGGTGAGGGTCGGAAGCTTCTGCAAAATTACCATGCCCGCCGGTCCCGCTTATATATTCTCCGGGCCGGTCTGAGGTAAGTTCCTGGTCTTTTTCCCGGCTTTGCGGATGGGAGAGTTCAGCTACAACTGTCAGTTGTGGCTTACCTTTTCCGGATTCGGTGGGGGTGAAACTGTATAAAGTAGCTGTGCTGGCATTAGCAACCAGTATCCAGGTATTATCCATAAGTTTTTCAAACTCCATTTCTAGGGTAATCATCTAAAAAAACAAGTATAACCACTTATGAATAATATGCAAACCACTTGACCCGCTAGCCAGAACAATACCATTAAGTTAAGGACTCCCGAGTATTATTCCCTCCCCTTTCCAAGGGGAGGGTTAGGGTGGGGATGATTAAAATAATAAAAATCCCGGAGAAAACATGTTGTTAACCACCCCCATCCTAACCTTCCCCCTTGAAGGAGGAAGGAATAAGAGGTTCAGTTTCTTAACTTAGTAACTTAGTGCATTGGCTAGCCAGCAGGGTGTCTTTACTCATACTTTGAAAGTCCGTAATATATTTCTTATGAAAAATATCCGAACAGTGGATACTGTAATCCACGCCCGCTGGGTTTTACCGATTGCGCCAAATAATGTGATCTTGGAACATCATTCAGTGGCTATCCGGGGAGACCGGATCGTGGGCGTTGCGCCCACCAGCCAAAACCGGCAATTATGGCAAGCGGAACGGGAATTGCATTTGACTGAGCACGTGGTCATGCCGGGTTTGATTAACGCCCATGCCCATACTCCTTCTAATCTCTTTCGTGGGTTGGCGGACGATTTACCACTGATGGCATGGCTCACTCAACATATCTGGCCGGCGGAATTAGAAATATTAAATGCAGAATCGATCGCTGACGGTATGCAGTTGGCGATTTTAGAAATGCTGCGCGGCGGCACTACTTGTTTCTGCGATCATTTCTTTTTTCATGATACCGCCGCTGCAACCGTTATTTCGACCGGCATCCGCGCCAATATCGGTTTATGGATTGGTAATGTGCCCACCGTTTGGGGCAAAAGCGAAGCAGAATACTTTGCTAAAGCTGAAGCCACGTTGCAAAGAAATGAACATCATCCTTTAGTAACCTGGTCATTGGCCCCGCACAGTCCTTATATTGTCACTCAAGACGGATTTAAAAAAATTAAACAGTTATCGGCTGACTTTAATCTGCCAGTTCATGTGCATATGCACGAAACCGAGGCTGAAATAGCGGATAATCTAAAAAAATATGGTCAACGGCCTTTAGCATGGTTAAATGAATTCGGCTTGCTGTCACCGCAGTTTATTTGCGTGCATATGACGCAAATGCTACCGTCGGAAATAGAGCTAATCGCTGCAAAAGGCGTGCCGATTGTGCATTGCCCCGAATCCAATCTGAAATTGGCTAGTGGTTTTGCACCTATTCATCAATTATTAGAAGCTGGCGTTACGGTTGCGCTAGGCACTGACGGCGCTGCCAGTAATAACGATTTAGATATGTTCGGTGAACTGCAAACCGCCGCCCTGCTCTGCAAAGGTGTTAGTCAATGCGCTACCGCCCTGCCCGCTCCACAAGCGTTGGCTATGGCGACTATTAATGGCGCAAAAGCTTTTGGTTTGGATAAGGAAATTGGTTCGTTAGAAGCGGGCAAAGCGGCGGATATTATTGCCGTCGATCTCAGCTCTTATCTCACTCAGCCGGTCTATAATCCCATGTCACATTTAACTTACGCGGTGAATCGCCAGCAAGTCAGCGATGTGTGGGTGGCCGGGAAGCAGTTATTAAGCAATGGAGAATTTACGCAAATGGATCCTGCAGCCATTATCGCTAAAGCTCAATATTGGGCGAAAAAAGCCTTGCCATTTCGTTCCAAGGCCAGCTTATGAACTTGCCTAAACAAGTGACACTGGTGGAAGTCAGTCCGCGAGATGGGCTGCAAAATGAACCAGTGATCGTGCCTACTGAAGTAAAATTAGAATTTATTCAACAACTCGCGGATTGCGGACTGCGCATTATCGAAAGCGCCAGTTTTGTGTCACCGAAATGGGTGCCGCAAATGGCAGATCACACCGATCTGATTAAAAGCATCCACCGCCGCCCGGGTGTCAGTTACCCAGCGTTGGTTCCCAATGTGCGCGGCATGGAATTGGCCATTGCCGCCGGAATCAAAGAAATCTCGGTTTTTACCGCTACGTCCGAAACTTTTTCCAGAAAAAATGCTAATTGCTCGCTAGCGGAAAGCATGCAGCGGATTCAGCAGGTCATCACTCTGGCGCAACAGCATCACATTCCGGTGCGCGGCTATATTTCCTGCGTGATTGCCTGTCCTTATGAAGGCCCGATTGCGCCGGAACAAACCCTTGCAGTTGCCAAACAATTAATCGATATGGGCTGTGAACAAATCTCTCTCGGCGACACTATCGGAATTGGTACGCCCGGCAGCGTTAAAAAATTACTCGACACGTTACTGCCGCAAATACCCGTGGATAAAACCGCGGTGCATTTTCATGATACTTACGGGCAGGCGTTAGCCAATATTTACGTCAGTTTAGAATATGGCATTCACATCATTGACAGTTCAGTCGCCGGTCTTGGCGGATGCCCTTATGCGCGCAGCGCCACCGGGAATGTCGCAACCGAAGATGTGGTTTACATGCTGAATGGCTTGCAGATCAAAACCGGAATTGACCTAAAGAAATTAATCCTGGCCGGCCAATTTATCTGCAAACATCTCGGCCACCCTCCGCGCTCAAAATTATCCCAAGTACTACAAACCTAAAAAGACCCTGAGCTACTCATAAAAAAACCTCGAATTCAACTCAGGTTTTAGCGAAATTAGTCGTCTTCGACGCAGGAGATTGAACATCAGCGGAAACGCCTGAGTTTGGATATCTATAAACACCAAAGAGGCCTGATTTTAAATGACTCTTCGCAGATGAAATTGTGCCAAATGGGTTGGGACTATTATGCAGAACACTTTGTACTATCCGATTCCACCCACTTAAAGTCTCTTTGTATCCCTTAAGCTGTTCTTCTGAAGAACCTGAATTCTTGAAATTTTCTATCATATCACATAGATCAGAGAGGTGGCGTAATGAATGATTACCAGATATTTCCTGACGTATTTCAGAGTAGTCTTTGAAATCTGCTTTCCAAGCTTGATTAACTTTTTCAACCAGCTGCCGACTCATTTCACCTACTATCCGTAGCTGTTCAATTTTATTAGTGTTAGGTTTTTTCCCAAGAGACTTTTCAAAACTTTTATCTAATTCTTCGAAATTAAAACCTTCTTTATAATCTTTATTCGCTTTTTGTTTAAGCAATCCATATTCATTTTCAAAATTCTTAGGTTCTTCTTCGCCTTTTTCAATGTATTTTACTTTCGCTGCGGAAAACTCTCCAATTCGGTGCATAATTGTCGAAGTAGCTCCATCATTTTCCTTTATCTCACTACCATCTACTATATGCTTAAAGTTTTTTTCTTTAATCCCCCCAGTCAAGCTCCCGGTATGCATAAAATCTTGAGAGTCAATTGCACGGAATATTTCGATCACTTGGCTCGAAGTCTCAGCTTCAATTAATAACTGTGACGCTCGAGGCACAAAAGCTTCGCGTTTAGTTTTTGCAAAAAAATTTTCTCTATCTACTTTAGTTGCTAAATCTATTAGCTCTTGATTCATAGCCTCTGTCTTTTTCATCGTTTACCCTTTTTTTGGATTAAATAATTTTAAATATGATATGCCGTATTTATTAATGAAAAATTAAAAAAGACAGAAAAATCCAATTAATTAACCCATTTGCTGAATCAATATTTCTTGCCGCCAAGGCGCGAGCCAGGAGGCGGTATTGATGGGATTTGGGCAAGAACTTCGAAGGACTCCAGAGTACTATTCCCTCCCCTTTCCAAGGGGAGGGTTAGGGTGGGGATGGTTTATTGTTAACCACCCCCATCCTAAGCCTTCCCCCTTGAAGGGGGAAGGAATAATAGGTCTTGACGGTTTTTTAAAACATTGGCGGGCTGTTTTAAGTTTTACCACCGCGTTTGCGTTCGTTTTCTTTAAGATACTTCTTACGCAAACGAATATTCACGGGAGTGATTTCCACCAGCTCATCATCATTGATAAAGGCTAACGCCTGTTCCAACGACTGCCGGATTGGCGGAGTCAGGATGATATTTTCATCAGAACCTGCCGCGCGGATGTTGGTAAGCTGTTTCGCCTTGGTAGGATTAACCACCAAGTCATTTTCACGGGAGTGGATGCCAATAACCATGCCTTCGTAAACTTCTACTTGCGGGCCAATAAATAATTGACCGCGTTCCTGAAGATTAAACAAGGAAAAACCAGTGGCTTTGCCCAGGCCGTTAGCGATCAATACGCCTCGATTGCGGTGCTGAATCGCGACAGTCACTATCGGACCGTAATGATCGAATACGTGATACATCACCCCGGAACCGGAAGTCATCATCAAAAACTGCGCGTGGAAACCGATTAAACCGCGGGTAGGAATCATATAAGTTAAACGCACCCGCCCTTTACCATCCGGCATCATGTCTTGAACTTGACCGCGGCGTTCGGCAAGGTGTTGCATGATCGTGCCCTGATGGGTTTCTTCGACGTCTACCACCAATTGCTCATAAGGCTCTTTTTCTTCGCCATCGACTATCTTGGTGATAACAGCAGGCCTGGACACGGCCAATTCGTAACCTTCCCGGCGCATATTTTCAATTAAAATACCTAAATGCAATTCCCCTCGACCTGAAACGATAAATTGGTCGGAATCAGTTCCGGGAGCTACCCGTAAAGCCACGTTAGAAATTAACTCGCGGTCTAACCGGTCACTAATTTGCCGGCTAGTTACAAATTTACCTTCTCTACCGGCAAACGGTGAGTCATTTACCTGGAAAGTCATGCTAACCGTGGGTTCATCCACCACCAAGACCGGCAAAGCTTCGATTTTAGCTGGATCACATAAGGTATCAGAGATATGAATATTGGTAATACCGGTAATCGCAATGATATCTCCGGCTTCCGCGGAAGGCACTTCTTCACGTTTTAAGCCCATAAATCCCAAAACCTGCAGCACCCGGCCTGAACGAGTTTTGCCTTGGTCGTCAACGATCACTACCGGCGTATTAGTTTTAATTTTGCCGCGGGAAATCCGGCCAATGCCGATAGCGCCGACGTAACTGGAATAATCCAGGGCGCTGATCTGCATTTGGAATGGGCCATTGACATCCACTTTGGGTGGAGGAACGGTTTCCAAAATCATATCCAATAAAACATTCATGTCGGTTTCCGGTTTATCCAAATCACGCATAGCATAACCTTGTAATGCGGAAGCAAAAATAACCGGGAAATCTAATTGTTCGTCACTCGCCCCTAAACGGACGAATAAGTCGAATACCTGGTCGACTACCCAGTTAGGTCTCGCGCCGGGGCGGTCAACTTTGTTCACGACTACGATGGGTTTTAGTCCCCAGGAAAATGCTTTTTGGGTAACGAAACGGGTTTGCGGCATGGGGCCGTCGACAGCATCGACCAGCAATAGCACCGAATCCACCATAGATAAAATTCGTTCTACTTCACCGCCAAAGTCAGCATGCCCAGGGGTGTCAACGATGTTGATGCGCACACCACGCCAGGATATAGCGGTATTTTTCGCTAAGATGGTGATGCCGCGTTCTTTTTCTAAATCATTGGAGTCCATGACTCGCTCGACCAGCACGCTTCGGTCTCCCAAAGTACCAGATTGTCTAAGCAGTTGATCGACTAAAGTAGTTTTACCATGATCGACGTGGGCGATAATTGCAACATTGCGAATTTTAGCTGACATTGTTAACCTATTAAAAATCAAAACTCTATTGTAGCACAAATAACCAATATGAACAAAGATATGAATATTGAGCTCCTTGAAAAAGAGGCTATACTCAAACAATTACAACCAGACACCGCAGCCAGGCTGGATGAACTAGTCATTCTTGAATCTATCGACTCAACCAATAATTACTTGTTAAGTTTAGCGCAGAGTAGACAAACTATCGCCTGTTTTGCGGAACAACAAACCGCCGGAAAGGGCCAGCGTGGTAAGCAATGGCATTCTCCGAATGGGGGGCAGATTTACTTTTCCTTGCTCTGGCAGTTCCATAAACCTCTTAGTCAAATCATGGGACTCAGTTTAACTATGGGCATTGCCACCGCGCGAACCCTCCGCCAGTACGGAGTGGACGAGGATCTGCAGGTAAAATGGCCAAATGATGTTTACTATCAGGGTCAAAAGCTGGTAGGCATTCTGGTTGAGATAGCGCCAGGAAACCAAGACAGTTGTAAGGTGGTGATCGGTATCGGCGTTAATCTTTATTTGACCGACGAGCAAGCGGCGGTAATCAATCAACCTTATACCAGCCTTTATCAAATTTTAAGACAACCCATCGCTCGCAACCGTTTTGCAGGAATGTTGCTGAATGAATGTTTGCTGGCGGTGACCCAATTTTCTGAACAAGGTTTGGAACCCTTTCAAGCCGAATGGCGAAAGTTTGATTATTTATATAATAAACGGATCACCGTTACCTCTCCGCAGCAAACTTTAACAGGGGTGATGTGCGGTATCTCCGCCCATGGGGAATTATTATTACGGGATGCTCAGCAAAAGCAGCATACCTGCCTAAACGGGACCGTTCGGCTTGCGGCGCCTTGAACAGTATTTCGCTCGCAATAAATGAATGACTGCCGGCAAAATTGAGATGACGATAATAGCTAAGATCAGCGGTAAAAGGTAAACATCAATATTCGGGATGACAGTGCCTAAATAATATCCTAAAAGGGTAATGCCTCCGCACCATATTAAGGCTCCGATGATATTAAATACGGTAAAGCGGCGATGAGTCATTTTAGCCATTCCGGCCACAATGGGTAGGAAAGTGCGCACAACCGGCACTAGCCGCCCAATAATTAAGGCTTGTCCGCCATGTTTTTCATAAAACTCATGGGCGCTGGTCAAGTAACTTTTTTTGAACCAAAAGTTATCATTCCGCTTTAATAACCAATGACCAATTTTATCACCAAACCAATAGGCCACCGCATAACCCGCTATCGCGGCTAGGATTAGCAAAGGTAACAAAATAAAAATATTGAAAATTTGTTGCGAGGCCAGCAATCCTGCTGCAAACAGTAAGCTGTCCCCGGGCAAAAAGAAACCGAGAAATAACCCGGTCTCGCATAAAATAATGGCAGTAAGGCCAATATAACCGATGGTTTTTGTCAACTGGACAATATCAATGTGGTGTAAAAAATCAAACATGGGAAATACTATATCACAACCTGCTAAGGTTTAGCTGGATTTTTAAATGCGGCAGCCGATTGTTTGGTGACGCGCACGATTTTTAATGCAGAGTTGTAATAGACATGGTAAATCGTTAGGTTACTGCGTTGATAAGCCAGTAATGACTGGTGAACGGCCACCGAGGTACCCAGGGTGACTATTCCCAAGGCAACGTTGCGCGCTCGGGGTGAAGGGCTTACGTACTTGTAACCATCCGGGGTAAAGATATAAACATCTTCGACGGCCCCCCCGGTCATAGCATCGCTACCGTTAGGCGCGCCAAACACCTTAATAACTTGTTCGCGGGACGCTCCCACCATCAAAACTTTATTACTGTATTTAACGGAGGTATTTTTATGCGTAAAAGATTCTTTCATGGCAGTCGGGCTATAACGGTTTTCTACAGCTTGGCACGCTGTTAACGCCCCCGCTAAGGCTAAAATGGCCAGTAGCTTGGTTAAAGTATAAATTTTTTGATTTGGTTTAGTCATGTTATTTAATATAGCACAGCAATTCCCGCTACGCGCGAATTGTTTCCTGGTTTCGATCCCTCATCCCACATGATATGATGCGGTATGTTTTATTTACTCCTAAGCGCTCTTCTACCTACTGCGGCTATCGTAGTCCTGGGATTTTATTTGCAAACTCACTGGAAACGATTCAATCAACAACAAGTTTCCACTCAAGAACATCTTCAGCATATGCATTTGCAACGCCAGGAAATTCAGCAGCTGCTTAAAACTCAGGAAAAAGAACAATACGAACAACGCCAGCGTTTTGATCAGCATCAGATTAACAGTCTAACGGTTATCCAGGATAGCTTACAAAAAGCACTGGGAGAGGTGCGCGGACAAATCACGCTGACTTTAAATCAGTACTCTGATCATTTAGGAAAGCGCATGGAGGAGCTCACCAAAGAAGTTAGGCAGCGCTTGCAAGAAATCAGTGGTGAAGTTGATCGCCAGCTCGCCAGCGGTTTTGAAAAAACCACGGCTACTTTTTCTGATGTCATGAAACGTTTAACCATCATTGATGAAGCACAGAAAAAAATTACCGAGCTTTCCAGCAGTGTGGTCAATCTCCAAGAAATTCTCGTCGATAAACGCTCGCGCGGCGCATTCGGGGAAGTTCAGCTCACGACTTTAATTCGTAACGTTATTCCTGAAACCCACTTCTCATTGCAACATACTTTAAGCAATGGTAAACGCGTAGACTGCTTATTAATACTCCCCGCCCCTTCCGGAAATATCGCGATCGATTCTAAATTTCCATTAGAGAGTTACCAACACATGCTGGTGACGGGCCTGCCGGACCTGGAAAAACGTCAAGCAGAACAACGTTTTCGGTTGGATATTCGCAAGCATATTGAAGATATCGCGGAAAAATACATTTTGCCGCCCGAAACCGCGGAAGGTGCAGTGATGTTTATTCCTGCGGAAGCTATTTTCGCGGAAATTCATGCGCATTATCCTGAATTAGTTGAACTGGCGCATCGCCATAAAGTCTGGCTGGTTTCGCCTACTACGATGATGGCCGTACTCACTACAGCCCGCGCGGTATTAAACGATGCCGCCACTCGTAAACAAGTGCATTTAATTCAACAGCATCTCTCTGCGCTGGGTAAAGATTTTTCTCGGTTTGAAGAACGCATGAATCATTTAGCCAAACATATTCAACAAGCCCAGCAGGACGTTGAACAGGTGCATCAATCTTCGAAAAAAATTACCAGCCGGTTTAGTAAA
Organism: uncultured Pseudomonadota bacterium; assembly: GCA_963697455.1. Lineage (GTDB taxonomy): Bacteria > Pseudomonadota > Gammaproteobacteria > Coxiellales > Coxiellaceae > JAFEDN01. The sequence continues at coordinate 120,482 of CAVOOI010000007.1, read as the reverse complement.
ATTGAAAAAGTGGAATTGCAGGAATTGAGCGAAACCGTCACTGTGAATCAAGACCAGCTATCATCTTAATGATCGCGGAAAAATCTAAATTAGCTTGGCCGCTTTCAACAAAACGCTGATAAAGTTCGGTGGCTTTTGCGGCTAATTCTGTTTGCATACCGGCAGTTTCAGCGGCATTTTGACTGAGTTTTAAATCTTTCAGCATCATCGCTGCGGTAAATCCAGGTTGATATTGATTATTTGCGGGAACATTTTCTAATACCCCGGGAACTGGATTATAGCGAGTCATCGCCCAACACTCACCCGAAGCATGCGAACTAATCTCGAAGAATGTTTTTGGATCTAAGCCTAATTTTTCCGCCAGGGAAAAACCTTCGCTCACCGCGATCATGGAAATTCCTAAAATTAAATTATTACAAATTTTTGCGGCCTGCCCGTTTCCTGGAGCACCCGCGTGAAATACAAATTTTCCCACGCATTGCAATAAGGCTTTGCCGCGCTCAAAATCCGTGGGCTTACCGCCTGCCATGATGGTGAGGGTTGCTTCCGCTGCGCCTTTAACGCCTCCCGAAACGGGAGCGTCCAACATAGCAATTTGCCGTTGTTCCGCTTGTTGATGGAGGAAACGCGTGGATTCAATATCAATTGAAGAACTATCAATGTATAACGTTCCTGGTTTTAAATGACCAAAAATACCGTCATCATCTAAGCAAATTTTCCGAACTTGTTCGCCAGTCTGGAGCATAGTCCAAACTATCTCTGCATCTTTTACCGCATCAAGGGGAGAACGCGCAGGAATCGCTCCATGCTGTAGACAACGCTCGATAACGGCTGAATTAATATCAAATACCTTAACCTGATGTCCATGTTTTAATAAATTCAGCGCCATCGGCGCACCCATTTTGCCTAGGCCAATAAAAGCAATTTTAGTCATTTTATTTATTATCCTTTCATTTTCGTAGAAAATACCCTTCCTGATGGGGTTCGAAAGGGGAGAAGAGCGGAGCGATCTCCCCTTTCATTGCTGCGTCCCAGCTTAGCTGGGATGCAGCATACAAACCACCAGGAAGCAGTTCTCGCTTTAGCGAGAACTGCTTACACACGAGAGTAATGATCGATTCCGCCGGATTGGCTTGGCCAACGCACCATGACATTTTTGGATTGCGTGTAGAAAGCAATGCTTTCGGAATGCATGTGGGTGTCGCCAAACCAGGAGCGTTTCCAGCCACCAAAACTATGAAAAGCAGCGGGAACTGGAATTGGCACATTGATACCGACCATTCCAACCTGCACTTTCGCCGCAAAATTGCGGGCGGTGGCGCCGTCGCGGGTAAAGATCGCTACTCCGTTACCATACTCATGTTCGTTCACTAATTGTAAAGCGCTAGAAAAATCTTGGGTGCGAAGAATCACCAGCACCGGACCAAAAATTTCCTCCCGGTAAATCCGCATTTGTGGAGAAACCCGGTCAAACAAACTGGGCCCCAGAAAAAAACCTTGCGGATGTCCCGGCACTTTTGTACCACGGCCATCCACGGCTAGTTCAGCACCTTCTTTTACGCCTAAATCAACGTATTCAAGTACGCGTTGACAATGTTGGCGGGTCACTAAAGGCCCCATCTGCGATTTAGGATCCATGCCTGAACCGATGGTAATGCCAGCAATTTCTGCGCGTAACCGCTGCACCAACTCGTCGGCCACGCTGTCAGTGACCGCGGCCACGGCTGAAATAGCCATACAGCGCTCCCCTGCCGCTCCATAAGCAGCCCCGGCAATCGCTTTGGCGGTGAGATCTAAATCAGCATCAGGCATGACGATACCATGATTTTTCGCGCCGCCAAACGTATGAGCGCGTTTGCCGTGACTGATTGCAGTGCGATAAATGGATTCCGCTACTGGGGTTGAACCCACACAACTTACCGCCACCACCTGCGGGTGAGTAATCAGCTGCTCTACCGCGGTTTTATCTCCTTGGATAAGGTTGGCGACGCCATCGGGCAGGCCCGCTAATTTTAATAATTCTAATAATTTTACCGGCGCCGAAGGATCTTTTTCCGAAGGTTTTAAAATAAAAGTATTGCCGCAAGCAATAGCAGGAATCATCATCCACACCGGGACCATGACTGGAAAATTAAATGGGCTGACCCCTACGCACACTCCTAACGGTTGACGGATGGTGTAGCTGTCTATTTCCGCGCTGACATTTTCTGAATATTCGCCTTTAAGTAAACTAGGGATTCCGCAAAAATACTCGACTAATTCAATTGCGCGTAATACTGAGCCTCTGGCGTCTTCTAAGATTTTGCCATGTTCGCGAGTGACGATGGCGGCTAATTCATCAATCTGTTGTTCTAATAATTCTTTAAATTTAAATAATACTTTCGCGCGGCGTGCAGGCGGGGTGGCGGCCCAGCTCGGAAATGCGGTTGCCGCGGCGGTCACCGCACGATTGACTTCCTGCCCGGTGGCAAAATTAACCACGCCTATCATTTCGCCAATTGCGGGATTAAATATTTCCTGTTGACCAGCATTGTTGGTTTGAACTAGCTGACCGTTAATATAATGAGGGACTGAGTAAGGCATGTTTATACTCCATGTTGAATATCTCTTCGTCATTGCGAGCGTTAGCGAAGCAACCCAGTACCAGAGCGTTGTTCGAAGTGAGAACTGGGTTGCTTCGCTAACGCTCGCAATGACGGCTCGCTCCGCCTACGCGGGAATGACATGCTTTTTGCCACTACCGGCTATATTCTTTAATTTTCTCTAAATCTTCCGGGGTATTTACTTCCGGAGGAATGCGGTCTTTAGAAATTACCATGTGCATGCGGGTACCATTCCATAATATCCGGAGCTGTTCTAATGATTCCATTTGCTCCAGAGGGGAAGCCGGCCATTCAATGTATTCCTGTAAAAAATTGACTCGATAAGCATAGAGACCGATATGGCGATAATGCTGGTCACTGGGAGGTATTTTATCTAATTCTGGTTTGGTGAGGCCTTTAAAGCGTTCGACATCCCAAGGAATAGGCGCACGGCTGAAATAAACCGCATAGTTTCGCCAATTTAACACCACTTTAACAACGGAGGGATCAAACAAATCTCTGCCGTGAGTAATACGCTCACAAATTGAACTAATTTTAACGTTATCGTGTTTTTCTAAATCCTCAGCTACCTGACGGATTGCTTGGGGTAAAATAAACGGCTGATCGCCTTGAACGTTGACTACAATTTCGTCCGGAGCATAATCCAGAGCTAAAGCAGCCTCAGCGATACGTTCCGTACCGGATTGATGATCGGCTGAAGTCATGCAGACCTTGGCGCCAAAACTTTGAGCAACTTTGCTTATTTTTGGACTATCCGTTGCAATCACTACGCTGTCCGCTCCGCTTTCCATAGCCCGTTGAAAGACGTGCTGCAGCATCGGCTTGCCATTAATATCGAGCAAGACTTTTCCCGGCAAGCGGGTAGAATCGTAGCGAGCAGGGATAATTACTCGAAATTCCATTAGACGGCCTCCTTATCAGTTAAACGCCGCGCTTCATCTACTAACATAATCGGAATATCCTCCCGAATCGGATAGGCCAGTTTATCGATACGGCATATCAATTCTTGCTGTTTAGGGTCGTAAATAAGCCTGCTTTTACATAATGGGCAAGCTAAAATATCGAGTAATTTTTTATTCAAGACTATCTCCTCGCACCTAAAAATAGGTCACGACGCTAAATTTAACATGATTTGAATAATAATCAAGAACTAATTAAAACCCATCTTAACTACCTACCAAATCTATGTCTGGCACTCTATCAAAACATACTTTCGAATTTTGGCAAATTTGCTCGTTAATATTTCCCGCCGCCGCCAAGCGCGCCAGCTAACGGGTGGCGGCGGAGTCCTTTTGCACGCGCAACGCAGCGAGCATGTAAAAGGACGCAGCCGACAGGACCCGACATGCGGTCTATCCGCAACGGGCTTGGTGGCGGCGGGAAATATTAACGATCTATGGAATATGGTTTCGGGACGACAGGATTTGAACCTGCGACCTCTTGCACCCCAAGCAAGCGCGCTACCAGGCTGCGCCACGCCCCGAAATATCGAACATAATAGCTCACCTTGTGGATAGGAACTGCGTTTGCAGATTTACTCCCCTGAACTATTGTTTAAAACGACTCTAACTCATTGGCTAATTTTTCAAGCTCGCGAACGGCCTGGCGAATAACTTCCTGAGTTTGGGAAATTCCAGAATGTTCTTGCAGCGGCGGCTGTTCTACTAACGCTTGCCGGGCGCCTTCAATAGTATATCCTTTCTCATACAGTAAATCTCGGATACGCCGCACCAACAGAACTTCCGAACGCTGATAATAACGTCTATTCCCCCGCCGTTTCGCGGGATTTAATTGATCGAACTCTTGCTCCCAATAACGCAAAACATGTGGTTTAAGCTGGCATAATTCAGCCACTTCACCTATAGTAAAATATAATTTTTCCGGAATAGGAGGCAACTGATCAAGTTTGGTCAGATTCGCCTTGCGTTTCTGAACCAGCATAATGCTCTACCTTTGAACGAAGTTTATGTCCCGCATGAAAAGTAACCACCCTGCGGGCAGTAATCGGAATTTCTTCACCCGTTTTAGGATTCCGCCCGGGGCGTTGTTTTTTATCACGTAAATTAAAATTGCCAAAACCAGATAATTTAACAGATTCGCCATGCTCCAGGGCTTGCCGGATTTCTTCGAAAAATAATTCGATGAGATCTTTTGCTTCCCGCTTGTTCAATCCCATTACATTAAACAAGTGTTCCGCTAAATCTGCTTTAGTTAGTGCCGCCATACAACCATCCTCTTTGATTTACATCCTCAGCTTAGCGTTAAATTCCTTTTCCAAACCGTTGATTAAATCATCAACAATAGCCTGGATTTCATTTTCCTTTAAAGTGCGTGAAGCATCTTGAAAGGTCATCCCCAAGGCAATGCTTTTTTGACCTTTTTCAATATTTGAGCCTTGGTAGACATCAAATATTTGCACATTATTCAATAACTTTCCAGTTTTTATTACAATAAGTTTTTTAATTTCCTCAGCCGGCACGGCTTGAGGAACCGTGATTGCAATATCTCGGCGAACACCAGGAAATTTTGAAATAGATTTAAATTCATTTAATTGCATTGCTTTTATAATATCAAGCTTTAATTCAAAAAGGTAGACCTGCCCCGTGACATCGCATTTTTGAGCTACGGAGGGATGCAAAGCTCCCACACGGCCTGCCGGTTGGCCAGCATACAATAACTCAGCGCTTTGCCCTGGATGTAAAGCAGGATGTTGAACAGGCTGCCAGCTGTAACGGGATGCTTGTCCTGATAGCGCCAGTAAAGCTTCAATATCAGCTTTCACGTCAAAAAAATCTATCGGACGTGAAGAAGTTCCCCACTGCTCAGGATAAGCTGAGCCACTCACCACCCCTGCCAGCATTTCAAGCTGTTGGATTTGCTCACCTAATGGTAAAAAACATAAACCGGATTCGAATAATCTCACCCTGGGGATTTGGCGGTTTTGGTTATATTGAAGAGCTTGCAATAAACCTGGCCATAAACTGGTGCGCATCACGCTCATTTCAGCCGAAATAGGATTACTTAATACCCAAGCTGGACTTTGCGGATCCAACCACTCCTGCCAGCGTGGACTGATAAAACTATAAGTAATCGCTTCAGAATAACCACGGTCAGCCAGAACATCTAACCATCGGCCCTGCGAAATTTGCCGGGCCGGTGGTCCGGAGGGCAGCAACATGGAAACTAAAGGTTGCGCCGGAATCAGATGATAACCATGCAGCCGGCCTAATTCTTCGATTAAATCAACTTCGATCGTTAAATCGTAACGGTAGCTGGGAATTTGTACCTGCCATCCCGAGGAGTGCTTGGTAACTAGCATTCCTAAAGATTCCAAAATCCGCTCCACTTCCTGATCCGGCAGCTCGATGCCCAACAAGCGTGAAATTTGTGCTTTACGCAATAAAATAGTAACGGGTTTGGGCAAACAGCTGGGCTCTGATCTTTCAATCACGGGCCCAGGGTCACCGCCCACTATTTCTAAAAGCAGCTGCGTCGCTCTTTCTATGGCTTGAGGCGGCAATTCAAAATCGACTCCCCGCGAGAAACGATAAGCAGAATCGGTTTGTAAACCATGGCGGCGAGCCGTGAGGCTCAACGGCACCTGATTAAAGAAAGCGCTTTCTAAGAACAGATGCCGCGTGTAAGTTGGACGCCTGATGCGGCGCCACCCATCACCCCAGCCAGCGCTAAGGGCTGGCTTTGATCAGCAATCACCAAATCCTCAGGCTGGAGATGCAACTGCCGCTCATCCAGCAAGGTTAACATTTCACCTGGTTGCGCCATTCTCACTTGAATTTTTTCGGCAATATTATTCAAGTCGAATGCATGTAGCGGTTGCCCTAGCTCTAGCATGACATAATTGGTCACATCCACTACGGGATGGATACTACGAATGCCGCCACGGCGAAAACGTTCACGCATCCAAACCGGCGTCTTCCCGGCAGGATTAATATTACGGATAACTCGGCCTAGATAGCGAGGACAGCGGTCGGCGGCAGTCAACTCAATCTCAAGGGTATCAGGTATCACGGCTGGCGCTGGTGACATTTTTGGGGGACGGGCCTTAATTTTAAGTAATGCTGCAGATTCTCTCGATAAGCCATTGATACTTAAACAATCACCTCGATTGGCAGTTAAAGCAATATCGATGATATGATCATTCAAATGCAAATAATCACGTAAATCTGTACCGATGGGAGCGTCAACGGGCAATTCCAAAATACAGCCCTCATTGTCCTCACCCAAACCTAATTCTTTGGCCGAGCAAATCATACCGCAAGAGGGCTGGCCGCGTAACAAGCTTTGCTTAATTTCTAAGCCTCCGGGCAAAGTAGCACCGGCCAAAGCCACCGCAACTTTCAACCCAGGGCGCACGTTCACTCCGCCGCAAACAATGGGCAGAGGTTCGGCTTTGCCGACATTCACTAGGCAACAATGTAGCCGTTTGGCATCTGGGTGCATTGATTCAGCTTCAATCAAACCCACTACCACATTATGAAACTCTCCGGCAGCGGGCAGCACCGATTCAACTTCCAAACCAGACATATTATAAATTGCAGCTAAAGTTTCAGCCTCAACTGGAGAATCCAGCCATTCTTGGAGCCATTGAACACTTAATTTCATTATTTACCCTATGGGAATTTCTTTTAAAACTGGGACAACATTCGCAAGTCATTTTCGAATAATACGCGCAAATCGGGAATACCGTAAAACAACATTGCCAAACGGTCTAAACCTAAACCGAAAGCAAAGCCACTATATTCTTCTGGGTCGATATTTACATTTTTAAGAACTTGCGGGTGCACCATGCCACAGCCTAGAATTTCCAGCCAATTGCCATCCGCCTTGCGCATATCTACTTCAGCAGAAGGCTCGGTAAAAGGGAAAAAACTTGGGCGAAACCGAAACTCTAATTCAGTTTCGAAGAATTTTTGCAGGAAATCCTGTAGCAATGCTTTGAGATGGCCCATATTGCAGTGTTTATCTATCACTAGGCCTTCCAATTGATGAAACATCGGGGTATGAGTTTGATCATAATCACATCGATAAACTCTGCCAATCGTAATAATTCGCAAAGGAGGAGCTTGTTTTTGCATAGTACGGATTTGCACATTGGAAGTGTGGGTGCGTAATAATAAGCCATTTGGAAAAAAAAACGTGTCATGGCTATCGCGTGCAGGATGGTAACTGGGGATATTTAACGCTTCAAAATTATGATAGTCATCTTCAATTTCAGGGCCTTCTGCTACGGTAAATCCCATTGCTGAAAATAACTGAATCACTCTCAATCTAACTTGGGTGACCGGATGTAAAGAGCCGATTTGCTGGCCCCGGCCTGGTAAGGTCACATCAATGGTTTCTGACTGTAACCGGTCTTTTAGCAATTTCTCTGAAGCAAAGTATCTTGCTCGGCCAGCAAAGCTTGCACTTCCTGTTTGGCCAGATTAATAATTTTTCCCATCTCGGGCCGTTCATCTGGCGGCAATTCCGATACCGATTTGAGCAAACCGGTTAATTGGCCTTTTTTACCTAGATAATGCACCCGCAAACGTTCGACAGCATCCGGATCTGCCGCTTTGGCAATCGACACTTTGGCTTCATCCAATAAAGCAGCCAGTTCATTACGCATAAATGTTTGAGATTATTGCAAAGCTTGTTGGGCAGTTTCAGCTAACTGTGCAAAAGCGCCAGCATCATTCAAGGCTAGATCCGCAAGCATTTTACGATCCAATGCTGATATTGGCTTTCTTTAATCCATTCATTAACCGGCTGTAAGAAAGACCATGTAAACGAGCTCCGGCGTTGATACGGACAATCCATAATGCGCGGAAATTGCGTTTATTTTGCCGACGGTCCCGGTAAGCATATTGAGCGGCTTTGATAACCGCCTGCTTAGCAACCCGGTAGATACGGCTGCGCGCACCATAATAGCCTTTGGCTTCGTTTAGTAATTTTTTGTGACGGGCCCGGGCCTGTACACCTCTTTTAACTCTGGGCATAAATTCTCTCCACTCACTTAACTTAATAATTTATCAATATCGGCCAATCACGCTCATTGACTCGAGCTGGCCGCGCCAGCTGATTTTTCCGCTTAGGAGCTTTTTTGGTCAGAATATGATTTCGAAATGCACGACGGCGCTTAATAGCCCCCGTACCGGTGCGACGAAACCGCTTAACGGCGCCGCGATTTGATTTTATCTTTGGCATTAGTACCTCTTTTAACCTTTATTCACTGTATTGAATCTGAGTTCTTCATTGCGATTCACTCGTTCAGGTTTTTGCGGCTTCCTGCTTACCCATGGAAACCACCATTCCCATTTGTCGACCTTCGATTTTGGCTTCTTGTTCAACCACTAAACCGGTCGGTAAATCACCCCTAATCCTGTTCAGCAACCCCATTCCTAATTCACGGTGCTGCATTTCACGGCCACGAAAACGTAAGCTGATTTTTACTTTATCGCCACGCTCAAAAATTCAATAATTTTGCGCACTTTTACTTGGTAATCACCAATATCCGTCACGGGGCGAAATTTCACTTCCTTAATTTGGATACGGCGCTGCTTTTTCTTCTGAGCAGCATGTTTCTTACCTTTTTCAAAGCGATATTTGCCATAATCCATAATCCGGCAAACCGGCGGCTCAGTGTTCGGTGAGATCTCTACAAGATCTAAACTCGCCCGTTCTGCTGCCGCTAAAGCTTCCCTAATATTAACCACTCCAACTTGGTTACCCTCTTCATCAATTAAACGCACTTGAGGGGTATGAATCTGCTGATTCACTCGCGTTTTCTTTTCACTAATAACTATGTCCTCCAATTATTCTCATGCTATTATCCCGCTGTAATCAGTTGATCAGCAATTCGTCTATCTTAAGAGTAACCGAATGCTTCACTGCCCAATTGCCGCACTGCAACTGTTCTATCCGCTACCTCCCGGTCCCCAATCACTAACTGATAAGGAACGCGAGCAATAGTGTGTTCGCGGATTTTAAAGCCAATCTTCTCATTACGCAAGTCCAAATTGGCCCTAACGCCTTGATTTCTTAAAATTTCTCTTATTTCTCGGGCAAAATCGGCCTGCCGGTCGGTAATATTCATGATGACCGCTTGGATTGGCGCTAACCAAAGCGGCAATCCATCGGCATAATGCTCCAATAAAATACCAATAAAGCGTTCCAATGTACCTAAAATAGCCCGGTGCAACATTACCGGGGCTTGTTTAGAACCGTCTTCGGCGATATAAGTGTGCGCCCAAACGATCGGCCAGAAAAAAATCGACCTGCATGGTTCCACATTGCCAAACCCGGCCCAAGCAATCGCGTAAGGAAAACTCGATTTTGGGCGCATAAAATCCGCCTTCTCCCGGAGAGTATTGCCATTCGACGCCGGCAGAATTTAAAGCTTCTGCCAACGCTTTTTCAGCAAGTCCCACTTGGCATCATCGTCCGATGCGTTTTTCAGGACGGGTAGATAATTTATAGATAATGTCAGTAAAACCAAAATCAGTATATACCTGGCGTAATTGTTGAATAAACGCCGTACTTCGGCTTGAATTTGCGCTGGCAGTGCAAAAAATATGGGCATCGTCCTGCACAAAACCGCGTACTCGCATCAACCCGTGTAAAGTGCCGGAAGCTTCGTTGCGATGGCAACAACCAAATTCAGCCATGCGAATCGGCAAATCACGATAACTTTTGACGCCTTGTTTGAAAATTTGCACATGGCAAGGGCAACTCATCGGTTTAACCGCATATTGACGGTTTTCAGATTCAGAAAGAAATAAATCATCTGCTAAATTTTTCTAAATGCCCGGACTGCGCCCATAAAGACACATCCACTAGCTGCGGGGTATTCACTTCTTCGATAACCATAAATTTCGTAATTTTTCCTGTAAATATTCGCGCATAGTCCGAATCAGATGTCCAGCCGTTGGGATGCCAGAAAATCATGCCAGGCGCCTCAGGCTGAAGATGGAATAAATCCATTTTTTTCGCGATCAATCGATGGTCGCGCTTTTCCGCTTCTTCAATTCGATGCAAATATTCTTTGAGGGATTTATTATCCGCCCAAGCAGTGCCATAAATTCTTTGCAGCATTTCATTTTTAGGATCGCCGCGCCAATAAGCGCCAGAAACTTTGGTCAGTTTAAAAGCGCCTAACTGACCGGTGCGGGCTACATGCGGCCCGCGGCATAAATCAATAAAATCACCTTGTTGATACGCGGTAAGGGTTTGATCTGCAGGAATTTCTTGAATAATTTGAACTTTATAATTTTCGCCCATTTGGGAAAAATGCTTGATCGCTTCATCACGGGTCAGCACTTTGCGTTGGACGGCTAAATCCGCTTTCACCAGTTCCTGCATTTTTTTTTCAATGGCTGCGAGATCTTCAGGGGAGAAATGATGATCACAGGCAAAATCATAGTAAAAGCCATCTTCAATCACCGGGCCGATAGTGACCTGGGCTTCGGGAAACAATGCTTTTACCGCCTGCGCCAACAAATGCGCAGTAGAATGGCGAATGACTTCTAAACCGGCAGGATCTTTGCCAGTAATAATTTTTAAGGTGGCGTCTTCAGTAATTTGATAAGATAAATCCACTAGTTTCTGGTCCACTTGCGCAGCCAATGCGGCTTTGGCCAAGCCAGGGCCAATAGATTCCGCGACTTCCAAAGCAGTCACCGCTCCGGGAAATTGTTTTTGGCTACCATCGGCTAAAGTAATCCGCACCATTGATTTTCTCACATTAAAGTTGATCAAGAACTGTTAGGCACGAGCGGGGTTTAATTCCCACTCTAATAGATTGATTTATAAAATTATTATAAAGTAATTCACAATGTTCCCCAAAAATACCCTAAAAAATTTTGGCACTTAAAAATCAAATGAATCAAAGTGCTACTGTAATTCATTGTCATTTTTATTGCAATATCTCAATTCGTGGGAAACAATGAGACGCATTTTAAGGCAACATGAGGCCGTATCATCCTGGCAAACGGAAGTATCACTTAGTTCTTTAAATTTGGCATACATTACGCCGGGAGGAAACCGGCTTTACAGCGGGCAATCGAACACGGTTTTTAAAGACGTTATTGGGATTCCCAGCCAGAGAAGAAGAAGACTTCGCTGAAGCAGAATTATCACTTGTAGCAGCAGCTGTTCGGTACCATTTTGCCGCCTCTTGACCATTTTTGCGGACTCCAGCCCCTTGTTCATAACACCAGCCCAAATTGATTTGAGCATGCATATACCCTTGGGCAGCAGATTTTATATAATAACTTACTGCTGTTTTCATATCTTTTTCTACACCCGTGCCAGTCTGATAACATCTGCCAAGATTATACTGTGCGAGTGCATTTCCCTGATCGGCCGCTTTTTTATAATAAAATATAGCCCTTTGTAAATCTTCAGCGATATCTATCCCATTCTGATAACACCAGCCCAGATTATTTTGAGCATCTGAATTTCCCTGATCAGCTGCTTTTAGATACAACTCTACCGCTTTTTTCACATCTCTAGGTATGCCTATGCCTTCCTGATAATACCAGCCTAATTGGGTTTGAGCCCGGGCATCCCCCATATCAGCCTTTTGTTGATGCCATATAACCGCCTTTTCCTCTTCTTTAGTATACCTAACCGGACTTTGCGGGTCTTCTGGATTTTTCTGAGTTACCACCTTTTGATCGTTATTTTCTGCATGTTCCTTTTCTTCAATCTTTTGCAAAAAATTATTTTTAAAATCACTACTCTCGATTGAACTTTGCCGGCTAAGCTCTATTGCAGATTTCCGTTTTAATAAATCAAGAAGACGCTGAGCTTCAGGATGTCTTTTTAAGGCTGCTTTCGTGTAATAAGACTTTGCCTGCTGTATGTCTTTAGCTATCCCTTTTCCATTCTCATAACACCAGCCCAGCTTGACTTCAGCATCTACGTCTCCTTGTTCAGCCGCTGCCCGAAACCAGCTCACTGCCAATTTCATGTCTCTATCGATGCCTTCCCCTTTCTCATAACAGCATCCTAAATTGAATTGAGCATCCAAATTGTTCTGGGCGGCAGCTTTCTGTAAATAAGATACCGCCCCTTCCTTATCCGTAACCATGCCTATGCCCTTCAACAGCAAGTACCCTATGGCTGCTTGAGCACCTGCATGCCCGCTATTTGCTGCTTCAAAATACCATACGGCAGCTTTATCCAGATCTTCCTCTACCCATTCATAATACAATCCAAGGTAAAATTGCGAGTCAGGATTACCGATTTTAGCCTGGTTATGAAACCATTGCCTATACTGTGTCGCACTTCTACGAAATTTTTCTGCTTTTGATATCTCGTAAACACTGTAACCTTTATTGTACATGTAATATAGAAACAAATACGCAGGAGGATGTTCATGTTTAACTGATTCCTCAAAATGCGGCAATGCTCGATCGCTTTGCTTTGCCAAAAAAAGTTTTATTCCTTCCTGAAAATCAGCTTTTCCAGGAGTAATGGACGACTCCAGGCTGGACAATTTTTTGTCTGACAGCACTGATAGCGGCACTTCACCTTTTTTGCTGTCTTTAGGGTTGCGCCACATTCCCCGTTGCAGTGAACCGCGATCGGTATAAACAAGGCGTGCATCGAACGGTTTCTTTGACATAAGTCACTTTTTCTCCCTCTGACTACATTCTAGCTAAATTTTCGGCATTTGAAAATCAATCGTAATATAGTCGCGAATTTCTTTGATTTTTTTTCCTATCCCGTAATCGCTTTATAACCGATGATGCTGTTTCGGTCCGTCCGTTTTCGATCTGTTTATTTCCTAAAGTCAAAATTTTTAACAATGTCAAAGATTGTTGGGTTCTCTCATAACTCTCTATGTCCCCACGCAACCGCTTGATCACTTCGGCCGCATGGGCCTTGAGATAACTAATAGGCTTGATTTGTTGAGATAGGTTCATCTGAAATCTCCTATTTTAGATTGACCTAAATATAGTTTTTATTCAGTCCGATGTCAATATAACACTTAAAAAATCAACCCGCTGCCGGAAACAAATATAAAATAACCTAAATAACCCTTGTAATTTTTAATTAAAAAAAATATCATTAAAAAATCTTTGAGAGGATAAAAATGAGAAAATGGCTGAAACATATTAGAGATCTCAACATAGCGGCGGATACTCGGATATTTATTAAGAACTCTACTATGGCTATGATAGCTGCTTCAATGTATGCTTCTTTTGCTAAAATGGCAACGATGTTGGTTGGTGATGCTGAAGCTTTTCTGGAAAAAAATGAAACCCAACAATTTGCAATCCATGATAAATTTAATAATCATTTAAATGATCGAGATATTATTCAAACCTTTTATGTCGAGTTACCTGCTTTCTGTATATTAAGTAGTTTGATTATAACAGCTATTGAGATTATGAATCACCATCATGGATGGAAGAAATATGCAACCCAGCAAAGGAAGATGAATACTTCTAATTTAGACGACTTAGAAGAAAAAGCTCAAGATTATTATAAAAATTTAGGAGGTGTCATTTACACATATCGCTATCAACTAAAAAATATCTTAACACAATTCCATCCCATTCATTTATGTGATGAAAAAGGTGCATTGCTTTATCCTCCTGCGATAGTCAGCAATAAAGGCACAGTTCACAGCTTAGAAGAATTTAAACAACTAGCTGAAAACAAAATACATTCTCCTTGTGGCATCATTGATTTAGAATTAACTGAAGAAATTATCAAATATCTTAAGAATGAGCCTTTAAATTTTAAAACCATTCCATTACCTAAGACATTTTCATTATGGCAGAAAGTCTATTTTTATGTCTTAAATCTTAGTGATGAGTCATTACGCGGTATGGTTTACACCTTAAAAAGGATAATACCTGGATTTTTAATTTGCTTTTCCTTCTACAGTTTTATTGTTTTCTCAATGAAATTTATCAATCCTAGGATTGCATCATCAGATTTTATAACCGATCTCACTCGTATATATGTGCTTAGTATCGCTTCAACTATAGGCCTAACTAGTTACCATTTGTTAGAGAGCCTATACAAGTGGTTTGATAGAAAAAATACTTTATCAGATGCGAAAGCCTCCATATCGAGTCTAAGAGTACAAATACCATCTTTATTTTTATGTTCTACCACCAAGCGACCCTTAAAAAAGGCTGTTATTCAGGAAAACGGTCTTGTTTACAGTGAAGATGCCTTAGATAAGTATTATGCCTACCACGGCTATCCACTGGTTTGGTCATATAACCGACGACAAAAACAAGTGGACCAATTCCTGCAAAGTCAGCATGATGAAAAGGTTCATGTCAATCGCATTAAAACCAACTAACGCTCTCTCTCACAAAATGGCAGGATTGCCATTTTGGACACACGCAGTGCGCCAAACTGGGAGCAATGACCAAAATGATTCAAAATTAGGCACGAGTGGGATTTAATTAGTGTTACTTTTGCCGCCGCAGGAAACCCCGGTCGGCCTATGGCCTCTAAGTATTATATTCCAAAAGGTAGGCTTTGGTTTTGGCTGACTGATGCTTTGTATTCCAAGAGTAGTTTCGCTTTGGCTTTGGAATTGTTTGTTATGGAAAGCAGTAATGCCGAAGGCTGATCTTTGCTATGTCGATCCGTCGCATTAGGGTCCATTTTTAAATCTAAAAGTAGTTTGACGACATCTTGCGAAATACTCGTATTGTGGACCGCATGAATTAAAGCACTAGTCCCTTTTTCATCGCAATGCTGAAGGTTCGGATTCTGGTCCTGCTTGCTGCCACTGATTAAAATTTGCAGAAATTTATTCGTTGCTTCTAAAGAAAGTGTTAATTTTACGAGAGCAGGTATTAACAGAGCAAAATTGGTCATAATGTTGTCATCAAGCTTTTCTTCTTTGGAAACCATCCTGCGAACCAATTGATAAACCATCTTATATAACACTTTAGAATTAGAATTTTCTTTTTCGTTGGGTTTATCGAAAAAAATACCAGGAGAGCTCCGTAAGAGATTTTGAACATAATAAAATTTATCATGACTCAGCAGTTTAAAGGTTTGATTCTGATAATGTTGTGCATATTTACCACCTATTATCTGATCTCCGGTGGATTTGAGCCAAGATTGGACAAAAATTATTAAGTTTTTAAATTGGAAATCTGCTTCAGGATTAACAACTCCCTCAAGGCTTGAGGATATTATGTCTAGCATCTTAGCTTCGTCAACGTTTCTGCACACATCTAAGGTATGTGACAAGGTGATGATATGCATCACCCATTTAGTAAAATCTTCTAAGGAGTCCATCACCTCTGGAATTCCCAAACCTCCCAGAATTACAGAATAAGCTTCTTGTCTATCACGCGGAATTTTAAATTCATACGATTCATTTAACTTTTCGATGAACTCAAAAAAACGGATAACGCAGTTTTTTCTATACTCAGCATATTTCTCTGGATATTCATCAAGTTTTATTTCTGATTCTCGTCCTAGGGAGCATGCAAAGCATATTAATGCTAATTCAGTAATTAATTGCTTTGGTTTGACGTCTAACCCGAAAACATTAATTACTTTACTGAACATGAGATCGTGGCAGAATGCTCTAAAATATTGAGAACTAGCATAGACTCTAAAAAAGTTGACAATGAACATAAGTAGTTCTGCTTTTCTTATAGCATGCAATGAGCCGTGATTTGATTTCGTTGCTGGACCCTTACAATCGATTGGGGTTAAATGGCTATCCGCATATTCTTGGCCTGGTGCAAAAAATTTTTCCAAACAATACTGATTAAAAAATTTCATAATATGATTGGAAGGTTGTCGAAAAAAATTAGAGTTTTCTAATAACCATGCTTGCAAGAAATTGAAATTATCAATTTGTCCTACTGATTGATAAACCATTCCCTGAGAAGGCGGAATAAGTACTTCGTTTTCATTTTTATAAATAGAAAAGGGTGATATATCTACAGCTGTAAGATTTGCTATATAAGTAAATGCATATCTTCTACTTGAGTTAAAGGAAATGTTCTCAAAACTAAAGTCTTTTTTGCAAAAGCTTAAAAAAGCAGGGTCACGCATGTAGAAAACCGGTAAATCAAAGCCTATGGGATAATCACTTCTCTCCCAGGTAAATAATCGATAGGCATCTGAGGGCTTATTTTCTATTTTTGACTTCGAATGTCCATCAGCTAAGACAATTAACGAGGCAATGGAAAATATTGTCTCCTTATTGAGTTGGTTTGATATATGGCATTGATTTAGATATAAGTCGCTGATCGTTTCTCTTATTATATCCCAAATTATGCTTTTCATTCTTGACTCTTTATCCATCAATTCATTTAAAGCCCTTCGCACTTTGGCATTGGTAATCAGTATGGCATCTTTGGGATTTATTTTTAAAGAATTTTTTGTCTTTTCCTCCCAAGGATACAAGTACAATTGATTACTATTTTTGAGTCGAATAAGCAATCTAGTTTTTTCTTCTCCAATGGAGCTTAAATTAATTTCATTGAAATCTTCCACTTCAAAAATTTTAAAATTATTTTGTAAGTTAATAGAAGAATGGATTTGGTCAAAATTACGAATATATTTGTTTATCGAAGTGTGCTCGGTGTAATAAGCAGCAGCAAAATAATGCGCTAGGTGAGAAAAGGTAGTTTCTGATGATCCTTTATTTTCCTCCGCCTTCTGCAACTTGCTAGTATAAGAGGAGAAATTTTTTTTCATAAAATCAGAATATGCATTTAATGTATTGGTGTTTAAATTGGGAGTAGATAAATTATTAAAAACTTTTCCTAAAGGGATCATTTCTGAAAATTCTTTATTTTTAGTCGAAAATTTTATTGAAAGATCATAAGGC
This sequence comes from uncultured Pseudomonadota bacterium, assembly GCA_963697455.1. GTDB lineage: Bacteria > Pseudomonadota > Gammaproteobacteria > Coxiellales > Coxiellaceae > JAFEDN01. Next base: position 103,043 of record CAVOOI010000007.1, on the reverse strand, counting down.
TTTACAACAAATTCATGATCTAGATCATTCTCTATGAGGTAGTTTACTAGTTTTTCTGCATCAGTTGCTGAATATCTTTTCACATTTTTCATATTATATATATTTACTTAATAGGAACACATATATTATTACATATAATGCAGGAGTATTGCAATAACCAAAATGATTCAAAAATTAGGCACGAGTGGGATCGAACCACCGACCACCACCATGTCAAGGTGATGCTCTACCACTGAGCTACGTGCCTATAATACCCCTTGGATAAAGGGTTTAAAGATAGCATTTTCCAAGAATTTCCTCAATAGCGTGATAGACATAGTCCGATAATTCACCTTGATCTGCCATATTTTTAGGAGTCGCCAAGAAGTTGCGGAGTGTGTGACCTCTATTTGATGTTATCCGGCGGCTCGCCTCCATCCATAGGTGGTGATTGTTTGAATTTTTTATTCTACTGCGGTACGTTCTATTCCCTCCCCCTCGCAGGGGGAGGGTTAGGGTGGGGGTACTTCTTCTAGGATCATTAACTCGTTCCAAATGACTTCGTTCACTGCAGTGACATCGGTCAGTACCTCGTTATTCCAAAACCGCAATACTTTGAAGCCTTGCTTTTCTAACCATGCTGTCCGCACGGCATCTGATTGGCAGCCATTCGCTTCATTATGCTGACCACCATCTATTTCCACGATTAATTTTGCTTCAATGCAAATAAAATCTACGATGTATCTTCCAATGGGATGCTGGCGTCGGAATTTAAACTGCGCCATTTGTCTTAACCGCAAGTGTTGCCAAAGCCAACGCTCTGCGTCTGTAGCGTTTTTCCTTAATTGACGTGCAAGAGAGTGATATTGCATTTTTAATTACCCCCACCCTAACCCTCCCCCTGCGAGGGGGAGGGAATAGAACGCTAACTCCCAGGGCTATGCCAATTGTAATTCTAGAAAATCTTGAATTTCGGCTAGGAACTGTGGTCCGTAGGTTTTAAGTTTCATTTCGCCCACTCCACTGATCTGCAAAAAATCCTGTTCATTGCGGGGAATTTGTGCGGACATTTGGGCTAAGGTAACATCACTAAATACGACATAAGGTGGTACGGATGCGTCATCGGCTAATTTTTTGCGGAGTTTGCGTAACCGTTCAAACAAATTAGCGTCGTAAACAAAGTCGATTGTTTTTCGTTTCCCCGTTTTTTTGTTCTGTGCACCGGCATCTTTAGAACTTTTTACTGGTTTGACACGAGGCCGCGCCAGGGTTAGATGCACGTCACCTTTCAACAAGGCCCGAGATTTTTCAGTTAACTTCAGTACTGAATAATTAGCAAGGTCTTGTTCTAAGTACCCTTGGTGAATCAGTTGTCTGAAGACGCTATGCCAAGCTTCCTGATTTAAATGTGCGCCAATGCCATAGGTGGATAATCGTTGGTGACCATACTGTTTAATCCGCTCTTTATCCGCGCCGCGAAAAATATCTATGATATGGGCCACTCCGAATCGCTGTCCCGCACGATAAACGCAGGATAACGCCTTTTGGGTATCTTCCGTGGCGTCATAAGTTTCCGGTGGATTTTGGCAAATATCACAATAACCGCAATTTTCGCTAAGTGCTTCATTGAAATAATTCAGTAAGACCTGCCGCCGGCAAGTTTGCGCTTCAGCAAAAGCCACCATGGAATTGAGTTTATGAGTTTCTATTCGGCGTTGTAGTTCATTGCTATTTTTTTCAATTAAACCACGAACTAAGGCAATATCTCCTAAACGATAAATAGGAGAGCTTTTGCAGGCAGACCATCTCGCCCCGCTCTCCCAGTTTCTTGATAATAACTTTCGATACTTTTAGGTAAATCATAATGAATCACGAAACGCACGTTAGATTTATCGATACCCATCCCAAACGCTACCGTGGCCACAATAATCTGAATATCTTCAGTTTGAAAAGCATTTTGGACAGTCTGCCGACGTTTAGAACTCATGCCTGCGTGATAAGCAGCGACCGAAAGCCCAGCCAGACGAACTCTTGAGTTAACTCTTCAACCCGTTTACGCGAAAGACAGTAAATAATACCAGATTGTTTAACATATTCAGCGAGAAAAGTGAGCACTTGTTGTAATGGCTTTGACTTTCTAAAACGGAATAATATATGTTGGCTCGATTAAAACTATCTAAATGAAAATCAGCGGTTTGTAAACGTAGGCATTCGCGGATGTCTTGCTGAGTTGGCTTATCGGCAGTGGCTGTTAAAGCAATCACTGGAACACTCGGATAACGGTCGCGCAAGATTTGCAGTTTTTTATATTCCGGACGAAAATCAGGACCCCATTGGGAAATACAATGCGCCTCATCCACAGCAAATAACGCAATCGTTAATTGATCTAATCGCTCTAAAAAAGCCGGAGTGGTTAACCGTTCGGGAGCGATGTAAAGTAACTTGATACGTCCGTGCGGTAAATCATGCAGAATTTTCTGGGACTGGGTGTAACTCAGTGTAGAATTATAGGCTTCGGCAGCAACTCCATTGGCTTTCAAGGCGCTCACTTGATCCTGCATTAAAGAAATCAAACGGCGATACCACAATGCCTACCCCCGGTCGCATCAATGCGGGAATTTGAAAACACAACGATTTCCCTCCTCCAGTAGGCATCAATACAAAATTATCCCTGCCTGCTAATAAGCTGGTAATAATTTTTTCTTGCAAAGATCTGAATTGATTAAAACCAAAGACTTGTTTTAATAGGGTTAGTGCGGTATCCATGTCCTCCAAGATACCTTACCTACTAAGAGGGTACAATACAGTAGGGAGCGATACCCGCCGATCCGATTTGGGATTTGGGCGGCGGGTGAGTCGCTAATTAGCTTATCTTCTACGTAACGATTTTTGACGGCGTGAAGATGCTGACCGGTTAGCAGCCGCTCGGCGATGACTGCCCCGTTTAGCGGCAGTAGCCGATCGACGATGACCAGCCCACTTAGCCGAAGCAGCCTTCCGGTGAAGGTTACCCCTCTTTGCAGCAGTAGCTGACCGGCGACGCCCGGCCCACTTAGCTAAAGCGGCCTTCCGATAAAGGTTACCCCTCTTTGTAGCAGCAGCCGACCGGCTACGACCAGTACGCTTAGCCGAAGTTGCTATCATGCGAACGTTGCCCTTCTTTATTGCAACAGTTGACCGACGACTAGTGGCCCGCTTAGCCGAACCAGCCTTCCGATGAAGGTTGCCTCTCTTTGCAGCAGCAGCCGACCGGCTACGACCAGTACGCTTAGCCGAAGTTGCTATCATGCGAACGTTGCCCTTCTTTTTGCAACAGTTGACCGACGATGAGTAGCCCGTTTAGCCGAAGTAGCCATCCGACGAAGATTGCCTCTCTTAGCGGCAGCCATTGACCGGCGAAGTGCGCGCCTCTTACTAGGAGAAATCGAACGGTTTAACTTTGCGGAAGTCAACCCAGTACGACGCCGAACCACGGTCAACCGCTTTTTCCGCGCAGCAGTCGTGCTTCTGGTCAAGCTGGCCTTGACGCCCGCTGCAGTTTTTTGCTCTTAGTTTTGCTCTTTTTTGGTTTAGTGCTTAGCATTTTATTAACAACCGCTAAAGCATGCCGTAAAGCTTCTCGAGTCGAAAAGCCGACCTCTTGCAAGCTTTTAGCTATTGTGTTTATGTGACGCTTATGTTTTTGCGTATATTGGGTCTTTGACCTCTTCATGATACCTCCTTGAATGGTATATAATTACAATCTAAATTAATTGTAGTACATTATTTGCTCATTAGAGGATGATATAGGATTCAATTCAGCCTTTATGGCAGCCTTCAGCGGAAGCAATCGCCGCCAGCCAAATGACCCAATTTATTGAATTTATCAATCAACAACACCAAACCGCCCTCCCCGATTATTTCGCTGTTCACGCCTGGTCAGTCGCTCATCCCGGTGAATTCTGGCAGGCGGTCTGGGCATTTACTGACATCATCGGCCATCTCTCCAAGCAAGCAATTTACGTCCCCGGTGCTCGAATGCAAGATACCCAGTGGTTCACGGGTTCGCGGCTGAATTTTGCGGAAAATCTGCTGCGTTATCGAGATGAACAAGCCGCCCTGGTGTTCCGTTCCGAGCTTGGAAAAAACCAAACTATTACCTACAGCGAACTTTACCAGCAGGTTAGTGCCTTAGCGGACTGGTTGCGGCGGAAGGGCGTAGCCGCCGGGAGACCGGGTCGTCGCCAGCCTGCCTAATTGCCCGGAAACGGTGATAGCGATGCTGGCCACCGCCAGCATCGGGGCAATCTGGTCTGCTTGTTCACCGGATTTTGGTCTACAGGGGTTATTAAATCGTTTCAGCCAAATTGAACCCAAAATTTTATTTGCCGCCGACGCTCATAGTTACGGCGGTAAAATTTTTCATGATTTAGAAAATATCCAGACTTTGCAGCAAAATTTGCCTACATTGGAACAGACCATTTTGTCAGGATGCCTGTCTTCCCAGCCTGAATTCCATGCCCTATCCGCCACTACTCACCACTGGCAAGATTGTTTTACCACGCATTTTAAGCCACTGGTCTTTAACTCCTTACCCTTTAATCATCCCTTATATATCCTGTATTCTTCAGGCACTACCGGCAAACCCAAATGTATGGTGCATGGCGCAGGCGGTACTATGTTACAGCACCTAAAAGAATTGCGCCTGCATACTGATTTAAAGCGCGAAGACACCATATTTTTCTATACCACCTGCGCTTGGATGATGTGGCATTGGTTGATTAGCAGTCTCGCGGTGGGAGCAACCATTGTGCTTTACGAGGGGAATCCGTTTTACCCTGAAAAAAATGCCTTATTGAATCTGATTGATGAATATGGCATTACCGTGTTTGGAGTGGGCGCTAAAATAATCGAGGCTGCTGAAAAATTTGGCTTACACCCACGCAAATCGCACAATCTTCAAACTTTACGAACCATTCTCACCACCGCTTCCCCATTGCTTACCGGAAAGTTTTGATTATGTGTACCGGGACATCAAAGCCGACCTCTGCTTGTCTTCCATTTCCGGCGGCAGCGATATTATTTCTTGTTTTGCCTTGGGAAATCCAAATCTGCCGGTTTATCGAGGAGAATTACAATGTTTGGGGTTAGGCATGGATGTCAAAATTTTTAACCAGCAGGGCCTTCCGGTGCACGATGAAAAAGGTGAATTAGTCTGCGCCACCCCCTTCCCCTCTATGCCCGTCTGCTTCTGGAACGACCCGAATGGCGAACAGTATCAGCATGCTTATTTTGACCGATTTCCCGGGGTTTGGACGCACGGTGATTATGCTCAACTCACCATGCATGGCGGGCTGATTATTTATGGCCGCTCGGACTCTACTTTAAATCCCGGCGGCATTCGCATCGGCACAGCGAGATTTATCAAGAAGTTAAAAAATTCCCGGAAATTTTAGAATGTCTTGCCGTGGGTCAAATCTGTCGCAATGGTGAACGCATTATTTTATTTGTCACCATGCGCGAAGGTGAAACTTTTACGGATCAATTAGCTACGGAGCTGAAAACCGCCCTCCGGCAAAATCTTTCTCCGCACCATGTTCCCGCTAAAATTATCGCCGCGCCAGACTTACCCCGCACTATCAATAATAAACTGATGGAAATTGCCGTCAAAAAGATCATCAACCATCAACCCTTAACTCAGACCGAAGCCATTAGCAACCCTAACTCATTGATTTTTTTCAAAATTTAAATTTAGGCGCTTAGCTGCTTTTTCGCGTTCCATGTATCTATCTTAAGAAAATGTTCATATTACTGTGAAATAATACAGCGCTTAGATTTATTTTTTAGCTTAAGTATACAAATGTAAAAGAGAGTACAAAAATGAGCAGAGGAACAGAAACAACATTAGTTGGTAAGGGTGGTTTTAACATCGTCCACCGTGATGGCCAAAAAATCATTAAAACACCTTTAGATAATAAACCTGACCATAAGAAACCGTATATTAAAGCAATGAGTGCGCCTCCAAGAGCAGTTCGGATTGCTAAAAAAGCATATCCTCATCTTTCTATAGGACTTAAAGGCACAAAAAGTTGGTTCATGCCTTTTTTCGAGCGGAACACTAGTGTGAAAGATGACGAAGCTATAGCTCGAGAAACACTTAGAAATTTCATAATCGATAGAAGAATTTATGTTGATGCATGTAGGTTAGATAATTCCAAAAAAGATGATCAAGGCGCTATAGTTTTTGTAGATTACGATTTAGGACTACGACTACGCCGAGGGTCCATAGCCTCTGATGCCTATTGGAAGATAATGAAAGGTGAATTTGAGGAATTTTGGTCATTCTTCGAAGATAAATCTCATTCAGATGCCTTTGTGCCATTGACTGTCACTATGATCAGAAACCTTATACTCTTACAAAACAATCTCGAAGATAAGCTCATTAAAAATGAATATCTCGAGTATAATATAATTATGAGCTTGAAAGTTGCTCGCGGCTCTAAGTTCAACAAAGATTTCCTTGAAGCATTAGTAGTTCTCAACCAATCTTCACCTGCTCTGCTTACCCCTTTAAATTGCAAAACATTATTGGACAATAATAACTTACAAGAAATAATAATATGGATTAAGCAAAACCCGGCATTATCTACCACTTCAAACTGCCATGCACTATTGAACGATAAAAACTTACAAATAGCAATAATATGGATGATGAAAAATAAGCGTGAATTGCTAACCACTTCAAACTGCCAAGCATTATTTGACAATAAAAATTTACAAAGGGCAATAATATGGATTAAAGAAAATAGATCCATATTGCTTACTAATGAAAACCATCCAGCTTTATTTGAAATAATAAAATCGATTACGCAGAATATCCCTGAATTGCTTCCCAGTGAATACTTACCGGTATTGCCGAATGTAATGAAATGGATTAAGCAACCTCATCTGCTTACCTTTAAATGGTTTCAAGCATTACTTAATACTGAAAAACTAACAACCATTTTGCAAGATGAAAAAAGTGAAGGCCAAGCGATAATTGCAATTAAGAAATTGCTTGCAGAGAAATTTTACAATGCACCCCCTCTTTTGGATGAAATTAAAGACGATAAGGAAACAGTTATTTCCAGATGCCTGTATAGAATGGCTCACAAAATGAATAAGCTTGAGCAGGAATTATTAAATAATCTCTCACGTCATTCCTTCTTCTCATTGTCGAGCCGTGAATTGAGAGTGAAGAAAAACAAGATTGAAGGATTACATGAATTGATTCGGAAGATTTTTCAAGCCATGAGTTCGCAGGATTCTCAGCCGAATTTGGTTAAAATCGTAGATGAGACGATTAAAGATCATCCTGATCTCATCTCAGGTATTTTTAGCCATGAAACTAAAACGGAGATTTGTGACATGTTGAAATACTATGATGCAAACCATTATTATGTCAGTCAAAACCTTATGTTAGGCTGCTACCGGTCAGATTAAGGGTGAGAAGTAATGGTTAAGATTGTGATTTCTTTTTTGTTTGGGCCGTAATACCAAAAAATTCGATAGGCTGCTGGGGTATTATTTTCAGCGTAAGCTTCGAAAATTTCTTCGCCTTTCGCACCCTTAAAAGAATTGTATTTATGGGTATTAAGACTAGGATGCTTAGGATTTATTTCTAAATAACCTAGAGTTTTTTTAACTGCTTTAAGTCTCTTAGATAAACTAGTATTTCTTTCTAATTCTGTTAAATCTTGGATAGCTTGACGAGTAAATAATAATTGAAACGACATTATTCAGGATCTTCATCAATATATTTTGCAAAACTACCTTTATCGTAAACATGATTAGATGAGGCATCCTTTATCCCTTGGCTTAATTTTTTTAATACCAATTTATTCTCAAATACCCATTTTTCACGAGCGGGAATTTCAGTAAAAGGTTCCAATATTAAGCGGTCATCTTTATCTTTAGTAATTAAGAAACCGCTGACTCCTTCAGCTAAAGAACCCAATGTAATTCGACCCTTAGCATCAGGACGTACCATTCTTCTTAACATAATTTTCACCTCTTTTATAATTATATGCTTAAGTGGGAAGAATGTCAAGTGGGAAATACGCCAGGTGGGAATACTCACGCAAGCTTATTTAATTATAGTGAAATTTGATCTAAAAATATACAATATGCTATAATAAATTAAAAGAAGGAGACAAGGCATGAATAAAAGAACTATTAAATTAACGCTAATTATCAATACTTTGTTTGCTTTGTGGTGTAATGCTCCTAATGTATCAATGGCAGCTACTATCTTGGTGAACTGTAATAAAGTTGATTGCTCTCAAATAGGGTTATCTTATACTATTACTAATCCGCCGATTGGGAGAATGTATTTTTCTTCTAATTCAGAGATTACTGTTGATTATGTTTACGACCCATCTCAGGGAGGCTCTTGGGCAGACCTGTACGACATTAATATATATCCAAATATAAATAATCAAGACCAATATTGCCGTTTTCAGAACATTACTGCATACCCATATAACGGTCAGGACAAATTCATTTTTGCACCACCTAAGCCGATTAGTTTTGGTTATGGGATAAAATGTTCTTTAACAGATGATCCTACATCGCCATCACCTACATTGAATATTAAAAAAGCATCAACAGCTACAAATAGTTAAATAACGTTGAGTTTTGGCCTTATCCCGGAGGCATTCGCATAGGCACGGCACTTTACATTAAAACACCTCTAACGCTGTATACAAAAGCTACGAGTGACCCTAGAGACGCTCGGATCGCTAAGTATACGAAAGTTAAGGATGCTATGAGAGTGAACCTACTAGAGCGGTTAAGATCGCTACAGAATTATATCCTGGCCTTCCTGTAGAACGCCTGCTTGAATTTTATACCCAACAAGGGTACACTCATATCCGATGATATTTATTGAAACCACGATATTTACTAAGCAACTCCCCAATTATTTCGAGGATGATGAGTATAGGGAGTTACAAAAATTTCTTATGGAAAAACCTGATGCGGGTAAAATTATTCAAGGAAGCGGTGGGTTACGTAAATTACGTTGGGCAGCAAATAATCATGGCAAAAGAGGCGGAGCAAGAATTATTTACTACTGGCAAAAAACTGAGGATCAGATTTATTTAATGACATTATATGCTAAAAATGAAGCATCGGATTTATCTGCCAAGGAAAAGAAGGCACTCAAACAAATTTTGGAGGATAGGTGATATGACCAAACAAAAAAAACGTGACTTGTTTTCTGAATTAAAGCAAGGCATTGAAGAAATTCAGCAATACAAAAATACCAAAAAAATTACTTTGCGCACTCATAAAGTTGAAAAACAACCTCCTCTTAAAGTCAGCGCAACTTTGATTCGCCATACTCGTGAACATTTGCATATGTCACGTAGTGTATTCGCCCACAAACTACGTGTATCCCCTCGGACGCTCGAAAAATGGGAACAAGGAACAACCACTCCTAATGATCAAGCTGCAGCGTTAATTTTAATGGTAAAGAGGTATCCGGATACCATAGAAAAATTAGAAAAACTATGATTTTAATAAATTTAGGAATTCATGGCGAGTGCGGTCGTCATTGCGAAATAAGCCTAGCATTACCGAGGTGGTCATGCTGGAATTTTGCTTTTCGACGCCGCGCATCATCATGCAAAAATGTCTGGCTTCTATAATAACACCCACGCCTTTAGCCTGGGTAACTTCTAAAACTGCATGAGCGATTTGTTGAGTTAAGTTTTCTTGAATTTGGAGACGGCGGGCAAACATATCCACTATCCGCGCAAACTTAGACAGCCCTAAAATTTTTCCATTAGGGATATAAGCTACATGACATTTACCGGTAAAAGGTAATAAATGGTGCTCACACAAAGAATATAATTCAATATCTTTAACGATGACCATCTCATCCATATTCGATTGAAAAACTGCGCCATTCACTAAGGTTGCCAAATCTTGGTGGTAACCATTGGTCAAAGTTTGTAGCGCTTTCCAGGCGCGCCGTGGCGTATCTTTTAAACCTTCACGCGCCGGATTCTCGCCGAGATCGGTAATCAATTGCCGAACTAGTTTTTCCCCTTTAAGAGTTTGAGCATGATTCGCTACTTCTTCAATCACTTCTGTCATTTTTATCTTCCGCTATAATTGTTCAGCTATCCTGGGGGCCAATGCATCACGCGGCCACCCAGTAAATGTAAATGAATGTGAAAAACTGCTTGGCCGCCGCCTTCATTGCAATTCATCAATATACGATAGCCTTCTTCGGCTATACCCAGTTGTAAAGCTAAGCCCCTGGCCACTTGCACTAAATGCCCTAATAACTGAGTGTCATCAGCAGTGGCGTCATTCAATGTGGGTATATGACGGCGCGGGATAATGAGCACGTGATGCGGTGCTTTTGGATTAAGATCAGGGAATGCAATCACTTGATCATCTTGATAAAGCAACTTTGCCGGTATTTGCCCTTGAGCAATTTTACAAAAAATACAGTCTTTTTCCATTATTCAACTCCCTTTCGCCTATGACACCGCAAGTAACGTGTCCTGGTTACGCAATAAATACAAAGATACACAGACCGCCAACATCGGCCAGGCGGCAAAAAATAATAAATTATCGCCGTGGAAAGGCGGCATATATAATCTATAAGAAGCGATCGTATAAATAACCATTCCCGCCAATACTAAACCCGCGGTGAGCGTTCTCTGCAAACCAATCACAAAGCAGGTGGCTAATAGTATTTGGAAAGCGCCAATCGAATACATCACCATAGAGGGCAAAAACGGCAGATGATAAGCTCGTTGATACATCCCGGCTTCAGTTACGGGACGCAAGAATTTATCGATCGCCCAGACAAGCATCATCGCAAACATCGTCAGGCGTAATAATAACAAACAAATAGGCAACGGTTTTTTCATCATGATACTCCATTTAAAATTTCGCGACTCTGCGCCAAGTGGTCCAGCTCGCGGATAGCTACAGAAATGATTGCAAACTCTTTGACACCGGTAGTGCGTAAATCCGTTAAAATATTACGCCAGCGTTCCACTATATAATGGCTACGTTCCAGCCACGCATCTACTTGTTCAGTAATGTTAGCACTGGGATCTATAGCGCGTAACACTTCGCTGGTTAAACGCCGTTGTAAAGTATCCAACTCCGCTTTATACGATGATTTAGCTAAAAATACCCAATAACTATCCCCACCGGCATAAGCGTTGATTTGTTGGCGAAACCAGATTAATTTTAAACGCTCCATTAACATAAAATAGACTTCAGCGACCTGCTGGATCTCGCGTTGTTCCTGTTTGGCTACGTCAATAATATTTAAGGCATGATACATAGGCTCTGCGCAAGCCACTCGTAACGCCATATCCGGCGGGACATTCGCCGCAATCAAACGATCTCTGCGCGATTCCAGAATCTCTTTATCATCCCCTAAAATATACTTGGGTAACCGGCGAAATAAATAAACCACCGAATCAGCAAAATCTTTTATAGTCTCAGGGATATCAATGCTTTTACCGCGATAACGCAACAACCAGCGAGCGGCCCGCCGTGCTAAGGTAATAGCTTCTTCATTAATTTGATACTGCACAGCAGCATCAATTTTATAATCCAAAGATTCAATATCGATATACGATTCAGCCATATGAAAAATGCTGCGGGCGGCGGTGTAAGCGCGCACAATCATCGGCACAGTTGCACCGGTTTCTTCAAACATTTGCGATATAAAAGTCACCCCCATATCCGCGACTAAACGATTGCTCAATTGAGTTGCGATAATTTCGCGGCGCAAACGATGCTGACACATAATTTCGCTGTAATCCTTACGCAAAGGCAGCGGAAACGATTCTTTCAGGCACAGGCTTAAGTATGGGTCTTCAGGCAAATCCGATTGAATAATTTGTTCTTTCAGGGTGATTTTACTATAAGCCAATAAGATGGCCATTTCCGGTTTGGTGATCCCGAGTTTATCCATCTTGCGCTGTAATAATTCTTTGTTACTGGGCAAGAATTCCAATTCTCGATTTAATTTACCCGCATGTTCTTGCGCGTTAATATGGCTGATGTACAAACTTAAATGATTTTTCGACATAGCCGACAACCAACTAATGGCGCGGTTTTGCTGATAATTATTTTGCAGAACCAGATTAGCAACCTCATCCGTCATTGCGGCCAATAAAGTATTGCGAGCCGCTTCGGTCATATCACCAGCGGCTACCACTTGATTCAACAGAATCTTAATATTGACCTCGTGGTCAGAACAATCAACGCCGCCGGAATTATCCACAAAATCAGTGTTGATTTTCCCGCCATTTATTTCGTATTCAATCCGGCCTAGCTGAGTCCAGCCTAAATTTCCGCCTTCGCAGACTACCTTGGCCCGCAGTTCATTACCGTTAACCCGTACCGCATCATTGCTGCGGTCGCCGACATCTTGATTAGATTCCGTGGTGGATTTTACATAAGTGCCAATCCCGCCATTCCAAATCAAATCTACCGGCGCCTTTAGAATAGCTCGAATCAAATCGGTAGGAATTAAAGCATCTTTATCCACGGCTAATATTTTTTTCATTTGCGCAGATAGCGGAATAGACTTAGCCAAACGCGAATAAATACCCCCGCCAGAAGAGATAAGGTCACGATTATAATCAGCCCACGTAGACCGGGGTAAATTAAACAGCCGTTGTCGCTCATCGAAACTGATTTGCGGATTAGGATTTGGATCCAAAAAAATATGCTGATGGTTAAACGCAGCAATTAATTTCAGATGGGGAGAGAGCAGCATGCCATTGCCGAATACATCTCCGCTCATATCTCCGATGCCGACCACGGTGATTTCCGCAGTATCGACATTAATACCCAGTTCTTGAAATTGCCGGCGCGCTGAAACCCAAGCGCCGCGTGCAGTGATGCCAATTTTTTTATGATCGTAACCGGTGGAACCACCGGAAGCGAAGGCATCGCCCAGCCAATAATTTTTTTCAAGCGCGATACTGTTGGCAATATCGGAGAACGTGGCCGTGCCTTTATCGGCGGCAACTACTAAGTAAGTATCCGCGTCGTCATAGCACACGCAATCGCTGGGGGGGATAACAGCGCTGTCGCGTAAATTATCGGTGATATCGAGTAATCCGTGGATGTACTCACGATAACAGGCTATTCCCTCTTCTAAAATAGCTTCGCGCGATTCGTCTACGGGTAATTTTTTAGCCACAAATCCGCCCTTAGCACCGGTGGGCACAATCAATGCATTCTTAACTTTCTGCGCTTTCATAAGCCCCAAAACCTCAGTCCGGAAATCTTCTCGGCGATCCGACCAGCGTAAACCGCCGCGCGCCACTTTACCTGCACGCAGATGCACGCCCTCAAAACGGGAAGAATAAATAAATATTTCATATTGAGGTAAAGGCAATGGCATTTCTGGAATTTTATCCACGTCAAATTTAAAAGATAAACAAGGTTTGGCATGGCCCGCGGAATCAGTTTGAAAATAATTAGTACGCATAGTTGCGCTAATAACGGCTAGATAACGACGTAAAATACGATCATCATCTAAGCTAACCACATTATCTAACAGCTTATAAATGGCGGATTCAATTTGAACTAATTTTTCCTGCCGGTTTTCTATAGCCTGCGGCACAAAACGGTAATGAAAGTACTCAACTAATAATCTGGCGATGACGGAATTATTTACCAATGCCTGACCAATATACTCATGGCTGAAGGTAAATCCTGATTGACGAAAATATTTAGCATAAGCACGTAAAAATGTAATTTCACGCCAGCTTAACTGCGCTTCCAAAACTAAACGATTGAAAGGATCATTTTCAGCCTCGCCTCGCCAAATCTTATTGAACGCTTGTTGAAAAATTCCTTTTACTTGTTCAACTTCAAATTCTGGTTCCCGGGCATACTTCATGCCAAAATCATTAATCCAGACGGCGCCGGTTTCTTTTGGAGTGATGCAATAAGGTTGCTCAGTTTCAACTCTTAAACCCATGTTTTCTAGAATAGGCAAAGCATCGGATAAGGAGATCGTAGAACCATGACTGTATAATTTAAATCGAATATTTTCCTTGGAAACTCCCACCGGCCGGTAAAAACTCATCACCAACGGGTTATTAGCCGTTAATTTTTCCATTTGCTCAATATCAAAAACCGCGGCTTGGGGTGCGAATGATTCACGGTAACTGGCGGGAAAAGCATTGAGATAACGATTCATCAATATTCTCCCCTGCTCTTCTCCGAAATGTTCAATCACGCTGGGAGTAAAGCCGTCTTGCCATAACCGGCTCACTTCTACCAGTTTCTGTTCGATTTGCTGCAAGTCATATTCTTTTCTATGGTGAGGTTCAACTCGAATAACATAGTGAATGCGCACTAAAGCTGAAGAAGAGAATTGCGTACTTAAAGCCACTTCCATGCCGCCTAAGTCGAATTTCAAAATCTCTTGAATACGCCTCACTAAATCAGCGTTAAAACTTTCTCTCGGTACGTAAACCAAGCAAGAAACGAAGCGTTCGTAAGCGTCTTCGCGGGCAAATAAGCGTATCCTTGCCCGCTCTTGTAAATGCAGGATTCCCATGCTTAAAGTAAATAGCTCGTCACTGGTTGCATGAAATAGATCATCGCGAGGCAGAGTTGAGAGAATATGAAATAAATCTTTGCCAGCATGGCTGCGAGGAGGCAGTTGGGATTTTACTATTACTTCTTCAACTTTTTGACGGATAACTGGAATTGCTTTAGGACTGTCTGTATAAGCGCTGGAAGTATATAAGCCAATAAACTGAGTTTCTGCAATAAATTTGCCAGTATTATCAAAAATTTTAATTCCGACATAATCAGTATAAGCAGGACGGTGCACACTAGAGCGCGTAGTCGTTTTAGATAACAATAACACTTGTTTTGATAAGGCCAATTTGCGCGCTTTTTCCGTCAACTCTGCAAAGCACCGGTAAACTTTATGGTCCAGAGACTCTCTCAGAATACCCAAACTAGAATGGGCAACCAAATTCAATTCCTGTTGCTCTCCTTTACCTATGACTTCAAAATCGCACGCGCCTAAAAAGGTAAAATGGTCTTCCAACATCCATTCCAAGAACGCGATGCTTTCTTTAATCTCCGGATCGCGTTCGAGCATTTTACTCAAAGCTTTCACGGTATCTTTTACTTTCTGCCGCATGGCTTGCCAGTCACTGACAGCTAAGCGCACATCGTCCAATATTTTTCTAATACGTGCGTGGATTTTATCTAAAGCCTGCGGATCTGTTTCACGATCAATTTCCATATAAAGAGGAGACTCTAGCACTGTTCCGGGATGTTTTTCTGAAAAAGGAAAAATGTCTATTATATAGCCCTTCTCGTCACGAAGTACTTGCATACCACCCATGTGGATCATCAAATGCGCATTCATGGGAGTGCGTAACGAATCCACCAAAAACGGCATATCATCGGTTATCACTTCAACCACGGTGTGATTGGATTGCCAGCCGTGTTCTTCATACCGCGGATTGATCAACTGAATTTTTAACTCATTCGGTTGCCGTCGGTACATTAGCTGCCAATGAGACAGCGCTGCACCGAATAAATCTTCAATGCTTCGAGCTTCTAAATCTTCTGCTGAAGAGTATGCATAATAAAGCCGAATAAATTTCGTCAGTTTATGAATATCAATATGGGCAGCTAGAGTGGATTTATGTGCATAATCTATGATTTTATCGATCAAAAGTATATCTGACATTTATAACCCTTTTAAACTATTTATCAAAAACTTAAAGCCTTTCTTCTTCATTTCTTAAGAAAAGCTTAAAAAAATATTAAATTAATTCTTGCAATCTTCTCGATTCTTATATATCATATTGTTAAAATGTATTTTTTTAAAAATAGTCCCATGGAGAATCAATCTTCACAATTTTACTCTCCTGTTAAGCAAAAAAACAGAGGGTAAAATTGACCTCCCCCTTTGAAAAAGGGGGATTGAGGGGGATTTTAATATATAAATCCCTCCTAACCTCCCTTTACAAAGGGAGGGAAAAACTCGGAGGGGAGATTGGCAAGGATAAATGAGAGGTTCTGATGCGTATTTTATTAGTAGAAGACGATGAATTACTAGGCGATGGTATCCGCACCGGTTTACGGCATTATGGTTATACCGTTGATTGGGTAAAAGATGGCCGTTCGGCCCATCGGGTTTTAACCAGCCCTCAAGAAGACTTTGACGTGATTGTGCTGGACTTAGGTTTACCCAAAATGTCTGGGTTGGATTTATTAAAAAGTATTCGCGAACGGCACCTGACTGTGCCCGTGGTGATCTTAACTGCTCGCGAATCCGTTGAAGACCGGGTGAAGGGCTTAGATGCCGGCGCAGATGACTATCTTACCAAACCCTTTGATTTGGATGAATTATGCGCGCGTATGCGGGCTTTACAACGCCGCTCCAAAGCCCGGGCAAATCCGGTCATTGCTTATGGCGATATCGAGCTAGATCCCGCCTCACATACAGTACAACAAGGCGGAAAAGACGCGATCATCTCCCGCCGAGAGTTCGCTTTATTGCAAAAGCTTCTGGAAAATACCGGACGAGTTATTTCTCGCGAACAGTTGAATCAAACTTTATATGGCTGGGGTGAGAATATCGATAGTAATGCACTTGAAGTACATATTCATAATTTACGTAAACGTTTTGGAACTAATTTAATTCGCACTATTCGTGGCGTGGGCTATATGATCGCCAAGGAAGAAACTTAAAACGCAGAGTGAATTCACTTGCTATGACGCCATCAATCCGCACATTCTTACTCATCAATTTGTTACTCAGCGTCACTCTGATTACTTCTTTATCCATTATTGGCAACTTAGTGCTGTCTCATAAAGATATCCAAAAGCAATTGGACACACAATTAATCCATACCGCCATGAGTATTCAAGCTTTACTCAGTACCGAATTACAAGAAAAGGATTTAAGAAATATTCAGAACAGCTTAATGGAAAGACAAGAGAGCACTTTATCCCCTCCTCCCACTTTATCTTTACCTCAAAACGTCAATGCCAATAATCACAATTTTTTTGTTGAATTTCAAATATGGGATATCCAGAATCATTTATTATTGCATTCAGCAGGGGCTCCCTTAGCTGCGTTTTCTGATGGCGCGCCTGGATTATCGAATGTCACTTTAAACCATCAACCTTGGCGGGTCTATACTACTTCAGATCCTAAAACTCATTACACTGTCATGATCGCCGAGCATATTTATTACCGGCAGGCTTTAGAAAACCGGCTAACTCAAGATTCTATATATATCATGCTGTTGAGTTATCCGTTTTTAGCTTTGTTGATATGGTTTATTGTCGGCAAAGCTTTACATATTCTAAAAAGAGTCACCAGTGAGGTTAGCCACCGCGCTCCCAGCTATTTACAACCATTTAATTTAACGGCGGTTCCCTCGGAAATTGTGCCACTAGTACAAGCTTTAAATCATCTTTTTGGCCGCTTACGGGATGCGTTTGAACGAGAAAAACGTTTTACTGGAGATGCCGCACACGAACTCAAAACTCCGTTAGCGGCGATTAGCGCACAAGCCCAAGCTGCTCTAAAAGCTGCTCAAAATAACGATCGCGAAGCGTTAATCAAAATCTTAGAAGGCGTTAATCGCAGCAATCATGTCATTCAACAATTGCTGACTTTAAGCCGGATGGTTCCAGAAGCGACTACCCAAGATTTCACCAAGGTTAAGCTGGCTCGAGAAACTGCTGATATCGCAGCTATGCTTGCCCCAGAAGCTATTCAAAAAAATATCGAATTAGAATTCTTATCTCCCGACAGCACCGCAACCATTTATGGCAATGCCACTGCAATTGGAATTCTTATTAGAAATTTAATTGACAATGCGATTCGCTACACTCCTCGGGACGGCTGGGTAAAAATTGATATTAAGGAAACGGCCACTCATGTGACCTTGATCGTCGTGGACAGCGGCCCAGGCATTCCAGCAGAACTGCGTGAGCGGGTTTTTGAAAGATTTTACCGCATCTTAGGCAATGAAAGCACCGGCAGCGGTCTCGGGTTAGGAATTGTCCAGCAAATTGCCAAACTGCATGATGCTGAAGTTTTATTATTAACGCCTGAAAACCAGAGCGGCTTAGAAGTTCAAGTTATTTTTCCCAAAATGGGGTCAAGTCTTGAATTGTGAGCAGATTAAACTCTGTTTAATCTGCTCACAATTCAAGACTTGACCCCACATATTTAACTGTTAGAATACCTTAATAAAATCAAGAATTATTGGTAGCTGAGGTATTTAAACAGGGAGTTTAAAATGGCTAAAATAACGGACTCATCCGCTATTAATATTAAGAAAAATATTTTAGCATGTGCAATAGGTAACATTTTCGAATGGTACGATTTTATTGTTTATGCAAGCCTCTCCCCCATTTTACTAAAGGTTTTTTTCCCAGAAAATGATAAAGTAGTTGCTTCTGCTTTAATTTTTATCATCTTTATCGTCGGATTTATAGCAAGACCCGTAGGAGGCACTTTTTTTTCATATATTGCTGATAAATATGGTCGTCGCAAAGCATTTACTTCATCAATATTGTTTATTGCTATTCCCTCATTATGTATAGCCTTACTACCAACGTATAATATGATAGGAAAAACTTCTGCATTCTTGCTATTAATATTTCGTTTATTGCAAGGATTTGCGGTTGGCGGAGAATATCCTATTTTAATCTCCTATATTGCAGAAATTTCCCCGCGAAAATACCGAGGTTATTTATGCAGTTATACAAATGTTACCACGGTTTGCGGAGCTTTATTAGCAACCACAATAATATCATGGATCACAAACTCTCTTTCTCAATCTAATCTGCTAACCTGGGGATGGAGAATTCCCTTTTTTATAACTTTTTTTTCTGTTTTACTTGGCTTTTATCTTAGGTTAAAAATGAGTGAAAGCCCTCTATTTCTTGATTTAAAAAGACATTTTCCAATTACTCAATCTCCATTTATTCAGTCCTTAAAAATACATAAATTTGAAATTTTTAAAATTTTTCTGGCAGTAATCTGCGCAAGCGTAGCATATTACACATTTAATATTTTTATGGTTTTATATTTTGTTCAAGAAATAAAATTTTCCTATCTACAAGCCATACATATTTCCTTTTTCAGTAATTTAATATTAATTATTTTCATCCAACTTTCAGGTTATTTAGCTGATAAAGTTGGCAGAAAACCAATCATCATATCTGCCATATCGGCATTTATATTATTTAGTTATCCATTATTTGGTTTCTTCAAGAATTGTTCATATCATCAAGCTATAATCATACAATTAATTTTTTCTATTTTTCTTTCCTTATATTTAGGTGCTTTACCCGCATTTATAGCTGAACAAATAGAAACCCCTTTCAGATGTACCATTGTTTCGCTGGCATATAATCTCAGTCTCGCCTTCACCGGAGGAACAGCGCCATTAATTAATCTATTATTAATACATCGCTTGAACAATATTGCTGCTCCAGGTATTTATTTATCAATAGCAGGCATAATTTCCTTACTTTCAGTACTATTTATGCGAGAAGCAAACCGTACTAGTTTATTATCAGTAAACTTCAGGATTCAGGAGGAAACTTACTCCCATGCAAATTTCCAATAATCATATTTCAATACTTTCAGAATCCGCCATCCAGGAAATATGTAAACCTTTATTTGAATTCACGGAAGTAACATATTTTATTTATATTAGATTTTATTTAGATGGAACATGCATTTCGCTCCCAAGTAACAGTAGATGGCATCAACACTTTTGGAAAAATAATTTTCAAAGTAATACTGAATTACGTTTAATTACCGGGGTTAATTTATGGGATTCAGAAAAAACATTTTCGCCACTTTGTAACGATGCTCGTGAATTTTTTAATATAGATAATAGATTAGATATCGTTACATATTGCCATGACTATTATGAAGTATTTGGATTTGCAGGTAACACGGGAAACAAAAAGATAATTAATTATTATGTCAATAAAATTGACGAACTTAAAAAATTTACTTTCTACTTTAAAGAAAAAGCACATTCACTCATAAGAGAATGCGAAAAAACTGAAAACAAGCTATTATTCAATAAAATCAAAAAGAATAATGAAATGCACGCTTCTGAGTCTAATAAAATGGAAAAATTAAATATTAGTCAATTTAAATTTCCAGATTTTTCTATATCTAGACGAGAAGCAGAAACATTAGTTCTCACCTTAAGAGGTAGAAGCGCGACAGAAATCGGATCGATTCTTAATATTTCACCAAAAACCGTGGAGTCTTATATTGAATCAATTAAATGCAAATTTTGCTGTATTAGCAGGAAAGAGCTATTCGATAAAGCGTACGATATAGGCTTAATAGATCTAGCCAAGAATATTTCCTGGATTTATAAATATAGGTAAATCTTATGTTTTCATTTCATCATGTTTCTATTAGCGTAAAAGACATCATAAAATCTCTAAAATTTTATGAATTATTTGGCTTTAAAATATTTCATAGCTGGGAATCAGAAGATAAGAATCAAAAAATCATTCACCTAGAAATGAATGGTTTCTTCCTTGAGTTATTCTCTTTTTCTCCCTGCGAACCCGCACCTTCCCACACAAAATCATTAAAAACAGATCTTCCAACAATTGGGATTAAACATTTTGCTTTACAAGTAAACTCGATTGATGATATCCATAACTTCTTTAAAGCCAATGGATTTGAGAATATTAACATCCAACTTGGAAAAACAGGAATAAAATATTTTTTTATTCAAGATCCAGACGATATATTTATTGAAATAGTAGAAGACAATAGACGAAAGTAGATTTTAACTGATGACAAAGCTGACATTTTCAAGCGCTGAATTGCATAATAAAACAGCATCATCAAATTTATCAGCAGAAGAAATAACATAACACAACCTATTTTCATTAAATCCGTCTGGCGGAATTAATACAGGATCACCAACCTTTTTTAAGATTGAAGCCTCAACTATTCCGGGTTTTTCGGCAAGTTTATCTGCATTTATCCATTGTTTTAAAATACCATTTTGATTTGCAAGTAAATATCTAATACATACTGCTTTCTCTATCTTTGGGTCTAAACTAATTGACTCCCCTAATGCAGTAAGTATACTCATTTTCGCAATATTTATACCAGAAGCTAATGGGACTAAATGACTAGCAATACAATCCCCCCCCATTCGTGAATTAATTTCCACTATTTTAGGCCCGTCTTTGGTAATTATGATTTCAACATGAAAAGCACAAAAATTAATACCTACAGCTTTTACAGCACATCGAACCAGATTTAGCACTTGATCAGAAACGGCAAAATCTAGATTAGCTGGAAAACAATGCTGCCATTCAGTATAACTATCAGCAGTAGTCCATTTCTGAGTAATACCCGCAATTTGCACTGAAGAATGATTTACTATTCCTTCAACACTGACTTCTTGGCCTTCCATAAATTCCTCAGCCAAGTATTCATTTGGATATAACCAATAAGGTGTTCTCTTACAGGTTTCCATTAACTTATAAAAGCTATTTATTTGCAAGCTGTTATCAATTTTAAAAATTGCCGTACTAGAGGATGCACCAACTGGTTTAAAAATTAATGGAAACCCTATTTCTTGACCTGCAGCATAAAGATCTTCCAAATTTTTTACTGACTTAAATTTTGGTTGAGCAACTTGATGTTTTGCTAAAATCTCCCGCGATTTAAGTTTGTGCTTTGCGGCATGAGCAGACTCAAAAAAACTACCTGGCAAATTAAATGTTTCAGAAATTCGTGCAGTTAATTCCACATCTCTATCCCACAAGGTTAAAACGCCATCTAATTTTTTTTGTTGATGATAAGGTTTTAATCTTTCTAAAGTCTGTGAATAGTTTCGAGTATCAGCTTCAATAAAATCATCCACATATGGCTTAGCCCATATTGGTAAATCGGTACCAACTAGGGAAACATGCAATCCTAATGCTTTAGCTGCAGATAGTTTATTAAGGTTACCCACATAGCTAGCGTTTACAAATAGAATATTTTTTTTCATATTAGTTACCACTCAAGTAATTTTGTGGAAGACGGCAAATTAGTCATGCTATCGCCAATCAAATTAATAAAAAACGAAGATAATGCTAACACTGACATTATCGCAAATAACCAGGGACCGCCAAGAGTCTGGAATATACATCCACCTAAAATCGGGCCAATGAACATGCCCAATTGTCGAAAATTTGAAGCGCCAAAATAAGTTCCGCGTAAATCCTCTGGCGCAAGCTTATCAATAAAAATACCACTTACTGGAAAAACAAATATTTCTCCTATACTAGCTATAATCATA
This sequence comes from uncultured Pseudomonadota bacterium, assembly GCA_963697455.1. GTDB lineage: Bacteria > Pseudomonadota > Gammaproteobacteria > Coxiellales > Coxiellaceae > JAFEDN01. Next base: position 80,709 of record CAVOOI010000007.1, on the reverse strand, counting down.
GCTATATAAAATAATAGTAAAGAATGCCCTGCAAACGCAAAAAACATATAGCCAAATGCAAAGATAACGCTACCAATAATTAAAGTAACATTTGGAGAGTATGCTTTACTTAAAAAGTATACAGGAGCCTGGAAAAATAATACAGTTAACGCATTTAAAGATAATAAAAAAGCAAATATCTTTACCCCATTAATAAAATTAACAACTAAATATTGGGATAAAGTACAATCAATTTGCGCATAACATACAAAAAAAATAATTCCAGAAAGTATAAAGTAGCGCAGCTTTCTATCTTTCATTACAACAATAAAAGAACTCTTCATAGTAAATTTTCTTGCAGTTCGCGGGAATAAATTTATAGTATCCAGTTTCAAAACGATAAAAAGCGCAATCCCATACAAACCAAATATTAAAGAACTCCAAAGAAATGCTTGAGTTGAGGCACTGATTCCAAAAATAGCGCCTAAAAATGGCCCCATGGCGGCACCAATATTAATTGCAGCATAACGAAGCTGAAATGCTTTAAAACGTTTTTCAGGAGGTAATAAATCACTCATTAAAGCCTGACTAATAGGTTGAAAACAGGATGATATAAAACCATTTAATACATTAATTAATCCAAAAGCTACAATAATTACTGAATGACTTTTAATATGACTTGCACCCCAAAAACTACATAATGTTAATGCTGTTCCAAAGATAGAAATTAAAAGAAAATTAATGCGTCCAAAAATATCCGATAACTGCCCACCAAGAAATCCCCCGAATAGAATTGTTAAAGGCCCTAATCCTACAATGATACCAATAATTGATGGCGATAAATGAACTTCTTTTACCAAAAAGATTGCAAGAAAAGGTAGCGATAAAAAAGACGCGGCTTTAGTAGTTGCAGTTCCAACTAAAAGCATTATTATTGCTAAGTTTAAATCTTTATTGAGAAAATTCATAATTTAATCTCAGAATTTGACCAATTTTACTCAATAAACCTAGAAGCACTAAAGCATCTTCAGGATCATTAAAAAAAGCAACTCCTGCAGCAGCTAACTTCTGCTTCCAAATACTTTCTTTCTCTAAAGATCCCATCATGCAAGAAAGAATCGGGATACCCGAAGTGTGAGAAAAATTAGCTATTAAGTCAACAATTGGATCTGCATCTATCATAGCAGGAATTACTTGAATTGTTAAAAGAACATCAAAGACCTGATGCCAATAAGGCAAAAGCATATTTAATGTATATTGAAAACGGTTTTGGTCAGCGTCCGCTAATAAATCAATTGGGTTCGATATACTACCTTCAGCTTCAGGAATATTCGGCAATTCAAAATTTTCTTTTTCGCAAATATCTGTAGATAATACCGCCGGTCCTCCAGAATTAGAAACAATTACTAATCGTTTGCCCATTAAATTCGAATAGAAAGAAAGGCCTTTTAATGTTAAAAGTAATTCACGTAAAGTTTCAACAATAAAAATCCCATGTTCCTGGCAGTAACTATCTATTTTTTTTGAATATTTTGTCGGCTTACTGGTATGTCTAGCAGCTGCATCCATACCTTTCACGGTTTTTCCGCCCCATAGTAAAATAATGGGTTTATTTAAAAAATTTTGTTTGACCGAGATTAATTTTTCTATATTAAGCGATCCTTCAGCGTAGATTAGAATAGCAGTACATGAAGTTAAATTCCCAAAGTATTCAACAAAATCACTTAAATCATACGTTAAACAATTTCCTACAGAAACCACGGCGCCAAGAGCTAGATGTTCTTTCCTAGAATAGGATACTAACTCTTCAACTAGAGCGCCAGATTGAGATATGAAACAAATTCCACCGCCTGGCGGCGCCATTCTAATAAAAGTTGCAGATGACTTTTGGTCGATAAGATTTAACCAAAAACCAGCACAATTTGGACCTATAATTTTTAGATCAAATTTTTTTATAATCTCTTTAATTTTTAGCTCTCTGATTAAGCCTTGCTGTCCTATTTCAGAAAAACCGCCAGATAATATTAAAAAGTTCTTTATGCCATACAAACCACCCTCCAATAGAACTTCATATATCATATCAGCCTTAACTGACACAATTACTAATTCAATAGGGATTTCTAACTCCGATAAACTTGTTATACATTCTATTCCACAGCATTCACCTCCATTTCTATTTATTGGAAATAATCTACCTTTAAACCCACTAGATAAGATATTTTTCATTATAGATGCACCTGAACTATTGCTTCGAGAACTTGCACCTACGATAGCTATACTTGTAGCGGAAAAAAATTTATCCATATTTTTTATATCCAACTTATTGAGTACGCAAAAGAAATAATTTTTCTAAAATTGGTTTATTGCTAATTAAAATCATTACTGCATTTCCATTTAATTCATGCTTAAACGGATACCAGGGTGGAATAACTAAAATATCACCAGCTTGCCAGTTAAATTTTTCATTTCCAACATAAGATACTCCGTTCCCTTCTAATATTACATATAATAAACTTTCGGTTGTTCTTTGCCAGGGAAGTTTATTTTTTCCTGATATCAGGTTCAATGATGATGAGAGACTTGGCAAGGATGGAAATTCTCCGGTATGAATCCCATAGCAAAGCTGAATATCATTTTTAACATTATTGTCGATTGAATTATACATTAAAAATATTTTTTCTCGCCAATTCTGATATTTAAAATGTAATTTATCCAATGAATACTTAGCTGAATATAGCTGATTATTTATATCCCCATTTTCTAGAAAACTACACCCTAAAAAATTTACCGTTGGAATATCTAAAATATCAATCCAAATTGCTGGAATAGAGCCTCTATTTTCATGCGAATGCACAGTCCACGCTGGCGTTAGAATTACATCTCCCCGCCTCATATTAATCTCAATTCCATCAACTTTTGTTATCGCATCATCCGCTTGCAATACAATTCTTAGCGCTGACTGTGAGTGTCTATGCGCAGGCGCTATTTCTCCAGGCAATACAATTTGCAAACCCGAATAAATTGCATGATTAGCGGAAAAATCACCGTTACTTCCTGGATTTTCTAAAATTAGAACCCGCCGTTCAGCATCTTTTATACTGATTTGTTTGGTAGAGTGTATCAGAATTGGATAGCACTTAGCGAAAGACCACAAATTTGGAATATATTTTGTTTCAGGTTCCACAGTTACAATATTTTTGAAATTGGCCCATAACGGCTTCATATTATTTTCTAATAGATTTTTTTCAAAAGTCTCCTTTTCTGCACTTTTATCAAGTGTCATATTTTTCATAAAATCTCCGGCAGAGATAAATTTAAAATAGATTCAACCAACTCCCTAGCTTGTTTTATATATTGCGTTAACATTTCTTCATTACTTCTTTGCTTTATTCCCCAGTGAATATAGGCTAAATTATTTTTAGAATTAGGGTTACCAAAAAAAGCGGGCATGAGTGGAAAATATCTATCGATAGAATCTTGCATCTCCTTGGCGCCTTGCTTAGTTCTACACAAAATTTTCGAGAATTTTAAACCAAAATCAACATGGAATCTCTCTTCAGATAAAACCTGCTTTCCAAGTGCTCTTAAAGGTAAAAAACTACATATAGATAAATCTTCTGCTTGCAAAGTTTCGCCTAGATCTGCTAGAATTTTTATAGCACAAAAATCCGACCACTTTTTCATTTCAAACTCAAAAATTGATGAATGTCTTTTACTTAAAGAATCTAACTTTTCTTCGTGAATACCTAATTTTTTAGCCAGTTCTCGAAAACGAATATGATGACCGTATTCATCCATAGCTACTCGACAAGTTAGCCACTTTGCGTATGGTGTCGGCGCTAATGCAATAGCAGGTTCATCAAATACTTCTGCTCCGTATAATTCATTTGTAGCATGGCTTAGAATTATTTTCTCGCAGCATTGTTGATACTCTATTGGCATTGATGGGAAATCGTCCAGAGTTACCTCGTTAATTTTCATATTCACCTCATACTAATGGTTCATCATTATAAAAACTGATATCGGTTTCCAATTTAAAAAAATTCCTTTTTAGCTTTGAATCGATTTCATTTTTAATGTATAAAAAATTGGACTTGTTTAATATAGTTTTTTCACAAGATTGATTTAAATTTTTTAAAATCAAAAAAATCTCTTTCCCTCTAACTCCAAATATTTGCCCGGTAATATTATCAGCATAAATACTTGACAAATAACTAATAAATTTAGCTGGATAGCTTGCAGGGATTTTTAGAGCTTTTTCCTTATACGCTTTTTGTTCTGGACGACTTTCATCTATATACTCAGTAACTCGCGTACATGCAAAAGGTGCAACCGCATTGACAGTAGTTCCATATTTTTTTAACTCAAGCGCACAAACTCTAGTTAAAGCGTATAATCCAGCCTTACTACTTGCATAAGCAGCTTGGCCATAATTTCCAAAAATACCGCTGGTGGAAACTATATTTATAATTTTTCTTGGACCAATTTTTTCTTTATTTCTCAACAGATTAGCAGATTCGTTCATTATGTAGAATGGGCCAAATAAATTTGTTTTTATCACCTGGCTATAATCTTTTTCCTTTAAATTATAAATCATGGAATCACGCAATATAGCGGCGTTATTAATGATAATATCTAAACGTCCATATTTTTTAATAATATATGATATTATATGTTTTACATTTCTTTTAATTGAAATATCTAATTCTAAAAATTCAATTTTATTATCATTTATTTTTTTTAAAATTATATTTCTTTGTTCTTTATTGGATTTTTTGCCATAAATATCTACAATGCTATCAACCACCAAAACATGATGACCTTGCTGCATTAACTCCAAAGCAGTTGCAAAACCAATACCATTTGCCCCTCCAGTTACCAATGCTACGCTTGAAATTTTATTGGGACTATTCAGCATAATACTCTACCGATGCATCATTTATGAGAATACTTCTGCATGCCAGAATGAATCCGTTTTGTTTTTCTTGCTCTGAAAGAGCATATTTAGAGTAAGGTAGCAGTTCAACTTTTCCAGAAATAAGTTTACACTTACAAGTACCACAGTTACCTACCGCACAACTATAAGGTATACAGAGATTATTATCTAATGCTATCTCTAATATCGTGTTAAAATTTACATTCGTTTCAATTTTTTCTATATTTCCAAATATGTTAAATGTTATTGACTTCATATTTCCTCGCGCAATATCTTATTAATTCGTAATAACCCAGTTTTTGTGGTAGCATAATCGTTAACCATCGCTACTCGGATATATTTTTGTTCAGAATCACTATTGATATTTTTAGTTTTATCTAAAGTAAAAAAAGATCCCGGTAATACTTTTACTCCTGACTCAACCCAGATCCTTTTGGTAATTTTTTCATCGTCTCTTACTTTTATCCATAAAAAAATTGCTCCATCCGGAAACTTATAACCGTCATAATCTCCTAATATTCTTTCACTTTCTTTAAATTTTTCTAAATATAGCGCTCGATTTTTTTTAACGTGTTCCTCATCTTCTAATAAAGCAATAGTAGCATTTAAGATTGCGATTGGAGTCCCCGCACATCCAAAACTTCGCATTTTAGAAAAACCTGAAATTATATCTGGATCTCCTACTATAAAGCCTGACCTAAGACCGGCAACATTTGAACGTTTGGATAATGAATTGAAAACAACTACATTTTTTAAGGTTAAAGATTCCTTATAACATACTTCAAGTGCGCCAATGGGAGGACTATTATAATAAATTTCGGAATAACATTCGTCAAACGCTACTAAAAAATTATATTTTTGTGCTATTTTAATGATGTTAGCTATATATTCATAACTAGCACATGCTCCTTGGGGGTTAGTTGGCGAGCAAATATAAAGCAATCTTAATTTACTCAATATATCTCTTTCAAAATCATCAATTTTTGGAAGAAAGTTATTCTCAGCCTTGGTAGGGAATATTAAAGGCTTGCTTCCACTCATAATCGCCGCAGCATAATAGGTCTGATAGAACGGATCGGCCATACCGATATAGATTTTTTCATCTCTATATATAGAAGCTGCTAAATGCGCTAATGAATATAGACCTTCTCGGGTTCCAGACAACGGCAGTATATTAGAATTCGGGTCTAAAAATTTTTCATTTAATTCGTATCTTTTAGACATCCAATTTATCACGGCTTGACGGTACTCTGGTGTCCCATTAACTGGGGGGTATTTATTCCAAAATTTTGAATTTTTTTCTAATGCATCAAGTAATATTTTTGGGACTTCATGCTGCGGCTCTCCTAAAGACATATCAATGATTGCCCCGTTAAACTTTAGCTTATTTTCATCTGTTAGACGTTTTAACTTAGTAAACGGGTACTCTATTAATTGATTTAATAAATTGTCCATTAATTATTTCCCTCTAGCTAATATATAGCGACTCAACTACTCGATTTGCATTTTGCGAAATAAATCCCGTATAATAATCTCGCCATTTTTTAGGATTTTCTTTAACTTTTGAATAACGCCATACAAACTCTATAAATGGCGCAGGAAGCTGCCAATATCCATCGGCCAATTGAGTTTGAGTGATTTTTCCATTGGTTGAGGCTTGTCTAATACCTTGTGATTGACTGCCCTTGATAATTCCTCCATTATTATTAAGACTTAGCTGAAGCTCCTTATCTATAAACATAATGAATTCTTCAAATGTGTTAAATCCTACGAGCAAATGAGCTGAAATAGCGAAATGATTGGGTATACGTCCAAATAAAAGAGTCCATGCTAATAGCTCGTTGGCCTCATGCACTATTGAAAAGTCAGTTATATTAGGTAATGACCATTCTCGACCTGAGAAGTAAGCCATTAAAACTTTCAATAATTCATCAGCAGCATTTTGATCGCCTAAATATGCTTTCCCACTTAAGCTTTGTATTTTTCTAACTGGGGATTCCGGAATTTGATCGGTATATTTTCTAATAACTTTTCGGACTGGTGAGGAAAGCTCCTCTAATCGAAAATCTGCAATTACTATTTGCGGGAGTGTATTTATAGCTGATTTTTCGATTGCTTCTATTTCTACCATCCATAAAAAATCATTTTGTTTATCATGTAAATAGTCTGACCCTTGCGCTCTATATTCTAGCGCCGAGAATATTTGACATAAATTTGAAATTCCAGAATTGCTCCCAGGCAAGTCGATAATTGCAAAGTGATCTAGAATTAAGCTACCATTATTCCGACTTAATAACCCAGATTCAATTACTTGAAAGTTTGGAACATGTTTTTTATAGATACTCCATAAATTTTTAATTAATTTTTCTCTGACTGCATTTAGAAGATTCATAAAAACCTCATCTGTAATTTATTACATGAATAATTAACAATTCAAGTTATCATGACAGTCATTTTAATCAATATTAAAGTTATTGCACCGGGGAATTTCCTGGGTTTATAAAAATGGGGGCAAAAAAAAAGCAGGGGAGAAATAAATTCTCGCCCTGCTTTACTTTGCTTGAAGGAGGCATTAGATCTGTTATGCAGATCTATATCCCTCAATAATTACCGGAATCTTAATAGCCGCCGCGGCCACCGCCACCTTCACGACGTCCACCGCCGCCAAAGCCGCCACCGCCGCCTTCACGACGTCCACCGCCACCAAAGCCGCCGCCGCTAGATCTGCTGCCGCCGCTTCGGCCACCCGCGCCACCGCCGCCTGCTTCACGTTCTTTTGGAGGTTTAGCAATGCTGACTTTAACCGTACGGCCGTCAATTTCTTTACCATTCATTTCTAAAGCTAGTTGCGCAGCAGATTCAGTTTCAAAAGTAATAAATCCAAAACCTTTGGAACGGTTCGTTGCACGATCCATTACAATAACAGTATTCGAAATCTGTCCGTATTTGGAAAAATTCTGAGTTAATTGGTCCTCAGCAGTCCGATAAGATAAATTGCCTACGTAAATTTTATTACTCATGTGTTACACTCTCAGTACAAAAAAAAAACAATGCATGGCAAATCATTAAAGAGAGCACACGCCCGCTCAAAATGCTCGCAACGCTACCAATTTTCAATTTAGCACAGGTGATTGTGTTTGTCTAGTGGCAATTCTCAAATTCTCGCTCCAGCGAGAACCACCATCCCAATACCATTAAGTTTCTGAAAAGTTATTCACAAAATCTGTGGATAACTTTGTGAGTATCCTTTTTAAATCTCATAATTATTCCAGTAATCCACGTACTTAGCTCAAATTGGGCTGATTTTAATCATGATGATAATTATATTAATAATCAATAACTTAATAAAATATTTAAATTTTTTAGTGGGCTAGACTCAAAAAATCACCCTCTTGGGCCAGGGGTTTCCCTGATCCTGTGTGCAAGTGACTACTGGACGTTCTTAGGCGCGGGAGCATAGAATGAAGGAGATTAAATTTTAAGGTTGTATGAATAAAGTTTCGATTCAATTTGACCCGGGCAATATAATACTGACTGCGAACCAGCGGCTGGCTCAGGTCATTAGACAAAATTATCAGCAACAGCAAGGTGAGGGTCAACTGGTTTGGGAGACTCCGCAGATTTTGCCTTTCAACAGCTGGCTCCAAATTCTTTGGCATTCTCATGCTTTTGGATCAGAACAAATATTAAGTCCCGCTCAAGAACAACAACTATGGTCACAAATCATTCAAGCTACTCCCCAATCTCTTGCCGCCTTCCTGCATGTCAATAGCACCACCTTACTCGTTCAACAAGCCTGGCAACTACTCAATCACTGGCAAGGATCATTGGAAAACATTCGGCATGAAACTGCTGGAGTACCCGAGGTTCAGCTTTTTTGTTACTGGGCAGATCAATTTATAACGACCTGTCAACAACAAGGGTGGCTTAGTGAAGCGGTTTTACCTAAGCGATTGGCCTTAACCTTGGATCAAGCTCACTTATTGAATATTAAAAAGTTGATGATCGTTGGCTTTGATGAGTTAACCCCCGCTTTTGAAGCTCTGTTAACAGCAATTCAACGGTTTGTACCCGTTACCGAAATAATTTCGCCCTCACAAAATCCCCACTACCATTCGCAAATTTTTGCGGACCTAGACACTGAAATAACTTACATCGCTCACTGGGCGAAACAACAGCTTGAAAAAAACCCTCATGCCCGGGTGGGCTGTGTGATACCGCAATTGACTGAACATCGCTCAAGTGTAACACGCATTTTTAACCAAGTTTTTGTTCCTGAAAACCAATTGCCAGGCGGGTCATCCTCCCCCTTACCTTTCAATATTTCTGCTGGCCAAAGTCTCAGCGAATTTGCAGTGATCTCTACCGGATTGCAGGTTTTAACTTTAGACATTGAAAAAATTCCTCTAGAATTACTGAGCACTTTATTGCAATCGCCATACCTTTGTCAAAATGAAACCGATGTTAATTTAGGAGCGCTACTTGATGCTGAATGCCGTCAACTTGGCAAATTTGAACTCTCTTTCACTGCATTATTTACCGCGCTGACTCAATGGCAAATTCATTATCCCAAACACACTTGGTTAAAACGCTGGCGTGATTTCTTCGCAGTGAGTCAATGCTCAGATTCACTGCAATCTCCGCGGATGTGGGCAAATTACTTCACTCAGCAATTGAATGCGCTCGGTTGGCCCGGTGGCCGCAAACTCAATAGTCTCGAATACCAAATTCTAATCCGCTGGCAGGAATTATTTGCGGAACTCGCCGAACTCGAGATTGTCACTGGCCCAATCTCCCGCGCCACTGCGCTGCAATGCTTACAGCGTTTAACTGCGCAAACTATTTTTCAGTCAAAATCCGCGCCTACGACTTCAATTCAAATACTAGGCGTACTCGAAAGTAGCGGCTTTGACTTTGATGTATTATGGGTTATGGGATTAGACGACCGGAGCTGGCCTCCTGCTGCTCAACCTAATCCTTTCCTGCCCTATTTATTGCAAGTGCAACAACACATGCCCCACAGCTCAGCACAACGTGAATTATTTTACGCGCAACGAATCACTCAGCGCTTATTGCATTCAGCCCCCGAAATCTGGGTGAGCTGCTCCAGCAACGACCCCGATCAACCGGCACGATTTAGCCGGTTAATTTCCAGCGCCATTGCTCAATCTGATCTAATCGGTGAATTTAATCTACCGCTGTTTTATGCCGAACAAATTTTTAATTCCGGCAATCGCGAACAAATTAACGACCAATACGGTCCCTCTCATACCGCCAACCTTAAAATTCGTGGCGGCAGCGCAATCCTGACCCAACAAGCGGAATGTCCGTTTCGGGCCTTCGCTAATTTTAGACTCCATGCCACTGCTTTGAACGAACCGGAATTAGGTATTTCTGCCAAGGCTCATGGCATACTGATTCACAATGCCTTAGATCGTTTGTGGGCCAATCTTAAAAACCAGCACAATTTACTGAAATTAAACTCAGAAAATTTAGATAAGCTGCTTATCAACCTGGTCAACACTGTCATTCACGAGCAATTAGCTCAACCTGAATCTCCGTTTGCTCAAATAGAGCAGAATCGTTTAATTGCTCTACTCAATGAATGGTTAACTTTAGAAAAACAGCGCCCTCCATTTCAAGTGATTGAACAGGAAGCGGAACGCTGTATTGAATTGGCTGGGTTAACTTTGAATTTAAAAATTGACCGCATCGATCAGCTCGACAATGGTAGCCAATTGCTGATCGACTATAAAACCGGCCTCTCTGATATTCAAAACTGGCTAGGTGAACGTTTACAGCAGCCGCAACTACCTTTATATGCGCTGGACTCTGACCATAGAAATAATTTTTCTGGAGTCGCTTTTGCTCAACTCCGGACTGGTGAATTAAGCTTTAAAGGGTTGCATGCTGAATATTTTGACACTAAAAGTACATATCCTGACGGTATGATGAGTATAGCTTCTTACAAAAAAGCCCAGGAAGCTCCAAAAACTTGGACGGATTTATTAACCTATTGGAATCGTGTTTTACAAAAACTAGGCGCAGACTTTCATGCCGGATACGCGGCCACTGATCCTGCCGAAAACGGCAGGCCTTGCAGAACATGCCATCTGCAATCCCTATGCCGGATTTATGACCAACAAAATACTCAGTTTGCGAGGTAGCAATTTTTATCCAGACATCGTTAATATTTCCCACCGCCGCCAAGCCCTTTGCGGATAGACCGCATTTCGGGGCCTGTCGGCTGCGTCTTTTCCGTGCTCGCTTCGCTGCGCGCGCAAAAGACTCCGCCGCCACCCGTTAGCTAGCGCGCTTGGCGGCGGCGGGAAATATTAACTTGCAAATGCATTGATATTCGAAAGTTCGGGACAGAAAAGGTTTGACCCCGTTTATATTTAAGGAATGACTATGTATGATAATTGAAGCTATTGAGAAATCCGACCAGCAGGTGCGAGAAGAGGCTCTAGATCCGGGGCAATCTTTTATTGTGCAAGCTCCTGCCGGGTCTGGAAAAACTGAGCTGCTCACTCAGCGCTATTTATCTTTGTTGGGTAAGGCTTGTGAGTTCCAGAAGAAATTATCGCTCTCACCTTCACTCGCAAGGCAGCGGCGCAAATGCGCGAACGGATAATATCAGCGTTACAATTGGCTGAAAATCCAGATCCCCCCACTGCTCAACATCAATTAACCACCTGGGAACTAGCCCGCAATGTCCTCAATAAAAACCAGCATTATCATTGGGGAATAATCGAGAATCCTCAACGATTAAGAATTTTGACCATCGATGCACTGTGCGCTCAACTCAGTATGCGGATGCCGTTACTCGCCGGCTATGGCGCGCCTGCACGCATCGTTGAAAACCCACTACCTGATTATGAACAAGCCGTTCGCGAAATTATTCTGAACTCTACTCCAGTGGAATTGCTCACTCACTTAGATAATAACGCAACTCAATTAACCGAATTATGCATCGAATTATTAGCAAAACGCGAACAATGGCTGCCGCATATCGTCTATCATGCTTCCCTGCCTCAGCTTCGCCAAAAAATGGACCACGGGCTTTCGCAATTGGCTCATGATATTTTACAAGCAGCCGATCAGCAACTTCCTGCTCACTTAAAAACACAGTTATTGTCTTTGTTGCGTTTCGCTGGTAAAAATTTGCAAACGGCTGCGCCTTCGCATCGATTGTCGCGTTGGGCGGATCTGACTGCTTTTCCTGCGGTATCAACCGCCGAACTTGAAACTTGGCGGGGATTAGCCCAAGCTTTGTTGACTGCCGAAGGCGAATGGCGGAAGACGATCACTATCCAAACCGGTTTTCCGCCAAAAACCGCTGAAAAAAAAGCATTTGAAATTATTTTAACAACCTTAAGCGATCATAAAGTTTTACAAGCACATTTGCAGGAAATAGCAGCTTGTCCTCCTATCCGCTACAGCGATGCCCAATGGCGGATTATCACCGCACTGATTGAAGTATTGCCGCTATTAGCCGCTCAACTACAGCTTCTTTTTCAACAACAAGGTGTAATGGATTTTATTGAAATGGGCTTAGCTGCTTCCCGGGCATTAGGCGAAGAACATCAGCCCACAGATCTTGCATTAGCATTAGATTATCGAATCCGCCATTTATTGGTAGATGAATTTCAAGATACTTCAGTAGCACAATTTAAATTAATCGAAAAATTACTGCTCGGCTGGGAACCTGGAGATGGGCGAAGTATTTTTTTAGTCGGGGATCCTATGCAATCGATTTACCGGTTCCGTAATGCGGAGGTAGGATTATTTTTACGAACCCTGCAGCAAGGCATCCAAAATATTCGCTTAACTTCGTTACAGTTGTCATTTAATTTTCGTTCTGGAGAACAGCTTATTGCGTGGTTTAACCAAATTTTTCCGCAAATCCTTCCAGCAGAAGCTAATTTAACCAGCGGAGCGATCCCTTACAAAGCAGCCACTGCCACGCAACTGCAAACCGCCGCGCCGGCTGTTTCCTGTTATGGTTGCATAGACGCCGGCGAAGAAGCACAGCAGATTATCCAGATTATTCATAAATGCCGTGAACATGATCCTGCAGGGAAAATTGCAATATTAGTTCGTTCACGCTCGCATTTAGCCGCTATTATTCCGGCCTTGCAAGCAGCGCAAATTAGATTTCAAGCGGTAGAAATCGATTTGCTGGCGCAACGCAGTGAGATTCAAGATTTAGCAGCACTCACTCGCGCCCTCCACCATCGGGCTGACCGCGTCGCATGGTTAGCAATCTTACGCGCACCTTATTGCGGATTAATCTTAAATGACATTCATCTGATTGCAGAAAACAGCGAACGTAAAACAATTTATGAGTCTTTACTGAATTTTTCCCAACTCAATGGTTTAAGCGACGACGCTCGGCAACGTTTACAACGAGTCGTGCCTGTTCTCTCGCAAGCATTATCCAACCGTGGCCGGTTGCCGTTAGCTGAATGGGTCGAAGGCGTATGGATGGCTCTCGGAGGGCCAGCGGGTTTGACTCATAGCAATCAACTTATTAATGCCAAGGCTTATTTCGAACAACTTCACCAATTGGTACAAGCAGGAAAGCCGTTTAACTCGCGCTTGCTGAATGAACAATTGAACCGGCTTTACGCCACACCTGATCGCAATGCAGATTCAAACTTGCAAATTATGACTATTCATAAAGCAAAAGGCTTGGAATTTGAGCATGTTATTCTCCCTGAATTACAGCGGAAACCTAACTCGGACAATCGCCGTTTATTATTATGGATGGAACGGGTGAACACTCACCAAGGCAGCGATTTGATCTTGGCCCCGATTAAAGAGGCTGCGGCTGAAAATGATCCCACGTATGCTTATCTCAAAAAAATCGAACATAGGAAACTTGCCTATGAGATGGGGCGTTTAATGTACGTAGCCACCACCAGAGCTAGACAATCTTTACATTTACTGGCCGTGCTGCCGAGCACTCCAGCAGCAACCGACTATAAACCATCAACCGGCAGTTTCTTGCAGATGCTGTGGCCATATTTTCGTGAACAATTGCCAGAGGAAGATAAAATCGACTCTAGCAAGACAGCGCAAAATACTCAGCCGTCGAGTCATTTTCAGCGTTTGACCGCAGATTGGCAGCTACCCCAAAATTTACTAAATAACTATGAAATTGCTTCTACATCTGTAATACCTGATTCTTCGAGATTTGAATTTAAGCTTCGAGAAAAGCAGGCGGCTGGAATTGGCATCGCGATTCATGAAGCATTGGCTCTTGCAAAACCAAGGGAGAATCATTTTTGGGAAAAACGCTTGCGGCAATTAGGATTACCGAGTCACGCAATACCGGAATCTGTATCCATGATTCAACTGGCTTTAAAAAATATTCAGCAAGATCCTCGCGGACAATGGATTTTATCCGCAGAACATCATGAATCCAGAAATGAATACGCACTCAGCGCGTTGCTTAATAACGAAGTGGTCCAGGTTATCCTCGATCGAACTTTTGTTGACGCCGCCGATGTGCGCTGGATTATTGATTACAAAACCGGTGAGGCTACTGAGGAAAATATGGCTATTTACTCCGCCCAACTTCACCGTTATGCAGAAATTATAGCCCTGAAAGAATCTCGACCAATCCGATTGGGGTTGTATTTTCCACTTTCCCGTACTTGGAAAGAGTGGGAATATAATGCATCATAAGAAAAACTTGTTTATAGGAATAATTAATGAGCATAGATATTTCGCATAAATTGATCGTCGCCATCTCTTCACGGGCATTATTTAATTTAGATGAAAGTAATCAGGTATTCGAATCGCGTGGGGTTGAAGAATACGCGCAATATCAAATTAAACATGAAAATGAAATACTCACGCCGGGAGTGGCTTTCCCTTTAGTCAAAAAATTCTTAAACCTTAACCAGTATGGCGATTTAGTCGAAGTCATTCTTCTTTCACGTAACAGCGCTGATACTGGTTTACGCATTTTTAACAGCATTGAACACTACGGATTAGAAATCACTCGCGCAGCTTTCACCGGCGGCCAGAGCCCTTACCAGTATGTTAGCGCTTTCGGTTCGCATTTATTTCTTTCGGTTAACAGCCAGGATGTGAAAGATGCGTTGATGGCAAACTGTGCTGCAGCCACCATCTTGCCCTCGAATAACGAAGACCGCCACCTTAACGAATTACGGTTTGCTTTTGATGGTGACGCCGTGCTGTTTTCTGATGAAGCGGAACGGGTTTTTCAAGAACAAGGATTAAATGCTTTTACCGCGAGTGAAAAACTCGCTGCGCAACAGCCTCTCTCCGGAGGTCCATTTAAAGGTTTCTTGTCGGCATTACAAAAATTACAAAAACATTTGCCCGCAGATAATTCGCCACTGCGAACGGCCTTAGTAACTGCCCGTCAAGCGCCTGCGCATGAGCGCCCAATACGGACATTAAGATCATGGCAAATTCGCATCGACGAAGCCTTTTTCCTCGGCGGCCTTGATAAAAGCGAGTTCTTGCACGCTTTCGGCGCCGATATCTTTTTCGATGATCAGCCAGGCCATTGTGAAAAAGCCCGCAGCCGGGTAGCCACCGCTCACGTCCCCCACGGTTTGTTAAACAACGTTTGAATCACCTGCACATCGGTTTCCGTATAGGCTAGCTGGGAAGACGGTTGCGGTTGGGTAAATGAGAAGTTGGGCTGCCAAGTACTGGATGTGGTTTGGATGACATTTTGTTCTTGTAAGTGTACTTTTCTTCTGTGAAGCGCTACCATTTTTTTGTGGTGAGCCACTTGATCGGCGTCCAAGTCTCCCTTAAGTCTTTGCGTATTTCCCAGACTGGTGGCTAAAGACTGTTCTGTTTCTCTTAAGTCCGCTTCTTAGCCGTAGAATACAGGCCTTTGCTTCCTCAAGAGATTTTTGAGAGTGTTCTAATTGTTGAATTTCATCAACACATTGATAGCGAATTTTTTCTAAGCATTTTTGATCTTGGATTAAAATACTCTCTGCTTGGGTTAAATTGCCTTCCAGTTCAGTGGTTAATTTCGCGAGCTTTTGTTCAGTCTTTTGGATGTCACCGGTATGTCGGCGATGCGCTTGTTTAAGCTCTGCTGCATGAACACTTTTCAAGGTGGCGCTGGTAGTGGATAATTCGGTGCGGGTCAGCAGTTCCTGTTGGCTCTTTTGATATAAAGAATTTTGCGAACACAATTCTTGTTTGGCCATTTTAAGTTCTAGGCTCTGTTCCTCAATGATTTTTTGCTCATGATTAGTTTTCTCCTGCAGGTTTTTAAGTTCTTTCTCAGATGCGTTAAGCTGGCTTTTCACGCTTTTCAATTCTTTATTTATATCATGCAGCGATTGCTCTAAGTTCCGTTGCGTTTTCTTTAACTTAGCAATATCATCCGCTGGTTTTTTGGCTTCTAGATTTTTCAATTCAGGAGAGGCTGATTTTTCTTCCGGCTTTCCTGGCGATATTTTTTGGAGATTGTCTCTTGTCATAAAGTTTTCCTTTAGTCTTTTATTATTTTGTTAGTTTGATTGATGGCAATGGACTATTATTGTTTTTTTGTTGCCTTTGCATCGGAGTAAACGAAAAACCAGGCTGCCAATACTGCACCCCCAGCATTGGCGTCGGGAGAACAGGAAGAGGTTGGTAAACAGGAGGGGGATTTTCCAAGAATGCTATTTCTTGTTGGATTGTTTGTACTTCAGAGATATTTTGCACTCGCTGGGCCCCGCCAATTTGCTGCAATTTTTCTGCGGTGGCTTGACTGCGGTGGAGTTCTTGAGTTCTAGCTTTTAAAGCCTGTTGCAGCGCGCAAATTCTGGCGTGTGCATTATCGAAACTCTCTTGAACTGGTACCCTTTGTGCTTGCGTTGTAACCAAATCCCGACGGACCTCTTCGATAGTTTTATGGGTTAGAGTAACAGCAGCCGTGGTTTGCTTGAGTTTCTGCTGGAGAGTGGAGGCTTTCATGGTGAGTTGTTGAAATTTTCCTGATTGATTGGGATCTAACGCCATTTGCTGAATTTTTTCGGCATGTTTTTTTTCAAGCGCATCGAGCTGTTGTGCATGAGCCTCGCCTAGAGTTTTTAATTGATCGGTTTGAGGCAAGGTCTTTAACTTTTCTTGAGTTTGCTGAAATAAAGATTTTTTACTGGATATCTGCTGGTTGGTTTTTTCAAGTTCCTGGCTTTGAACTTGGATGGTGGACTGTAGGGTGGTTGCTTGTTTCTGCAAAGTTTGCCGCTTTTCAGTAGTTTTTTGCAATTTTTCTTTCATCTCCAGTAATGTTTTATTTTTTTCCACAAGCAATTGCTGCAAATTAGTGGTAGACGCAGTTAATTTATCGAGATCGCTGGGTGGGGGTGAGGTAGGTGCAACGGGATATTTTTGTTCTTTTAGTGGAGAAGGAGCAGTTAAAATTGGCGGCCCTGAGTTATTGAATAAATTCTTGGAATGATGTTGTTTGGCAATAAAGGTGCGATAACCGATGATCTTTACTGTCATTAACTTAGGCGCGAACTGCATACTGATGTCAACAAAATCGTCAAACCGGTTGTTTTTTACTAAAGCAGCGACAGCCATGTAGCGAGTAATTATATCTAAAGCCGGGCTAGCTTGGTCTTCGGTCAAAATCGTTTGCGTGTTCATGCCAATGATGCGTTTTAACGAGTCTATTAAATTTTCAAGCAAGTAGTGGTAATGTAATTCTTGTTGCGGAAGAGCTCTTCCGCAACAAAATATCAGCGCAGCAAGGTTGTCATAGACAATTTTGCTGTAATTGCCGGCGTTGCTTTTCAGTGTCAATTCATTGGATATACGGGTATAAATCTCAATTATTTCAGAAGCAATAGTTAATATTTTTTCCATAAATAATGCTAACTGCTCGGCGGTTAGTGAATCATCCCATTTAGTGACACAGTCCATGCAGCGGGTGGCTAGGTTACCCAAAAGATCAAGTTTATTACCTTGATGAACAAGCTCTTGACTGTCGAGTAGTATTATTTCATCTATTGAGGAGAAAAATTTTTCCATCGTTTCGGGACTGTGTGAGAAGCTGAACGCCCAGTAGTATTTTGATTTTAAACAATCGACAAACAAGATCTCATTCTTGAAAAATGTAACGTAAAGTTTGTCAATGATATTGAACATTTTTCCTTGTAAAGCAATGATTTCTGGATCGCGCCGACTGTTTTCAAAAAAATTTTCGAGGACATCCGCAAAAAATCTGGTAATGGGCGCCACTTGTGCCGGAGTTGCGTAACTGATATCACGCTCACTTGCTTGAAAAATGAGTTCATCCGCTTTTCTTGCGGCGGCAGCGTTTATATTCAGTGATTTTAATTCATTATATTTATTAAACTTTTTTGATTCTTTAACTTGGCGGTCAGCTTCATCAATAACCTCTGTCAGTGACTCTATCGAGTTATCATGGACGGGAAGTATATGGTAGCTAATGAATGATTTTATTTTAAAAAAAAAGTCGTCTATGATGTCTAGTTCGAGTACGTGGTTCGCATGAGTAAAGAATTCAAGGATGTAAGCGAGACTTTTCTTTATAGATTCGACATTTTCCTCCTCTGGCGTGAGTTTCTTTAACGCACCGTTTGCTTTACCTAATTCGCCAATTAATGTCGAATGTTCCTTAATGAGCTCAGACGTGATTTTTGTTTTCACTTCCGCTATGATGGTGGCCATTTCCGGTTTTAAATCCAAGATTTCTTTATAATTAAATCTCCCGGATGATTTTAATTCCAATCCCGCCGGTTTAGGCATAAGCGGTTGCTGTGACTGAGGGGCAGTGGTTGATAAAGTCGATTTTGGTTTCATGGTTGCTTCCTTTCTATTCAGTTTAAGTCATTAATGCATTCAGGATGGGATGTTTCCTGTCCCCAATCCGTCCTGTGTCCCTATTGAGAGATTCTATCATATTCCGCACCCCATTCCAGAACTCCTCTTGACCATCAATAGAATAGACCGGATAATCCTGGTCACAACTTTATAAGGATGGGGAATGTCTAACAAAGATGACCGTTTAATCTGGATTGATCTGGAAATGACTGGATTAAACGTAAACCAGGATCACATTATCGAAATTGCTTCTATCGTGACTGATTCTGACTTGAATGTACTGGCCGAAGGGCCGGTATTGGCAATCCATCAATCCGATGAAATTTTGCAGGGCATGGACGATTGGAATCAGAAACATCACGGTCACTCTGGACTGATTGAACGGGTGCGCGCCAGTTCTTGCAGTGAAGCCAGCGCGGAAGCAGCCACTTTGGAATTTTTAGCCCAATGGGTTGCCCCAGGTAAATCACCCATCTGCGGTAATTCTATCTGTCAGGACCGGCGGTTTTTATCTAATTACATGCCAAAGCTGGAAAAATATTTTCACTATCGAAATTTGGATGTGAGTACGTTAAAAATTCTGGTGCAGCGCTGGTCGCCCGCTCTCGCCGCTGGGCTTAAGAAAAACGCCACCCATCAGGCGCGACAAGATATTCTAGATTCAATTGACGAACTAAAATATTATCGTCAACATTTTATCGTAGGAGGAATGAATGGCTAATATCATCTGTGTAGTAATTGCTTATTTGCTGGGTTCTTTGCAAGTTTCGGTATTATTATCGAAAGTTTTTAAATTTCCTGATCCTCGTACCCAAGGTTCTCACAGCAGCGGCGCTACGAATGTGTTGCGGACTGCTGGGAAAAACGTGGCGCTGCTCACTTTAATCGGAGACTTCTTAAAAGGTGTCATAGCGGTGGTAATCGCTATCATCTTGCACGCCATGCCTTTCTTTTGGGCTTTAGCCGCTTTAGCTGCCGTGGCTGGACATATTTTTCCTTGTTTTTTCCAGTTTCGCGGTGGGAAAGGAGTGGCCACCGGAATCGGCGGCTTGCTTATACTTTCTCCATTTGTGGGAATTTTAGTGGCGATATTATGGTTGGTGATCGTATTTATGACTCAATATGTCTCCTTAGCTTCGATCATTGCCGCAGCCGCCTCCCCTTTGTTGATTTTGATCTTCAGTAGCTTAAGAATGTCGTTTTTCGTTCCGATCCTGCTTATGGCGGGTTTAATCATTTATAAACACAAAGATAACATTCAACGCTTACGCAGCGGTACTGAAACTAAAGTTAAATTGAAAACCTGATCTCAGCGACTCATCAACTCCCAGCGAGGTTTAACTTCAATCGCTAGCGAATCACTCTCTCCCGCTTGCAAATGACGCAGACCTGTATAGGCCACCATGGCGGCGTTGTCGGTGCAAAATTCGGGGCGCGGATAGTATACCGTTCCTCCCAACGCTTGCATTTCCTGCTGTAATCGTTGGCGTAATTGACGATTAGCACCCACACCTCCTACCACCACTAAACATTGACTCTGTATTTGCTTTAGAGCGCGGCGGCATTTAATCCAGAGGGTATCCACCACCGCATGCTGAAATGCCGCAGCAATATCGGCGCGCAGTTGAGAGTCCGGCTGGTGCTGGTGGAAACAATTGGCTGCAAAAGTTTTTAAGCCGCTAAAGCTAAAATTCAAATCAGGGTGGCTTATCATTGGACGGGGAAAATTAAAACGCTGCGTATCACCTTGGTCGGCCAATTTTGATAATGCCGGCCCGCCGGGATAAGATAATCCCAATAATTTAGCGGTTTTATCAAAAGCCTCACCAACGGCATCGTCAACCGTTTCACCTAATAATTGATACTGGCGTTCTCCGTTGACCGCAATTAATTGCGTATGTCCGCCTGACACTAATAAGGCTATAAAAGGCGGCTCTGGGGTGGTTGGTTCTAACATAACCGCCAGCAAATGCGCTTCCAGATGGTGAACGCCAATCGCAGGGACCTGCCAAGCCCAAGCTAGACTGCGAGCGACGGTCGCGCCAACTAATAAGGCGCCGACTAAGCCGGGCCCTTTTGTATAAGCAATCCCATCGATAGCACTGGCGGTTAGATTGGCTTCTTGGAGTGCTGCGCGAATCAAGGGTAAGGTTTGGCGAATATGGTCGCGTGAGGCCAGTTCCGGCACTACGCCGCCATAGCGGGCATGTAACGGGATTTGGCTGTATATCTGATTGGCAAGCAAACCCTGAGTACTATCGTAAACAGCAGCAGCGGTTTCGTCACAAGATGTTTCCACTCCCAATACGATCATACTGGATTATCGATTTCTATATACTGATGAGTGATGCCAAACTGTTCGGCAAGATGGTTGCCTAAAGCTTGGATCCCGTAGCGCTCGGTCGCTTGATGCCCAGCAGCGTAAAAATAGATCCCAGATTCACGGGCAAAGTGTGTCGTCCGCTCAGAAATTTCGCCGGTTAAATAAGCATCGACCCCCTGAGCAAAAGCCTCTTCAATCAGATCTTGGGCAGCGCCGGTAGACCAGCCAATCCGCTTAATTTTGCCGGCATTTCCGTTAATCCATACTGGCTGACGTTGTAATTTTTGAGCCAGGTAATCGGCAAACTCCGCTCCGGTCATAGCGAACGGCAACTCGCCGGTTAATGCTAAAGGCGGGCCTTGCTGATAACCAAATTGACCGGTAATCCGCAAATTTAGGAGGTGCGATAATTGCACATTATTGCCCCACTCAGCATGCCCATCCAAAGGCAGATGGTAAGCAATCAAATTGATATTGTGGGTTAATAAGGTTGCCAAGCGTTGACGTTTGATACCGCGAATGCAAGGGTCTTCGCCTCGCCAAAAATAACCATGGTGGACTAAAACAGCTTGCGCCTGGCTTGCTACTGCGGCTTCCAATACTGCTTGAGTCGCCGTCACGGCAGTAACAATATGCCGAATATGAGGGCAGCCAGCGACTTGCAAACCGTTGGGGCAATAATCCTTCCATAATGCCGGCTGCAATTGCTCATCTAAATAATTAATTAATTGCTGAGTGGAGATCACAAGCTAACCATGGATTCTCTGGATATCGGCGCCCAGCGCACGTAATTTTTCCTCAATCCGCTCATAGCCGCGATCAATGTGATAAATACGATCGACTACAGTTTGTCCGGTGGCCATCAGCGCAGCCAATACTAAACCCGCTGAAGCACGTAGATCAGTCGCCATCACGGGTGCGCCGGTTAAATATTCATGGCCATTACAAATAGCCTGCTTACCATCTATTTGTATATCCGCACCCATTCGCATCAACTCATGGGCATGCATAAAACGGTTCTCAAACACATTTTCCACGATCACCGAATGACCTTCCGCTAAGGCATTCAACGCCATAAACTGCGCTTGCATATCAGTCGCAAAATCAGGATAAGGAGCCGTATTGATATTCACTGCCTGCGGACGTTTGCCTTTCATGTCTAATTCAACCCAATCCGCACCTACCTGAATGTCCGCGCCGGCCTCAACTAATTTATCCAAGGTGGCGGTTAAGGTATGAGGGTCGGCTTTCTCTAAACGCACCCGGCCACGAGTAATCGCAGCGGCGATCAAATAAGTTCCAGACTCAATTCGATCCGGCATGACTGAAAATTCCCCGCCCCCCAATTCTTCCACGCCATCAATGACTAAAGTATCCGTGCCAATACCCTGAATTTTAGCGCCTATGGTCACTAGAAAATTAGCTAGATCAGTTACCTCAGGTTCACGGGCGGCATTGCGGATAATCGTTCGACCGGTAGCCAATGTCGCCGCCATCAATAAATTTTCAGTCCCGGTAACGGTTATTTTTTCCAAGGTCAATTCCGCGCCGCGCAGACGTCCGGGTACGCTGGCATGAATAAAACCATTTCTGATTTCAATCTCCGCGCCTAAAGCACGCATACCTTCTAAATGGATGTCCACTGGGCGCGGCCCAATGGCGCATCCCCCCGGTAAAGACACTTCTGCCCGCCCACAGCGCGCTAATAAAGGCCCCAGGACTACAATTGAAGCACGCATGGTTTTAACCAGTTCATAGGGCGCTTGGGTGTTAATAATTTGATTGGCGTTGACCCGAACGGTGCTGTTGTCCATGCTGACTTCAGCGCCCAAACGATTTAATAAACTATTGATCGTGGTCACATCCCGCAAACGAGGAATGTTGGTCAAAGTGACGGGCTTAGCAGTTAAAATCGTAGCGGCCAATATCGGCAAAGCAGCATTTTTAGAACCCGAAATTTTAACTACGCCGGCCAAAGGCTCACCGCAGCCGGTAATAATAAATTTATCCATTAACTAATCTCTTTTAATTACTGATTTAATTACTGAGTTTAGACCAAATACCTCTGCCATGCGCAGTAAAAATTTAGGCACATGCCGGAAAACCAGCGTTTTTTGCGCGTGACGGGCATCGCGCAGCCAAGCCACCAATAGCACCAAACCGGAATTATCGCTGCTGGCAACTCCCTGTAAATCCACCACCACCGCTTGCGACGTTTGTTGCGCAAGCCAATACTGACCTTGGTTGCGCAACTTAACCACATTTTTAAAGTTCACTGAACCTATCACTTGTAATACGCCTGCCTCTGGGCCAGGCTGAATTTTGCTTTCTAATGTAGACATGACATCAAGTATTTTTATTATGGGTTTTTAACCGCTGGAGTAAGCCGCTCATCCCTTGTTGCGCTAAAACGTCTGAAAACTGCGAACGGTAGCTTTGCACCATACTGACGTTTTCGATACTAAAATCGTATACTTTCCAAGAATCGCCCGTGCGAACGACATTGTAGTCTACAGCAATCTTTTGGCCAGTGCGGCGGATAATAACACTGCGCACCGTTAATGCGCGGCTGGTGGCATAATTCTCTCGTAAAGGGAAAAATTGGACTTTATCATCGTTATAAGACGCCAGCGCCGCCGCATAAGTGGAAGTAACTAAATGGGTAAATTGGTTTATAAATTCGCTCTTTTGTGCCGGAGTAGCGCTCGACCAAGCTTGTCTGCCCACTACGGCCATCGACATGCGATCTACGTCCACAAAAGGCAGTAAATTCTTACTCACGATATTATAAATAACATTGTCTTGTTGAAGCCGGGCTTTATTCTGGGCCAGACTGGATAACATTTGATTTGCCGCCGTATTTAAGACGGTAACCGGGGAAACTACCTCTGCTCGCGCGATCCCCAGCGCCATTATCATGCTGACGCCGAACACCAGCACCAGCCAGTTTTTTAACTTCAATAAATATTGCATAAAACCTCCTTTAATAGAGAACAATCAAGATCATTTAGACGGTTGGAAATTAGTCGTTTCAGCGGGTTTACTTTTGTCCGACTTAAGACTAAACAACAACTGGCCAATTAAATTTTCTAAAATTAAAGCGGAATGCGTGGTGTCAATATGGCCGCCTGCTTTTAAATTCTCGGTTTCAAATCCCGGGCTTAACGCAACATAGTTGGATCCTAAAATTCCTTGAGTGTAAATGCTGGCGCTGGTATCAACGGGTAAATTTTTATATTGAGTATTAATGTCTAGGGTAACTCGAGCACGAAAACTACTTGGATCTAAATCAATAGCGCTAACCCTGCCCACGGTCACCCCGGAAACCTGCACTGGGGCCCGGATTTTTAGACTACCAATATCATCAAAATCAGCGGTAATTTGATAATTCTCTCCGGCATTGACGGAAAGCCCACTGACTTTAAAAGCCAAAAATAGTAATCCTAAAAAAGCGACTACCATAAACAGTCCGACAATTACTTCAAGCGTTTTGTTGCGCATTTCTCACCTCTTTTGTGATCACTACTACCATCCTCCCATCATCAGAGATGTCAATACAAAATCTAATGCTAATACTAATAGGGAAGAAAACACCACAGTCCGGGTCGTTGCCTTACTGATGCCTGCGGCGTTAGGCTCTGAATAAAAGCCTTGATAAATAGAAACCCAAGTTATTACAAATCCAAACACTACACTTTTAATGATACCGTTTAAGATATCTTCATGGAAACCTACGGCATCCCGCATATTAGACCAAAAGGCGCCGTCGTCGACTCCCAGCCAATCAACGCCTACAAAATGTCCGCCCATGATCGCAACGACGTTGAAAAGAATCGCTAAAACCGGCATAGCAATCAAACCAGCCCATAGTCTTGGGGCCACCACCCGCCACAATGGGTCAACCGCCATCATTTCCATACCGCCGATTTGCTGGGTTGCCCGCATTAACCCTAATTCTGCCGTTAAAGCCGAACCGGCCCGTCCAGCAAATAATAAAGCGGCAACCACTGGGCCCAATTCCCGCACTACACTGAGCGCCACTAATTGTCCCAATTCCTGCTCTGCGCCAAATTTCCGTAACGTATTAAAACCCTGTAAAGCCACTACCATCCCAATGAACAACCCTGACAAGAGAATGATCAATAGTGATAATACCCCTACTTTATACAACTGAGTTGAGAATAACGGCCATGCCTGCCGCCACTTAGGACGGCAAAAAATCGCCTTGAATAAAAAAATGCCGGAAAGACCCAGGTGACCACAAAAATCTACACCTGTCCGCCCTAGCCGTTGCAAGTAAGTACTCACAAATTTAAATCCTCTTGATAATTTTTGGCTGGATAATGAAAAGCCACCGGCCCATCAGGAAGCCCATGGGTGAATTGCTTGACCTGAGCTTCTTCGGTACTGAACAATTGATCCGGACTACCCTCTCCGATCACTTTGCCACCTGCCAGAATATAAATATAGTCCGCTATTTGCGCTGTTTCCGCCACATCATGTGAAACCAAAATCGAAGTTAGACCCAAAGCATCATTTAATTCTTTAATGAGCTTGACTAAAACTCCTCTGGAAATAGGATCTTGGCCAGTAAAAGGCTCGTCATACAACATCAGCTCGGGACCTAGCACGGTAGCACGCGCTAAAGCAACCCGGCGCGCCATGCCGCCGGATAATTCCTCAATTTTTAAGTTAAGAGCGCCGCGTAATCCAACCGCATTTAACTGCATGCGGACTAAATTTTGAATCATATCTTCAGGTAACCGGGTATGTTCACGTAAAGGAAAAGCCACGTTTTCAAATACATTTAAATCGGTAAATAATGCGCCTTCTTGAAATAATACGCCAATTCCGCGCCGTAACTTATATAATTCTTTACGAGATAATTCAGATACATTTTTATTGTTTACTAGAATAGAACCTGAATCAGGGTGGTATTGCCCACCGATTAAATTCAGCAGGGTCGTTTTACCAGTGCCACTGGGGCCCATGATGCCAATAATTTTATTGCGCGGCACATCGATGTCGATACCTTTAAAAATTGGCCGACCAGATCGTGAAAAGTGTAACTGGCGAACCTTAACGATAGATTCCCCGGCATCCCCAATCATTTTTTCTTCCTACACAGATAAATTCTGATATAATCATAGCGTAAGTCTCATTCACTTGTATAGTTACAATGGAATTCGTTATGTTAGAAGTCGCATCCGTTTTAGAATTATTGCCAACTCAAGCAAAAAAGTCAAAAAATGAACAGTTTTGCCAATTAGGTAAGGCCGTGGTTCGAGCAGAACTTGAAGCGGTGGCTGCTTTGGAACACAAAATTGACCATAATTTTTCCAGTGCTTGCCAGATGTTGCTGGATTGTCGGGGGCGCATTGTGGTGATGGGCATTGGAAAATCCGGTCATATCGCGCGCAAGGTCGCCTCCACCCTGGCCAGTACCGGAACTCTAGCCTTCTTTGTCCACCCCGGAGAAGCTAGTCACGGCGATATGGGGATGATCACCCCTCAAGATCTTATTATTATTTTTTCTAATTCTGGTGAGACACCCGAAATTGTGGGTTTACTACCGGCATTAAAGCGTCTAGGCGTCACCATCATCGCGATTACCGGTAAACCCGAATCTACTTTAGCCGTTATCGCCAATATCCATATTGAAATCAGTGTCCAACAAGAAGCTTGCCCGCTCGGCTTGGCGCCTACCTCCAGTACTACCGCCGCTCTGGTGATGGGAGACGCTTTGGCGATTGCACTATTGGAAGCGCGCGGTTTTACTGCTCAAGACTTTGCCTTGTCTCATCCCGGTGGCGCTTTGGGAAAACGATTGTTATTACATGTTGACTCATTGATGCACACCGGTAACGATATCCCTAAAGTCAAAGAGGATTGCTTAATCAGCCATGCTTTGCTAGAGGTCACGCGCAAGCGCTTAGGAATGACGATTATAGTCAACCATTCCGATCACTTACTGGGCGTCTTCACCGATGGCGATCTACGCCGCGCCGTAGAAAAGGGTTGTGATATCCATACCACTCCAATCAGAGAAGTCATGACCCGTCAATGCATTACCTTGGCCCCTCAAATGCTGGTTGCGACGGCGTTGCAAATTATGCAAGCGCATAAAATTACCTCGGTAGTGGTCATCGATAATGCCAAGAGGCCGATTGGGATCATCCATATCCACGATTTATTGCAAGCCCGGGTAGCTTAATGATGTCGCTGATCAAATGTCTTATCCTGGATGTCGATGGCGTGCTTACCGATGGAACTATTTGGTTAAACGAGCAAGGAACCGAGTTAAAACGTTTCCATATTCATGATGGTCTTGGAATTAAGCGCCTGCAACAGGCGGGTATTACTGTAGCCATCATCTCAGGGCGGTCAAGCGGCAGTGTCACCGCGCGCATGGCTGAACTTCAAGTCCGGCATGTTTATCAAGGTTGCGCAGATAAACTTTTTATATTCAATAAATTAATCAAAGAATTAGGAATTGAATCTAAAGAAGTAGCTTATATGGGTGACGATTTACCCGATCTACCCGTCATGCAGGTGGTGGGGCTGAGCATCGCCGTGGCGAATGCCTGCCCCGAAGTAAAAGCGGTTGCACACTGGCAAACTGTCAAAAATGGCGGCGAAGGAGCGGTCCGGGAAGCTTGTGAACGATTATTAGCCACTCAACCGGCTGTTGTTGGAAAATAGGGATGACCCGCTGGCTGAGTATTATCTTTATCTTAATTGCAGTGCTGAGCGTATGGATTTTTTTTTCTGGAAGACACCCTAAATCTAAGCCAACCACAGCCACTGTTGTAGATGGTTATATGACTGAAGCTCACTATACTCAATATGATGACCAAGGCCAGGTACACATGAATATGTATACTCCCAGAATGACTCATTACGACCAAGACAGCACTTCTTACTTCGATAAGCCTGAAGTTTTAGCTTACAGTCAGCAACGAATTCCTTGGACCATTCACGCCGTATACGGAAAAGCGATCCACACCAATGAACAGGTGGACTTATGGGGCGGCGTTGTCATTCATCAAGCGCCTCAACCCAACTACCCAGAAACCACCATGACTACCTCCGCCTTAACCATTTTTCCACACCGTGCTTATGCTGAAACAGCCCAACCGGTTACCATCATTCGCCCAGATACCCATATTGATGCAGTAGGGATGCAAGCTGACTTTAAAGCAGGAATTTTTAAATTATTATCTTCCGTAAGAGGTAGTTATGCGCCACCGCCAAAAACCACACCGTAAAATACCCTGTAAAATAATCTTACTTTGGATTGGGCTCGGATTAAGCTCAAACGCATTAGCGCTGGATTCTGATAAATACGCAGTAATGCACGTCATTTCCGACTCCGCCACCTACGATCGCAATCGCCATACCATTACTTATGAAGGAAAGGTCCAAGTCGAACAAGGCACATCGCACCTGGACGGAGATAAAGTAGTTGTTTATCAATTACCTACCAATGGCAATAAAATTAAACAGGTCATTGCTTACGGTAATCCGGCACATTATAATACCCTGCCTCAGCCCGATAAGAGCCGTTTATACATCGAGGCGTTAAAATTAACTTATAATCCAATTGCCGACACAGTTTTGCTAGAAGAAAAGGGCCGGGTCAATCAAGAGGGGAACATTTTCACTGGTCCGCATATATGGTACGATGTGGCTAATGGAATAGTACATTCGTTAGCGGGTCCCGGCAAAGAACGCACTGAAATGATTATCCAGCCTCAACAGCCAGCTTCTAAAAAATAAGGAAGTAAGGAAACTATGGTATGGCCCAACTTAAAGCCTTTAATCTTAGTAAGCAATACAAATCACGCAAAGTAGTCAAAACCGTTTCAGTAGAAATCAGCAATGGAGAAGTCGTGGGCTTATTAGGCCCTAACGGCGCTGGGAAAACCACCACTTTTAACATGATCATCGGTCTAGTCATCCCCGACGGCGGCCAAGTTTTTTTAGACGATCAAGAAATTACCAAAAAACCACTTCACCAGCGCGCGAGACTGGGGTTGAGTTATCTGCCGCAAGAAAGGTCGATTTTCCGCAAATTAACGGTCGCCAATAATATTATGGGTATTTTGGAACTGCGGAAAGATTTAAATAAACGCCAGAAACAGGAAAAACTCCATCATCTCATGCAGGAATTTCATATTGAACATATTAAAGACAGTATCGGTATCAGTTTATCAGGTGGCGAAAGCCGGCGCGCTGAAATTGCCCGGGCATTAGCACGCGACCCTAAGTTCATCTTACTGGATGAACCATTCGCTGGTATCGACCCTATTTCGGTTGTGGATATTAAACGTATTATCACCCATCTCTCTGAACGGGGGATTGGGGTATTGATCACTGATCATAATGTCAGAGAAACCTTAGATATCTGTCAGCGGGCCTATATCGTGAGTGAAGGCCAAACGTTGGCGCAAGGATCGCCGCAAGCTATTTTGAACAATCAAAAAGTTCGTGAGGTTTATTTAGGCGAACATTTTATTTTGTAACTCTTAAGGAGAGAATATTATGCAGATTCAAATCACTGGCCAAAATCTTGAAATTACGGAGGCCATTCGCAGTTACGCTGAGAAAAAACTGCAAAGGATTGTATCGATAGCAGATAAAATTAACCACATCCATTTAACTTTTCACATTGAAAAATTAAATCAAATCGCCGAAGCGAATATTTCAGTGCCAGGTTCGCAAATTCATGCGGAAGCCAGCTCAGAGAATATCTATGAAAGTATCGACAAATTAATCGATAAACTGAGCCGTCAACTCAAAAAATATAAAGACAAAGTCACCAACCATGGATAATTAGATTTATGTTGAAAAAAAAACTCATTATTCCCAATAAACTCGGTTTGCATGCACGGGCCTCTATGAAGTTAATCAGCCTCGCCGGGCGCTTCAAAAGTGAGATTAGTATTCATCATGACGATTACGAAGTCGATGCTAAAGATATCATTAATGTCATGGCGCTAGGCGCTGCTCAAGGCTCAGAGATTGAGATTATCGCCTCGGGCGAAGACGAGGCGATTGCCTTAGAAAAAATCTGCGAATTGATCAATAATCGTTTTGGTGAAGCCCAATAAACCGCTCGCCTTTATCTTAGGCCTGAAACCACCGTTGGAGTTGATGATGGGGTTGGTTTTGATTTTGGATGATAATCAATCTGATTTAAGTCCACAGAGATGTTCAATTTTGACAATTTAGCAGCGAAAATTCGCAGATAACAAACCTCTTCTCCGTAGCGCTCGGTATAAGTAGAAGCTCCAGTGGTTTTCATCATCGATGAGCTCTCTACACCAAGTTCATCACGGGAGCCTTTACACGTCATAACACCGTAATTCGTTTGCAATTCTGTGGCCGCAGCCGTCGCCTCATCCCAATTTTTATAAATAAAATGGATAACATGTTTGTAATTGTTTTTACTTTCTAGGCGGCCCGCCCATACTTCAATCGGGGGATGAGACATTTTTTCTTTAAGAATTTCCAAAGCACTGCGAGTATCTTGACTTGTTTGGGTTTCTTTAATGCGTTTTGAGTCGGTTGAGCCAGTTGATCCATAATCTAAGGAAACTGAGGATTTTATCGGTTGTTTCGATCCAGTTTGAAAAAATCGCGACATACTTATCTCCTTTTTTATTTAAAAATTTATTACCTTCAAAGAGCTAAGATATTAACACGGTATAAGCTTAATTGAAACCCCAAGAATTAATTCTTCCTTAAGGTTTGTGTAGTAAAATTG
Organism: uncultured Pseudomonadota bacterium; assembly: GCA_963697455.1. Taxonomy (GTDB): domain Bacteria; phylum Pseudomonadota; class Gammaproteobacteria; order Coxiellales; family Coxiellaceae; genus JAFEDN01. Next base: position 49,860 of record CAVOOI010000007.1, on the reverse strand, counting down.
TACGAAAGTTTGAACGTTAAATAAGCTAATAATAGTCGAAAACATGAAGCCAGATACTAAGCCCGTAACTTTGACAGGTGCAAGCCCCACCCCAAGTCCTCCCGCACCTATGGCTGCGTTCGACCGGCTGTACCCTGAAGTGATAGATCTGACTAAAAGCGGCCAATTCACCATAGAAGGTATGACCTTCACCGTAACCGGTATTCCTGATGGCGAAGATAAAGGCGACACCCCAAAATTAATCGGACAATGTGAACAGAAAGATGGTAGTAAAAATACTTTTTTACTTAAATTCCCCAAATACCTCCTGGATAAAACCAGGTCTCGAGATACCGCCGAAATTATGCGGGAAACCGCCGCTTACGTTTTTGCCGACAACCTCTATCCTAAAGAACAGATCACCAATAGCAGCCTGACATTTGTTAAAATCTCTAAAGAACAACTCCAAAATGCCCAGACATCTAGTTTTCCCGCCGCATCCAAATCAGACGAAATAGAGGTCATACCCATAGATTTAATTTTATTTAGTCAATATTTAAAAATCAAAAACATTGTGGCTGGCAGCGATCTAGTCGCCCAAGAGGGCCATAAAAAACCGCTTAAAGAAGGTTGTGTAGCCAACCGCGTCGCCCTGCCCCATTCCGGCCGGGACGCCTTTTTTATAATTACCACCGGCGATCCCGATGCACTCGGGAAAAAACCCCAAAATAAAGGTGTACTGGATGATAATTTATTCATTTTAGATCATACCATTCAAACGGCGCCTAAATATTTTTTCCTCGGCGATTATTTTCTAAAAATGAAGAAAGATGGTTCTTTTAGCGGAACCTACTATAGAAAAAAGGAAAACGGTCCAATTAGCCGCCACTTCAGCTACCGCAATGTATCGTTAATCGAAGATGATGGCTCATTTAAAGATAAGCTCATTGGGATCAGGAATGGGATCGCTGTAAAAGCCGAGAGCTTGAAGGATTTGGAACAATATAAACAAAGGCTCGAAACCTTACGATCCAATCCGGAAATTTCCCAATCAATTTTAGATGAATTTCAATTAACACTCACTCAGTGCCAAACTGTTTTAGAAACGCGCATTACCGAATTAGAAAAAACGTTTAAAACTTATCTTGCGGTGTTTAAGTTCGACCCCGAATTAACCACGGCTATAATCGCCATGGAGGAACTCTTTTCCAAAACTTCCATGTACGCTGCAGAAGGAATTCCATTGTCTGCCCCTCGGTTTATAACACATCGTTGCTTTATTGATGTTTTAAAGATAGAAGGCAATAGAATTATTTTTCCTTTAAATCACTCTAAATCTGACATCCAAAAATTACTTGAAAAATTTAAACGGGATTTTAAAATGAGTGATATAAGAGATGAGAAGAACGGTTCAATTAGTTTTGAGATTAAAGAATTCAAAGCCTGCATGACCGAAGATCGAGTGCGCTTAGTCACGAATCCAGAAACCGTTAGCCTTAAAATTGCCAAAGAAAATAACCAAGAAATAAACCACTTACAGCGCTTTAGCAAACTTAATATTCATCCTTTCCCAGATTTAGCTAAAAAACTCGATCAACTTTATAACCTGTATATCCAACTTAGAAGCCAGATAAAACCATCAAAATCAAACCTCGATACAGTACTGAATAAAGAGTTAATCTATCTACTCAAAATGTCTACCTTAATTGTTAATACATTACCAAAAGATTTGTTAACTACTCGCGAGTGCAAAACCCATTGGGGGAAATTAGTCAAACTGCAGGCAAAAATTTCCAGTCAACTACAGGTGATATTAGATAAAATTTTGGAAAAAAACTCAGAATTTAAAGCACTCCTCGGAGAACAATCGATTCCAGATTTCTTCTCTAAAGTTGATCTATTAGATATTAGATTAGCCAGCAGTCATTTATTGAAAAAAGCGATCCAAGATCCCCAATTCATGCAAACCCAGGAATTTGCAGAAATCATTCGGGAGATTGCCACTATTCCTCAGGGCATTGGATACCAAGCTCTGCAAGAAAAATCAGACTCAATTTATAAAAAAATTAATAAAGTTCTATTAATGCCCGCTGATAAGATAGCGCAATCCGAAGAAGCCAAGAAAATACCTAAAGAGGAATTGAGAAAAAACACAGACAAGGGTATTACATTTGATGTCTCCTCCGCTTCCAGATCATCATCCAGCTCGCTGTCTGAATCTTTTTCAATTCTAGCTCAGCCCAATAATCAGGTGAGTACTTTTACCACCCAGAACAACCGGCCTGAAAGTAATGGCTCGATTCCACAACCAGCAATTGAGAGCTGTAATTTAAGCAGTTAAACCCAGCAAAACTGAACTGCGTGGGTTCAATTTTTCTCAATTCTTCAATCCGCCAGGGTTCGCGGAGATTCGCCTTAGGCACTTCGACGCTGCATTGGCTTTTTACCCGGTCTGACGCCCGGGCAAAAAGCCAATTCCGCTGTGACTGCCGTTGCTGGCGCCTGGCGGATTAAAGAATATTGACTGGCAAATACGCGTAAATTCGAAACTACTGCAGAGCCAATGTTTTCAAAAACCGTCAAGGCGTAAATGAGCCGACGGGTGGCAGACGGAACTTTTTTATTTTTTGCTCGTTTTTTCGAGCAAAAAATAAAAAAGTGTAGTCTGACAGGCCAATGCCATTAAGTTAAGAATGCAGGCGTACTATTCCCTCCCCTTTCCAAGGGGAGGGTTAGGGTGGGGATGGTTAAAACAATAAAAATTCCATAGAAAACATATTGTTAAATACCCCCATCCTAACCTTCCCCCTGGAAGGGGGAAGGAACTGTGGATTTTATTTCTTAACTTAATGGCATTGGTCTGACAGGCCCCGGCGAGGGGTTAACCCGCTATTACTTGACGGTTTTTGAAAACATTGGCGGGCTCTGGGATAAAATGGTTAATAAGCACCGAATCTAGAATTATTCTTCCATTCTTGTGCTTGTAAATTAGCTCGCTTTTGAGCAATGACAATTTCATCCGGCTTGATATACAAACGAAAACGATTTTTATAGCTTTCAATTAGATCGGGAAACGCAATAGATTTCGCTTCATCAGGTTGATCAGAGTGCAACGATTTTATAAATAATTGCGGCTTGCCATGACAAGCATTAAACAACTCATTATCGCAACTCGTCGCTAATTTAGCGGCAGCTAATAAATATTGATATCCTAAATAGAGAGCCGCAGCCGCTTGGCCAGAACTGCCTTTACTCAGATAATGTTCGCCTAACCTTTGATTAAACAAGCTGAAAATTAAATATCCCGGGCAACCCTGGATGCTGGCGATTTTTTCCAGGCATTGGGTCATGGGTAATATTGTTTTCTCTTCAGACCAGTCTTTATCGCCGGTAGATTTTTTTAGTTCAACTATAATATCGGCCGCCAGGTGGGTAGCCGCATAACAAGAATAAAAAAAAGTCATCGCTACCCATAAAATCGTGTGTTTTTGGTTTGGCCTTTCTTCGCGAAGATACTCATTAATTAAAATCAATTCAGCCAATAATTCAAAGGTGGATAATTTTTTCAGAGGTTTAAATTCACATTGAAATGCTTCAAATCGGCTGATTTTCTGCAACATTGTCAGCCAAATTTCCTCATGGTTAGAACGACACCACTGCCGAACTGCTTTGCTATAAATAGCCATACGCACATAGTCAGTTATGCTTTGGCAAGTGGGTAAAAAAATAGTGGCTATTTGATCTTTTTTATCCGCAGGCAAACTTTGGATTTGAATTAAAGCGGCTAACTGGTTATCCGCTAATTTAAATAATTTCACTGATTTTAAAGTTTCGTTCAACTCTGATAGTTGCACCCACTTCATCATTACTCTCCAGCCAAAGTCATCTCGCTAATTAAAATCGAACCGGTGCGGATACTGCTGCGGCAATCCGTATCATTGGCTATCGCTACTAAATTAGTAAACATATTTTGCAGTTGGCCCGCGACCGTGATTTCATTGACGGGATACTGAATTTCTCCGCGCTCTACCCAAAACCCGACCGCGCCGCGCGAATAAGTACCTGTGACGATATTAATACCCTGCCCCATTAATTCAGTGATTAATAAGCCGGTATCCATTTTCTTTAATAACGAAGCCAAATCTAGATTATTGTGACTGATTCCTAAATTGTAAACGCCGCCGGCATTGCCAGTGGTTTGTAATTTCAATTGCCGGGCGGAGTAGCTTCCTAACATATAACTTTGTAACACACCTTCTTTAACATAGTCTAAATCCCGGGTCCTTACCCCTTCCGAGTCAAACGGCGCACTGGCTATGCCGCTCATGATATGAGGCTCCTGGTAGATATGAATAAACTCCGGAAAAACTTTTTTGCCTAGATGGTCCAATAAAAAAGAGGATTTTTGATAAAGATTGCGGCCGCTGATGGCGCTGATAAAATGCGATAATAATCCCTTGGCCACCGAGGCATGAAAAATAACCGGGCAACGCCGCGTAGTTAATCGGCGGGTATCGATACGCTGCAGTACTTTTTGCGCGGCTGATTTAGCCACCATCACCACATCATCTAAATCAGCCGCAGATCGCGCGGTCGTATATTCGAAATCGCGCTGCATGGTTTCGCCGAATTGCGCCAAGACGGCACAGGAAATGCTATGCAAACTTTGTGGGTAAAAGCCTATAAATCCGTCGGTATTGCCGTAAACTTTAAAAGAATCATAACTGCTGACATGTGAGCCTTCCGCGTCGGTAATCCGGGAATCTTGTTCACGAGCAATCGTATCGCATTCTATGGCTTTTTTTATGGCTGCGGCGGGGGTAATTCCCCAAGGATGATAAAGCTTTAAATCAGGATAAGCATGGGCTAAAAATTCGGGTTCAGCTAAACCGGCGCACGGATCTTGGCCGGCATAACTGGCAATGGCGCAAGCTTTATCGACCGCGGCCAAAATCGCCTCAACACTGAGATCGGAGGTTGTGGCCGAGCCACTGCGGAAATCGTGATAAACCGTTACCTGCAATGCCTTAGCTTGATGATGCTCCACGGTTTCTACTTCGGCATGGCGCACACTGACGCTAAATCCGGTCTCGATGGATAACCCCGCTTCCGCAGCATCCATACCGCGATGGCGAGCTTGATCCAATACTCTGGCAATTTTATTTTGCAACTCTTGCTGGGGAAAAGGTTGGGACATATTGATACTCCTAGACGGTAGCGAGCTAATGCGTGCTGCTTCCGGCTTGGCGCTTAGATTTCTTTTCTTTTTCTGCCACCATTCGCGGTACATCTACTTTAATTAAAGGCTCCGGCATACTCGTCAGCGCTATTTGTAATACCTCATCTATCCACTGCACCGGATGAATTTGCACTGCATGGAGTACTTCATGGGGAATATCTTTCAAGTCTTTGCGATTTTCCTCAGGTATGATGACGGTCTTAATTCCACCACGCAACGCAGCTAACAGTTTTTCCTTAAGCCCGCCGATCGGTAGAACTTTACCTCGCAAAGTAATTTCCCCAGTCATCGCCACATCGGCGCGCACTGGAATTCTGGTTAGTGCAGAAACCAAAGCTGTGCACATAGCAATACCCGCGCTCGGGCCGTCTTTAGGGGTTGCACCTTCAGGCACGTGGACATGGAAGTCGTGTTCTTGATAAAAGTCGGCTTCAATGCCAAACATTTCAGAACGACTTCTCACTACCGTCATTGCAGCTTGGATAGATTCTTGCATCACATCTCCCAAACGGCCGGTTTGTAGAGACTTCCCCTTGCCCGGAACGACTTGTGCTTCAATAGTCAATAATTCACCACCCACCTCGGTCCAAGCCAATCCGGTTACTTGCCCAATTTGGTTCTCACTTTCGGCCAGACCAAAGCGGAAACGTTTAACACCTAAATATTTTTCAATACTGCGGCGGGTAATCAACACTTTTTTCTGGTGTTTCTTGAGAATGATGTCCTTTACCACTTTACGGCATAATTTAGATATTTCACGATCTAAGTTGCGAACGCCCGCTTCCCGGGTGTAGTTTTGCACAATTTCCAAGATCGCACCGTCAGTGAAGGTCAATTCTTTTTTCTTCAGGCCGCTGCGTTTGATTTGCCGCGGTACTAAATAGCGTTTAGCGATATTTAATTTCTCTTGTTCTGTATAACCTGCCAAACGAATGACCTCCATCCGGTCCAACAGTGGGATTGGAATATCCATGGAGTTAGCGGTGGCGATAAACATCACATCAGATAAATCATAATCTACTTCTAAATAATGGTCGTTAAAAGCAAAATTTTGTTCGGGATCTAATACTTCCAGTAATGCGGAAGCGGGATCACCCCGGAAATCCATAGCCATTTTATCTACTTCATCCAACATAAATAACGGATTACGCACTTTAACTTTGCAAAGCTTCTGAATAATTTTACCTGGTAAAGCGCCGATATAAGTGCGCCGATGTCCGCGGATTTCGGCTTCATCGCGAACTCCGCCTAAAGAAATACGCACAAATTCACGGCCTGTGGCATTGGCGATAGACTGCCCCAATGAGGTTTTACCAACGCCCGGCGGGCCCACTAAACATAAAATCGGGCCCCGCATTTTTTTGACTCGTTGCTGCACCGCCAAATATTCAAGAATGCGTTCCTTCACTTCTTTTAAGCCATAATGGTCGGCATCTAGAATCGCTTCGGCTTTTTCTAGATCATGAAGCGTTTTACTGCGCTTGGTCCACGGCACCTGAATCAGCATGTCTAAATAATTGCGGCTCACCGTGGCCTCAGCGGACATCGGCGACATCATTTTTAATTTGTTTAGTTCGGCATCCGCTTTTTCTTTTGCCTCAGGCGGCATTTGCGCTTCCGCAATTTTCTTTTGCAACTCCTTAATTTCATCGGAAGAACCGCCGCCCTCTTCCATTTCACCAAGCTCTTTTTGAATGGCTTTAATTTTCTCGCTCAAATAATATTGACGTTGGCTTTTCTCAACTTGTTGCTTAACCCGTCCCTGCACACGTTTTTCCACTTCAACTAAATCCAACTCTTCGCTTAACAGTTTATGTAACAATTCCAACCGTTCCCGAATATTAATCCGATTCAGGATATCTTGGCGAGAAGAAATTTTAATACTTAAATGCGCGGCAATATTGTCAGCTAAAGTACCCGGATTTTCGATATTGCGCAGAGAGGTGAGCAATTCAGTCGGGATTTTTTTATTTAATTTAATCAATTCCTCAAATTGGGTCAGGATGCTACGCATCAACACTACAATTTCAGTATCTTCTAACGCGCCGACATCAGTTATCAGCTCTAATTCAGCCGCTAAATAACCATTTTCAGTAATTAATTGCGCGTATTTTTCCGCGCTGCACACCTTCAACTAATACTTTAACAGTGCCATCGGGTAAATGTAGTAACTGCAAAACTGTGGCCAGGGCGCCAATCTCGTACAAATCACCGGTTGTAGGCACATCAACCGCCGCGTCCTTCTGCGCAGTTAAAAAAATTTGTTTATCCTGGGCCATAGCCGCTTCTAATGCTTTGATCGATTCTGCCCGGCCTACAAATAATGGAATAACCATATGTGGAAAAATTACCACATCCCGCAAAGGTAATAGCGGAAAAACATTTTGCGTGTCATTCGGTTTAGTTTCTTGCATGTGTATTCCTCTCTAAATGACTACTCCCCAACTAATTTACGCACATCATTTTGATGTTCATAAACGTAGATTGGTTTTGCATCTTGGTTAATAACGTTCTCGTCTACTATTACTTTTTGCAAGCCAGTCATAGCCGGTAATTCGTACATTACGTCTAACAATTTCTGTTCGACTATAGAACGTAATCCGCGCGCGCCGGATTTACGCTTAATGGCTTGCATGGCAATCGCTTCCAAAGCAGGGTCTCTAAACTCCAATTCCACCCCTTCTAACGCAAATAGTTTCTGATACTGCTTGGTCAGTGCATTTTTGGGCTCAGTTAAAATTTGAATAAGGGCTGCTTGATTGAGTTCTTCTAAAACCGCCACCACCGGCAAACGGCCAACAAACTCTGGAATTAATCCAAACTTCATCAGATCTTCAGGCTCGACCAAACGCATCAATTCAGTGTTGGCGGAAGGGACTTCTTTATCTTTTACTTTAGCCCCAAACCCAATACTGCTGGTGTCGGTCCGCTGTTGGATAATCCGTGGTAAATCAGCAAATGCGCCGCCGCAAATAAATAAAATGTTGGAGGTGTCCACTTGCAAATATTCTTGTTGAGGATGTTTACGACCACCTTGAGGAGGGATTGAGGCCACCGTTCCTTCAATAAGTTTGAGTAAAGCTTGCTGCACCCCTTCACCCGAGACGTCTCGAGTTAAAGAAGGGCTTTCGCTTTTGCGGGCGATTTTATCAATTTCGTCAATATAAATAATGCCGCGTTGCGCTTTCTCAACGCTATAGTCACAGCGCTGGAGTAATTTTTGAATAATATTCTCAACGTCTTCTCCGACATAGCCCGCCTCGGTCAAGGTGGTGGCGTCAGCGATTGCGAAAGGGACATCCAGTACTTTTGCCAGCGTTTGGGCTAACAAAGTTTTACCAGAGCCGGTTGGGCCAATCAGCAAAATATTGCTCTTTGCCAACTCTACATCGCGGGCTGGATCAATTTGATGGCGCAATCGCTTGTAATGATTGTATACAGCAACCGATAAAGTCTTTTTTGCAATTTCTTGCCCAATCACATAATCATTGAGTTTTTGCTTGATATACTGAGGCTTAGGTAATTCTGAGTCAAACCCTGAACCTTGCGAGCGTTCTTCATCCTTAATTATATCATTACATAAGGCGACACATTCGTTACAAACGAATACAGAAGGCCCGGCAATGAGCTTCCGAACCTCGTTCTGGCTCTTACCGCAAAAAGAACAATATAACGTTTTAGGCTTTTCCCCGCTCATCATAACCTCTCTAATAATAAAAGGAAGCTGCGCTTCATTCCCTGTAAATATGGGCGCCTTTAACGATTTTCAAGCGGGGTCAGGCCTGAAAATTTGACAATTCAAGCGGGGTCAGGCCTGAAAATTTGACACTTTGATGACACTTTGAAAAATTCAATGTCAAATTTTCAGGCCTGACCCCGCTTGAATTGTCAAATTTTCAGGCCTGACCCCGTCAACTAAGTCCTTTGTTCAAAAACGCTGTCGATTAAACCATAGTTAATTGCCTGTTGAGCATCCATGAAAAAGTCACGATTGGTGTCTTTTTCCACTTGCTTAACATTTTGGCCGGTGTGCTTTGCTAGCAGCTGATTGATCAGATCGCTCATCCGTTGAGTCTCACGAGCGTGGATTTGAATGTCAGAACCTTGTCCCTGAAATCCACCCAAAACTTGGTGAATCATAACCGTTGAATGTGGTAGGCAATAACGTTTACCTTTGGCCCCCCCAGCCAACAACAAAGCGCCGGCACTAGCGGCTTGGCCAACGCATAAGGTACTGACTGCGGGCTTTATAAATTGCATAGTATCGTAGATCGCGAATGCCGCATTTACCGCGCCACCGGGAGAATTAATATAGAGAGAGATATCCTTCGAAGCATTTTCTGATTCTAAGAATAGTAATTGAGCAACGATCAAGTTTGCAGAATGTTCCTCAATTGGACCGACTAAAAAAATAATTCGTTCCTTTAATAAACGTGAAAAAATATCATAGGCACGTTCACCGCGAGCACTCTGCTCGACAACCATAGGTACTAAACTATTAGTGATAACTGATTGTTTCATTTATTTTCCCTTATCATTCAGTTTGATTTTTAGAAACCGCAAATGCTTCCTGGTAGGTTATTTTTTTCTCGGTGATTTGAGCCTCTGCTAATAATTTTTCTACTACCTGATCTTCTAACACCAGAGTTTCAATTTCAGCCAGCAACCGTTTGTTTTGATAGTACCAAGCCGCCATTTCTTCCGGATTGTGATAGCCAGACGTTGCAACCATCTCATTAATTTTTTCACGAACTTTATTTTTATCGGATTTTATGCCTAAGCGTTTAACTTCTTCACCTACCAATAAACCTAATACCACACGTTTTCTTGCCTGTGATACGAAAGGATCACGAGGCAATTGAATGTTCTTGGTATCTTTACCCTTCCAACCAGGTTGCGAAGCGATCTGTTGACGAGCGATTTCTTGCAATTGTTTGATTTCGTCTTCGACCATAGATTGCGGAATTTCAATTGGATTTAATTCAATTAAACGGTCTAGCACTTGGTCTTTAATGCGTGACTCTAGACGATTTTTCAGCTCCGTTTCCATGTCGTCACGTAATCTTTTCTGGAGATCATGGATATTGCCGTTTTTAATGCCTACCTGGGTAAAAAAAGCTTCATCCAGATCCGGCAAGTGTGCTTCTTGTACTTCATGCACTGTCACTTTAAATACAGCTTTTTGACCAGCTAAATGAGTAGCGGGATAATCATTGGGGAAAACCACATCGATGCTGAGGTCCTTTCCTGGGCCCGCTCCAACAATGGCGTCTTCAAAACCCGGAATCATTTGCCGAGAACCTAATTCTAAAACAAATTCTTTACCGCTGCCGCCTGGGAATGGTTTGCCGTCAATAAATCCGTCAAAATCAATTTTGACTCGGTCTTCTAGAGCGGCGGCCCGCGACACGGGATGCCAATGCGCGTGCTGGCGGCGTAATTTACCCAGCATACGTTGCATATCTTCTTCAGTCACTTCAGCCTGGAATTTCTCAACTTTGGCTTGATGAAAATCAGCTAAGTTAATCTCCGGCACGGTTTCAAAAGCCACTTCAAACTTTAAATCTTGATCTTTAACAATCGGGCCCGGCGTCACGCGGGGTGAACCGGCTACTTTGAGCTGGTTATCGGTTACCGCTTGCTGAAATCCCGCTTGCATCAATTCACTGGCCACATCGCCCATGACAATTTTGCCAAACTTTTTTTCAATGACATCAAAGGGGATTTTCCCAGATCGAAACCCTGGAATCCGCACATTTTTGGCAACTTCTTTTAAACGCTCTTTATAAGCCTCTTGAAATCGTTGCGCCGGTACTACCACGCTTAATCGCCGCGATAAACCTTCTAATTTAACTACTTCAGCCTTCATAATTTTACCTACCTCATTGCAATGACTGCGAGAGGAGAGACTCGAACTCTCACAGGTTACCCTACTGGAACCTAAATCCAGCGCGTCTACCAATTCCGCCACACTCGCTAAATTTAGGTATTTAACACTACCCGGTTATACAATTCAAGGCCAATCGTAATCATTCACCATGTAGAGGGGAATGCCCACTTTTGCCCCAGGTTTGACGAATTGTTATGCCAATTTAAGCAGCTCGCCATCCTGGCGCAACCTCAGTGCTCAGTCACTACTGCCCTGACTCCTGTCAGGGCGTTCGCCGCATGCGGCTCACCATACCTGTGTATGCTCCGCTTCTTCGACCAATTTTTCGTCAAACCTGGGGCAAAATTGGACATTCTGCGTATGCAAATTTATGTGGTGAATGGATACAATCCTGAAGATTACTTTTAATGGGACAGCCCTTAATGTCCGAATAGGATTTTTAATTCATTGTGGACGTCTTTGCCGAGTTTCTTCATCTGGTCTGAATTGGGTTGGGTGGAAATGCTCATGGAACTAAAATCAAATTTGACGTGCGGATGTGAGAGCGTGCCGGTTATGGTTAATGGTGCGCTCACGTCATAAGCGTTGCCTAACATTTTCCCCTGCACTCTCACGGAAACAGCGTACTTAATTTCCTGATCGATCATATTAATTGTTCCAGCGCCAGTCGCTTGCAAATCAGGAGACTGTAAGACGAAGTCACGGTTGGTAAATAATCCATTTTTAATGGTTCCTGAGGCAGTGAGTTGAGTAAAATGGGTTAAATTACCAGCTGAACCGGTTTGGGAATTTACTTGTAAAAACTGGCGAACCGAACGAATTTGTTTTAGCAAATCAATATGATTTAAAACACCGTTATAAGCAGTTAATTTAGTAGCGCCATTTAAACTAGCGAGGATCGCGGGCTGAGTATTCCCTTCCATGGTTAACTGAGCAGTTATATCCGCCGGACCCTGTAAAATGCCCGATTCGAGCAGTTTACTCAATTCGCCATGCGCTAATTCCATATTGATTGCATAATGTGGCAGAGCATTAATGTGCTCGATATTCATTTGCCCGGTGAGTAGACCTCCCGCAAGCGTGCCTTTAATCTCATTAATCAGAATATTCGTAGTCTGGACATTAAATTTTGCAGAGAGATTACTTAGCGTGAAGCGGTTTATAGTCAACAGCTCGCAATTAAATTTACCGGAAATTGCTTGGTTGGGCATGAGATGAAAATCAATGACGGCATTGGTTAAATTATGCAGTGCGCCGGTTAAGCCGCTTAATTGAGTGATTTTAAGTTGGCCTGCGAACTCAGCCGTTTGCAAAATCCCTTGTCCGGATATTTTGCCGGTCGCATGGAGCGCACCACTGTCTACAGTCAGATTATCTACCACGAGCTGCTGAGACGGGGCATCTATCTGCACATCTCCTCCTGCTACAATGCTCGCGACATTTTTGGAAAAACTTTGCCTGAAGCTTAAAGAAAACCGGTTAAAAATTAATTTCTGAATTTGGATTTGACCAAAACGCAAGGGTTGCCAAGCGATAAAAATCTCGGCTTGTTGTGCCTTTGCCACTGAATGCGGATCAAAACTCAGTGGATGGATAACTTCCACGTCGTTAAAACTCAGACCTAGCCGCGGAACCATGGTCCAATTGGTCTTGCCATGCAAAATGACTTGTAACCCGGTTTGCCGGTGAATCTGTTCAGTAACTTGAGTCTTAAATTGCTCAGAACGAATAAAGATAGAAAATATTCCCGCTAATGCCAGAATTGTGACAATAATCAATAAACCAAAACCTAAAAATATTCTTCTAATCATACTAATAAATTACTTCGGAAATCATGCCGTGATCAAGCCAAATTTTTAATAACCCCGCCGCATGCGGCCCAGCATGTTCTTCATCTATCCATTCACATAAACCTTCGCACATTTCGTCGAAAGAGTGACCAGCGGCCAGAGTATCCAGCGCCCAGGCTTCTTCTATGGACATAGACTTAAATAACACTTGCTGATCCTCAGACCGCCAAATCACCCACGGCGCCGGGCATCCTGCCTCCTGAAGTTGGGGAATCTCCGTGTCAGCTTCAACCGCTTGCCAGATCGAAGCTACGTTCCATTGCAGATCTAATCGCTGTAATGATGGATGAAAGTTTAAATGGATTGCGGGCCATTTTTCCGCTGGAATCAGCATGACTTCAGCCGCGGTTGCAATTTTACCATCAGCCGCGTCTAAGCTATATTGCAATGTCCATTCAAATTCGGCCATTTCAGCGAAGGCTGGAATCCGGCAATACGGATCCTGATTCTGGAGAAAATTCGTGAGATGAGTAGCAAACCAGCGGACTGAGCGATAAACTGAAGGGTACGCCTGTAAATAAGCATGCCCCAGTTGATGGAACTCTTCTTCACCCACTAAAGCTTGCAATCCTGTGAAGTCCGCTTCAAGGACTTCAACCAAACGCGCAGAATAAGCATAGCTATAAATACCTAAGCGAGTCTCTACGCTAACCTCAGGGGTGGCGACTACCTCCGCGCACATAGCTGGGGCATTCTCCAAAATATAGTCTTGGAATTCCTGCTGTAACTCCAGTAGATTTTTCCAATTATCTCGCAAGCTGCAGCCCTTCTTGTTGAATAGAATCTTTAATTTCGCGTGCTTGACGCAACTCAGCCAACAATTCCGGCAACTCCGGGATATTATCATCGCGCTCGATCATGGTAGAAACGGCGCCGAAACGCCGCACGGCGGCAGCATACAGTTTCCACACTGAATCAATCACCGGGGCATCATGAGTATCTATAATGTAGTGCTCATATTGAGAGTGTCCCGCTAGATGGAATTGATAAACTCTTTCCGGTGGAATGTAATTAATATATGTTAATGGATCAAATTGATGATTAAATGCACTTACATAAATATTATTGATATCTAATAGGATGAGACAATCCGCTTGCTCGGCTATGGCAGTTAAAAATTCCCATTCACTCATTTCTGACTGTTTGTAAGTCAAGTAACTCGAAACATTTTCCAATAAAATTCGACGTTGTAAAAAATCCTGTACTTGGCGTACACGGGAAACGACATGGTTGATCGTTTCTTGGGTGTAAGGCAGCGGTAATAAATCGTGCAAATTGAGCTTATTGACTCCCGTCCAGCAAAGATGATCGGAAATCCAATGCGGCTCAATTCGTTGCGCCAATAATTTAACCTGGTTTAAATATTCGTAGTCTAACGGGTCGGTGCTGCCTATAGACAGCGAGACCCCATGCATGACCATCGGATAATGAGCGCGAATTTTATCCAGAAAATTGAGCGGTTTGCCACCTGGAGCAATATAATTTTCCGTCAAAATTTCAAACCAATCTACGTCAGGGAGTTCCTGTAAAATTGTTTGATAATGCGTGGAACGTAGACCCAACCCAAATCCCAAATCAGGACGTTGTTTCATATTTCATACCCATAAACCGCGGGCGTACAAAAAAAAAGCCCGGCATGTTGAGCATGACGGGCTTTCAGCATCATCAACTAGCCAACGATTAATTTTGTTGATCGGTGGTAGTGGTGGTGGTTGTAGAGGTGTTAGCAGCAGTTTGCGCACCAGCAGATGTGGTTTGAGCAGGTGCAGCAGCACTTACTTTAGTGGTCGTTTTAGTAGCATTGGAAGCTGTTTTAACGGTACCGCCTAATTGATCACAAGTTGCTTTGGGAACTGATACCACGCCTTTGCCTTTGCAGCTATTTTTGCCTTTGCAGCTGTTGTCAGTGGTTTTGCATGCAGCTTTGCCTTTGCAGGTGTTCACACCATAGCACTTCACGTTTTTAGTGGCGGCAGCATGATGAGTTGCAGCCATAGCAGAAGTGGAAACCATTGCAAAGCTAGCTGCAGCAGCAGCTGCAATACCGAGACCGGCTAATTTTCTTAATTTCATAAAAACTCCTAATTAAATAATTTTAAAAGATTAAAACTGCTCTAAAAATTTAGAACCGCCCTAACCTGTAACTTTGAAACTTCCCTTGGGAAATTGTCATCCGATTATATTAGTGACTTCTATGGGCATTTGCAATAATGTAATTACACATTTCGATGCTTTTATATTGGGATATGTTAGAATGGATTTTCACTAGGAGATCAAATATGCATTTTTTGAGTGATTATGGTTTATTTTTAATCAAAGTGATTACGGTGGTAGTGGCTATACTGATTATTGTTGGCGGGCTGGCGTTAATTGCGACCCTGGCCAAAAATAAAGAGAAAGCTGGAAAGCTCACGGTTCAAAAGATCAATGATAAATACAAAGATTATCAAAAAACCATAGACCATATCGCCCAAACTAAATCCGAAAAAAAATCAGCTAAAAAATCCCAAAAATCTCATGCCAAGTTAAAAAGTAAAGATTCCAGAAAACGCTTGTTCTTACTAGGTTTCAATGGCGATATTAAAGCCTCCGCAGTCAATTCATTACGCGAAGAAATCACCGCCATCCTGCTTAGCCAAAAAGTCGGGGACGAGGTGTTGCTCTGCGTCGATAGCGGCGGCGGGTTAGTACACTCCTACGGTCTGGCTGCCGCGCAAATTCAAAGATTAAAAGATGCAAAAATTAAAACCACCATCGCTGTGGATAAAATAGCCGCCAGCGGCGGTTATTTAATGGCTTGTTTAGCTGACCATTTAATTGCAGCCCCTTTTGCGATCATCGGTTCAATTGGAGTCATTGCCCAGTTGCCGAATTTTCACCGGTGGCTGGAGAAAAAAGAGATTGATTTTGAGCAAATATCTGCCGGCCAGTATAAACGGACCCTGACTATGTTCGGTAAGAATACGCCTGAAGGACGTCAAAAACTCCAAGAAGAAATCAATGATGCGCATCAGCTCTTCAAAGCTTTTATTGAGCGTTACCGGCCTAAGGTCAATATTGAGCAAGTTGCGACCGGAGAACATTGGTTTGGAACCCGCGCCCTCGAACTAAAATTAGTGGACGGCATTACCACCAGCGATGATTTTTTACAGTCAGCAAAAGATCATTATGATATTTATCAAATAAAATACGAATTCAAAAAAACCTTTAGTCAGCGGCTAAGTACTACCGCCAACGCCCTGATCAACAAATTCTTGCGATTAGAACAGAGTTATTGACCCGTATGGCCCATACTCACACGCATAATCACCATAGTCACAGTCATTCACATACCAAACATCCCTATCGCGTATTACTCACTGCTCTTTCATTAATATTTACCTTCGCTATTTTTGAAGCTCTGGGTGGCTGGTGGTCTGGCTCACTCACCTTATTAGGTGACGCCGGTCATATGCTCTCGGATGGTATCGCCTTGAGCATTGCGGCATTTGCAAGTTGGCTGGCGTTGATGCCGCCCTCGCAAAAACATAGTTATGGATTAGGGCGTGCTGAAGTGGTGGCGGCGGGAATCAGTAGTTTATTGATGCTGTTTATCTCATTGGCGGTCATCATCGAAGCCGTGCATCGTTTGCATAGCTCTTCTCCTGTCCATGGCGGCCTGGTCATGATCATCGCTATCGTAGGTTTAATCGTCAATACTTTGGTAGCTTGGTTATTAGCCCGTGGTGAACGCACTTTAAATATCCGCGCTGCCTTGTTACATGTCATGGGCGATATTCTCGGCTCTATTTCCGCCCTAATCGCCGGTGCAGTCATCTATTTTACTCATTGGATGTTAATCGATCCCATTTTATCCATTTTAATCGGCATTTTAATTTTGATCTCAAGCTTAACTTTGATTCGTGAATCCCTGTTAGTCCTAATGGAAGGAGTTCCAGGGCATCTTAATTTAAAAGACGTGTCTCAAGAAATGCAAACAATATCTGGAGTGAAAGCCATTCATGATTTACATATATGGACTCTTTCTTCAGGAAAAGTAGCCTTGTCAGCCCATGTTAATATTCATGAATTCAGCAGTTGGCAAACTATTCTCCCTAATTTGCGCGAACTGTTAGAAACAAAGTACGACATTGACCATATTACTCTACAGCCAGAACCTGAAATCGTTGATTGCCAACCCTGCAAGGAGCCTTAACATCATGTCAGCAAACCCCGCCGAAATTGCTAAATTTGACGCCTTAGCACAAGACTGGTGGAATCCGCAGGGCGCCATGAAACCATTGCATCAGCTTAATCCGCTGCGGCTGAAAATTATTCAAAACCATGCCGCGCTTAATCAACAACAAGTGTTAGATATCGGTTGCGGCGGCGGCTTGCTCAGTGAGGCGATGGCTCGATGTCAGGCGCAAGTGACCGCGATCGATTTGAGCGAGCAATTAATTCAAATCGCTCAGCAACATGCGCAACAGCAAAGGTTAGCGATCGACTATCAACTTGTCAGTAGCACTGAACTGGCAGCGCAACGTCCCGAGGCCTTTGATACCGTAACTTGTATGGAATTATTGGAACACGTCCCTGACCCTCATCAGGTTATTCAAGAATGCGCAACCTTGGTTAAACCCGGCGGGATGGTGTTTTTTGCCACCATAAATCGTAATTTACAAGCTTTTTTAAAAGCGATTATCGGCGCAGAATATTTATTGCGGTTATTGCCTAAAGGCACTCATCAGTATGCACAATTTATCCGCCCCTCTGAGCTGACAATTTGGGCGATACGCAGCGGACTAACCTTGAAGGGCTTACAAGGAATCGAATACAATCCATTCACTGACAAGTTTTCGGAGAGCAAAAATATAGCGGTTAATTATATGGCGTACTTCCAAAAATGAAAACCAAGATTGAAGCAGTTTTTTTTGACTTAGACGGTACATTGCTGGACACTGCTCCAGACTTAACTGCAGCGTGCAATCAAATTCTGTTGCAATATCAGCGCGAACCCATCTCACCTGCTGAATTTCGGCATTGGATTCATGGCGGAGCATTGATGATGATTTGTAATAGTTTCCAAATAAAGGCAACTCATCCTGAATACCCGGCTATAAAATCCGCTTTTCTAAGCAAATATCAGGAGCAACTAACCCAGAGCACGTGTTTATTTTCAGGGATAGAAAAAGTTCTAAATTATTTAGAGCGCACACAACTTCCCTGGGGAATTGTCACCAATAAACATACTCATTTAAGCCATCCGCTCATCAATTATTTTGGCTGGGCTTCACGTTGCTGCTGCATTATTAGTGGCGATACTCTGTCCACAGTAAAACCTCATCCCGAACCATTATTACATGCTTGTCAATTAGCTAAAGCCAATCCCCAGCATTGTGTGTACATTGGTGACACTCCCGGCGATATTGAAGCGGCGCGAGCAGCCGGCATGCAAAGCATCGCAGTCAGCTACGGATACTTGCCTAAAGATAGTAATCCAGTAGAATGGGGGGCTAATGCAGTAGCGCTTAGTCCCGAAGACATTATTTTAATCCTGAATCATGAGGCATAGTATGAAAAATCACTTCTATATTGTCATTGCAGTCATTGCCGCACTATCCGGAGTACTATTCGGTTACGACACCGGCGTCATTTCCGGCGCAATATTATTTATCAAAGATGAATTTCACCTTTCCGCGCAAATGAACGGTTTCGTCGTTTCCGCGGTACTACTCGGCGCTCTCGTTGGCGCAATCGTCAGCGGGCGTATCACCGACCGGTTTGGCCGCAAGCGCTTGCTGATCGTAGACGCTATTATATTTATTATCGGGACATTAGGCAGTTGTTTAGCGCCGAATATTGCTAGCATCATTGTGAGCCGCATCGTCGTTGGCATCGCCATCGGTATCGCCTCCTACATCGCTCCACTTTACATATCCGAGATTTCTCCGGCTAAATACCGTGGTGCATTAGTTTCATTAAATCAATTGGCGATTACTATCGGCATATTAATTTCTTATATCGTGGATGCGAGTTTCGCGCAGTCGCATGCCTGGCGTTGGATGTTAGGATTTGGCATTATCCCTGCTATCTTTCTTTTAATTGGCATGTTCTTTTTACCATACAGTCCTCGCTGGCTAATGTCTCAGGGACGCGAAGCAGAAGCGTTAAAAACGCTGGATAAAATTACCGGCAAAAACGGCTCTAGCCGGGAACAACTGGCCATTATTAAAGCCAGTTTGTCGCAACAAAAAGGCGATTGGCGGATGTTGTTTTCGAAATCGATCAGACCGTCTCTCCTGATTGCAGGCGGATTAGCTTTCTTACAACAAGTCACCGGAATTAATACCATTATTTACTACGCTCCAACTATTTTTCAAATGTCGGGATTCGCTTCCGCAAGCTCCGCTATTTCCACTACGACCATTATCGGAGTAGCTTTCGTTTTATTTACTATTCTCGCGCTACCTTTTGTAGATTCACTTGGTAGGCGTTTTCTACTATTTACCGGTCTAACGGCGATGTCGGTGAGTCTGGGTTTGCTTAGCTGGTCATTCCGCACTCAAACTCATGCTGGAGCCCTGAAGTGGATGACCTTAATCAGTATGTTAGTATTTATCGCCGGATTTGCGATCAGTTTAGGCCCGATCATGTGGTTAATGATTGCCGAAATTTTCCCTCTGAAAGTACGTGGCTTAGGAGCCAGTATTGCTACTTGCGTGAACTGGGGTTCTAATTGGTTGGTGGCCATTACTTTCTTAACCTTGATTGAAACCACCGGCGCCAGCGGTACATTTTTTATCTACTTTCTCATCAGTCTGGTTTCGATTTTCTTCGTCTATTTCTTCGTTCCAGAAACCAAAGGCTGCTCATTAGAAGACATCGAATCCAATCTCTATGCCGGCAAATCCGCCCGCCAACTCGGCGAAAGACCCGCCACTGAAGCTCTTTGAATTTAAAAAGTGCTGTAGCCCTAACTAAAGTACTTTCCCCGACTCCGCCATATTTTTAGGAGTCGCCAAGAGGATGCGATAGACCGCATTCCGGGTCCTGTCGACTGCGTCCTTTTACATGCTCGCTTCGCTGCGCGTGCAAAAGGACTCCGCCGCCACCCGGTTAGCTAGCGCCTTGGCGACTCCGAAAAATATGGCTCTGCAAATGCGTTCATTGACGAAAGTAATGTAAATGCAAAGGTCAACTCATATTTATCAAAGAGTCGGGACATTGTCATTGTCCCTGGCTAGTACAGATTACCTCACAATCTTCAATATTTTTACCAGTACAGGTAGCCTTTGGATGATTTATATCTATTTTTTCATTTCCTAACATGCAAGTGCTGGATCCATCAGCAGTGCCTAACATATTATCTGGAGAGACTAAAGTGACAACCCCATCAATGGTGTGTGACATTCGGTGGCTTTGATACGAACAGGCCATTGTTCCTGTAGCGCTATTAATTACGACGCTTTTATATTTACCAAATCTACCAATAAGGGTAGTAGGTATCCCAAGGTATGTTTGAGTTTCAAACGCTTTGGAAGATTGCATTACATTAAAATCTCCAATATATTCGTAAAGACGGCTACCCGTTTGTAATGGAGTTCGTATCATGATTGTATCATGGGCGGGACATACAAAAGCTAGAGTAGCTGCTTGGATTGAAATTGACAATGATAAACAAGAACCTGCAGTTGCCATTAATAATATTATTTTTCTCATATTACACCTCTTTGCTTACGAATTTTAGTACATTAATTGACCGTACTGCATTTCTCTTAAATTGTCAATGAATAAAAAATGGGCAATCGAAATATCTTGATGACTCATCCGGGATTCGAGTAATTCTCGATCCGCAATCGTCCGCCCATACTTTCGAATTTAGACGCATTTGCCAGTTAATATTTCCCGCCGCCGCCAAGCGCGCCAGCTAACGGGTGGCGGCGGAGTTCTTTTGCACGCGCAGCGCAGCGAGCATGTAAAAGGACGCAGCCGACAGGACCCGACATGCGGTCTATCCGCAACGGGCTTGGCGGCGGCGGGAAATATTAACGATGTATGGAATAAAGACCATTCTGTTGTAGGTCACGTAGTCTTCGCTTATAATGAAATCAAATATTAACCGCAGAGGATTTTTATGAGTAATCAGCCAGCCCCCAAGAAAAATAGCCGTGTAGTCGGAATCATCGTCGTTATTATTGTTATTTTAGCCGGCTTAGGTGTTTACTCGCATTTCAAGCAGAAAAATGCTGCGCAAGCTAATCAAGGCGCTAGTGAAACCTTACTGCCCTCCCCCAAAACTCTCAGCAATTTTACGCTGACCGATGATACCGGCAAGCCGTACACTAATGACAATCTTAAAGGACACTGGACGATCCTGCTGTTCGGCTTTAGCCATTGCGGCGATGTCTGCCCTCTGAGTATGACCGAGCTGAATAAAATGTATCTGCAATTACAAAATGAACTACCGGCAGATAAGTTGCCGCAAGTCGCTTTTATCAGCGTTGATCCTGCGCGTGATACCCCTGAAGTTTTGCATAATTACGTCAAAAATTATAATCCTAATTTTACCGGCGCAACGGGTGACGCAGCCAATCTCAACATTTTCGTTAAAGAAATGGGTGTTTACTATGCTAAAAAAGCCAGTCAAGACCCCAATGTATATGGGATGGACCACAGTTCACAAGTGTTCTTATTTAACCCTGATGGAAACTGGATCGGCATCTTAAACTTCCCATTTCAAGCCGCACAATTAACTAAAAGCTATGAAAACTTAATTCATGGTTAGACGATTTACCATAGTACTATTTTTAATATTGGGACTTTGTGCCTGCGACAAATCTGCACATGCCGTATTAGATAGCCAGAGCAAAAAAATTAACCTTGCCGATTGGCATAATAAATGGGTAATCGTTAATTATTGGGCCTCCTGGTGCGACGCTTGTGTAGAAGAAATTCCCCAACTCAACTTATTTTATCAGCACCATCAACATGAAGTGGTACTGGTAGGTGTTAATAGCGATAATTTACCTACTCAGCAATTAATATCAGCAATCAATACCCTGCACATCCATTACCCAGTTCTGCAAGTTGATCCTGCTAAAATATTAGGCTTTCCAGTCATTCAAGTATTGCCAACTACCTTTGTTATTAACCCTCAAGGCAAAGTGGTCAAACAACTCTTTGGGCCGCAAACCATCGGCAGCTTAGAGGACATTATTAATGGCCACAGTTAGAAATGGCTTTTATGCGCAGTCCGGCGGCGTCACCGCCGTTATCAATGTCAGTGCTTGCGCCGTCATTGAAACCGCAAAACTTCACCCAGAAATTGGCATTATATACGCCGGATATAATGGTATTTCCGGCGCCCTAAATGAAGAGCTGATTGATACCAGCCAAGAAGATCCTCAAGCTATCGCCGCTTTACGCCACACTCCCGGGGGAGCCTTCGGTTCTTGCCGCTATAAATTAAAAAATTTCAGCGAAGATAGCCGCGATTATCAGCGGCTAATCGAGGTATTTAAGGCGCATAATATTGGTTATCTTTTCTATAATGGCGGCGGAGATTCACAAGATACGATTCTCAAAATCGCCCAAAACACCAAACGTTTGGGCTACCCGTTGGTCTGTATAGGGATTCCTAAAACAATTGATAATGATTTAATGCATACCGATAATTCACCCGGATTTGGGTCCGCCGCTAAGTACGTGGCCACTTCAATCCGCGAAGCCGGATTAGACCTCGCTTCAATGTGCGCCACTTCCACCCAAATATTTGTGATGGAAGTGATGGGCCGTCATGCTGGATGGTTAGCGGCAGCCGCCGGATTAGCCGCAGAAAATGCCGCGCACGCGCCGCATATTATTTTATTTCCCGAAGTACCATTTCAGCAAGAAAAATTCTTACACCACGTCCAAAACTGCGTAAAACAATATGGTTTTTGCACGATTATCGCTTCCGAAGGAATTCGCGACCAGCAAGGCGAACTTTTAATCCACAGCTCGCTCACAGATGTTTTCGGCAACACCCAGCTAGGTGGTATCGCACCGATCATAGCCGGGCTGATCAAGCATAACTTGGGTTACAAATATCATTGGGCGGTGGCGGACTACTTACAGCGCTCTGCGCGCCACATTGCCTCGGGAACGGACGTTGCGCAAGCGTATGCTTTGGGCAAAGCCGCCATAGAACGTGCGGTCGCGGGAGAAACCGATATTATGCTCACTATTAACCGGCTGGCCGACGAACCTTACCAATGGGAAATCGGAGCAGTGCCATTGACCGCCGTCGCGAATATGGAAAAGAAAATGCCGCAAAATTTTATTGCCGAAAACGGCTTCGGGATTACCGAAGTATGCCGGCGCTATCTGTTACCGCTGATTCAGGGAGAAGACCATCCACCGTACATCAGCGGATTGCCTGATTATGTGCGCCTTAAAAATGTGATGGTAAAGAAAAAATTGAGGTCTGAATAATGAATGACTTAATCACCCATTTTCACAATAATGTTGCCCTTAAATACTCTTTATATAACAGCTTATTTTTAACCCTGCCTTTTCATAAGATGCAAGAAGTGGGCACGTTATTAACTTTATTTGCCAAATACTCTAGCCAAGAAATTAAACAAGGCAAACACCCGCAACAGATTATCGATCATTTCTTTGAAAAAAATCTCGATTTGACGCCGCTGAATGACCAGAATAATATTCTGTTTACCATGTTACAATTCGTTGAACGGCAGATAGTATTATTTGACGCCCTCGAAGATGCCGCCTATACCAGCACGCATAATCTCAATGGCCAAGGCACTATCACTAATCTTATCAATAAAACTATCAATACCGGTCATGAACAAGACTTCATTAAACAAATTCAAAATTATAAGGTGAGAATTGTCCTCACCGCGCATCCAACTCAATTTTATCCTTATCCGGTTTTAGGCATTATCACTCAGCTTACGGCTGCGATTCAAAACAATAACTTAAAGGAAATTAGCGATTTATTATGGCAGATGGGTAAAACCTCATTTAAACATCAACAAAAACCGACGCCTTATCAAGAAGCGCAAAGCTTGGTGTGGTATGTGGAAAATATTTTTTATCCAGTGATCCCGCAAATTCAACAGCAAATTAATG
Source organism: uncultured Pseudomonadota bacterium (assembly GCA_963697455.1). Taxonomy (GTDB): domain Bacteria; phylum Pseudomonadota; class Gammaproteobacteria; order Coxiellales; family Coxiellaceae; genus JAFEDN01. The sequence goes on along the minus strand of CAVOOI010000007.1, from coordinate 25,787 downwards.
GCGCGCTCAGTGAGTTTCATCATTCGCAACTCTTGCCGCATCCCGGCGTTGAATTAGGATTTTGGCCAGGCGGTGATCGCGATGGCAATCCGAATGTGGACGCCGAGACCACTCTGGCGGTTGCTAAATTATTAAAAACTCATATTTTAAAATTGTACGTCCAGGATCTTCGCCACCTCTGTAAGAAGCTCACTTTTAAAGGAATTTTAGATAATCTCTATAATATCCGCCAAAAAATTGAAAATACTGAGCGTGCTATCGGTCAAAAATCTACTGACCCGATTTATCAGCACCCTGCGGAGCTATTAGAAGATTTAAACCAATTGCGCGAAACTTTAATTGCCGATCACTCTTCGTTGTTCTTAGAAACCCTCGACGCCATGCTGGATAAAGTCCGTTGTTTTGGTTTTCATTTAGCCGCTATGGATATGCGCGAAAATGCGCAGATTCATCGTGTCGCGTTTAAGCAGATGGCTAATGATTTAAAATTAACCGATTATGAGCAACAAGATAACACTGGCAAAATAGCAATCTTAGGAACTTTATTAAAAAGCCAATCGCACTATTCAGTAACTGCCAATGCTGACCCGCAAACTGTACGTACTTTTGAATCTATGCAGGTCATTAAACCTATTCAAACTGCTAATGGTGAAATTGGTTTATGCCGTTATATCATTAGTAATACTCAGTCCAGCCTGGATGTTCTAGAATTGTTAACTATGCTCCGTTTAGCAGGTAACTTTGATCCGCATATTCCAGTTGATATTGTGCCGTTATTCGAAAGCATTGAAGATCTAGAAAACTCTTCCTTAATCATGCAAGAACTATATCAATACCCATTTTACCAGCAGCATTTAGCTAACCGAAACCATGTCCAAACTATCATGTTGGGATTTTCAGATGGCACTAAGGATGGCGGATATGTCTCAGCCAATTGGTCTATCCATAAAGCCAAATTAAACCTAACTGCAATATCGGCTAAAAATAATATTAAAGTAATATTTTTTGATGGCCGTGGCGGCCCCCCAGCTCGTGGCGGCGGCAATACTCATCATTTTTATCGTTCGTTAGGCAGTCAAATCAGTCATCGTAATTTGCAATTGACCATTCAAGGTCAGACCATCAGTTCGAATTTTGGCACTGAAGTTTCTGCAAAATATAATATCGAGCAATTATTTACTGCAGGAATAGAAGATTTAATATTTCCAGAATCCGCCAATGACCTTTCTCCTGAAAACATGACCCTGCTGCAACAGTTGGCCGATTTTAGCCGCAAAGTTTATACTGAATTGAAAGATGATCCTTTATTTGTGCCTTATCTTGAAGAAATGACGCCTTTAAAATTTTACAGCGAACTTAATATCGGGAGTCGTCCCGCTGCGCGGAAGAAAAGCGCACAACTGCAGTTTGCTGATTTACGCGCTATTCCGTTCGTCGGTTCCTGGAATCAATTAAAACAAAATATTCCCGGTTATTTTGGCTTCGGGTCCGCACTAAAAAAATTGATCAAACAAGGTAAGGAAACTCAATTAAAAACACTTTATCGCGAATCATTATTTTTCCGCACCTTAGTTGAAAATACCATGATGAGCTTATGTAAAACTTTTTTCCCCTTGACCGCCTATATGCGCAAAGACCCCAAGTTTGGCAAATTTTGGCGTAGGCTGCACGATGAGGCCAAACTCACGCAAATTCTGCTCGAGAAAATTTCAGGTCAAAATTGTTTGCTAGAAAACGATGGCTTGAATCGAGAATCTATCAAGCTACGCGAAGAAATCGTCCTGCCTTTACTGGTCATTCAACAATTCGCCATGTCGCAGCTAAGAGAATTGGGCGACCAAAACCCTGAACTCAGCGCGGTCTACAAACAAATGATCCTCAAATCTTTAGCCGCCAATACCAACGCCAGCCGCAACGCAGCTTAGCCTCGTCATGATATGCCTATTAAACTTTAACAAGAGCTGCGAAGTTCCCGGAAGGCTTTTATATAACTAAAGCGTTTTGGTATACTTGGCGGATAATTTTTATTCACTTATTGAGAGTATCCCATGTATTTAGGTATTGATTTAGGCACTTCCAGCGTCAAAATAGTTTTAATCGACGAAACTCAAACCGTAGTAGCCACGGCTGATCAGGCATTACAGGTCTCGCGGCCCAAACCATTGTGGTCGGAGCAAAATCCTGAGGACTGGTGGCGGGCCACCCAATCCGCGATGGCAACCCTGAAAAATAGCCATAGCCAAGCGCTTAAACAAGTGCGCGCAATCGGGTTGTCCGGGCAAATGCACGGCGCCACCTTAATTAACCGCCAAAATCAACCATTAAGACCCGCTATATTATGGAATGACGGCCGTTCGGAAGCTCAATGCCATACCCTCCTCCAGCGAGTTCCTCAGGCACTGGAAATCACCGGCAACATGATTATGCCCGGGTTTACCGCACCTAAACTATTATGGGTGGCTGAACATGAGCCGGAAATTTTTTCCCAAATTCATAAGGTACTGCTGCCTAAAGACTATTTACGTTTAAAAATGACCGGCGTTTATGCAACGGACCTATCAGATGCTTCCGGGACTAGCTGGCTTAACGTCGGCTCCCGTTGCTGGTCAACAGATATGCTCCAAGCCACCAGACTCACCGAACACCACATGCCGAAGTTATTTGAAGGCACAGAGGTCACTGCGACGCTCACTGCTGAAATTGCCGACGAATGGGGCCTTTCTCGCAATACCACCGTCATTGCCGGCGGCGGCGATAACGCCGCCAGTGCAATCAGCATGGGTGTCACCGAACCGGGACAGGCGTTTTTATCATTGGGCACCTCAGGAGTGTATTTTGTCGCCGACAACCATTTCCGGCCTAATCCTCAAGAAACCTTACACACTATGTGCCATTGCTTGCCCAAACGCTGGCACCAAATGAGCGTACACTTAAGCGCTGCCAGTTGTTTGGAATGGATCAGCAACGTATTGAACTGTAAGGACATCGATGCTCTGATTACTCTGGCCAAACAGCATCACCCAGCAGCAGTGCCGATCTTCCTACCCTACTTATCCGGGGAACGGACACCGCATAATGATCCTCAGGCCCGGGGCGCCTTTGTAGGTCTGACTCACAATACCGGGTCTGCCGAATTGGTCCAAGCAGTATTAGAAGGGGTGGCTTTTGCATTTGCGCAAGGCCAGCAGGTGATTGAACATGCTGGCGTGGCAATCGATAGCGTTGCGGTCATCGGCGGCGGAGCCCGCAGCTCTTATTGGGGAGAAATCATTGCCACCACGCTCCAGCGTCCCTTGACTTACCGCAAGCAAGCCGCCATCGGCGGAGCTTACGGCGCGGCACGATTGGCCTGGTACAGTGAACATGGCGGAGAATTTAGCTTGGCCTTCCCAACGCAAGAAATTGAGAATATCATTTACCCGGCAATGGTGAATTACCCAAGTTATCAGCAAAAAAGACGACTATTTGATTCATTATACCCGCAGTTGAAACCTAGTTTTAAGCTATTGAATGAGGAGTAAATTATGAGCGATTATTTTACCAATATCCCCCACATTAAATATGAAGGGCCGAAAACCAGCAATCCCCTGGCCTACCGCTACTATAATCCTGATCAAGTCATTTTAGGCAAAACCATGGCGGAACACTTACGCTTCGCAGTATGCTGCTGGCACACATTTTGCTGGCAGGGTAATGATGGCTTCGGCGAAGGCACGTTTAACCGCCCGTGGCTGCAAAGCAACGACGTGCAGGAACGTTCGAAAATGCGGGTTGACGCCATGTTTGAATTTATCAGCAAACTGAATTTACCCTTTTTCACTTTCCATGACCGGGACATTGCTGCTGAGGGAGGCAGCTTAAAGAAAAGCATCGCCAATCTCCAAGTAGTCACTGAATATATTGGTAAAAAAATGCAGGAGACCGGCATCCAGTTATTGTGGGGCACTGCGAATTTATTTTCTCATCCTCGCTATATGTCTGGCGGCGCAACCAATCCAGATGCGGAAGTATTCGCATATGCTGTCGCTCAAGTCAAAGCTGCCTTTGATGCTACCAGAGAACTAGGTGGCGCTAACTATGTGCTTTGGGGGGGACGAGAAGGTTATGAAACTATTTTGAATACTGATTTACGCCAAGAAAGCGAGCAGTTAGCACGATTCTTGAGTTTGCTGGTGGACTACAAACACAAAACCGGCTTTAAAGGTTTATTACTGTTAGAACCCAAACCTTGTGAGCCTACTAAACATCAATATGATTTTGACTCAGGCCATGTGCTGGCGTTTTTAACTAAATATGGCTTAGAAAAAGAATTTAAAGTGAATATTGAAGCCAACCATGCCACGCTCGCGGGCCACAGTTTTCCCGAAGAAGTGGCTTACGCCTGCGCTCATAATATTTTCGGCAGTATCGATGCTAATCGCGGTGATCCTCAGCTTGGCTGGGATACAGATCAATTTCCCAATGACTTACAAGATATTGCTCATGTTCTTTATATCATTTTGGCCAATGGTGGTTTTACCTCCGGTGGATTTAATTTTGATGCAAAATTACGCCGGCAAAGCATCGACCTCGAAGATTTATTTTATGGTCATATTGGCGGTGTGGACACTATCGCTCGCGGGCTACTTATTGCGGCCAATATTCTGGAAACCGGCAAACTAAAATCAGCTCTCACCCAACGTTATCGTAGTTGGAATAATGGTTTAGGCGCTGATATTCTGCAGAAAAAACACACTTTTGAACAAATTAGCCAATATGCCCTGGACCACGCGCTCGACCCCAAACCGGTATCTGGGCGGCAAGAATTTTTAGAAAATTATTTCAGCAATCAAATTAAATAGAGTTAATTAATGAATAAAAAAATATTGATTCTTTGTTCCGGTGGCGACGCGCCGGGTATGAATGCAGTTATTCGCGCAGTCACCCGTTATGCTATTCACAAAAATATTGAAGTCTTTGGCGCCGAAGGCGGGTATGGCGGTTTAGTGGCTGAATCCATCGTGGCGCTCAGTCAAAAATCGGTGGCTAATTGTTTACAGCGTGGCGGCACATTTTTAAAAACCGGACGGTGTGTAGACTTCCATAAAAAACCAATTCGAGATAAATGCCGGGAATTTTTAGCTAAACGCGGCATCCATGGCTTAATCGTTCTAGGGGGTGATGGCAGTTTTCAAGGCGCCACTTTGTTAAGCAAAGAAGAACCCACTGAACTGCAAGTCATCGGCATCCCGTGCACTATAGACAATGACATTCCTGGAACAGATTACTGTATTGGCTTTGACACGGCCCGCAATACCGCGTTACAAGCCATCGATAAAATTCGGGATACCGCGTTCAGCACTGATCGAAATTTTTTGATCGAAGTGATGGGACGTGCTTCAGGATTTTTAGCGGTCGACGTCGGCATTTCCGGCGGCGCTGAAATGATGTTGATCCCTGAATTTCCGATCAGCACCGAAACGCTAATCGACAATATCAAATACAGCCAGCGTCACCGGATGGCTTCCATTATTGTAGTGGCCGAAGGCGGTAAAACCGGGCACTCCGTGGAATTAGCAGAAGAAATTAAAGCGAAAACTGGAATTCTCTATACAGTTTGTATTTTAGGCCACACTCAACGCGGTGGATCGCCCACCGTTATGGATCGTAAAATAGCGGCACTGATGGGCGCACACGCGGTCGAAGGATTTTTAGCCGGCGAAACTCAAAAAATGACGACTTTGCGTGGAAATGACATTATGTTAACCCCATTCCCAACCGCAAACCAAACCACGGAATTTTTCGCTGATAAAAAGTTACTCGAGTTAAACAACATTCTATGTAATGTGTGATGGCGCGCAAGGAATAGCTTGCCTTAAACTTGAATGAGATTCTTATGAACGAAATTGAATTGGAACATTTTTTACTGAATAGCCAGATTGATCCTAAAATGCTAGATCAATTTACTAGAAATGAAAAAAACAGCCCTTTTCCCTTAAGGGACGTGCTCCTCGAACTTCGTCAAGCCGCAGAAGATTATTTTACCCATAAATCCGGCGCAAGAATGCTTGCTTTAGCCGGACTGCGCGGAATAGGCAAAACCACTTTGATGTGGCAACTTAGCAAAGAAATATACGAAAACTATACTCAGGATATTTATTTTTTTAATATAGAGGAATTTGTCCAGCAATTTGGAGATACTAAACTTTATTTAATTTTTCAAGCTTTTGAAAAAATTGTTTTAAAAAAAAGATTTCATGAATTAGAAAAACCGATCGTTTTTTTATTCGATGAAGTACATGACGCCAAAGATTGGAGCAAAGGTTTAAAAATATTATATGATAAATGCCCTCGAGCTTTCATTATTTCAACCGGAAGCTCAGCGTTACTATTACACACCAATCCTGACTTAGCGACCAGATGGCACATTTTTAGGGTTTTTCCATTTAAATTTTCTGAGTTTATCCAAGCGAAGGCTTGGAAAAAATGGTTATTAGATAGTGAACTCTTATTTAATTTTAAAGAAGGTTTCCCCTTAGAACTTGCAAATAAAAGTTATTCAAAACTTGATTCCAAAGAGATTGAAACTATAGAAAAATTTTTACTTTCTAGCGCACCTGATATTAATCAAAACTTAGAATTACAAGAAAGCAATGCAATTTTTTCACATAGAGATTTAGAAAAAGATCTGGCGAAAATGCTATTTTTCTCAAAAGATTTTTCTGAATTATGTACAGAAATAGAGAAAATTAAAGACAATATAACCTTATATCTTTCTAAAATTAAAAATAATTTTAAAAACATTGAAATCAAAAACCTATTATTAGAATATGTAAATTTTTATAATATCCCCCGATTTTTTTCTATAGATAATAAAGAAATAATTTTCGATCAAACAACCAATATGTTTGAAAAAATATTGCGGGTCGATGTTCCGCAATGGCTGAAGACTGAAAATCCAGAAACTATTTTTTTAAGAGCAAAAAAATTATTAACCAGGCTAGCTTTTAGTGGCGAGATAGAAATTGAAAGTTTAGCCAGAGAATCAGGCTGCAAACAGGGCGAAGTGCATTTACTCATCGAGACCCTGACTAAAGCTGAAGTGCTAAACCAATTTTTACCTTATGGCCGAATTAATCCAAAATTAAATAAGGCCAGTAAAATTTTCTTCATGTCACCTACGTTACGCTTATCCTTACGCGAAAAATATGATCGTACAATTACTCCAGAATTGCAAGGTATTCTTTATGAGGAAATAGTAGCTACGCATCTAAAAAGATTATTTTCAGAAGGTCAGCTATCTTTTACTCTTTCTGCTGAAGAAGGTCAAAAATCACCGGATTTTATAATTGATACTTTGGAAACTCCGATTATTCTTGAAGTCAAAAAATCGAAAAAAAACCATTCAGACCAAATATCAAAAAGTGGCGTCAATTGCCGTTATGGGATAATCGTCAGCGCTGAAGCGGAAGATTACTCTATCATCAAAAATAAAAATACAATAACCATTCCTTTAACCTGGTTTTTATTACTTTAGTCAAACTGCTCACTCTTTTAACGAATTATAAACCATCTCCGCGTGAACGAAGGCATCCGCCCAAAAGCTCGCAAGATTTTCACTACGGGGCCTGTCAGACTGCGACTCAGTCATCGTGCTCATAGCGAATGGGCGGATGGCCTTCGTTCCCGCTAACTGCTACGCCGTATTTTTATCGGGGAATATTACGCGAATAATGAGATCAATCATTCACATACACTCATTAATGACTATTCTCTATTGGGCAACATCCAATCGGTAAAAGACCTAATCGACAAGAACCAAGAGAAGTGAAACACCGACCAAAAACATATAGATTATTGTTAAACCCGAGGCATCGTACCCAGAATCAATTATTAGCTAGACGCTAAGTTAGTGCCATTGAGTCCTGACCGGCCTGCCCCCCTGCTACCCGCTCTGTTATAGCCTTTTTATATTAGTTGACTACTTTATACATTTTTAATGTATGTCAATATTTAAAAAAACCTAAAAGGTTAAAGAATGTGATCTATAATTATTCATATATCTATAAAATATATTTGTAAAAATGAGGACAATAAAATGAATAAATTTAGAACAATTATTTTGGGGGTACATATATTAGCTATTATAACCCCATTCTCTTTGGCTTTAGCCCAGCAGGTGGAAGGATATCCTATTTATTTTGCGGCTGATCAAAAATATCACATTGATATTGATAATACAGATACATGCACTTCTTGGGTGCCCACTAATTTTGTGGGAGGCGAAACACATCCTTTGGAAGTGTATAAAAATTGTTATAGTAATAATGCTGCTTGGTCTAGAGCTACTCTGCATGTTAGGACAAATACTCAAGAATGTGCCAACACTAGTATTTCGGTTACTACATCCGGTATGCAAGATATAAACATCACGGGTGCATTTAATCCAACTGAAGGCAATCCTTGCAATATCATTACGGGCTTAACAATTACTAATAATTTTACCCAACTCAATTTAACTGTTAACCCTAAACAATGATCTGTGGGTCCTGTGGGGTCCTGGGGGTCGAGCCTGTGACTTTGCATTTTTAAAAACCGCATTATGTTAACCCCATTCCCAACCGCAAACCAAACCACGGAATTTTTCGCTGATAAAAAGTTACTCGAGTTAAACAACATTCTATGTAATGTTTAAGCCTCGTCATCCCGCGATACTGGATTGAGTCCGGCAAAAAGACGTTATCCCATACCATTTTTATAATTAGCAATGCTGTGTGCTGTATTAGCAAATTCTAATGAAAATTCTTTAAAATCACATATTGGTTTAACCAACAAGCATGACACTATAAATTTTGGCGCTTCAAATAGAGATTTTTCTACTTTCTCTAAAATTTCATCCATAATTGAAAATCCCAAGGTATTCTTAGGGACCTCAAAACCAAAAGTAATTAATTCCTTTTGATTATATGAACTATTTACCTTGATTTGTTTAAGCAACTTGCTATCAAAAATTTTAGATTCAAAAAAACTCTTGAGAGCATTTAATTCAAATGTCTCAAGCTGATGAAAATCAAAACCCATTAAGTTTTCTTGTACATAAAAACCATCTTCCGCTTTTACAGTGAGACAATTTATTTTCCCTCGTTTATGAATGTGATCCTTATCAGAAAAAAATTGCCAACCGTACTCTCTACCATCATAAAAAGGCTCACCAATAGGGTCTGCCATATTAGAAAGCCGTCGGCTCAGCCGGTTCTTTCCAAGATCTTTAGGTTTATCCCATTTGCCAAGTTCATTATTATCTGTATTAGAATTAACTTTATCATCATTATCCTTAGCAAGGTAAAAAAAACCGGTGTACAAAGTGGAGGATAAAACCAATAATACTGCGGCTAAATTGTACAAGTTATGTCTCATGTTCACCCCTGATATAAGTTAATTCTGTCTTTAATTTACACGGCTCCTAATAACAAGTCAACCACTATCCTATTTCGATGTCAAACCAAAATTAAAATACCCCCCTTATTTCCAAAGTGTTATCTTTAATCTTTAAAAACTTGATTTTCTTTTATGGTTTTTATTTGCGGAAAAATAAGCTTTTGAAAGTATTTGAATATCATTCTCAAAATCGGATTTAAAGGACGCACCCAAAAAAACCGAGGATCAGGAGACGCTCCCAGGCGCGCTTTAAACATTCCTGAAGTTTGTCCAAGCAATATTTTGGTTTTGTTTAATCCAAACACCTGATCCAATTCATGAAAAAATAAATTAAAGTACCCCTGGGGGTCAAGCCTGTGACTTTGACACTTTTAATAGATGCCTAACAATTTGGCGGCTAGAGCGATGATTGGTGAAATCCCTCGGCTGTGTCGTCAGAAATAGTCTTTCCCTTAGGTTCCTCTTGAATGTTTTTTAATAGACAGTAAGCTTGAGCGCGAGCATCACCCCTTTTTTCTGCGTCAGTAAAATAAGAGTTAGCTATTCCAGTATCTTGTTTCACTCCGTAACCATTATTGTAACACAACCCCAAGGAATATAGCGCTGCAACACAGAGCTTACTGTCAGCTGCTCTCTCAAAAAAAGAAACCACTGCTTTCGGATCTTTGCCGGGGAACCGAGTATCAGTATGTAAATTCCCCAGCGCCAAGAGTGCTTTAGCCTGAAGCTTACTCAAAGCCTGATCATTTGTAATTTTGGCTTCTGCTATCATTTTGTAGTATTCATAGCTTTGCTTAAATCCTGTGGAACTCCTAAACGGCCGTACTGATAACAACAAGCTAATTCGAAACATGCTGGAAGATGTTTTTGGTCAGCCGCATATTGATAAAATACAACCGCGTCCGCCATATTTTTCTTGCAGTTTTTCCCATTAACTAAATTATTTGCAACTGTGAAAGCAACCTCGCCTTGATGCTCTTTGTCTTCGCTTCTAATTAAATTTAAGACTAAAGAGCGCGAATAATGTTCTTTGAGCAAATAGGATAAGGCCGTTTGTTCCTTCTGATCTTTAGCCTGAATATTCAGTCTAGGATCTTGCAGAAGCCTTTGCATAGCCTCGAATTTCTTTTGTCTAATCAAACAATGCAATAATGGCGTACCCAATCGATCACAAGTATTTGGATCAGCTCCAAGTTCAACCAATAACAATGCCGTGTCAAATTTATTAACGTTTATCGCATAAGCTAAGGCTGTAACGGTAGTATAACCAATATTCGGTAAGTGTATTTCCGCTTCATAACTAATGCATTTTATATCTATACTAATTAATTCTCTTATATATTTCGCATTTTCTTTGAAGTCTCCTGCGACTAAGTCATGTAGTAGACTTTTACAACTATCATATCGCGAAGGACCTCTTAAACGAATTAATTGTAAGGCGTGTTTATAATCTGTCGGATTTTGTTTCAAAAAATGACCCAGGAAGGGATGAAAGCTATCAGGGGTCCAATCTCTAATGTAAACAGCAACATCAGAGTATATACCTGTTCTCAGAGATATCTCGTCATACAGGGTAGGAGGGAACTGGAAATTTTTAATATTTTTAAGCTCAACAAGTATATCAATGTTTTTTGGACGTACTATAATCTCTCGAGTCAAGAAGTAGGGAGCCATACGTTTTCTCTCTAATCTGGAAACAATTTCCCCTCCTAGCTTAACAAAGTCTAAAATTTTTTCTTTACAGATGTTTCTTCTCGCTAGGATAGTACCTAAGTTTTCGTCTCCTGAATTTGTTGTGTTAACATCAGCGCCTTCTTTTATCAAGAAAAGCGCTCGATTTACCTTGTTTTCATCTATATAGTTTGAATTTATTATACTTTTTAGTTCTAAGCTATCTTTTTCTTGACTATCTGTTTTCATAATTTTCTTTACCCCTACGTTACTTTCTTGATATATCCTCTACCCATTTTCCAATATTCGTTAAATTGTATATTTTTTTTACAAAATTGTCAACATGTCAATGGGGTCAGGCTCGACGTCGACGAATGATTGATCTCATTATTCGCATGATATTCCCCGATAAAAATACGGCATAGCAGTTAGCGGGAACGAAGGCCATCCGCCCATTCGCTATGGGCACGATGACTGAGTCGCAGCGTGGCCCCGTAGTGAAAATCTGGCGAGCTTTTGGGCGGATGCCTTCGTTCACGCGGAGATGGTTTATAATTCGTTAAAGGGGTGAGCAGTTACCTTTAATCTTTAAACACTTGGTTTTCTTTTATGATTTTTACTTGCGGAAAAATAAGCTTTTGAAAGTATTTGAATATCATTCTCAAAATCGGGTTTAAAGGACGCACCCAAAAAAACCGAGGATCAGGAGACGCTCCCAGGCGCGCTTTAAACATTCCTGAAGTTTGTCCAAGCAATATTTTGGTTTTGTTTAATCCAAACACCTGATCCAATTCATGAAAAAATAAATTAAAGTAAAGATCAGTTTTTTGCAAATAAAGATAATCTAATCCAACGTACAAATTATAATAATTATTCTCGTCTACTACGCCTATGGCAAACGCTACGGCTTTTTGTTCATCTTTTATTAAAGTCAGTACGACTTGATTTGGCAATGCGCGCGGTAGTTCACGAAAAAAATCTGCTGAAAAACATTCTAATTTTTCAGGGGCTTTGTCCCACACATTCAAATATAACTGATGTACCGCATCACTGAATTGTGAATAAATTTCTTCAGGTTCAAAAAAATGTTGTACTTGCAAACCAGAAGTATTAAATTTTTTAACATTTACTTGAATTTGATGACGGTAAGGAGCGCGTAGTTGCGCTTTATATTCTGCAAAATCTTTAAAGGATCGTGATAGTTGATAAATAGGCTGTAATTCACCGCGCACATATCCGAGCTGTTGTAGATATTGTACTTCTTTATCCTGAGCTGCATTTAATTCTTTAAAAACCAGTAATTGCGCATGTTGTTGACGTGCAATCCCAATCATGACGTCATTGAGTAATTTTAAAACCGCGCTCGAATCCGCCGCATGATGAATGCGTAAATGGGTATGTCCAGAAGGTAACGGTAATCCACAAAATAGCACTTTCAATTTTAAAGCATTAGGCCAATATCGCCGCAACCGCTGAATGAGTGTTTGCGCTAAGCCGACAGCGGATTGCATGACATCGGTTTGAAATAAACTTAAACACGCACAACTAATCAGCTGCCGTTGCTGATTGCGAATCACCACTGTCCAAAACTTCGCTTGGTCGCTGAGGGTATTTTCTAATAAATAAACTAAGCGAGGATCCATCGCCAAATCTTGATTCGAATTAATTAACTCCCCCCATTCTTGAGAATCTACATTCTTAACTGAATCATGAATTTCCGCATAATATTCGCTGTTCACACTAAACTCCTTGTGTATGCATCTGGCTATTCCAATTTTAACCCAAACACCGTTAATATTTCCCGCCGCCGCCAAGCCCGTTGCGGATAGACCGCATGAGGGGTCCTGTCCGCTGCGTCTTTTGCGCGCGCAGCGAAGCGAGCACGGAAAAGACGCAGTGGACAGGACCCGGAATGCGATCTATCCGCATCCTCTTGGCGACTCCTAAAAATATGGCGGTCTATGGATAAGTATTTTGTTCTTTACCAACTTGATTACTCCACAATCAGTGTAAATAAAAAATCGGGACAAATTTCTCTATCAATCTGCTAGGCTTTTCATTACTAATTCGTAAACGTCAGTGGATATTTGCGGGTTGGCTTGGACTCGTTGCAATTGTTGACGCATGAGTTGTTGACGATTTTTATCGAATCGTTGCCAACGAGTCAGGGGCTCTACTATACGTGCGGCAACCTGGGGATTTTTAGGGTCGATAGCGATAACTTGATCGGCAACTAATTGATAGCCAGAGCCATTAGCTGCATGGAAATGAATGAGATTGCCGGCAAATACTCCAATCAGATTGTAAACATTATTGGGATTATTCAAGGAAAAAGCCGGATGTTTTAACAACTGCTGCACCTGCTCCAAAGTATCTGGCAATTGCGAGCTGGCCTGGAGCGCCAGCCATTTATTAACCACTAAAGGTTGATTATGCCATTTCTGATAAAAAGCATTGAGTATCTGCGCGCGTTGTTTCCCGGGATAATTGTTCAATGCCCCCAAAGCACCCATGGTATCCGTCATGTTATCGCTGGCTTGGAATTGCTCCACGGCTAAATTAGCGTAAACATCCTCACCGGTTTGAACTAAATAACTTAAACATAAATTTTTCATACTGCGCCGGCCCATCGCTTCTGGATTATAAACATAAGGGCCATGAGTGGAAAATTGTTGATAAGCCGCTAGAAATTGCGTTTTTAAATTAACGGCTAATTGCTGCTTGCCAAATTCGCGTGCAGCGTGGATATTCTCTACGGCTACTGGCTCGCTATACTGGCTTAAGTAACTCTCTGAAGGTAAGCTGAATAATCGCGCCAGCAAATGTAAATCAATATTCTTATCAGCTAATAACTGTGAAAAGGTGTCTGTCCATATAGCCGGTAATTGCAGAGCGCGTTGATCTTGCTGAGACGTCACCAAATTCATTAATAATTTAACTGCAAATCGTTGCGCCGCTTCCCATCTCGCAACCATGTCAGAATCTCGCATCATTAACAACGCCAACTCTTCTAAACTATAAGCATAATTCAATTTAACCGGTGCAGAAAAATTTCTTAACAATGAGGGCACGGGCTTTTGAACTATTTGCGTAAAGATAAATTCTTGTTCCCGATCATGGATAACTAAAACTTTAGTACCAGCAACTGCTTGCTTCTCTCCCGCTAACTGCAAAGGTAAATCCTGACCATCTTCGCCAATCAGCCCTACTGCCAAAGGTAAATAAAATGGCTCTTTTTGCGATTGCCCGGGAGTAGCCGGGCAAGATTGTTTAACGGTTAATTTAAATTGATGTTGCTTAGGGTTATACTCGCCGCGTACGTCTAACACCGGCGTGCCGCTTTGCTTATACCAGCGGAAAAACTGAGTAAAATCCAGTTTGGAAACGTCCGCCATGGCTTGAATAAACTCTTCGACCGTGACCGCCTGACCGTCGTGGCGGGAGAAATATAAATCCATGCCTTTACGAAACATTTCCGGCCCTAATAAAGTGCGCACCATGCGGATGACTTCCGCTCCCTTATAATAGACCGTGGCCGTATAAAAATTATTAACTTCAATGTAGGCTTCAGGACGAATTGAATGCGCATTGGGGCCATCATCTTCTAAAAACTGGCGATTACGCAGTGCATTCACTTCATCGATACGCGCCACTGCAGGCGAAGTCATCGCGGCGTCAAATAATTGCTGGCGCAAAACCGTCAAACCTTCTTTCAAGGTAATTTGAAACCAATCCCGGCACGTCACCCGGTTTCCCGACCAATTATGAAAATATTCATGACCGATGACGCTTTCTATCGCCGCATAATCCTGATCGGTCCCGGTCTGCGGTTTGGTCAGGATATATTTGGTATTAAAAATATTGAGTCCTTTATTTTCCATCGCACCCATATTGAAATCGCTAACGGCCACAATCATGTAAATATCTAGATCGTATTCGCGTCCAAAGGTTTCTTCATCCCAACGCATTGCATGTTTTAATGCAGTCAACGCAAACTCACCTTGATCTTTAAAGCCGCGTTCAAGATACATTTTTAGCTCTACTGTGCGTCCTGATTGAGTTTCAAAATGATCTTCCAATAAGTCAAAATCACCTGCTACTAACGCAAATAAATAGGCTGGTTTTAAAGACGGATCCTGCCAATGCACCCAGTGCCGCCCATCGCCTAAATCTTTTTGTTCCATTAAGTTGCCATTGGACAATAGAACGGGATATTGTTTTTTATCGGCGGTGATGGTGGTAGTAAACCGCGACATCACATCCGGGCGATCAAGATAATAAGTGATGCGGCGAAAACCGTGGGCTTCGCACTGAGTGCAAAAATTCGTGCGGGATTTATAAAGCCCACTGAGTTTGGTATTTTTTTGTGGCTGAATAATGACTTCTGTTTCCAGGATAAACGCTTCCGGAACTTGCGGAATGGTTAAATGCTGGTCGTCCACGCTGAATTGATCAGGAGATAAACGGTGTCCATCCAGGGCAACTGCGCGCAAACTCATGTCCTCGCCATTTAAAATTAACGGCGCTTGCGGGGTGTTCGCCAATGAATTACGTTTAATGCTCAATACCGTTTTTACCACGGTATTTTCTTCATGTAAATCGACATGAATATGCACTGATTCAATCGTAAAATCCGCAGGACGATATTCTTTTAAATAAAGGGTTTTATGCATAATAAATTACTCGCGAAAAAGGTTAAGGGATTTATAACCGGGCAGCATTCTTCTGAGTACATTATTTTTCTCGATAAAATGATGTTTAAGTGCAGCCCCAATATGTAAGACCAGTAAACCGATGATTACCCAGGCAATCACACTGTGAACTGTAAAAAGATTCTCTGCCAGGTGAGTATTTTTTGCAACGGGCAATGCGGTATTAAACCAAGCCCAAAATATCACTGGATGTCCTCCAAAGGATGACATTAACCAGCCGCTGACCGGCATGATGAATAAAACCAGATAAAATAAGGCCTGAACGGTACGCGCAGCTAATTTTTCCCAAGGCGGAACTGTAATCGGCAAAACCGGGATAGGGTCAACGAAACGCCAATATAAGCGGATGATCATCAATAATAAAATAGTCAATCCCACTGATTTATGTAGGTCAATCAGAATTGACTTGAGATGGCTATTGGGCAGCTTCACTAAAATTAAGCCAAATATCAACATCCCAATCACCAGCACTGCAATCAACCAGTGCAATAATTTGGTAATATTTCCATAAGCATATCCATTATTTTTTAGCATACCGCCTCCGTGACCACACTTAACCTCAAACCTTTTTAAAAGTCAATCCCAGATGACAAACGACTGCATGTGTTTCCAGATACATCATAAATCATCCTGTTTCCATTCTTCTGACCAATCCATATGCACTAAAGAATCAGGATCACCGATGATGAGATCGGGATGGGGAATCAAATTTAATAATTTATTCTCAGTTTCCATAGGTACAATCCTCAATTTTTGGCTGCTTCAAGCGGAAAAGCAGAATAAGGTTTTTAGATAATCGGTTTCAGGAATCGCCGGGTGTACGGGGTGGTCTAATCCTTGATGGCCGCGGGATAATATTTGTAGATCTCTGCCCGCAGCCAGGCTGCCTAGTAATACCGCCCTTTGCAAATCTTCTGCGGATAGATGATGCGAGCATGAGGCCGTAATTAATACTCCGGGTTTGGATAATAATTGCAAAGCCAAAGCGTTAAGACGCTTATAGGCTAAAAATCCTTGTGGATAATCTTTGCGTTTTTTTATAAATGCCGGGGGGTCTAAAATAATCACATCAAACTTAACTTGATCTGCAGCGAACTGCTTGAGCTGATCGAACGCGTCACCCTGCCAGGTTTTTAAAATAGGCTTCACTTTATTCAAATCAGCATTTTCAGAGCATTTTTCTAAGGCCGGCGCGGAGCTATCCACCGCCCACACTTCCGCAGCCCCATACACCGCCGCTTGGACCGCCCAGGCGCCTACATAAGAAAACACATCCAAGACTCGCTTGCCAGGCACAAATCGTTGCAATTGCCGGCGGCTTTCCCGATGATCGTAAAACCAGCCGGTTTTCTGCCCGCTCCACGGTGCAATCCAAAACGCAGCGTCATTTTCTTCTACTAAGCAACGTTCCGCCGGTTCACCTAGCGCAGCGCTCACATACTGCGGCAAGCCTTCTACCAGCCGCATACTATGATCGTTGCGCAGCAAGATGGCCTCGGGATGCAAAACGCGCTGCAATGCTGCGATTATGGTTTCTCGCAGCAACTCCATACCGGCGGTAGTGATCTGCACAACTAATAAATCATGGTACCGGTCAACAATGAGACCCGGCAAAAAATCCGATTCTCCATAAATTAGCCGGTAGTAAGGCCGTGAATAGAGTGTTTCCCTCAATTGCAAAGCTGAACGCACTCTTTCAATAAAGAAAGCTTCATCTAACGGCGCGAGAGGATTTCTAGTCAACAATCGTGCGCACAACAAGGTATGCGGATTAACGTATCCCCTGCCTAAACACTGGCCGCGACTGTCTTCAACATCCACCAATTGCCCGGGAGTAAAACCAGCCAGCGGAGTTTGTGCAGTATCAATTTCATTGCTATAAACCCACAAATGCCCTTGCAACAATCTTTTTTCTTCATTTTTTTTCAGCCTGAGCCGGGGAAAAACAGCCGTACCCATCTTAAATGACTTCTCGCGCCGCTTTTTGAATTAATAGCGAGCGGTTAATATGTAATTGTATTGCTTTCGCATCAATAGCCTCCAATAGAGATTTAGGCAAGGTAATATTTACTCTGACAGCCTTGTCTTCTTGCTGCGCTTTAATAGCGAAAATATCTGGTTCAATTAATGCAACCAACTCATTTTCTTCTAGTTTTTTCATGATCTCTGCAATGTGAGTCGGTTCTGGGATAAACTCTTTATCTTGTAACATGCCATACAAATGGAGGGATAAACATTCTTTTGCTTTTTCGACGGCCTCTTCGTAACTTTTCCCAGCAGAGACCGCGCCCGGCAAGTCAGGAAAAAAAGCACTATACCCTTTTTTAGTTTTTTCTAAAACAGCAGGATAGGACTTTATTTTAAACATTTTTCGAACTCCTCTGGCGATAAGCCAGCCTGTTTTAAAATGGATTTTATCGTTTTAATCCCTAACGATTGCTTTGGATGTGGAACGGTCACTTTCCCTTTTTTATCAGAATGCTTGAATTGCCAATGATCACCTTGAGTTCTAAGATGAATCCACCCATCTTTTTGCAAAGCCCTGATAATGTCCCGAGAAGTACGATTCCAATTCATCGGCTAATAATACACACAAATCATGTGTATTGCAACCCAAACAGCCGTATTTTAGTATGGTGTTATCTATGACAAAATTGATTATCCGCGAATTGGGCGTTCAGCCTTATCCGGCTATCTGGCAGGCCATGCGCGATTTTACCGTACAGAGGAATGCCGATACCGTGGATGAATTGTGGCTGCTGGAACATCCGCCTGTGTTCACCCAAGGCCAGGCCGGTAAAGCGGAGCATGTGTTAAACCCACAGCAAATTCCAGTTATCCAAACCGATCGCGGCGGTCAAGTGACCTATCACGGGCCAGGACAGTTAGTAGCCTACCCATTGCTAGAATTATCTCGCCAGTCTTTAACCATCCGTCAATTGGTCACTACTTTAGAACAATGTATCATCGAACTATTGTCCAATTTTGGTATTACCGCCCACTCGCTCTGTCACGCTCCCGGGGTTTATGTGGGAGCCAATAAAATTTGCTCTATAGGCTTGCGGGTCAAGCGCGGTTGTAGTTTTCACGGCATTGCTTTAAATGTGAACATGGACCTGACTCCATTCTCTTATATCAATCCTTGCGGCTTCCAAGGTTTGGTGATGACGCAGATGAGTGATTTTGTTCCCGGAATCACCTGCGCCGGGATTCTTCCGGGATTTACCAATGCCTTTCTTCGTCATTTTAGATATACTAGCGACAATCCCCGCTGAAGGGGACTCCACGGAGTTTAATATATGACTACACCCTACGATCCATCGCAAAAAGCCTTAGGCGCCGCAAAGCTGGCGCGCATCCCCGTGAAAGTTGAAAATAACGCCCCCCCTTTACGCAAACCCGATTGGATTCGGATTAAATTATCCAACAACAACAAGGTTAATGCTTTGAAAAATTTACTTCGCACCAACCGGTTAGTTACCGTATGCGAGGAAGCGGCCTGCCCCAATTTAAGCGAATGTTTTAGTCATGGCATCGCTACTTTCATGATCATGGGCGATAAATGCACGCGCCGCTGTACTTTTTGCAATGTTGGCCATGGACGCCCTGACCCTCTCGATCCCCAAGAACCGGTTAATTTGGCAGAAACCATTGCGTTGATGGAACTTAAATATGTGGTCATTACTTCCGTAGACCGCGATGACTTACGCGACGGCGGCGCCAGTCACTTCAAAGATTGTATCTTAACTGCCCGTGCTAAAATGCCGAATTTAAAAATCGAAGTGCTAGTGCCTGATTTTCGTGGCCGGATGGATAAAGCGCTTGATCAGCTCGCCCTCGCGCTGCCGGATGTCTTTAATCACAATATCGAGACCATCGCTCGACTCTACAAAGCCGTACGCCCAGGCTCAGATTATCAATGGTCTTTACAATTACTAAAGAATTTTAAACAACGCTTTGGCGAAAAAATACCTACTAAATCAGGAATCATGGTGGGTTTAGGCGAAACTGCCGAAGAAGTTAAACAAGTATTAATGGATTTAAGGGCGCATGATGTAGATATGGTCACTATTGGACAATATTTACAACCTACACCTTATCACCAACCCGTTGCCCGTTATGTGCCCCCCATTGAATTTGATGAATATGCCGAGTTTGCAAAACAGCTTGGATTTATCAATGTAGCCAGCGGGCCTCTAGTGCGTTCGTCTTACCACGCTGATAAACAAGCCGCTGGGGAAACTGTACGGTAATATGGAACACTATCTTCAACCTATTATGGATTACCTTCGCCTTCACCCAATGATGGGCATGCTGCTGGCCTTTGTCATCGCGCTGATTGAGTCATTACCGGTATTAGGCACTGTATTTCCCGGCTCGATTACCATGACTGCGATCGGAGCCTTAGTCGGTGCGGCAATCCTCCCCGCCACCCCTACCATTATTTGCGCGATTGCAGGCGCTTTTTTAGGCGACTTTTTAGGTTTTTGGTTGGGCAACCGCTATCATGAAAAAATCCGGTTAATATGGCCATTAAATAAACTTAAGAAGTTCGTGAATTATGGCGAGAATTTCTTTGTTAAGCATGGCGGGAAAGGTATTATCATTGGCCGTTTTATTGGGCCAACCCGCGCCGCCATGCCTTTGATTGCTGGAATACTCCGTTACCCACAGAAAAAATTTATACCCGTAGCCCTCCTAGCCTCAATCTTATGGTCATTAGTATATATGGCCCCCGGTATTCTCCTGGGAGCATTGGCCATGGAATTTTCCCATGCCGAAATGAGTAAAGTGTTTTTGGATGGATTAGCAGTTATCGTAGCCTTATGGTTGACTTTTTGGCTGCTGCAATTTTTTTTCAAGCAGTTATCGAGGGCCATCAATCGTAAATTTCAGCAATGCTGGGAATGGCTCAGTCAGGTTAAACCTGGGTTTCTAGTTCGATTAATCCGCAACCAGCAACATCCCCACGACTTCCATCAATTAAAAATACTCTTTATGGCAGTCATGTGCGGTATTCTGTTTTTGCTGGTTTGGTTTGAGGTCTGCCATCACGGTTCTTTAATCCAAATTAATCAACCATTATTTTATCTGCTCCAAAGCTTCCGCAGCCCGCGAATGGATAAGATATGGACATTATTCACTATTCTCGGCAGCCCAGAAGCATTGTTAGCCGCTAGTTTGTTGGCGGCTTTAGGCTTAGCGATTTATAAGCAATGGCGCGCCTCAACTCATTTGCTATTGCTAGGTTTCATCAGCACCGGGGCCATTGAAGTATTCAAGAAAATATATTTTTCGGCGCGGCCTGCGGGTCTAATGGTGATAGACCACACCTCTTCGTTTCCCAGCGGGCATACTACCATGAGCGTGGCCGTTCTAGGATTTCTGGCATTTATCACCGCTAGAGTAATCCCTCGAAACTGCCGGTGGTTGCTTTATACTTTTTTCTGTTTACTCATCTTTTTAATCAGCATTTCTCGATTATTTTTGGGTCAGCACTGGATTACTGATATTTTAGGGAGCTGGCTGCTGGGTTTATCCATACTATTATTTATCACGCTTTCTTACCGCCGTATGCCGAAAACTCGCGGGATACTTAGAATTAACAAGATCCGTTGGATGGCAATTATTCTACTGAGTGTTTTATTACCCTGGATATGTGCGGGTTGGTTTACCTTTAAAAATATTCTGCTCAACACCCAAATAGTCCAGCCCAACATCACCCTAAATTTAAACCAGTGGTGGCAGCAGCCTACTCAACTAGTACCGCTGTACCGTCCAGACCGGTTAGGAAAATTGGGTGAACCTTTTAACGTGCAATGGGCGGGAAATTTAGCGGATATTCAAAAATTTTTACTTGATCACGGCTGGGAATTAGCCGCTAAGCGTTCCGAAATGTATTCAGCGTTAGCCCGGTTTACGAGTCATGAACCCGAATTTAATATGCCTTTATTGCCAAAAATTTACCGAAATAAAGCCCCCCAAGCATTCTTTATTAAACGCCTAGCGAATTCGCCGGATATTATAGAATTACGCTTATGGCAGTCGGGAGTCGCTTTCACCGATTCGACCACACCGCTCTGGCTTGGCGTTCTCACCTATCACATCCCGCCAGAGAAAATATTCCACTTTGCCCGGCGGTACTTTCGTTTACAATCCAGTAACGTTTTAATCTATAATCAGCCACAAACGGACGATTCCAGCTTTGAAATAGTCAACATTCCTAAAGAACAGCAACCAGAAAAAATCCGCGCTCAACAATGGGACGGCAATGTGTTTGTAATCTACACCATGCCCAGTAATTCTCACTAATGCTGTTCGACTAATCATACCATCCCAAGTAATGAGTCAAAGTTATTCCGCTCGTAGGCTGGTTTTTAAGACTTTTTTAATAATAGTATGAAAAAATAGTAGCCAGTTAGATATTATTATGCTTAAAAAGATACAGATGAAAAATACTCGATCCAAGAAGATAGCCCCGATATTTTATAACCTGCTCCACCATCGCTGGGCCATCATTATCACTATCATAATCTGCGCCGGCATTAGCGCGGTTGCCCGCTATACCTTTCACATTGAAAGCTATAGCGATTCCACTTTTATGGGATTAGCCAGTGGTTTTGGGGTAATGGCGGCTATTTGGCTAGTGTACAGTATGCGCCTCAAATAGTTCTCAAGATGGGACCGGAGCGGTCTGCAAGCGTTTTAATAGGCGCTGGTGGATGGCGTCAAAACCTTTATTACTCATGATCAAAATCTGGTCCTGCGGCTCCGCAATCTCTACCAAATGCTCGATTATGTCTTCTACTCGATCGCAAGCAGTCGCCTTAGCGCCTATATCCCGCAATAGAGAGTTAATATCCCATTTTTCAGGACGCAAAAACACCACTTTATCCGCTACTCGGAGAGAATGTGCGAAATGGTCGCGATGGACACCAGCGCTCATCGTATTAGACCCAAATTGCAGCACGGCGATAATCCGTTTATCACCTACCTTTGCCCGCAAACCAGATAAAGTCGCGGCTATAGCGGTGGGGTGATGAGCGAAATCATCGTAGACGGTAATTTGATTGGCCGTCCCGCAAACTTCAAGGCGGCGCTTGACCCCCTGAAAGCTTTTTAGGCCCGCTATCACCGCTTCAGCCGTGATACCAACCTGATGGGCGGCGGCTGCGGCGGTTAAGGCGTTGCGAACATTATGATCCCCCGATAGCGGCCATTTGACCAATCCTAACTTTTGATCGCGATGCCAAAGCTCAAATTGACTGCCGTCGGCATTTTTGTTGCGGACGTGCCACACGCTATTGGCGGTGCCAATGGTTTGGGTAGGAGCCCAACAACCGCGCATGAGTACATCGGGGATTTCAGGGTCATCTTCTGGGTAAATCACCGTCCCACTGGATGGCACGGTACGTAATAAATATTGGAATTGCTTTTTAATGGCCTCTAAGTCCGGAAAAATGTCTGCATGATCATACTCTAAGTTATTGATAATCAAGGTTCGCGGCCGGTAATGGAGAAATTTAGACCTTTTATCATAAAAAGCCGTATCATATTCGTCAGCTTCAACTACAAAAAAGGTGGATTTGCCTAAAGCAGCAGTGGCCGGAAAATTGAGCGGGACCCCTCCTATCAAATATCCAGGCTTTAAATCCGCTTGGGTAAGAATCCAAGCGAGGATACTGCTGGTGGTAGTTTTACCGTGAGTACCGGCAACCGCTAAGACATGCCGTTTTTTTAAAACATTCTCAGCTAACCATTGCGGACCGGAAATATAAGGGATGTATTTATTTAACGCATGCTCCAGCAAAGCATTGCCACGAGAGATAGCGTTTCCAACAATGACTAAATCCGGCAAGGGCCGCAGACAGCCTGGATCATAGCCTTCATGGATAGTGATACCGGCTGCTTGTAAAGTATCGGACATTGGAGGGTAGATATTGAGATCCGAACCCGAGACTTGATGCCCAAGCTCGCGGGCAATTAAAGCCACGCCGCCCATAAATGTTCCACAAATTCCTAAAATATGAATATGAGACATTCACACTCCTTTTGAGAACTACCAAACTTACGTATATTTTAAACTCAAGCTGTACCGACTAAGACTAACTATACAGCATGCTTATAATACCTTATAATTTGGATTTTGTATCGTAAGGTAAGGATAATTTATATGCAATATTATCGCGCATGGTTATTCACTGTGTTATCTGTGATCACTTTCAGCATTAGTCATTTATGCTACGCGGCAGGGAATACGACTTCGGTTAATCAAACAACCGCGGCGGCCACAGATAACCTTGAAACAGATTTGCCTGCCGCACCTCCGGAAAAAAATGTGGACCCTTATGAAAAATTCAACCGCGCCATGTTTTCCTTCAATGACTTTTTAGATCACTGGGTGCTGCGCCCAGTAGCCCAAGGCTATGACACCGTGACTCCACCCACGATTCATAAAGGAATCACTAATTTTTTCGACAATGTCGCTATGATAACGACAATCCCCAATGACTTATTACAAGGAAAATCTGCTTATTTTACCGCCGATACTTGGCGCTTTATTATTAATACAACCTTGGGTGTAGGCGGAATTTTTGATATCGCCACTCGTTTCGGTTTACCTAAACATCATGAAGATTTTGGGATGACTTTGGCTTATTGGAGCGGCCCTGATGGCTTAAAACCTCAACCCTATCTAGTACTCCCCTTTTTAGGATCTACCACCACTCGCGATGCTTTCGGAAAAATTCCCGATAGTGCTACTTGGCCTTTTACTTATATTCAACCTGAATATTACAATATCGGTGCGGTAGCTTTGAACGTAGTGAATATCCGGGCAGGATTACTGAGCGCTGATAAGCTAGTCCAACAATCTTTTGATCCTTACATTTTTGTGCGTAGCGCTTATTTGCAAAGCCGCAATCATCAGCTAGAAAAAAACCGGCATGAAACTAATTTTCCGCCTTACACCACCGAAACAGAATCTGCCCCAACGATTGATGACAACGCCGGCAATGAATTGTGATGCTGCATAAGCATGTTCAATGTTGTACTCTTTGAACCTGAAATCCCGCCCAATACCGGAAATATTATTCGTTTATGCGCCAATGCCGGTGCTCAATTACATTTGATTCATCCGCTCGGATTTGATTTAAGTGAAAGACAATTGCGCCGCGCTGGGTTGGACTATCACGAATGGGTCAACGTCAAAGAGTATCGGAACCTCGAGGAATTTCGCATTCAGTGTCGTCCCCAGCGGTTATTCGCCTGCACTACCAAAGCTTCACAAAATTATACCGGCATCCTATATCAAGCCAATGATGCTTTTTTATTTGGTCCCGAGTCCCGCGGTTTACCAATAGATGTCCTAAAAGAATTTGCTGAAAACGAAAAAATTCGCATCCCCATGCAAACTTATAGCCGCAGTCTAAATTTATCGAACGCAGTCGCTATCGTGATTTACGAAGCTTGGCGGCAAAGCGGATTCCAAGCTTAAACGCCCGCAGGCTTCAGCGCTTCAAGGGTGGGCTTGGCTACCAGCACGGCTGATAATAATGCTTTGGTATAGGGATGTTGGGGTGCAGTGTAAATGGATTGTTTATCGCCCAGCTCCATAATCTTGCCAAGATACATCACCAATACCCGATCACAAATATGCCGGATCACCCCTAAATCATGGGAAATAAATAAAATTGTGAACTTCAATCTTTGCTGAATGTCTTGCAATAAATTAATGATTTGCGCCTTGATGGAGACATCCAATGCACTGACCGATTCATCACAAATCAGCACCTTAGGCTCTAGAATCAGTGCACGAGCGATGCCAATCCGCTGACATTGCCCGCCGGAAAATTCTTGCGGATAACGATTCACCTGGTTTGGACTTAAGCCCACTAATTTCATAGTCGAAATGACTTTCTCAATCACTTGATTTTTTGCCATCTGCGGATAAAAGGTAATTAACGGTTCGGCAATAATTTCAGCAAT
>CAVOOI010000006.1:0-13065 GCA_963697455.1 uncultured Pseudomonadota bacterium | reverse complement strand
TTCAATTTCAAAAATCAGATCGTTGGCAAACTTCAGGATAAGTTGGCAATGTGTACCGATATCGATAGGCCAATGACGATTGGAGATCGTGCAATAGACATGCTCAAGCGGGTTAGGAATTAATTGCAAAGCCTGATCAATCAAATGCGCGCCCCAATCGTAGAGAATTCCACCCATTGCCGATTTAGTAGTGCGCCAGAGTTGCCGCGGTGGCCGGTAACGGCTGACTTTAGATTCAAATCGAAACGGTTCGCCGATCAGTCCCGTTTGCAAAGCTTTTTGCAGAGTTAAAAAATCCCAGTCCCAGCGCCGGTTTTGAAATACTGACAACAGTACTCGATTTCGTTCCGCAGCTTCGAGCATGGCCTGGGCCTCGGCGGCGTTCATGCACATTACTTTATCAACGATGCAATGCTTACCAGCATTCATAGTTAAAATAGCTTGTTGCGCATGGAGATGATGTGGTGTGGCGAGGATAACTATTTCAATCTCATCGTCATTCAGTAATTGCTCCAGATTTTCATAGGTAGGGACGCCATATTCTAGACTAGCCTGCTGACGCTTTTCGAGACTAGGGGAAACTATTCCAGCCAATTGCAAACCATTAGTGCGCCGCACTAAATAACTGTGCAATCCACGTCCGGCAAATCCATAACCTACAATACCTACTTTAAACATCGCCTGATTGTAAATCGAGAAAGCGAACTCAGCAACAGCTTCTTGCAATCTGTGCGTAAGTAATGTACTCTTTGTGCATGGAATATCCCGATTACTATAAAATACTCGGCGTGGATAAAAATGCGTCAGCGGAAGATATTAAAAAACAATATCGGCGCTTAGCGCGCAAATACCATCCCGATGTTAGCAAAGAAAAAGACGCCGAAGAAAAATTTAAACAAGTACGGGAAGCTTACGAAGTCCTCAAAGATCCGGCTAAAAAACAAACCTATGAACAAATGCGCAGTCAGCCGCACGGCCAGCAAGGTTTTACACCGCCCCCAGGATGGCAATTCAGAGAAGCCACTGAGGAAGCGCCAAATCAATTTAGCAATGCAGAATTTAGCGAATTTTTTGAAAATTTATTTGGAGCGCAAATGCATGGCCGCCGCCGTCCCGGCAGATTTCAACAACGCGGCCAAGATCAACATAGTAAAATAAGTATTTCTATTGAAGAAGCCTTCACCGGAACTCAGCGCGGAATTAAATTTCAAGAACCCGAACTAGATCCAGAGACCGGGCAAGTGAATTTAAAAACTCGCACGCTTAATGTGAAAATTCCGGCCGGCGTTATAGCTGGTCAGCAAATCCGCCTAACGGGACAAGGCGGCAAAGGCGTTAATGGCGGAGAAAACGGTGATTTGTATTTAGAAATTGAATTGCTGCCACATCCTTATTACACCGTCAAAGATCGTGATGTCTATTTAAATTGCCCGATTACTCCATGGGAAGCAGCGTTAGGCGCTAAAATTATTGTACCTACTCTCGCTGGACCCGTGGAAGTTACCATTCCCGCGGGTTCGCAAACTGGCAAACAATTGCGGTTAAAAGGCCGCGGATTTCCAGGTTCACCCAAAGGAGATGAATATGTTTCACTGAACATTTACACTCCTGAGGCCAGAAGCGATCAAGATCGGCAAATTTATCAAAGCATGGCGGTGCAAATGCATGACTATAATCCTAGGCAGCAATTTAATAGGACATAATCTATGGCTAAAATTATTGCAGGCGTTATCGTTGAAAAATCTCAATCACTTACCTTAGAAGAATTTTGTCGCGCCACTCACACTCAGCCTGATTTAATTTTACAAATGATTGAATACCAACTCATTCAACCGGAAGGGGAAACACCGTCAAATTTTCGTTTTGATTCAGTTTCTCTGCGGCGCGGCAGAATTGCGGCCAGTTTTTATCACGATTTAGAAGTGAATATGGCAGGAATCGCTTTGGCGCTGGATTTATTGGAGAAGATTGAACTTCTACAACAAAAACTAGACATCTTAGAAAAAAATCCTTCTCAACAAACTGATTTGTAATGATTGTCATTCCTCAAACTGATCGCTCAGCAAATCTCTACTGCTGCATGCAAATCCCTCGGCGCTGGGTTTTCGCACTGGATCCGGAAAAATCACTGCTGAAGTTTTCGTTGAACACAACATTAAAAATCATGATAAATTCTTTATAGTATAAAATGCTTTTTTATTGCTTTTTAATAAAATTTAACGCATAATACTTACGTGCCGCCATAGGTGCGTCAACACCTCGGCGACACTAACCACATTAGCTTTTGGGACAAAGTTAACATGGCTGAAAACAGTTTATACGATTTTTGCACTTTCTTAAACCTTTCATTTAGGATTTCGGGTAGTTTTGTCCCCAACATTACGCATTTTTTTGCATAACGTTAAGTTTTACAACTTATATTGTTTGCGTCTCAAACAATATGGGGACAAAAGTAAGCCCGAGCAGAATGGAAGCTAAGCAGTGCTAAATTTAGTGTAGACTGTTTCACTCCATGCGTAAGCATTCCATTATCAAAGTTAGGACGATAAGTGGAAGGCTTACGTTGTGGCCAGCTCAGTTTAATTTAAAATATTTCTCGGTTTCTACTATCATTTCACGCTCCTTAAAAGAAACCATCTGCTCGGCTACTTTCATACTGTTACCACTGCTGGCAATTTCCGCTAAAGTATTTTGCATAGCTTTGATGGCTGCGCGTTGTAAATCGGAAGGGATAATTACAATTCGATAACCCAATTCCTGCAAACGTTGCGTCGGAACCATGGGAGTTTTACCACCGTAAAACATATTAATCAGTTTGGGCTGCTTAATTCGCTGAGCGATTAGTTCGATCTGTTCTACTGTTTCTGGAGCTTCAATAAAGATAACATCAGCGCCTGCGTGAAGATAAGCTTCAGCACGTTGAATAGCACTTTCAAACCCTTCAACCGCAATGGCGTCGGTACGCGCAATTAATACAAAGTCCGGATCTCGTAAATATTGGCGTGCGACCTTTATCTTATGACACATTTCATCGGCAGGAATTAAGGACTTATCATTGAGATGACCGCAGCGCTTAGGAAACGTCTGATCTTCTATGTGCAATCCGGCCACTCCCAAGCGCTCAAATTCTTGCACCATGCGCCAAACGTTGATCTCATTACCAAATCCGGTA
The DNA here is from genome assembly GCA_963697455.1 of uncultured Pseudomonadota bacterium. Taxonomy (GTDB): domain Bacteria; phylum Pseudomonadota; class Gammaproteobacteria; order Coxiellales; family Coxiellaceae; genus JAFEDN01. The sequence continues at coordinate 9,893 of CAVOOI010000006.1, read as the reverse complement.
TCGGCATCAGCAATGACGGGTAACTGACTGACAGTCACGATATGCGCAATGACTGCGCAAATTTCTGTCATCGTTAACAAACCAATATCTGGATAGCCAGCGCTGCGCGCAATAGCGCCTCCACTAGCATATAACACTGAGAAACCGGCGCCTTTAGCTAGAAGGGCGGACAGCCCGTCAAAGACGCCCGGAGCAGTCATTATTTGGCCGCTCTCAAGCATTTGACGTAGTATGCGAGTTGATTTCATAACATAATCCTAAATTCGCCAAACATACCACGTCTTTAATCCCGCGATCAAGCTTGTGCCTGACTCGCATTATTGATGCGATGGTTCAGCGGGGGATGCGTTCGGAGTAGGATTGTTTGGATCGACGGGCAAATTGTTTACTGACGCGGATTGATTGTTTAAAGACGGATTCTGAGAAACGGGCGTAGTTACCACTTTATCATTGCGCATGTTGTGATAAAAATTTCTCATGCGTATCCCGCCATAAATTGTGCACAACAAGTCAATGATGGACAATATGATTACAATAATGCCGATCACTTTTGCAAATGCAATGCCAGCACCAGCTTCTGCCCGCACTGACCACAAATACAAAGATGCGCCAGCAACTAATGCAATCAAACCTAAACTAAAACCTATATGCAATAGCAACATTATTAACACCTCCATGCGAATAAGGCGGAAACCATTTCCATCCTTGATTTAGCAATCATAATATCCGCGTCAGTAATTGTCTACAGCAATTCTCGCTGAAGCGAGAATTGCTTCCTGGTTTGGATGCTGCGCCTCGGCGGAGCCGAGGCTTGCAATGAAGGGGAAGATCGCTCCGCTCTTCTCCCCCTTCGAACCCTCATCAGGGAGGGTATTTTCTAGGAAATTATTTGAGTTAGCCTACTAGTCTTTGACGATATCGCCCTGACGATATTGCCAAAAATGTGGTAAATAATAACAACAAAGGCCCACACCTATTACACACAAAATTCCGCCGGAAACAATCGAGGCCACGACACCAAAAGCGGCGGCAACCAGCCCCGCTTCAGTATCGCCCAGTTTTGGCCCGCTTAAATAACTGATCATTTCAATCCCTGATAAGCGGCCACGCAGTTCAGTTGGGATAGTTTGATTCCATAGAGTTGATCTAAAAATTCCGCTAACCGCATCTGCTCCGCCTGCCAACGCTAAAAAAACCAGCGCCGCAACAAAATTTAACTTTAATAATGCCCCAAACAAAATAATCGCCACCCCCCAGACACTGGCGGCCACCGCAATCGCTACGCCCTGACGTTTGATCTCATTAGTCCAGCCGCTATAGAAAGAAATCATTAAGGCACCCACCGCTGGCATGGCATACAACAACCCCAAAGTTTTAGGGCCGCCGTGTTGATGCGCTATTGCAGGGAATAATGCCATAGGCATACCAAAAATCATCGCCACAAAATCAACTAAGTATGTGCCTACTAATTCTTGCCGTGAAAAAGCATATCGAAACCCCTCCTGGAGTGACGACCATGTAGATTGGCCAGACTTCACAACTGGTTTGGGAGTTTCTTTAATCATAACCACAGTCACTAGCGCAAAAACATAGGTGGCAAAATCAACTAAATAGGTGATTGCCACCCCGAAATGCGCAATTAATAATCCCGCAATGGCTGGGCCGATAATTAAAGCGCTGCTAAACATAAAATTGGATAAGATGGCCACTTTGGCATAATCTTCTTTAGCTACTATCTGCTGAATGATGCTCTCTAGTGCTGGCCGGTTTAAGCCAAAAACCCCTGACATCATAGCCGCAATCACAAAAATAAATAATACAGCAGGATGTGGCAACCAAGAATTGATTGTCAATAATATACAACCGCCCGCCATTATGAATTCAGTGATTATTAATAATTTCCGGCGGTTATGACGGTCGGCCATCGCCCCGCCCAATAGCGCGGTTATCAATAGAGGTAATAATTGAAATAAACTCACTAACCCGACCATCAGCGTCGAATGCGTTTCATAATACATTTGGTACGGCAAAGCCACGCCCGTAATCATGGTTCCCATAAAGGAGACAAAGCGGCCACAAAATATTAACCGAAAGTCGCGATTTTTTCGTAACAGCGAAAAATTTAAAAAATAATTCATGAACAATCCAGGAATAACGTCAAATTAAAAATAATATGTTACCATAAAATCCTTCCATCAGAGGATGCTCTATGTTGAAACGCGATATTTCTGCGACTAATGTTTTAATTGCTGCTGCTGGCGGGATGGTCGGCTCCGGCTGGCTATTCAGTCCTTTTATTAGCGCTCAAATCGCGGGAAGCGGAGCCTTGGTGAGCTGGATAATTGCAGCCTTATTTATGCTGATTATCGCCCTACCACTTTGCGAACTTGGCGCGATGATTCCGATCTCAGGAGGCATGGCCAACTATCCAACCTTTACTCACGGCAAAGAAGTGGGTTTTTTGTTCGCCTGGGTATCATGGTTATCTTATGTAGTGATGACCCCCATTGAAATACAAGCTATTTTGCAATATTCCAGCCACTTTTTTCCCGCCTTGATTGCGCATAACGGCATCATCAAGCTTTCTAAGGTTGGGTATCTAGCTGCTATCCTAATTATGTTCGGCGTCGTGTTGTTGAATACTTTCGGCATCAAAATGCTCGCCGAATGTAATAAATATGCGAGCATCTTTAAATTTGCCGTGCCCTCAATTGCTATCATTAGCCTTATCCATACCAGTCATTCGGCCACCAATCTCCATTTACAATTAGGCGACCCCAAAAGCTGGGAAGCCATATTGTCAGCCTTATCTTTGGGAGGAGTCGCTTTTGCGTTTACCGGTTTCCAAAATGGGTTGATGCTGGCCGGCGAAGTCAAAAATCCTCAACGTAATATTCCTATTGCCATTCTCGGCGCAGTCGGGATAGGGTTCTTACTTTACTTTATGCTGCAACTTAGCTTTATCCTGGCTATTCCTCAAACCTATTTAGTCAATGGCTGGCAACATTTAAGTTTTCCAGGTGACAGCGGCCCATTAGTGGGATTGACGTTAATATTGGGATTAGGATGGGTCGCTATTTTGTTGATGATTGATGCTTCCTTCTCGCCGTTCGGCACCACTTTAGTTTATACGGCTGCGACTTCCCGGATTCTGTATGGGATGGCGGCCAATAAACATCTTCCCGCGTTCTTATTAAAAACCAATCGTTTTAAAATCCCCACCATTACTTTATATATCAATTTTATAATAGGCGCTTTATCTTTTTTACCCTTTCCGGGCTGGCAAAAAATGGTGGCTTTCCTTTCCTCTATGAGCATTCTATCGTATGGTATCGGTCCAATTTGTTTACTGGCCTTACGCAAAACTCAACCCGCTAGATCACGGCCATTTAAACTAAGCGGCGCAACCATTTGTTCTTACCTGGCCTTTTATGCTTGTAATTTAATGCTACTTTGGTGCAGCTTTGAAATTATTTGGAAATTATATATAGCCGTGCTGATTGGTTTAGTGATTACGTTAATTTATCAGCGGAAAAGTTTATTTGCTTGCGGTAAAAGTTTGTTCTGGTTCTTTTTCTATTTGACTTCGATGTTACTGATTTCATATCTGAGTTCATTTGGCGGTATATCGGTATTGGCGTTCCCATCAGATATCATTTTCTTACTGCCTTTCAGCATACTGATACTTTACCTTTCACAAAAATGCTTAGAACCTACCGATAATCTATCGGCTTTGGCGGAAGCGCCTAGCCTCGCTCAAGAAGGAGACTAACTCTACGCGCATTGAGCATATAGACAGCGCTATTGAAAGGAGCTGAAAAACGGCATATATTTGTTAGTGTTTGTCGCTTGATTCCAAGCCCGCGTCAAATAAGGCCTTAGCAGTTCTAAAATCGCCCAATTCTAGGTAACGCTTAATTTGGAGTTGAAGCTGCGAAGGTAAGGTGGCCAGTCGGCTATTTTCCTCTGGTTTTTTATAACTCTGTGTCGATTCTCTGATTCTCATCATCATTCCTTAATTAGCAAAGATCTTATTTTCTATTATAGATGGTCTGTTTTAAAAATATGCGCTACAATCTAGATGATTACGTAGGAAAATTTCTATACAGCCCATATTCCTCTTGAGAACCGGTGATGGATTATCCAATTTTAAATCATATTATCATCATCTTATCGTTAGTATTGTGTATTAGCCTTGTTTTTAGATCTATCTATTTGCCTCAAATCCTCGGATATTTAGTCGTCGGCGCGATTGTAGGGCCGCATGGCGTTGGCTGGATAAAAAATGTCGCCGATGCTCACCAGCTTGCTGGATTCGGCGTAGTATTTTTAATGTTTACCGTGGGCCTGGAGTTCTCACTCTCGCGCATGCATGCGCTTCGTAAAGCGGTGATGTTTTTGGGCGGTTTCCAAGTATTATTATGTTCGCTACTGGGTTTATTGATTGGGATTTTTTTCCTGCACCTAACCTGGTATGCCGCCCTAGTCGCCGGAGGCATCCTGGCAATGTCTTCTACTGCTATCACCGTAAAGCAATTATCAGAACAACTTGAGCTACACAGTCAGCAAGGTCAAAATGCGGTAGGTATTTTATTATTTCAAGATTTAGCGGTTATTCCTTTTTTCATTTTAATCGGCAGCTTGGGCATTCTTAATGTAGAACCCTCGATTATCCATACTTTACTGGTAGCCCTGCTTAAAGGTGTCATTGCACTCGCTATTATTCTGGTGCTTGGGAAATGGTTACTTCGCCGGTTGTTCCACACGATCGCGGCGACCCATATTATTGAATTATTTACTTTGACAGTGTTATTAGTCACCCTAGCATCCGCGTGGTTGAGTGAAAAGTTTGGGCTTTCTTTTGCTCTAGGCGCTTTCCTCGCTGGAATGATGTTAAGCGAGACAAAATTCCGCCACCAGATTGAAGTCGAAATCCGCCCCTTCCGGGATGTATTACTCGGCTTATTCTTTATAACTATTGGAATGCTCGTCAATATAAGCAGTTGGCAACATTATTGGTTATGGATTTTGTTATTATTTATCGGATTATTAATTGGAAAAATATTGATAATCTTGCTGCTTAGCTTGATATTAGGCGCCAACAAATTTACCTCGCTACGTACCGGATTAATTCTAGCCCAGGGTGGTGAATTTGGCTTTGCGATGTTAACTTTGGCCCTGACGAATGGAATATTTCCTCCAGGGTATGGCCAAACTCTCTTAGGGGGTCTATTGTTGAGTTTTGGATTCGCACCATTGTTGATTACCTATAATCGCCAGATCGCCCAATTTATATTTCCGAAACCAATTGATTTTTCTCATGCCGATGCTATCAAAAAACTTTCTACTCAAACTGGGACAATCAAAAATCATGTCATCGTTTGCGGTTACGGACGCGTGGGACAAAACGTTTCTATGCTTTTAGAACAGGAAAAAATCTTATATCTTGCGTTAGATTTAGATCCAGAACACATCCGTGAAGCCAGCCTCGCTGGAAAACCGGTAAGCTATGGTGACGCTTCTCATCCCGGCATATTGGCGGCGGCGGGAGTTATGCAAGCCAAAGCACTGGTGATTAGTTTTGACGATCCGCATGCTGCCGTGAAGGTATTACAACACGTGAATAATGTAAATCCATCCTTACCCACTATGGTGCGCTGCAAAGATGAAAAAGAATTAGCTGTACTTGAAGGGCAACGCGCTTCGCAAATAGTTGTAGAAACTCACGAAGAAAGTTTATCACTTATTTATTATTTATTAAGAACTTTACATATACCGGAAATGAAAGTCTTGCATCTAATTGCGAATACTCGCAAAAAAAATTATGAAATTTTACGGCAAAATTTTCCCGGAACTTTTACCGAAGACGCCACTGAAGAAGGCATCCCTCTTAAACAGCTCAGACCCATTATCCTGTTGCACGGCATGAACGCCGTTGGCAAAACTGTAAGTAGCATAAGTCAGCGTTTCCAAAATATTGAGATAGTGGCGGTACGGCGTAATAATGATTATTATTCCCATCCACGCAACAGTTTTAAATTACTGGAGGATGATATTGTGATTCTATATGGTACGGCAGAAGATTTGGAACAAGCGGAGGAAAATTTGTCATGATTAAACGTATCGGCATTATCGGCGCTATGCCTGAAGAAATTGCTTTACTGGGTAGTGAGATGCTCAATCCACAATCGAGCCAAATCGCTCAACGTACATTTCATACTGGCATTTTATTCGGTATCGATAGTGTTTTAGTGGTTGCTAGAGTTGGCAAAGTAGCCGCAGCGATAACCGCTACCTCCTTGATCCAACGCTGGCAAGTAGATGCTATCGTTCAGGTCGGGTGCGCAGGCGCTATTGACCCTAGTTTAAATGTCGGGGATATCGTAGTCGCTAAACAGCTATTACAACACGATCTCGATGGCTCACCATTGTGGCCTAAATATGCTGTGCCGCTGTTAGATATCACCGAATTCCCCGCTGACGCTCAATTGCGTGATAGAACTATTCAAGCAGGGAATCAATTCTTAAAAACTGATTTCTTGCAAATTCCAGCTTCGATTCGGCAAAAATTCAATATTTCACGGCCCCAATTACTCACCGGAACTATTGCTAGTGGTGATGAGTTTATTAATGACCCTATAAAATGTAAGCAATTACGCGAAAACATTCCCGGGTTGCTTTGCGTGGAAATGGAAGGCGCCGCGATCGCGCAAGTTTGCTTTGAACACGGTGTGCCGTTCACAGTGGTCAGGATTATCTCAGACAATGCGAACGCCAACGCGCATATTGACTTTTCTGCTTTTAACGCCGAGGTGGCGTGTCATTATTCCCGAGGCATTATCCAGCATTTATTTTCGTATTCAACTCTGATGCACTTAGGCGTGACTTAACCATTGGCGACCAAAATCGCTACTTTTAAGCTATTCAAACTCTTTGACATATGCTCCTCCGTGAGCGCTTAAAATTAACGCTTCTTACCTTTCCTAAATTTTTTAGGCCCGTGTGGCCCTCGACCTCTTGGCATAACCGCCTCACCTATTTTGTTAAAAAAGCGAATTGTCACATATTTTGCCCAATCTTGCAATGTAAGCTTAAGCAAACCGCACGGCAATCGGGCTAAACTTTAAACAATCGGGCTAAATTGCTTGCTGGAGGAAAAAATGGTTAGGTAAATATTCGTTAAACCTCTCCTTCAACCCAGAATTTAATCAGCGGCGAGTCCAGCTCAGGAATTTGTCGGAGTTTTGAGCAGTGCTATAGCTTCTTGTACGGTTTGGTAGTATTTCCCCTTCCGCTTATTTTGCAATGCGATTGGCAAAACCCAGCGCTCTATGTATGATTTATCCGTACGTAAAAAACTAGGATCAAAGCTACCCTCAAATACACCAAGTTGCGAATCAAGAATTGATACAACTTCATGATCTTTAGCTTTTTTTATTTCTTCAGCAACTGCTCTGCTCCTAGCTCGATGATTCCTCCAGCCAAAGACGTCATAGTTTTCAAATAATTTCACTATTTGATCTTTTGTATTTTCGATCGGTTTTTTCATCTCCTTCAATACAGTTGATTGGGAATCTTGATCTACTTCCGGGGACTTCAAATAGTTTTCAACCTTCAATTTTAATTGGTCACCACTATCTGAACTTTCCATGAGTGACTTAATTTGTTTTTCGGTCAAGGCTCCTACTTGCTTTACGCTAATTAATTTTTCCTCAATAGCTTCGATAAAGTTTGGAAGTCTCATGAGTGTCATAGCGGATCGATTGTTTTTATATATCTCAGTTATTTCCGATAATGTGGTCAGTTTTGCTTGGATAAAATATACGATACAGCTACCCATAATGATGTCATCTAAAGGGAGGATACCGGAAATGGGCATAGGTATACCTGCTAGGTACGGTTCGATTAAAGATGGAGGTTCGTGTGGTGCTGTCTCAATGGCGCTAGAGAAACAAATGTCAGGATCTTTCATTTGATAAATAAATTCTCCAAAACGATGAGCTGCACCAAAAATTATTAAGACCTCTGATTTATTTGTTTTTTCAGCCGCCGCCTTTGCATAACGAATTGCTAGCCGCTCGCGAGGCCTCAACCCGCACCACATATAATCGTAGTAACGTTGATTCTTTGTGTAAAGAGATTGTGCCTTCTCGCTAGGATCCATAAAATCGAACATCCCATCTTTTTTATATTCAAAATATAAATGTTTCATTTTTTGAAGACGACGAACGTTTTCTTTTGTTTCGCTCTTATTAGTTGTTTTATAAAGATCAGTAATTTCATCAAGATAGAATAAAATCATTGTACTAGTTGTTTTAACTAGAGCTTCTTTTTGGAGTGATGTTAGACTTGAAAATTGATCGGGCAATCCAGAAGGGAATATCTGTTTTATTCGGGAGAACTTCTTTTATATCCGAATCGGACCGCTAAATTTTTTAAGAAGATCCTCACCCAGCCCTTCTAATAAAATAATAGTCTTTTGTGGATCATACTCCTTGATAGCTTTTGCGACATTGAATTGAGAAAACGCAATGTCTTCTATTTCAGAAAGAGTCATTTTATGAATAGGCTCTGCATGCGATTGCTTAATGTGGGTAATGCTAATCTTTTCATTGCTTTTCCCTTATGAAATCTCGAAAATACATATTATATTTAAATAATATTAAGGGAAGATTAAACGTAACCACCACGAACGCGCTCCGGCGAAGCCGCAGGCGTCCGCCTTGCCTTTTAGAAGGCTCTGCACTTCATAAAAGATGCCCGACACGCCCTAAAGCAGGATTTTTTTCTTTCGCTTTGCGAGCAGACCACGCGGAGATAAAGAAGCATAAAGCGACCAAAACGTATGGCGCTTGAATAGTCCATACTGCTAACAGCCCACCCACTAAGCCGTTAACTCCCCAAACGAAAGCCATGATTGAACCGGTGATCCCCATTACCCAGCCTTGACTGCTGGCATTGACTTGATCGGAAAAGAGGGTTAACAATACTGAATAAGCTAATGCAACACAGATCGCTAAAGGAATGATTAACACCCAACTCATTAAAGCGCTGCGGGAAAATAACATGAGGATGACACAAACAGCGCCAATCAGAGCGAAGGCTATAAAATTGCTTTTTAGAGCAAAACGTTTGGTAAAAAAATGCACTAAAATTCCATTACCAATTGCAAAACCTACGCTTTCTAAAGCTAGAAATATACTGATCTGAGTGGGATTACTTAGAGCGCCTTGGAATGGACAAGTCAAACCCTGTTGCACTCCCTATTCCTACGGGCATGGTACTCAAATCAACAGACAACGACCTCCTTGAAGGAGACGATATTGTAGTGTACCAACAGGTTGTGGGATCAACAATATTCCTAGCAAACAACACACGTCCTGATATCTCATATACGGTTGGGCAGCTTGCGAGATTCATGTCTAAACCAGTGATGATCCACTACTAGTATAGTAAGATACTATTACGATACCTTAATGGTACTAGGGAAGTGGGAATTACCTACTCAAACCAGCAAGGACAACTGCCGAGGTCATACAATGTCTGGACAGATGCCACATGGGGAACGGAGGAAGACAGAATATCATTTCAGGGCATGGTAGTGATTAGGTATGGGGGAGCTGTCAACTGGCACGCACAGCGGCAACGGTCCACTGCGCTGAGTTCTATGGAAGCAGAGATCATGGCCGCCAGCGAGGGCGCGAAAGAAATGGCCTGGATGGAGAAGCTTACGGCCGATATCGAAGAGAACACCCCCTACAAGAACGCCCCCTATACACCTACCCTCTATTGCGACAATCAAGGTGGACTGGACTGGATGAAAGACTCTAAGTTCCACAACAAATCCAAGCACATTGGGAGCAATACCGAACCAAGCAGCAGCACAACAAGCA
>CAVOOI010000005.1:0-24870 GCA_963697455.1 uncultured Pseudomonadota bacterium | reverse complement strand
GTTGCCATGTCTATGTACTTGGCTCGTTCATGCTGCCCTTCACGCGCCCGATCACATCCCAGATCGTGCGCCGCTGGTAATCCTGATCGAGACCAGGTGCACTTTGACGCCACCCTGTCCTCCAATGTGATAGCGGAAGGGCAGCGCGCCCTGCCAGCCCTGGGGCACGCTGGCTCCTTTCAGCGCCCGCAAATGGCTCCGCATCCTTGTAGCTGATGGGGATTGAAATGATGTGCGGCTCGTTGCCCTCTGGGTTAATGCGTGCCAATCAGGCAGATCCTGGCGTTGAGGCGACTCCCGGCGTCTCCGGATCCCCGGGATACTTGAAAAGGTACTGGACGGAGCCGCGTTGCACCCCGCTATCGGGACGCCAGGGACCCTGGGGGTAGGTATCTCCTTTGAAATAGCCATCGTCCTGCGGGTCGGAGTAGATGAGGACGCCGGCGGCGCCGCGCTGTTCGGCGATGTAAACCTTGAACCCCTGAAGTTGCCGCCGTAGCGCGTGATCACAATTTTGCCGTGAAGATCGACGTGGTCGGCAGCCAGCTGGTCAAAGTCCTCGAGCCGGCCGAAGTTCGCGTAGACAACATCGCCGGTCACGTCGCCGGAGCCTGAGGAGCCGTTGAAGGGCATCACCACGCGGGGATTGTCGTCAAACGGGTCGCCGGAGACATGCTCCGGCTGCGGGCCGGTCATCAGCAGCTTGCCGTCGGGCCGAAGGCTTCAACCTTCACCACCTTGGGCTGATTCATCAGCACGCGATAGGGCACAATCTCGGTGTCGAGCCCGGCGGCGCGGAACTTCTGCGCAACGTACTCGGCCGTCTTGTGATCCTCGGGCGTACTGGCCAGGTGCGGTTCGGCGGTCAGTGTTTTAAGCGCCTCGCCGGCCAGTTTTGCGTCAGGAACGGCGAGAAACTTGTCTTCGATCTTGGCTTCCTTGCTGAAGTCGCGATAGCCAAACACCGTCGCCGGAGCGGCAGTCTGCGCGTGGCTGGAGGGAAGAAAGGCGAACAGCAGAAGACCGGCGGCCGAGGTTTGCGAAAGCCATGGGGAGGGACCCTCGAAGTAAAATCGCGCCCCGCGCTAATTGCCGATGCAGGCCTGAAGCGCCGCGGACGCAACAAAGCCACAGCTTACACTAGACAGACTGGAGCATCTGTTTTGAGCGCAGGACCGCAAATGGAGGAGCCCTCGGGAACTGCGCCGGAACTGAAGCCCGAGGCCAGCGCGATTCCGGAAGCATTGACGCGTGAATACCCCCAGGCCATCCGCGCCCTGCACAATGCCAACTTCCGCCTTTTCTGGAGCGGAAACTTTTCTCCAACATCGGCACCTGGATGCAGAACGTCGCCCAGGGCTGGCTCATCATCACGCTCACCAACTCCGCGTTCTGGCTCGGGGTAGTGAGCTTTGCGGGCTCGATTCCATTCCTGGTCTTCACCCTGTTTGGCGGAGTTACCGTTCACACAAACAACCCACACCTCATAACACAACCCATAATAATTTACTCACACACCACTCTCACGTAACCGGTCGCCGTCCGGAGTCCACCACCCTCTGCACGCCGCCGCCGCCTACGACATCACCACCAGTCTCGGCTTGCCGCCCATACCCGCCGCGACCGCCTCGGCAACAAACACCGCCGCGCCGCCGCCGCCGCCACCAACCCCGCAGCAAAGCAACAGATACCGACCAGCACGCCGCCGGCACCGGGGGCCCCTCGCCGCAGCACCTACAAAATCAACCCCAAATAGAAAAGAAACAAACCCAGCCGTACCGCGAGGCCACTAAACCGACCACCACTCGTCAGCACCCCAACCGCCCAACAAACAAACAAACACCAACCGACACAACCGCCCCCCCCCCCCCCGCCCGCCCCCCCCCCCCCCCCCCCCCCCCCCTCCCCCCCCCGCACGACGACAACACACCACCGCCGCCCGCCCCCCCCCGACACCCGCCGCCCGCGCGCAAAAGAAAACCCAGACCGAGCAGCACCGTCGAAACCAACCCGACCAACCGCCGCCGCCGCCGCCGCCCAACCCCGGCCACCAAACCTCGCCACCAAAAGTTTCGTCCGTCGCCCCCGTCGCCCGCGCGCGCGACCCACAACGAACCCCTCGCCCCGCCACGCCCGCCACGCGCACAACCCGGCGGCCCGCGCCGCCGCAAAGGAAATGGCCGCCCACGGTTGTGCATCTACTCGTCAGCATATTGTTCTACCCTGCTCAGTATCTTCAAAGTAGAATTTTTTCCCGCGCCTAAAGCTCTCAGGTATAATGCAATATTCGTGAATACACCTGGTCCTGTGGGCGTATGCGAACCATCCATGTTATCGACTTTTATAGTCTTTCTGTGCATTTATCTGGCTTTTAATTTTAGCGGTTTCCTCTGAACGCATACTGCAGAAAAAACCTCCGGAAATAACTGTAGTAGCTAATGTGCAATGATTGGCGTCGAGCTCAGCGCTTCCAAAAATCAATTCTCCGGTTCCAGCATCAATCACAAACCGGCTCTCATTTAGTTTAGTGAGTTGGTTTGACAATTGGTCTGGAGAAGTAATGAAATGAGGGTCGGTTTGCCAACTACTAGTGCCTTTATAAGTATTAGTAAAAGATTCGAGTGGCGATACTATACGGTGCATTGAGCTTTTTTTCATACTAACCTGTTGTTTTGATAAGTAAAATTGGTTTCGGCAACTTCCTTATAAAAACTTTCAATTAGTATTGAGAGTCACACCTTGTTATGTACCAAGATAATAACAGCCTAATATTAAAATACTCTTAATACTCTTTGTAGCAAAAATCCCGGTATTGTGACGAATAATTCCGTTTAAACTGATCACTTATGAAAAAATATCGTATTGGTATAGAGATTAATGAAAAGGAACTGCATTTGGCTGTAGTAGCTAAACATAAAACGAGTTGGCTGCTCTTGGATACCATGACTTTTCCAATAACGTTGAATAGTATTCACCCAATCTTGCAGCAAGCACGCCGTAGCATTAACCGTTCTATCCGGCACACCGTTTTTAGTTTGCCTTATCATCAAGTATTAATGAAAGAAATTTGGGTTGATTTAGTTTAAGTAACAGTGAAATTTATCAATATCTGCAACAACAAGCGGCGTTTCTGTTTGGCATGCCGGAAAATCATTGGGTAATAGATTTTGAACCCGCTATTTTTGCGACGCTGTCGAGCATCAAACCTGTTTGCGCGTAACCGCAACGCCACGAGAAAATGTGGCTAATTGGCTACAGTTTTGCAATAGCTGCGGATTTCAGGTGCGTGCAGTGGATGTTGATATTTTGGCGCTGGTGCGCCTTGCTTGCACTTTCGAAGGTTATCAAGCTGATAAATGCCAAGCATTGCTTTGGTTGAAGGCAACAGAATTAGTGCTTATCACATTCAAAGCGGCACAGCTCATCTATGTCAAAACCACCGCGTATTCATCTACTCAATCACTAATAGAGATTTGGACATCTTTGCTCCAGTTTTATAATGGAATGTATCCACAACATCCTTTAGCGCAGGCATTCTTGTTGACTGCTAACCTGGATGTGTGCCGTGAAAATTTAACTCTAAAAACTGCGACATTAGATTCCAATATTTGGAAAATTCACGACCCCATTCAACCGCAGGAGTTTTGTAGTATAGGATTAGCAACTTATGGCAATTAATTTATTATTATGGCGCGAAAACCAAGCCAAGCGCCAAACTCGCCAATATGGCTTATGGTTACTAATGAGCTTAATCATTATTTTGATTCTCGCATTGGCCACACATAGTTTCTTAAACTATCTGGTAAATATTTATCAATTGCGTAATGCGCATTTATCTCAAGAAATAACCGCCATTTCAGTTCCCAACGATTTAAATAAATTAACCGTTGATTACCAAGCCACTTCACAGCAAATCAAGCTAATTCAAGCCATTCATTCTAACCAAACTTATTTTTGGAAAGAGTGGCGATTTTTGCAACAGAGATTACCAGAAAATATTGAACTCACCCGCCTATCCTGGGTAGGGCCAGAATTACATATCGAAGGTAGAACGGAATTTTCCGAGTGGATTGGATCGGTTATCAAATCATTAGAAAATAGCCAGCTGTTTTCACAAGTGATTTTGGAAAAACTCGACAAGGATAATGAGACTCCCACCATTCGGTTTACAATTCAAGCTATTCGAGCCCAAGGATCCTCTTAAATGCCATTCACTTTTAACCATTGGCGTTCTGGCTTAAAAATCTGCCTGTTTTCAGGAATCTGTGGATTGTTTGCTTTAAGTAACGCTATCATCTTTATCGCGCCCGTTTATAAAAAAATACGTTACTTACACACGCAAACCACGAGTTTAAATCAACAATGGGGCGAGCGAAGATTAGTAGCGGTACGGCGTCAACAATTGCAGCAAGATATTATCTTATTGCGTTATCCCTATCTGGTTTCTTTACAAGCATTACATCAAAAATTAACTCTAGCTGAACTTTACCGGAAAATCTCATTATTAGCTAAAACTCATGAATTACAAATTTTATCTTTAACTCCCCAAACGCATCAATTCGCCGCAAATTTGGACCAACAAATATTCAGTATTGAAATCAGCGGCGCTGAATCGAAAATTTTAAGTTTTTTACAATTAATGATGCATCAATCCTGGCTAATAGAGATTCAACAATTAGAATTAACCACCACTACAGCCGGCATTCATTTGCAAATAACCTTGGCTGCTTACTATGACTCCAAATAATTCGTACACGTTCCTGATTGTTTTCTATTTACTATTTATAACCGCAACTGTTTATGCGGAATCAAATAAAACACCCGCCTCGGGAATTCCTGTTGCAGAGAATTCCTCTTTCTTGACCTCCAACCGATTGCTAATGGCGCACAATCGGCAACCAGTGAAATCTCGCGCCCATACTTCAGCTCCCCCTCAGCAAATTTTAATTAAAGCGCACATCGTTAATATTGATCACAATTACAGTCGCGAACTGGGCCTCAGCTTTAGTACCTCTGCTAATTCATTAATTACGCCGGGCGGCTTTAACATGAATTTACCTAACCCGGATGGAAATTCTAGTGATTTTATTATTCCGATTGCCGCATTGGGCCAAAGCATTGTGTTGAATGCCACGTTGAGCGCTTTAGAAAAAGCTGGCCATGTGCAACTGATTTCTGATCCACAACTCGTTACGCTAGACAAACAACCCGCTATTATTGAAGCCGGGCAAGAAGTGCCTTATCAACAATCAACTGAGGGTGGCGGGACTAGCGTCACTTTTAAAAAGGCAGTTCTACGTCTGCAAGTGACTCCTGAAATACAGCCGAATCAATCCATTTTGTTGCATTTAGTCATTAATCAAGACCAAGTGAGCGATTTAACTATTAATGGAGCGCCGGCAATCAGTACCCAGCAATTAAAAACTCAGGTTCGGGTAAAAAATAACCACACTTTAGTTCTGGGAGGGGTATTGCAAGAGGATAAGTCGGGTGAACGCCAAGGAATCCCTTTCTTAAGTAAAATCCCTTTTTTAGGCGCACTGTTTAGCTACCAAAAACAATCCCATGACCGTAAACAGCTTTTAGTTTTCGTGACGCCGGTCATCCTCAACTGATTTATGCATACTAAAAAGTTTACAATATTGCTAATTATGGCAATTTTTTACAGTCTCGAAATTATTTTTGGTATCATCATTAACATCTCCCCTAGCATGCCACTGGGTATTTATATAAAAAATTTTTCCACGGTTCAACGCGGTGATATCGTTGCGATTTGCTTAGACAAATTCCATACTAACTTAGGATTGCAACGGCATTTTTTAAAACCAGGCTCTGCTTGCAATGGTTCTCTCCCTTTAATTAAGCAAGTGATCGCCATTCCGGGAGATCGAATAGAATTAACTGATAACTACTTGCTAGTAAACTATACCCCCTATTTTTATAAGACTTTCTATCAAGATAAAAATTCAAAACCGCTCGCCGTTTTTCCCCGCGGAATTTATATTGCAAATAATTCTTATTGGTTAATAGGAACTCATCATCTTGATTCATGGGACTCTCGATATTGGGGACCCGTATCTTCAAATCAAATAATTGAACACTTATCCCCATTATTAGTTTGGTAAGCAATTTCTGAAAAATTACTGTATTGCTCGATAAAAATAAATTAGACAAACTACTCCTGTTTTATTTAGGAGAATTTTCATGCCGGTTTTATCTGAAAGTAATCATCGCTTATATAATAAATTGTATAGTGATCTAGGCGAAAATATTATCGATTTTTTGCAGGATTCCGATGTGCATGAAATAATGTTAAATCCTAACGGAGAACTCTGGATAGACTCCAAAAAATCCGGACAAAGTAATGCTGGCAATCTATCCCCCATGCGCTCGCTTTCAATATTAAATAGTGTCGCTGGCATTCATAATCTTGCTATTTCTTCGCACCAACCGCGTTTAGAAGCAAATTTACCTTATTTCGCAGTTATGAAAGGCGAACGTTTTTCCGGAGCAATACCACCTATTGTTGCTGCGCCTTGTTTTACAATTCGGAAACGCAGTGAAGTTGTTTATAGTTTAGAAGACTACATCGAACATCAAGGTTTCACGCAACAGCAAGTGACCACTTTGCGAGATTTAATTAGGAATAGAAAAAATATTTTAGTCTGTGGAGGACCTGGATCTGGCAAAACCACCCTCACTAATACCCTGATTGACGAAGCGGTTAAGTTTTCCCCACAGCAACGTTTGCTGATTTTAGAAGATTTGCCAGAACTGCAATGTAAAGCACGTAATTGCGTAGCGATGCTGACATCTGAGTCAGTGACTATGCGCAATTTATTACATGCCGCCATGCGCATGCGTCCTGACCGAATTTTGATTGGCGAAGTACGCGGAGCAGAAGCGCTCGAGTTATTAAAAGCCTGGAATACCGGCTGTCCCGGTGGAATTAGCACTATTCACGCTAATGGCGCCGCGGAAGCCATTCAACGTCTCGCCGATCTATCCATGGAAGCAGGCCTAACTAAACCGCCGTGGTCATTGCTTCAATACACATTAGATGCCGTAATCGTTATTGGCCGGCACGGTCATCAAAATGGTTTTTTAGAAGAAATCGTCACAATTAAAGGAGTTGCACATGAGAAATTTTTATTGGAAAAGTTGGCTTAAGGCTTCTGCCTTAGGTTACGGACTCTTCAATTTTACTTCGATAACTTATGCAGGAACTACAGGAAGTGAAAACCTCCCGTTTGAATCTACATTAGATATGCTGCAAAAATCCATCAGCGGCCCGGTTCTCACCTCCATATCAATTATTATGGTTGCGATTACTTGTATGATGCTCGCGTTCGGCGAATGGGGAGATGGTTTTAAAAAAATTATCAATATCGTTTTATGGTTGAGCATTGCTTTTGCGGCAGTCTCTTTTTTGAATCACATGTTCGGCGCCGGCGCAACTTTTTAAGGTGAGAAAATGATAAATCGTGGCACACCCGCTCCTTTCTTTAAATCATTCAATCGGCCTATTTTAATTTTAGGTGTTGAGCGTTCGCTATTTTTTTTATTAATCGGATTAAGTCTACCTATCGCATTTTCAGGACATTTAGCTCCGATAATGGATTTAATCGCGATCCTGATTTTTTTAATAGGATATACGGCAGGATTATTGCTGACTCGAGTTGATCCGCAAATGTTAATACTATATCGGCGTTTTATTCATTATCATAGTTACTACTGCGGACAACCCAAAATTTTAGGCAAAACCATCAGTTGCTCAATCAGTGTGCCTCTATGAATAACCATTCCCCCAGCTTAGCCGATTTATTAAATTACGCACATTTCATTGACGATGGCATTATTATTAATAAGGATGGCGCTTTTGTCCAAGCCTTCCAATTTCGAGGGCCCGATATCCATTCGGCTACTCACGCGGAATTAGATGCGCTTGCAAATCATTTCAATCGCTTCTTAACTTTTCTAGACGACGGCTGGATGTTGCACGTCGATACTATCAGAGTACCTTGCTTAACATATCCTCCTTGTGGCGCCTTTCCAAACTCAGTAGCCAAATTAATTGATGACGAGCGTAGGCAATCTTATCAAGCGATTGGAGAACATTATGAAAATTTACAGTTTTTAACTTTAGTGTGGAAGTTTCCATTATCATTAGTTCATAAAACCAAACACTGGTTTGTGCAAAACTTAGAAGATGAATCAAAACAGCCTTCGCTAACGGCTTTACTAAACCAATTTAAAGATATGGTAGAGCGTTGCATAGGCATTATCCGTAATGAATTAACCTTATCAAAACTAACCAGCTCTGAACTATTGTCTTACCTGAATACTTGCCTGACTGGGGAACTGCTGCCGATTTCTTTGCCACCTGATGGTTGTTACCTAGACGTTATTTTGGGCCGTAAACCTTTGATAGGCGGATATATCCCGCGAATTGATAATAAATACATCCATGCTTTAACCATTACCGGTTATTTAAATACTGCTACCACGCCTGGACTAATTGACGAAATGAGCGCCTATCCGCTCCAATACCGCTGGTCTAATCGCTTTATTCCACTCGGAGAAAGAACTGCGGAACGAGAGATGCGGCGTCATCAAAAAAACTGGAATAATAAAGTTAAGGGTTTTTCTGGGATTATTAAGGAAGCCATTTCTGGAAAATCCAGCAATAAAATAAATATCGATGCCTTACAAATGAGTGAAGAAATTACCCAAGCAATCACGATTAATAGTAATCAAAGTGTTCGCTTTGGTTACTGGACCAGTGTTATTGTCATGATCCATGCTGAACTGCCGATACTTAATCAAGCCGGAAGAGCTTTACGCGAATACCTAGAGCAAAATGGTTTTAGCTGTCACCTGGAGGAATTGAATGGATTAGAAGCATGGTTAGGCACTATTCCTGGCCATGGCAGTAGTAATTCAAGACGATTATTTTTACATTCACTTAATTTGGCGCATATTTTACCGCTACATAGCATTTGGGCGGGTGAATATTTCAGCCCTAAAACTTCATTGCTACCCGCAAACTCTCCGCCAGTTTTTTATGCGGCAACGACTGGGAAAACACCATTTCGATTTCATCTCGATGTTGATGATATCGGCCACCAAATTATCCTTGGGCCTACAGGATCTGGTAAATCGACTTATCTAGATTTTTTAATTGCACAGTTTCTCCGATATGACGCCGCGCAAATTTTCATTTTCGACAAAGACTGCTCACATCGCGCACTGACTTTGGCCTTAAACGGTCACCATTATAATCTCTGCGAGTCTAGCCCCATTTTTTGCCCGCTGACTGATTTAGATAGCGATAGCGCAATATTGCGCGCAGTTCACTTTATTGAAAATCTAGTTTTGCTGCAATGCGGCCAGTTGACACCGCTTATGCGCAACGCTATCCATAACGGCGTGCTAATATTGGCTGATCCTGCACACCAGGCTAACCGAAATTTAACTGTTTTACGTTCGCAAATCCAAAACGCCGAGGTACGTGCAGCCTTGCAATACTACACAATTGATGGCCCAATGAAATTGTTAGATAGCACTGAAGACTCACTGCAAACTAGTTACTTACAAACTTTTGAAATGAATTGGCTGCTAACTCAAAAGCCTGACGTTTATCTGCCGGTTTTATTTTATATATTTGATCGGATTGATGCGCGCTTAACGACTGTCGCCGATCATTCTCTACGACCCACCTTGATTATACTAGAAGAGGCATGGTTATACTTATCGCAACCGTTGTTCGCAAATAAATTAAAAGACTGGTTAAAGACGTTGCGCAAAAAGAATGCGCGGGTTATTTTCGCCACCCAATCGCTCACTGATTTATACAATCCTAGTCAAAAAACTCTTTCTGACGTCAGTGCAGTCGTTTTAGAGTCCTGCCCGACCAAAGTCTATTTACCTAATCCGCACGTCGAATCCGAAATAAAAAGCATATACGAAAAGATCGGCTTAAATAGCCGTCAAATTGAAATTATCTCTGAAATAGCCATGCCTAAACATCATTACTATGTAGTTACTCCTAATGGTAATCGATTAATTGATCTAGGTTTTAGCGAAACGCGCTCCTTAGCATTGGCGTTTATCGGTTTATCCTTAACTAAGAGTTTAAAATTAATTGATTATAAAGCCAAGCATGGTGAGCAATGGGTTTATTTTTGGTTAAATGACCAGGGTTTTCCTGAATGGGCAAATTATTGGCGCGAACATTATTTTATTGATCAGGAGGCTTTATGCGCTACCTGCAAATAATAGCCATCTTTAGTCTGTCTACTCTCACTTTCTCCGCTGTGGCGATCGGTCCGGAATTAGTGTATGACCCTACTGTCGACGCCGATATTGTGCAAACTTTTTCTTTCTTTGCGAACGAGATTGCCGATCTTGAAAAACAAATCAATGACCTTGAGCTGGAGCTGAAAGCATTGCCCGAAAGTCAGTATCTATGGGATACCACCACGGCTTTAATTGATCAATTAGGGAAAGTCATGGAGCAGGCAGAGGGCTTATCTTATGCTGCCCAAAATGAAGCGGCTGAATTTACTGCACTTTTCCCTGGCTATACGGTACTTAATAATTTTAACGAGCAATATCAGCAGATGACACGAAGCTCGTTGGACACTCTGAATAATATTTTACAAAATATGAAAGCCAGTGCGAATGATTTTCTAAATGAAAATTCACGTTTGAAAATGCTCCAAGGATTTGCCGAAAGTGTCGAGGGCCAAACTCAAGCTCTGCAAACGGCTGCGCAACTTGCCTCTGAACAGGTTTCACAGTTGCAATTATTGCGCCAATCCATAATGGCCCAAGCTAATGCCCAAATTGTTTATTACGCTCAACAAATTCAGAAAGAAGCCAGTGCAGTTGCAGATTTAAATGCCATTATTAGTCATGGAGATATGCAAACCACTGGAGATTTAGAGGCAAATCCGCTTGCGAAACCTAACTATCAATAAATGAGAACGATATGGACTACGTCAATAATGCCGACATGATAACTCAGATTATTAATCAGTACACGATTATTTTTTCGAGTTACTTTAGTCAATTTTTAAATTGGGGAAAATGGCTGTTTTACAGTTTTTCGACTATCTGGATCGTTTGGTTTTGTTTGTGGCAAGCTTTTGATAAATCCTCACTGGCTGAGGCGATGCCTGATTTTATTAAGGAATTTTTTCTGATTGGGTTTTTTTATACGGTGATGATCAATGCTGCACCCTGGTTGTCTAGCCTGGTTGATACCGCACAAAGTATGAGCCAACAACTCACGCATAAATCAATCGATCCCGCTTCGATTATTCAACAAGGCCTCACTGTCGCCAATCAGATTTTGGCCCCCATTAAAAACTCCGGAGCAATGAGCTTAAGCATAGGCGCTTCACTCATTATCATCACTTATTTAATGACCTTGGCGTCATTTATTGCCGTGGCGCTCAACCTGGCCGTCACTTTACTGATGACGACTTTTTTAATTGCATTATCGAGTTTATTTTTGGCGCTTGGGTCGTTTGCATTCACCCGCACTATCGCTCAACGCCTTATTAATGCAGTTATTGCTTATAGCTTAAAACTGTTAGCCCTCTATCTCACTATTGGTGCGGGCTCCGAAATTTTTGGTCAATTGGCCAATAATCTCCCTAAGGATCAAGTAACCACTTTTGACGTTTACGCATGGACTATTGCGGGAGCGCTGCTGTTTTGGTTGACCACATTCTGTTTATCTAAGCAGCTCGCCAGTTTGTTTAACGATTCCATTCCTATTAATCAGCAATCTAACACGAGCGCTAATCAATCCGTATTGCCGATTGATGCGCTACGGGCTCCCTCAATTGCTGAAGTGAAGTTTCCGGTATCTAATCCGGCCCAAGCGGTTTCTGTGCCTTTAAAAATTCTTAAATCTCGAGGTTGATTATGGTTACATCGGAAAATCCGTTTATGGCTGAAAATTCAGGCCGTAAAGAATGGAATGATCGATATGATAATTTAGCTAAAGCACGCCGTTATTGGCAATTAGCTTTTTTTATAATGATTTTTCTAACCGTTATGCAAAGTTTTTATATGGGAAAAATGGCTTTGCGTACCTCAATCCAACCTTTTGTGATTGAAGCAAATCAGGGCATGCCCTACGCAATCTTGCCGGTTAAAGCCGTTTCGACTACCGACTCACGTATCGTCAACTATGCGCTGAATCAATTTATCATGAATGTTCGCAGCGTCGTGAATGATCAGGAAGCCGAAAGAAATATTTTAACTAAAGTTTATGCCTACTCCGCTAAACAGGCCAAACCATTTTTACATGATTATTTTAGCTTACATGATCCCTTTAAAGCTGCCAACCAATATATTATCTCCGTGCAAATCATTAATTCGTTACCACTGAGTGATCATACTTGGCAAATAACTTGGGATGAAATTAAGAAGGATACTGGCAGTGGTCAGCTAATTGAAAAATCCCGCTGGCTGGCACAATTGCATTATGAATTCGGGCCGGTCAACCCACATTTTATCACCGATAATCCATTTGGAATTTATATTACAGATATTTCCTGGTCAGAAAGCCAGAGCCATGACGTTAACATTTAAAATAGGAGTCACTATGCGTTTTTTTATATCTTTATTATTAGTCGGTTTATTATCCGGTTGCGTGGAAAAAAATTCGCTCTCGGCGTATCCATTGATTCCCGCAAATAAAATTGTCGAAAAAACCGTGACTATCCCGCCACCTTCACTGGCTATGACATACCACCTAACAACCGGCAGCAATCCCGCCTTAATCAAGGCCTACGCAGATTATCAAAAAAATGGCCAAGCCAAAACGATTGAAACAGATCAATTCATCCAATTTCCTTATAATTTTGGTTCGCAACCGACTATTGCGGCTAATATTTTAGAATTAACGGTGATTTCACTGGAAAACGGCGAGCAAGTCAGCAGCGTGAGTTCGGGAGATCCTCTGCGCTGGTCTTACTCTCTAGTTTATTCTGGTAACGGTGTTTCTCGTCAAGCTCATATTATGATAAAACCTGCCAAATCAGAGATTAGTACCGATTTTTTTATTACTACGGATCGGCGCGCTTATTTACTCAAGCTGGTTTCTACTACGGATGGTAAATACGTGCGTGATGTGCGTTTTTGGTATCCCGAAAAAATGCAGAGTGATTTACAACAACAATACAATATAGAGAAGCAGGTACAAAATGCCAATGAAAATATCATTGCTCAATTACCCGTTGTCGACGTCAGCCAATTAAATTTTAATTATAAACTCTCGGTTGAAGGTTCAAGACCAGTATGGATGCCAAAACAGGTATTTGATGACGGGGTACATACTTATATTCAATTAATGCCAAATGCTACCGCGGGTGATTTACCAGCTCTATTTGTTCAAAATGGCGCTTCATCTGAAATAGTTAATTACCGATACAAGGCGCCTTATTTTGTCGTGGACAAAATTTTTTCTAAAGCGATATTAATGACTGGTACGGGCCACAATCAGCAACGCGTTTCTATCATTCATTATTAAAGGAAAATCCCATGCGCAAACGCTTAATTTTTATTATCGTAATTGGCTTATCTCTCTTCTTGATGTTAATCATTTATAATTTGTGGAATAGTGATAAACAGCAGCCTCAGCAAACCTCAGTAACACCGCCCTTCTCTCTGGATGGAGCCAATTTACAAGATGTGGCTTGGTTTAGCGACCGCAAAATCACTCCAGCTCATATTGTCTCTATTCCTGCCATTCATGCAGCAACCGCTACCATTGCCGATCAGGATCAGCGTATTCAACAAGCACCCATTAGCAGTAATCAAATTCATATTGAGCCTGGTGAGATTCATTATCCGCATTTAACGGGCAATGCCGCCAGTCTTAATCGCCCGCCTCATCAGCAATCCGATACTGCAAATTCTCAAACTGAAAAAACCTTGTTCTTAAGAAACGCTGAGCAAGGCATCGTCGGCTCTCTATCTAGTAAAATTCAAAATCCTCAAAGTATTTATGAAATCAAAACGGGAACAATTATCCCGGCAATTTTAATTAGTGGGATTAATTCTGATTTGCCCGGCAATATCCTCGCCCAGGTTCGTGAGAATATTTATGACTCTATTTCCGGCCGCTATTTGCTTATTCCGCAAGGGGCTAAATTACAAGGTATTTATGACGCGCAGATTTCTTATGGACAAAAGCGAGTATTGATCGCCTGGCAGCGTCTGATTTTACCGAACGGTCAAACTCTGCAGCTATTCGGAATGCCGGGCACGGACGTCAATGGTTACGCTGGCTTTCAAGATATCGTTAATAACCACTATACGCGTTTATTCGGTTCGGCCTTATTGATGAGTATGGTTAGCGCGGGGCTTCAACTTAGCCAGCCTCAACCATCTAACAGCGCTACTAACCAGCCCTCAGTCAATCAAATATTAGCTCAAAATACTGGGATCAGTTTGTCACAGACTACTGATCAATTATTACGAAAAAATCTTAATACCCAACCTACTCTGGAGATTCGCCCTGGTTATCTATTTAATGTGAGCGTTACCAAAGATATTGTTTTTGCTAGACCTTATAGCTGATAAGGGAGAGGTTTTGTCGTGATTACACCGGTGATAGCATCTACGTTTAGCAGGGTTTTTTGTCCGTTAGGACCGATTGCTACGATTTCATAGTAAGAATTTTTAACTGCAATTAAACTGATGTCGGCATAACCCACTGCTTCAATTTTTTCAACAACTTCAAGCATCGGCAGGTGAGAATCGGTTTTACGGAGAGCGATGGTATCACCGCTGTGTGAGTTAATCCAAAGATCTACCGGTTCGCCCTCATTATCTAAGGCCTGTGCTTGGTACTCGCCATTGATAAGTTGGATTTTTCGCACGGCTATATAACCATCGCTTTTTATTTTTTTTAAGATAACGGATACCGGTTGAGTCAACATAATTTGGGCAACAGCATTCTCGGCTCCTAAAAACCCCATAGCCGCTAATCCCATCCAAACTATTATTTTTTTCACACGGTCCTCAGTAGTGCGGGCTTGCCTGCATTTGACGTTGTGGCGAAAGCTCCGGATTTAGCATATTTTCAAGCGCCGGATAATAAGTTTGCTCTAACACCAACCGGCCTGCTAATGCCGCGTGAGAAACTAAGTCCGTGTATACCATCCAGGTAGCTCCCGGAGGAAACTCAACTGGAATGGCTGCAACGCGGCGCTGATAATCAAGATCCTTTTTCATTGCGTTATGAATTTGCAGCATGTAATGATCATAGTGAGTGCGCTTTTGTCGAGTCGCCTTTAAATAATGTAGAATTTCGGTTTCAAACGGCAACATATTTCTGGTTTTAGGTAAGAATTGGTTAATAACCTCAGCAAAAGGTTCCCCTAAACGCCAAAATCGATTTTCGCCATATGGATTAATATTAGTGAATATACGTAAAATTCGCAGATTGTTCACCGGCGTGGAAGGAAACGCATCGACGTGCAATCGAGTGTCATCTTTACGATATGACTCCGGTTTGCGCCCTTTAATTTCCACTGGCCGAAAACTGGTCCGTCCACTGCACTGGTCGGCTTGATATTGAGGGCAACATGCCTCTAAGAGCTGGCTACTCCAACTATGATAGCGTTGCATCATCGGTTTAATTAAATCGGCAACCGCAGATTTTTCGGGAACCCCACCTAACTGCTGATTTTTATGATTGTAACTGATGTTTTTCGCACCCTTAGGCTGTAAAGACATCGCTAATAATATTTGCTCATTGGGTGTTAAATCAAATTTTAATCGCGGAAAATAGATGACTTTTCCCATTTCCAAAGCTGTGGTTATCGTTTGGGCGAATTCAGAATTTATTTGTGACTTCCAATGATCTACTGATACAACGAATAAACGCTCATTCATTTCTAACAGAGTTTCGCTCATGTATTATCCTCCATTGGCAAACAGAAACTAATGGCATATAATTATTCAGAGCTTAAAGAAAGTTCCTGGCCATTCTCTACGAATTTTAACACTTTTCGTAGAAAATTATTAGATTTAAACAAGGTTCCCTCATTAAAACTAAAACTGGTTTTAATGAGGAAGCCCTGTAGATTTAAATCCATGCTAATGTAGCTAACAAACACATCATAACCATAACTGCTAAATACGATTTAACTATTACTTTGTCTTCAGGTTTTTTCATCACTGTTTCTCCTGACATGTTGTCTATTAAATGAACCAAGCCAAACGGCATAGGTTAAACGAATATAGTTCAATTTTCCGCATTTTGCTTAACAATTTATTAAGGTTTTCTTAAATGTTTTCCGAATATAATTCGATTTCCAATTCCTATTTTTGACTAATTTTTTATTATAAATTATTTTAATTATTTGATTTTAAATAATATTTACGATTTGATATTCCTGTGACGCTGAAATATTCAAGCGATCATTCCCCGTCCTTTGTGACTTTTTAATAACCAGATTGTCTTACACGTTACCACGGATACTTTTTACCTTAAAATACCACAAAGCGGCCTATCGATGCCTAAGTAAACTCCAAGCTCTGCCACACTTCCTCGACGAAAAGTCTAGATAAGTTATCCACAGCACTATACAATATCTTTTCACACAACTCATACAACTGGATAGGCTCAATCTGTGGACATCAATCTTTGGGAACAATGCTTAAATCACCTGCGTGAGGAAATCGCAGCGCCCAAATTTAATACCTGGATTCGCCCATTACAGGCAGAAATCCAATCAAATCATCTCATACTATTTGCGCCTAATCCGTTTGTAGTCAGCTATATCAATGATAATTTCCTTGAAAAAATTATGACTTCTTTGCAGTTATTATCAGGCACAACAACTCCACCCGCGGTCACGATTAAAGTTGGATCTAAAATGGACAGCCCAAAATCTACAACCGCACCGCAAAAAAATTTGGTTCCTATTGCTAAAAATAATTCTTTCTCCCATAGTCATCTTAATCGAACGTTTACTTTCACTAATTTTGTCGAAGGTAAATCTAATCAGCTAGCACGAGCCGCCGCCATGCAAGTCGCGGAAAACCCAGGGCAAGCGTATAATCCACTCTTTATTTATGGGGGCGTGGGTCTAGGAAAAACCCATCTAATGCATGCCATTGGCCATTCTATCCTTGAACGCAATCCCGATGCGAAGGTACTGTATCTTCATTCTGAAAGATTTGTCGCAGATATGATCAAAGCGCTCCAGCGCAATACTATGAATGAATTTAAACGGTATTATCGCGGCTTGAATGCGCTATTGATCGATGACATTCAATTTTTTGCCGGCAAAGACCGCTCACAGGAAGAATTCTTCCATACTTTTAATTCACTTTTTGACAGCCAACAGCAAATTGTACTAACTTGCGATCGTTATCCTAAAGAAATAGAAGGATTAGAAGAACGCCTTAAATCTCGTTTTGGCTGGGGACTGACCACCGCCGTCGAACCTCCTGAATTAGAGACTCGAGTAGCCATTTTAATGACCAAAGCCGAGGAAGCCAAAACGGTTCTACCCGAAGAAGTGGCATTTTTTATTGGTAAGCATATTCAATCGAACGTTCGAGAACTGGAAGGGGCCCTCAAACGCGTGCTCGCTAATGCGCACTTTACCGGACAAGCCGTCACCATTGATTTTGCTCGCGAAGCGTTAAAAGATCTGTTAAGTTTACAGGCCAAACTGATTACCCCTGAAAATATTCAACGAACTGTTGCTGAATATTATAAAATCAAACTGAGCGATTTATTATCAAAACGCCGCAACCGTTCTTTAGCCCGGCCCCGGCAAACGGCAATGGCGCTAGCCAAAGAATTAACCAATTATAGTTTGCCCGAAATTGGTGAAGCCTTTGGCGGCCGAGACCATACTACTGTTCTGCACGCTTGCCGAAAAATAAAAGAATTGATGGTGAGTAACCTCGACATTCAAGAGGATTATAAAAACCTATTACGTATTTTATCTGCATAATCAGGAGAAAAACCATGATGAAATTAACTCTTTCACGCGAAGCTCTGCTAAAACCACTCCAAATGGTGATGGGTGTGGTGGATAGAAAACAAACTTTACCTATTTTGTCCAATGTATTGTTAAATATTAATGAGCAACGGCTCTCCGTTATCGGTACGGATTTAGAAATTGAATTGACCGGCCATAGCTCACCTTCGGAATCATTTTCTACACCTCTGCAACTGACGTTGCCCGGAAGAAAGTTACTAGATATCTGCCGCGCTTTACCAGAAAATGCAGTGATTGAATTATATCAAGAGAAGCAGCAAATTGTGTTGAAATCTCAACGTAGTCGATTTACCCTCAGCACTTTGCCTGCCGAAGATTATCCTAATACTGAATCTCAATCGGTTCATTTAAAAACAGAGTTGAATCAACCAGAACTGCTGCGCTTATTACAACGCACTCATTTTGCTATGGCGCAACAAGACGTGCGTTATTATTTAAATGGCATGTTATTTGAGTTTCTTCCCAACACATTAAGGACCGTAGCTACGGACGGGCATCGCTTGGCTACTGATACCATAGCGATTGATATTCCAGATCAGCATCGCTTACAAATAATTGTCCCGCGCAAAGGTATTATGGAGTTGATGCGCTTACTGAATAATTCTGAACAGACGCTCACTTTATCGGTAGGCAATAGCTATATTGAAGCTGCCGCGGAAAACTACACCTTTGTTTCCAAATTGATAGAGGGCCGCTTCCCAGATTACCAACGGGTTATTCCCAAAAACGGCGACAAAAAAATCACTATTAATCGTGAAGAATTCAAACAAGCGCTCATTCGTACAGCCATTTTATGCAATGACAAAGTTCGCGGAATATTTATAGAGTTGAAACCTAATTTATTGCGTTTGTTAGCGAATAATCCCGAGCAAGAACTGGCTGAAGAAGAACTCAGCGTGAATTACTCAGGAACAGAATTTGGCCTTGCATTCAACGTCAATTACTTATTGGATGTACTGAACACTTTAAACAGTAATGAAGTAGAGCTGATATTCGCCAGCGCTCACAACAATAGTCTATTGATCGCAGAACCCAATGGTCACCATGATCAAGCCTTCGTTGTTATGCCAATGAGGATGTAAAAACCCGCATGCCAATGATTCAATTGGTCATTAATCAATTTAGAAATTTAACCGCAGTGGTTCTAGAACCGCAGGCCGGAATCAATATTTTTTATGGCCAAAATGGGTCAGGGAAAACCAGCATTCTGGAAGCGATTTATTTTCTTGGACTAGGCCGCTCTTTTAGGACTCACTTAGTTCCGCGCATTATTCAGCACGACGCCAATCAGTTTACGCTATTTGCTCAATTGCAACATGAGAACCAAATTCAACCTGTGGGAGTAGAACGTTCACGTCAAGGCGAGAAAAGAATGCGGATCAATGGTGAAACGGTGACTTCTTTAGCGCCCCTGGCCAAACAACTCCCCTTACAACTGCTGACGACCGAAAGCCACCGCTACTTTCATGACGGCCCTAAGCCTCGCCGCCAATATTTAGACTGGGGCGTGTTCCACGTGGAACCTGGATTTTATTCAATGTGGCAACAATTTCAAAAAGTACTTAAGCAGCGGAACGCCGGCTTAAAAAGTCAACTCAATGCGCGGGAAGTAGGCGTGTGGAATCCTGAGTTAATTAGACTATCCAATACTTTTGACCAATATCGAAAAGATTACATTGCCCAGCTCCAACCCATTTTGACTAGCTTACTAGCCATTGTTTTGCCTGAAGTAGATCAACTAACCCTGCGTTATTTTCGTGGCTGGTCACGAGAAAGAGACTTTGCTGAAGTCTTAAGCGAAAGTTTAGCGCGCGATCAACAGCTAGGTTATACCCAATACGGCCCGCAAAGAGCCGACCTGCAATTATATGCTGATAAAACACCTGTTTGCGATGATCTTTCCCAAGGTCAACAAAAATTAGCCGCTTATGCTCTCCACCTGGCGCAGGGGTTACTCCTCCAAAAAATCACCCAGCAAAGTCCTATCTATTTAATAGATGATCTCCCCTCAGAGCTTGATCCAGAAAAACGCCGCTTCATCACCCATATTTTAACCGAGCTGCACGCTCAAGTTTTTATTACCGGCATTACTCAAGAAGAACTATCAAACATGATCCCCTTAGACCAAGTTCAAATGTTCCACGTGGAACAGGGACAAGTCCGCGCTTAAGATTGGCGTCGGTAATGCTGCCAACACACCCATCGTTAATATTCTTCAATCCGCCAGGGTTCGCGGAGATTCGCCTTAGGCACTTCGACGCTGCATTGGCTTTTTGATCGGGCGTCAGACCGATCAAAAAGCCAATTCCGTTGTGACTGCCGTTGCTGGCGCCTGGCGGATTGAAGACAGCAATTCTCGCTTTGCGAGCATTGCTTCCTGGTTTCGATACGAGGCCCCGGCGAGTGCCTAACCCGCTATTGCTTGACGGTTTTTGAAAACATTGGCGGGTTCTGGGATAAAATGGTTAAGTTGGCATATGGAATTATAACTGAACAGTGTACGTAGATAATTCAGGAACTTTTTTTATCACACCTTGCTGCTGCAAAAATTGAGCAAATACTGCATATTTATTTTTGTCCAAAGCAGATGGGTTTTTAGAAAAATAGCGGATAGATGCAAACCAAATCGCTTTGTTGAGGGAGTTATTTAATTCCGGATGTTGCTTCACGACTCCATCCCAAGATTCTTGCGGATGTTTTACTAAATATTCGCCCCCTTTTTGGATAGCCATTAAAAACTTTGCCAATCGCGGATCATGCGTACTGTCGGCGCGGGTGACAAAAATCAGCTCATCATAATTAGGAAAACCATTATCTTCCGGATAAAAAACCTGCGCCGGATGGCCTAAGTGTTCCAGTTGAACCGGTTCCACGTTCCGCATCCCACCGGTAAAAGCAGCTATGTTACCGGACAACAGCGCTTGGACTAAATCATAACGGACGTTAATGAAATGAATATCGCTGAGCGTTAGTTGGTGCTCTCGTAACATGGTTTGCAACATAGCACTATCAATGCCGCCAGAACTATAGCCGACCGTTTTCCCCTTCAGATCCTCAAGCCGTTGGATACCTTTAGCTTTTAAAGAAACCAGGCAATCCAGCGGAGAATCGACTAACGATCCAAACCTGACTAAAGGCAACCCTTGATCTACTTGCATCAGTAATTGCGGTTGGTAAGTGATTGCGACGTCAGCCTGTTTCGCCGCCACCAACTTAGGGCCGTCAGCCGGATCAGCGGGTTGGATTATTTTTACTTTAAGACCCTCTTTTTGAAAAAAACCTTGTTGCTCCGCCACTAATAAAGGCGCGTGATCCGGATTAATGAACCAGTCGAGCACTACGGTTAACGGCTTATCTGCCGTAACGTTTTGAGCGTAAGTTAAGGGATAAAATAGCAATACAGCAAAAAAAGCAATCAATTTTACTATCTTAATCATGAGCACTCCAAAAAATAATTTTTTTAAAAAACTGGTCTACCGCAAAGTACAAAATCAAAGTGAGCACTATCAATACGAACAATACTGCAAACATCAAATCGATTTGCATCCTAGCATTAGCATTCAGCATTAGAAAGCCCAAACCCTGACTAGCCCCCACCCATTCACCAATCACAGCACCCATAGGTGCGAAAGTTGCGGCTACGCGCAAACCACTTCCCAAAGCTGGCAATGCTGAAGGAATGCGGATTCGCCATAGTAGCCGCCAATGCGAGGCGCCCATCACTGTACCTAAATTTATCCAATCTCGCGGAGTCCTCCGCAGCCCATCATAAAAAGCGCTCGCCACCGGGAAAAAAATCATGAGCATAGCGACGACTATTTTTGAGGCCATACCGTACCCAAACCAGATGACCAGCAAAGGTGCAATCGCAAAGGTGGGCAAAGCCTGACTGGTGATGAGCAAAGGCAGAAACCAGAACCGCGCCCATCGAAAATAAGTCAGACAGAGCGCCGCCCAAATTCCAGCTAAAGCGCCCAATACCAACCCGCAAAGCATTTCAACTAGGGTCGGCCAAGCATTTTGAGCA
Organism: uncultured Pseudomonadota bacterium; assembly: GCA_963697455.1. Lineage (GTDB taxonomy): Bacteria > Pseudomonadota > Gammaproteobacteria > Coxiellales > Coxiellaceae > JAFEDN01. Next base: position 2,796 of record CAVOOI010000005.1, on the reverse strand, counting down.
ATGAGGCCGCTATGGTTCAGCAAACTCTTAAAAACCTCCAGCGGGCCAGGCAAGATATAGATCGGTAACTGTCCTAATAGCACCACCCCTGCCAAATTAACAGTATAGATATAAAGATTATGACGTAACGTAGTAATTTCATGCGGACTCTTTTGCTAATAAATTAAGCAACTCGCCCTGTCGCGCTAGTAATTGCTGATCTTGCAGTGAACGCGGGCGAGGAGTATTGATCACTAATTGTTCTTCCATCTGCGCAGGTGTTCCACGTAAAACATACACCCGATCCGCTAAACGCAAAGCTTCCAGTGGGTCGTGGGTGACCAACACTACTGTTTTGCCTACCAGCCATTGGGCCGCCAAATCTTGGAGTTTTAATCGGGTAATGGTATCCAAAGCTGAAAAAGGCTCATCCATTAGTACAATGGGTTTTTGCTCTAAAAAAGTTCTAACCAAAGCAACCCGCTGCCGCATTCCTCCCGATAGTTGTGATATCTGCAATTTTTCGGCCTTTTCCAAACCTACCTTTTTTAATAAATCTTTGGCCTGATGTCGCACCGAGGCATCGACAGCGAAGCCACGCAAACGATAACCGATTAAACAATTTTCCAGCACACTCAGCCAAGGCATAAGCAAATCCTGCTGAGCCATGTATGCCACTCGACCAGCCAGCGGTCGGCTATCAGACGCCACAATGACATTCGAGGAAAGTGGTTTTTCTACACCCGTCGGCAATCCCGCCAACAATTTTAACAAGGTACTCTTACCCACTCCACTCGCACCCAATATAGCCGTCCAACTTGCAGCAGGAAAACTTAAATTGAATTGGTTAAATAGAAAGTGGTGCTGATATTCCAGAGTAAGATTTTGGATTAAAATATCGGGAGGATTAGTATTAAGCAGGGAAGAATTCATCGTCTAGACATTGAGCTAATGAATAAGGACACATGTCAGGAAAGTTTCCCTCCGATAGACCAGTTTCTGAGGCGGCATTAAGAACAGCTTTTGTATAAGCATGATTTAGTTTATTTTTTAACTCATGCTTTAAACTCGGACTTTCTTCCAGTATATCCAAAACCTGAATGCGTTGTTCTCTAATACTATACTTCCAGCTATTAGCCCGGCGGTCAGTCTGAAATTGCCACTTCAACAGGCGTGCAATTAAAATTGCCAGCATGGTTACCAACTCTCGCTTTTCTCTGCTTCCCATACTTTCTATTTCCTCAGCCATATGTTCCACATCTATCTCTTCAAATTTTCTCTGCCGCAGAAGATCGGCGCTATGTAATGCCCATGCATAAAAATCTTGATCATATTGAGAACCTTTTTTGTTTTTATTCATTAGCGTTATAGCTCAGAATTATGTGGGGAAGAATTCACCATCTAAACATTGATCCAACGAATATGGGCACTGCTCAGGAAAGTTATTTTCCATCAAATCTGCTTCTCTGGCCGCTTTAACTATGGCTTGCGCATAAGCATCATTCAATTTATTTACCAATTCATGATTCAAACTGGGGCTGTCGTCAAGCAACTGAGCCACTTTAATTCTTTGTTCTCTGATAGTAAGTTTCCAGCTACGACCTCTCAATTCAGGTTGAAATTGCCATTTAAGCAAATGTGCAATTAAAACTGCTAGTCTATTGACCAGTTGACGCCGGTCTCTCTTTCCCATGCTCTCTATCTCCTCAGCCATATGTTCTACATCTATCTCCTTAAACTTTCCCTGTCGCAGAAGGTCGGCGCTATGCAATGCCCAAGCATAAAAATCTTGATCATATTGGTAATTTTTATTGTTTTTATTCATTGTCTCACCTCGTTACATGAGTAAAATACTAAACTGTTTATAAATAAAGTCAATTGGAAAACCATATAGGGTACATATCTATAGTCTCTTAAGTATCTTAGCATTATGTACATAACCGCCGCCAGCTAACGGGTGACGGCGGAGTCCTTTTGCACGCGCAGCGCAGCGAGCATGTAAAAGGACGCAGTCGGCGAAGCCCCGGGCGGTCTGTCCGCAACGGGCTTGGCGGCGGCGGGGAAATATTAACGATTCCTGGATAAAATCTGATTTAAACAGTACCTTCGTGGCAAAACAGGAAAATCTGGATGGGCAAATTTCGTGGTTATCTAACCCAGTGGCAGCCTCAATAAGCAGTGGCTTTCTATTCCTAAATCTGGTATAATTTCAACCTCATGGATAAAGCTTCAACCACAGATAATGCTTACGATTCTTCAAGTATTCAGGTACTTCGAGGACTCGATGCTGTGCGTAAACGGCCCGGCATGTATATCGGCGATACCGATGATGGTTCAGGCTTACATCATATGGTTTTTGAAGTCGTTTTTGATAACTCCATCGACGAAGCCTTAGCCGGTCATTGCACGAAAATATCCGTCACCATCCATAGCGGATGGTTCAGTCACCGTGCGCGACAATGGCCGCGGCATTCCAGCCGATATTCACCACGAAGAAGGCCGTTCCGCTGCGGAAGTCATCATGACTATCTTACACGCCGGCGGCAAATTTGATAAAAAATCATATAAAGTCTCCGGCGGTTTACACGGAGTCGGTGTCTCCGTCGTCAACGCCCTTTTCCGAAGATCTGCACCTTAAAATATATCAGCACGGCAAAGTTCACGAACAACATTATAAACTGGGCGAACCACAAGCCCCATTAGCCATCACCGGCCATCAGCAACGAAACCGGGACCGAGGTCCGCTTCAAACCTAGCCCCACTATATTTACTACTAATACCGAGTTTCAATACGATATTTTAGCGAAACGGTTTGTT
>CAVOOI010000004.1:0-72647 GCA_963697455.1 uncultured Pseudomonadota bacterium | reverse complement strand
GTGTGTTATTTTGACCGTTAGCGTCGGTTATAAAGCCATTTTCCCAGGTCAGGCTAAATTTTACGCCAGCATGACTACGGGTGAAGTTATCCCATTGCCGGCTTTAAGTGAGCCGGTGGTCACCAACAAATATATTTTGGAATGGGCAAGTTTGGCTACTCGCGCTGCGTTGAATTTAGATTTCGTAAATTATGACAAACAATTAAAAGCAGCCTCGGTTTATTTTACCAGTAATGGTTGGAGCGCTTTCTCCGCCGCATTGAATAACTCAGGCTTATTACAAATAGTCCAGAGTAAAAAATTATTGATGAACGCCGTGGTGCCGGGCGCCCCAGTGATCCTGGTGAACGCCATAGTCAATGGGCGTTACATGTGGCGGATCTCTTTGCCGGTTTTGGTTACCTTCGGCAGCGCCAGTGAACAGCGGCAACGCCAATTTAATGTCACCATGACTGTGTCGCGCGTACCCGTGCTAGATACCCCGGAAGGCATTCAAATTACTGATTTTGAGGCTAAATAATATGAAAGAAGATGCTTTAACCTTAGTATTGCTGCGTAACGTTTTTTACCGGGATGGTTATCGCGGAGCAGTATTGGCCTTATTTTATTGTGCTAATCGTCAATTGCGGATTGGCGGGGATATTGTTTTATCAATTCAAAAATCCGCCGCAACCGCAGTATTTTGCGATTACCCCAGATGGCCGCCTCATCAACAATTACGGTTTAGATGACCCTGTGTTTACTGACGATCGCGTGTTGCAGTGGACTGCCGACGCCGTGCGTCAAACATTTAGTTTAGATTTCATGCATTGGCGCGATCAGTTGCAGACTGCATCCAACAAATTCAGCCCATCCGGTTGGAAAGAGTTTCTCCAAGCATTACAAGCCAGTAATAACTTGGATACATTGATTAAATTGAAAATGGTGGCGAACGCGGAAATAACCGGCGCACCCCGGCTGATGCAAAAAGAAGCTCTGGGGGGCGTTTCGTTTGGAAGGTGCAGCTCCCGATTTTGGTAACCTTGACTAACAACAATCAAGATATCCCAGTTCCCATGGACGTGACCATTATCGTCATCAGAGTGCCGGTGGAAGACAATCCGGAACGGATCGCAATAAACAATTTCTTGCCTGTAGTACAAAAATCACAGATGCAATAACTGGAAGATAAAAGAGGTAACAATGAAAAAGGTAGTCACTCGTATAACAGCAATTAGTTTGCTTCTAGCAGGCATTCCAGTATTGGCTGCTGACAATCAGGATATGGCGGCGATATTTGGCGCCCAGGCCCCTGCACCGGCGGCAGCGCCTGCTGCTTCAGCTCAGCCGCAAGCTGCGACTAATAATTTAGGTGAAACTGACGTCAGTCAGGAAGCGTTTTCTAAAACCGCCCGGCAAATGATGCCGTTAACCCCGGAACAAATTAAAACTTTACGTTATTTGTTCGACCAATCTCAGAAAGCCGCGGCCAGCGATCCAGGCGACAAACCGCCCAAACCGACGTCGAGTTCAGTCATGGTTAACCTTTCCCCAGGCTCTGCTCCGCCAGTGATTCGTTTACGCGCAGGCTATGTGACCTCCTTGGTATTTTTAGATTCCACCGGCGAGCCTTGGCCAATTGAAGCTTACGATTTAGGCAATCCTAAAAGTTTTAATATCCGCTGGGACCAAAAAGGCAACACCTTAATGGTGCAAGCAGTAGAGACTTATCAAGCAGGCAATTTAGCGGTAGTTTTAAAAGGCCACAATACTCCAGTCATGATTACTTTGATGCCTGGTCAACAAGAAGTCGATTATCGAGTGGATTTACGTTTGCCGGGCTTGGGGCCGAATGCAGCACCCAGTATCAACGGCATGCCGGATACGGGTAATTCACAATTATTAAATTTCTTAGACGGCGTTCCGCCTGCTGGCGCTCAGGAATTAATGGTGTCTGGCGGATCTTGTCAAGCATGGGTATCAGGAGATCGTTTATTTTTACGGACCCGGTTAACGGTATTGTCGCCAAGTTGGTTATCCACTATGCGCAGTCCAGATGGTACAAATGTATATGAAATGACTAAGGCCCCAGTTGTCCTCGCATCAGCGAATGGCCGAGTCGTTCAATTAAATATTAAAGGGTTATAAACGATGAAGAAGCAAAAATTAAAAACTAGTTTTCTGGGCAGCGCCAAAGTACGCGTAATTATTGCTGCAGTAGCCGTTGTCGGCGTAGCCACCGCTGGAGTAATGACCTGGCAGGCCAGTGTTAAGCGTAATCAATTTAAGAGTTCGGGGAGTGTTTCTAGAGCGCCGGACATTGAATCCATTCCTGGCGCGGGCAACCCCTCTATGCAATATGTTAAACAGCAAGATATTCAAAACGTGCAAAATGCTGAAAAAGCACGTGCGGACGCGACCAGCTCAGTACCCACGATTAATCGCGGCACTTTTGTGGGCGATATGGACACGTTTGGTCAGTTACCAACTGCTGCGCAATGCCCCATTGATCCCAAATCATTGCCAGCGCCTGATCCTAAAAGCTGCACTGTGGATAGTTTACAGCGTGCTCGCGAATCCGGCGTTAGAGCGTTGGAATTGCGTTGCAAAGGTTGTCTGTGCCCTTCGTTGAAAATGGCCGGTTACACCCTTGGCGATTTAAAAGAAGCTGGTTTAGACGCGAAAGCGTTGCGGGATTGCGGATTCAGTTTAGATGAATTAAAAGCCGCCGGTTTTTCCGCTATGGATTTAAAAAATGCCGGATTCAGTGCTGCTGAATTGAAAGCCGCCGGTTTTAGTGCTGCCGAATTGAAGTCAGCCGGATTTTCCGCGGCTGATTTAAAAGCCGCTGGTTTTAGCGCCGCTGAATTAAAAGCTGCTGGTTTTAATGCCAAAGATTTAAAAGATGCGGGTTTTAGCCCGGCTGAGTTAGCTACCGCCGGCTTCACCGCTGAGGAACTAAAAGCGGCTGGTTTTACTGATCAAGAGTTACAAAGCGCCGGAATTAAATCGGTATTGCCGGTTTCCACCAGCGCCGCTTGTAATCCAGAAGAATTGAAAAAAGCCCGCGATGCAGGCGTTTCCGCGCAAGCTTTAAAAGCAAAAGGCTGTGGTTTGGCAGCGTTGAAAGCCGCTGGTTATACTGCCGAGGAATTGCGGGGCGCCGGGTTTAGCGCCAAAGATTTAAAAGATGCCGGGTTTAGCGCCAAAGACTTAAAAGATGCCGGTTTCAGTGCGCAGGACTTAAAAGACGCCGGATTTACTGCTGCTGAATTAAAGGACGCTGGATTTAGCGCTGCCGACTTAAAAAATGCTGGATTTAGTGCCCAAGACTTAAAAGATGCTGGGTTTAGCGCCAAAGACTTAAAAGACGCCGGCTTCAGCGCCGCTGAATTGAAAGACGCCGGTTTTACCGCCGGCCAGTTGCAAGACGCTGGATTTGATGCGGCAGCATTGCGTGCCGCCGGCTTTACGGATGAAGCTTTGCGAGCCGCTGGTTTTAGCGCCGAACAATTGAAAGATGCAGGCGCTTCCCCCAGTGACTTAGCGTTAGCTGGTTATACCAAAGGTGATTTGTTACGGGCCGGTTTCACCCCGACTGAAGCGGGTTATAACGCGCCAGCGGCCAATGTTCCCGCGAATGCTCCGGCGATTGCCCAAACGGTGAATCCACAAACGGCGGCCAGCGCATTTATGCCCAAAATTAAGTCTAATTCGCCCAGCGATCAATTGGCGGAATTGGAACGTCAGCAACAGTTGCGCATGTCCAGGCAGCAACGCCAAGACATGGTTATGCAACAACAGGGTGCGATGGCGACTCTAGCGCAAAAATTGATGGGGGGTTGGAGCACTTATACCGGACAAACTGGGCAAGCGGCGACGCCTGAAGTTAATCCTGCCGGAGCCAACGGTGGTATGGGTGGCATGGGCAAGTCAATTCAAGATGGTGAAATTGTTAAAGCCGGTGACATTATGTTCGCAGTGCTAGATACCTCCATCAATACTGATGAAAAAGACACCCCGATTATGGCGCGCCTTGTCGGCGGGCCTTACAAAGGCGGGAAATTAATTGGTAAGTTTGTGTTAGTCGACAAGCGGGTATTACTCCAATTTAACTTGCTGAACTTGCCTGATCGCGATAAAACCATCGCTATCAACGCAGTCGCTATTGATCCGGACACTGCTCGCACCGCGATGTCGGGAGAGGTGAACAACCATTACTTATTACGCTACGGCACGTTCTTCGCCTCCGCTTTCTTATCTGGAATTGCCGATGCGATCCAGAATTCAGGCTCGACGACTGAAAATACGGTGTTAGGCCCAGTAGTGGTTCATTCGGATTTAAACCTAACTCAGTCCGCAGCGGTAGGTTTAGGACAAGTTGGGAAGCAGTTCTCTGCGGTGTTAGGCCAGAATATTAATATGCCGCCCACGGTAAAAATCCAAGCGGGCACGGGTATGGGTCTATTGTTTATGGGTGATGTGACGATCCCACCGGCTACTAAGTAACAGTTAATTAAGTAAAGAGGGTAAAAAAATGGCAGATAAAATAACATTCCACGATGAAGAATATCAGTTTCCACAAGATGACTACATCGAGGATTTACAAGTTGAGCAACCGGCTTCCGAGACAGAGGCCCAAGAGAAGCCAGGGCTCGATATAGAGGCTCCGGCCCCTGCAGGGTTAGCGAGCATGTGGGCTAGCAACAAGCGTATGATTATTGGAATTGGCGTGTTGGTGGTAGTCGCGATAGTGTTTTCAGTGATGCGAGTTATGCATAAGCCTGCAGACACGATCTCAACCGCACCAGCCGCAGGGCCAGTGGCGACTGTGGTCCAACAGCCGATCATTGATCCCCAGGTCATTGCCCAATTGACGAGTCTAAAGTCAGATTCTATGAATAACGGCGCCGTTATCCGCCAGTTGCAAGCCCAGGTCCAGCAGTTAACCAATGCTTTGAATCAGGCTCGCGCTCAGCAACAGCAATCGAATCAAAGTTTGATGATATTAGTGAGCCAAGTGCAGCAACTGACCGCGCAGGTTAAAGCATTGACCCAGCCAAAACTGGTTAAAGTAGGCAAAGCGGCCCCTAAAGTGGACCTTGCTCCGGTGATCACTTTCCAGTTACGCGCTGTGGTGCCAGGACGGGCTTGGATTGTAGGATCTGACGGGCAATCCCAATCAGTTGCAGTAGGTGACCATGTAGACCAATATGGTACTGTGCAAAGTATTGATGCTGATGCCGGAGTAGTGATTACTACCAGTGGTAAAACCATAAAATTCTCATAATCGGTAATGTCAGGGGAAGAGTATGAACAACATTCAACGACAAGTATCTGGGATAGCGCTCCTACTAGTGTTCGCTAGTGTGCCTGCCTGGGCGGGCAACACCAGTGGAGATATTGGGAATTTACCTGAAATTTTGACCCAAAATTTAGGGATTATCGCCACTATCATGGAAACTATTGGTATTTTGCTCGGTTTGGGTTTGTTTATCGGTGGCATGTTTCAGTTCAAGCGTTACGGAGAAGCGCGTACCATGATGTCGTCGCAAATGAGCATGGCTGGCCCGCTAATGACCCTCATAGCTGGAATCGCCATGCTCTGTTCGCCATTGTTGATCGGGACCCTATTAGTTTCGTTCTGGGGAAATAGCGGGACTACGGATTTGTCTTATGATGGCGATGTGACGAGTACCTGGTCCCAATACATTCAGCCAATATTAATGCTGGTACGCCTAGTCGGTGTTTATTCTTTTATGCGCGGTTTTGTCATGTCAGCCAAGACTGGCAGCGGTCACGCTCAGCCGGGGACTACTGGGAAAGTGCTGGTACATCTATTTGCCGGAATTCTGTGTGTCCATATTATGGGTACGATTAAGTTGTTCGAGAGCATTTTCGGCTTCGATTTTGTATTATAGAGAGCTTCGTCATACCGCGGCTTGACTGCGGTATCCGGGAAATCTCGTGCGGTTCTCTGGATCCCCGCGATCAAGTCGCGGGATGACAAGGAAAAATTTTCAAAATTTTAATGTTCTCTTAAGGTTTAATCTGTACAATAGCTACTGTTGGTTGGAAATGTAGCTTTAATCATGACTAATTAACTAAGTAAATAGAATGAAAAATATATTAAATATCAAATACCTGTTGACATTTTTTCTGGGGCTGCTCTGTTCAGGAATAGCTTTTGCAGACCCGGTGTATGTGACACTCTCGGCGGTTGCGTCGACGGTAGATTCAACGGTGTCGAGTTTAGCCACGGTATTAGTGGATATTTCGATTATTTCGGGGGTTGGCTTTATGATGGCGTCATTCTTTAAATTTCACCAACATAGGCAAAACCCGCATCAAGTACAAATAAGTCAGGCAGTCAGTTTGCTGATAATTGGATGTGGAATGATCTTAATTCCTTTGCTCATTCCAACGATAGGAGCTTCGATGTTAGGTAAGCAGGGTGCTTCTCCTGCTAAAGTAGGCGGTAGCGCGGTTAATAATTTAGTCGGCAAAGCGCCTAATTAATGGTCTCTTAAGGTGGGGACTGTATAATAGCTTTTAAGTAACTGGTATAAATTTATTAAAAATATGAGGGTAAATATGTTGTCTAAGAAAAAATTCTCCAGCCAAGGCTGGATTATAGCTAAAGTGGCGGCGATGCTTGCAGTGGTAGGCGGTGCTCTATTTGCTAGTTCCGCTTTTGCAGCGGGTTCCTATGTGTCTATAGGAACTATTTCAAGCACGGTAGATAAAACTGTCTCGGCATTGGGTGTGGTATTTACCGATATTTCGATTATTGCCGGTTTAGGCTTTTGCACGGCGTCGTTCTTTAAATTTCACCAGCACAAGCAAAACCCGCAGCAAGTGCAAATGAGTCAAGGTGTGTCTCTGTTGTTGATCGGTTGCGGACTGACTTTGATACCTTTATTAGTGCCTACTGCTTCAGTATCCGTACTAGGTAAGCAAGGTGCGAATAACGCGAAAGTAGGTGGTACTGCGATCACCAATTTAATTGGTAAATAAAACTCGTAGTTTTATACCAGTTAGTTCTATGAAAGGCCGGGATATCCCGGCCTTTGCTTTATGGATCATTTCATGATTCTATGGGATAATCTTAGGATGAGGGGGCATTGCCCTAATGACAGCATAAGGAGTTGAAATGAGCAGTCAGGAAAATATATTTAAGCAATGGCGCTATACTTTCAAGAGCGTAATTTTAAGTATAGGGTTGGTTTATAGCAGTTTAGCAGCGGCGGCGGTAAATGCGACATTCGTGTCAATGACTACTGTCTCGAAAAGCGTACAGAGTAGCGTCTCTGGCCTAGCGACTGTGTTTGTGGACGTGGCTATCATTTCAGGACTTGGCTTCGTCACGGCGTCCTTTTTTAAGTTTCACCAGCATAAGCAAAATCCCCAGCAAGTCCAGATGACCCAGGGAGTATCTTTATTATTAATTGGCTGTGGTTTAACGTTAATTCCTTTATTGATTCCCACCGCATCGGTCTCAGTATTAGGCACCGCAGCCAAAAAAACCGCGCAAATCGGTGGCACTGATATTCATCATTTAATTGGCAGCAGTTAACTTAAGGTAAAAATTTGTGGCAGGCTCACTAGAAATACGTTTAGCGGCTTCGGAAAGTAATTGGCGCTTATTTATGACTCGGAAAAATGATCCGGGATTTAAAGGATTCGCTGAGCGTGTGCTCAAACGCGATAATTATACTTGCCGTTATTGCGGTTTCCAAGCACAGCAATTACAAGAAATCGTCAATGTGGATGGCAATTACCGCAATAACCGGCTTGAAAATTTAGTGACTGCCTGTCTTTTTTGCGCCCAGTGTTTTTTTCTGGAAGTCATTGGGAAAAGTGATTTTGGCGGCGGGACCTTAATTTATTTGCCGGAAATAAGCCAAACGGAGTTAAACGCACTGTGTCATGTTTTGTTTACCATCATGGCCAGCGGCAATACTACAGATGATGTCAACGCCAGAAATACCTATCGCAGTTTGCGCCTTCGTTCGCAGGTAGTAGAACAAGAATTAGGTGAAGGGTTAAGCAGCCCTTCTTTATACGGCCATTTATTGATTGATGCGCAAGTGGAAATGGCTTTTAAAAAATCAGCCAATAAAGAATTATCCACCACGCTGCGCTTACTGCCTGATATCGCTCGCTTCACGGTTCACCTAGAAACTTGGCTACTAAACGCCCTCAAGGAAGCTGGTTGGAGTCAAGTCTAATTCCCAGAGCTGTCCCATTAAACCTCTGACAAGATTTTGTGCCTGGAAAGACAGATTATTCGTCAAATTGTATTTCTAATAACATTATGGTATAGTTTGCAACGAAATATACATAATTCACTAAAGAGAGGAATATTATGAGAGACGAAAACGCAATATCCGATGCAAAATTCAATATCGAAGCTCAATTTAAACAGGGTTTGCGCTATGAACAGGGTCGAGGCGTTAAAAAAAATCTAAAATCAGCTTTAGCGGATTATCGCAGAGTTATAAGCCAAGTAGACCAGATTCTAAAAGAGAAAGGTAAGGCTAAAGCTCTTCAAGGCAGTTCAGATTACAAGGATCTAAAGGATCTAAAGGATCTAAAAGCTAAGGCATTAATGAGACTCGGTAATTATTACACTCAAAAGGAATTACCACTCCCTATGAGTAAAGACGGCGGCAAGGAAGTAACGGCATTTAATCGCTTCAGAATAGCAGCGGAAGCAGGGCACCCGCCAGCCTTATATCCATTGGGCTTGTGCTATAAAAGCGGTTATGGCGTAAAGAAGGATGAAGAAAAAGCAAAAGAGCTTATTAAACGGGCTGCAGGATTGGGAGATATTCGCGCTCAAGCCGAAGTAGAGCTGAATAGATGCCGCTTTTTAGGCGCTTCATCAGGAACGCCGAGGCATGATGATAACGATTGTGATCGTGATGATCAGGCTGAATTACGCCCCAAGGATTTCCCATCAGTGCATTATAGCAAGTCCTAAATATAATCCCGCCGGGGAGAATCGCATCCCCGTCTCTTAGCTCCCTCCACCTTGCGAGCCCATCGCGCAAGGTGGAGTTCCCTTAAGCGGGAACTCCTGTATAATGCTTATCTTATGTTTAAATTCCTCGCCAGTTTTTTTAAATCATTCAACACCTTTTAGGCGTGGTTGAGCACGCTATTAAAGCAGACAACCTTATCCTATTGCGAAATCCAAATATATTTGCATTAATATAGAACCTGACATTGTCTGGGCTGTCGTTCCAAAATTAAAAGCAAAGCTTAAAAATCCAGTCATCGAGAAAAAAAGTCTACAATAACCTACCAACCTCAATCAGAAGTTCATCAAAATTCTAAAGTAATATCGTTATTTTAGCTGGATTTCTTCAAATGAAACCAATAATCCAGAAATAGAAAAATCTTTTTAACTTGATAATCGCAATTCTAATATTATATTTCGATATTATTAAAACAACTTGAACTTAAAATAATTTTATGATAATCTGATCTTAAGCAATTGGATGAATATCTTTTTTTAGGGTAATGAGTTATGAATGTTAAATAACATTTATAATAAATAAATTAAGGATATGAAGCCGATGATAGGAAAGATTCAGACTAAATATATTATTTTAGTTGCCATTTTATCACTCATTGTTGTTATTCGCCTTCTCCTTCCTTATTGGGCATTATGGTATATCACTTCGAGAATCAATAAAACTCCCAATTATCACGTTAAGATCGCAGACTTAAAACTTAATCTACTTCAAGGCGAAGTAGCTCTAGACAGTGTGAGTTTATGGAAAAGAAATATGAGCACCACTGATCCCATTTTCAAAGTTGATAATATAAATTTTTCTCTACAATGGAGCGCTTTATTGAAAGGGAAAATAGTAGAAAAAATTATAGTACAGCGTCCCATTATAACAATTTTAGATATTTCTGATAATCATAAAAAGAAAGAAGAGCCAAAGATTACTGAACAAAGCGTAAAAGTTTTTCCTTCGCTGTCGCCGCTTAATATCAATGAAATCATTGTCCATGACGGCATTATTTATTTTCGAAATGATCGATCTAAGAAGCCATTTAATCTTTACATAAAAAAAATAAATGTTAGCGTTAAAAATATCCAGAACTTAGCGCGGCAACACCAAGAATTATCCGCAGTTCTTAATTTAACGGCGCAAGCGATGGATTCTGCTGATTTATTTATTAATTTAAAATTTAACCCTGCTATTAAAACACCCACTTTCTCGCTGCAAGCTTCTCTTAAAGACTTGCCTTTAACTCAAATTAACCCTTTTTTAAAAGAATATACGAATATAGAAACAAAAGCAGGTACTTTTAGTGTTTATTTGGAAGCTAAAGCAGATCAAAGTAGGATAACGGGTTATGTTAAGCCTTTTTTAAAAGGCCTTCAAATTAAAGAAGAAAACAAAGGAAATTTAGCACAGAAGATTTATGAGGGCGCTATTTCAACTGCTCATAATATTTTAAAAAATCCTACGCAGGAAACAACCGCAACTAAAATACAAATTTCAGGTAATATTGATGATCCTGAAGCCAGCATGCTCTCTATCATTGGAAACTTATTACGTCATGGTTTTATTGACGGTTTGTTGCCTAAGATAGACAATAATATACCTAGTCATAATATCAGTTTAAAAAGCAAATAAAGGCGTCTAGCGATTAGCTTTAAATGTATTATGGCTCGTTTTAATTGAGGGGATATTTTATGAATAAAAGAATCTCGACAGGAATCTTTTGCCTCGTAGTAATATTCTTTCCGACGATTATTTGTGCGTCTCACTCTGCTAACACCCAAGTTATTCCAGTAAACCAAATAACCGGGTATGAAGAACTTTCACCCCCCGTAAAAAAAATTATCAAGCAAGCTTTGATTTTAACGCAAAAAAATCTTACCTATCTGTATGGATCAGCGAATCCCCAGCTTGGCGGAATGGATTGTTCCGGAACTATTTATTATTTATTAAAGCTTAATAAATTAACCGATGTTCCTCGGTCTTCTTATCAAATGTATCAATGGGTAGTGGCTAAAGGAGAATTTTATCCAGTTAAGTCGAATGATTTTTCTTCAGCTGAATTTAATCATTTAAAACCCGGAGATTTATTATTTTGGGAAGGAACGTATAAAACTAACCACCATCCTCCCATTAGCCATGTGATGATCTATTTAGGTACTAATGAACAAAATCAACCTTTAATGTTTGGTTCGAGTGATGGCCGCTGCTATCAAGGTAAGCAGATGTGGGGTGTCAGCGTATTTGACTTTACATTACCTAATTCCAGCTCTTCGGCTCGATTTGTTGGCTATAGTTGTATTCCCCATTTAACCTGCTCTAAATAACGCGCTCATCCCAACAGCCGAAATCTCGCTACATAAAACCGCCTTCAGAAGAGTTTAATATTAACTAAGTAATTGATAAATATATATTTTTAAATATTAAAATCTTCTACGCATTGATAGCCGCTCATGTGTTCAGCAACCTGCCCCCGCCAATTGTTCGTTAACCAGATAAACGATATAATGCTTGCCTTATGTTTAAATTCCTCGCCAGTTTTTTTAAATCATTCAACACCTTTTGGGCGTGGTTGAGCACGCTATTAAAGCAGACAACCTTATCCTATTGCGAAATCCAAACGGCGGATAGCCGAACTGTTCTGGTTGCCAATGATGGATCTCTCATGACCATCTTGAGGATAGAAGGGGTGCAGATGTTAATCGGCAAGGAAGAGTTCGAGCGAACCTTGGATGGACTGCGCCAGACCTTGCAAACCGCTATGTCGCATCCGGGCTATCTGGTGCAAGTATTTTTTAGCTATAACAAAGACGAGGTCAAAGGCGAGATCTCTGAAATTCTCGCTCCCGCCGAAGACACCGCCCGGCGCTTAGGTTTACGGTTAGATGATTTATTTGAGGAGAGAATTAATTACCTCAGCAATTATTGCGCGCACGAAGAAGTATATATTGCATTGTGGACCCGGTTGGGTTCATTAACTGCTGAACAAAGCAAGCGCGCCGGTAAAGAAAAAATCAAAGACATTAAGAAAAATAAAATCCCGCCTTTTTTTCAGACCCAAAATATTTTAGCCGCTGTGCCTGATTTACGCGAGAGCCATGATTCTTTTGTCCGTTCGGTTGAAAATGATTTTAATACCTGGGGTATTATTACCCAGACTTTAGCAGTGCATGAAGCTGTCTATGTGATGCGCCGCAGCGCTGACCCTGAATTTACCGATAGAAATTGGCGTCCCTTATTGCCCGGAGATAAGATAACCATCAAAGAATATAAGCAACTCCATGGCGAAATTTCGGATATCACTTGGCCTTCGCTGGCCCGGCAAATTTTACCCCGCGATGCCGAAAATATAGATTTACGCACCGCTCGAGTAGGCGATCGTATCTACGCCTCGGTTTTTATCGATCTGTTTCCTAAAGACGTGCAGAGTTTTGTGCGGTTATTTGCCCGGACTTTACAAACCCATATTCCCTGGCGTATTTCTTTTCAAATTGAAAGTAATGGTTTGGGCCATGCTGGTCTGCGCTCCGCAATTGCTTCAGTATTGACGGTGACCTCAAGACAAAATCGTTTAATTAGCGATTCGCTGAAGTTGTTGAGTTATATTAATTTGAGCGCCGATGATGCCGTGGTGCGTTTAAAAGTAACTGCCGCGACCTGGGCACCTGAAGGCGATGTGAGGTTGTTACGTTCGCGGGCTTCGATGTTAGCCAGAGCTATCCAGGGTTGGGGTTCGTGCGATGTATCGGAAATTTCCGGTGATGCGTATGAGGGCGTTATCTCGAGTATGCTGGGAGTCAGCTCGCATTCCGTGGCGACACCCTCGATTGCACCGTTATCAGATGTGTTATACATGTTGCCGCTGTTTCGTCCCGCCTCGCCGTGGAGCCATGGCGCTATTTTATTTCGTTCGCCCGATGGAAAACCATGGCCTTATCACCCAGGGTCTCGCTATCAAACCACTTGGATTGATTTATTTTATGCTCGCCCCGGTTCCGGTAAATCAGTGTTGTCTAACGCTATTAATTTAGCGGTTTGTTTATCGCCCGGTATTACTCGGTTACCACGCATTGCCATTGTGGACATCGGTCCTTCCAGTAGTGGGCTGATTTCCCTGATCAAAGACGCCCTGCCTGCCAGCCAAAAGCATTTGGTTGCCTACCATCGTTTGCGAATGCGCACCGACTATGCGATTAACCCTTTCGACGTGCAACTCGGATGCCGTTATCCAACTCCCCAAGAGCGAAGTTTCCTAGTCAACTTCCTCACATTATTAGCTACGCCTGTGGGTACGGAAAAAGCTTATGATGGTGTAGCGGATATGTCGGGACTGTTAGTCAACGAACTTTATAAAGCATTTGCAGATGACGGCAATCCAAACGTATACGCTCACAACGTCGATGAGGAAGTAGATGGCGTTTTAGAAGAGATTGGCTTTGTTTACGACCCGCAGACAACTTGGTGGGAAGTGACCGACGCTCTATTCATCGCCGGCTTTACCCATCACGCCCTGTTAGCCCAGCGTCATGCTGCTCCGGTGTTAGCCGATGTGGCGGCGATTTGCCGATTGCCCGCGATTACTGATTTATATAGCAAAATCATTACCCCGACCGGAGAATCATTAATTCAGGCCTATTCACGGATGATTTCCAGCGCGGTGCGTGAATACCCGATTATTTCCCAAGTCACCCGGTTTGATATTGGCGAAGCACGCGTGGTCGCATTAGATTTAGATGAGGTCGCGCGCAGTGGTGGTGACGCGGCGAATCGCCAAACCGGCGTGATGTATATGCTGGCCCGTTATGTGTTAGCCAGACATTATTATTTGGCTGAAGACAACATCAGTGATATGCCGGAAGCTTATCGTGACTATCATCGAGCGCGGATCTTAGAAATTCGCGAAGACCCTAAGCGCATTGTCTTCGATGAATTTCACCGGACTGCCAAGGTCCAAGCGGTGCGCGATCAAGTGATCCAAGACATGCGTGAAGGCCGCAAATGGAAGGTGCAAGTCGCTTTAATTTCGCAATCCTTAGATGATTTTGAATCGGTCATGGTGGAATTCGCCACTTCTATTTTTATTATGGAAGCCGGCCCTGAACAAGCGGTGCAAAAAACTGCAAAGATTTTTGGTTTGTCCTCCACGGCGCAAGTCGCGTTACGCAACCGGGTGCATGGTCCCCGCGAAGGTGGCGCGACTTTTCTCGCGCAATTTTCCACCAAGCAAGGAGCCCATACTCAATTATTGACGGCCACTTTGGGGCCGGTAGAATTATGGGCTTTAAATACAACTACTGAAGACGTGAATGTCCGTAACCGTCTGTATCGCCAAATTGGCCCGCGAGAAGCGAGAAAATTATTAGCTAGACAATATCCCAATGGCACTGTTACCAAAGTGCTTGAGGATCGTTTAGCGGAAATTAAAGAAGAAGGTGGATTGGTTGATGACGAAGTCCGCCACAGTGTAGTCGAAAACTTAATTGAAGAATTATTAAAAATCTATCATAGCGCAGAGCAAAAGCCATCATGAGATTGATCAAAGCGCTGTTACGTGAGCCGGTTGATAAAACTCCAGTATGGCTCATGCGCCAGGCGGGACGTTATCTGCCTGAGTATCGCGCATTACGTGAAAAAAATTCGGATTTTATAGAATTTTGCCGCACCCCCGAGTTGGCTGCGCAAGCAACACTGCAACCTTTGGCTCGATTTGATTTAGACGCCGCGATTTTATTTTCTGATATTTTAATGGTCCCAGCCGCAATGGGTATGACAGTAGAATTTGTAAAAGGCGATGGCCCGCATTTCCCAAATCCGCTGCGTTCTCAACGTGACATTGATCAGCTCCAAACGCATACCGCGCTGGAGCAATTAAGCCCGGTTTTTGCAGCTATTCGGCTTACTCAACAACACTTGGCTAAATCAGTCCCGCTGATTGGATTTGCAGGCAGCCCTTGGACTTGCGCGACTTATATGGTAGAAGGTGGCAGCAGTAAAAATTTCTCGGTAATAAAATCTTTACTGTACCGGGAGCCCGCCACTTTACATAAGCTACTGGAAAATTTAACTGAGACCACCATTGCTTATTTAAACGCGCAAATTGCTGCCGGAGTACAAGCGGTCATGGTCTTCGATACTTGGGGCGGAGTATTGTCACCTGAGGATTATCAGAATTTTTCTTTAAATTATTTGCGGCAGATTGCGCACGGTTTAACCCGGAACATGCACGATCAAATCATTCCGCTTATTTTCTTCACCAAAGGTGGGGGGCAGTGGTTAGATAAAATGGCGGCTAGCGGCTGCGACGCATTGGGATTAGACTGGATGACCGACATCAAACGTGCGCGCCAGCAAGTGGGTGATAAAGTAGCCTTGCAAGGCAATTTAGACCCATGTGTGTTATTGGGCGATCCTGATCTAGTACAACGGGCCGTACAAAAAATTTGTGAAGATTACGGCCCTGGAACCGGTCATATTTTTAATTTAGGTCATGGTATTCTACCGCAAACTCCTCCCGAGAATGTGCGAGTGCTGGTGGATGCCGTTCATAATTACCGCCATGCATAGTTCAAATGCGCCGCTGATTATTATTGGTTCTGGCCTAGCCGGTTATATGTTGGCGAAAGAATGGCGAAAGCTAGATACAGCAACGCCCTTAACCATCATCACCGCGGATGACGGCGGGTTTTATTCCAAACCCTTATTATCTACAGCGTTCGCTCAACACAAGCAACCCGATCAACTCATGGTCGCCAGCGCCGAAGTCATGGCGCAAGAATTAACCGCGACAATTCTGTGCTGGTCAAAAGTGACGGCTATCGACCCAGTCGCTCAGCACATTATCATTAACGAACAAACTTCATTAGAATTTTCCAGATTAGTCATGGCGTGCGGCGCTGAAATAATCCACCCTCCATTAACCGGTGATGCGGTAACCGATGTGCAAACCGTCAATACCCTCTGCGATTACCGGCATTTTCGTCAATGGTTAAGCGGCAAAAAACATGTAGCGATTTTAGGCGCGGGTTTAGTTGGCTGTGAATTTGCTAATGATTTTATTAACGCGGGTTACGCCATAGATATCATTGCTCCTGATCCTTATCCATTAGCAGCATTATTACCTGAGCCGGCGGCGAAGTTGCTGCAGGATTTATTGGGTAAACAAGGTATCCAATGGCGGTTAGGTCACGTGGCCAAGAGTGTTGCCCGTCGCAATCAACAAGTCGCAATCACTTTATCCAATGATCAGGAACTGTTAGTTGATGGCGTATTTTCTGCGGTGGGTTTACGCCCACAGCTTAGCTTAGCAAAATCTGCGGGTATTCAAGTTAATCGCGGCATTGTGGTCAATCGCTGGCAGCAAACTAATTTTCCAGCTATTTTTGCATTAGGCGATTGTGCGGAAGTAGCCGGCGTTGTCCAAATGTATGTAGCGCCTTTGCTGCAAAGCGCACGGGCCTTAGCCAAAATTTTAACGGGCGGCCATGAGCCGGTGCATTATCCGGCTATGCCCATCGTGTTAAAAACCCCGGCCCTCCCTTTGGTTTTTTCCGCTGTGCCCCCAGGAATAGTGGGCGAATGGCATGTCGAAGGCGAGGGCCATCATTTACGCGTATTATTCCATGATCAAGCAGGCCAGCTCCGCGGCTTCGTATTAGCTGGCGATAAAATCCGCGACAAATTACCGCTGGCAAAACAATTGCCCTTAGTATTTGCTGAATGATGTATGGTAAAAATATGACGGGATGTTTATTTATTGTAGCGACGCCTATCGGGAATTTAGCCGATATCACTTTGCGTGCGTTAGAGATTTTAAAAACAGTTGATCTGATTGCTGCTGAAGATACGCGGCATAGTCAACAGCTATTAAGTTATTATGGGATTAACACGCCGCTAATTTCGTTACATGAGCATAATGAACGGCAAAGAATTACAGAATTAATTCCACAATTACAAGCAGGAAAACAATTGGCACTAATTTCGGATGCGGGCACGCCCTTGATTAGTGATCCTGGTTCATTGTTAATTCAAGCTTTACATCATGCGCAAATTCCCGTAGTGCCCATTCCCGGCGCTTGTGCGGCAATTACTGCGCTGACCGCTTCAGGTTTACCTGCACAGCGTTTTGTGTTTGAAGGTTTTTTACCAGCAAAAGGCGCTGCGCGGTTACAACGGCTTCGCGAACTAGCTGCTGAAACCAGAACTATTATTTTTTACGAAGCGCCGCACCGGATTATTGATTTACTCACGCAACTCACTGAAATTTGCGGAGGAGAGCGGTTAGCGACGATGGCCCGGGAATTGACCAAAACTTTTGAAACTATTCGGCATGATAACTTAACCGGATTAACTCAATACGTGAATAATGACCCCAACCAGCGTAAAGGTGAGTTTGTACTCATCCTGCAAGGGGCCGAAGCGGTTGAATCGGGTGATGAAAAAATCCAGGAACTGCAACGGATTTTAAAAATTTTATTAGCGGAAGTTCCCCTTAAACAAGCCGTAAGTCTAGCTGCCAGCATCACCTCTGCTAAAAGGAATTTAGTTTACAATCTAGCTCTGAAATTATCGGAGAATTATTAATCCATGCTAATTCGACATTGTTATTTCCGTTAAGGGAGGAATGATAAAATTTTGGGTATAGTTTGTGTGTGCTGGCTAAATCGACTTTTGCAATAGACTTCGATAAAATGAATATGAGCTGGCTAAACAGTCGCTGTTTTATGTTTTAACCCATAAGACGGAGGAAAGTCCGGGCTCCATAGGGCAGAGTGCCAGATAACGTCTGGGCGGCGCAAGCCGACGGAAAGTGCCACAGAAAATATACCGCCGAAGGCAACTTCGGTAAGGGTGAAATGGTGCGGTAAGAGCGCACCGCGCCGCTGGTAACAGTGGCGGCAGGGTAAACCCCACTCGGAGTAAGGCCAAATAGGAATCTTATGCTTGCTGCCCGCGGGTATAGATTCGGGTAGGCTGCTTGAGGTAAGCGGCGACGCTTATCCCAGATTAATGACTGTTCCAGACAGAACCCGGCTTACCGGCCAGCTCCCACAATTCCCGCTTCGCGGAAATTGCTCCTGGTTTGATCATGAATCCTGGCAAAGCCAGGATTCAGGAATGCAGGGGAAGATCGCTCCGCTCTTCTCCCCCTGCAACCCTCATCAGGTAGGGAATGGCTATCATGGGGTACTTCATAATGTTCTAGTCAGGGAGGGTTTTTGAAATGGGGTCTAAAACTAAAATTCAAGTCGTTTTTTATAGTATGTATGATCATATCCATCAAATGGCCGAGGCGGTTGCCGCCGGTGCGCGTCTGGTGGAAGACGTGGAAGTGGCTTTATTTCAAGTCCCGGAATTAGTGTCGGAAGAAATTCTTAAAAAAAGCGGCGCTGCTGAAATTCGGAAGAAGTTTAGCCAAATTCCAGTGATTGAACCCAAACAGCTGGCGGAAGCGGATGGTATTATTTTCGGTACCCCGACCCGTTTCGGCAATATGTGCGCGCAGATGCGTAATTTCTTAGATCAAACGGGTGGGTTATGGGTGAAGAATGCCTTGGTCGGCAAGGTCGGCAGCGTATTTGCTTCAACCGGTTCCCAGCATGGTGGCCAAGAAACTACCATCACCAGTTTTCACTCTACGCTACTGCATTTGGGTTTCGTCATCGTGGGCTTGCCTTACAGTGAAACACGCCAAACCATTATGAGTGAAATCTCCGGCGGCTCCCCATACGGAGCAACGACTCTCGCAGGCAGTGACGGCAAACGTCAGCCTTCGCAAAATGAATTAAGCATGGCTCAGTTTCAAGGCAAACATGTAGCGGAAATTACCCAAGCATTAAAGCGTGGCCGTAAAGCTGACTAATTTATCGCTCAAGCCGCGCGGGTAAGCCCATGACATTTCCTGATGAGGGAGTCCTGGGCTTGACCCGCTTCAACGATATGACATAATATAAACCATAGATATTTTTTCGCTTTAAGCAGTAGATAACAAAAAAATTGAATATTTGATCATAGGAGATGAGCAATGACTAAACTGATTACTGAAGATGAATTTGTAACTAGCGTCTTATTAAGAGTATTTGAACCTTTCTTTTATCTCAATAAACACGGCACTAACCCTCAATTAATAATTGCCAAAAAAGTTTTGGAATTCGAGTTTAAAAATATATTGCACAGTACTGATTTTATGCGTAAGGATGGATTCAGTTCTATATTGTATAGACTTATTTGGGCTAAATTCGAAGACGAGGGGCTTAATTATATTCTTCCGTCAAGTTTGCGGCGGGATGATCGTCAAGGATTGAGCAGGCTATATCCTAAAGTAACCTATGACGATGCTAAGAAATTATATTCCAAAAAATATGCTGTTTCAGCAGAGATTGAGCTGCCGCAGATTGGAGAGTTGGATGATGCCGATTTTCTTAACCGGCTTAGAAAGGTAGGTTCGTTGTGGGTTGATTTCTTACAAGTAATAGCCAATGTTTTGGTTCCTAGGGAAGGGGTTAGTTTCCAGCAGTTTACCGAAATTGAGGAGGTAAAAGTGCCTGCTGCACAATATTTGAGTTTCGAGATTAATAGTAAGCAATATAAAATAGACGAATTGTTTCAGCAGGAGTTAAGGAAGCAAATTCAATTTTTGCAAAATTATATTGAAAATTTAGATAAGCCAAAGACGGTTAAAGAAGAAAAATATGCACTTAGTAGGGCTGACTTTGCGGATGAGGTCATTAAGCGGTTAACGAATGTTCTACATTTCAAATTCTCCCATCCCTCATCTCCCGATGAGAAAATGACTTCCAGTTTAAATCAATTATTTACCTGGGAATTGCTGAGATTGCGTTTGGCGCGTGCCTTAGATTCCAATCTCGATGTCCTCACGAAGGAGGATTTGAATAAACTGGCGGCATTTTTATTCACAGCTAAGCCTAGTCCAGTAAAAGATCTAAAACTCACTATTCCCGCTAGTTGGACCTTTCCGCCTGCAATCAGTACGCTTCTCGCTAATTTCTCGCAACTAAGTTGTAGTAAACGCAGCGGTAAAATTTATGCGGAAGCTCAGTTTACTTCAGTGGTCGGAGGCGCGCATCAAAGACAAGTGGATGAAATGACAAAGCTATTGCGAGGACTCGAAACAAAACTTAACAATCCTGAGGAAAAAAATAAAGAAAGTATTCCTAAAGAAATACAATTTTTAGAAATTGGAATTAAGAATCTAGAATATAAAAAATTAAAAGAAAAGCTGGTTCCCTTTGTAAAAGAAAAGATTAGAATGACTGAAAGACTATTTAAGCTCAATCATGAGTTAGCAATAGTTAAAAGAGCAGGCAAAGATCTGGATCGTAACAAATTTGTGGCGTTAAAACTTGAGGTGGATTTTTTAAACAATTATCTGAGAATGATGACTAAGATGGGTCAAGAATTAGGGAGCGAGTTGGATGAAAAACCTAAGGTTTATTTTCAAAATATTGATTCAGCTTCATCAAGCTCTTCTTCTATTAGTTCCAGCAGCCCATCGCTTTTAAGTTTATCATCGCCTGATGGGTCAACTACTAGCTCAGTGTTTTCCGCCAGTTCAACGCCGCGGAAGCCTCCTCCCCTCCCAAACACCTGGACGCCGCGTATGAGATTTGTTTCCAACGAGTTGTCTTCTCGTGCTTCGGTATCATATTCTAGTTCCAGTTCGTCTCTTTTAAGTTCGCCGTTACTAGGCACGCCAATTTCTCGCTCGAAATCTGTCTCTGTTTCAGCGTCGCCGACGCCTCCGCCCATTCCGACGGATAGAGCAGTGCGTAGGCAATCTATTATCCAAAACCCCAGTTCAACGTTATCAAGCTCACTCTATTCTTCTTTTAATAGTTCCAGCAGTTCTTCTTCATCAAGCTCCTCATCAAGTACGTCTAATCGTAGTTCTGGATTGCCGCCTACGCTTCCAGCCTATAATCCTATACAATTCCAAGCGCCTACTCCGAGGCGAGTACGGTCTCAAACAGTATCATCTTCGCGATTAGAGGGATTTGTGCCGCCAGTTTCTGCGTCCACTCAGGGCTCCGGCGCTGAGGGATCTGGCGGTTTTCCCATGAGTACACGTCGAAATAAAAAAACCACCCCCTTACCTCCTGGGGGTTCAGTGGGTAAGACTTTAGGAGGTAGTTAGTAATTATGATAAAATTGTTTCATGCGCTCAGAAATTAAAGTCGGAACTCTTAAGGCCAATTTAGCGCCGGGCACGCCTATTTACACCGGCAGTAATACGGCTGTTCCCCCGCGCATCAGAGTTGTTCAGTACTCGCCGCAAGGCTATCAAGAAAAAACCGGGACTCATATAGAGGAATGTCAGATGAGCCCGGAGGAAGGGGCTATCACCTGGGTGCATGTCGAGGGATTGCAGGATGTTGATTTGATGGAGCAGTTAGCAAACCAATATAACCTCCATCCGTTGACATTGGAAGATATTTTGAATGTCGAACAGCGGCCCAAGATCGAAGAGTTTGATCACTATATTTTTATTACTTTAAAAGCATTGCGACTCACCGGTGACCACCAGGCTTTCACCGCCAAAAATTTAAGTATTGTTATCGGCAAAAATTTTGTATTGCTATTTCAGGATGAACAATCCACTTTATTTGAGCAGATTCATAAACGAATTGTCCAGCATCCCGACCGTTGGTTAAACAATAAAGGCAGTGATTACCTCGGATATCGTTTAATCGATACCATTGTCGATCAGTATTTCTTTGTGTTAGAAGAAATAGGC
Organism: uncultured Pseudomonadota bacterium; assembly: GCA_963697455.1. Classification (GTDB taxonomy): domain Bacteria; phylum Pseudomonadota; class Gammaproteobacteria; order Coxiellales; family Coxiellaceae; genus JAFEDN01. The sequence goes on along the minus strand of CAVOOI010000004.1, from coordinate 50,891 downwards.
GATCAAATAGAAGAAATTGAAAATCTGATTATCATCGACCCTACCAAACGCATCCCGCGGCTTTTGTATCATCTCAAAAATCAAATGCTGCAGATCCGCAAAGTCATTTGGCCGCTTAGAGAAGTGCTGAATCACCTAATGAATGCGGAAGAGGATTTGATCACTCACGCCACCCGGGTTTACGTGCGTGACGTTCTTGACCACGCCAGCCAAGCCATTGACGTTGTCGAGACTTTTCGCGATATGCTCTCCAACTTAATGGACGTTTATCTTTCCAGCCTCAGTTCCCGCATGAATGAAATCATGAAGGTATTGACTATCATCGCCACCATTTTTATTCCCATTACTTTTATCACTAGTCTTTTTGGCATGAATTTTACTTATATGCCCGAGTTACATTGGAAATGGTCTTATCCTATCGTGTTATTCTCGATGGCCCTCATCGCTGGTTTGATGTTGTATTATTATCGCCGGAAAAAATGGCTATAACTTCAATCCCTTGTTACTCTCCAAAAACTTCTTCGATAGTCTGCGCCACTAGAATTTTGGATGCCCAGATTAATAAAGTTTGTTCGCTTGCGTTTTGAACTAATTGCAAATTATAAGCAGAAATTTCCCCAAAGCGGCACTTGAGTAAATGAGTAACAATAGCGGCGGTCCCTTGCTGTTTACCACGATTTATACCCTTCGCTATCCCTTTTTCTATTCCTCTTTCTATCCCTGTTTCTATCCCTTTTTCCATTCCTTCTTGCCAACCTCTGCGCCTACCTATCCGCTCTGCTGTAGAAATAAAAGCCATTTTTTTTTCCTCCTCTAAATTTTCTATTTGCTCATGATATTTTATCATAAGTTCATCCGGTAAAGCGATTAACCAATCAATAAAAAAGTATAATTCTAAAATTTCGTTTTTTTGCCAGCCTTTTTTATACAATCGGCGGGTCAAGTCAATTTTAGTATTATAAAGCGATGGTGGATCTTTGTTGCTCTCTAATACCATTAGCTGAGCTAAAATAACCGTGGCAAAAGGATTAAGGCTGGCTTCAAGTTCGGCTCGTTGTTTAGCGTAATCCAAAATTTTGACAATTAAAAACCGCATTTCTATTGAACACCCTAGCAGGTCTTCTCGATAACAATCAGGTCGCCAATGACTATTTTTATCTACTAAAATAGCCATACTAATGATGGGCTTTTGATAACGGTCTTGCAAACGATAACGATAAATAAACATTCTCTTGGAAAAAAACTTATCCGGATGACCTTGGACCTCTACATGGCAAAGCACCCAGGTTTCTTGACCAGTCTTGAGCCAAAGTTTAATTAATTTATCTACTAAACGATTGCCGGTTTGAGTTTCTCGGGCAATTGTATTAAGTTCTTTATCTAACACCTCATATTCTTTTTCCCAATTAACTTCCTGAGCAATATTCGGCCAGCAATATTCTATAAATTGACGAAAATAAATGGCAAGAATGTTCTTCCAAGGAGTATCTATTTGAGAACGTTTTTTTTGTGATGATTGAGTTGCTTGCATAACAATATATTATGGAAATGAGATAGGTCATCGCAATACCGTGTTTTACCGCTGTTGCCAATTATAGACTTTCTGTGGTTATGAGATTTATACTGAAGTTTTAGAACTTGGAGTGCTGGTCATGAATTGGAAAATAAGTTTAGCGTTAATTGCTCTTAGTGCGATAACTGGGGTTTTTGCTCAAGAGCGGGAATACGATATAACCGTCAGTAATCAAACGCCGGTGACCTTTCTGCTTCTGTCAAAAACTTGTAATGGTGGAATCATTGTTAGTCCGCCAAATAAAATACCACCAGCGCCGGAAATAATTAAATTTTCCGTTCAAAGTGATGCGGGAGTTGGCTGTGTATTACGCTACAATGATCAAAAAGGTTCTATTTTAGGCATTTGGATTCATGACCATCAAGTGACATGCAGCGATGAAGGTGGTATACATTCTTACGACTGCTCATTTCGTAATGACTTGCTTACAATACAATAGAAAAAAATTGAAACATGTTTAAAATGACACCGAAAATTGTACTGGATGAATCAGAAGTAGAATTCAGTTTTATTCGCTCGCCCGGTCCGGGAGGGCAAAACGTTAATAAAGTAGCAACGGCGGTGCAATTACGCTTTGATGTTATCCATTGCGCCAGTCTAGCGGAGGACGTGCGCAATCGTTTATTATCCCAGGCGCACAATCAGATTTCACAGCGAGGTGAGCTAATTATCAAAGCAAGCCGTTATCGCACCCAAGAGCGGAATAAGCACGATGCTTTAGAACGTCTGCGAACTATTCTTCAAAAAGCTGAAAAACCTCCTCAAAAACGTAAAAAAACCAAACCTTCGCGAGCGGCTAAGGAGCGCCGGTTAACCGAAAAAAAATTGCATTCAAAAAATAAGTCATTGCGTCGAAGGGATCAGGACTTTTAATGAATGCCTGCGCTCGTTCCCTAGATGCCTAGGGAGTGAATCCTCATATTTTCTGCTTGTCTTCTCGGTAATGTGAAGCATAACAGGCTAACAAAGTTCGAATTAATTTCTGATAACCAATGTGGTTTAATTCTGCTTCTTTCTTGAAGAAATCAAGGCTATCTTTGGTTAAAGATAAAGTAATTTTAACGGTTGCTTCTTTTAAAACTAATTCACTTGGGCTCGGTAAGAAGTCAGAGATAATTTTTACCTTCCCAAGAGGCTCATTTGTATATTTAATTTTGTGCTTTTTCATAAATTCTTTTTCCTCCTCTCCAATAACCAGCACCAATAATGCGAATCTTTTTGCCTCGATACGTGAATCTAGCAATAATATCTTTTTTCGCTATGACTATGCTCTAAATCTTCCGCAATGACGCGCTTTGAATCTAAAAAAGCTCTTTGGGCCTCATAAAAGGAAATCCCATGCTTCTTGCGGTTTAGTTCCTCTTTCTGGTAGGTTTGCTCCCTAGGGGATTTGAACCCCTGTTCTCGCCGTGAGAGGGCGGTGTCCTAGGCCACTAGACGAAGGGAGCGAGTCGTTTAAATCTCATCATAGATAAAAAAACAATCAATTACAATGGAATAATAGGCTGGGGGATGATAAAATCCTGTTTGGTTTTTCATCTGTCCAAAAAAAGTAACTCAGAGGATTGTATATTGATTTATCGACGTTTAATGTCTCGGCTATGGAAGAAAAAAGCTGAACCTCTCCCTGTCACCGGGCCTCAGTATTGGGATAGGCCCATCCCAGAAGAACATATTAGCGCTAATGCACTGAATGTATTGGCAGGGCTACATAAGGCTGGGTTTGACGCTTATTTGGTCGGAGGCGGAGTACGGGATTTGCTGGTAGGGAAAATTCCTAAAGATTTTGACGTGGCTACCAATGCTGCGCCTGAACAGATCAGGAAGATATTTCGCAATAGCCGGATTATTGGCCGGCGCTTCCGCATAGTTCATGTGTTTTATCGGCAGGAAATTATTGAAGTCACCACCTTTCGGGCACAAATTAGCGAATCGGCCCTCCCTGTTGACCCACATACTCGAGTAGCTAACGATAATACCTTCGGCACGGTTGAAGAAGATGCTTGGCGGCGCGACTTTACGGTCAATGCCCTTTACTACAATAATAAAAAACGCACCGTAGTCGATTTTACCGGCGGCATGCAAGATTTACACAAAAAGCTCATTCGCATCATCGGTGATCCGGCGCAGCGCTTTCATGAAGATCCAGTGCGTTTATTGCGCGCCATTCGCTTATCTTCCAAGCTCCAGTTTGAGATTCATCAAGATACCGAAGTGCAACTCCGGCAATTACCTAACTTACTAAAACACGTCGCACAATCGCGTCTATTTGATGAGGTGCTGAAATTATTTTTCACCGGTCATGCCCATTGTACTTATCAGAAATTATATGAATGTAATTATTTTGCCGCGTTATTCCCGCAGACGTTCGCTGCTATGGATAATCCCGCTATGGGTGACGTGCGCGCTTTTATAGAGTTTTCAATGCATGAAACTGATCGCCGCTATCGAGAACAAGACTCCTTGAACCCTGGATTTTTATTGGCTGTATTATTATGGCCGGCTTTGCAATTAAATTTACAGAATAATCCTGATAAAAGATTTCACTTTGCATTGCGCCAAGCGATAGATGAAGTATTAAAAAAACAGGCGGAAACTTTAGTGATCCCTAATCGCCTATCATCGATGATGCGGGCAATTTGGCTATTGCAATATTATTTAATCAAACCACGGGGTAAAAGAGTGTACCGCACGTTATTTCATCGTTACTTTCGCGCAGCGTTTGATTTTCTGGCGTTAAGAGTAAAAATCGGCGAGCCACATCATGCCGCGTTGGACTGGTGGAGTCAATTTCGTGAGGCCGACGGTGATCTGCGTCAACAGATGTTGGATCGTTTATAGTCATGCTGGTTTTTATTGGGATCGGTAGTAATTTACAAGATCCATTGCAACAGGTGAGGTTGGCGACTGACCGTCTTGCCCAATTACCGAAAACAATTTTTGGCCAAGCTTCGGCTTGTTACCAAAGCCCGCCGTTTGGTCCGGTTGAGCAGCCTGATTTTGTTAACCGGGTGGTGTCAATCGACACGAAATTGTCTCCTGAAGAGCTGCTAGACGCATTGCAAGCTATTGAACACGAGCAAGGCCGGGTTCGTCTGCAACATTGGGGGCCGCGAACCATTGACTTGGATATTTTATTGTACGGCGAACAAGTCATTGCCACTTCGCGTTTGACAGTGCCTCACCCAGGACTGAAAGAGCGGGCATTTGTTTTATACCCGCTTGCTGAGATTGCTCCGCAATTAATTTTGCCCAGTGGAGAAAAGATCAAAGACTTATTAAGTAACGTTAAAAATAATTTTCGTCAATTATTTCCGATTAGACAAGTTTAAGAGGAGTTCTCGGAATGAAAAAAATTGCAATTTATCCCGGTAGTTTTGATCCAATTACCCATGGCCATATTGATTTAATTCACCGCGCTGCGCAATTGTTCGATCAGGTGATCGTCACCGTAGCTAATAATACTCGCAAATCAACCTGGCTTACCATTCAGCAACGCATTACTTTAGTGAAAGAAACATTGGTAGATTATCCCGCAATAAACGTGCTGGAGTGCCGAGGAATTGTAGTGGATTGTGCTCGAGAACTGGGGGCGGTAGCCATCGTCCGCGGTTTGCGCACCGCCGCAGACTATGAGAATGAATTTCAATTAGCGGGCATGAATCGGCAAATGGCCCCTGAAATTACCTCTATTTTCTTGCCGGCTAGTAATGAGTATGGATTTATCTCCGCAACTTTGGTACGAGAAATATTAATGTTAGGTGGAGACGTTTCGCGTTTTGTGCCCGCTGTAGTTCTGCAGCGGTTACGTGAATGGCATAAATTAAAAGAGGAATGAAATGGCGTTACGTATCACTGACGAATGCATTAATTGTGACGTGTGTGAACCCGAATGTCCCAATGATGCTATTTTTCAAGGCGAATCCATCTACGAAATCAAACCTGACCGTTGCACCGAATGTGTCGGCCATTTTGACGAACCTCAATGTAGGCAAGTTTGTCCCGTGGATTGTATTCCATTGGCCTTTCTAGAAACGCCGGAAGAATTACTAGCAAAGTACCACCGTTTACAAAAAAAAGATGGATCTTAAATATGTCTTACTCTAACCATCTAGCCCAAGAAACCAGCCCTTATTTATTGCAGCATGCTGATAATCCGGTGGAATGGTATCCTTGGGGCGCAGCAGCTTTGGATAAGGCGCGCCGGGAAAATAAGCCGATCTTACTATCGATTGGTTATGCTGCTTGTCATTGGTGCCATGTCATGGCGCATGAATCTTTTGTAGACGAAACCACTGCCGCACTGATGAACCAGTGGTTTATTAATATCAAAGTGGATCGTGAAGAACGTCCAGATTTGGATAAGATATATCAAACCGCACATCAATTGCTGACGGGGCGCCCTGGCGGGTGGCCGCTGACAGTATTTTTGACTCCGGACCAACAAATTCCATTTTATGCAGGCACTTATTTTCCGCCAGAAGAAAGTTATGGGCGGCCTAGTTTCAAAGCGTTACTGACCGAAATCGCTCATTTTTATTATGAACGCCGGGACGCCATTGAAAGAATGACTCGCGCTTTAACCGCGGCCTTAACTAAGATCGCTGACGCATCGGCAGAAGGCGCCATTTTAAACGAGAGTCCATTAAAAATAGCGCGGGCAGAATTGGAAAAAAGTTTTGATTTTATTCACGGTGGATTTGGTCATGCTCCCAAATTCCCATTGTGCGACTCATTTAGATTTTTTGCTTCAAGGTGCTTATTTTTCTGCACCAGAAGATGAAGAAGCCCTAAAAATGTTGAATCATTCATTGACGCGCATGGCCCAAGGTGGATTCTGTGATCAACTCGGCGGCGGTTTTTTTCGCTATTGCGTGGATTCTAAATGGATGATTCCCCACTTTGAAAAAATGTTGTATGACAATGCGCAATTAATTCCTCTATATGCCAACCTGGCTTTAATTAAAGGCGATAAATTTTTAAAGAAACTGCCTTAAATACTGTCGATTGGGCTCTGCGCGAAATGCGCTCGCCACACGGTGGTTTTTATGCGAGTTTAAACGCGGATTCTGAACAGATCGAAGGTAAATATTATTATTGGGATCGCGACGAAATCCGGCAAGTATTAACCGGCCTTGAGTATTCTGCGGTGGCTGATTATTTTGGCTTGAATAAACCGCCAAATTTTGAAGGCCACTGGCATTTGTTTATTGCCGAACAAGATAAATCCATTACTGGAGAATGGCTGGCTACCGCTAAGAAAAAATTGTTGGCCGCCCGCGACAAACGGGTACGCCCCAGTTGTGATAAAAAAATTCTGACTAGCTGGAATGCGCTGATGATTAAAGCGCTCACTAAAACTGCAGCTATTTTTTCGCGGGATGACCTGGTCAAAGTGGCGCAGACAACATTAGATTTTATTTTTGAGAATTTATGGAAACAGCAGCGGTTACTCGCAGTTTATAGTGGAGATACCGCGCATCTGCCAGCCTATTTAGATGATTACGCGTTTTTGCTCGACGCCTTATTAGATTTTTTGCAAGTGCGTTGGAACGAAGTTTATTTTCAGTGGGCCCGGGAATTAGCCGACCAATTACTGGATCATTTTTACGATAAAGAACAAGGCGGGTTTTTTTATACCGCTGATGATCACGAAAAATTAATCCAGCGCCCGAAAATTTTTGACGATGAAGCGTTGCCTTCCGGGAATGGTATTGCCGTCTCTGTTTGTTACGCATGGGTATTGGCTGGCGGAGCCGCGTTATTTAGCGGCAGCGGAAAACACCTTGCAGGCTGCTTGGGAACAAATTAATCATCGTCCTAGTGCCTATGATAGTTTATTGACGGGATTGCGCTATTATTTTCATCCGCCGGTATTGATTATTTTACGCGGTGAAGATGTTTTATTATCACAGTGGCAGCGAGAATTTGCGAAATATTATCTACCCGGACCATTATTGCTATGCGCTCTCCGGTCCGGCGGCCAGTTTGCCGGATGCTTTAGCAAAGCCCTTACCAGAAGCGGGGATGGTTTTTGCATATATTTGTGAAGGCTCAGTTTGCCGTGAACCTATCAGCAGTTTTCCAGAGTTCGATAATTATTTGCACGGTATCTCAGCAACTTCCCCTTTTAAACCAATTGAGTAGCGTTTTAAGACTATTTTAACATTTGAAGTTTAGAATTCCTCTTCATAACCAATAACTTTATTAAATTAGATTAATTAAGGAGATAATTATGTCAAAGCCCCCTCATAACACCTCTGATGAGCCAAATGAACGAGCTCTGCGACTTGTTACAACTTTGCTCGCGGTACAGAAATTAAAAGAAGAATTGAAGTTAATAGAAGCTATTCCAGAGCAAGAACGGGCAATTACAACACCGGTACCGGTACTCGATGACTTTTTAAAGGACAGAATAAGTATATTAACTAATAATTTCACGCGCTTAAGAGAAACTCCCATGTCTGATCCAAAGTATTCAGAGAAAATCGACGCAACAGAAAAAATTTTTAATGTACAAAATGCTGTGAGTACTTCAGGAAAAGAGATTAAATTAGAGCGGTTGAAAAAATTAAGCCAAGAATTAGTTCAACACTGTAGACCATTTATAAAAAATTCAACTCAAGATGACATTTGGTTCCAATGTGTTAAAGCCAGCGTGGAAATAACTTCTCACATAGAAAATCCATCCAAATTAACTGCATCTTCTGGAATGATAACTTTATCGAGTTCTTCTAGTGCTTCTAGTACTTTAAGTTCTTCTAGTTCTTCTAGTTACCGTTAGCTCTAGTTCACAAAATTCTGTTTTACGCTAAGGTAATGAACCATCCCGTGGACGGTTACCATTACCCAATGGCATTGGGCTGACGCCCGCGGTTTGCCGGAAGTTACTTTGGTTGGCAGTCAGGGCAATAAACGGTGGCTCTTTGATTAATAGTTGTTTTCTCTAAAATGGTATTACATTGCTGACAAGGCTGGTTTTCCCGTCCATAAACCGCTAGTTTCTGGCTGAAATAGCCTGGTTTGCCTTGGGCATTTTGGAAATCGTTTAAAGTTGTCCCGCCTGCTTTAATGGCTTGCTTTAGGATTTGTTTACACGCTTTCACCAAACCCTGATAACGGATTTTGCTAATCTCTTGCGCTGGGTGAGTGGAGAAATGTTTGCGAGGAAAAGGGCTTCGTTAGCATAAATATTACCGATGCCCACGACTACGCGGCTATCCATTATCAACGATTTAACAGGTATTTTGCGCCCGTGTGCTTGAGTGAATAAATAGCTGCCGGTAAATTGATTGGTCAAAGGCTCAGGCCCAAGATGCGCCAGTAATGGGTGCTGTTGCGGCGGATCTTCAGTCCACAGTAAACAGCCAAACCGGCGTGGGTCGGTGTAACGAAGCGTCCATTGGTTAGCAAAGCTGATATCGACATGATCGTGCCGGTTAGCTGGAGTTGCAGGCTTCAATAAATGGACTCTGCCGCTCATCCCTAGATGCAAGATTAGAGTGCCTCGGGGAGTAGAGAATAATAAATATTTGCCCCGGCGCTGAATATCAAGAATAGTGCTATGAATTAATTTTTCAGGTAAAAATGCTGGAATAGGCCAGCGCAACTGATGATTACGAATGGTCACGCGCAGAATTTTTTGCCGGGTGAGGGTAGGAGAGATTCCACGAAGAACAGTTTCTACTTCAGGTAACTCAGGCATGGTGAACTCACCTGGTGGATGCCCTATTATTTAGGCAGTTTCTTTTCCTTGAAAACGACATGTTTGCCGTATTTTCCGGTGGCGGCGTTCCAGGCTCGTGGATCGTATTTCTTGAGTTCAAGCTTCTCGGTGGTATTACGTTTGTTTTTATACTTAGTGTAATTATACCGGGTAGGCTTGCCTTTTTTATCGGTGCCAGTTGATTCGAGCAGTATTTTTTCACGAACGTTGCTTGCCATGCGCGCTTACCCCTATGCTTCTATATTTTTTTGGATTCTTGCGAGAGCCGCTTCAATGCCGATTTTATCAATCAGCTTTAGCCCGCGCATAGAGATTGTTAAAGTAACATGGCGCTTTAGGCTGGGCACCCATAAACGGCGTTTTTGTAAATTAGGCAAAAAGCGGCGTTTAGTTTTGTTATTGGCATGAGAAACGTTAAAACCGACTTGCGGACGTTTCTTCATCAATTTGCATACCTTACTCATTTCGATCGCTCCGAAAACTTAAAATTAGGTTTAAACCCTGTGAATTGCTGCGAGTTGATCTTTATACCAAAATTTTATGCACAAGGCAAATAATTCCTAAAATATTGCAAGAGCTACAGCGCGGCTTATAGAAGGCCATGTTCCGCGAAGGAAAAAGCTTGAATATCACCAACGATAAGGTGATCGAGAAGCTTAACATCGACTAACGCCAGGGAATTTTTAAGCCGTTGAGTGATCTCTTTGTCGCTTTCACTCGGCTCAGTTATCCCGGAGGGATGGTTATGGGCGACTATCAGGGCTGCTGCATTATGGAATAACGCGCGTTTGACGACTTCCCGCGGGTAAACGCTAGCGTTATTGATGGTGCCGTAAAACAAGTAATCAAATTGGATGACTCGATACTTGTTGTCTAAAAATAAAGCTGTAAAAACTTCTTGTTGGTAATCCCGCAGACTAGCGATAATATACTCTTCGGCATCTTTGCTGTGGCGAATAGCTGTGCGCTGGTGCATGGTTTCACGCAGACAACGCCGCCCCAGCTCGCTGGCGGCTTGCAGTTGGCAGTATTTTGCTAACCCCAAGCTGGGTTCAGCGCAAAAAGCCGAACAGCTAGCGGTTAAAATGCCGCGCAGCCCATTAAATTGCTGCAGTAGTTCGCGCGCCACATCGACAGCGCTTTGGCCTTTTCCGCCATGACGGATTAAAATGGCCAACAGCTCGGCGTCTGAGAGGACTTTAGCGCCTTGTTGAATAAGCCGTTCCCGTGGGCGTTCGCTGGCCGGCCATTGATGAATTGACATAATATCAATTCTAATTGAGGAATTAAGCCTAGTGAATACTGTAATTTTGCTTGTGCCGATTTCCGTAATGTGGTTTTTATGATATCTTTACCAGGAGGTTACAATGAGTATACATAAAATTGAGTTAAAAATTTTAGATGCGCGACTTGGAAAGACAATTCCTTTGCCTCAATACGCAACTGCAGGCTCGGCAGGTTTAGATCTGCGCGCCTGTCTCGACCAGCCTTTAGATCTCCGTCCCGGTCATACCGAACTGATTTCTACTGGTTTAGCGATCCATATAGCCGATCCGCACTCAGCAGCGGTTATTTTACCTCGATCGGGTTTAGGTCATCAGCATGGAATTGTATTGGGTAATTTGATTGGGTTGATCGACGCGGATTATCAAGGTCCGTTGATGATTTCAGTTTGGAATCGCGGATCTAAAATATATACCGTTGAACCTGGAGAACGGATCGCTCAATTAGTCATTGTTCCTATTTTAAGAGCGCATTTTGAGGTGGTAGATGAATTTAAACAAAGTGATCGGGGAGAAGGCGGATTTGGCAGCTCAGGAAAAACTTAAGCCAGTCAGTTATCAAATTCCGCAAACAATCCCTGCTGATATTTTTCGTGCCTATGATATTCGTGGAGTGGTTGATCCCGACAATTTAACCCCGGATTTGGCGTATGCCATTGGTCTGGGCGTGGGGGCGGAGGCCGCGGAGCGCGGTGAACAAACGATCATCGTCGGGCGGGATGGCCGGTTATCTGGCCCCTTACTCCATCCGGCCTTGTGCGCGGGTTTACTGGCCAGCGGGCTTAGCATCGTGGATATTGGCATAGTACCTACACCATTAGTTTATTATGCGACTTACCGTTTTGGTATCTCTGCAGGAATAATGATCACCGCCAGCCATAATCCTGGCGATCATAACGGTTTTAAAATTGTCCTTCAGGGCAAAACTTTAACCACCGCCGATATTGCCGCACTTTATCAGCGCATCGTCGAGCATCGCTTTGTCAGCGGCGCCGGTCAGCAAAGTACTATGGCGTGCGTGATTGAAGATTATATTCGTTACATCCAGGAACGTGTTCGTTTGCAGCGGCCGTTGAAAATTGTGGTCGATTGCGGCAATGGCGTCCCTGGTTTAGTAGCGCCGGCATTGTATCGCGCCCTGGGTTGCGAAGTAATTGAGTTATTTTGCGATTTAGACGGTCGTTTCCCGAATCATCATCCGGATCCTTTAGTGCCAGAAAATTTATCGGCGTTGATTGAAAAAGTACTCCTGGAAAAAGCAGATTTAGGGTTGGCGTTTGATGGTGATGGCGATCGATTAGGCATTGTAACTAACGAAGGCGAAATTATTTGGCCTGATCGTCAGCTCATGTTGTTTGCACAAAATGTACTGGCTACTAATCCCGGCTCTACCATTATTTTTGACGTTAAATGTTCGCGCTTTTTACCCATGGTCATCGAACAATCCGGTGGTAAGCCATTGATGTGGCGCACCGGGCATTCAATTATAAAAAATAAGATGTTAGAAATAGGCGCGATATTGGGCGGTGAAATGAGCGGACATATATTCTTTAAGGATGACTGGTTTGGTTTTGATGACGGTTTATATGTTGGCGTACGTTTATTGCAAATTTTAGCGCAAGGCCATCAATCTGCTGCGGCGGTATTTGCTGCTTTACCCAACAGTATCAATACACCGGAACTAAAATTAGCTATGGATGAAAACAAAAAAGCCGGTTTTATGGCCCGTTTATTAAATGAAGCAGATTTTGGCCCTGAAGCTCAAAAAGTGACTATAGATGGGTTACGAGTTGATTTCTCATTTGGCTGGGGCTTGGTTCGCCCGTCTAATACCTCGTCTTATCTGACTATGCGTTTTGAAGCAGATAATCAGGCTAATTTAGAAAAAATCAAAGCATTATTCCGGAAACAGCTGTTAATGCTGGATAGTAATTTAGTATTGCCCTTTTAAGCGTAATCTATTATTAATGGGGCGTGATCTGAGAAGCGCTGGTCTTTGTAGATAGAGGCTGATTTTATTCTATCTTTAAAGTGTGGCGTGACCATTTGATAATCGATGCGCCAACCGACATTTTTTGCCCAAGCTTGGCCGCGATGCGACCACCAGGTATATTGATCAGCCTCCTGGTTAATGATCCGAAACGCATCTACGAATCCTACTTTCTCTAGTAAATTATCTATCCAGGCTCGTTCTTCCGGTAAAAAGCCAGAATTTTTTTGATTGCCGCGCCAATTTTTTAAATCAATTTGCTTGTGCGCGATATTCCAATCCCCGCAAATAATAAATGGTTTTTTTGATTGAATAATGTGTTGTAGAATTGGCAGAAAATGTTCCATAAAATCAAATTTAATTTTTTGCCGGACTTCGCCGCTGGTGCCTGAAGGCATATACAAAGAAGCGATACTGAATTCAGGAAAATCTGCTTGGATATAGCGACCTTCTTGATCCGCGATTGGCCAACCTAAACCGCTGGTGATTTTATCAGGTTTTTGACGGCAAAAAATACCTACGCCGCTGTAGCCCGGTTTAATCGCATCAAAGTAATAACAATGATAACCGCTCGGACGAAATATTTCGTCGCCCAGTACTTTTTCTTGAGTTTTGGTTTCTTGAACGCAAACTATATCGGCGTCTTGCAGATTTAACCAGGTGAAAAATCCTTTCTTCGCCGCTGAACGGATGCCATTAGCATTAAGAGTAATAATTTTCATATTTTTATAAGGTATCATAATTTATTGCGCAAGGTCACGGGCTTATATATTATGACGAGGTACTAAGCAGGAGATTAAAATTTATGAAAGCACAAGTCATTGATCAATTTGGCGGCCCTGAAGTTTTTAAGTTAACAACTATCCCCAAGCCGGTTCTTAAACCAGGTCATGTGTTAATAAAAGTTTAACTCACACCAGCGTCAATCAAATTGATTGTAAAATTAGAAGCGAGCGGCGCCTGCTATATCGCCGGATTTTCCAGCAATTTTACACGGCGATGTAGCTGGTGTAATCGAAGCGGTTGCTGCAGATGTCAGCAATTTTCAGGCTGGTGATGAAGTGTATGGCTGTGCAGGCGGGTTGAAAAATTCTGGAGGCGCTTTAGCCGAGTGGATGCTTGCCGATGCGCGTTTGCTCGCCAAAAAACCGCAATCCCTCTCCATGTTAGAAGCGGCTGTTTTACCATTAGTCAGCATTACCGCCTGGGAAGCGCTATTCACCAAAGCACAGTTATCAAAAAACCAACAAGTGTTAATTCATGGCGGTGTAGGAGGTGTAGGCCATATTGCAGTGCAGCTCGCTAAATGGAAAGGTGCGCAGGTGACGGCCACTGTATTAGATGACGCTGATTTTGCACTGGCGCGCTCATTAGGCGCTGATGAAGTGATTAATGCCAAAACCGAGACTCCGGAACAATATATCCAGAGACTAACCAATGGCCGTGGTTTTGACTTAGTATTTGATACCGTAGGCGGGCCCAATTTAGATCGTTCATTCGTTGCCGCCGCCCGCAATGGCATAGTGGTTACTACTGCAGCCCGATCTACCCATGATTTAACGCCTATGCATAATAAAGGGCTTAGTCTCCACGTAGTTTTTATGCTGTTACCTCTGTTAACCAATGAACGCCGCGAGCAACATGGTCAAATTTTAGCAAATTTAGCCGAAATAGCGGATCAAAAAAAGTTAAAGCCGCTTATCGACCCCCGCCAATTTAACCTAGCCACATTAGCAGAAGCTCACGCGCTGTTAGAATCTGGTAAGGCTAAAGGTAAAGTCGCCGTAAATATCCCGGGCTGACGCCCGAGGTATTTTCTCTGTTAGATTTCGCTCCGCGCGAACAAATTCGCATTTTCCATCTAAGTGGATGTATTTATAGCAATTTTGTAAGACAAAACCCCTAGTTTATCTGAGAAATTTCCATAATTAAATAAAATGTACTAAATGTACTAGAATTATACGTATAGAGGTAAATATTCCTTGACGGCAAGGGGGTAAATTATGAAAATGAAATTATTAATAGCTTTAGGGATAACCGCCGCTTTTAGTATGCCCGCACTGGCATATGTTGGTGGGTATTATAAGTACTGTGTACGGAGTCCTTATTATCAGTGCTTTAAATGCCGCACCGTAGTATCGTATTACGGACGTTACGCTCAGTGTTGGCGCATACACACATATTATAACTCTTACTACCCTTATGGCTATGGATACGGTTATGGGTATTACGGTTATTATGGCTATCCTTATTACTATCACAGAAATTACTACAATTATAATAATAATAATTATTACTACAGCAACCAGGGATACTACTATCCCCACGGCGGCTACTATTCACATCCGCAAGGTGGCGGAATGGGTGCACCGCCTCCATCTCATGGAAATCCGGGAGGCCCGCCTCAGGGTGGTATGGGAGCGTCTCACGGAATGGGAGGCAGTATGGGTGGAGCACCCCACGGTACGGGAGGTAACATGGGTGGAGCACCCCAGGGCATGGGAGGAATGCATGGCGGTGGCGGTGGTGGCCCACATGGAGGAGGGGGTTGGCATCATTGAGCAAAATCTAATAAAGAAAAATACCCTAGGCTTGCCTGGGGTATTTTATTTAGGCCGGAATTAAACCCAATACAGATCTTTGGGCGCTCATAATTTGATTAATCCCTTTTTTTGCCAAACCCAGTAATGTATGCAGCTCTTCCTCAGTAAAGGCTTCTCCTTCAGCAGTGCCTTGAAGTTCGATAAATGTACCGTTACTCGTCATCACTACATTCATATCAGTATGCGCTTTTGAATCTTCGGCATATTCTAAATCTAGGATGGGTGTTTGCTGATAAATACCGACAGAAGTTGCAGCAACCAAATATTTCAGCGGATTAACAGTCAATTTGCCGGCGGTTTTTAGGGATTCCAGTGCATCCGCTAAGGCTACGCAAGCACCGCTAATAGCCGCGGTGCGCGTGCCACCGTCTGCTTGAAGAACGTCGCAATCAATAGTGATGGCAAAGGGCCCCAATGCTTTAAGGTCTACTGCGGCACGTAAAGACCGGCCGATTAGACGCTGAATTTCTATAGTGCGCCCTTGTTGTTTGCCGCGTACCGCCTCTCTTTCAATCCGATCATGAGTTGCGCGTGGCAACATCCCATATTCAGCGGTAATCCAGCCTTGGCCGCTGTCGCGTAAAAATCGTGGTAAATTATCGGAAATACTAGCATTGCACAACACCTTGGTTTGGCCAAAACAAGTTAGCACCGAACCTTCGGCGTAGGGGGTGAAATGGCGGGTGAAGGAAATCGGCCTCAGTTCATCAGCGGCGCGCCCGCTGGGGCGAATATTTGTCATGGTTAATTTATCCTTTATGCGATGGAGTTACGAAGCCTCAACTTTTTATACAATCAAGTTTATGATATGATTGCATTTATATGGTAGCCAGTATGACAGCTTTTTCTCGTCAGTCTAGTCAAAAAGATTGGGGGGTGTTGATTTGGGAATTGCGCACGGTCAATCATCGGTTTTTGGACCTCACTATTCGTCTACCTGAATTATTACGGGAATTTGAACCCGCGGTTCGTGCCCAACTGAGCGAAAAAATAAACCGGGGTAAGATTGAAGCTTCCCTGCGATATACTCCTGCAGCTCATGATCAAGCTCACTTTAATATTAACGAGGGGGTGCTTAAACAGATAGCTGGGGCAGGGAATATCGTTCGTAAATATTTTCCGGAAGCGGAAACAGATATGTTAGCGATTTTAGCTTGGCCTGGAGTGCTGGAAACTCAAACTATTTCCCAGTCGCCAATAGGCGCTGCGGCTATTGAATTATTAGAGCAGTCAATAGCAAGTCTTATCCAGATGCGTCAGCGCGAGGGTGGCCAAATCAAAGTATTCATTCAACAGCGTTTAGATGCTATTCTAGCGCTCATTAACCAGGTTTTGCGGGATCTTCCTCAGCTATTAGCGCTGGAACGCGGGCGCATTGAGTCGCGAATAGCGGAATGGAGCACCGAATTAAACGTCCAGCGCTTAGAGCAGGAAATGGCCTTGGTTATCCAAAAAACGGACGTGGCTGAAGAGATTCAGCGGTTGAATAGTCATTGCCAAGCAATGCATGAAGTATTAACTCAGCCTGGCGCCATAGGCCGCCGTTTGGATTTTCTGAGCCAGGAATTACATCGTGAAGCGACTACTCTGAGTAGTAAAGCATTGGGAGTGGCCTTGACTCAATCCAGTATAGAAATGCGAGTCCTGATTGAACAAATTCGCGAGCAGGTGCAAAACATTGAATGAGATCGGCCATTTTTTTGTAATAACCGCCCCTTCGGGCACTGGCAAGACTAGCCTAGTGCGGGCATTAATAAATAATATCAATGACTTACAGATATCAATTTCTTATACTACCCGTCCTCCGCGCCCGGGCGACGTCCATGGCAAGGACTATTATTTTGTAACCCAGCAAGAATTTTCGCAAATGCTCTCTGAGCAAGCACTTTTAGAGCATGCGACTATTTATCAGCATAGCTATGGTACTTCCCGGGATTGGGTAATCAAAAAAATGACGGCAGGTATTGATGTCCTGCTCGAAATTGATTGGCAAGGTGCGCAACAAGTTCGCCGCTTATTTCCCAGCGCTACTTTAATTTTTATTGTGCCGCCATCCTTGGATTCTTTATGGCAGCGTCTGCAAAATCGCCGCCAGGATCCCGCCGCTGTGATTGCGGAACGCATGGCCGGAGCTAAACAAGAAATCAGCCATTACCAAGAGTTTGATTACTTGGTGATCAATGATAAATTCGAGCAAGCATTGGCAGATTTGCAGCATATTATCTTGGCTGAACGCTTACGCTGCCGAAAGCAAGCCCAGCGTCATGCGAATCTGCTGGCCAAACTGCTAGAAAAATAATATAATATGAGTTTGCCAAGGGTAAATTTATAAACTGGAGAGAATTATGGCACGTGTGACTGTTGAAGATTGTTTACCGCATGTAGAAAATCGTTTTGCTTTGGTCATCAAAGCTGCAAAACGTGCGCATTTATTAGAGATGGGTGCGGCTGATCCTTTAGTGCCTGCCAACAATGATAAACCTACCGTGATTGCATTACGCGAAATTGCTGCGGGTTTTGATATAGAGAAAGCTCCCATGCGCACCGAACACGGCGAAAGAGAGAATTTAATTACCACCAGCGCTAATATTCGCATTGAATTGACGCGGCAACAAATTAAAGACACCGATATTCCTCCAGAATAACCAGCAATTTCCGCTCCGCGGAAATTGCTTCCTGGTTTTGATCCAGAGTCCTGGCAAAGCCAGAACTCTGGAATGCAGGGGAAGATCGCTACCGCTCTTCTCCCCCTGCAACCCTCATCAGGGAAGGTTTCAATTAGTTATAATAAAGTTATAATCCAGCGGGAATTGCTGATGCGGCTATTCAAGAAATTAAGAAGCAAATTAGATTACCTTGATCCTGAGCAAATCCAGCAGATCCATGAAGCTTATTTAACCGCTTTAGCAGCCCACCGAGATCAAAAACGTAACACCGGTGAGCCTTATATTACTCATCCCGTAGCGGTTGCTTGTATCCTAGCTGATATGAGACTGGACTATCATACGATTATGGCAGCGTTGCTCCATGATATTATCGAAGACACCCCTCTTACCAAAATCGATTTAGCCAGTAAATTTGGCGACGTTGTAGCTGAGTTAGTAGATGGCGTTAGCAAACTGACGCAAATAGAATTTTTTTCCCGCGCTGAAGCTCAAGCAGAGAATTTCCGCAAAATGGTATTGGCGATGGCGCGGGATATTCGCGTGATTATCATCAAACTGGCGGATCGTTTGCATAACATGCGCACATTAGCTACCTTGCTCCCGGAAAAACGCCGCCGTATCGCCCAAGAAACTATGGAAATTTTTGCGCCTATTGCCAAACGGTTGGGCATGCATGATCTAGCAGTGGAATTGGAAGAACTGAGTTTTATGGCGCACAATCCGCGCCGCTATAATGTGTTACACAAAGTAGTCGAAGAATCGCGCGGCGAACGCAAAAAAGTTTTAAACTTAGTGAGTAAAACTCTACAAGAAGGTTTAGCCAAGACTCATTTACCTTCTTGTACGGTGACAGGGCGAGAAAAGCCGTTGTACAGCATTTATCGGAAAATGCGCGGAAAACACCGGCATTTCAATGAAATTATGGATGTATATGCGTTTCGCATCATCGTTGACGATGTAGATACTTGTTACCGGATTTTAGGGTTAGTGCACCGTTTATTTAAACCCGTGCCCAAAAAATTTAAAGATTACATCGCCATTCCTAAAGCCAATGGTTACCAATCATTGCACACTGTATTATTTGGTCCTTATGGTTATCCGATTGAAATGCAAATTCGCACTACCGAAATGGATCATCATGCAACCAGCGGCATTGCCGCGCATTGGCTCTATAAAACCAGTGAAGAAAAATCCGATTCCGCCCAGGTGCGTGCGCAGCAATGGGTAAAAAATTTATTGGAATTGCAGCGAGACACCGGCAGTTCTTTGGAGTTTATAGAAAGTGTTAAATTAGATTTATTTCCCGATGAAGTCTATGTATTTACCCCGCAAGGGAAAATTATGCGTTTACCGGCAGGGGCGACCGCGGTAGATTTTGCTTATTCAGTGCATACTGATATCGGGAATAGTTGTGTGGCTGCAAAAATTAACCGGCAATTATCGCCGTTATCTTCGGCGCTTATCAGCGGTCAAACTGTGGAAATCATTACCGATTCCCGCGCCAAACCGAATCCGGCCTGGCTGGATTTTGTGGTCACTCGTCAGGCGCGCAATAGTATTCGTCAATTTTTAAAAAATCAACGCAAAACCGAATCGATTGCTTTGGGAGAGAATTTATTAAAGCAAGCTTTGCGGCAACATAATTTAAGTTTGAAAAAAATTCCGTCAGATGTTTTACAGTTTGTGCTGGAAGAGGCAAAATTCGATAATTTAATCGATCTGCTAGCAGAAATAGGTTTGGGCAACCGCTTACCTGCTTTAGTCAGTAAACGCATTGCAGATCTGAGCCTGCAACGTCGCGCAGCAGATACTTCGCCGGAAACGCCCAAAGAAAAGCCTTTAATCATTAAAGGAACTGAAGGGATGGTGGTGACATTTGCAGAATGTTGCAGCCCTATCCCTGGTGATCCAATCATAGGTATAATAGTGAGCGGTGAAGGGATTATTGTTCATTCTGAGCAATGCCGGCGTCTCGATAAATTACGGGGCCGTCCAGACACTTATATGGCATTACGCTGGGATGAGCATAATCAACAGACATTTCAAGTTACTATTCGCGTTGAAGCTGTGGATGAGCCTAGGCTGCTAGCTAAAATGGCAGCCGCGATCTCTGATGCGGAAGCGAATATTTCAGACGTGAGTGTCCAAAACCAACATGGCAGTCATTATCAATTGACATTTAAATTGGCTGTGTACAATCGAGTACATTTAGCTCGGGTTATTCGGCTTTTGCGCCGAATTCCTGCTGTTACGCGCATTACGCGAGGTAAGGTATAAGGAGAAAGCTTATGAAACAAATCATTAACACCCCACACGCGCCGGCTGCGATCGGAACTTATTCGCAGGCGGTTAAATCAGGCAGTTTAGTTTTTTTATCTGGCCAAATTCCCTTGATTCCGGGAAGCATGGAAATCGTCCAGGGCGATTTTAAAGCTCGGGTGCGGCGAGTATTTGAAAACATTAAAGCAATTGCCACAGAAGCCGGAGGGAATTTGTCACAGATCGTAAAATTGACGATTTATCTGACTAACATGAGCAACTTTAGCCAGGTCAACGAAGTGATGCTGGAATATTTTACCGAACCTTTCCCAGCGCGCGCCGTGATTGCGGTGGCTGCCTTGCCTAAAGACGTTGATATTGAAATTGACACGATCATGACCCTAAACGAGTAATGTACCTTCAAGATTCATTAAACGGTTTATCCGGCGTAGGTCCCCGAATCCTGCAATTATTGCAACAATTGGGACTAGAGACCGTTCAGGATTTATTGTTTCATTTACCCAGCCGTTACCAAGATCGCACGCGAATTACGCCCATTGCGGCTTTGCGCGAAGGCAGCCATGCCTTGATGGAAGGCGACATATCCGCAGTGACCGTTAGCCCAGGCCGGCGAGCCACTTTGGTTTGTCAATTAAGCGACGCCACTGGCGTTATTTATTTACGATTTTTCCATTTTACCGCTGCTCAAAAGCAGCAATTATCTTTAGGCGGACGATATCGTTGTTTTGGAGAAGTGCGACGGGCTTTTCGCAATTATGGTTTAGAAGTGATTCATCCAGAATACCGGCAGTTACACGCAGCGGATGAATTAGGATTAGACCAACACCTCACTCCGGTTTATCCTACCACTCAAGGTGTTTCGCAGCTTTTATTGCGGCGGCTCACCGAACAGGCTTTACAAAGCTTGCCGGTAAATTCTCGTGAATTAGAATTGTTGCCATCGGCATTATTATCTGAATTTCAACTAACGGATTTAATATCGGCATTATCATTTGTGCATCGACCGCCTCCTGACGCCGACGTAGATTTGTTATTGCGAAACGAGCATCCGATGCAAAAAAGGCTGGCGTTTGAAGAATTAATCGCCCATCAATTAAGTTTACAAAAATCTCGTGTACAAGCGCGGCGTCAAAATGCAATTGCCTTACTCAATGCAGATTCGCTTAGAGCGCAGTTGCTTGCGCATTTAGGATTCGCACTCACTAAAGCGCAGCAGCGGGTTATTGAAGAAATAGATCTTGATTTATCCAAGCCACATCCTATGCTGCGATTGTTACAAGGTGACGTCGGCTCCGGAAAAACCGTGGTGGCGGCGATGGTTATGTTGCGGGCGATAGCGCATGGCGCGCAGGCAGCCTTAACTGCCCCTACTGAGCTATTAGCTGAGCAGCATTTTCAAAATTTTTGCCGATGGTTTGAACCTTTGGGTATTCCGATTGCTTATTTAGGCGGAAAACAATCGGTGGCAGTGCGAACCAAAGTTCTTGATCAAATCGCGTCAGGTGCAGCGCCAATCATTATTGGCACGCATGCTTTATTTCAGGAAAAAGTGCAGTATGCGCAGTTAACGATGCTGGTGATTGATGAGCAGCATCGATTTGGGGTCAATCAACGTTTGGCGCTGCGGGAAAAGGGTGAAATCGCCGGCTGTCATCCGCATCAACTTATTATGAGCGCAACTCCAATTCCGCGCACCTTAGCTATGGCGGCTTATGCCGATTTAGATATTTCAACTATTGATGAATTACCGCCCGGACGTAAACCGATTATCACCGTACTTATTTCCAATAAACGCCGCGCCCAAGTGATTGAGCGCATGCGCTTAGCATGTCAACAGCATAAACAAGTCTATTGGGTTTGCACGTTGATTGAGGAGTCGGAAGTGCTGCAATGTCAGGCCGCGGAAAAAACTGCGCTGGAATTAAGGGCAATGCTGCCTGAATTAAAAATAGGTTTAGTGCACAGCCGCTTGTCCCCTGAAGAAAAAACGGCGCAGATGCAGGCATTCAAAAATGGCAGCTTGGAATTACTGATAGCCACGACAGTGATCGAAGTGGGCGTGGATGTGCCCAACGCCACTTTAATGATTATTGAAAATCCAGAACGGTTAGGATTGTCGCAATTACATCAACTGCGCGGGCGAGTAGGGCGTGGCGCTGAGGAAAGTTTTTGTGTATTGCTGTTTCAAGAACCATTGCCGCCAGTGGCGCAGCAACGTTTGCAAGTCATGCGCAGCACTCATGATGGCTTCGTAATTGCCCGGGAAGATTTAGCCATTCGCGGTCCAGGAGAAGTTTTAGGCACTCGTCAGGCAGGTGTAGTCAAGTTTAAAATCGCCGATCTCATGCGCGACCAAAATTTACTGCCGCAGGTGCAATCCGCCAGCCGTTGGTTGGCGGAGCAATGCCCTGAACAAGCGGATGCGCTTATTTTCCGCTGGATTCGCAACGGGCATCAGTACGTGCACGCCTGATCATGTCCGGGGAAAAACCATACTTTGATGGCGAACCATTGTGGCAGTGGTGTGATCTGTCCTACACCTCCTTAAAATCTTGGCGGCGGCGTCTTTCGCGCCTACAGCAAATCTATTTGCCAATTCCTGAGTTTCAACTTTTAAAGATAAACTGGGCTGAGCTTTGCAGATGGTGTCAAAGTATCGATGCGTGGGTTTTGCGTCATCTTTGGTAGTCACATTTAAAGGATCAGAGAAGGTGGTAACGAGTTTTTGAAAAAATTCATTTTCACTAAGTTTTATAAAATTGACATGGCTAATGGATTCGTGCAAAGCGTTAAGCAGCCCTAATACCTTTTTGTAAAGCGCGATTTTTGATTTCGCGTCAACTAGGTCTTCAGGGTTAACTGGCCAAGAACAGGAGAAGATTTGAGAGAAGTTATGGTAAATACAATTACGAGCCTGATTAATAATCGACATATTTTTTAAATGAGGCTGTAATTTAAAATCTTCTTGGCGTATTGATTCAGAAAATTGGCAAAAAGTCATTAATAAAGCGTTCTGTTTAATTAACATTTCTTGCATTGAGGCGACAGTAATTTTTGCATCGGGTTGACGATCTATAAGGATAAAATCATCTAAGACGCTTTTAATTTGATGTTCTACAATTTTCTTGACGACGAGATCATCCACCATTAACTGTTCTGGTTTGTTCGGGAAGGTAGTAGTAGCTCTGGATGAAAAATTAAACGAATCCGCGAAAAAACTGCTGGAAGTATTGGAGCTAACTAAAGCTGGTTCGGATGTTTTAGTTCCAGGAATAGAAATGGCAAAAGCGGAAGGTTCTTGTAAGGGCAAGGCTTGCATGCCTAGCGGATTTTTTTTGAGTTCGATAGGCTCTTGAGATGGGGGAATTAATTCTATATCTGCTTCTAAGGAGGGAGTAGTCGTGCGTTGTTGTCTCTTAGGACCGTTAGATTTTTTTCTGCGTAGTGATGCACGATTATCCCTTTCTAACGTTCTTTGCAACATTAACGACATCATAGCATGTTGAGCCGTGTCTTCTTGCAGTTTCCGAATTTCCTCTGCAGAAGCTTGAGTTTTCTCAAGTGTAGTTGTCAGAATTTTGGAAAAATAGGTTAATTTCTCTGGATGTTCTTTGTGTTCAGAAAGATATTTTTCACAGTTCCCGATAATTGATTTAAATGCCGAAGAACTGTTGCTATTTAGCTTAAATTCAACTGCTTGGGTCAGATCCTCTAGAGAAGTGGCTAGCTGTTGATTTATTTCTGCCAATTCTTTTAGTCCAAGGATGTTGGTTTCTATATCAGAACTGGTTTTCCCTAAGGTTTCTTTTATTTTTATTTGCGAAATAAGCCAAGTCTGTTGATGAGATTTAATATTGCTTTCCAAATTGTTTATAGTTGAAAGAATAGTGGCTAGTTTTTTTATATTTTCTTGCAAAAATGTCCGAGACTGATGCTGTTTGATTTTTGAATCGTCTACATTTTCTGGTTTGGGAATTTTTTTATTGATTATGGAATAGAATGTTGTTGAATTACTCTCGGCTTTTTTATAAAGTTGTTGAATCCGTTTGGCGAGCTTGTCGGCATTCATGGTAGAAGGAGTGGCTGCAAATTGTCTTAGCTTTCCTATGATTTCTAAATTATTCTTTAATAAAACTTTTAAATTTGGATGCGGGTTTAGAGATCTTTTCATTTCTCCAAGCATATTTTTTATCATGGAATCCAGCATTTGGATTTTTATGGCTAACGAGCTTTTAATTGTTTCGGATATTGGAGTAGCTGCAGGAAGGAGTAAGGACGGCATGGTTTTTTTGTTAGCCAAAGCTTCCTGGTATATCTTACTGAATTTGGTTAATAAACTGTACAACCCTTCATATAGATCGTATAAGACCTCAAAGCTTGGAGCAGTGCTGTGACACGCCATAAAGGATTGGTAGGTTGATTTGGCTAATGCGGCCATTTGTTTGAGCTGCGGCGCTTGCTTAGTACCGGCGATGTTATCGGCTCTGCTCACCATGAATTCTGACATAACCGCAAATTGCTTGGCCAAATCCATTTTACTTGGATGAGGCTCTTGAGTTGCCTGGATTGTATAGTTTTGTAAATGGACTGCCCCTGCTGTCTGGAGGGTTTTCACTATTGCATCGTTTTTGGCGTCTTCCGCTGCTCTTAAAAAAATATTTGCATTGTCACTATAAACATTAATTTCGAAATTGTCCGCCATTAGGTTTAATAAAATTATTGAAAATTTTTCGGGACTGTCATTAGTAATGCTGGTTAGAAGTTCTGAAACTTGTTGTCGTCGCGAGGGTGGCGTCCCCCTTTTGATTATTCTTGCTGCATGTATTTGTTTTCGTTTTTGTTCATTGATATCAGTACTAATAGGCAAGGTCACAGTTTTTTCCCCTTATTTATTAAAAATTTATAATCATAAATGGTAGTGGGAAGAGATGCAATATTTAGAAATAGGTTGACCGCTCTGCGAGAGGTTGGTATGATTTCACTATAGATCTTTTATACACGCATATTTTATATAAACTAGGAGATATTTATGAAGATGATAAAGGTGTTAGCATTAAGTGCTGCTAGCGTAGCTATGTTAGGCAGCGTTGCCGCTTTGGCGGGTGGCCCGGAGGTAGTAACTGCCGCTCCTCCCTGTGCAGTTTGTGTTCCTGCTTTTACGCCCTTTTTGTATATTGGCGCGAGTGCTGGCTGGGCATATTCTGACTGGAATAGTTTTATCCTCAGTGGTGCTACCGATGCCGATACCAATGGCTTTACCTACGGCGGTAAAATCGGTTACCAATTCACTAACCACTTCGGTATTGAAGGCGGTGGCTTTGTATTGCCAGATAGCAGCGTGACTGCTACCGTTGTGGAGCCCAATCCTGCGAACAACTTTACTGTATCTGGTACAGTAGATTCATGGTTTGCATACGGCGCTGCCACCCTGCGTGCTTCTTTACCGTTTAACCCCTACCTCCATGTTATCGGCAAAGTCGGTGGTGTTTATCGCGCGTTGAATCGCAGTGGTAATCTGTACAACAATGTCGGTGACGGCTCTTACGGCACGGTAATTTTCGGCGGTACTGTAGAATATGATTTGGCCGCCTACAATCTGCCCTTAGCTCTCGGCGTCGATTACTTGTACGTTCCTGGATCTAATAATTCTTTCTTCTCGAGTAACGTAAATAATGTAAATGCGAATGTAAGTACTCCAGGGATCAACTCTAACGCGGCTCCTGCGGCGCAAGTGGTTGTTGGAACTGTCTCCTTCCATTTCGCAGTATAATCACACCATTCTTATCAAGACCCAGCGTCCTGCTGGGTCTTGAAATTATAAATTCCCACCCCAATCTAGCCAGATATCATCTTAGAATAATAGGAGAATCAATATGGCTTTTTCAGTGCAGCCCGAAACTTTATCTTTTGAAGCGGAAGTAAAGCAATTATTGAATTTAGTTGCCCATTCGCTCTATAGCAACCAAGAAATTTTTTTGCGGGAACTGATATCTAACTCTTCAGATGCTGCTGACAAATTACGCTATGCCGCTCTCTCTGATGCCGCCCTTTATGAAAATGATTCACAATTAAAAATTTGGGTGGAGGTCAATAAAGAAAATCGAACCATCACCGTGCGGGATAATGGTATTGGTATGAGCCGTGAAGAGGCGATCGAAAATCTAGGCACTATCGCTAAGTCAGGCACGCGGGCGTTTCGAGAGATGCTGGAAAATAAGCAGGCAGGAGCGGATTCGCAATTAATTGGTCAGTTTGGCGTGGGCTTTTATTCTACATTTGTGGTAGCGGATAATGTGGTCGTTAGAACTCGCCACGCGGGCATGCAAGCAGATCAAGGCGTGATGTGGGAGTCTGATGGCCAAGGTCAGTATACAGTTAAGAACATCCATTACTCGCCACGTGGAACTGAAGTTGTATTGCACATTAAAAAAGGCAGTGAAGAATTTTTAGATGAATTTCGATTACGCAATATTATTACCAAGTATTCCGATCATATTGTCCTGCCGATTTTGATGAAAAAACCCGAAGAAAAAGCCGGCAAAGCTAAAACCGAACCTTCTCCAGAAGCGATGGATGAAAAAAATGAAACGGTTATCCCTGAAGAAGAAGTGGTGAACCGCGCCAGTGCATTATGGACGCTTCCGAAAAATGAAATTACCGGCGAGCAATATAAAGAGCTTTATAAACATATTGCCCATGACTTTGAAGATCCACTGGCCTGGACTCACAATAAACTTGAAGGCAAATTGGAATACACTAGTTTACTCTATATTCCAGCGCGAGCCCCATTTGATTTATGGCATAGAGAATATCAACGCGGATTAAAGCTGTATGTTAAACGGGTTTTTATCATTGATGATGCCGAACATTTTATGCCAATGTATTTGCGCTTTATTAAAGGGGTGATCGACAGCAATGATTTACCACTGAATATTTCCCGCGAATTACTGCAATCGAATCAAATCATTGAAAAAATACGCACCGGTTCCGTGAAACGGGTATTGGATCTTTTGGAGAAATTAGCTGCAGACGAGCCGGCTACTTATAGCCGATTTTGGCGAGAATTTGGCGCGGTTGTCAAAGAAGGCCCAGGAGAAGATTTTGCCAATAAAGATCGCATCGCTAAACTATTACGGTTTGCATCGACCCAACAAGAAGATAGCGAACCCAACGTATCATTGAGCGATTACGTTTCACGTATGCAAAAAGATCAAGATAAGATTTATTATTTAATCGCCGATTCTTATTTGAATGCTAAAAACAGCCCATTACTCGAAGTCTTTCGTAAAAAGGGCATAGAAGTATTATTATTGACAGATAAGGTTGATGAATGGTTGATGGCGCATTTAACCGAATTTGACGGCAAAAAACTGCAATCGGTATCCAAAGGTAAGCTAGAATTGGATAATGTTGAATCTAAAGAAGAGCAGCAGCAGCAAGCAGCGAAAGCGGCTACATTTGCAGATATTGTGGCTCAGATCAAAACTGCGTTGGGAGACCAAGTCAAAGAAGTAAGGGTCACGCATCGATTAGTTGATTCGCCAGCTTGTGTGGTGTTTGACGAGAATGAATTGTCGGGGCACATGCAAAGATTATTGAAGGCGGCTGGACAAGCGGCGCCGGAAGCTAAGCCTATCCTAGAATTAAATCCGGATCATCCGCTATTGTTAAAATTACAAAATGTCCGGGATTCGCAAAAAATTGCGGATTGGGCAGAGGTTTTATTAAGCCAAGCCTTAATCACTGAAGGTGAGGTGTTGCATAATCCGGTGGCTTTTGTGAAGCGCTTGAATCAGTTGTTAGTTCAAGTGGCTGAATAGAAATAGAAGCTCGTCATCCCGCGGTCAAGCCGCGGGATGACGGCGCGGCATCTGCTGTATAGGATGGAATTATTTTTATGGAAAAATTCAAAAAAAATTCGCACATTGTCTTAACTTCTCATCCTGGGCAAATGCCTAAACTGCAATTGCCTATTCATTGGGGAAGCAGTGATCCGCATCAGCGTAGACCTGTTATCGCAACTTTTACCGATAAAACTGCGCGTAACGCGATTGGCGCTCACAGTGGCAGTTACTCAGTGTATCGCGCGCTATCTATAGCTTCGGGCCAATATCCCATTGCGCACCGGGCTGATCTTTCGTACACGCAATTTATGACTCAAATCGGGCCCTATCCAGCCTGGTATGATCCTGAAAAAATCATCTCTTTAGATCCTTGGGGGGCGGTAAGTGAATATTTTGGCGACGAAATAAAACAAGGTTACGATATTTATCCTACCATCGCCGTAACTGAGGGAAAATTAGCGATCCCTGAAATTTCGCAGGCGATTTCAGAAAAACGGTTGACGATAGACGGCGCTATAGTATTACCCTCGCATGAAGTGCAGATTACTAAAGTAGCGATTGAGCCGGTTTGGTTTCTGCCGGGCATCGCCAAACGTTTGCATACCAGTGAGGCCACTTTGCGAAAAGTTTTATTTGAAGAAACCGGGGGAATGTTTCCGGAGTTAGTCACCCGACCTGATCTAAAAGTATTGCTGCCGCCGATCGGTGGCACGACCGCCTATATTTTAGGTAATCCGTTGAACTTAGCAAAACCGGAGATTGAATTAACTTGTCGCATTCATGACGAGTGTAACGGATCGGATGTATTTGGCTCAGATATTTGTACCTGCCGCCCCTATCTAATTCACGCTTTTGAAGCCGCCATTCAAACCGCACAAAAAGGCGGAGTGGGTTTGATTGTTTATTTTCGGAAAGAAGGACGAGCATTAGGCGAGGTCACCAAATTTTTAGTTTATAATGCGCGAAGAAAACAGGAAGGGGGTGATAAGGCCAGCCGTTATTTTTATCGCACCGAATGCGTAGCAGGTGTTACCGATGCCCGCTTCCAAGAATTGATGCCCGATATCTTGCATTGGTTTGGGATCACCAAAATCGATCATTTAATTTCGATGAGCGATATGAAGTATCAAGCAATATGTGAGAGTGGCATTCTAGTCAAAGAACGCGTGATTATCCCGGAACATTTAATTCCCGGCGAAGCGCAAATTGAAATTCAAGCCAAAAAATCAGCCGGTTATTTTGGCGGTGACGGCCAAGGATAGGGGACCGCTCATTTGATCACACCATTAGAATATCAATATTTATTATCTGTAAAAGCAATTCAAGAACGTGCCGACCAATTTTTGCAACTCGCTTTAGAAAATAAAACCCATTTTAATTTACATTTAGATAAATTAGACAGCATTGCTGATTTGACTATTAAGATAATCCACGCTAATTATCCGCATGGAAAAATTCCCTTGCATTCTCGATGGCGTCACTTTGAAAATGACGGTCAAAATCGGGTTGATTTTTTGCAAGAATTACCGTTACTGGAACAGGCTAAGGCAAAACTGGATTTGGCAATGATTTCAGTATTACTAGATGCTGGCGCTGGCAGTGCCTGGAGTTATCATGATCATCAAGGGCAAAAATGGGTGCGTTCCGAAGGCTTGGCGATTGCCAGCGTAGACATGTTTGCATCAGGAGAGTTTTCTGCAATTCATGATCAGCCATGGCGGGTTGATGGAGAGGATTTGCAGCAATTAAGTTTGGAAAGATTAGCGGCAGGCCTGCAGGTAAACGCGGCTAATCCCTTGCTTGGGTTAACGGGGCGCTTACATTTACTCCACAATTTAGGGCGGTTATTATCTACTAATAAAGCTGTATTTCCGAACGGTCGGCCAGCAGGTTTATATGAATATCTGCTAAGTACTTTTGGCAACACTGTAAATGCCGATGATTTAGTGAAAGAATTATTACAGCACTTAAATGACATTTGGCCAGGTCAAGTGATCGATGGATATACTTTGGGGGATGTTTGGCACTATCCTGGAATAGGCTGGGCGCCATTCCACAAATTGACATTATGGCTGACCTTATCCTTGATTGAGCCGTTACAAGGGGCGCAGCTAAAGGTTATTGGCTTAGAGCAATTGCCGGGGTTGGCTGAATATCGCAACGGCGGATTGTTTATGGACGGTGGTGCGCTGAGTATCAAGGATCGCCGGTTATTGGAAAATGTGCATCAACCTTCTGATCCGTTAATTGTTGAATGGCGAGCATTAACCATTGCGTTATTAGAAAAATTAGCCTTAATTATTCGAGAAAAACTCGGAGTAAATTCGCAAACATTGCCGCTAGTCAATATTTTACAAGGTGGGACTTGGCAAGCGGGGAGGCAATTGGCGTTCCAAAGAAATCCCGCCGGTGAGCCGCCTCTGCAGTATCGCAGCACGGGCACAATATTTTAATGAAAGGATTTATACCTTACCTCGTCATAATCTGAGCTTTTTAGCATCCCATCTACGGGCCATCTTGAGTTGTAAAAAACACTTACAGAGTGGTACTATGCTCGTGTTTTTTACAACTCAATCTGACCCATAGCTGGGCGCTAAAAAGCTCAGATTATGACGAGGTAAGGTATCAAATGAAGAATTCATTGCATGTACTCGATCATCCGGCATTGCAACACAAATTAGGTATACTGCGGAATAAACATACTTCTTCCGCGGAAGTCCGCCGGATTATTGTCGAAATTTCCACGTTACTTGCTTATGAAGCGACGCGGCATTTATCTTTACATAGTACGCCGGTGGAAACGCCGATGGGGGTAAGTGTCGCTTATCACATTACCCAGCCGCCACTAATAGTTTCAATTTTGCGCGCTGGCAATAGCATGTTAGATGGAGTTCTTGCGGTCCTTGCGGAAGCCAAAGTGGGTCATATTGGCATTTATCGTGACCGTTTTACTCAAAATACGATAGAATATTACTTTCGCCTACCAGACCGAAATCACGTGCAGGGTAAAGAAATTTTATTAGTCGACCCATTGGTTGCCACCGGTGATACAGTGTTAGCCAGTATTGAGCGGCTTAAGCAATTTGAGGTTGGAACAATTTCAGTATTGTGTTTGTTGATTTCCCGGCCTGCGTTAGAGCGAATTCAGCATTTTTATCCTGAAGTTTTAATTTATACGATTGGAATTGAA
Organism: uncultured Pseudomonadota bacterium; assembly: GCA_963697455.1. Classification (GTDB taxonomy): domain Bacteria; phylum Pseudomonadota; class Gammaproteobacteria; order Coxiellales; family Coxiellaceae; genus JAFEDN01. The sequence goes on along the minus strand of CAVOOI010000004.1, from coordinate 19,736 downwards.
GACAATCTGAATGAACAAGGCTTTTTAATCCCAGGGATCGGAGATATCAGCAGCAGATTATACGGGTGGGGAGATGCGATTTAATAGTATGCCTGAATCGGTATTTTTTGTGGGGATAACTGGCGGTAGTTGTGCTGGAAAATCTACTTTTGCGCAGCATTTGCGTGAAGAGCTGGGTTTAGAATATTGCCAAATCTTATGTCAAGATTCATATTACTACGATCAGAGTGCGCGCTTTGACCGCGACGGTGGCGCAGTCAATTTTGACGATCCCAGCAGTGTTGATTTCCCTTTGTTATATCAGCATTTATTACAATTGCAGCGAGGCGAGCCCATTAACGTACCCATTTATGATTTTGCAACTCACCGGCGTTTAGCCGAATCTTCACCCATGCTCCCAACCCATGTGATTTTATTGGAAGGGGCGTTGATATTAACCCAACCGCAGATCGTGGCATTACTGACCGAAAGCGTCTACCTGGACGTCCCAGAGCCCATTTGTCTCGAACGGCGGATAAAACGCGACATGTCCGAACGCGCCCGCACCCGTCAAGGTATCCTCGATCAATTCTGCAATCACGTCAGACCCATGCACGACCGCTATATCGAGCCAGCCAAGGGTCTCGCCACCTACCTGGTTTCTAACGAATTCAGCGCCCAAGAAGCGATTGCCGACTTAGTCGATAAATTAGGGATTGATTCGTAGCCCAGCTTTGCCTAAACTATGCCCTAAAGCTGGCGTAGCTCAGTAGGTAGAGCAGCTGATTTGTAATCAGCCGGTCGTCTGTTCGATTCAGATCGCCAGCTTCTTTAAAATCAAACACTTAGATTAAAAAATTTCGATGAATTGGTAGGGCTGGGTGTAATCTGGGTGTAACCCTGCCAAGAAAATAATAGAAAAAGCGAGAAGTTAATAGATTTTTATAGGTTTAAAGGGACAAGTTGGGGGTGAATGCCGCCGCATCGGCACCGTTTGCACGACATGTGGCTATCTCTGCAATATAGCTAGGGAGCGACCAGCTCGGCGAGCTTGCCTGCGAGTTTGCCATCGAACCTTCTATAGTGCTCAGGCCGCTTCGCGAGGCGAGCATGGGACTGACTTCGCGGAGAGCTTCATACGTTGTGTTATGCACGATGGGAATAAGCAGGTCACGCGCCAGGAGTACTGAAAGCTCTGGGTCTTGGGTCTTTCCCACTTTAGGGGGCAGATAATCAAGCACATAATACCTTAACCCGAATTCTGTAATTTTCAAAATTACGGAAACCATAGGCACGTCTTTGAATAAGCTTCATCTTGCGATGAAAGCCCTCCGTAATGCCATTGTTTTTGGTAAATCGCCACATTCTGACGATTTCATCTCGCCAAAGCCATAACGTTTTTCCCAAGCTATTGAGGAAAGAAAAGCTGCTTTCTTTGAGTTGTTGAATATAATTTAAAAAGAGTTTGATTAAACGATTACACTGTTTCGCTTGGCGATGCTTAATCATCAACAGCCGATGCAACCTTTGTTTAAACGCATAAACAGCGGCGATAGCCGGTTGCTGTTTAAAATACTGATCGCGTTTGTGCAACTGATGTGATTTTAAATTATCTGGATTCGTGCGTAATGCGTTTAAGATGCCCCGTTGATATCGGATTTTTGGGTCAATGGATTGATAAGTTTGCATGGCCATCTGATTGACTAATCGAATGACATGAAAGCGATCAGCGACGATAATGGCATTGGGAAAATGTTGTCGGACAATGTTGCGATAGGAAGTGCTTAAATCGATACAGACGACTTTGACACGTTCTTTACCGCATAAAGCATTTAAGTAGCTGGCAAGATCGGCAGCAGATTTACCCGGTACGACATCAAAGATGTTATGTCGAGCAAGATCGCAAAAGGTTGTGGCGTAACCTTTCTTTTTGCTGAAAGAATGTTCGTCCAGCCCAAGGACTTTAGGACATTTTTTTTGAAGGGTTTCTCGATTTTCTAAAAGGTACCGTTGGTGAAACCATCGTTCAACAGTCGCTTTACCGAGCCTAAAATTTTGAGCCAGGGTTTTACCTGAGATCCCTTGAGCGTGGTGATGGAAAATTTGGTTTTGGAATCGGTCGGTGGCGCGTTGATGCTTACCAATACCGGGAAACTGCTGGTTAAAGTAACGGCAACAAGCTTTGCAATAAAACTTATACGCTTTAAAGCGCAAGATCATGGGACGATGGCCGACCGATTCATGTTTGACGTTGCGGATAAAGCTGGTTTTTTGACGAAGATATTTACCTTGACAAAAAGGGCAGCGCGCCTTGCGTCGATAATGCACATCGAGGATCAAGGGTAAGTAACCACTGACTTTTTTAATGGAAAAGCCAGGTAAATTTAGGATACAATCCTTCCGGGGCATAGTTAATCTCCTTATTCTCATCTAATCAATGACTAAGGTATTATAATTTCGATTAAATTGCCCCCTTATTTGGGGTAGAGCCAAAGCTCTTTGTCGGCGATGCCCTCTTGTGGGAGGCAGCGCAGCAGTGCAGGGGTCACAAGCACAATTCCGACTCGCGACTTTGCCAGCCCCTTGTCAATTTCACGGAGTAATGTCGAGCCGAGGACGACATCCTTTTCGCTGAACCAGACCGAGACACCGAGTGACTCGAGTAAATCGTGTAATTCCTTGGCGGCGACTGTCCGATCGTCCCACGCGTGGCAGAGAAAAACATCCCGAAGATCGGGCAGGGATGCTCGCTTCTCGACACTTTCGCGGAACGGCGTGAGCGTTCGCACTTCCGCAGGCGTGTACACCACGGATGAACCAGCTCGCGACCAGCGCGGCCTTCCGCTGCTACTCGACCCACCGGCGCTGCTCCCTGACGAGGAGTAAGAGGGGTGCGAGCTTGACCGTAGTCGCTGTAGCCACCGTAGCGGCTATAGCTGCCGCCGCATGCAGGACAGTCCGCTCGCCCGCTTGCTGTGCGATGGCCTTGTGATGGCGCTGTACATCTAGCCATAATCATCCTCATTGTTGATGTTAAGAATAGTGGAGTGAAGTGTTATACAGGCTTTTTTTAGATAAGCCAAATTCTTTATCCAACACCATCTCTGCAATCAGTACAATAGTATTCACCAATTCTAACTTCTTCTCCCCCGTCAAATCAAATACATCAATAATACGGACGATATGGCTTAAGAGAATCAATAAGTATAGTCATTTCTTTTTAGAACATTGACTTATAACCATATTTATCACTATAACAAGCTAAATTTGGGGTAGAGCCGAAAAGTTTCGGCAAGTCTCTTGTTTTTTTCTCTGCCTTATTGCACAATTAATCTGTTCTGTACAAGGAAATTGTCTAAAGAATCATGGGGGAAGGAACCAAAAATTGAATAAAAAACAATCTATTGTTATACTTATATTGAGATGATATAAGTCACGAGGAGAAGTACCATGCGCGCTATCATGAGTGACAAATTACGCAAAATTATTCGTGATCCTCAAGGGATGAAAGAGTTGCAAAAAGGCATTTCTCAGCTAAGCCAGGGGAAAGAGACCAAAGTGACTATTCGAGGACATCAATATAATCTCAAATTTGTTTATGCAGAGTCTCAGGATAAATAAGGATATTTTTTTTGAATGAATATCGCTTTGCCTGCCTTATTGATTTTTTTATTGGTCCTTCCCGGTCTCATTTTTAATTTTGCTTTTTATAAAATCGAAAATACGGCTCTAACTTATATTCCTTTTACGAATAAAACGACCATCGGTGCTATTGTCACTCTAATTTTACATACACTTGGCTTATGTGTTTTGGTCTGTATTTCAAAAACGCCGCTTGATTTGCATTCTTTGTTTATTCTCATTTCTGGTGTGCAAAATGATAAATATTCGGCAGTAATTGATTCTTTAACATCCCATCAATTGATTGCTTTGGCAACATACCTATTAGTGATTTGTTTTATCGCTTATTTATTTGGGAAATTACTTCGTTTTTTAATTAGTCATTATGAATGGGATCGTCATCCCTTTTTTGAAATAGATAGTTCATGGTATTACTTATTTAAAGGCTATGGTTGGAAGGATGGAGCAGATGGAACACCGGATTTTGCACAAATCGCAGCAATCATAGAGATCGCGGGTAAAGGATACTTGTACTTAGGTTTTTTGGAAAAATTCTTTTTAGATAAGGAAGGGAATATAGACCGTATGGTAATTACAGGGGCTAGGCGTCGGGAAATCAGTAAAGATAAAACCCCGTCTGGAGATGAGAAAGATGATAATTCTCAAAGATTTTACCCTATTGATGGAGATTACTTCGTTTTACGTTATTCAGAAATTAAAAATTTAAACGTGCAGTTTTTCAAATTGGACGAAATAAGGAAATGATATTGCCATTTTTATTGGAATTAAAATAATGGATTTTTATCAAAAACTTAAAACTCATCCTGAAATAAAGTCTTATTTAGATTTTTATTTAGAACGTACAAGAAAAATTCAATTCGAATACCCGCAGGAAAGCTCTTTAAGAAGAAAATGCTTTGAATTTATAGTAGAGGCATACAGTAAAGGAGACGTTAAGCTAGAAGATTTTGAGAAGAAATTGTATGAAATGATGAATCTAATTGATGATTTAATAAGTGCAATGACTTCTTTCTCTGACAATTTTCTAAATGAGCACAAAAAGAATAAGAGAGCTAAAAAAAATGGGATGAAACGAGATACTAACTCGGAAAAGAAAAAATTTTATTCATTCGAATACTTGCATGATTATATTTATTCAGAAGATGTAAATATTAGCAATATTAGTATTAGCCAATTAAATTACTGCATATCCAGATATATAAAAATGGATTGGTTTAAGTTAAAGGAAATAGAATTGATTCTGGCAGATTCCTATATCAGATATTGTTTGAAGGTAAATAGAGAAAATTATTTACGTGAAAAATACGGTTTATTGATTAGCGCATGTCTATTTATTGGTGCACATAGTCGTGATTCGTTTGCATTAAAGAGTTACTTTTGGATAGGTATTAAAGTCATTTTATTTGGGATGATTTTCCAGAATATTTATAAATTAATATCGACTGATCATGTAACTACGGCTTTTGGATGGGTGGCAGGAATAATATTCTATTTTGGATTTAAAATTTCAGTTTTCTTTCAAAATAGAAAAACAAGAAAAATTGTAGATATATTGTTTAGTGCCCACAAATTATTACATTCAAATATTTGGGAGCCGAATAAATTACTTATTCTTGCTGAAGAAATTGAAAAACTTGATATCCAAACTCCAGAATTAGTGCCTTTAGCTAAAAAAATATGCGATCAATCTGTAAATATTTTTTGAGTGATCTCAGATATCTTCAGGAAGAGTTGTTATTATTTTTGGTGTCATTTTTGATAAATGAAAAAGTTTTTTGCTGAGATGTTAAATCGTATAAATTTGAACTAATCGAGGTTTCGGCCTGCTGAACCAGCGTAGCGAATCAGCGGCCAATTTTACCATTCTGGACTAGCAGGAGTGAATGAACAGAAAATTACGGTTTCCACTTTTAACCTGGTGATTCATGTATAAGCGGATATGGCGGTATTGATGGATTATAATTTTTGTGTTGCTGGATATATGGCTTTATCCCAAGATCCCAAAGATTATGGATGTTTTGAATATAAGTGGTAACCTTGGTATCCGAATCTGCGATAATGCCAAGTGTAGGGCTATTTGCTGCATTGACCAGAACTGGAACTATATTAACCAACCAATGATCACCATGTACATTTTTACAAATATTTTCCCATGCCATAATATAGCTGGCCCAATCATTCTGGATATATTGATAAAAGTCGTTACCAACAACTACGGTTATATAGGCTTTTCTCTCTCCTATGTAGAGAACAGGAGCAAATATACCGCGCATATAAGCACGCTCCATGACATCAATAATTCGTTCATCATGATCTTCATCCCAAATAACAGCAAAATTTTGTATATGGAGAGATGGGAGAAGCTTTTTGTATATATCTACCCATTGAACGGCGCTAAACACTGAATAATGTGTTCCGCGCCCTAATTGGCCAACAGGGTTTTGTTCATCATAAAGAGTATGTAAGAGAGCAGAATAATTCATAAAAATTCCCTTTTTGTATCTTTCTAATACAAGTGGATTGCCTTTCGAGCAACGCACCATCAAGAATGCAGTATAACGATACTTACTGGTAATATACAAGCAGGGCTACTTTTATAGGGGCATGGGGTCTGATAAATATTAAGTAGACTTACAGTAAACGGAATTTTAAGCAGAAAATTACGGGCTTAAAGCACCTATTTATATTTAAAACATCCATAATCTTTGAAATATTAGGGTAAAGTCATATATATCCACCAGCACAAAAATTATAATCCATCAATACCATCGTATCCGCTTATTACATAATCACTAGGTTAAAAGGGGAAACCGTAATTTTCTGTTCATTCGCTCCCGCTAGTCCATTCTTTATTAAAAATTCGATATGTCTTCCATTAACCAAATTAAGGACTTTGCGATTTTCTTGATACTTTGGTTTGTAATATAGCAGGTAATAAAATTATCTTTTTGGATAAAAAAACAGGGTGAATCAAGATACTAAATGTATTGAATAACTCCCTTGTTAACTGCCGGTATTTGCCGAACGATACCGTTGACCCAATTTATCCATCGCAGCCTGGATATGAGAACCATTTTGGTGACTATAGCGTTCGACCATTTGTAGAGTTTTATGCCCTGAAATTCTTTTTACTGTGGGTAAATCCACGCCGGCTTGCACCAGGTGGGTAATGGCGGTATGACGTAACGTATGGCGGACTACTTCTTTAGGGTTCATTCCCGCAGCAGTGACCACTCGTCGAAAGGGTTTAGTAATATTCACGCAATGTCCTGTGACTGATTTTTCTGCAGGAAAAAGCCAGATTTGGTTGAGTTTGGTAGCGTGTACGCAAGGAGTAAGTACTTCCGTCAGATACTCAGAGATCGGTTGATGTCTGGCCCCCGCTTTGGCTTGAGGAATAAAAATTATTCGTCTCTCCAGGTCAATATTTTCTAATCTGATTGATAAAATTTCCATGAGCCGCATGCCGGTTTCTAATCCAATCACAATAAAGCGGTAAATATAAGGGTTTTGATCCTGTTTTGCTGCAGTTAAAAGCTGATCAATTTGTTCCACTGTTAGATAGGTGATGCGGTGTTCAGTTTCTTTAAACTTTTTCAACACTACAGGTCTATTGTTTAACCATTTCCATTCAATGGCTTTGGTAAATAGATGAGATAATACGGCCAGTTCTCGATTAACGGTATTGGTGCTTACACCATCTTTCTGGCGTTCATTCTTATATTTTTCTACATCCTCTTCGTCAATTTTATCCAGTGGTTTGTTTTCAAAAAAAGGAATGAGATGCAGCTTGAGCTGAGAAATTTTGGATTTTAAATTTTTTGCCTGAGTCGAAATTTGTTTTTCCAGATATTGTTCCGCCGCTTCTTTGAATCTTAAAGTCGGTTTGCGACCTTTAGGTAAATTTAAGCGGTCTTCCTGAGCTTCATTGCGTAATTTTGTCATCATTTTCTCAGCATGCAAACGTGTAGTCCCATCCGATTCTTTACCGACCAGTCGATGAATTCGTTGACCATTTACCATGATATTGATGCGGTATCTCCCATCTCCATTGGCTAGTCGATCAAATTCGATGCCGTTTTCCTGTAATTGTTCGTGTTGTCCTACATTACGTATGTTGGCGCGGGTTAACGTTTTAAATTTCATTGATCGCTCCTTACTTTTTTGATGGGGGGATAATAATCTGGTTTTTCAACCGGCTTACCGGGTGGCAGGTTGAGTTCCTTTAAGTGTTGCAACGGTTTTTCACCGTCTAAAATCGCTTTGCACAATAGCCAATGTTCGCGCAGCCGTTCCCGATTTAAGCCGCGATAATCCACCAGCGGCCACCATTCTTTATCTACGACTTGTCCCGCCGGGTTTTCGATATGGATTTCAAAGTGGTTCCAGAAGTAAGGGATATCGGTAATCACCTGCCACAGCGCCTGTTCCTCGGCGGTGAGTAGGCTCGGTAAAAATAAAGCCATTCCTGCAAAGAGGTCGGCGTCTTCGGCAGACCAGAGTCGTTCGCCGACTTCCTGGGCGCTGATTTTTTCCGTGTGGCGCTGGCCGAATAGGTAATGGTTAGTCTGTGCTTTTTCGGTCGATACCACTGGCAGACAATAGCTGGCCGCTTTTTCGGCTAATAAGGATTCCATCAGGCTGGATACCGTGCGATGTTGATGCCGCGCGATCAGTTCAGCGACAAATCGCAGCGGGGGGCTGATCCTGACATTCACAATCATCGTTCGGACATTTTGATTATCTGCCTTTTTTTTGGGTTTTTTCACCCGTTTTTGAGGTTCTGTCATTTACAGTATTCTCCTATTCAATGCGATAAACTTCTGGATTGTTCTCGAAAGTTCTTTATTTATCTGTAGTCTAACAGACTACTAACGTAGTCCTTTACACTACGAATAATGCCCACTATAATAACCCCCTCTAGTAAAGTCAATGGGTTCAGTCCTGGCGGCGGGACCCATTCTAGATTAAAAAAACAAAGGAGCCTACTATGAAAACGGAAGTTAGCTTACGATTTAAAACCCCTATCATTGATATCTATCCCGATGGCCGGATGGATGTCCACAACGCTTCTCATTACCTGGGCGTTAAGGAGAAAACCCTGGCGATGTGGCGCGTTGGTGGCATTGGGCCGCGATATATCAAGCGGGGTCGGATTTTTTATTATAAAGATGATCTGGATGCCTGGTTGAATGAGCGTCACTGTCGCAGCACGGCACAATCTCTGCAGACGGAGAAAAATCGATGAATGATAGCAAACCGGATCCCGTTTTTTCCTTTGGGCAGGCTGCCCGCTCAGTCTGTCACCCCATCTCACCAGCTTATGTTGATGAATTGCACCATTACCCCGCTGCTAATCCGATTTTTATTGCAGTAGATCGGCTGAGCCTGCACCGCATCCGCTCCTCCAAAGGGGTGTGTTTATACTGCCCTGAACCGGCGGAACACTATGCATTGAATTTTTGTTTTCAGCGCGAGGTTTGGGTGCTATATGCCCATTTGAGTTTATTTTCCCGCGCCATGGATTTAGCCCATTGTATTCAGTGGCAGGGAGCATCTAAAACACTGGTATTGCGTATCGGTATTCACCATCTACGAGGATAATGCCATGACTCATCGTATCCCGGAATCCATTATTGAATTGCCGAATTGGGAACAAGCTGCCGCCTGGAACGAACCGATCTTGTTTGAACCGTTAGAAACCCCGGAAATCCCGGCAGATTGGTTGCCCGGTGTGCTGGGTGAGTTTGCCGGCGCTTTAGCCCAGGCCAGTGAGACGCCGCCGGCACTCAGTGTGATGACATTGTTGGGGGTTTTATCGACGGCTCTAGCGGGTTATTGTGCTGTCTCTCCAAAGCCGGGTTGGATAGAACCCGTGAATATTTATACGCTGATTGCACTGCCGCCGGCTAACCATAAATCCCTGGTAGTCCGCGCTTGTACCCAACCCCTCTGGCGTTGGGAAAAAGAACAGAAAAAGCAGCGAGAAAATGACATTAAGCGCCAACGTGCTGCGCGCAAAACCGAAGAACGTATTTTGGAAAATTTGCGCACCAAAGCGGCCAAAACTGAAGAGCCGGAGGAACAGCGCCGTTTGTTTGAAGTCATTATTCAACAAGAGATGGCGCTCACCCCCATTTCCACATTGCCGGTGTTATTTACTAACGACGCCACACCCGAATCATTGACTCACCTGGTGGCGGAACAAGGCGGTCGATTAGCGATTTTTTCCGATGAAGGCGGCATCCTGGAAACTTTAGCCGGTTTATACAATAACGGTTCCGCGAATATTGATATTTTGCTCAAAGGCATCGATGGAGGTGAAGTGCGCGTTCATCGTAAAGATCGGAGTACCATTCTGAATCCTTATTTAACAGTGGTGCTGACGGTGCAACCGATTGTCATTCAAAATATGGCGGGAAAAAAAGCGTATTTGGGTAAAGGGGTGCTGGAACGTTTTTTGTATGTGCTGCCCAAAAGTCACCTGGGTTATCGCACCCATAATACACCCCCTCTGTCATCAGAATTACAAGCCGCGTATGACCAAATGATGATGACTTTGTTAAACAGCCGACAACAGACTGAGACCTCAGTCCCTGGGGAAAGTATGCAAATATTTTCGCTCTCTCCAGAAGCTCAGGTGTTATGGCGGGCTTTTCAACTGCAATTGGAAAGCGAGTTAAGACCCGAAGGTCTGTTGGGTAGCTATCCCGGTTGGGGAGGGAAATTAGCGGGATTTGCCCTGCGATTAGCGGGTTTATTACACGTAGCCGAATATGGGCTGGTGAAACAGGATATCCACGTGGCCACGATGCAAAACGCCTTGCGCCTGGTCGAAGTGCTTCGCCTGCATGCCCTGACCGTTTTTCAATGGATGTGCCGGGATTCCACCAGTGATGACGCTCAAATCGTTTGGCAATGGATTCAGACTCGCGGTCAAGGTTCATTTACCCAGGCAGAGATTCGTTTTGCCTTAAGGAATAAAAAACAGGGTCAATCCGACCGGTTAATGAAAGCGTTAGCGCGGTTACAGGAACGTCATTTAATCAGCCTACCGGTGAAATTAAACACTCGTAAACCAACCACTCTTTATCGTGTGAATCCGTTGGCACTGTCTTCAAGTTCAGCGATATAACATAAAAAATGGGTATTTTATCAAACCGCTCATTCCGGGGAGCAACGGGTGTTTCAGATGAATTCTAAACTCAGATGAACAGGGTCAACATTAGAGCGGTAAATTGAATTCTTGAATGTTGATTATTGACAGCTTTAAATATCACCTATCCCTTTCCAAGGCTCACCTTGTAATTTAATCAATAATTCATTGAATACCATATTATAAGCTTGCTCTAATTGATATTGTTCTGCTTGATCCACTGATAATAAGGGTTGAATATCTTGATTAAATACGATGTCTTTTTTCTTGGCGAATAAATTTTTCTCAAATTCAGCGCGTGAAACGGGGGTATTGTCTTTTAGCATGTAATGTTCAAAAGTGCTGATCATGATGTCTTTATTTAAAAGATTGAGTTGTTGTATTCCATACCACAAATCATATAAATCCCTGCCTTTTTTACGCTGATACAAAGCTCTTAATTTAGTGGCTAATAACTCTTCAATTGAATACGTTAAGACCTGGGATTCGCCCTGGAACCAACTATTATTCACGGGAAAATATTGACTGGCATAAGGTTGCACATTAAAGTGCTCGCGCGTATTAATTTCAATCTTCACCTTTCGGGTGATCACGGGTTCTATTTCGGTTTTGAATCGGTAATATAAAGTAAATCGACCCTGGTTTTGTTTCCATGCGGGGTTTCCTAGCCAGGGATCAAGACAGCTTCGAATGGCGTCAACAGTATTGCCAATGGGTTCAGCATGCCGTTGCACAAAATCTAAATCTTCACTGAATCGACCTGCGGGGTTGAAAAATAATTTATGCAACGCTGTACCGCCACGAAACACAAGATTTTGAGCGATGACTGGATGATTATACAGCTCACAAATCACTCGTGATAATACTAAATCGTGTTCGACTTGATCGGGTGTACCCCACGGAGCAACGTTGCGCCAGGCAGTAATAGCAGTTTGTGAAATCATAATTCATCAGGCTCCACGGGTTCATTGACTAAAATATTCCAACGACGATTAATACTCAGGACAGGCTGATCGCTGCCAGCCACTAATAACCGTTGCAGCACTTTTTTTTCCTTTAATGCTAAGACTAAAAGTTCAAGATCCATATTTGTCCCTAAAATATCGAGCAGATAACCTAACCGTTGGGTGGCAGTCGTTTCAATGATATGGTTATCCAATAATGTGGCTAAGATCTTTGGGTTAAGCCGTTCTGCTAATTCACACAACACGGTAGCCACTTGGTTAATTTGACCAGCAGCCGTCATGTAGCGAACTAAATCAACTGCAGTTATTTCGGGTGTAGAGACGTTCATAGTGCCTGATGCAGTTTTGATGGGTTGATAGGATTGAGACGCAATATTTTTTTTATAAAAAAATTGAATGCGAACTTGTCCGACGGTAATCGAACGCGTGGGTTTATCGGTGATGACCTGAAAGACCATGGGTTGTTGATGAGAAGCTTCGTGTAATCCGGCTGCCGTTAATAAAGCAACATAATAGTTTTGATTTAAGTATTTCATCAAGGCGTCAATAAACCAGGTGGCCGGTAGGGAACCGGTAGCACGATATTCCAGTGGTATTAAGGTATAAAAATCTCCCCGGATACGATTTAATTTAATTTGGGTAATTAAACGGTGCGCTGCCTTTCTAAAAGCGTTATCGGTTAGCTGTAGTTTTTCTAAAACTTCTTGACGCACAAACCAGTATTGACCTCTGGATTGGAGGTGCTCAAGGTAATGAGGCAGGGTCGGTATTTCCTCTTTCATGATCAAATCATGCCACAAACAGGCTTTATTTGCAAATGAAAAAAAGTGTTCTTACCCGCTGGGGCGAGAATGACAGGTAAACCCCCTCACTGAGTAGTCCTGAGCGATTACTCTATCACTGTTAATACCAAGGACTGTTGGCGGTTCCTTTCCGGGAACAATGGAGGCTGATTATTTTATTCCTCTTCATTCCATTGGGTACCCAAAGTATTACTGAAGACAGAAACGGCCACTTTTTTTCGATATTCAACGGATAAAATATTCCCGCACTGGAAGATTATATTTTTCACATCAATGATGATTTAAATTGTTCTGATCATGTCCTATTTTCCCCGTTTTACTTTCTCCAACACCCCAGAAAAAGAGAAAAAGAGAACTTGTCCATTTTTTTATCTCTAATATAGTATGAAATAAACAAAACAGGGTGAGGGATGAAGGTTAAAATCTATACAATTTCTCTTTTTCTCTTTTTCTTGTGGGGTAAAGAATTTAAAACGCGAATAAAATCACTCAGCGATGTCATTTTTTAAACAAGGGAGCAATTCAAAAACGTCATTTAATCGACCCCCGCCAATGAAATTAAATACTTGTAACTCGATGCTCTTTATTGCGTGAATCCGTTGGCACTGCCTTCTATTTCAGCGGTATCACATAAAAAATGGTTTGTAATGACACCTTGTCTACATTTGCAGGATTCAGTCAGGGTATGCCATCATCTATGGGAATAATTTTTTTAGCCGTTGTTTCACAGCCTGATTCAGGGCGGAAACCATTTTCTCACCCACTGCTTGCGCTACGGGAGGTGGGAAGGCATTTCCTATTTGTCTATAAACAGCGGTTTTTTTCCCGCTGAATTCCCATGAATCAGGAAATCCCTGAATCCGGGCAGTCATTCGAATCGTTAATCGCGGCATTCCAATAAAATTTTCTTCAGGCGGAAAATCAGCAATTCCATGCCCATCCACATTCAATATTGCCCAGGCTTTTTTAGCACGGGATGGACCCAAATCTGCTCCTCCGTGTTTTCGAGAACCTCCCACCAAGGTAGGAGCAATTTGATTGGCTGTTTCACTCCATTGTGTTGCGCCTTGCCATGCCTTCGCAGTCATGAGATCAGAAAGTAAGTGACCCACCGTTTGTGGCTTTTGTAGGTATTTTTCCGGCCAGGAAAAATAATCCGCCAGTTCTTTTCTTAAAGCCACTAAAACTACTCGAAATCTCAATTGAGAAACTCCAAAATCAGCAGCATTTAATAATTTGTAATCCACTAAATACCCTAATTTTTCCAATTCATTTTTTATGTTATAACGATAATTTTCAAATACAGGGTCTAAAAAACCACGCACATTTTCTAGCATGATTGCCTGCGGTCTGATTTCATCAGCAAGACGAAGGGCTTGAGGGAATAAATCTCTTTCGTCTTTTGAGCCGAGTTGTTTCCCTGCTATTGAAAAAGGAGAGCAAGGAACTCCGCCCGTTAACAAATCGATACCTTTGAAAGTTTTTCCGCTAAAACCACAGATATCCTTTTCAAGGATATTCCAATGAGGGCGGTTTAATCGAAGCGTATTGCAAGCTGCTTTTTCCATCTCAACCAAAGCCAGGTGTTTAAAACCTGCTTGCTCTAAACCCAGGGCCTGCCCGCCTGCGCCAGCACAAATTTCTACTGAAGTGAATTCTTTTATTTTAGTCATAAATGATGACCTTCTATTGCATTAAGTACTAGCCCGGAATTACTGTAAGGAGAAACAAGTGTTTTTTTCGATATTCAACAAAAAATTGCTTGTACTGATATGCATTTTTTTGGACAGCTTTTCGTTAAATCAGATAAAAACACCATTTTGAATTGACACGTTTAATTCAGGTGTAGTGAATTATTTTTTGGATTCTTTATGTAATCTGCGAAAACACTGTCTTTTTTGCTCCAATTCTCTGCCATCCAAACCTACGGGTAAACCATCCATCACCACTAAAGATAGATGTGGCAACACTCTGTGATCAAAAGTCGTCAACATCATTTCCGGATATTCTGACATCGCTTGAGAAGGATTGATGATTCGCGATAATTTCTTTTCCATAAAAAACACCTCGCTTGAATAAAAGGGTCATGGGTCAAATACGCTATTTTTCCAGGCCTAATGAACAACTTCCGATTGGAAAATTGTTCTATTGAGTTCTAAAATGATCTATACAGTTCTGGAATATGCTATCTGAATCTATGGAACACATTTCATTTTTTGAAAATTAACGTAAGTTCCGATGTGAAGCGGATAAAATTCCGTCCTTCACCGCCGGGCGTGTGAAAAATTTCACACGACAATTTTCAAAAATTGAAAAATTCGCCCAGATAAAAATATTTCGACTGATAAAAAATTAGCCCCTTGGAGGATAAAAACTGATGTGGATCACAGATGATATGGATTGTATCAACAATGATCAGAATTCTTCTGATCATGGCCCATTTTCCTCTTTTTACTTTTCATTCCATGCCAGAAAAAGAGAAAAAGAGAAATTGTATCGATTTTAACCGTTACCTCGCACCCTATTTTGTTTATTTAATACTGATCAAGAGATAAAAAAATGTACAAGTTCTCTTTTTCTCTTTTTCTGGTGGGGTAAAGAATTTAAAACGCGAATAAGATTACCAAGGAATGTCATTTTTTTAAACAAGGAACGTTCGAATGGATCGGATGATTCCGCCTGGAAAAGCGGATTTTTTGTTTAAATGATGAACTGTTATTGAGCTTTCATCATCCCGCGGCATCGTCCGAAAAAAACTGAAAAGTTGTTAAAAAATTCTTTTAGCATATTCATTCGGAGGTCAGGGATGTACAGAAAAGTCAAAAGGACGCCCCTCATATTTGATCATAAACCGCATCTGATCAAAGCGATCAAGATCTGTGACTATTCCCAAAAGGGATTGGGGGACTTGAGTGGTATTGACGCGCAAAAGATTAATTACCTGCTGAATCGCGGTCAAAAAGTGAAACTGGAAGATGCGTGGGCGATTCAAGAGGCTACCCGGAAAGAAGTGAAATGGTATGAATTAGCTGAGCCGAATGAATTTACCCAGGAATTGATGGCAAAAAGCGAGCTACTGCACAACATGAGCATCAGTGAACGCGTGGAGACGGGGTTAGCGTATGAAGCGGAGCTGAGAAGCCGTCCCCCTGGCAGTGTCAAAGGCCGTATCGAATGCCGGGTGGCTAAGCGCGTTCATTTTGGTAATTATTGTACTTACCGTCAGGCGAAGAAAGTAAAATTAAAAGGTATTCCGGAGTGTGTGGTGGCAATGGATTTAAAGAAATTTAGAATATTTCCATTGTCCTGTGTCGCCGATTATCCGCCGGAGGAACAACGCTACTTATTAACGTTAACGCTTCGACAAATGAAAGCGTGGATGAAAGCGCATTCCATCACTGCAAAGAAGACGAGGACTCTTCAAATCCCGGATAGCTTTAGCAGCGAGATATTATCTTTAATGGACACGGTCTGGGTTTCTTCGAAACGACCCGCCATTCCTCCTGAGTCTCACGCGAATGTGTTAAAAATGATTCGGGCGGTGCTGGCAGATTCAGCATTAGGAAAGGCCGAAAAAAACAGTCAATTGCCATTGCGGTTATTTTTCCTGAGTTTATGTTGTCATGCGGATGAACACGGTCGATGCCAACAGGCCGATTTAGAAGAGATTGGAAAATGCCTATGGGGAAATCGCCGGGATGGGCATACCGCCCTTCAGCACTTGTTGAAAGCGGGTAAAGTGCAATTATCGCCATTAGTGGGAGAATCGTCATGATTTCAGTGGTGATCATTGATCCCGATTGGCAAATGATCAGGATATTAAAGGGCTTGATTGCCGATCATTCGGATGCCAGTGTGGTCGGCGCGGCTCAAACCGGCGCTGAGGGATTAGACATCATCAAAAAATATAAAGGGAAAAACCGCTTGTTTGTGTTGATGACTATGGAATTGCCGGATATCCTGGGAGAATCGTTGTGTCGTTATATTCATCGACACTGGCCTAAAGTATCGATGATCTTGATGATTCATCCGGTGCATTGGCCTACCTTAAGTCGGTTGGTCGAATCGCCGGCCAAAGGTTATTTGTCTAAACAGCGGTATGATTTAGCACTCGAAGCCATCCGGGCGGTTCATTCCGGTAAAACGTATTTGCAACCGGATTTAGCACTGGAATTACTGTGCTATCGAAAAAATCCCACCATCCCGCAATTAGAAACGTTATCCTCTCGTGAATATGAAATTATTCTGTTGTTAGCCCGCCATAAAACCTACGAGGAAATTGTCGAGATCACCCATGTGAGTATTAAAACCGTCTATAATTTGAAGGTTTCCGCCTGTAAAAAATTAGGTATCGAAGAACCGGCGCAAATTCGTGGGTTGATGTTTTCTGAAGCGGTTGTCAAACATTAAAATCAGTCTTCAAGCGTCAATGATTTGGGCAGAATTTGCAGACAGGGATTGAATTCGATGTTGAGCGACCCGGCAATAATCGACGGAAATATCCATACCGACAAAATGCCTTCCTAATTTTAAAGCCGAAACAGCGGTAGTGCCACTGCCCATAAAGGGATCCAGGATAATATCATTTTTTTGAGTAAATAATTGAATAAACCAGGTGGGTAACGATTCTGGAAAAGCGGCGCAATGCTGCTGATTGTGAGATTCGGTCGCCAGGTGCAAGACATTGCAGGGATACACTTTATCTTTGTTCAGCCAATGACTGAGATTGCGCTTAAAGGGGCTGCCGGACTTCATGGGCATTAAGATTTTATCTGCCGCCTTTAATCGTTTCAGGCGACCGACCGTGGAGGGATGAATCGGAATCATCACTGCTTCCTGGTACATACAAAATTTTTTCTGCCTGTTAAATTGTAATAATCGTTCCCAACCGTCACGCAGGCGGTTTGGCCATTTGCCGGGGACACTGTTTTTCTTGTGCCAAATGAATTCTTCCGTCCACAGCCAGCCTTGTTCACGCAAAGCTAAAATGAGTTTCAGCACATAACAAGACCGCTCACCAAATGTTGCCAAGCCAGTTATGTGTTGTTGAATTATAAATCATTGAGTATTTGTTAATTACTTTAAATTTAGACAACATAATATTAGGTGTATCCTAGGGAGGTTAATTATTAATCTACAAGGAGAACACTGATGTTTGACCGATTATTTAAACGCCCCTACTATGCCAATAGGCATATTAATGCGCCATTTTTAAAAGAAAGAACACAATATCTTCAGCAGCACCTGGATAGAGGATGTGCCATTTTTTACTATGTTGGTCGCTGCTACCTGTACTTTCATATATCGTTGTTCCAAAAACAGTTTTTTCTATATGCCGAATCCCGTTGTGTTTCTGCTAAGCCTGATAAAACCTTTTGCTTTTTTGCGTCCCATAGCTAACTTCTCTGGGTTTCAGGAACACTCTTCGTGAGGATGACTATAGAGAATCAGTCGCTTGAAATCAACTGGTTACCGTATCCATCTTGTTTCGTTAAAGTTAAAGTTTTTTTAGCTTATTCTACAGGTTACTATTGAATCTAAATCTGCTTCACTGGAATGAATCTTTGGATTACGATAAAACAAAGTTGGTGCATCTATATAGAAGGTTTTGCGTACTTTGCTATTTTAGGTAATTGTATTAATGCCGCAATTTTATCAAGTACAGATATACTCTCTGGTAATACCTTTATCGGCAAAATCCCATTTTCAAAAACAGGATCTATTTCAATAAATTGCTCGTCACTAATTCCTATCTGGTTCAACCCTTCCATGAAGGCATTGTAAAGTGGCACTAATTTATCTTTCATATCTTTAGACGTTTCAGGTATATTTTTAAAATTCACAATTTTAAGAACCATGCTATTCTTCTTCTCGTTGAATGCTAAAAATATAACGCATATTTTTTCGCTTACCTGGGGCTGTCATTAGATCCACTAACAATTTATTAAAAGATGCGAAGGCTTTAATTTCTGCAGCAGAAATCATTTCAGAAGGTGCAAAAGAACTAGAACTAGAACTAGAACTGGAGCTAGATAAAAAGCTTGAGGAAGATGGAGAAACAGAAGGAGTGTGACCTTTTTTTGATGTTATTTCTTCATACACCTCTTTTGGAATTTCATGCCTTGATAATATGATGAGATCTTTATAATAACTGGATTCTAGTCTCTCAAAATGATCAATACCATTAAATTGCACCTCAACTGTTGATTGTTCTCCAGGATTCAAGGGTAAGGGAAAAGAATTCGGACTAGGATAATAAACAACCGTCACATGAAAAACATGGGCTATAATTGCCAATTCTGAAGGTAATAACCAATTATGTGGAGTGCCCACAAAATCAGCATATTCTTTCTTTATATTTTCAGAAATAATACCTGACCAATCAAATTGAGTGTTTTGTAACTGATTATATTCTTGAAAAGCTTCGTGCAATAATGGCAAAGAGAGTATACGTCCGTATAATTCTCCGTTGTTCTGATTTAAAGCATCATAAAATTGATCACGCAGTGAAAAGGCCATTCTATCTATTCGATGTTTCTTCTGAATATAATCCAAAATGACTTGATGTTGCGGCTGTCGCAAATTAGCTTCGAACTGTAACCAACTTTGTGATGATAACTCTTTTTGATCGTCTAAAAATTGGCGATATCGTTTTCTCAGCTCTTGAGTAGACTTACCGACATCATTGCGGCCAGACATAACTAACTCTTTAATACCAAACTCAATCAAGTCCTTCATGTTTGACTTATTATCTTTACTAGTAGATAACACTACAAATTTTTCCTCTTTTTTCTTTAATCTCGGTACATATGAGTTGTTTTTCTGATTCACTCCATTTGCCCCAAAATTGCATGTAAAGCACAATCACCGCCTCCTTTGGTTTTGATCGGAGTCAGATTAAACTTCTTTTTTGATGAATCTATGCTTGACAATTTTTGATTGGTAGCGAGTTGCCAGTTCAATGTCAGCAACTTGCTCAAATCTAATTTTCAATTCTTTTTCGATACGGCTATGAGGCTGTTTCTCCTGTTGTCTCAACAGATAATCTTTTCTTGCTGTGATTCTGGATAATCTTAAAAATTAATTTTTCTTCATTGTCATCTAGGGTATTGAGAGAATTGACAAATTTTAAATTTTTAAACCTGCTGGCATCTAATATGTAATTTAATTTCCATTCCCCCGTCGGTTGAG
>CAVOOI010000003.1:0-49590 GCA_963697455.1 uncultured Pseudomonadota bacterium | reverse complement strand
TAGATTCAATAAAATTTTTGATCACTTTTGGGGACAAAGCAGTTTTTACAACGTGATTATAAGAATTTCAGGATAGCGTAAACGATATCATTAGCATCATACCGAATAGCCGAATTCAAGCCATTTATTACACCGTTTTAGTCTAAACAGCCGTGGCTTAAAAGAAAGTCAAAAATTGGGAGGTAATGATTGTGAGAGCAGATCAATTGAACTACATGGTTATTTAATGTAATTGGCCCATCTTTATCAATTAGACCAATATTTTCTTGATTGCACCAAATAGAGTACTGTCGAGAGAGTTGATTAAGTAGGGCGCCTACCGCGTTGGGTTTATTATTTTTGCAAGCAATAATCAGTGCTAATAATAAATCAAAATTATCAAAATTCGAATATTTGAGCATGGGGATAAGGATAGTAGTATCACCGTATAAACAGGTCCAAAATAATAAATTCCTAGAACTAACAGACTGGTTGTGCATTGATATTTCTTTAACAATCACTTCAGGGGTAAAGCTTTCTTGAGTAGGAAGAGGTAAATTGCTAAATCCCAATCTCTTGTGTGATGAGTCATGGTTATGGCAGTTGTTAAAGCTTCCAAGGCTACTATTGATTGTTTTAAATTTTCACTTGAATCAGGCTTTATATTTTTAATAATGGAGATAAACAGTCGTATTTTTTCGCCATATATGGGATTACACAAATCAATGAAAGAAATTTCTTCTGTAAAATTAGATTATCTTTTCGAGGATTGCCTCATTACTGAGTCCAGCGATAGATCGATCGGGCTGATCAGGCCTTGATCATCTGCATCTGCATTATCTGAATTTTCTGAATCAAGAGTCTGGTGACCTCCAGCTCCAGCCGGTAAGTTTATCAATTGGCTTAGGAAAAGAAAAAATTCCCTCCTCCAATAGTTCATCAACAAAATTTGCAATTGATTTCCCAATTTTCCGAAACCCCTATTAAACAGAGCAATTGCAAGATCGCTTTCAAAATCATAAGGATATAACGCAATATTTTTTATTAAGGCTATAACTTTTTTTTGCAATAATTTATGTTCAAACTCTTTTTGTTCATCTTGTGATAACATTTCCTGCTCCTGTGTTTTCGTTCAAAAGCTTGTACAGCCTCTGCCTGTGGTTGAGATTATTTTAGGTAAATCTAATCGAAGAATAATTATAACTTTTTTCAATAATATGTAAATATATATTATGAAAAATTTGTTAAAAATAAATGTAAACTTGCCTTAAATCAGCTATAATATAATATTCCTGTTAAAACTGCTGAAAAATAATGTGCCCTATCAACTAAAATTTTAATTACTTTAAGCAAGCAATCTACTGACCGGGAAGATTGGATGACACTATATACTTAAAAAACCTCTGTTCCTTGAGTGTGTGTCTATAATAAGGAAAATGATGGGAACAAATAATGATAAAAAGCAAATGAAAATAGTGTGTTTGTCAGGCAGTTTACGTCAGGATTCTTTTAACCAAAAATGGCCTTGACATTAATTCAGCTGGCACCTAAGGCATTTGACATGCAAATAATCCAAATTGTAAATTACCCCTTTTTAATCAGATCTTGAAGATAACCCACCTAGTGAATGGCTAGAATTTCGTAACAAATAATAGCGCTTAATG
This sequence comes from uncultured Pseudomonadota bacterium, assembly GCA_963697455.1. Lineage (GTDB taxonomy): Bacteria > Pseudomonadota > Gammaproteobacteria > Coxiellales > Coxiellaceae > JAFEDN01. Next base: position 47,947 of record CAVOOI010000003.1, on the reverse strand, counting down.
GCTTTCTTTTAGTGACCCCCAATAATGTTCTGTCCCGGCAAGTACTTAAAAATCATTAGATGTGGGATCAAGGCCGTATGGTAAGAATTGTGGGATGCCAAACCTTGCCATTGTTAGCGCGTCAATAGGTGCAATCGGTGGTTTTGGCGCGAATCATCATTTACGTCAATCACTTGTTTTTTTAAATGCACCATGCATGCAACAGCCGGAAGTCTATCTTAGCTATGTAGATAAATTATTTAATGAAAAAGGGGAATTAAATAATGAGGACACCAAGAGTTTTTTAAGTAAATTTTTGCAAACCTATGAACGGTGGGTGAGTGTCAATCTATGCTAAAAGCCCATTCTCTAATTTGAGATGGGCTTTTAGATGGGCTTTTACAAATGATAACTTAATGTTAAATAAGGGCCTCGCATTTATCGAAGTCATTGCAAGAAAGACCCGTGACATGTTGACCTGTGGGGGATGGGGATGGAAGTTGGATATCGCCTCTAATCTTGTCAAAAGTATCAAAGTATTTGCTAGAGTGATAACCTACTTCTATTGTTAAACTTGATCGATTACAGAAACAGTAATTGTAGTCTACGCCAATTTTACCCGAAATAGCCGCAACAATCCGATCTACGGATGGACGATCAAATACATTGTTAGCGGCGTTAACTAATACAGGGACGCCTTCTGGAGTGATCGGTGTAAAGCTATATTGAACGATTAAATGCGAATCTACTTGACCTGTAAGAAATGCTGCATCAAAACGACTCACTATGCCAAAGCCGCCGCCCAGCCCATAGCGAGTGTCGAATCCTATTTCAGGACCCCATCCTTTAAATTTACTATAAACATTGAATAGTGAAATATCCGCTAGAGAACTTAGTACGGTGGCTGGAGAAGCAATAAATGAAACAATTGAATTACCCTTTATATTAAGATTTTGTTTTAATTTAGCATATCTCACACCTATAAAGGGATGGAAATTGAAATGCCCGCAGACATCATTATAAGTTCGCCCCAAAGTTAAATCGGCTTTTTCCATTCGATATGAAAGTCTGCCAAAAGAATTAAGAATTACTGCGCCCACATCGCCAACACTGGATGGAATTGGAAGGGCTGGAAACCCAAAATTCGTAGCCCAGTAGCTATCAAAACTTCTATCGTCAGTCCCTGCTAGCAGCCTATCGAAATAGGAAGTGGTTTTGTCATAATGAAAATAACTCAACTCAATATTATTTGCGCTACATGGAAAATCATAGCCAACTTTGGCTTCCCATGCCCAATCATAATCAGGTTTGAATGGTGAATAATGAGATCGATAAGTGCCTGACGTGGAATTTTGCTCAATTGGTATAAACTTTTGACCGCTTTTTACTGACATGTCGTCACCTGTGCCTGTTCCTAACACACGAAAAGCACTGCCACCGATATAAAAGCCTCCGCAATTTCTGGGCGCACATAATGCAGAAGAATAGCCATCATTAGCACAACTTGCAAAAGCCGCATAAGAATCTAAAGAAAGAAGTAAGCCGGCACTTACTAAAGCTGCAGTTAATTTTTTCACTTGTTAATTTCCTTATTGTTTAAATGTGGAGGGAGTATACAATGATTTTTTAAAAAATCTAAGTGGAAAGTATGATGACGCCCGAAAATTCAGGGCTTGGTAAAAAGACTCAATGAGAAAAGCTGCACAGGACTTCGATGTATCACCTTCAATTTTTTCTAGGCTTATTAAGGGCGGCGAATCAGATTTATCTCCTGAATTGGCATTAAAATTAAGCAAGGCTTTCGGTCGAAGGTTAAAAACCCAATTTAACTCAAAAGACAGGCTGAGATTGGTTGATCTTTGCTATAGAGGTTTATCTAAATTTTTTCTAATCTATCCAGGGTATCTGGATATTTATCAACCATTAATATCAATGATGCAGCTTGATCATTAGGTGCTGTTTGTCCCTGCTCCCACTTTTCTAATGTTCTAGGCCTGGCTACAGCACATACACAGTTTTGTAAACGCTCTAATTATTTACGTTTCAACGAAAGTTTTTGTAATTGCATTGTCTGCCATTCTCGAAAAAGACTATCTTTTGAGCGAAAATAGTGTTCATCCAATACTTCAAGTGAAATAATTCTATCTGTTTTAAAATGTTGATAATGATTTTTTTTCTCACACCATGCAACTAATATACGTTCATCAGTAAAATATCCAATTGTAAATGGCCAGATAATTCGTTGAGTTTCTTTAACACCTTGCGATTTATAAACGAGCTTAATTTTATTTTGTTTTGTTATGGCGTCTCTTATTATTGAAAGGTCTTCTTTAGCCAGCGTTTCTGATGCTGGTGGTCCCACGCGGAGTGTAAATGCATTGTTGTTTTTTTTAATACTAGCAGGAAGAACGTCAAATATTTTATTTAAAGCATCTTTTGCGCCCTCAGATAATGGAGCATCTCCATACTGCGAAACCCATTGTGTACCTAAAAGTAATGCTTGTAGCTCAGTTTGTGTAAACATAAGAGGCGGCAGAAAAAATGTTGGTTTCAGAATATATCCAACACCTGCTTCTCCTTCAACTTCAGCCCCCATTGCTTGTAGAGCAGCAATGTCGCGATACAGGGTTCGTAGACTTATTCCTAGTCGATCTGCTAATCGTTCGCCGCTTACCGCATAGCGATAACTCCTTAGAACCTGTAATAGCTGTAAGAGACGTTCGGGTTTATTCATTGGTTTTTACTACTGCCATATTTTGTCAGTATGATCCTATAGAATCATGACAAGAACAATTTTTATCTTGAGGGCTAGAATCATGCTTACACCAAATTTATTACTGTTTTATGTGGAAGACCCACTAAAAAGCGCTTTATTTACGAAAAAATTTTTCAAAAAAAATCAGCTGTGTCATTTCCAACTTATGTAGCCTTTTGTTTTGAAAATGGATTGACGTTTAGTTTATGGTCTCTTCATGCGAAAAACTTTGTTTCAGGTGGGACAGGGCATCGCTCTGAGCTATCATTTTTAGTTAAAAATGAAGATATAGTCCGTGAAATGCGCAAACGGTGGGGTGAGTTGGGCGTTACTATTGAGCAGGACTTGCATGAAGCTGCATTTGGATTAACTTTTGTAGCGCTTGATCCAGATCGACATCGCATCCGTGTTTGTATTCCAGATAAATAAAAAAGATATTCGCTGTACTTTCATTTGTGACCTAAAATTTTATAGTCAAGTATGCTGGCATTACAAAATTTGAATATTAGTGAAGGATATGTACACAAGTTTTCTTTTTGAATGCGCGATAATTTTTTCATCGCGTTCAAGCTCATTGCTATTCTTTTTTCACAATTGACTCCTCCAAAATAAGCTAAAAAGTATTCGCTGCCTCATATTTACTGTTACCGAGTAAATTGGAATCAACCATGAAAAAGAGGGTTAACAAGCAGCACCCCATTGATCAATTACAACGAATTTACCTCTATTCCAAAAGCCGATCGCTCAAAACTCAGATTTTAGATAGGCTTTGCGGGGAATATGGTTTGCATCGGAAATCAGTGGTTCGAAGGCTAAATCAAAAATCTTGGAGTATCTGTACCCACTTTATATCGTTGGATCCCCGCTTCAAATAGTTAAATTACTGAGTCAACATCAAGTCTTGGTTAGGACCCCCAAAATGCGCAATTGAAAAAAGTAAGGTTACCCGCTCTAATGGTTATCAAAAGTACCAAACTCACGTAATCGTTCGCCAATCTACATTAGCGAACGACTTAATATTGATAGGTTGCTGCTAAATGAAATATGGATTATTTAAATTGCGACAGATTGGAGATTTTATCTGCTCTTTTTATTTTATTTACAAGGTCATTCTTTTCCAAAATAGTTGTCTTATAAGTTTTGGTTTCTTTCTTTCTGAAAAGATCAATACATCCAAGTTTACATAATTTTACTCTACCAATTTCTTGATAATTATTATCTTTTGCTTTTACTAAGTAATTTATTTTTGTTGCTATAGAATTTAGATAGGTTACTTTAAGATAAATTTCTCTTTCTAACTGCTGCCTTATGAAATTAAGAGCAGCATCATTTCTATCATTGAGATTATTGTAATCTAATTCAAAAAAATATTTTTCACTGAAACCATCATCAAGATCGTCATGATACTCCAAGTTATTAACTTGCGCCCAACCTGTTCCGATAGACACAGTACTATAGCTTATAACCAGTGATATGTTAGATAATTTTTTATTTCTAATAATAATTATTATTAGTTCTTTTCCTTCACAAGTTAAGATTGTATCTGCTGGATCGAATTGTGGTGCGTGCTCCTTTAAAATTAATTCAACTTGAGCGACAAACATTGATTGTTTTTCGTCGAGAAATTTACTATCTATTGAATCTGTTTGAAAATAATCATTCATATTTTATCTCTAAAATTCGCTTTTTATGCATGTAGTAATTGAAAGTAGCAAAATCGCATTTACAATAGTAGGTTCTTGTTTTAGCTTACAATTATCCCTGATCTTGTTAAGACAAACGCTTAATTTTATTATTTTGTACATTGTATATACTACACAAACTACATGCAAGATGAAAACTTTAGCCAAACCATATTGTTGAAATGATTAATGCTTTATAAACTGCGGCAACAACTCGCGATAATCCTCATCTGTTTTACATTCACGAATGCAATTTAACATTGCACAAAAATATTGATACGGCTCAACATTATTTGCTTTACATGTTTCTATCAGAGAGAAAAATGTTGCACCAGCTTTAGCGCCAGAAGGACTTGCATTGAACATCCAATTTGTGCGTCCAAGAGCGAAAGGACGAATAGCATTTTCAACTAAATTATTATCTATCTCGATTCGACCATCTTTAAGATAATTATTTAATTCATTCCAGTGTGATAAACAATAACGAATGGCTTTGCCAATCGTACCTTGTTCTGAAGTTTTCGGTAGATGATGATCTAGCCATTTTTTAAATGCAGCAAGTATCGTACAGATTTTTCTAGTCATAATTGATAACATGCTTCTGCTGATAATTGATTATCTCGCGCATCTTTTTCCACCGCGTATAACTTACGATAAAATTTAAGTGCTTCATGAGAAAGCCCAGAGTTTTTATTGGATTTCGCTAATTCCGCAAACGGCCTTCTTGCATGTGCATGACAACCAACAGAAATGATATTGTTGTCGTTTAGTGCCCAGTTATAACCAGAAAATGCATCACTTTGTAAATAACCTTTAAATCCAGCAAGAAATTGTTGTGCATGATATCCACCACGCGTTTCTTGATATTCATAAACAATGCTAGGCTTATCCTCTCCGGCACGATATACCCACATATACGATTTTGTTTGGTTATCACGTCCAATTTCATTTAATACTTGAACTATTGTTTCATCGACTTGCACATAATCATTTGCAACAATATTTTTTTGTAGAAGTTTAATAAGGGGTTCGCATAATTCTGCCACTTTTAATATCCATCCACACAAACTGCTGCGCGGCCTATCAATTTCCATGCGTTGCCACATCCCTTCTTGTCGATAGAGTGGTAGGTTGGTCACAATATTTTGCGATAATGATATGAGCAACTAATTCAGGAGTCGCAATGCTTTTTTGTAGTAATAATGTTGGCATCGTTGCAATCTTGACATTTTCCTGACAAGGTTTACATGCATACTTTGGTCTTACATGTTGAATGACGCTAATTGTTGCTGGAATATATTTTAATTGCTCAGATATTTCTTCGCCTATTCGCACAATATGTTCGCCGCCACATATCTTTTCTGTTTCAGAAATATCATGCACTACAATTTCTCGCGGAAGATAAGCTGGCAGTGGACGACGTACGGGATGTTTTTTTCGAACATGCGATTTAACTTCAATCTCATCACTGAGTTGCTCTTTAACTTCTTCTGGCAACTCAATGCCTGCTTCATCAAATAAATCCGATTGTAAAATATTTTTCCCTGAAGATGATCCAAATCGATATTGCTTGGCTAACCGAATTTCTTCAAGCAGGTTAGCGTATTTTAATTTATAAGACGCTAGCTCAGCTTGCGATTCAACAAAGCATTTGATAAAATTTTTCAGGTGATTTTTGAATGGCTTTTATTGTCATTTCCATGCGCGTAATTTAGCAAATATCAGCTATTTTTACGAGGATTTTTCTAACAAAAACTTTCAAGTTGACTCGGCTTCATTGCGCCTAAATTTGTATATTTATCGCTCGCTAATAACCACTTAAAATGCTCGCGACTCATCATCAATGCACCCATCTGATCGCGTGCAAAAACAAACCGCCTCTTTCTAACCTCCTGTACCATAAGGTAAAACAGTTTAGCTCATAATAGAGCCCGCTTTGAGTTTGTTACCGCTTTTACCGCGAAATAAAAATAAACTGCCGTCTGTCGGATTTTTTTGAATATTTCTGCAACGAGCACGCATAAGTATCAATCGATTTCCTCATATCTACCGGCTGCGTATAAAAATAAATTTTAATATTTTCAGGTATCAGCATGATAATAACACCATAATCCATTCTTTTATTTGCACCGCATTTAGATCAGATGGAAATACACATTGAAATCCATTCGGCAATGTTATGCGAATATCTTTTATTGATGATGGTTGTTTAATTGTAACTGGTGAAAATGTTCCAGCTTGTATTTTCTTTGGTTTAAGAATACCACGGTAGTAACTTAGTTGCGCTGATGATACGTTTCGTTCTTTGCAGAATTCTCCTTGCGTTAGTCCGCTTACTTCTTGCTCATCGATTAAATCTCGCCATTTTTTATATCGTGATTCTTGTTCTTCTTTATTCACCTTCAATATCCTTTGTTAATTGGTTAATTGTGAGATAAAGATTGCAGGAAAGTTTTATTGATTATAAGATGTGTTTACCAGAACGTTTACAAACTAACCTGGGTATTTCATGAGATATCCAGGCTAACTCACCTGTAGGATTGAGCGCCAATGTATAATTTTAGGCATAGTTATGGGATTTTTTTCTGGCAAGCAGCGCATAATAAAATATTCAAAAAAAAATTATAACGCTTTTCATACTTGTTCTATCTTGAGAAATTTTTTACAACAATACTTTCATCCTTATCAGTTTTATATTTCTACAAAAAATCCTTTCATAAAAGAAACTTCATCTCTATTATTTGACGTAAAAAAAGAAAAAAGCGATTACAAGATTGAACCAAAATTCGATCCTGCTATAAAATTAGTAAGTGAAATAATTGGCAAAGAGCCCGATCTGAGATTTAAAATTTATCATTCCGAATTCAATGATAAAAATCTATGCATTTATTCCCCAACTACTTTTGTTCCCACTCATTTCTCTTTAAGGATTCGTGATGAGATGGAAGATCAAGGACTTTTTACTTTGACTGATCCTTTCCTTTTAGACAATAACCAGAAATCAAAAATAATAGAATATCCTTTTGGATTTAATTTAGAGAGGTTACTTTTTGACTTTATCGAAGAAACATGTTTCATAAATTCAGAATCCTTTAGACCCACCATTGAATGGTTACGAGCTGAAAATCAACAAAGGCTTAAGGAAATTGAGAATATTATTCTTTGCTGGAATAACCTTACAGAAAAAAACCAAAAAATTATATTAGAAACTTTTTATGATCATTATTATTTTAATCGTTATAAAGTCAACCTAGGATTTGAGGTACTCGACCGACATTATTGTGCTTCTGATAACTTAAAAATTGACGATTCGGACAACACGAATAAAGCGGTTAAATTAATTCAATCAAGTAAATTCCGCCATTCCCTACTTAAAAGAATTAGACCTGCTGCTATTGCGACAGGTGGATTGAATGTGAATACTTTTTGCCCGGGAATTCATTTCTTAACAAAATTAGGATTTGATGTTGATATTGGATATAGTGTAAGCGTACGCGATTCTAAATCAATTTTTCCTGCTAATGGGTTTATTCCTTATTGGATGATAGTACATTTATATGAAGCCTGTAATGCATTAGAGATAGAAACGGGGCCATTATTCATGCCGGATGTAATGCATGAAGCTTTAGATAGAAATAGGCATCTAACGCATCAACACAGATGGGAATAGTGGTACGCCAGGCAAGCCTGTCAGTATGCACAGCGTCATCATTTACCGGTATTAACGGTGGAAGATATTTATCAATATCGACTAAGCAATATGCTTAATTTAGGAGATAGTAATGCCTTATAGACCGATAATTGGAGTCATTGTTTATTATAAAACCCTAAAGCTTCAGGACGTTTTTTTTCTGTAGTTAGTTGGATAACATGAGACCCTCTTCTCTTGCTTTATTTACGGCCCATTCAATCATCGTTTGTCCAATTCCTTTTATATCGATGATAAAATTCTACAAACTGTTCCATGGATCATATAATGATTTACTACGCTGCATTGCATCTAAGAAATTTCATCTGCGAGCCTTAATTCACAAATGATTAACTTCGTATCTATCCAATATTTTTACGTAAAAAATACATAACTGAATCTCTGTCAAATCCAAGTCTCTCAAATTCAACAGCAAAACCTAATTTTTTATAAAATTCCAAAGCCTCAAAATCCATCGTATTAACTGCAATAAAATTACAGTGATTTTCATTTGCTAATTTTTCCGCTTCCTTCATCAATTGAGTGCCGTATTGCTTTTCCCGCAAGGATTGATCAACCCATAATAAGTCAACGTAAAAACATCCATAATAAATATAACCTGAACATCCACCTTTTATTTGGTTTAATTCATCATTGATAAAATAAGCAAATGGTTTCCCCTGTGTTACAAGCATCTCATTAAGGTTATCCGCTTTATACAAAATCGGCTACAAAGAATGCGCTACATTCAGAGAATTGAAGCTTAGAAAAAAATCATGACATCGTTACCTTTGGTTAAATTAGATTAAGTCATATTAAGACCACCCGCTGGAATCAGATTTTTTGGTTCCTCAGGGTCATTTTGCAAAAAAGGCCTAGATTGTTGATGGTTAAAAACACCGTGACGTTGAATACCGATGTTCATTTCTTTTTGATAACGTCGATAAACCTTACTGAGATAACCCAAATTTTTTTCATAAAGTTCCAGGAGTTGTGGCTTAATGGATTGGATATCTCTATGACTTGATATCAAAGGATGAGTTAAAAAAATCTTTAAAAAATGCAGGTGTTTTGTTATTAACTCCATTTCTTTTTTAGAAGATAAGTGGAGAGCGGAATAATGTGGGAAAGAATTAATTAGTTGACTAAACGATTCAGAAATCTGGGAACATGGGTTAGGACTGGAATAGACAAGGAATAGCCAAATCGTAATAATTGCTGAAAGGTACAACTTTTTGGTACTATCATCTTCTCCTGCCTGACTGAATTCGCACAAATCCTCGATGCATTGATCGATTATTGAATCAATCTCGAGTAACGCTGAATTCCATTGACTTGACCGTAAAAAGAAACTAAATCGCAGTTGTTCAAAAAGCGCATATAATCGTACGCAAAGGAATCCTCCGTAATCTTGACAAAAAAGTCTATTCGGACTAGTTAGTGTTGCTGATCCAGCGAAATTGAGTTCTGCAGTAATTAATTCACGAATAAATTCTCCTGACGGCTCTATTATTTTACCTGCAGCTGATACTAATTGAGTCAGTAAATCCAGAATTTTTAGAATAAACTCATAACGCAAAGCTGTGTATCGTTGGTCTTCACCTTGAAGTGCGGTAAGTAAACAATAGTAATCATGCATTCGTGTTTTACCGAAATAAAAACTGAAGCCATCATTACAGGGAAGCTTTTTTTTCTCACTCATTATTTTTAGATAGACGCCACATTTTTCAATAAGCGTTTCATCTTGGGGATTTTCTTTGGATGCTTTTATTAATGTATTGAGAACAATTGAAAAAAGCGCATCCAAACCATAACCGTCATCTTGGAATTTTTCCGGATTCAATTTTTTAAAAACAACTTCCATCATTCGTTTTAGCGAAGTCTCATCACCCTCTCTCAATAAAATTTTGCTTAAGCTGGCCAGAGAAGCAAAAAAAAGAGAGGTTAAAATATGCTCTTCCGAAGTCAATGGATCGACTTCTCTATCGACTTTTTGTCCAACGCATTGATAAAATCTGGATAATTCCCATTCTTCAATATTATTCAGAACTTGCTGCAAAGACGCATTGAAACCAACACGCGTCGTTTCTCCATCCAACATCCAGCTTTTGCTTTTTAAATCTTGTAGCGTCTCAATAATTTGTCTGTACTCACTGTCAGAAGTCCATTCTATCGATGTTATCATTTTTACCTCTACTTATTACTGATAGGCTTGAATAATTAATATACTCACTGAAAGCACAATTTTTATTTGTCTAAGCCTTGGTTAGGGGTGGTTTGTTCAGTGTCTCCTCTCGCGCGCGGTGAAGGATTTCTAGGATTTTGTGGATTAAGCGCATTTGAAAAACTATTCGACCATGTAGCATGAACAGTCTGAAGGCTAGGATTTAACATTAATAACATTTGTATCGCTGTTTTAGATTCAATACATCCTTTTTCAGCAGCTAATTCAAAATAATGAAAGGCTGTTTGAGAATTTTCTTCAATTCCATCGTCACCTTTCATGTAAAGAACCCCTAAGTCATACAGTGCACCTCTGTCACCCTGACCTGCAGCCATTTGGTAATAACGAAGAGCGGTCTGTGGATTTTTTTTAACCCCAAGGCCAAGCGCGTAAACACGTCCTAAGCTACATTGAGCAACAATATGTCCTTGAGTCGCTGCTTGTTCCCAATACTGAACAGCTTTTACGATATTTTTTTCAATCCCAGCTTCCCCTTTTTGGTAAAAACCTCCCACATTGCATTGAGCATGAGCATTTCCTTGTTTGGCTGCTAACTCAAAACAATGAAAAGCGGCAAGCAAATCTATTTCAACACCAACTCCATATTGGTAACAACGCCCCAGACTAAGTTGTGCATCTGGGTCTCCTTTTTCAGCTTGTGCCTTAAAGAATTCAAAAGAGCCAGCTGCTTTCTGGAACCAGTGATGACTTTGTGCTATGTGCTCAGCATCGGTTGCTGCCTGTTTATATAAGTTTCCCAAAGATAAGTAAGCGTGTGAATAACCCAAATCTGCAGCACATTTAAGATGTGGCAGCGCAGCTCGAAATTCAGATTTCTGAAGAAACTTGTTTCCTTCCTCATAGGCATGCCTTGCCTTTCTAGCAATTCGCTCTTCGACTATAAGTGATTCAGGACTTTCTAGCTGCAGCGCAGTAGATTGAAGCTCCAGCATCTGACACAACGCGAATACGATTAATTCATTTTGAGCCAACGCAGCTTCTTGTTTGTTAATCTGTTGTTGAAGGCTTGCAACCTCTTCTAAAAGAGCCGTGATTTTAGCTTCTTGCGTAGCGAAGTGAGTATCCTCGGTTTCTTGTCCTTCTGGTTTAAATTCTTCATTATTTTGCATATTATTCTCCATTTTTTATAATGCATTTTTAAGAAATTAGAAGCATTTTAATCAGAACCTGAGCTTTTGCGCAAATTAAAAAAGCGAACAACTTCGGTCCTGTTTACAATTTCGCCTGCCGGGTATAAGCCATTGATTTTAGAGCACCCTATAGCGCCTGCTGACATTAACCCTGCCTTTTCACATTCTTAACTCTTTGGACACGACAAAAAAATTGTCATGTACAGAATTCTTAACCGCATGGATAAACCACTTAAGATTTAATTAACAATAAAGTTTTATACTATCTAATATAAGCAAAAAACCTAACTAACTTGGATATTTAATTGTGATGATGAACAATTTTGAAATTATTTTAAGTGAATTGAAAGAAGCATCAAATGATTGCTATATTCTTTTAGAAATTCTAGATGGGCTTGATGAGAAAATCAATACTCCAGCATTAATAAAGAAATTAATTTTATTGCAAGCAATTCGCTTTAATGTCTCTTCGTTACTTTCCTGGCTGCATAAAATGTCACCTATACCCACTATCCTTCCTCGAAAAAACCTAGAAGGATTTGAATTGATTCTTGAAGATGATTATAAGCCAAACGATATTGAAATATCTTATGATAAAGCGTTATTTACACTGCTTTCTGACTTACAAAATATTTTATCATCTCTTATTACTACTAGACTGTACCGCCAATATCAATTGTCTGTGGAATATGATTTTGATTTAATCAACACCTCACCTGTTTTTCAAAAATATACAGAAAATACTAAACAAAAAACCTATTCAAATGGTTCCCTAGCACTCGATTTAGATCGAGGGGTATTGTTTAAAATTAATCAAGCTGCTTCGATTGATATGAACGATTTTTTATCTCAAAAACAAAATAAAATTGAAGTATGCAAACAATTAATGATCAATACTGCTGATAGTATTCAAAATATTAACACTAGAATATCTCATTTAACCCACACTGCAGGTGATGAAATCACTCATGAGAAATTAATCGAAATAAAAAATGAAGTTGATAATCTAATTGAATATAAAACCACATTAGAAAAAGAATATGATCAATGCCAAGAGCGAAGACAACAACTACAAGCTTTTATCGACAATAGATTCAACTGTATATTGCATTTTGTAAAAGACGAAGCTAAAGCAGATGTGCTCAATCGCTTCGGACACCAGTTAATTGTAGCTGAGCTAATAGAAGAAATGAGGCGAATATTTAAGAATATTGATAATACAGATTTTATTCCTTGGCATCCTGTAGATTCTGAGGCGCTACACCAAATTAGCTTTGAAGATGATCATATTTATATTGATGTTCATGTCGCTTTTGATTGTGCCTCAAATTCTAATGGAGTTTTTTGTGCCTTTGCGATGAATAAAAAAAATTTAGTTTGGAGCAAGGATGCAAATATTGCAAAAGAAAAACGAGGCATTTTTCTTGAAGCTAAAGCTCGAATCGAGCTTATAGAAAACCCCGAAAATAAAGGCGAATATTGTCTACAGGTTATTGCATTTCAAGCAATTTCCCACACCCCAGATTTAATACCTAGAAGCGAATATATCCCTGCAGAATATATCGAAATAAAAGAAAATGAGCGATCACCCTATGCGACTTTTATCGATGAAGCCTGCAGGGCACATATTAACAGTAAGTGCTCTCTGACCTAAAAATCCACTCACGAAAAAAATTTCTTTGTTTGAACCATCAACTTGAATCTCTTGAATCAACCATGGTTTTGGGCCAAAATAACATAGATCAGGTTTTAGAGGACTTAAACAATGCAATCCGGATCAACCAACAATTTGTTGCAAAAAATTAAAATTGTTAGACCATTAATTCTTAATGTTACAAATGAAGTGACAATGGACTTTGTCGCAAATGGATTATTGAGTTTAGGCGCTTCACCGATAATGATCAAAGCAAAAAACGAGGCAGAAGAATTAATTAAATTAGCCGATGGCGTTGTGATTAATATCGGAACCTTATGCGATGAGTCAATTGAATTGGCCAATCAAGCCTGTAAAATTGCCACTCAATTAGAAAAACCATTAATCTTAGACCCGGTAGGTGCGGGAGCTAGTCAATATCGCACAGAAACATGTTTAACACTGATTGATAATTATCAGTTCGCTGTGATTCGAGGAAATGCAAGTGAAATTATGGCGCTATGTGATTTAAATGGCACGACTAAAGGGGTAGATGCCAGTATCAATGGCACAGAAATAATTGAATCTGCAAAATATTTTTCCAAAAATCATGATGTGGTACTGGCAATCAGCGGTGAAACAGATGTCATCATACAAGATCAACGGGTTAAATTAATTCATGGCGGTTCTAAATTGATGCCCTTGATTACCGGAACAGGCTGCTTATTAACTTCTGTCGTGTGTGCTTTTCATGCAGTAGAAGCAGATAGATATCTTGCCACTTATGCAGCTGTAAATTTTTATAATGCTTGCGGCGAGCACGCTGCGATTAAAGCGAGTGGGCCAGGCTCATTTCGGATGCATTTTTTGGACGCATTAGCTATACCGCATGGAAAGGAATAATAATGAATAACTTAGCTACTGTTCTCAGCATTGCAGGAACTGATCCATCGGGAGGGGCAGGAATTCGTGCAGATATCAAGGCCATTTCTGCCACAGGCAGTTACGCAGCAGCAGTAATAACCGCGCTTGTCGCGCAAAATACTCAAGGCGTGCCGCTCTATTTATAAAATTCCCGCTGATTTTGTATTAACACAACTTGATACTGTATTAACAGACTTAACGGTTCAGGCGATTAAAATTGGAATGCTTGATGACGAACGCATTATTGAGGCAATCAGCAAGGTAATAGAAAAATATAATTTAAAAAATATTGTTCTCGATCCTGTTATGGTTGCCAAAGATGGTTCCAGATTGCTCGATCCAAACGCATTATCAATATTGAAACAAAAATTATTTTATTCAGTAGATTTAATTACACCTAATTTAGTAGAAGCAGAATGCATTCTAGAAAGAAATATACGCACTGAACAAGAAGCTGAGCTTGCCGCAATTGAGATTGACAGCACTTTAACGTTAATGTATTGATCAAAGGTGGGCATTTACTATCTCATTCATCTTCAGATGTGTTATATATAGTAGAGAATGAAACTTGTTATTGGTTTGAACAAATTCGCATTGACACCCAAAATACCCATGGAACAGGTTGCAGTTTATCTGCTGCCATTGCTTCTTATCTAGCCCAAGGCTTGCCACTACTTGATGCAGTACAATCTGCTAAGAATTATATAACGCAAGCAATTACTGCTGCTGCAGGAAAGCAATATCGTTTAGGTCAGGGTCGCGCCCCAATAGATCATTTTTATTTTTTAGATAATCGAAAATAATAGGTTTTCACGTTTTTTTTCGCAAATGTGAAAAAAAGCAGAAGGTATCGTCGCTGTTCAATAGGCAGGTAAAATGAAAAATGCATTCGTTGACAGTGTCCTCACTTTTTGCTTTCTAAGCATTGCGTTTATCTTCTATTGCAATTCATTTTTAGATATGGATGTGATATGGCATATAGAAGCAGCGAGAAGACTGCTGTCTGGTGGCCAGTATTTGACTAACCTCTTCGATGATAATGATATCTATGTTTACGCTTTTTATTTTCCTGTTGTCTGGCTTCACCAGCTCACCCATGCCTCAATTAAGTACCTGGTTCCGCTTTATGTTTTAATTATCAATACGTTCAGTTTAATTTCTTGCTATTGCCTGCTGGTAAGAGCCTATCGCTATCAGCATTACTCCAAAATACGCGTCATTTATTATGTGCTTATGCTATCTCTTTACTTCATTCCCAAATTACCCTTGGCCAACGAGAGCTAGTTCTAATTAGTTTAATTTTGCCCTATTTTTTTTTAAAATTACTCACCGCACAATATTTCCCTACTTTTAAATTTTCTCAATCTATGACCTTACTATTTGCTTTATTTGCTGCGTTTGGAATAATGCAGAATATTTTCTATATTAGTATTTTTATTTTTCTTGATATTTATATAAAATTTTTTTCGTTATCTCAGCATAAACACCATTATGATAATATTTTCTTTTATCTTGTTATTTTGATTTTATCATTACTTATTTACTTCGCGTTTCCAAACTATATCACTACTATTATTCCTTTAGTTTTATGCTACGAAAAAGGATATGACAGTAATATTGTTACAATCTTACTCTCCATTTATTCTTTTTTCCCAGTATTAGCCGTCTCCTTGGTGCTGATTAACGCTTATAAATTTAAAAACCAACATGCTATCTGCATGATTACGCTTGCCACACTTGCTAGCTGGTTAATTTATTTTTTTGAACAAAAAATTTGGTTTTATCATATTTATCCCGCCTATTTTTTTTCATTGTTAATATTCGCTTTTATATTGAGTTTCAATGTAAAGCAATTTTCGACTGGGAAAGACTTTAAGCCAAATTCAATCACAGTTTTTATTGCGCTCGGGTCTGTTCTTTACATTCTATTAAATATGACTAGAGTGAACATATATCTGGTTAAAAATTTTTATGACCAAAAAAACGTTTGGAATCAGTGGATTACCTACACTAACCAACATTTTCTTCCAACTGAAAAATTATTTTACTTCAATAACTATACTTCTCCTGGGTATGCTATTCCTATTTATACTCAACCAGAAGTTGTCTCACCTTGGTTTAATGCCTGGTTTATTCCTTATATCGTGAAATTATCGCATCTCAAGCAAACTCATCTTTGCAATCTACAACATGATATAAAGTTATTTTTTTCAATTTTTGAGCGTAGCTTGCAGAAAAATCAGCCTGATGTCATTATTGTACAGGTACCAAATAATCCAAAACTCAAAGAGCCCGGCTTACAATTTGCTAATATCTTTACAATTGAAAAATTAACACTTTATTTACATCTAAAAGGCTACTACCTATACGATTTTTATAAAAATAATTATATTTTTAAACGAGTGCGAATTAGGGAGAACATATGAGCGCGCTATCAGTACAAAAGATTTATGATTCTTATGCCTCTATTTACAATTTCCTCTTTGGTCGTATTTTCAAGGCTGGGAGAGAACACTGCGTCGAACTTGTCAATCAATATGCAACTAATAATGCAAAAATCATTGAAGTAGGTGTAGGAACAGGCCTTTCCCTGCCTTTATATCGTTCTGATTTACAAATCGTTGGTGTAGATATCTCGGAAAAAATGCTGGCTAAAGCAAAAGATAAAATAACTAGCCATCATTTACAAGGCATTACCCTACAAGCAATGGACGCTACAGCATTGCAATTTCCTGATGAAAGTTTTGATTTTGTTGTAGCAATGTATGTGGTTTCTGTCGTTCCGGACATTGATCAATTCCTAAATGAAATAAACCGTGTTTGCAAGAAAAACGGAGAAATCATTATTGTTAACCACTTCAGTTCTACCCATCCATTTTTAAAAAAGTTTGAACAATTACTCTCCAGCGCACAATCCTATATTGGTTTTAAATCTGATTTTTCTATTGATAAAATACTTAACTACCCTCATTTTAAATTATTAAATTCTCACAAAACAAATCTGTTTGGCTACTGGAAATTGCTACATTTAAAAAAACAATGACAGTTGGACTAAAATAATTCATATACATAGTAGTCAAGAACTATCTTTATCCTTAAAACAGGATTATATTATTGTTTTTCGATAATCTTTCATGGAGGAATTTTTTATGGACAATGTAATCAAAGACAATACCTCATGTTGCTTACCCGCCACGCATAGCTGTAAAGTCAACTGGTCTGCAGTAATTGCAGGGACCTTGGTTGCTTTCGGACTTGGTATTTTATTCAACCTTCTCAATGCGGGCTTTGGGTTGATAAACTATCCTGAGGTTAACCACTCATTAATCGGGATAGGCGCAGGCGGTTATATCTGGTTATTAATTTGCAGTATCATCACCATGTTTTTTGCTGGTTGGGTAGCAGGTGGACTTGCTAATCCTCATCGGCCTTGCTTTGCTGGAATACATGGCTTTTTAGCCTGGGCTTTAGCGCTCTTTTTAACAGTATTTTTTGCTTTACACTTAACACGAGAAGCAGCCGAACCCGTTACAATGCGATTATTCTTTCTTTCATTAATTCAAGCAATATCAGCGATAGTTGGCGGCTACGTAGGCGCCAAAAAAATGGAAAGCCATACCCATTAATCAGAAGATATCTTTTCGTTTGACGCTAACAGGATCATGTTAGCGTCAGACTTCATGAAACGTTTCAATCCTGTGCTGAAGGCTATCCATGCACAAACATATTAGGCTGAATTAGCAATCTCATGCCATCCACCTTACTCAATTGATATTGAGAAACATTAATGAAATTATGACCAAAATACAGCGAGGTAATGACGATTTTTCCGATAACGATCCTGTCTTTTTTTGTTAATATTTTATAAATATGCAGTCCCCATATATTTTGAAATACTACAGGGTGCCCTTCTCTGTGGCCAATGTACAGAACCACGTGACCAGGCATATGGAGCAGTGTCAAAAAAGGCGTCGCTTCTTTTATTATTTTTTTTTCTTTCTCACTATCGCTCAAACCTTTCAAGGAGTGGTAATCTGGAAAAGTCATTTGGTCAATTGAATTTCTTGGCAGCCAGATTCCAAAATTAGCCATTAAATCCTTAATTGTAGCAGAACAATCACGGTAACCGTAAATTCCACCCCAACCGAAAGGTTTACCCATTAAATTATCAGCTACATCTGCGATATTAAAACTTGAAACAGTGATTGGAAACTTGTTAAGAAATAGCCGACTCACTTGCACTGGTTTATAAGCAGCATAACCTGTTCTTGCCATGCGCGGAACCAGGATAACAAAATTAGATTTTGTACTAGACACAATGGGATAAATTACCCCAATCCGAGTTTTTATCGTTAAATGGTGATACGCATCAAATAGTGGGATATCATCTTGCGTGCTGACCGCGTACTTACCTGACTGCCATTTTCGCTTGAATGCATTATCTACATAGGCCACGTCTTGTTCGGCAATCCATCCATAATAGTCACCTGTTAAAACATAAAACCAAGCTTTATCTCTTGATACCTGGATAATATGGATAGGGGTACCAGCTGAAATATAACTGGCTTGCAAATTATCAAATGGGTAACCTTTCGAGATAGAAAACGCGTCATTAAAAGATGGATCTAAAGTTGGCAACACTCTGATGTTAGAGTTGTGAATGGTGATTGCATCTTTATTCGAATTCGGAAAATGCTCTATATTTATATTTAGCAATAAACTTTTTATCCAATCTTGACCATAAGGACGTGTATTTGCCCCGAAGCCTGGATTCGCTACAAACCTATTACTCTGTACTTCTATCTCCTTTTTAATTTTCTGTAACTCTATTTCTGAGAAAGAAATACACCAAGGAGAAAAATATTTTTTTAAAAAAAACTGTGCGAGTTTCTCTTGTTCACGTGGCTTCACTTTCAAATTGTTGCTTTTTTCTAAATAAGCAAGCATGGTTTGGGGTAACTGATGGAGTTGCCGTAAAACAGAGCGCTCTGTAGCCGAGTGATTGCTGATATAACAAAGCGCCATAATCACTAAAATAGTCGAGAAAACGAAAATTGAAAATTTTTTTGCCGACATGGCAACAGCACCTTGTTATATTAAATATCATTATTTAGTATGTGAAAATTAATAATATCCAATATTCACACAAGAAGCAAGTGGAATTAGTCCACAGCCAATTCTTGACTTAAGCAAAAAGTATTTCCTTCGCTATCTTTAAACAAGGCGCTGATGCCCCAAGATTCTTGTTTAGGTGGCTGAACAAATTCCACGCCATTGGCAGTTAATTCCCGATAAAGATTTTCAATATTTTCACAACCAAATACAATGTTCGAACAAGGCGTAGGCTCGAAAGCTTTATCTGGTGAGGTAAAAAGAGCAATATGTGCTTCACTTTCCGGTAATTTCAACTCTATCCAGCGAGAACATTCTCCAAACTTTGCATCGGTTACTACGCTACAATTTAATTTTGTCCGATAAAATTCTTTAGCTCGATCATAATCTTGAACAGCAATCACACCTAGTTTAACTTTCATTTCTCAACTCCACTTTACTATCAAAAAATGGAAGTTTATTATTAGTGCTTTTTTTAAGCAAGGTGTTGTTAAATGCGTTTTGTAGTTATTTTGTCAGCGACTACCTTTCTGATCACTTCGGGCTGTAGTAACAATCCTGTTACTTCTGCCAAGAACTGCTGTATTGAAACCTTTTGTCGCTCTATTGAAAATAGTGGACATCATTACCAATTAGTCCAACAGGGTTACCTAGATTGAGAATAAAAGGGGCCAGTAGTTAACTTACTCACCCCTTTTATGGATTATTTTTTTCCACGTGCTTGACCACCTTTTTGGCCTATTTCAGCATGAAAACCTGGTCGTATACGTTCAATGGTTCTGGCTCCCTTTCTTGCTTGTTTTGATAACTGTTGCTTGCTATATTTTTTAGCTCGAGCCAATCCACCTTTACGTCCCGCTTCAGATAATGACATTTTCTTCGTTTTTTTTAGGCTACGTACCATAATTACCTCCACATTTAATCATTGATCTAAATTAATTATAGCGAATATCAAAAAATAATATTTTAATTATTAATTAGCATTTTTGTAGATGATATATTATATTAAAAATTAAATTCGCAGGGATAAATAAAGGAGTTGCCTGATGCAAAGCGAAGATAACTGGGATCCGAATGTCTACTCCAAATTTATTCATGCTAGAACAAGGCCGGCGCGTGATCTTCTATCAGCCATTAACCCAAGCTCAACACCAAATTTAATTTATGATCTAGGGTGTGGAACCGGTAATACCACGGTTTTACTAAAACATCGTTGGCCAAACGCAGAAATCGTTGGGATTGACAATTCAGACAGCATGTTACAGTCAGCAAAATTCAACCATCCATCATTAAAATTTTTACATTCTGATATCATTAGCTTTACACCGACCGCTAATGTTGACATTTTTTTTGCCAACGCTTCATTGCAATGGGTAAATAACCACCCAAAAGTTATCTCCCAGCTAGTTTCGCAACTTAGCACACCTGGGTTGATTGCAATCCAAATGCCTAATAATTTTCATTCTCCTGCATACCAAGCTGTTATCTCTTTGTTGTTCTCAAAAAAAAGTTGGCAACCTCTCTTAGCTAAATTACTCTATCCAAAATTAAATCAACCGCTCTATCAAGCTAATGATTACTATCGCATTTTTGCAGAATTAAACTTATCCGCTATTGACTTGTGGGAAACAGAATATTTTTTAATAATGAAAAATCATCAGGCTATATTTGAATGGATGAGGGGGACAGTCCTACTACCCATTTTACCATTCCTGAAATCGGCTGATTATACAGAATTTCAAACGTCTCTTATTGAGCATTTCAGCCATGCCTATAAAGAAAATTTAGATGGAAACGTGCTTTTTTCATTTAGAAGAATTTTTATGATCGGCACTAAAACCTCCTTATAGTTGTTTTTAGAATTAATTGACAAACTTAGCATATTTGACATAATCTCAAGCCCTCTTATTGCTAGTAACCCTTCGTGAATGGATTTTAGACTAGGTGCAAGTGGGGCGACGCTTGCAACAACGCATAAAATTCATTCACGATAGGTATAACTCCGCTATTTATTATTGAGTGATATATATGACAATAAAAAATACCCTGTTTTTAAAGCAAAAAACTTTGTACTTAACTAAAAAAGAAATTGAGATTGATGTTCGTCAAGCCAAAATCAAAGTTAGCAATCAATCTCCATTTAAAACAGAAGAATTAATGATCGACATTGATCGTGTTCATCCTAATCCCCAAAAAATTCGTAAATGGGCTTTTGTCTGGCTTTTCTTAGCCATAATTTTATCCATTTACTTCCTCCTTAGTGTCAGCGCTTTTTTTATTCACACCCCACTTTCCTTCAAGAATTATTTTTTTTCATTAATACGCCAATCCACCTTACTGATCGCCGCTTTTTTATGCGGCTGGCGATATATTGCAAACAGTTTCAACCTCACTATATTTGTTGATAGATTTACAAATTTACCCTTATTTAGTTTATTCACTAATAAACCAGAACCCAAAAGCTACAGTGAATTTCTCGAATTACTAGCTAAGATCATCTTAAATCAAGAACAAACTCGCACGATTCGAAGTATTTTACATGATATTCCTACTCATATTTTGATAGACGAGTTTAGCACCAGTTTTCTGGAAGAACTGGTAAGACGAGGATTAGATGTTAATGCATTGCTAAGTTTTTTACAGAAAAGAGCACTTAATTCACAAGAACCCAATGATCGCCCTTCTCTACAGTAATTATGACTATGTTAATATTTACTTAAGCTATATCTAGTAGAATCTAATTTTTAGTTATGAATGAGGTATACGCTATGTGGCAGATAGAAATGAATGAAGGATATATGGTCTGTACAACTTGTCGAGGTTATATTGACGCTTCCGAGAAAACTCCCATTTGTGACTGCCTTCATGAGGACCTTACTGATAATACCTAACAAGAAGGAAGGAGATCTTACTTGTTAACCGTTTCATCGATTTTAGTTATGGCTCCAGACCCATGAATTTCTTGTTTGATTTTCGGACTGCCTGAATAGTTCACCACGCCATTCCCCGAGATGGTAATATTTAAATGATCTCTAGCATAGACGAAAATTTTAGAATTTCCTGTGGAATCAATAGTTACTTTTCGAGCAAATAATTTTTGAGTATCAATATTAGTATTGCCAGATAACTTGAATTCGACAGTATCAGCTAAACCTTGTCCCGTTACTTGATTGGAGCCATTTGAGCATACTTCTAAGTCATCGCCTCGATAATTATTAACTGTTGCAATGTTATTACCACTGAGCGCCAACTTACTGAGCGCTGGAATAACGATGTCTACTTCAGGAATACCCTGTGGTCTAAGTAAGTATCCCTTCTTGGTTTCAATCTTTAAAGTTTTACTTTTTACCTCAGTTTTAATGTAAGGCAAGAGATTACCATTTACCTTGATAACGACAGATTGAGGCTTTCCTATAGTGATATTTACATTATAATAGCCGCTGATATTAACAGAAGAAAATGCTGTTACCAGTCGCGATTGGGCGAGAACTTTTTCAGTGCCTACCACTTCTTTTTTGCCACAACCGGCAAGAAGAAAACTGATGCATAATAAAATTGATAGGTACTTTATTTTCATAATAACTAAATCCTATTAGTTAACTTGTAAATCGCTTAACCCAACATTGATATTATAGATGTTGCTTTTGTTTTTATGCCAGAAAAACATCCATGATCAGCAGAAATTGTGGTACAGGAATACAGATAATTCACTACAGATAAGGAACATCTATGAAAAAACAGGTTATCATTTTTCTTTACTTATTAACAATCACTCTCAACGTTCAAGCAATTCAATCCCCGTTTAATGATGTTTATGTTCCTATTTCTCCCGGCAGATTTAAATTTAGTTTTGGTCTATTATGGGCCAGGCCTTCCATTTTTGATCTCACTTATGCGGTTACACCTGTCAACGTATTTCGTTTAGATTCTACTCCTCAAATGAATGATTTTGTTTTTCAAAATTTGAGTCCAGCTTTGAAATGGGGTTATGACTTTGACCTGGGTTATGAATTGCCGGGCACAGGCAATGATGTTAGATTAAATTTTAGTCGTCTAACCAATCATACCAGCGATAGGAAGGAAAGAGGCAACGGTCTAAATAGCACCCTTTTTAGTTTCAAATCACCACAGTTAATTGATGCAATCACTGTCATCACTCCGGGGGGCAATTTAGATACAACTTTTGCAAAAGGTAAGATTTTAACTGATTTTGATATTGATTTTGTCGAAGCAAAACATGGATTTTACATTAACCAACTTGCAGCTGAATTTGGTCAAAGAATACACCTCACCCCTGATCTTTCTTTGCGATTCTTTGGTGGTTTGAAAGGGGTCAAGATACACGACAGCTTAACTGGTCTTTTAGTTAGCAAGGGGGTTCGTAATCGATTGATTGCCTTACAAGGAGAAGTCGCCCTTCCCTTTTTGAACAAAGCCATCCCTTTTCAAGAGGTTCTCAATCTTACTCAAGCCGACGTAAATTATGAAAAAAGTGTACAAGATAAATCTTGCTATTCGGGACTTGGTCCGCTCTTCGGACTAGATGCTAACTATTATTTAGACATAGGTATTGGACTGTTTGCAAACTTCTCGACTGCAATGCTAGTTGGATTCGCTAATAGCCAGTTGTCTGATTCAACTCAATTCAAATTAACTGGCTTTGTTCTGGATGACATTTTGACTCAACCAGGAGACATTGTCTTGATATCTTCCTTTCATCCTGGGGAGGTCATCTTGCAAGAAAGGGATAAAATACATATTTTTAATCTTTCAAATCATATTAATATCGCACCTAATTTAAGCGCAAAACTCGGCATTACCTATTCTCCATGCTTACCCTGCACTCACAGCCAAATTTTTATCGAAGGAGGCTATATGATAAACCATTATTTTAATACCATTGAACGCACATTAATTAACGCATCCGGCCTTTCGAGAGGCAATAAAATCGAAGATTTAAGCATCAATGGATTTTATTTAAAACTAGAAATGCGAGTGTAAAAGTACTTACCCTGCAATAATCAACTCTTCTTTAATAGAAGGAATGCAGATATCAGGATTGACTTCTGCCTGATAATCAATTTCAGTATTACCGAATCCAAATAATCTTTTAAAATCAATCACGTATCCATCTATGTCAGTGAGTTCTTTTAAATTTTGTGAAGTCACTTTTGTCCAAATTTTCATTACTTCATTTTGCACTGACTTTTGCATTTCTAGATCATCAATACGGATAAGACCTTGCTCATCGACAGGAATACTGTTGTCACTATACAAATACCGACGAAATAATCGCTCTGTTTGTTCTATACATCCTTCATGAATTCCCTTTTCCTTCATTATTTTGAATAAAATAGAAATATATAAAGGAACAACAGGAATCGCTGAACTCGCCTGCGTAACCAAAGCCTTATTGACTGAGATTAAGGCGCTTCCGCCAATTGATTTGAGCGTTTCGTTTAATTTATTTGCGGTATATTGCAGGTGATCCTTGGCCCTACCAATCGTTCCTTCTTTATAAATAGCATGAGTGAGCTCTGGACCAATATAAGAATAAGCAACTGTAATGACGTTTTCTGCCAATAAATCTTTTTCCTTAAGAAAATTAATCCATCGCTCCCAATCTTCGCCTCCCATCACCTTTATCGTTTGCTCAATTTCATTATTTGAAGCAGGCTCAAGAAAAACTTCTTTTACTTCCTCTTTAAAAGGATCAACGGTCTTTCCGGTAAATGCCTGGCCTATTGGTTTGAGGATGGAATTAAACACTTCTCCTGTATCAGGATCAATACGTCGTGGAGCAGCTAAACTATAGATAATTAAGTCAATTTTATTTAAATCATTCTTGATTAATTCTGCAGTTTTTTGCTTAATTTCATTTGAAAAAGCATCCCCATTGATGGTTTTTGCATAATAATTTTCTTGATGCGCCAATTTTTCAAATGCAGCGGTATTATACCAACCGGCTGATGCGGTTCTTTTTTCATCAGCAGATCTTTCATAACAAACACCAATGGTACTTGCCCCTGCTCCAAAGGTTGCACTAATTCGACTTGCAAGACCATACCCAGTTGAACAACCAATAATTAGGGCTGTTTTCAAGCCCTTGATTTTGCCTTGGGATTTTACAACAGTAATTTGTTTCAATACTTCCTGAAAGCAGCCATCTGGATGGGCAGTTGTGCAGATAAATCCTCGAATTTTAGGCTGTATAATCATATGACAATCCGCTAGTTATATAAAAATATGAATCATACATTAATAATCTACCATTATGTACTCTTCATGAAGTTTATATCTTCTATACTATGAATTATGCAGTCAGTAGAGGGCTGAAAATGCAAATGCAAGAGACTAACAAGCCATTTAAAATCGCTTTTTTGATCATCTTAATTATTGTAATCTTTATTTTGCTATGGAATATTCTTCGAAATTATTTGATAGAAAGAAGAATTTCACAAAATACGCCTATTACCACCATATCAACTGCTTTTGCTCATCAACAAACTTGGCAACCCTATCTTTATGCTATTGGAACGTTTATCGCAACTAATGGCGTTAATATCAGTACTCAGGAAGCAGGTAATGTGATGCAAATTAATTTTCAATCTGGACAGCGTACTAAGAAAGGCGATCTTTTGGTACTGATTGATGATCGAGTGGAACAAGCGCAGTTACAAAATAATCTAGCCGCGATGAAATTGGCTGAAATTACACTGGAACGGAACAGACAATTGGCCGCTCAAAGCGCTGTTTCTAAACAAGCCCTAGATGAAGCAACGGCTAAGTATCAGCAGGCAGCAGCCCTGACAGCCCAAACCAAAGCAATTATTGATTACAAACATATCACCGCACCTTTCGATGGAAAATTAGGGATACGCAATATTAATCTAGGACAATATGTAAAACCCGGCGATAACATCGTCCCATTACAAAATCTTGACCCACTCTATGTAAACTTTTTTTTGCCTGAAAAAGAAATAGCAAAGCTTTATGTTGGTCAGCCTATAGAACTTAGCGTAGATTCACCGCAGAATAAAATTTTTACGGGAAAAATTAATGCAATCAACTCATTAGTTGATGTTCAAACACACACTATCACAGTTCAAGCAACCATCCCCAATCCCTATGAAGAACTCTATCCTGGACTTTTTGCTCGTATTAAGGTTATTTTAGCCGCTAAGAAAAATGTCGTAGTTTTATCACAAACAGCAATTAATTATACGCTTTACGGTAGTACGGTTTACATTGTTAAACCCTACCAAAAAACTTCTCACATTGAGAAAGAAGAAAATAAGCTTTTTACTGTTGATTTGCGTCCTGTTCGAATTGGTGAACAAAAAAAAGGGAAAGTGGTGATTCTAAGTGGGGTTAAAGCAGGCGAAATGGTAGTAACATCCGGCCAATTAAAATTAAACAACGGCCAACTTGTTAAAATTAATAACACGATCCAACCATAAAGGAAAATTGTTGGGTGGCTCGATTCACAGACATTTTTATTCAAAAACCCGTATTATCAACTGTAATCAGCCTGCTCATCTTCGTGCTTGGTCTCAATGCCTTGATTCATTTACCCATACAACAATTTCCTAAATTAGAGAACACCGTCATCACGGTTAGAACGAGTTACCCAGGTGCCAGCGCTTCAGTAATTGAAGGATTTATTTCTAGTCCTATTGAAAAACTTGTGGCAAGCGCAGATGGCGTGGATTACATTACTTCTGATAGCACCTTAGGCGTAAGCACTGTCACGGCCTACATCAAACTAAATTTCGATCCCAATGCTGCATTTACGAGTGTTTCCAGCCAGGCCGCTCAAGCAAAAAATCAATTGCCACGCGATGCGGAGCCTTCTGTTATTCAAAAAACAACTGGATCGCAAGTCGCGCTAATGTATATTGGCTTTAACAGTGAAGCAATGACGAGCGCTGAGATAGCCGACTACATATCAAGAGTAATTCAACCACAATTACAAACTATCAGTGGTGTATCTCAAGTGCAGATTTTAGGCTCTGACCTACTTGCTATGCGGATATGGCTCGATCCAAATCGAATGGCTGCATTGCATATTACCCCGGAAGATATTACCCAATCATTGCAAAATAATAATTTCATTTCTGCAGCTGGAAGTACGAAGGGAGAGCTTGTTGCCTATGCAGTCAATCCAAAGACAAATTTACATTCAGTTAAAGGCTTTGAAGAAATCGTCATTAAAAATGATAACAGCGCGATTGTTTATTTAAAGGAGGTCGCGGATATTGAGTTGGGATCAGAGTCTTATGATTCTAATATTACGCTAAATGGTAAATCTGCTGTATTTCTCAGTATTAGCGCTACGCCCACTGCTAACCCACTAACCATTATTAATCAAATACGTAACAAATTACCTGCCCTAGAGCAGCAATTTCCGCCTTCTCTCTATGCAAATATTGTTTATGATGTCACCGAATACATTCGGGGATCAATGCATGAAGTTGCTCGTACTATTATTGAGGCTGCCATTATTGTCATACTCGTTATTTTTGCATTTTTAGGTTCGATACGATCTGTTTTAATTCCTGTTGTTACTATTCCACTCTCTTTAATTGGCGTTTGTATCATCATGCAAGCTTTAGGATTTTCAATTAATCTATTAACCTTGCTTGCGATGGTACTGGCCATTGGATTAGTTGTCGATGATGCAATTATTGTGGTAGAAAACGTACATCGCCATATGGAAGAAGGGTTAAATGCAGTCGATGCTGCCATCTTAGGTGCACGCGAAATCGCGCTACCTGTTATCTCCATGACCTTAACTTTAGCTGCTGTTTATGCGCCGATCGGTTTCATGGGAGGACTGACTGGTGCATTGTTTAAAGAATTCGCTTTCACTCTAGCCTCTGCAGTCATTATTTCTGGTATTATTGCCTTAACGCTCTCTCCCATGATGTGTTCAAAATTTTTGCAACAGACCAGCAATGATAGTGAAATTGCAAATTTTTTAGATGAAAAATTTTCTAATTTAAGAAATTATTATCAAAAAAAACTTCATCACACATTAGAGCAAAGAGCAGTTGTGCTTTTGGTAAGCGCAATTATCCTACTCAGTATTTATTTCCTTTACGCTCATACATCAAGTGAACTTGCTCCTATTGAAGATCAAAGTGTTATTTTTGTACAAGCCACCACGCCGGACTATGCCAATATTGACTATGCAACAAAATTTTCAGCGCCTTTAAAAGGGATATTCAAGAGCTTTAGCGAAACAAAAACATTTTTTATTATTAATGGCCTTAATAATAGGGTTAATACTATTCTTGCCGGTACTATTTTAAAACCATGGGCAAAAAGAAAGCGATCTCAAGATACAATTTTGCCAATATTGCAAAACAAAATTAATCAATTAGCAGGCTTGCTTGCAGTGGCCTTTCCGCTCCCTCCCCTACCTGTAATGGGCAATAACTTACCTATACAATTTGTGATTACTACTAATAATAGCTTTATTGATCTTTATGGATATAGTCAAAAACTTTTGGCAAAAGCGCAAGACAGCGGCTTATTTATACATCTTGACAGTACATTACGTATTGATAATCCACAATTAAACATTGAAATTGATACTGAAAAAGCAGGCTCTATGGGTCTTTCTCGAAGCGCAATAGGATCTGCTTTGTCCAATGCATTAGGTGGAAATTATGCGAATTATTTTGATATGGCTGGCCAAAGCTATCAAGTCATTCCTCAATTATTGCGTCCTTATCGATATGATCCTGATGAAATTTTAAATATTTATATTAAAGCAGCTAATAATCAAATCATTCCTCTATCTACAGTGGCTCAAATTCAGTTCGTAGTGAAGCCAAATAATAACAGCCATTTTCAGCAACTTAATTCTACCATTATTGAGGGAACGATGATGCCAGGAAAAACACTTGGGGATGGGCTAGCTTATCTACAAAAGCTCGCTAAACAAACACTACCTGATAATTTTCGAGTCGAGTATGCGGGTCAGTCTCGACAATATATCCAAGAAGGGAATACCTTAATATATACGTTCTTTTTTGCCATCATCATTATTTTCCTTGTTTTATCAGCGCAATTTGAAAGTTTCAGGGACCCCATAATTATTCTTGTAACAGTCCCCATGTCAATTTGTGGCGCGCTTATTTTTTTAAATTTAGGTTTTTCTACGATTAATATTTATACACAAGTTGGTTTAATTACATTAATTGGGTTAATTAGCAAACATGGCATTTTAATGGTAGATTTTGCAAATCATTTAAAAATAAAAGCAGGCCTAAGCAATCGTGAAGCAATCGAGCAAGCTGCTGCAATTCGTTTAAGGCCTATTTTAATGACAACAGGCGCGATGATCCTTGGCTTAGTGCCACTTTTGCTTGCATCAGGAGCAGGCGCTAAAAGTCGATTTGATATAGGTTTGGTTATCGTCTCTGGCATGCTAATTGGTACGATTTTTACATTATTTGTATTACCGGCCATTTACACCTTTGTTGCAAAAAAATGTAACTGATTGAACTGCTCACGGGGTAAGAGTCTGAACTGCTCACCAAGAGTATAATGTTAGCGCTGCTAATACGACCATAAGTAAATCCTCTATCAAGGTGATACTTGAAAGAGGAATCTTGAGCACTGTTCCCAAACATGCACATTGTATTTTCTGCTTTTTTAGTAAGCTGTTTATCACGCCAAGAGCCGAAAATCCCATAATAATTATTGTTGCAAATTGGGTAGCAATAGGCAGCCATCTTGTTAAATAAAGGATACCTAAGGCTAATTCTAAAAAAGGATAGAAATAGCCATAAGCATGCCAATGACGTGCTAATAAATCATAGGTGGCATACCCTTCAGAAAAACCACGGATATCTAAAAATTTAAAAGCAGAGAACACTAAGAAAAAGCCCGCCATAAACTGATTCATCCAATTTAACCAGTTTATTCCTCCCTTATTAAAATTATTAAGTGTAACAATGGTCACAATGTAGAGCATGATTAAGAAAAGAGGATAATAAACTGCTAATCCTCTTTTTATGTGATATAAAAACTGCATAGTCACTCCTATTTACTCATTAATGCACCTGCCTCTTACCCTCTTTTTTTAACAAAGGCATATGAGATAATTTTAGTAATAGTGTGATCATCTTCCTATTATTCTGCTGCTTAGCAATATCCATGGCTGTCAAATTTTCTTCAGTAACTGTGTCCAGATCAGCTCCTGCTGTAACGAGCAACAAGACAACATCAATTGCATCATGCTGCACAGCGTAATGCAAAGCGGTGAAATGTTGATCCAAATCGTACATATTAGGATCTGTCCCTTTTTCTAATAAACGTAAAACTTTTATTACATCATTATTTGAAACAGCTTCAAATAGTTCCATTTTTTTCTCCTTACTCTCTATTAAATATAATAGGCCTATGATAGAGAACAAAATGAGAACGTTCAAGCGATAAATTAACTGGTTGCATTTTTATTTAGCGCCTCAAAGAAAACTCACATTTTTTTATCTTCTTGGAGGCGCACCTGTACAATAACTAAGGAAAACTCTTTTTTTCTTGAGAATCCTCTTTTGTTTCATCTTTCGTGGTAGATGTAGTTTCAGCTGAACTGGCGCCAAAGAAAGTGAACCCGTAACTGCCTCTCGCCCTCGCGCGATTAGCATCCCATAGCAAAACTTCTTGATCATCACCAAGGTCAGTCACCGCATCCCAGACCTGATTCACGGCCTCACCCGCAAGCATCCCACCCAGAGTGCTTGCCGCAAAGAGACAAGCTGGTACAGTAAGATAAGCAATTGGTGCGCTTAGCGCGCCCACTTCGGCACAAGGAATAAGCGCTATTTGCATTGCGGTCGCACCTCCCACTGCTGCAGCGCCCAGTGTAGCGGTCTGTCTAGTTGCCTCTACAAGGGGATCGTCACTGGCAATGATTTTCCCACCTGCATCCACTAGCGCTAATCCAAATAGCGCTAGGCCTGCGCGGTCCATTGCTTTCAAGACGCCGGAAGAAAGAACGGGCGAATTAAACTCGTTAACCTTGGGTGCGGGAAAGATCGCGCGGATCGATAGATTGTTGGGGTTATTTATCATTGCCAAATTGCTATAGGGTGCTTCTCCTTTTTTAAAAATCCCCGGGTAACGAATAGCGTCACATTTCTCAGTCATTGCACGCTGATAGGTTTGTTCCGTTGCTAGCACTACCCCTTTTTTTTCTGTATCAAAAATCTTCATCGGAGTTGCATTCATCACAACAGTATGCGCACCTCCCATGACTTCACGATGAGAAAATTCAATTCTCTCGGTTGTATAAAAAACCTTGGAACCAAATCTACTATTCGACGGATGGCCTCTAACAACGGACCATTGATTGCAATAGATTGAGCCGCGTCAAATGAACGCGTTGTATGAGCAACATAAGGGTGATTCATTGTTCGAAGCTGATGAGCGTGACTGCCACCAGCGCTTATTAGCCAATCTGTTCCGCTTTGTATTGTTTCTTCTTTTTTTCTTTTTTCTAATGGGAGATGCTTTACTCCTCTCATTCTCCAACTATGTGAAGTGAATACTCTAGATCGGTGTAAGTCCCACAACAAAACTTCTTGGTCATCTTTTTGAATATTTTCTTTATAAGAAGTTTTAGCATTGATGGTCGAGTCCCAAAGCGCATCAGCTACCACCCCACCTGCAACGCTAGCTGCTACGGGTAAAGCAAGCGTACATGCAGGCACAGAAACGGGTGCTGCGAAGGGAAAAGCTGCGCCTACACCTGCGCAAGCTATCAGCGATGGAGGCGTCGCTGCATAGCCAGCAGCCATACCTGCAGCCAATAATACCCCTTGATGCCCTGCTTCTAAAACAGGATTGTCGCTCTCGACCACTTCTTTAACTGCATGCCCAACTGAGTAAACGAACAATCCCGCACCGACTGCATTTGCGCCTCTTATGACAGGAATGGAAGTGGTTGAGATATCCGATAACCAATTGGTAGGAGTTGAGGAATGTTGGCGCGCTTCATTTCTCTTTCTTTCTTCTTCTTGTTTTTTCTTAATTTCTTGTCTTTTTGCTTCCACTGCCTGCCTTTTTGCTTCCTCTTCCTGTCTTCTGGTTGCTTCCTTTTGCCTTAATTGTTCTCGTGAAGATTCAATGGAAGTATCAGCTCTTTGATAATGGGCTTGCCAGCGAAATAACGCAAAAGGATCTTGCTGAAAAGATGATGCTGAGATGGGTTGTGCCGGATCAAAATAAGCAGAAGTTTGTGTAAAAAACTGTCTTTGATGATCGCGTAAAGCTATGTCAAAATTGTTTTGACGCATCTTTTCGTCTTCAGATCTTTTCCTTTCGTAGGTACGCTGTTCTTCATAAAGTTTCTGTTTTGCTTCAGCTACTTTATATTCCATGTCTCTTAAATCTGCGTAAGCACCCGTACAGCTTGCCATCAATAAACAAGAACCAGTAACAAGTTTGATGTTGGTCAGATACTCTGTTCTTTTTTTAATAAAGGTTTCTGCAGAAAGTATGGCCATCTGTTTAAAACTTTCTACAGGCGAGCTTAAATTTATCGCTAATTTGGCCAACTCAATAACGGGAGTGGATATCGGCCATCCCATTACCCCTCCATACACACTATATGAGGATTCTCCTTTTTCATGAAGATAATAGACAGCAGGGATTAAATAAGGTTTAGTATCCATTTTTTCTTCTGCTATTTGATTTATTGATCCTTTAGATTCAAATCCGGATGAGTGAAACAAGTTTTCCAATGCTTGTCTTTCCGCAATTTTTTCAGAAAGTTCTTGTTTAGATCTTTTTACTTCAAGTGCTGCCAGTGCGTTGGCGAGATTGGTACAGTTGCCGTTCATGAATTCATTAATGATTTTGGTGTAAGTTACTGTATTGACAATATCGTTGTCTCTCACTGCAATTAATTGATTATAATAATATCCCTTTGTTGCTTCTCGCTCTTCGACGATTTTTTGATTAGAGTTGTTCAAAATTTGTTGTTTTAGATTTTGTTGAAGATAGTGGGTGATTTGGGTTGAAACACTGACTTTATCTCTATTCCATGCGTGAATTCCATATTTTGCAATATTAGCTTTTTCATTTTCTTGATACATGCGGTTAAAATTATCAGAAAAGCTATTATTATACGCTGTTGTTATGGCGGAATCATTTATACTAAGTGTTTTAGAAAAGCCGGAAACGACGCCTTGTAATACTGAAAGTTTTTTCTGTGTAATGGTGATTAATAGTTGACTCCAATAAGCATTATTTGAAAGGCGACTCTGCTGAAAATCCATCTTTGCTTTGTTGTTGGAACGAATTTTTCTTAATTCCCTCATCATTACTGCCAGTTTGAAGAACTCTTCCAATCTCCAAAGGATGGGATAGTATTCCGCCAGTTCGTCCCAATTTTCTGTGATACCTTTAGCAAATCTCGCTTCAGAAGATTGATCATTGTGATCGACTTTTGCATTTTCAAATTTTCCTGTTGCGGGATTCCTTTGCAAACAATGGTCTTTCACTTCTATCTCAACTTTACCAAACACTCTCTCTTTACTACCATCATCATGAGTAATTTTTTGATAAGGGATATTGCCATTATTTTTAAGTGCCGCCCAAAAACGATGACTTCGATAACTTTTCTCTTTTTCATTCTTTAACAAATTTAATGCTTCTCTAAGGTTAGGAGGTAATTTTTCAAGTAATTTATCGGTAGGGCGGATCTTATAAGGCAGTTCGCCTGCGGCTATTTCGACACCAGACCCCCACATTTTTAATAAAAGATCGACCCAAAGCATCGTTTTTGAAAACTCAGAATAAAGTTTTCGCCTTTAATATTATTCGGGACAAGGCGAACTTTTTGGAAGGGATGGAAACGCTTATGAGAAGTCATCGGGCAAAAAATCAGGAGCATCGAAGCTTAATAAGCCACCAGTGATCCCATATTCAAACATTTGCTGAATATCTTCATCATTAATTATTTGTAATTTGACTAAATTGCCCGTAGTTGGATCTTTGACTATACGGTTTTTAGTAATAAATTCGAGCATTCTATTTTTACGATTTAATGTAAACCCTTCGACGCTGCTATAAACTTTTATACCGGCTTCTTCTGGGAAAATAATTGATTTACTGGTGATAACCACCCTTCATGATCATGCTGCATCGGAGAAAAAGCTGGCCCGTATTAATTTTTCGATTTCACCAAAATTACTGCCAATTTCTTGTAATAAGGCCTGCATAGTTTCTATTTTGAAGTTGCTCTTTTTCTTTGCGCCAGTTACCTTGCAGTGTCAGTTCATAAGCAATATAGAGTAAATTTGCATGGTTAAAATTAGCAGAAATTTCACTCGGTGTTTGTGATAGGGTTTGACTCAAGGATGTTCTAAGCATACCTATCTGAAATATTTCTATAATCTCTATGTCCAGAATGGACTTGGGGCGACTAACAAAGGGGAACATATCGCAAAAATAAAGTGCTTTTTTAATCGATTTATTCAGGGTATCTGTGGTACAACCTGAAGAACTTAGCAACGCAAAGTCCCCAGATTGCATGCAATATTTTTTTATATCTTCGATACTGATGGTGGTTTGATCGTATTTTAAATCTCCTAAGCATTTGATAACTTGTGTGGAGATATAAGAGGTGATAATCGCAGTAGCATTAAATCCAAACAACAGCGCTGTTTGGTATAACTGCAGTGCGACACCCTCCGCTGCCATCACTTTAAATGCTTCAGTTTCAACCGTAGACACGTAATGGAAACAAAGCGCGGCCATAAAGGCTGAATTCGTATAGGCTGCAGAAGATAGACTGCTGAACATCAAATCGATCAAAATATAAGCACATTCATAAACTTCTTCGACACTTGGCGTTTTTGAAAATAATTGTTGTATCTTTTCTTCCATAGCCAAATGAACACGTGACATGGGAGATAGATATCTTAAATAGGTGAAATCACTTTTCATCTCTAGCAATATGGATTTAGGCCCTGCAAAAGCCTCGTTTTGCCAATCATATTTCAGTGTACAGGCCACAAAATACCGGAAATGCTTACTTTGAATCAGTTCTATGGTTACTGCTTTTTCAGTAGCGTATGTTTGATAGATGTAGCTATAGATTTGATCGATCGCACCTAGGATTTTTACATGCTCATCGACTAAGTTTGCACCAGAAATAATCGTCTCTAAAGCTTTATAGAATGCCACATCAAACGTGACATCTTCTAAAATCCTAATTTGAAAGCGCACATAGTTTTTTATCGCTTCTAGGTTCTTACCATAATAGGTGCCTTCTAAAAAGTTGATGAGTATTTTTGTCCCTTTTTCAAAGGTAAGTGGTTCATTGAAAAAGCTTGTTGGTAAATCTATAGGAGGGGTTGACCATTTTTTCTGGGCAACATATTGAAAAATATCTTCACAAACTATGCCATCTTCTGCAACGCAATATAAATTTTTATAATATTCACGCGAAAGTACCCCTTTTAAAAAAGGCATATTTAACTCTGCAAAGGCTTCTTGTCGTTTTTCCAATACTATTTTGTTTAGAGGTTGTTCAGCGAACAGGTTACACATTTCTTGTAGCCACCGCCGGTAAGTTTCTGAGGATCTTTCACCAGAAAAATTTAAAAAATCAGCAGGAGAGAGTTCGTCGTCATCCGTATGTTGAGCTTGATGCTTTTCGCGTTCAGCTTCATCGGTTAAAATTTTATAGGCTTTATTGATCCTTTTCATGTCCTCTTCATTGCCACCCTTATCAGGATGATGTTTCAAGGATTTTTGATAATAGGCCCGTTTGATTTCTGCTGGGCTTGCTGTTGAAGATATGCCAAGTGTGCAAAAAGGTTCGTTCATAAGTTTTTAATTCCTTCTATTTTTATTATGTTTAATTACTGATGCCAACTTAAAAGATTGGCTGAAGCCCCTTGCTCCATACTTAATTGTCTGGGGTTATAGACAGAAGATCTAGGGCTATAAAGAATATGTGACAATTTCTTTGTTCATTTTGATTGGCTTTTTCTTGCTTGCCATTAAAACTGGATTTAATTGATAATACCGCCTGTTGCCTCCAGAGTGAATGCAGTACGGTAACTTCAGCACAGGATTAAAGCGTTCATATTTTGCCACGTTCGGATCGAGCATATAGAACAAAGTAATAAGATTTTAATTGCTCAGTTTATAAAAAACTTTATGAGATCAACGATATCTCAATCTAATTCGATTTAATAGTTGATAAAGTCTTAGATTAAATTACAGAATTGGAGTAAATGCGGGCTAGTTACTTAGATGAAGCACAAAATAATCCAAAACAGCAGGTAACTACTTGCTCCTAGAAGCAGACGTCCGCTGCTAGGGACAGTAGTTACTATTAGTTTACATAAACTTAGCCATACGGCTAAATCCAGTGGGCCTTGCAAGCTCTTATGATTTTAGA
Source organism: uncultured Pseudomonadota bacterium (assembly GCA_963697455.1). Lineage (GTDB taxonomy): Bacteria > Pseudomonadota > Gammaproteobacteria > Coxiellales > Coxiellaceae > JAFEDN01. The sequence continues at coordinate 11,368 of CAVOOI010000003.1, read as the reverse complement.
AGCCATGAGCTAGGAAAACTTCGATTATTGGTTATTGAACATAGAAAAATATTTTTGAAGAAATGGCATGAATACTTTGGCAATTAAATTTGATGATCATGCAGTTGATGTAAGCTTTACGAAGACTTCACTGCATTTTGTTTTAGCTGATGGTCGAGAAATTTCAGCACCCTTAGAATGGTTTCCAAATCTAAGAGATGCGACAGATGCTGAACGAAAAGACTGGCGTTTTATTGGTAATGGTCTTGGAGTGCATTGGTCTATTGATGAAAATATTTCTGTTAGAGCTTTAATGCGCGAGACAGATGAATTCATCCTTAATTAGTCCGGCCTGAATTATTCATTTAGTGCATTAAAAAAAAGGGGAAATTGAACAAAGTTTGCTTGAAGAATATTTCAAGAGCGACTAATTAGTTTTTAAATTTTACTATCCTTAGCCAAATGACTGCGTTTTTTTGAGTACCCGAAATAAATGAACATTCCAAGCAACAACCAAATAAAAAATCGTGTCCATGTCACACCAGAAAGGCCTGTCATAATATAAATCGACAGGATTATCCCCATTAAGGGAATGAAGGGGCTTAAAGGCGTTTTAAATGGTCTTGGTATATCAGGATACCGGTATCGAAGTATTATCACGCCACTGCATACCAAAATAAAGGCGGATAGCGTTCCAATATTAACTAACTCGGTTGCTGCATGAATGGGTAAGAACGCGGCAATTACCATCATGATCACTCCAGAAATTAACACTATTCTTAAAGGTGTTTTTGTTTTTTTATTTATTACAACAAAAAATTGGGGCAACAAACCATCTCTTGCCATTGCCAGGAAGATTCGGGTGAATCCGTAATACATCACTAAAATTACGGTGGTGAGTCCTGCTACCGCACCAACGGCTACAATAAGGGCCGCGGATTGATAATGATAATCAAGCAAGCTTTGCGCTACCGGTGAGCTGACATTCAACTTAGAATAGGGAATCATCCCTGTTAAAAGACCAGAAACCGTAATATAAATTAATGTACAAATTATTAATGAAGCGAGAATCCCTATCGGTAAATCTCGTTGCGGATTGATTGCTTCTTCAGTGGTGGTTGATAATGCGTCAAAACCAATATAAGCAAAAAAAATAATTGCTGCCCCTTCTATCACACCCCGATAACCAAAAGGTAAAAATGGTTTCCAATTCACCAAGCTAAAATGTTGGCTGGCAATAACAATAAAAAAAAATATCACAAAGAGTTTAATGATAACCATCCACCGATTAAAAATTGCACTTTGCTTTATGCCAAGAGCAAGCATACTGGTGACAATTAATATAACAATTGGGGCAGGAAGGTTGATCAATCCCCCCTCAAAAGGACCTTTTAAAATGCTAGGGATAAGGGTAATGTTAAAACCATTTAACAAATTATTTGCATACGAAGACCAGCCAATTGCGACAATTGGACAAGAAATTCCATATTCGAGTAATAGATCCCATCCAATAATCCAGGCAATAATTTCTCCAAACCCTGCATATGAATAGCTATAAGCACTACCGCATCCTCCAATACTTGATGCCAATTCGGCATAAGATAATGCAGTGCAAGCACTAGCAATTCCAGCTAGCACAAAGGAAAAGATTATACCAGGTCCCGCTGTAGTAGCAGCTACAATGCCGGTCAGAATGAAAATGCCTGCGCCAATTATTGCGCCAATACCTAATAAAGTTAGATCAAAAGCAGATAAACATTTTTTTAAATCACTACTTTCGTGATCAATAGCTTTTGTTCGAAATAATAATTTTATGCTCATAAGCTTCCATACTTTGTTAATTTAATGAGTACGCCCCATTAACTTGAAAAGCTGTGTTCCCTAGATCTATATTCTATTTAATAAAAAATAACCAATGACGTGACACGTCATTGGTTATAGTCTCGCTACGATTTGCAGCGTGCTAAGACATTAGAAATGATGGTGATAATGATGGCAATGCTTATGGCCATGGCTCCAGTAGCAATTACCGCCATGGCAGAACTTCTTGCCATGATGCCCATAACAATTGTGCCACCCTTTTCCATGATGCGAATAACCACCATGATGCCACTTTCCTGCGTGATGCCAGGTTTTTCCTTTACCTGAATGCATCATATGAACGCTTTGAACATGCGCATTGTGTGCAACAACATTAGGATTTGCGCCAGCTTGGCTACTTAATGAAAATACCGAAAGCGCAGTGACAGAAAGTGGTATTGCAACATACTTTATTATCTTATTCATGTTTCCTCCTTCTATGTGACTAAAATTCATGTAAAGTATAGTAAAATATTTTCAATAATTGATACTTATTCGCCAATTGCTTACTTTTATCTATTTTTCAAAGCCTTGCGCTTTGGCAAGTAAATCCAAAACAACATGATCTGACACTTGAGGAAAATCTTGATACCACATACCAATACCAAGAAATGGTGAAGGTGTTTTTAACACCAGCAATTCCACATTTTCATTTGCCATTTCTTCATAAATTGTCGGACTCGCCACGGGAACTGCAACTAAGATTTTTTTAGGTTTGAAAACAGTAACAACCTTAATAGCAGCACGCATTGTTGCTCCTGTTGCAATGCCATCATCTACCAAAATAACAATTTTATTCTTGAGATTGGGAAAGGGCGCACCTTGTCGATAAACGCTATTACGTCTTTGCAATTCCGCGCTTTCTGAAGTCACTACGTTTTGAATGGTAGCATTATCTATTTTTAACATATCAATGACATCCTCATTCAAAACGCGAAGATTGTTCATTGCAATAGCGCCAAATGCCAGTTCTTCGTGGTCAGGCACACCTAATTTCCTCACAAGAATGAGATCTAACTTGAGATGAAGTTGCTTACAAATTTCATAACCGAGGACAACACCGCCTCGCGGCAAGGCTAAAACAATCGCATCATGGTTACCCGAAAATTTTTTTAACGCCTGCCCTAGCGCTTTCCCTGCTTCTTTACGATCGATAAAAAGCATCTAATGTCTCCTAGTTATAATGACTCTAGTCTAATAATATGATATAAAATGACATAAAAAATCGGTAACTCTTCAGCACACGATTAATAAAGTACAGATATCAGACCCTTAGGCAGGACGAAAAATAAAATTGAGAAAACAAATAGCCTTTAGGCCAATTTTAATTATTTTTTTAATTAGTCTGCTTTTCATTATCGGTATAATGGGACTTCATCGTTTTTTTTATCGTCCGTTAGCGCATCATCTCAACTCAGACTTACATATCATTGGAGTCATTGCCCAGGATAATTCACATTCAATTACTAAAGAGAGTATTTTAAACGGTGAAGATTCTATTTTGGTTATTGATCATGCTTCCCTTTTGTATCAAAAATATTTGCAAAAAATACCACAAGCAAAATATTTAACACCCGATGATTTTTTTAATGTAAATAACCTTCACCTTCTCGATGAAGATAATAATAGCATGATCACCCCTAAGGACAGGATATATAATCATTTATTCGTTATTCGTTTTTCTAGTAGGGCACAAGAAACCATTCAGAGCCTCCCTGCTGCTGGAATTAAGAAAATTATTATCGATAACTCCGCACCAGAAGGGAATTATTCTGTACTCTTAGCAGATGGCACATTTCGAACACTCATTAGTTTTACCAAACTTGAAAAATCATAATCTTAGAAAACTTTAGGGATTTAAAATGGCAATTTGGAATAGCCCCCTTTCGCTAGAAAAAATACAAAAAAGATCTCAAAATACTCTTGTCGATCATTTAGATATTGTTTTTTTTGAAATCGGTGATAATTATTTAAAAGCAAGAATGCCGGTTAATGAAAAAACCAAGCAACCAATTGGAATTATGCATGGCGGTGCTTCATGTGTTTTAGCTGAAACCATTGGGAGTACTGCGGCTAATTTTGTAATTGACATTAACACCCACTATTGCGTGGGCCTGACCATACATACTAATCATATAAAATCCGCTAAATCTGGAATGGTAATAGGAACCGCTATTCCAATCCATATTGGCCGCTCAACACATGTATGGAATATTGACATTCATAACGAGCAACACAAGTTAATTTCAACCACACGGCTCACATTAGCCGTATTGACTCGTTAATATTTATCTTGCAGTTACGAAATTGGACGGAAAAATAATGAATGCAACACATCGAGATTTAATCAGTATTTTTTTTACTGCCATAATAATTCTTCTAACCATTTTTGTAGCTCAGCGTTTTTTCTTGCCTGTTGCATGGGCCGCGGTAATTGCAATTGTATCATGGCCAATTTATTCCAAAATTGAAAAATGGTTAGGGAAAAAACGTATTATTGCTTCAGCCTTATTAACAACTATTATCACCTGTATTGTTACGATACCTTTTATATGGATAATAGTTATTTTAATTAAAGAAATACATTTGCTTGTTAATTTTCTTATTTCAGCAAATGCCCATGGCGAGCAAATTCCCTCCTGGATTGAACATCTGCCCTGGATCGGCAGCTATTTAACTAATTTATGGAATGATACTTTAGGTCAGCCGCAAGGTGTCTCTACTTTATTTTCAACAGCGTCATTTGGCTCACTCAAACCTTTTAATGAAGTTCTGAAAAAATTTGGATTAGAAATTGTTCATCGTAGTTTTATCTTTAGTTTTGTCATTATCAGTTTATTTTTCTTTTATAAAGATGGGCATCAAATACGCAAACAAATCAATGCGATTGGGTATTATTGTTTGGGCGAAAGGTGGTATTTGTATGCTGAAACCGTACCTAGCTCCCTAATTGCAACAGTTAATGGGCTAGTACTAGTCGGGATTGGAGTTGGAATATTAATGGGCATTAGCTATGCAATTGCCGGAATGCCCGCCCCTGCTTTACTTGGTGCCCTTACTGCCATTTTTGCAATGGTGCCCTTTGGCGCGCCCATTATCTTCGGAATCGTTTCCTTAGTTTTGCTTGCCCAAGGACATATGGTTATGGGGCTAAGTATTCTTGTCTGGGGCGGCTTAATCATGTTTATTGCAGACCACTTCATCAGGCCAAGTCTGATAGGCGGCGCCATGCAACTTCCATTTTTAGCTGTTCTCTTTGGAATTTTAGGTGGCATGGAAGCAATGGGGTTAATTGGCTTATTCCTGGGACCCGCCATCATGGTTTTATTTATCACTTTATGGAGAGAGCCACAATTGATTGATGATTTAAGCAAAAAATAAAATATCCCAGGCTAATAATCCAGTTTAGTGCTGAAGTTACCAAAAGATGTCACTATCCAGCACAACTGCTAGAAGCCGCTAAACGTTCAGATTTTAGCCAAATGGTGCAATAATAGCCAAGTGATTTTCACAGGAAGCTAATTGAGTTTTATACACATTTGCTTTCCTATTTACCTTTTTTGCGACGCGTATGATAAATGGTTTGCGTACATAACTATGACAGCGATACCCCCCTAAACCTTCATGATAGGCTAGGTAAAGTGCATAGGTGTTTTTGGGTGAAATACCTAGATGATGTTTGGTCATATTCAAATACCAACCAATGAAGTCAGTAGCGGCAGCAAATTCATTACGACGACCTTTTGCACCAGTGCTTTTTTGATAGCCAGCCCAAGTCTTTTTTAACGCTTGCGAAAAGCCATAAGCAGAAGACCTTGCCTTTGCTTTTGCCTCACCGTTAAAGTGAGATTCTTGATTAATTATTGCCATTTGTACTGCAACAGGCACACCCCACTTTTGCTCAGTTTCCTTTGCTTTCCAGTACCAGCTGGGATTATTTTGAAAGATTTTACAGATGTTTTCAGTATTTTTAGGCGGTTGCGTAAATCCAACAGTAAGACACAATGTTATTAAAAGAAGAATGTTTTTCATTTGTATTCCACAAGGTAAAAAGCGTAATTTTTATGTAACTACTCGCTCCAGCAAGGAAACGTTTGGGCGTTGAACAGGCTCTTACCCCGTGAGCAGTTACATTTTTGTTTTGTGTAGCGATATCTACATTTCAACGGCTTATCGTTAAATTAAAATAACTCTGGATAAGACAAAATTGCGGCCTTGTCTCTTGGTAACTACTTAAATTCACCCCGATTAAATGGATGGCGCTATATGAAGTAATTAGCTATTCCCTGACCTTGGACAGGAGCATTATATCAAGTAAAAGCATAAAAATCATTAAAAAGCAGCCTGAAAATGCTATTTTTATACCCTAACCCATTGATTTAAAATAATTTTTTTATATTAATGACAGAAAATCACGCCGATAACTTAAAAAAAATTAATTTTTAATACTCTATACTTTTTAACACAGCTGACACGGACGTTGCCGCTGGTTTAAGGGAGTAGGAAAATGAAAAAGTTACCCATTCTAGGATTGACACTCAGTCTCTTTTTTATCTCAATTACCGCATTTAGTTATGATTATTATGATTATTCACCTGCAGATGGATCCGAATATTCGGATTATCATAATAATTGGGACTCAGACGAGTATCGACCTCATTATCGAAAATATTCAAAATCACCGAGATATACTTCAGGTCATTTTGCATCCAATAGTTCTGGCAAACTGTTTATATTTGACCCAGGAGCGTTACGATGGTTTGCTTATTATAATGGTAGTTTAGTCAACTCTGGTCCTGCCTCAGGAGGTCGTCATTATTGCCCTGATATTAGAAGAGGTTGTAAAACTCCGGTTGGAAGCTTTAGAATCACTTCAAAAGGGGGTCCTGATTGCAGATCAAGCAAGTACCCAGTAGGTAGAGGCAATGCACCTATGCCTTGGTGCATGTTTTTCCACCGCGGTTATGCTATACATGGTGGTCCCGTTCGACCTTATAATGCAAGTCATGGTTGTATTAGGGTACTTCCACCTCATGCGAGATGGTTAAGTCAAAATTTTTTAAGCCCAGGCACTAAAGTAATCGTAAGGCCATACCGCTAACCAATTAGGCTATCATGTTAGACTTTTGATCTGCGGGACCCATTTATTCACTATTAAATGGGTCCCATTTGTTAAATATCAGCGCTTCCCGCAAAAGATTACATATTTTAATAATTCTGTATAATCTATCAAATAATGTAAAAATCTAGGGTATTAAAGATGAAACCATTTATTTGCACGCTACAAGATGTGCGAAACAAAATTCTAAAAGGGATAAACTTATCTTTTTATTATGGGGCAAAAATTGGCGTATTAGGTATCAATGGCGCGGGAAAATCCACATTATTAAAAATAATGGCGGGCGTTACGAAAGATTATGAAGGCCAGGTCAATTTCCAACAAGGACTTAAAATTGCCTTTCTTCCACAAGAACCTGAACTCAATCCAGACAAAGAAGTCCGCAGCATCGTTGAAGAAGGCATTCAGGATATTAAACAATTGCTAAATCGCTTTAATGAAATCAGTGATTGCTTTAGTTCTCCAATAAATGATGAAGAAATGACCGCTTTATTAGAAGAGCAAGGAAATTTACAAAATCAAATAGATGCCGTATCGGGTTGGGAGTTAGAAAGAAAGCTTGAGATTGCACAAGATGCTTTAAGACTCCCACCAGGCAATGCATTAGCTGGGAAACTTTCTGGAGGCGAAAAAAGGCGTGTGGCACTCTGTCGTTTACTGCTTTCCAATCCAGATGTGTTATTTTTAGATGAACCAACAAATCATTTGGATGCAGAAAGTGTCGCGTGGCTAGAACGTTTTTTAAAAGAATTCAAAGGAACGGTAATTGCTATTACCCACGATCGATATTTTTTAGACAATGTGGCTGGTTGGATTTTAGAGCTTGATCGAGGTCACGGTATCCCTTTTGAAGGAAATTACTCTTCTTGGCTAGAACAAAAAGAAAAACGATTAGAAATTGAAGAAAAGCAGGAAGTAGCACGACAGCGCACTCTCAAGCAAGAACTAGAATGGGTGCGCAGCAATCCACAAGCACGCCAAGCAAAGAGCAAGTCCAGACTAGGACGATTTGAAGAATTAAACTCCAAAGAGTATCAAAAACGTTCTGAAACGACATCCTTATACATCCCACCCGGCCCAAGACTAGGTGACCTGGTAATTGAAGTTAATCATTTATCAAAAGCGTATGACGATCAAATTTTGATCGAAAATCTCTCCTTCAACATTCCAAAAGGTTCCATTACTGGAATAATTGGGGGAAACGGCGCGGGCAAATCCACCTTGTTTAAATTGCTTGCTCAAATAGAAAAGCCAGATGGAGGGACGATTCGCATCGGTGACACAGTCAAATTAACTTCTATTGATCAGGTCAGATCGCTAGATGCAAATAAAACAGTGTGGCAAGAAATTTCAGATAACCAAGAAACAATTACAATTGGTAATTATCAAATTCCTTCACGCGCTTATGTGAGTCGTTTTAATTTTAAAGGCAGTGATCAACAAAAAATGATTCGAGATTTATCCGGCGGAGAACGTAATCGAGTTCATTTAGCAAAGCTATTGCGGACCGGTGGCAACGTGATACTTTTAGATGAACCAACTAATGACTTGGATATAGAAACGTTACGCGCATTAGAAGAAGCCATTTTAATTTTTCCCGGCTCAATTTTAGTCATTTCTCACGATCGCTGGTTTTTAGATCGCATCACAACCCATATGCTTGCTTTTGAAGACGAAGGAAAAGTGGTTTGGTTTGAGGGCAATTACAATGATTATGAAAGAGATCGATTAAATCGATTAGGCGACGCTGCCAAGCAACCCCATCGCATCAAATATAAGCGTCTGACTCATGCATAAAGGGTAACTCAGTTTATCTAACTAATACTGATGATCTAATCATCCATTGAACAGTCGCTGCGCATTGCTGTGCGGATTGTGCATTAATGGATTTTTTTACTCTAAGCGCTCTGTGATATAATTCATTAACAAACTAAAAGAGGATATTAAAATGACTAAGCGTATTTTCATCATCGGCCATATGGGTGCAGGCAAGTTTCTATTTACCGAAGCATTGGCTAAAAAATTAGGATGGCAAATCGTCGATGCAAATCCAAGTATTGAAAGTTATATTGGCCGACAAACACGAGATATCCTTGGCGAGCAAGGCGAAGCAGCGTTTAATCGATGTCAAGCAGATATCATTTCTCATTGTATCGGAAAAGAAAATGTTGTCGTTTTATTGGAAGAATGTGTTGTATCAAGCGAACAATGTCGAAAATTGTTATCTTCTGAATTTGTTGTTTATTTGAAAGTCTCTATTCCAACTCAACTTGGCCGTATGAAAAATGGGCGAGTTCCATCGCTTCCGGTGGATGATATGAAGAATTTCTTGGAAAAACAACATCACGAACGAGATGCTTATTATGAAGAAGTTGCCACTTTGGTTGTTGAATCTGAGGGTTATTCAGATCAAGTTTCGGAAATCAACAAAATTATTGAGGAAAATGTCAATAAGGTTATGAAGACCCTCGAAAAGTAAGAGAACATATATCCTCCCTTTTTGGCCGGCAAAATAATAATTTTATTTTTAAAAATAGGCGAGCGAATGTCAGATAAAAGAATTTTAAAATGTCACTGTGGCACAGTTGAAGTCGAGGTGAAGTTTGATAATGGATTGGAAAATATTCGCCGTTGCGATTGTTCACTATGTCGCCGTAAAGGTGCGGTTATGGCGATGGTCCCAATTTCAAATTTAAAAGTAATTAAAGGCCAAGATAATTTAACACTTTATCAATGGAACACTAAAATCGCTGGACATTATTTTTGTAAAACTTGCGGCATTTATACACACCACAAACGCAGAAGCAATCCTAATCAATATGGAATCAACATTGCCTGTATTGATGGAGTAAATCCATATAGTTATGGTGAAGTACCTATAGGCAATGGTAATTTGAATGCTCCACTTCCTCCATTAGATAGTTAAACTACAAATCTCGGGAGAGAGACACTACAAGCAATTTTAAGTTAAATTAAGCTTGCTTTTCTTTTAATAAATCTACATTCATTGCTTATTTTCCTGTCTGTTGATTTGAAATCCAGATATAACCATCTCGCTGTGCCAAATAGCCATTATTTTGAATTTTCTTGAGATATAAAATTATCTCATTGCTAAGATCATGAAGTTTTTCATAAGGTTGATGCAAGATGAATTCAATTAATTGTTTACCCTTTTCGTTGTGTATAAAACAATCGTTGATTCCTAAATATTGATTTAAATTAATATGATTATTTTGCCAACCAAAGTTGTAATCGTTCAAATTGTAGAACCATTGTTAGCGTTTTCAATCGAAAATCCAAACCTTGCGGCAATGAACAAAACTTTATTTAATGTTATGTGGGAAATTTTATAATGTCGCATTTCGGATAAGATTCGGACATTCGTATAACGGGCAACTTGTGAGCCAGAAGCAGCAAAAAATATTGCAAACAAGAGGGTTTTATGGTAAAAATTAGCATAAATCTTGCTGGCAGAAAGAATATTTTAATTTAAGCTGCTAAAAAACAATTATTAACAAAATAAAGGTGAAACTATGTCAAAAGTACTTAGCACTCATATTAATGAAGTAGTTGACAATATTCCTGCCGCCTCTGATCCTAAACATAGTTTTTTTACGCCTTCTACTACTAAAATGGTGGTAATGTCTATATGCACTCTAACGTTATATGAGATATTTTGGTTTTACAAAAATTGGGTAATTATAAAAAATCAAGGGAAGAAATGTAACCCATTATTACGTGCATTTTTCTCGTCATTATTTGCATATAGTTGCTTTAGGCACATCAGACAAGCAAAGGTTAAAAATAAAGTTGAAATAAAATTTCCTATCCTTTTTTTCTTTATCGTTTATTTTGTTTTAGGTATAGCCTCAAAACTCCCAGGTCAATATGGGGTAATATCGATGTTATGTTTTGTGCCCATCGCATTAGCCAATAGAGTAGCATTAGCTGTAAATCGAGCACAGCAATTCCCGGATTTCATTATCAATAATAAATTTTCTAAATGGAATTGGCTGGCAATCATTTTCGGAGGAATTGCGTGGATATTAATCATCTGTGGTTTGTTGCAGTTCAGCACTCTGACAACGCTTGCAAAACACCGTGCTACGCTGCCCCATTTTCATCATTTGCAATATGGTATGACATCGAACACAAGGTAATCCTGCACGACCGTAGACCTTTAGCTCGTTAGAAAAATATCCAGGTTTGCCATCGCTGTTAATAAAGTCTTTCAAGGTAGTCCCACCGCGTTTAATCGCTAGACGTAAAATTTGTTTAATTGATTTAACCAGTTTTTCCAGATGTTCTATCGATAACGAATTAATAGGTGCAGATGGATGAATACCTGCTTTAAACAAAGCTTCTGCGGCATAAATATTACCAATACCAGTGACAATTTTATTATCCATC
>CAVOOI010000002.1:0-42900 GCA_963697455.1 uncultured Pseudomonadota bacterium | reverse complement strand
TTGCCATATAAATTGAGACCGGCTTCCAATCGTAAAGTATCGCGAGCCCCTAAACCTACAGGCTGTACGCCGTTTGCCAGTAAATTTTGCCACAGCGGGACGACCGCAGTAGCGGGCAAAATAATTTCTACCCCGTCTTCACCCGTATAACCGGTGCGGGCATATTGCCAATCATCGTGCAATAAAAACTGAAATGGCTTGAGCGCACTCACTTCAGCCGCAACTGCCGGTGGTAATACTAAGGCTAATTTGGTCATGGTTTGCGGCCCCTGTATGGCTAACATGGCCATTTCGGGACGTTCTTGTAATGTCAGCCGGTAAGCCCCGCTGACTTGTTTAAACCAATCAAAATCAATACTGCGGCGGCTGGCGTTAATGACCAACCGGTAGAAATCCGGTTGGAGCCGGTAGGCGATTAAATCATCAATAATGCCGCCGCGAGCATTCAACAAGCAACTGTATAGCGCCTTGCCGTTTTTATCGAGTTTTTTGACATCATTCGCCAGCACATAACGTAGAAACGGCTCGGCGTCTTCACCGCGAATATCAATGACGCCCATGTGCGAGACATCGAACACCCCGGCATGTTGGCGCACGGCATGTGTGTTTTCGGCAATTTGGGAGCCGTAATGCAGCGGCATTTGCCACCCAGCGAAATCAACCATTAAACCGCCTAACTGACAATGAGCATCATACAGCGGTGTGTGTAAAGAATTATGCATGGGTCAATATTAACGAAGTTTTACTAGTTTGTCATTCAAAGTGAAACTAAACATCAACTGGAGGAATTTCCTCTGACTTCCCCCTTTCGAAAAGGGGGATTGAGGGGGATTTTTTAAAATATAAATCCCTCCTAACCTCCCTTTTCTAAAGGGAGGAAGATACAAATTTTATTGACAATGTTCAAAAAAATTGCTAACAATAAATGTTTGGTCTTAAAATTTACAATTCATAACAAGGAGTACAATTATGAGCCGTGGCAGTAGCAGTGAAGTTTATGATGGGGATTATCATACAGTCCCGAATGAGGCTCTAGATTTAGAAGCACAGGAAGATACAAGACGCCCCAATTTAAAAACTTTGAAAAGTGGTAAAGAACAGCACTATGAACGTTACGACCTTCTCAAACACCATATAGGTATTTATTTTGACGAAATCAAAAATAAATATACCCAAACACAGAATCTGACTGCACAAAGATTTTACTTTTTACTCGACTCACTATTTGAAACTGATGGTGAAGCAAAAGATGGCTGGGCGGAATTTAAAAAGATAAATATATCCACCTTGGCCGAAAAAGGGGTGTTATGGGATGACAAACAAGAACAGAAAAGTCTGGCGGAAAAAAAGAAACGCCGGGTCCGAATCGCGAGACTGACTGAAATTCTCTATGCCTTTTCAACCTTATACCTCAGTGTATGGGGCTATCAGGATCTGCTGCCGCCATTAGCAAAAGATTTTCTTTATCCCTTTTTGGGCTTTCAAGCTATAGTGGTTGCCGGTATTAATTATATGAGCGTTGATCCAGATATGGTGCATGCATATATCGACCCAGTCATTAGGATAGATACACAAAAAATAGCGGGGCTGCGAATATCCAACTTCGACCAAAAAAATGATAAGGTTCAATACGAGTTACTATGGTCACCAGAATTTGATCCTGAGAGCAAATTATTCAATGTTGAAAGAGTAAAATTTTATAATCGAGCGCTGCCCCTGTTTAAAAAAGCAAAACAAAATTATGGTGAAATTAAATGCTTAAATGATGCGAACAATTATTTTAACGGGCTATCTTTTCCAATCACTAACTTTGTCGGGGCCATGGCTAACTGGTTGATTGTGGGACAAGCACTGCTTGCTTTAATTGATATAATAGATGATAAGTGGGGATATAGAAAGCTGGCAACTGGATTAAGTTATATCATAGCAATACCTAGTTTTGTATTAGTGACTAATACGGTCATTGAATTTTATGAATTATTTACTATAGAATCGATCACCGACGCTATGAAAACGTTTTTTTCCACTGACAATGCCTTATACCAGGCCTTTCTGATCGATTTCTTTTGCGGGTTGGAATCCACCATGCAATGGTTTACTAATGGAATCGCCCGCGGATTTACTTTTGGCCTGGGTTTTGGAGTTTTGCTAGATACTATCTTCAAATTCGTCCAGCCGTTTTCCGACGTTTCTATCTCGACTACGGCCAAAATATTCGCCATGGTTATCATTGGCATTTTGTGTATCCACAATACACTAGGGTCACGAATGAAAGGAGCTAAAAAGTACTTAGCGCCTTTTACCATAGAAGGCCCCCTTGGTTTGCTGAAGCTAGTCGTTCCTGACCCCAAATTATTAGCAGCGGAAATTAAACAAGCCACTCTCACCAACGACGAGCAAGCTTCAATATGGCGTTGGGCATTTGGCCATGGGTTAACGTGGGGAGTGCCTATATCAACTTTAATGATACTATTAGGTGGTCAAAGCATCCCGTTCTCGATCGGCATGGGTTTCACTGCCTTTTTACTTAAATTCGTTATTAACAGCCAGGCAGAAAAACCATTTAAGATCTTCACCAAAGCTAGAAAAAAAGTCAATGACAAAATTGAAGCATGCCAAAAGAAAATTGAAATAACTTTACAACAATCAACAGGAAATATATTCAGCGATGCAAAGACCGCCGTAAAGAAAGAATTAGACAAAAATGGTAATGAAAAATTAACGAATGCGGACATCAATAGGCTGAATGTATTTTGTAATTTCCTGGATCAAATGCAAAGAGACCAAGGCCGAGGCGGCACTGTGGGAGAACTTTTTACCACGGAACATACGTTAAAAGACGTATTGCTGCTAGGGTCCATGTTCGGAATTGCATTTATTACTCCACAAGTTTGTGAATTTGAGACTTATAAACAAAGTACCGCTCCAGTTTTGCTCAACGCACTGCAAGGGTTTCGTGAATATGCCGGTGCTGATGTCGATGACCTGAAAGCTAAAGGCTGTTGTGAGAGGACCGGGCACTTTTTTGCTAGGCAATTAGCCTGTTTCATGCCCTGCCTCGCTAGCCCTAACGGTAAACCCCTTGCAGGATTTACTGGAGTCTGGCTCAGTTGGTTCTGCGGACGTTGGAGTTACCGGAAACCTACAGCGGAAACTAAAGCTGAGATGACATCAACTTCAATAAATTCCACAAATGGCTCAACCACCCGACCAAAATCAGAGCCCACTGGCTGGTCGCGGATATGGTGTTGTAAGTCACAACGACCATCTACTACAAGGACAAATGTGATACACGTAACAGCATCAATGTAAGCCAGTGACTTTTCTCCGTAGGGTTTCCAGCCTTACGGGGACTTGATGCCTATGGAATGCTCCTTCGAGCTAAATCCGGCAAATCTTCTTGCTGCCCAATCGCATATCGCATCAAGAAATTTTTAACCCAAGGCAGTTGGTTGGTAACCTCTAAACCTTGACTGCGGCATCGCACCAGCCAATCAGCTTTGTAACCAAACAGTTCTTTAAAACCACGCATAGCGGCCAGCATTAAAATATTATTGCCTTTGCGCCAGCGCTGATAGCGGCGGAGCACTCGCAGACTACCCAGATCTTGCTGCTTTTGCCGAGCTTCGCTAAGTACTTGCGCTAAAGCGGCCACGTCCAATAATCCTAAATTAACTCCCTGCCCTGCCAACGGATGAATAGTGTGCGCCGCATCTCCCACTAGCGCCAAACCTGGCTGCACATATTCCTGCGCATGCCGCATAATTAAAGGGATAAGTTTGGGCTGAGTCAAACAACTGATTGCGCCTAACCGGTGATTAAGCGCAGCGCTCAATTCTTGATTGAAATCCATCGGCGTTAATTCCATTAGGCGCTGCGCTGCACTGATGTCGTTCGACCAGACTATCGCCGCAGTATGGCTATCCGCTAATGGCAGTAGTCCAAGAGGGCCCGTGGATAAAAAACTTTGCCAACCGGTATTTTGATGTTCGCGCACGGTCTGAACTACACTGATCAACGCCTGTTGCTCATAAGAACGTTCGCGCAGGGAGACGCCCATTTCTTCACGCACCCATGAGTGGCTGCCGTCTGCACCGACAATTAATTCCGCGGGAATCAGCGTCTGATCATTTAACTGTAATTGCACCTGCCCAGCCGCTTGCATAATTTTATGGGGCTGTTGCGGACACAGCAACGTGACGTTGGCAAAAGTCGCTAAGTTTTCCCATAAGGCTTTAATCAAGGCGCGATTTTCAACAATGAAACCTAACTGCGGCTCGCCGATATCCGCGCTGTCAAAATGAATTTCGCCGCCGCCCTGATGGTCCCATACCCGCAATGCCTGTAAGCGCGTGATCGCTGCGGTTGCTACTTGCCGCCAAACATCCAAATTCACTAAGATTTGCTGGGAAACCGCATTGATGGCGCTGACCCGCGCATCTAAATGAGTCTGCTCCCAGGCTAATTCCGGCAGTTTATTTTCAACCACCGTCACTGGAAACTGCGCGCGCGCTAATGCGGTTGCTAACACCAAGCCAACGATACCGCCTCCGACAATCACAATCATAAACTTATCCCTCGAATTAACTTCGGACATTTTCCTGCTAAGCCTAGAAAACGTTTAGCAAGCCGGTGTTTTAACGGCGGAAATAAATCAGTAGCTAGCAATCCCGCGCCGCGCAAGGTCCCCAATCCGGGCAAACGTAAATCAAACAGCTGGCCCATTCCCGTGGTTAAACTTGTAATCCAGCGTTGATCTGCGCTGCGCCAATCGAGGTAAGATCTTAATATGCGTTCATCGCCAATATTGTGGCCGTTTTTTTTCGCGTCTATCAGGATTTCGGCTAAAGTGACGGCGTCGCGCAATCCCAGATTAAATCCTTGCGCTGCTAAAGGATAGATAGTATGTGCGGCATTTCCTAACAAGACCACTCCTTTGCGAATCTGCTCTTTTGCGATGACGGTTTGCAAGGGGAATGACTTGCCACGTTCTAACACACGCCACTCACCTAAGCGATCATGCAACGCGGCGGATAAATATTTAGCCAATTGCTGATCCGGCCACTGCGACACTTCTCCGGCGAATGATCGGCTGGTAACCCACACGATCCGGCACCGCAATGGGTTTTTCAGCGGTAAAATAGCAATAACGCCCTTCGCGGTAAAACGTTCGTAAGCGGTATGAGCATGTGGTTGCATGAGTTCCATAGTCATCGTCAGCGCGATATCGTCGTGAGATTCCTCAGATACGCCAATTCCTAATAATTTTCGCGTCGGAGAAAAGGTTCCGTCTGCCGCCACCAGCAATTCAGCCGGTAAAATTTTCTCTCCTTGAGCCGTCTGCACGGTAACCAAAACTTTGCCATTTTGATAATCAATGCCGCTTAGTTTTTGAATAGTGATAAATTTAACTGTCTCGGTTTCTGCCGCACGTTGATACAAACAATTTTGTAAGGCATCAAACGCCACCACATAACCCAGAGCCAGCACTTTTTCTTCTGCAGCGCGGAAGCGCAATACTCCTAAACGATTTTCTTCGGAAACATGGACGGTTTGAATGAGCTCAGCCGTTTGGCTTAGTTCAGGCCAAATTCCCAAAGTATCCAGAATGCGCTGACTACTATAAGTTAGAGATAAGGGCCTGAGATCAGGATCAGGCGATTCTTGCACCGGTATATGCGTTTCCAAAACCGTAATTCGAAAAGGCGCATTTTTCAAAACGGCAATTAGACTAGTCCCAACCAACCCGGCGCCAACAATAATAATATCACTCGCTATTTCCATTCAAAGTTTCTCACTGATTTTGCAGCAGGATGCTCTCCCTGGTTACATAGTAACGAAATTAATAGATAAATCCAAATAACCATAGTGGTATTTTTCCAGAGCCGCCTATTTCGATATCATCAGCGGCGATGAAGGCATTGGGAATGGATTTGATCTGCACGGTTTTTTTATTGCGTCCGCCGATTTCAAATAAAAACTGATTGTCCACTAAAAAATCTCCCTG
Source organism: uncultured Pseudomonadota bacterium (assembly GCA_963697455.1). GTDB lineage: Bacteria > Pseudomonadota > Gammaproteobacteria > Coxiellales > Coxiellaceae > JAFEDN01. The sequence continues at coordinate 36,893 of CAVOOI010000002.1, read as the reverse complement.
GTGAGGTAGGCGTACTGTGTGCCAAGGCGACAGCATATCCAGAAAAAAAGTTTCGCGGATAGTACCAATGTTGGCATTCGTCGTGGCAATGGCAAACATTTGATTGGGATTATCCAAGTATATTTTTTCCGGTTGATCTATCTGGCGCAATTGATCCGAATTTTTTTCTACGGCCTTGATTAAGCCGGCTTGCTCTAAATATTTAAAATAATTTTTTAAGGTACGTTGGTCGCCGATTCCCAAAAGCGCTTGCAGTTTATTCCAGTTAGGGGTGAATGGTACAGATTGGGCGATAAAAATCAACAATTTTTTAATTTTGTTGATGCTGCTGCCGGTGAGCTGTGGATAAATAGCCGCCAGGTCCACTTCAATAGTGGCATGTAAATTTTGCTCCAAAGTCAGATAAAAAATCGCTTCATCTTTAAATTCAAAGCTATAAGGATAATATCCGTGACGCAGATAACTGGCAAATAGTGGTAAAATTTTCTGATTAAACTTCCCAATTTTTTGATTGATTTGATCAGCTATAGATAAATGATTGTTGATGATAGCGTTCAAATCCAAAACTTCAAATTCAGTTTCTAGGGTAAGTTCCAAATATTCACGAAAAGAAAGCCCGACAATAGAATAAGTGACTGCGCGCCGGGATAAATCATGGCTACCGTGGTGAATCGATAGGGCTGAGCTACCAGACGCAAGGATTTGCAAATCCGGAAAAGTGTCGAAGATACTTTTGAGTTCTCGCGACCACTGAGGATACTTATGTATCTCATCGATTGCGATTACCTTTCCGCCCGTCAAATGAAACTGTTCGGCGATCTCATACAATGATAAATTTCCCATTAAGAAATGATCGGCTTGAACGTACAAAATTTTAGGACTGAAGCGGTCGCCTTCAGCATAATCGAGCAAATACTGAATCAACAGCGTGGTTTTTCCAACACCGCGTTGCCCCAGTAGGATAGCCATTCTGGGCAATGCTTGCATGGATCGATAAAAATACCGGTGATAAGCAAGCTGTTTAATCTGCAAAAAATGCTGACTCAGTTCGCGCAGGGCTTCAAGCATGTTAAAATTCCCCATAGGATGGCATTACAGATATTATAGCATATAATGTGGATTGCATTCCACAAATTTACACAAAATTTATGGAATGCAATCCACATTATATAATAAATTGATTTATAATAAAATTTTTCCGCTCTGCAAAAGCGGATAGCCCCAGAAAAACACCTGAAGATTCAGGCGCTTGTGCTGAATTCAGCGAGAGAATGGCTTGCAGACTTGCAGGTCAGGAAATACGGCCAGAATGGGTGCGCTGGAATGATGGAGAAATAATAATTTCAAATTGGGGCCGGCGTCTTGGGTGAAATAAACGGCGACGCCTTGAGAGCGCAGTTGCCAAATTTGGTGCATCGCGGTGAGTGTTTCCGCCTGAGAATACATTACCGGCGGCCAGGCGCTGATCATGGTGGCGTGCATCGCCAGCGCATTCGCTTCTGCGGATTGCCCTAGACGTTCAAAATCTTTTACCGCCAGCGCGTGCTTGAGCGCCTGCATATCGTGGCGCACCTGGGTTGGCCATGCGGCATATAATTGTGAAGTTTGCACGGTGCGTTGCATGGCTTCGCGCGAAGACAGCGGTTTTTGCTGGGTATTCAGCAGATGTAAACCTACTCGCAACTCAGGCCACACCTCAGGCAATAAGGCGCCGTGACTGTCCATGCCGTCCTCCGCGCTGCCTTCATGCCATTCCACAAACCCATGCCACAATGAACGCGCCGCACTGCCGCTGCCTAATCGCGCTAATATTGATAATGACTGCGAATCTAATTGCCAAGCGTAAAGTTGATCCAATGCGCTGACTAAAGCGGCAAAACCGCAAGCCGAAGAGGCTAACCCGGCGGCCACTGGAATATTCATTTCAGTTTCCACGCGATAATGGGTGGCTGGAGTTGGCCGGAATAAATCTAAAAATCCAGTTAAGCGTTTAGCAAAGGTCGTGGTGAGATCTATGGTGTGTTGGTTTAAAATAATTTGATCTGCTGGTGCGGATATTTCGGTTATCTTAGTAGTAGCGCCTTTATCGCCTAAACTCACCGATAAACTGGCAGTCATCGGCAAATTTATTTCGTTATTACGTTTGCCCCAATATTTACATAAAGCAATATTGGTAGGCGCAAAAGCTTCACCTATTTTGTTAGGCTGGAAAGTTTTTCCAGCTAAAATTTGGCGGACGATATCTATTTTTTTCATAATTTTCTCTATTCGATACGATAACCAGAGGTACTGATGGTTACCGGAATTTGTTGGACTCCGCTTTGTTCTTGCCCGGCGTTGGCAGGAAAATAATTTTCGGCGGCAGACCCCAAAGCCACTACGCAATCTCCCAATCCAGAGCCGGAAATTTTTGCGCCGGTAATACCTGGTTGCTGGTTTAGCTGAGCAACTAACTCATCCAATAACGGTGTACTCACGCCTAATGCTGCTTGCAAACTTTGATGTTGATTCATCAGCCGACCTAATTCCAGCCAATTCTGCTCGGATAGAACACTCACGGCTTGGCTTGCGCAAGCGTCTATCTGATCATACAGTTGCTGATAACGTGCTGGGTCGGCCTGTTGTTTCTCTGCGACTATTTGAATGACGGTGCGCGTCGGAACTTTGGCGCCAGAATAAACCAAGGTTACAGCAGGGGCCAATGGAAAAACCTGAACGGCCAGCGGCTGTGTACGATAAGCCACTATTCCACCAAAAACCGCTGCCGCAACATCGGCTCCTGACCCTACCCCCTGCACGCGTAAAATGACTTGTTTAGATTCTTGAAATAAATCTTGCAGAGACCAGTCTAGCTCTAACCATCGAGCGAGCGTACCCATCGCCGCCACCGTAACCGCTGATGACGAGCCTAAACCCATACTCGAGCAAAAATCGGCGTGGATGTCCAACTCGAAACCTTGGCGAATATACGCGCGTAATTGATCAATTGCAGTTAATACAAATTCAAATGGCGGCTGGATGGCGAAGGTTTCTAAATCTAGGACACACTTGCCCAATCTCCGGGAAGAAATATGGATTTGGCGATCCTGCCGAGGCCGCAAAGTAACGTGGATCCGCTGATCCACTGCGCAACACAGCGCTTGCTTGCCGTGCAACACCGCATGTTCACCAAATAACATGAGACTGCCAGGTGCAGAACTCGAAAACATAATTATCCCCCGATTACATGAGTGCCCTGCATTTCGCCTTGGATGGCTATTTGCTGATAACCATAATCTTGGATTAAATCGGTGAGATCGTCGTCACTCACGATTAATACAGCGCCCGCCGCATCGCCACTGATTGCGCCGGCGCCGCAAGTTTTAGCGGCTGCGCCGGTTTTTTCCACCTCAGCAATGAAACGCTGCACTTTTTCAGGCACCACGCCGATTTTTACTAATAATTGGTGGTTATGGCGGATATTATCGATCAATAAACGGGTATCGTTTTGTTGCAAGGCCCGATCGATATGGTCAGTCACTTGCGCAAACTCGGTTAATAATTTCGCGTCATTTTTTAAAAAGACTGCCGCAGCGGCAACACACTCGCCGGTAGTCGAAGTGGGTGAACCTGTATTAATTAATGAAAAAGCTCGCTTCGGAACTGGGCGCGATTCATTGGCGCATCCTTTCTGAAATCGAATGCACCCGCCATGCAAGACTAAGTAAACGTCAACTCCACTCGAATGGCCGTGCTGCATATTTTCCGCTTCCCAGGCCAGTTGGTAACAATTCTCCAAATCCATTTCCAAATTGGAAAAACGCGCGACCGCAAACATTGAACTCACCACCGCCGCCGCCGAAGACCCCATGCCGCATCCCATTGGAATACTCGAATTGGTGCGAACTTCTATGCCTTGCGGCAAGTTGACTTTGCGCTTATCAATTAAGTGAGTCACAGCAAATTGCATTAATTCGAACGGTTCGTTCAGTACGTCACGAATTCCATATTGGCCTTGCAGGAATTTTTGATATTTATCCTGAATGCTCTGCTTAACCCGCCGCAACGTGGTTAAGCTATGGGCTTGATGGTAACGAAAATCCAGTAAATTAAATAAAATATTTTTTTGTTCAGCCTGGGTATAACCGCTAATGGTGGTTTCCGTATAGAGATTTATCGCCATGGCTAGCGCTGGATTGCCATACACTACAGCATGTTCACCAGATAAAATTAATTTGCCCGGAGTGCGGACCGTTAAGCTTTTATGTTCTATGGAATCTTTTTTTAATTGCTGAGGCGGGGGGGAAATAGTCTGGGCAGACATCGGATGTACCTCTTCATAGCAACGTTTATGCTGAGTTAGGCGGCTTAAACGGAATGAGCCGGTTTGATAATTAGGGAGCAGATAATCACTGCCATCCGTTGGTAAAGAAAAAGTAAAAAAATGCTGATATTGATCGTAGGATAATTCAATCCGTTCTTTCAACAAAGCTTGATTCCAAGCAGAATCTAAATGCTGCCGATACCCGGATTGGATTTTTACTCCAAAATATTCGCCTACGCATCCTGAGCCATAACTATATAATCCAATGCGTTTTCCGCCTAAATCTTGCGGATCATTCTCCAGCAGGGATAATAAGCTAACGTACAAAGAGGCCGTGTAAGAATTACCAATATTGCGATTGTAATTTAGGGCGTGCGCAAGCTCAGTTTGCACTTGCTCCTTATCGAGCGCCACGTTATTGCGTTTTGCCAGCCACCGGTGCGCTTTTTCAACCAGCGCAGGCACGGGGGCATGATAACAAAACCGGGCAAAATCCCCATATTCACATCGAGCGGCCCCGCTGTATTGTGCCCAGGTTTCTAATAATACTTGTAAATAAACATCACAGGAATATTTGCCATCGACCAAGGCTTCTTCACGGTAATACGGCCGCCAGAAGTCCATGACGTCTTTGGTATAAAACCCACTGACCGGTTCAATCGTTAAAATTTGCGGATTAGTGCTTAATAACAGCGCGACCGCGCCTCCGCCTTGAGAAGATTCGCCGGTAGTTTCTAAACCATAACGGGCAATATCCGCAGCAATCACTAGGATTTTTTTATCAGGGTTTTCCCGCAGTAAAGGCATTGCCATTTGAATGGCTGCCGTAGCGCTATAACAAGCTTGCTTCAACTCAATTACCCGGCAACGTGATGGCAAATCCAACAGGCGGTGGACGTAGATCCCTGAAGCTTTGGAGAAATCCAATCCGCTTTCTGTGGCGAAGAATAGATGATCGATATCTTGTTTGGAAACCTTCGGTAAAATTCGGGCAGCCGCGTTGGCAGCCATGGTGACGATATCTTCCCCTGGCGGTGGCACGGCCATTTTATGCTGACCCAAACCGATGTAGTATTTATCTACATCGATACCCCGTTTCTCAGCTAAGGTTTTTAAATCCAAATAATAATGCGAGGAATAAAAACCAATCGCGTCAATGCCTACTTCAGGCATAAGTTTTCTCCGTATCCTCGCGAGTCCGGCGGTGCGCGATTCGCTCTAATTTGATATGACTACGCATCAATTCTCCTTGGTTGGTTTGTGCCGCCAACAAAGAAATTTCTCCACATAAAACCGTAGCTGCAGCAATAATGGCTAACCGCCGCGCGTTTTTCCCGGGCTCAGTTTCGCGCAAACAACCCATCATTTCCAGGTTTTGGCGGACAAAGTCCAGATGCTTGCCATTGCCAATCGTGCCTACAATAATATTGGGCAAAGTGACTGAAAAGTACAAATCGCCATTGCGGACTTCAGCATGGACGATGCCTTGCGAACCTTCAATAATATTTGCGGCATCCTGGCCGGTAGCTAAATAAAAACCTAAGAGCATATTAGCAAAATGCGCGTTGGCGGTACGTATCCCTCCGGCAATCAAAGTGCCCAATAGATTTTTTTTAATATGTAAATTGACCAACTGCTCGGGAGTAGTCCTTAGGCGCGTTTGACAAATCCCACGAGGAATAGTGATTTCAGCTACTACGTATTTGCCTCGGCCAAGAATGCCATTGATAGCCGATACTTTCTTATCGACACATAAATTACCGGAAATTGAAACGTATTGTAATTCTGGGAATCGGGCCAGTAGCCAGCTTAAGAGGGCGTCAGCCGCTTTGGTTACCATATTGTGACCGGATGCGTCGCCAGTTTGCAGGGAAAATCGTAAATACAGTAAGTTCCCGACTATCTGGCCATGCCAATTTTCAAAAGTGGCAAAACGGCTAGTCGCGGCCACCACCTCGACTAATGCTGGACGCTGTCCGTCTAGATCGGCCAAAACCTGCTGCGCATAAGCGGCCGTGGGGGCTTCTACTAGAATGGAACGAGTCATGCAGTCATGGATTATGACAGCATGGATACCGGCAGTCAGGCGCGATACTCTCGCACCGCGGGCAGTGGATGGCCATAACGGTGATTCAAACGTGGCTAAAGGCACCATTACCTCATCATTCACTTCTGGCCCAATAATCTTGACTGGACCGATTGACTGCATGGGAATTGCCGCCACAGAGTCAGGCTGATTCACGTTTAAATCTCCTCGCATATATAAATGTAAATGGCAAAGTATAATGAAATTTCTGCTGGGCAGCAATAATTCTCGCGAAGCGGGAATTGCTGGAATTTGACCAGCTCCTTTTCTTAGGTAATAATCGCACTTTTAAAAAAATAGGTAGGATTGGCATTGAGTAACACTCCGATTATTGTTGTAGAAAATCTTAAGAAGCGCTATGGGCACTCCAATAGATTCGCTCTGGATGGTTTGAATCTGAGCATTGATAAAGGGGAATTTTTTGGTTTGTTAGGCCCAAACGGCAGCGGCAAAACAACTTTAATTTCTATTCTCTGCGGATTGCTCAGAGCGACTAGCGGGCAAGTAACCGTAGCCGGGCATGGCATCCCGAAACAATTATCCAGTCTTAAACATTTATTTAATTTGGTGCCGCAAGAAATTGCCTTGTACCCTAGCCTCACTTTAAAAGAGAATCTCGCCTTTTTTGGCCAAATGTATGACTTACCCGCGCAAACCTTAAAACAACGCGCTGAAGAATGCTTACATATCTCCGGGCTAGAAGATTTTCTTGACCAGCCGATTGGTACATTTTCCGGTGGCATGCAACGGCGCGCTAATTTAATTATGAGCCTGATTAATCACCCTGAAATTTTATTTTTGGATGAGCCCGCGGCGCACGTTGACCCTCAATCCCGCCAATTGATTTTCGGGATCTTAACTAATCTTAACGAAAAAGGCACTACTATTGTTTATACTACTCATTATCTTGAAGAAGCCCAGCACTTGTGTACACGAGTCGCTATACTCGATAGCGGCGTCATCCTGTGCAATGATTCACCAGTACAATTAATTAAGCGCTCACCTGGGGCTAATAGTTTATCTGATGTATTCTTCCATCTTACCGGTAAAGAGCTAAGAGACGAATAACCCCAGCGCCACACGAGATAAAAATATGATGATGACGAAACTTTTTGCAATATTTAGTAAAGAATGGCGACTGCTCTGGCGAGATAAAGTCGGGCTTATTTTTTTATTTCTGTTACCCATGTGCCTAGTGCTATTCATCACCCTAACCACCACCGTAGGCAGCAATCAACCGCGGAAATTACAGCTGCTTTTAATCAATCAGGACCCCAACGGCGAATTCAGCAAAGGAATAGTTCAAGCACTGCAGAAGGTGGATCAGTTCAAAATCAGTCAATCGCTGCACAAGAGTGAACTCAATATTGATAACGCCAAGAAAGCGGTCGCCGATGGTGATTATCAAGCAATCATTATTATCCCAGCGGGACTCGGTCAGGATATTAACAATACCCTTCAGCAAAAAATTCGGCCCAATTCTGGGCCGGCCAAACCCGCAGCTAATATCGCTGTCAAAATATTTTTTGACCCTGCTTTTCCTAAGAATTTCCAGGACCAAGTCACATCAGCGATGCAATTAATCACTCAAAATATAGAATTACGCTTATGGCAGCAAGTGGTTAGTCAGTTGACCTCACAACCAAAACCTGCAATCGACGCTAATAAAACCGGCATGGTTAACATTAATACCGATTACGTACAAACCGCCAATTCATCCATGGCCCAGCCTAATGATGTGCAGCAGAACGTACCGGCGTGGGCGTTATTTGGCATGTTTTTTATTATCACTCCACTTTCGGGAATGATTGTAAAAGAACGGCGATTAGGTGTAGTGGACCGCTTGTGGATAGCTCCAGTATCTTTACATACCGTACTCTGGGGTAAAATCTGCGCTTTTGTGTGCATCAACCTTTTGCAATTAGCGTTAATGCTGGCAGTGGGCGTGTTTATTATGCCGTTGTTTAAATTTCCGGCTTTAGAGGTTATTCATCACCTGGGACCTATTCTGACCATCGGTATAGCCGCTTCTCTCGCCGCCACCGGTTTTGGGATGCTGATCGGTTCGTTAGTGAAAACTCCAGAGCAGGCCAGTGTCATCGGGCCGTTTATCATCGTGATTATGGCCGCGATCGGGGGTATTTTTGTACCGACTTATCTATTGCCGCAAGGTCTCAAAAACATAACCCAATTTTCACCTATGTATTGGGCGCTACAATCCTTCATCGACATTTTTGTACGTAATGCCGGAATTTTACAGCTCTGGCATAATATTGCTAAATTACTGATCTTCGCCTTAGTCACAATCAGCCTAGCTTCTGTTATCCTAGGCCGTTACCGCCGTTAGGGGGTCAAGTCCTGAATTGTGAGCAGATTAAACTGAGTTTAATCTGCTCACAATTCAGGACTTGACCCCATTCATTTCTGTTGTTATAAATAGCATCCCTAACCCGGATATTTCACATTCGGGCCATGCAGGAGGATTCCTTTGACCCAGTTAATCGACAATCATACTGATGCTGTAGTCTCTTTTGATTCTGAGCTATTAATTTTAGTAGATGATCAAGATAGAGAAGTAGGCCATCACGATAAATTAAGCTGCCACACTGGCGGCGGCATTCTGCATAGGGCCTTCTCCCTATTTATCTTCAATGATGCCGGCGAATTGCTGCTTCAACAACGCAGCAACAACAAGCAGCTTTGGCCACTTTACTGGTCAAATAGCTGTTGTAGCCATCCACGGCGTGGTGAAACGATGGCCTCTGCTATTGAACGGCGCTCTCAACAAGAATTGGGCATTACCGCTCATTTTCAATATTTATATAAATTCAAATACCAAGTGCCTTACATGGACGTGGGCGCGGAACATGAATTATGCTGGGTATTCATTGGACAGAGCAATGGCCCCGTTCACGCCAATGAAAATGAAATTGCCGGCTGGCGTTTTATCAGCGCCAGTGATTTAACTAAAGAAATTCAACAAACCCCCAATCATTTTACTCCCTGGTTTAAACTAGAATGGCAGCGTTTAACCGAGGACCATCGTGCGGCCTTATGCGCACTAAGCGTGCAACTTCCCTCTATAGGAGCATAATATGGGCATTCCACTGATCCAAACCTACCGGATTGCGCGTTACTTACTCGGTAAAAAAATCCGCCGCGTGGAGCGTTTCCCGTTAGTGCTCATGCTGGAACCTTTATTTCAATGTAATTTAGCTTGCGCGGGATGCGGAAAAATTGATTATCCCGATGAAATACTGCGTAAACGCTTGACCGTGGAGCAGGCGCTGGCCGCCGTTGATGAATGCGGCGCGCCCATGGTCTCTATTCCGGGAGGCGAGCCGCTCATTCATAAAGACATGGCGCAAATTGTCAAAGGCATTATCGCCCGGAAAAAGTTTGTTTATCTTTGCACTAACGCCCTGTTACTGGAAAAGAAAATTGATGAATATGAACCTTCCCCCTATCTCACCTTTTCCATCCATTTAGATGGCAACCGTGAACGTCATGACGCTTCAGTTTGCCGTGAAGGCGTGTTTGATAAGGTGGTCGAAGTGATCAAGCTAGTTAAAAGCAAAGGATTCCGGGCTAATATCAATTGCACACTGTTTCAAGGCGAATCTCCGGAAGAAGTAGCCGAATTTTTTGACTTTGTGACCGAGCTAGGAGTTGACGGCATTACTATGTCACCCGGTTTTAGTTATGAACACGCCCCTCGTCAAGATTTGTTTTTGCCGCGCACTCAAACCAAACAACTGTTTCGCGATATCTTTAAACATCAAAAAGATCCGCGGAAAAAACGTTGGTCTATCAGCCAGTCCAGTTTATTTATTGATTTTCTCACGGGTAATCAAACTTATCATTGTACTCCCTGGAGCAATCCTACTTATAATATTTTTGGCTGGCAAAAACCCTGTTATTTATTGGTGGATGAAGGCTATGCCCCTACATTTAAAGCCTTAATGGCAGAAACCAATTGGGAGCAATACGGCACGGGCAATAATCCAAAATGCGCAAACTGCATGGCGCATTGCGGGTATGAAGGGACAGCCATTAAAGATACCTTTAACCACCCATTAAAAGCGCTTACAGTAGCGCTAAAAGGCCCGCGCACTTCCGGCCCCATGGCCCCCGAAGTGCCGATCAATTATGACCTGAACGCGGTTGCCCCAACCGCCGCAATGGCCAGTATTTCTGTTGAAGAGTTACGTAAAACGGCTAAAAATCATCATGAATCAGGAAAAATATGAGTCTGGATATTCAAGAATTACTTAAAAATAAACGTCCTCAACAATTTGAACTCTATCATCAATATCTAAATCATCAATTATTAAACGTCCTCAAAACCCTCGGTTTTGATAAACAATATGTCCGAGCAGAAAATCAATATTTATTTGATCAGGAAGGTCAGCGCTATCTCGACTTATTAAGCGGATACGGCGTGTACCCATTTGGGCGTAATCATCCCAAAATTATCCGCGCGTTAAAACAAACTTTGGATGCGCAACTAGCCAATATGGTGCAATTTGACGCGCCGCTATTGGCCGCTTGTTGCGCGGAAAAATTGGCGGAACATTTACCGCCGGGCCTCAGCAAGTTTTTCTTTTGTAATTCCGGCACGGAGGCCATTGAAGGCGCGATTAAATTCGCCCGCGCCGCCACTCATCGTGAGAAATTACTCTCCTGCGATGCAGGCTTCCATGGCTTGACGACAGGCTCTCTCGCCTTAAATGGCAGTGAAGTTTTCAAAAAAGATTTTCGCCCCCTGCTGCCGGCGGAACAAGTGCCGTTCAACGATTTGGAGGCCTTAGAGAAAGCTCTAAAAACTAAACAATTCGCCTGTTTTGTAATCGAACCTATCCAGGGAAAAACAGTGAGCATACCTGCCGTCGACTATTTGCCGGAGGCATCGAAACTTTGCCAAAAATACGGCACTTTATTCGTCATCGATGAAATTCAAACCGGCATTGGCCGCACTGGGAAATTTTTAGCTTCACAACATTGGCCAAAAACAGAAGCGGATATTGTGACTTTGTCCAAGGCGTTGTCGGGTGGTTTTGTTCCGGTGGGCGTGATTGCCATGAAACCCGCCATTTTTGAAAAAACCTTTCGCAATATGGAGCTTGCTGTAGTGCATTCGTGTACTTTTGGGCGCAACGACTTGGCCATGGCCGCCGCACTCGCGACTCTGAATATTTTGGAAGAAGATAATATGCTGGCCCAGGCTACCGAAAACGGCCTGAAATTATTGACGCGGTTACAGGAAAAATTATTGCCTTTCGAAATGGTTAAGGAAGTCCGCGGCAAAGGCATGATGATTGGCATAGAGTTTTGTCCTCCCAAAAGCTTGAAATTAAAAGCCGGCTGGGCGTTGTTAGAAGCAGCCAGTAAAGGTCTATTCTGCCAATTAATCGTCATCCCGCTGTTTAAAGATTTCCGGATGTTAACTCAGGTAGCCGGCCCCAACTGTCATGTTATCAAATTAATTCCACCGATCACGCTCAGCGATCACGATATCGAAGCAACCGCCGACGCTTTCGCTGAGGTCGTAGGCTTAGCCCATCGCTTCCCCGGCGCTATCTGGGACTTGGGAAAAACTTTAGCGAAACATTCGCTCCGCAAATAAACGCCACCCAAGATGGACTAACCTTTGCATAAAATTAGAATTATCCTCAGCTGTTTATCCGGAAATATTTTGGAGTGGTTCGACTTTGCTGTGTATGGGTATTTAGCACCGATTATTGCCAGTCAATTCTTCCCTTCATCCCATAAACTCACTTCTATTCTGCTTACTTACAGCGTATTTGCGATAGGTTTTTTGGTCCGGCCTTTAGGCGCCATTATTTTTGGCCATATAGGTGACACACTCGGACGCAAAACCGCTCTGATCGTTTCCAGTCTGGTTATGGCAATACCTACGTTTTTAATTGGGATCTTGCCGGTTTACACCAGGGTTGGATTGTTAGCTCCATTGTTACTTATCATCTGCCGGATTTTCCAAGGTTTATCGGTAGGCGGTGAATTTACCGGGTCTTTCATCTATTTAATTGAACAAGCCACGCCAAAGAGAAGAGGATTTTTTAGTTGCTGGTCTGATATGGGTTGTAGCCTGGGCATGATTTTAGGCTCTGCTTTTGTTGCGATTTTAAATTTTACACTAACTGCGGAGCAGTTAGCCAATTTCGGATGGCGCCTGCCTTTTTTATGCGGTATTTTATTAGCGGGATTGGCGATCTTTATGCGATCACAACTATCTGAATCTGTGGAATTCCTGCAGATCAAAAATCGCATAAAACACCCGGTTAAACACCTAATCCGCAAATATCCCCAGATATTAATTTTGAGCATTCTGCTAGTGGCTATCAATTCTTTGGGATTTTATATATTGGTAGTATTTATTCCTAATCAAACTATTTTAATGGGAAAATTACCAGCCGAGAAAGTCTATTGGATTAACATCCTCATCTTGTCTATGGTGATGTGTGCGACATTCCTAGCCGCCTGGGCTTGTGATTATTTTGATAAAACAAAAATCTATATAATCGGCACAATTGGTTGCATCCTGCTGGGATATCCTACTTTTTATGCTTTAAGCCATTTTACCTTAACAGGACAAATATTAATGTCTTTACTCATGGCCATTGCAATTGGATTTTGCTATGGGCCAAGGCCTTTATTTATGGTTGACACTTTTCCGTCAAGTCTTCGCAGCAGCGCCATAGCCATCGCTTTTAACGTGGGCAACGGAATTTTTGGAGGAATGGGTCCCTTAATTGCGACTTACTTAGTGGCAAAAACCGAAATAATAGAAATCCCCTCAGTTTTAGTGATTTCAGCAGCATTGATGACTCTATTTGCAATTTTAAAGCTCCGAAGGCTGAATGGGCAAGAAATCATGCCTATCACCAGCAACCTGGATCGCTTTTGAATTACATAGTCAGACAAGGGATTTTTTCCGGCGTTGGTTTTGGTTTAAAATTGATGATTTCTGCTAATTCTTTATGAAAAACTGCAGTAATAATACCTTGTTCTTTTAGTTGATCGATAACCTCTACACTATTGGCGCCACTCGCTTGATACTTAAGCAAACGAACCGCAGAAAGTAGTTTGATCTTTTGGTCTTTTTCAGTCATGGTATGTTTTATTTGGGTAATAATGCCGGTTTTGTTCTGATATCCATCTATCGAAATAGTTATGGTAAAGGAAGTAATTAACGCATTGGGATCGTCGTTAAAGTAGGTTAGGTTTTCTTTCAACGGACCTTGATTAAAAATATCAGGAGAATATTCCTGATAGCTTTGTTTAGACTCTCGACTTAAATGCCACATAAATTTCCTCTTTGTATCAATTTGTATAATCTGCGGACGGGCTAATAGTTGATTTTGGCTCTATTGGAGACTCAACTTTAGAGCTTGTAAATAGCCTATACCTCGAATCAGAGGCTAATTTATCATATTTTTCTAAAATCGTGAATATTTCAATTGGGGGATAAAGTAGTTGATTTGCTGTTTCAAGTTCAGGGGTTAATCGATGATGCAGGGCTCTAAATTCTCGACCAATACGATTGGCGGTGATTAAGTTTATAACCGAATAGAGATTTTGTTTTGCAAGATGAATTTTTTCGACATAGGGTGAAACTATCGAATGGTTATTAGCAAAATTACATCTATTTAATTTAAATTCAAGTTTTGAAAGTAAACATAACACGGATTTTGCTTCGGTTAAAAAGTTTTGTTTTACAAGGTCAATATTTTCTTTTCTAAGCTGCCGTATTTGAGCCGCATTGACATGAAGACTTTTTCCAGTTCCCAGCATATGTTTTTTTTCATCAAAATCGTCTAGAGCATTTTTTACGGAAATAACCTTATTATCAGAATCTTTTATAACTTCTCTTCGCCAACTTTTCAAGCTCTTATGAAATTCTGAGGCTGGATACACTTGCTTTTTAGCATTCCAAGGATCGATGAAAAAAACATCTTTTCCCCATGTACTTGGATCATTAGAATCGCTTTCTTTAAGACCAATAACCACAAAAGCATGATCACCGCCTTCGATCGAAAAGATTTTGAAATTAATATCAGCTGCTGCTGGATGATAGAGCAAATAATCAAAAGCATGTAAAGCCATTTCAAAACAATTACCAAGTGAGGATTTGGCGGTAATCGCTATAGTTTTCTCATATTTACTCAGTAATGGATTGGAAATTAAATCAATATTAACGCCTGGAAGTACGGATTTACGGATTAAATCTCGATTATCTTCAACGCCGTCATAAAGAGCGTCGAATTTCTCCAAAGGCAAGCGATTGTTTTCAGTCTGAGTACTGCCTTTTTTTATGACGGATTGCGAATATAAAACTGCCTGGTTGGCTAAACTTCTATTAATTTCTTCTTGTGTTCTCATATTATTGATTATTCGCTACTCTATCATCATTATTATCTATTTTGTTCATTATTTTAACACTTTTTCCTTAAGAATTGCTTAAATTAATAATCAATTAGCTTAAACTCCCCTAGCTGAAGGAAACTCCTGATAGAAACCAATCAAATCCTGGATAAGGACCGGAAAATCATTGAAAATCCGGTTCAATGATTTACATTCACCGCCTTATTGAGCAAAAAATCCGTCAATCCCTCAAAAGAGGAAAGCCAGTACTCGACAGCGTTATGAACAAAATCCGGCCTTATCGGAAAGTGAGTTAGAGGAACAAATCGCTGAATAGCTATATCCCCATAGAAGTAAAGTGGTCTGATAAACCGAGCGTAGCTGATGCCCGGCATTTGCTTAAATTCATTGAAGAACATCCAGAAGCGGTGCACGGTTATATTGTTTGCCGAACTCCAAGCCGCTATAAAATCACCGATAAAGTGACTGCCATACCTTGGCAAAAATTACACTTGATCTATAAGAATTTGACTAAACTATAGACTACCACCGTCAACCAGATAAACAGAAATAGTGCTAAATACATGGGTTTTAAGCCTACGGTTTTAATTTTGCTTAAATTGGTTTCAATCCCGATGGCGGCCATGGCCATGGTCAATAAAAATAAATCAACTTGATTAATTAAACTGACCAAGACTTCAGGTAATAAATGCAATGAATTAAAAGCAATGATCGCGGCAAATCCGATGGCAAACCAAGGAATGATGATTCTTTTCTTCACTTGGGTTTTATCGGTCAAAGCAAACACTTCATAAACCGATAATAAAATTAATACCGGAACCAACAATAAAACCCGGGTCATCTTTACGATCACCGCCGTGTCGCCCGCCGCAATACTGACATTAGAACCCGCCACCAATGCTTGCGCCACTTCATGCACGCTTGCGCCAGCAAAGATTCCAAACTGATTATCAGTGAAACCGAATACGCCTGCATGCTGTAATACCGGATATATCAGCATGCCTAACGTGCCAAATAAAACTACAGTGCCCACGGCAACGCTGGCTTTGTAAGGGTCACTCTTTAAAACATCCTCTACCGCCAATACCGCAGCCGCTCCACAAATCGCTGAGCCTGAGCTAATCAACAAAGCGAGATGGCGATCTAATTTTAACAGCTTCACCCCAACCCAATATCCTAATGATAAAGTCGCCGCCACCACAATGATATCCAGCAACAGACCTTCAGCACCTACCGAAGCAATCTGCTGAAAGCTGACGCGAAAACCATATAGGATAATCGCTAATCGCAATAAACGCTTGCTGGAAAAATATATACCCGGCGTCCATTGGCTAGGTAATGTATGCCGTAGCGTATTCCCATACACTATTCCTAAAATAATTGCGATCACCAACGCACTAATGCCCGCTTTAGTTAGCCAAGGCATTTCAGCTATATATAAACTCGATAAAGCAAATAGGGCAGTAAATAATATGCCATTTAAAGTGTGCGCGCGATTTTGTTTCGAAAATATCATATTAACTCCTATATTGACTTATCGCTGTAATTTACCATACAATCCTTTATTTATTAAATATATTATTTTTATATCATTAATCAGGAAAATTGATAATGCATGTCACCATTAGGCAGCTACAGGTATTCGCCGCCATTGCCCGTCAGGAACACCTGACTTATGCGGCACAAACATTATATTTATCTCAATCCGCCTGTAGCATGGCGTTAGCCAGCTTGGAAAATCAATTGGGCAATCCATTATTTAATCGTCATGGAAAACGCCTAAATTTAAATGAGTATGGCCGGTTTTTATTACCTAAAGCGCTTGATATCCTGCAAAAAGTCAACGAATTTGAAAACTTCAATGCGGTTAGCGCTTCGGGAAATTTGGCGGGGCACCTCATTGTTGCCGCCAGCTCCACCATTGGTAATTATTTGCTGCCACAAATCATCGGCGGCTTTATGACTCATTATCCTCAGACCAGCATTACGCTCAGAGTCAGCAATACTGAACAGGTTATTAATCAATTACTCGCATTTGAGATAGATCTGGGCATTATTGAAGGCAACTGTTATGCGGACATAATTAATCAGCAAGCTATGGGGAAAGGATGAATTGGTCATCATCGCCAATCCCAAGCACCCACTAGCTAAACAGCGGGAGTTAACTAAAGCAGACATTCAGGATATTCCCTGGATATTACGGGAACCCGGCTCAGGTACGCGGAACGTTTTGAAGCCGCTCTTGGCGGGCATATTAAACCATTTTTAGAATTAGGCCATACCGAAGCCATTAAAAATGCAGTGCGCCAAGGCTGGGGCATTAGTTGTTTATCTCGGATTACCGTCACTGACGCATTAAAGAATGGGCAGTTAGTAGAATTAAAAGTACCGGGCCTCCACCTAAAACGAAATTTATATTATGTGTTACATAAAGAAAAAAGATCCTCAGAACTATTAAAAACCTTTATTCAAAGTAGTAAGCCCTCAACTTAAAAGCAATTCCGCAGATTTCGGCGACATCCGCCTACTCGCAGGTTTTGAGGAAATAGATCCCGGGTCCTCCGTATCTTAAAATGGCAAGTGTTATAAAAGGTTTGCCCCCGAGGTCCGGGGGCAAGGTAAGCGTGGTAGACCGTCGGGTCCTTAGGGCGAAAAGCCCGTCTGAGACAGCTAGGTCGCCACGCTTAATTTTCCTGAATTGATCTCGAACAGTTGCCTGGAGCGTTATCGACTCCGCATCGGCGAGGTGGAGAATATTAAGGAGCGATGATTATGCCAAAAAATAATGATAAAAACTATGTGGGAATCGATGTTTCGATGAAGCATTTAGATGTCTGTGTGAGATCAACGGGAGAATATTTCCGGGTAGAAAATAATACGGGAGGTTATCAGCAGATTAAAAAACGGTTACGCACGTACCTCCCTTGTTTACTGATTGCAGAAGCGAGCGGAAGCTGTCTGCTGCGCTGACGATAAATTCGGACACTGGTCTCAAAGCATTCTACGAAGATTATCCCGAAGCGACCTTACTCCTGTTGTACCGCGGCAAAGATCGTCTGCAAAAAAACAATATCCTTTGCCTGCATTCCTTAAAGCATTAACCCCACTTTCCTCCGCTCCTTGGTAAGCAAAAGGATTCTAACTTCTTTAGCTCAATTCTATTGCAAGTGAAGGACTAGTTGATTCAGTGCATTTCTGTTTATGATGCTTAAGCAGTTTATTGAGTTGCTCACTATATTGAGAATCTACACCGTTTTCCTTATGGACAGGTACAAAAAAACTGCTCTTAAGTCTTTTTTCAATCACTTCAATTTCACTAAAGTTGCGTCTCTCTAAATAAGAGTTGACTTTTAAGAAACTAATCATTGCTTTTTGTAAGGCTTCTATAAAACGCAATTTAAAAGTACTATATAATTTTGGATTAAACATACTAGGTATAATAAAAGACTTCAATTTCTGCAAGCCGGGATTTGCTTGGTGTTCCAAAACACCAAGATCTTTATATTGATCATAAAGATCAAAGTGACCATCAAACGTTTTCAGCTCTTTAACCTCTTGTAAAGCTTTTTCCTCTATTAATCGCTTATAGGTATCACTCAATTCAATTTGTTGAAGTTCTGCCTTATCCAAACTACATAATACCATTTGAATCGCAGGACGAAGTTTTTCAGGACTAATCGAACATCCTGTTATATCTGGACGGTATATGCTTTCAACATAACGCTCTTCACCGAGTGGATAAACGTCCTTAGATAGTTCTTTAGCTTTAATTTGTTTATATTCGGGGCCAGGTATGTAAGAGTAATTACAATATGTACGGCATAACTTATGTAAAATAAACACTATTTTCTTTTTATCTTCCAATGAACAAAGTTTAAATGAATCCACTCGTGGATCTGAATTTGTAGGTAATAGCTCATTTATCAGAGCCTTATCGACATAGTAGGGGTAGCTCAATATTCGTGATTTTACTTCATAGCCGACGTCACTCCAACCCTCGGGTTGTTCATTACTGGATACTTCGAAAATAATAAGTTGCATGTTCGGATTCGACGATGTTTTGCCTTCTTGTACACGATGAACTTTTTTCATTTTAACCTCTGATTATTTTAATTTCTGTTTTTTACAAAGTACTAAAGAGCCGTATTATGTATACTATAATACCAACTGTCAATCGACAATACGAATGAAATAAAAATTATGCCATAGTCATCCCACCGGAGTTATTAAGAGGATAGGCGCATTTATGATTCTGCTCGGTATTTTATGGTTCACACGCCCGCCCTTCTTCACCAAAGCCGGCGGAGTTCCCGGCGAAGGTTAAAATTTCTTAACTTAATGGCATTGGGCTGACACCCGCGGCTTGCCGGAAGTGAATTACTTTCTTATTTAAACAGAGGTTCGACAACAACGACTCTTTATAGGTGTCCGAATAATACAAGAACCTTACTAATTCGGACACTTATAATAACCCTATAAGTGTCCGAATTTTTACTTTAGCTCAATTCTATTGCAGGTGAAGGACTAGTTGCTGTCTTATTCAAACTGTATAATACCATTTGAAGCGCAGGAAGAAGTTTTTCAGGATTAATCAAACATCCCTTTATCTCTGAACTGTGTTTGTATTCCCATTCAGGACACTTTGGATCGAGTGGATAAATGTCCTGAGTTAGTTCTTTAGCTTCAAATCGTTGATATTCAGGTCCAGGTACGTAAGAGTGATTACCCCAATTTGCCCCGTGTAACTTATTTAAAATAAATACTATTTGCTTTTTATCTGCCAACGAACAAAGTTTAAATGAATCAACTCGCGGATCTGAATCTGTAGGTAATAGCTCATTTATCAGAGTTTTATTGACATAATAGGGGAAGCTCAATATTCGTGATCTTACTTCAAACAAATCCATGCCGCATGGTTTATCACGGGATACTTCGAAAGTAATAAGTTGCATATCTGGATCCAACAACCCTCTGTTTCCTATCACATATTCAACTGCTTTCATTTCAACCTCTTATTATTGTTGTAAATCATATAATATTAACCGCCCATCGACAATCGGATTTTGCGAGCTACAACATATAGCCAGGGTAAAGAAGCTAATTGTAAAATTAAAATAAATAACACTACCAGCGGGATAGAGACATCATAGATCATTCCCATGACTGCGCTTCCCAAAAACCAGGCGACTCCGTAGCCCATGTTAAAAATACCATAGGCAGAAGCGCGTTTATTTTGAGCGACCATATTGCCCACCACTGCTCGCATCAGCGATTCATGCGCTCCCATGCCAATCGCCCACAAAATGACTCCTAGCAAGGCTAGATAAAAATTGCCTAAAAATACTAACGGCGCAAACAATGCTGCGACGAAAGTCACTATAATTAATACCCAAAAGCCATAACGGTCAAATAAACGGCCCAGCGCTAAAGCCACCGCGCCATCCACGCCCATGGCAATGGCATACGCTAGTGGAATCCACGCCGGGCTGAGAATATTTTTCTTTTCGAAATGATAAGCGACCAGCGGGAAATCTGCGAAGCCCGCAGCAACAAATAACGCACCGATGAGATACCACCAAAAAACCTTGGGAATACCTGCAGAATTGAACTCAATGCGCTTGGCGCCAAGCTGATGCGGATGTGGATATATTTTTCTGGCTATCAATAAAGTTGCTATCGCAAACAATGCCGGGATGACCAAAATAGCAAAACCCAGCCGGTAGTCGCCAGCGCCTTTAAAATAGAGCACCGCAGCAATGATTAAGGGGCCGAGCATGGCGCCACTTGATCCAGGGCTTCATGAATACCAAATCCCCAACCCATGCCTAAGTGTTCCCCCGCATGAGAAAGCATGGCGTCTCGCGCCGGCGTGCGGATGGCTTTGCCTAAGCGCTCCATGATAATCAAGGCTGCCGCAACCGACCAGTGATGGGCTAATGCTAGACAAGGCACCACTAATAGATTAACCATGTAACCTACTACAGTAATTGCCCAATATTTTTGAGTGCGGTCAGCAAAATAACCCGAGACCAGCCGCAGCGCATAACCTACCAACTCCCCCAAACCGGAGACAAAACCTACCACCGCCGCACTAGCACCCAAAACGGCTAAAAAAGGCCCGGTAATACTGCGCGCACCTTCATAGGTAACATCAGCGAATAAACTGACAATCCCTAATAAGATCACAAATCGAAGCGCGTGCTGTCTGTCTAAAGTATTTTGATCCATAGACATCCCTTATATTGAAAATTTAATTTAAACATGGGAAGATTAACATTAAACAGGAGATAATCAAAAGGAAGCGGTATGAAAAATATCTATGTATTGTATAATAACAAATTCTTGGGCAATAAAAACCAGGCTAGCGCGGCAGCCCAAGCCTTAAAAAATAAGTTGGCGGAATCGAAATTAGAAGTCAAAATTATCGAACTCGATGAAGATAAGTTATCCGAAACTCAACTTAAAGAATTCACATCCACCGACACGATCATTGGCGCAGGCGTTCATGGGTTAATGACAGTAGCCAAGATTAAATCCGCTCATCCCGGCCCTGGAAAACCGGTTACGGTTTTAACCGGCCATCAATATTTTTCTGAATTTAAAACCCTGTCTGCCGATAGTTATCCGGATATTATTGGCATCCCTCAGCAAACCTTAACCGAAGAGCAAATTGCTCAATTTAAAAAAAATTCAATCTTTGTTCCGCTGATGGGTGTGCCGCATAATGTAACCGAGCAAAACATTCAAGCTGATTTAAAAAATTTTAAAGCATCTCCTCCCCCATTAACTGGCAAATTTCCAGTAGGCATTATATTCGGCGAGATGCGCCTGACATGGAAACGGCACTATAAAATTTTTTACTCCAGAGGACGCTCGCAACAGAGCCAATTTTATAATCGATGATCTCAAAAGAACAAAACAAAACTCCACGAAAATACTTTATTGATCGTCACTAACGGTCCACGCACTGGACAATATAATTATATTTCGCACAAGGAATTAACTCCCAATCCTCATCGTACTTCTGAAATTGATGAGGTATCCAAGGCTTTTCTCGACCAATTAAGAGAATTGAAAATTCCTCTCTCACAAATATTATTTCATAATTTTAATTTTCAAACTTTACCCAGCGCCTATAAGCCTATGCTGAGCTGGATAGCCACGCATCAAGGGACACTCTACGTTCCGGCGGAATCCACTAGTATGGTTACCGGAGAGTAGTTACGTGTCCAGCCATGGCGGCACTGTCGTCGCTTATTCCGTTAGTAGTGAAAACAGCAGCCATACGCAAAATAATCTGCTGAGCTTTAATTTAGGATTGATCGATATTTTAAATTTTAATGGCGTGCGGCAATCGCAAAGAAATTAGACCGCAATTTTCAATATCGTCTGACGCAGAAAAAGTAGCTGAGGAAACTGCAAAAAAAATCTCGCAGCGAATTCTATCTTCGTCCTCATCTCATTTATTGATAAGCGGACACTCCGGCGATCAAAGTACTTTATCAAATAAGCTACTCAGCCAAGGGCAAGACCCATTCAATAAGGAGGGGATGCGGTTGTGCTGACGTATTGATGGAGAAAAAACGCTGCTTTGCGTAAGGTGATTCTGGCGGCTTTAAACGCACCGGCGATACGCGCTAATTCACGAACTCGTAACGGTTGCGCACAGAACTTGCCAAATAGCTTCCAGGGCTGAACCTCTCCAAACCCATTCAAACTGTGTTGCAACCATGCTGGGAAAGCAAAGTGCGCTGAATCGACGATACTGCGCACTACTAGAAACTTAGCTTGGGCGGCTTGGGCGACGGCGGCGATCGCCGCGCTTTCCATATCTACTGCCGCTGCGCGATACTGAATGAATAGCTGGCGTTTATCCGCAACCGAGGCGACCAGTTGATTGGCTTGTAATAATGTCCCGTGATTGATGACCACATGCTGGGCCAACGGGTTCGTAGATGGTCTTGCCAGAGCTTATCCACTGAAAATACCTGGTTGCCTTCATTGATCACTTGATCAGGCAGCAGCAACTGTCCGCGGCGCAAAGTGGATTCCAGCCCACCGGCAGTCCCCCAACTTATCAAGGTAGTTACGCCGCGATTAATGAGATTCAGCGCACCGGCCCGAGCCTGTTCATCTCCCATACCGGAAACATGAACTAACAAATTATTTTTTAATACAATGGTTTGACCAACCGCAGTCTTTTGTTTAGTTAAACTGCTGGCCTCAATTGGCAATGCGCAAATCACACCTACTGTGGCATAAGGTTGCTCATTTTAAACCCGCCCTTCTATACTCCGCTAATGCCCAGAATGGAAAATATTTGCAATAACCATGATAACACAGATAGAAAACTCGGGGAAAACCTGGAGCGGTAAACCAAGGGTCTCGCCAAAAACCATCTTCTTGCTGGGTGCGCAGTAATTATTGGATACCCCGCGCCACTGTTTCCGAATGAGCTCGCCACCGCCATCAAGGCTAATAATGCCCATGCGGTTTGATAAGAACTACTCGGCTGCTGATCGTTTTGTGGATCGTAATAGCTATTATTACTCTCTCCCCAACCGCCGTCACCATGTTGCTTAGCCTGCAACCACTCCACCGCGCGGCGCACTGCCGGATGCTGCGGTGACACTTGCGCAGCGCTTAACGCCGTTAACACTGACCAGGCGCCATAGATATAATTGGTTCCCCAGCGTCCGAACCAAGTACCATTTTGTTCCTGCTCTTTAAATAAAAACTGCAGACTACGCGTGACCGTCTCTTGATCTTGAGGGCGCTGTAATAGCGAAAAAAAGGTTAAGCAACGCGCGGTGACGTCACTGGTGGGCGGATCCAGTAATGCTCCATGGTCGGCAAAAGGAATTTCATTTAAATAATAGTACTGGTTATTTTGATCAAACGATGCAAATCCGCCATTCCGGCTTTGCATTCCGGCCAGCCAATCAGCCGCCCGGCGAATCGATTCATCGTAGTGCACACTCTGCTGGCGGGATAACGCCCAACCCACCACCGCGGTATCATCCAGATCAGGATAATAATCATTACGATACTCGAATGCCCATCCGCCTGGCGCTAATTGCGGGTTAGAATCCCGCCAATCTGCGGGGCCTTCTAATATTTGCAACGGCAGTAACCAATTTAAGGCATGCGCCGCGGCTCGCCGGCTACGTTCCGATCCTTCAGATTGCAAAGCCAATGCTGACAATGCCGTATCCCAGATGGGGGAAAGACAGGGTTGGCAATAAGCCCACTCTGGGTGCATCGACCAATAATTTGCGACACGCGCTGCGGGCCTGTCACAATAATCATGACCGTGCGGATATCCCAACTCTAATAACGCCATATATGAATTCATAATCGCCGGCGAAATAGCGCCTAAACCATCTTCGCCGTTTAGCCGGGCCGTAAACCATTGTTCAGCTTTAGCTAGCGCGCGCCGCCGAATCTTTTTAGGAATAAGCGGCTCAATGGCCCGACCCATTTTATCCAACACTAAAAACACATGGCTTAACAACGAATGACTTCTGAAATAATGGCGTTCTTGCTCGGCAGGAATGGTAAATAATTCAGGAATATGCACGCCGCGCGGATTTTTTGCTCGCGGTTTTAGACTGCATAAAATAAATAAGGGTACCATGACTGCTCGCGACCAGTAAGATACTTTACTTAAATGAAATGGGAACCAGCGCGGCAGCAACATCACTTCCACTGGAATAAAGGGCACGGCGCGCCAGGGCACTTGCCCGAATAAAGCCAGAGATATACGCGTAAATACGTTGGCCCGCGCTGCGCCGCCTGCCTGCAGAATATATTGGCGCGCACGCTGCATATGTGGTGCATCAGGAGAATCGCCCACTAATTTCAGTGCGTAATAGGCTTTAACACTACAACTAATATCCGCTTCGCCACCATAATAAGAGGCCAACCGCCGGCTGCATTTTGCTTTCTCGCAAATAAACGGCAATTTTTCGCTCTAAATCAAGATCGATTTCGTCCAGGTAATGCATCAATAAAATATATTCAGAAGGAATGGTGCAATCCGCTTCCAATTCAAAACACCAATGACCGTCTTCGCGTTGGGAGCTTAATAAGGCATCCCGGGCGGCTGTCAATGGCCGCCGTTAAATGAACCGCTTCAGATTTATCAGTAAGATAGCGTCATTCATACCAATTCTCGAGTTAACCTGGTGAATAAAAATTGTAATAAACGATTATGCCGGCAACTCAGATTGCTGACCAATATCGTGGCCTTTACCGTGCGTCGACTCACTTTTACTTGCGCGCCGGAGGCAAATCCAGGGTTCCGGTAAATATTTCGCAGCGTGAGCGCCGCCAAGCCAATTGCCCACAAGGCAAAACGTCTGATCCCGATTTCTGTAGCTGGAATTAATAAAGT
Source organism: uncultured Pseudomonadota bacterium (assembly GCA_963697455.1). Classification (GTDB taxonomy): domain Bacteria; phylum Pseudomonadota; class Gammaproteobacteria; order Coxiellales; family Coxiellaceae; genus JAFEDN01. The sequence goes on along the minus strand of CAVOOI010000002.1, from coordinate 11,702 downwards.
ATATTGCAAAGCATTTTGCAGATGCTGCTGCGCAATCATCACTAATTCACGCAACCCCGCCGACAATCCTGGTAAATCCCCTGCTGGCGTAAGCTCCGCTAAATTCAGACCAAAACGCTGAAAAATATCTCTGGGTAACCAACATACGCCGCGCTTCCGGTCTTCATAAAAATCTTTAAGGATGTTAGTCATTTGTAAGCCCTGACCAAACGAAACGGCTAAGGCCATCAGTTGCGGGCGCTGGCGGGCAATTTCAGGAGAATGTTCGCAAAATAACTCAGTCAACATTTCACCGACTACTCCAGCCACATAGTAGCAGTACTGATTCATTTCCTGCATATCTTGCAATCCCGCTAAGCTGGCGGTGCGTTGAAATTCAGGCATCCCGGTGGACATGATATTGACGCAACGCTGCAAGCTGGCTTGTTGTGCGTTGGTAAAACCGCGGAGGCAGCGAATGACGGCAGGGATTTGCTGAATAAGGTCGCGCTCAGCGGGTGGTGTATTCGCGGAGAGCTGAGGGAATAGTGCTTCGGCAAACTCCGCTGCGGATGCTTGAGCGGCTAAAACTGCGCGAAATTGCGCATGCAAATCAGCCTTTTGCTGGGGAGTGAGAATGGCGTCGTCTTCAATGGTGTCAGCAATTCGGCACAGCAGATACGCATTCGTGACTACTTCGCGAAGAGATCCCGGTAATTGCGGAATTGTCAGGGCAAACGTCCTGGATACTCCAGGCAATAATTGCATTTGACACTCTTGATCAGACATATTTTTCATAAACCGCAAGGGTACATGAACTCCAAACGGTTGACAACTTTAGGGCAGTTGATAGAGCACTTCGCTGGGTTTGATCATACCTAAATCGGTGCGGGCATGATCTTCGATGGCTTGATTACCATGTTTGAGATCATAAATATCGGCGACGATGATTTGATTGCGTTGTTGCCATTGTTGATTAATCGCCGTTTCAGCAGCGAGTTGGTGGCGCACTCGCCATAAACTCGCAACTCCGCCGGGAGCTAGCCAAATTTCATATTGCAGCAATAGAAAAACTGAAATTAATATCAGGGTAAGCAGCTCTCGCTGAAGCCGCTGCATCCATGCCAATGATTTCATCTCTTAAATGCTCCCATGCCAGCATAAGGCGCTTTGCCGCCCAATTGTAGTTCGATGGCCAATAAGCGATTGTATTTGGCGACGCGATCAGAACGCGAGAGCGAACCGGTTTTAATTTGACCGGCTGAAGTAGCTACGGCTAAATCAGCGATGGTGGTGTCTTCGGTTTCGCCTGAACGATGTGAGATCACCGTACCATATCCGGCTTGTTTAGCAATGCCCATGGCTTCTAAAGTTTCAGTCAGAGTTCCAATCTGGTTTAATTTAACTAAAACCGCATTCGCGATTTTTTGCTCGACACCACGGCGTAAGATCTGCGGGTTCGTCACAAAAATATCATCGCCGACTAATTGCACTTTCGAACCTAACTGTTGCGTAAGCTTCTGCCAGCCGGCCCAATCGTCTTCACTTAATCCATCTTCCAAAGAGATGATCGGATAACGCTTAGTCCATTCAGCCATCTTTTGAATAAATTCATCGCTGGTCAATGATAGATTTTCTGCTCCGAGCACATAACGTCCATTGCGATAAAATTCCGAGCTGGCTAAGTCCAAGCCTAAATAAACTTGTTTGCCAGGCTCATAACCTGCATCCGTGATCGCGTGCATAATAATATCTAATGCCGCTTCGTTATTGGGTAAGTCCGGCGCAAAACCGCCTTCATCGCCTACGCTGGTCGACAATCCTTTATCGTGTAAGCGTTTTTTTAACGCATGAAAAATCTCGGCGCCATAACGCAGTGCTTCCGCAAAAGTGGGCGCGCCTGCGGGAATAATTAAAAACTCTTGGATATCAATGTTGTTGCTGGCGTGAGCGCCGCCGTTAATCACGTTCATCATCGGGACCGGCAAAGTAAATGGGCCATCATCGCCTAAATACCGGTATAACGGTAACTTCATATCTTTGGCGGCGGCATGGGCGATTGCCAAAGAAACCCCGAGCAGCGCATTAGCGCCTAAACGGCTTTTGTTCGGCGTTCCGTCTAATTGAATCATCAAGCGGTCTAACTCTTCTTGCGCCTGGGGATCCATGCCTTTCAGGGCTGAGAAAATTTCACCATTAATATTGCTGAGGGCTTTTAATACGCCTTTGCCACCGTAACGTTTCGGATCATGGTCGCGCAATTCCAATGCTTCTTTACTGCCGGTGGACGCGCCGGAAGGCACTGCCGCGCAGCCAACTGCGCCGGAAGATAAAGTCACCGCTACTTTAACGGTGGGATTGCCGCGTGAATCTAAAATTTCACGGCCTTGAATGTTGGTAATTGTACTCATGGATTTTCCTGTTTGATTTTTTCTTCTAACCAAGCGGTAGCTTTCACCTGCTGGTCTAATGCTACCAATGTCGTTAGCAACGCCGCCATTTTATCCAGCGGCATTGCATTTGGGCCGTCACTCAACGCCCGATCGGGATCGGGATGCGTTTCCATAAATATTCCGGAAATACCACTCGCCACTGCGGCGCGCGCTAATACCGGAATAAATTCTCGCTGTCCGCCAGAAGCGGAACCTTTGCCACCGGGTAACTGGACTGAATGGGTTGCATCAAATACCACCGGGCAGCCGGTTTCACGCATGATGGCTAAAGAGCGCATGTCCGCAACCAAATTATTATAACCAAAAGAGACGCCCCGTTCACAGACCATAATTTGGGTATTCCCGGTGGCCCGGGCTTTTTCTACCACGTTCTTCATTTCCCAAGGCGATAAAAACTGGCCTTTTTTAATATTAACGGGTAAACCGCACTCAGCCACCTTGGTGATAAAATTAGTTTGACGGCATAAAAAAGCCGGCGTTTGCAGGACGTCCACTACCGCTGCTACTTCTGCCAATGGTGTATCTTCATGGACATCGGTCAGCACCGGCACCTCGAATTCTTTTTTGACTTTGGCTAAAATCGCCAAACCTTTTTCCAAACCCAGCCCCCGGAAACTTTGACCGGACGAACGGTTGGCTTTGTCAAAAGAAGCCTTAAAAATATAGGGAATATTCATGCGGCTAGTCACTTCTTTTAAGTGTCCGGCAATTTGCATCACCAAGGCTTCGCTTTCAATCACGCATGGCCCGGCAATTAAAAATAGCGGTTTATTTAACCCGATTTCAAAGTGGTTCAGTCGCATCATCTCTTATCCTTCCGGTAATTTCCAAACATCTGTCTAATGCTGCATTAATAAAGCTGGTAAATAACGGATGTCCGCGCCGGGGAGTTGAGGTGAACTCCGGATGAAACTGACAAGCGATAAACCAGGGGTGCGCGGGTAATTCAATCATCTCTACCAGCTGATCGTCAACTGAACGCGACGAAATAACCAAACCGGCGGCTTCCATACGCGGCACATAATGGTTATTCACTTCATAGCGGTGACGGTGACGTTCTTTAATCTGATCGGCTCCGTAAATTTGCCGGGCTCGTGAATCTTTGCGCAACTGGCAGGCTTGCGCTCCTAAACGCATGGTTCCGCCTAAATCGCTGGTATGAGAGCGCTGCTCAATTTGGCCATCCCGGTCTACCCATTCACTGACCAGGGCAATCACCGGCGCATGGGTGGCCAAGTTAAATTCGGTGCTGCTGGCGTCGGTAAGGCCCAGTTGATGACGAGCAAACTCAATAATGGCAATTTGCAGGCCCAGGCAAATGCCTAAATAGGGTATCTGATGAGTGCGGGCATACTGCGCCGCCAAAATCATGCCTTCTGTCCCACGCGAGCCAAATCCGCCGGGAATTAAGATTCCATCCATGCCCGCTAACGTGGCGGTTCCGTTTCGTTCTATAGTCTCAGCGTCTATATACACAATGTTGACATGGGATCGGGTTTGAATGCCGGCATGGATCAAAGCTTCATTCAAGGATTTATAAGAATCAGCAAAATCAGTATATTTACCGACCATGGCGATTTTGATTTCTTGTTCAGGATGTTTTTGGGCGTGGACTACTTGCTGCCAGGTTGATAAATCCGTGTCGCGTACTGCCAATCCTAATTTATTGATTACGCGCTCACCTAGCCCTTCCCCGCGGAGGAGCAACGGAATTTCATAAATAGTCTTCGCATCTGGTAAAGAAATAACATCCGGCACTGCGACATTCGTAAACAAGGCAATTTTCGCGCGCTCGCTCTCTGGTAATCCGTGGATGGAACGGCATACTAAAATATCCGGCTGAATGCCGATAGAACGTAATTCTTTTACCGAGTGCTGAGTGGGTTTAGTTTTGATTTCTTTAGTGGCGGCGATATAGGGGATGAGGGTTAGATGAATAAATATCGTCCGCTCAGGCCCTAATTGCATCCGCATTTGGCGGATAGCCTCTAAAAAGGGTAAAGATTCAATATCACCTACTGTGCCGCCTATTTCCACCAAAGCGATATCGGCTGCATCTGCGCCTAAAATAATTTTGCTTTTAATTTCATCGGTGATATGAGGGATAACCTGGACGGTGCTGCCCAGATAATCGCCGCGGCGTTCTTTGCGAATGACGTCTGCGTAAACCCGGCCAGTGGTAAAGTTATTTTTGGCGGTCATGGTGGTATTCACGAACCGTTCGTAATGACCGAGGTCAAGATCGGTTTCTGCACCATCTTCAGTGACAAAAACCTCGCCATGCTGGAATGGGCTCATAGTGCCAGGATCCACGTTGATATAAGGATCCAGTTTAATTAAAGTGATACGATAACCCTGCGCTTCCAAGATTGCGCCTAAAGAGGCGGAAGTAATACCCTTGCCTAACGAAGAAACCACTCCTCCAGTAATAAAAATATAACGTGTCATGACTTTAAGCCTCGTTTTAGGGAAAACTAATTATACAGCAGAACGGATAAGAATACAGCTACGAGGAACGGTTTTTACCCAAACATCGTTAATATTTCCCGCCGCCGCCAAGCCCGTTGCGGATAGACCGCATGAGGGGTCCTGTCCGCGGCGCCTCTTACGTGCTCGCTACGCTGCGCGCGCAAGAGGCTCCGCGTCCACCCCGTAGCTGGCGCGCTTGACGGCGGCGGGAAATATTAACTGGCAAATGCGCCGCATGACCAAAACATGCCTATTAAATTAAGCACAGTATTTTATAAATCTAGCAACCATTTTGGTAGGTATTTTTTTGCAATTTGGGTGTTATCGGTTTGTAAGGTTTCTTCTGCTTCATCCATTGTGAGTAGAATATTATGCGTCTTACTGAGATAGTGATCTGATGAAGTAAACGCGGAGAGTTCTCTGGCTCGATTGTCGTTGGTTAATGATAGAGTCACTTGATATTTGTGATACGTATTCGCTTTATCTTTAACCACAAAATCAATTTCTTTATCATTTTGCACTGTACTGTAGTATACATCTGGAAAGGATTGTTTTAATTTCAGAAAAACTAAATTTTCTAATTGCTTTGAATAACTATTGTGCGTGCTTTTATATAAATTAATAATACCCGTGTCCACAGAATAATATTTTTTATTGGTGCTGAAAATTCGATTTAGTTTCCAATCAAATCTATCCACTTCATACATGGCAAATGTTTTGACGATATAATTTATATAAATGCTAATGGTGTCTTGCTTAATTAAAATCCCTTCGTTTTTTAGCAAATTACCAATCCGGGTTGGAGAGACGACATTGCCGACCGTGGCGTATAAGAAATGCAGAATTTTTTCAATAATAACCGGTTGTCTCACTTTAAATCTTTCAATAATGTCATCTAATATCACTTTGCTGAGGATACCTTGCAGATAGGAATATTTGGTATTATCGTTTTTGATCGAAAAAATTTCCGGAAGTCCGCCGAATAAAATGTATTGGGAAAAAAGGGTTTTTATTTGGGTTAGGTGCTTATAAAAATCAATTTCATTTTTTATGCTCAATTCACGGTAAGCTAAAAATTCTTTGAAACTGAACGGCAGTATTTGAAACTCAATAAATCGCCCAGCTAAATTCGATCCGATTTCTGATGACAGTAACTCTGAATTAGAACCGGTCAAGAATATTTCCACATCCCGCTCTTTTTCATACAGGGTGCGAATTAATTTATCCCACTCGGATACCTGTTGAATTTCATCAAAGATCAGCAGTCTTTTTCCTGGGCCTGCAATTTCTTGCAAAAAATTTTGCACAATACTATCCAGGTCTTTGATATTATTAATCTCAGCCAGGCGATAATCTTCAAAATTCAGATAGAGTACGTTGCCTAAAGAGAACTGCTTGGCTTCCACCAGCGCCCGGGCCACCATCTGCACCAAAAAAGACTTACCGCTGCGGCGGAAACCGGTGACAATTTTAATCGGCTTAGAAGGTGAGGCCGCAAACAATTCTAGTTGGCAATCCCTGGTCAAACCTTGCACTGTAGCAATAATGTTCTGACATTCTGTAATGACGGGTAGGAATTGTCTAATATTTATCTTATCCATATTCATAAACTTACTCTATAAAGGGTTTTTTTTCAACCATTTCTTACTCTATAAAGGAAAAATTAGACGAGACTTGCATCAAAAGCTCGGGAAGTCATAGGTGATTGGCGATTTTTATGTTAATATAAGCAGTTAGCGCGAAGATATCGCTGTTCGAACCTTAATGCATGGGAATGAATAAAAATATGCAATCTCTGCCCACTCAAGGCGTTTCCGTAGTTATCGCCGTGTACAATGAAATTGAAAATATCGAACCCTTGCTCGCCGAAGTTCAGCAAGCTCTTGTTAATATAGATAATTTTGAAATCATTGTGGTTGACGATGCCAGTACAGATGGCGCCGGGCAACGGCTGGCGGAATTACGTCAACAATATCCTCAACTGCGCGTGGTTAATCATGCCCGAAATTATGGCCAAAGTATCGCGGTGGTGAGCGGCGTGCGCGCTGCCCGTTATGATTGGGTCGCAACTCTCGACGGCGATGGTCAAAATGATCCGGCTGACTTTCCTAAGTTATTCGCCGCAGTCACTAATCTGAATGTCCACCTCCCCATTTTAGTTGCCGGCATCCGGGTGCAGCGTAATGATAGCTGGGTCCGGCGGTTGTCATCAAAAATCGCCAATAATATTCGCTATCGCTTATTGCATGACGATTGCCCGGATAGCGCCTGTGGTATAAAACTGTTTCAGCGGGATATATTTCTTCAATTGCCGCACTTTAATCATTTACACCGGTTTTTACCGGCGCTGTTCAAACGTATTAACGGCATAATTATTAATGTGCCTGTGAATCACCGCCCCCGGCTGCGTGGCCAATCTAAGTATGGCGCCATGAACCGGTTATGGATCGGCATCGTCGATTTAATGGGCGTAATGTGGCTGATTCGCCGGCCTTGCCCATTGGAGACGCGTGATGCCTCATCATCTTAGTGTAATCAACCTTTTCTGGCTTACCCTGGGATTTGCCGGGCAAATTTTATTTGGCGGGCGCATTTTAATTCAATGGATTTACAGCGAAAAACAAGGCAAGAGCGTCATCCCTATCACTTTTTGGTGGTTTAGCATCTTTGGCGGGATTTGCCTGCTGATTTATTCCATCCATTCCGGCGACTTGGTGTTTATCAGCGGCCAGCTTTTTGGTGTCATCGTGTACGTTCGCAATCTCTGGTTAATCTATAACGAACGTAAGGCGAAAGCGCAACAAACCGCTGTCTCTGTGCCTGCTCAATGAGCCAGCAATTCAGAACCTTTTTATGGATAGCCTTGGCCATCACCGTTCTGAGAATAGGTTATCTCATGGTGAATCACCGTGATTTAGATATTGAAGAAGCGCAATATTGGACCTGGAGTCAATATTTATCCCTAGGTTACCACTCTAAACCCCCCATGATTAGCTGGGTCATTCATTTTAGCACCTGGCTGTTCGGCAACCACAGCGAATGGGCGATTCGTTTCTTCAGCCCAATCACCTATTTATTCAGCGCATTATTTTTATATAGCTGCGGTAAAAATTTATACCACGCTACCGTCGGATTTTGGTCAGGCTTAACAGTATTATTGCTACCCGGGGTTACTTATTCTGCGACCATCATCTCTACTGATCCGCTGCTACTTTTATTCTGGTGTGCGGCTCTGTTGAGCTTCGTCAAAGCGTGTCAAACTGGTAAAGTTTTCTGGTGGCTGAGCTGCGGAGTAGCAGCCGGACTGGGTTTGATGAGCAAATATACCATGCTGGTATTTTTCCTTTCAGCGGCGCTCTACTTGGTTTTTTCTCTGAAAACACCTTCCCCCCTGAAAAAACCCGGCCCTTATCTTGCCTTAGCCGTTGCGATCCTGATTTTTTTACCTAACGTCTTATGGAATACCCAACACCATAATGCGGCTTTGCATCACGTCATCTCTCACAACATTGACCTTAACTCGGGGCAATTGTTCCATTTTAACAATTTAGTCATATTTCTTTTAAGTCAAATAGGAATCATCGGGCCGGTTTTAGTGGTTTTTTTGGTAATGGCCGTGCTTGCTAGCCGCCGCATAGAACCGATTGACTCTTCTCGATTACTGGTCTGTTTTACTTTACCGATGCTAGTCCTGATTATGGGTGAAGCCTTATTATCAAGGGCTTATGCAAACTGGGCCGTAGCGGCTTATCCCAGCGGCATAATTTTAACCGTGGCTTATATGTGGGAACGAAATTTCCGGCGCTGGCTGAAATTCAGCGTTGGGCTAAGTATTGTAACGGCCATCGTCTTATGCGGCTGGGAGCTTGCCGTCGCCTATGGGTATTTGAATTGGCCTCAACCTACCCGCCCGTCTTGGCAAGATTTTGGCGCTCTGATCCAACATCAACAGACCACTACTCCAAGCGCCCGGTATTTGGTTGATGACCGCGAACTTTGGTCAAAAACACTTTATTATGGTAGGATACCCAAAGATGATCTTTTTGTCTGGGACCCTAATAATACAGTGGATTGGATTGACAATCCCGCCAATCTCACCATTCCAGCGGACAAAAATTTTATATTTATAACACACAGTGCTGATTTACCCGCAAGTATATTGAAGTCTTTTCGGCAGCACCGAAGAATAGACGACGTGCTCGTCACTCAACGTTTGCAGGGATATCAAACTCATGTTTTCATATATTTTTTAAGGCGTTAAGCATGTCAACCCGAATTTTTTATAGCGTTGCAATCCTTACCGGGCTTTTTTCCCTGGTTATGTTTTTATTTCCGCAAATTGATCTGACGATCAGCAACTTTTTTTATCAACCGCAACACGGATTCTTATTCGGATTCCATTATAAACATGCCGATTTGATCGGACTATTTCGCACTACATTGATTTATTTTACTTATGGCTTTATAGCCGCCCTCGGTCTAATGCTCGTGGGGGGCTTATTGTTTAAAAAAGTTGCCATGCCGCTGTCACCTTTAAACTGTTTATTTTTATTAATTTGCTTCGCTATTGCTCCTGCTTTTATAGTGAATGATCTTTTAAAAAATCATTGGGGACGCGCCCGCCCCTATCAAATCGAACAATTTGGCGGTGAAAAGAATTTCACTCCAGCCTGGGTAATAAGCACTGAATGCGAAAGAAATTGTTCGTTCACTTCCGGAGAGACCGCTAATGTATTTTGCTACTTGTCCTTGCTGTTTATCGTTCGCCGGAAAAAGTTGACTTTCAGCATTATATTAGTGCTCGGTGCTGTAACTGCCTTTGAGAGAATCGGCCAAGGAGATCACTTTTTTAGCGACACTGTCCTCAGCGGTTTTCTGGATTATTTGATCATATGGTTAATTTACCAAGCTACTATTAAGAACTATGCTCTATACTCTTTACTCGGAGAAAAAAATGTCAGCGAATACTGAAAATAAAATATCTACTCAAATCCACTCAGAAATCCATCATACTTGGCAACATGATATTATTCCCCGTTTATGTGATTATATTAAAATTCCCAACAAATCCCCTATGTTTGACCACGATTGGCGAGCCAATGGCTATATGCATAAGGCTATGGACTTAATCGTAAAATGGTGTACCAAACAACCTATTGCGAACATGGAAATCAGCGTGCTTGAAGAAGAAAATCGCACTCCCCTCCTTTTTATCGAAATCGCCGGTCAAGTCGAAGAAACCGTTTTAATGTATGGCCACATGGATAAACAACCAGAAATGCGCGGCTGGCACTCCGATTTAGGGCCCTGGCAACCGGTTTTACGTGAAGGCAAATTGTATGGCCGTGGCAGCGCCGATGACGGTTATGCAGTATTTTCTGCTCTCACCGCAATTGCCACTCTCCAACGGCATCATATCCCGCATGGGCGTTGCGTCATTTTAATTGAGGCCAGCGAAGAGAGCGGCAGCCCTGATTTGGCTTTTTATTTAGAGAAATTGCAAAAGCAAATTAATCAGCCCAGCTTTATTATTTGTTTAGACTCAGGCTGCGGTAATTATGAACAATTATGGGGCACGACCTCTTTGCGCGGTTTGATTAGCGGGACTTTGCGCATTGATGTGCTGACCAAGGGTATGCATTCCGGAGTGGGCAGCGGAGTTGTGCCTTCGGCTTTTCGGATATTGGAATTACTATTGGACCGAGTTGAAGACCGGCAGACCGGAAATATCCTATTAGATGAATTGCGCGTCAATATTCCTGCGCAATATCAAGAGCAAGCTAAGTTAACTGCGGAAATTCTAGGTGAGACTCTACAACGTGACTACCCATTTGCCCACCCCACTCAACCGGTTACTAATAACGATGCGGAATTGATCTTAAACCGAACTTGGCGACCGGCTTTATCAGTTATTGGCCTGGAAGGATTGCCCACACTCGCGCAAGCGGGAAGTGTAACCATTCCCAATTTAGCTGCCGAAATTTCAGTCCGGATTCCTCCTGGCTGTGATCCAGAGCGCGCCATAACGGCATTATGCCAAGCTTTTACCCAGAATCCGCCATACTCCGCTAAAGTATCTTTTATTGGAGGGAAGCATGCGCCAGGCTGGCAAGCGCCATTACTGGCAGATTGGTTAGCGACGGCTAATAATGAGGCTTCCGAAATGTTTTTCGGCAAGCCTGCCGCTTACTTGGGAGAGGGCGGGACCATCCCCTTTATGGGCATGCTGGGCAAAATGTTCCCACAAGCACAATTTCTGATTACTGGAGTATTAGGCCCAGATTCAAGCGCCCATGGCCCTAATGAATTCTTACATATTGATATGGCAGAAAAACTCACCGCTTGTATTGCGTCCGTCATTGCGGCACACGCACGGAACAGTAACAACAGCAAGGTTATATAAAAAAATATGAGACTTCCCTTAGGCTATGATAATTTTAAAGACATTATCGATAAGAAGTTGGATATTGTAGATAAGACCTTATTTATTAAAGAGGTTCTGGATGACTACGTCACCCAAGTAGCCGTGATCATCCGGCCACGGCGTTTTGGCAAGACCCTCAATTTATCCATGCTCCATCATTTTCTAGCCGCTAACGTATACGGACAGTCCACCCAGGGTTTATTTGATCACCTAAGATTACCACTTTGCACCCGGAGTATTTACGCCATCAAGGCCATTACCCGGTGGTGTTCATCACATTTAAAGATGTTAAAGACCACAACTTTGAACATACCCTACGCAACATGCAGTTATTAATGGCGGAAGTTTATGGAGAGCATCCATATTTGTTGTCCAGT
>CAVOOI010000001.1:0-13596 GCA_963697455.1 uncultured Pseudomonadota bacterium | reverse complement strand
AGTGAATAGGCGTATTGCCTCAATATCGCCAAACCAAATGGGAATAATAGCAACAGAAAAATAAAAATAAACGAGCCGTAAAGTATCCCCTCAAAAACATTTTTTAATAACGGTAGCCAAGTAGGCCGCCATATCGCCAATGGTGCGATTACTGATTCTATTTTGTTGCTGTGCTTTATTAAAAGCATAGCCTTCTAAACCCGCCGGTGCGTTGGTTTTTGCGCTCCAATTGAGTAGTCCGCTTTGAATGGAATTTGCCATCATGTTTTGCTGTACCAAACTGGAAGCGTCTTCCGACAATTTGGTTAAAAAGCTATAGCTTAAAGGTAAATATTTTAAAAGCTGAGTTTTTGCTTCTGTTTCATCCGGGAATAATCGTGCCGCATAGCGATCTTCGGCCTGGCTGATCGCCGATTGCCAATCTTGGTTCAATGAAGCAGCACCATTCTGGCAAGTGACTACCGTTTGATTGTATAAAAATGCTCGTGCTGGTGAGGCATGTTCAGTGACAAACTGCCAAATATTCGGTGTATTCAATAATTCTTGAGTAGAATATTTGTGAAGCAGTAAATCATAGAAAACACATTGATGAATAAAATTTTGCAAATTGTTCTCAAAATCAGGATCGGTCACTTGAAAGGTACTCGCGGCGGTGACCAGATTAGAAGCCATGACCATTCCGGTTTGCCCATAACGTAAATCATCAGGTAACGAAAAATTCTGCTCGGTTAATTGGGTTAAACTATCGCCGATAGCGCTGGTGATATTTCCTAACCAGGCTAAGCCGAGCGGCACATTATCGACCGTATAAGCTTTTCCTTGTTGTACGCGATCAATAATATTCACAGTGGCCTTGGGTAAAAAAATCACATAAAAAGTCATAAAATATAGAGCAATCCAACCGACACCGACCATTAAATCTCGTTTAAAAATCAGTTTTGCGATAGCCCATGTTCCACCCAGTAAGATACTTATATGAATTAAAGTCTTGAAAGTGGAATCTCCCATACCGGCAGCTACCGCATTGAAAATTTCACGCAATATATCGCCGTTACCGTAAGTAATTATGGCTATTTCTTGTGCCAAAAGATAACTCCTGAGAATTTTCGATTAGAAACAGCATTACACATATTAATTAAAAAGAACACAAAAAATGATAGTAATAGTTTCCCGATTTGAAGTTCTATTTTCCTGATTTTAATTTTTAGTGTGATAAAAAATCACGGAGAATTAAGCAAAATATATAGAATAAATTTCAATTTTATCATTTGAACTTAATAAAATCGGTAATTTCAAGTTAAAAATTTCCTAAATATTTTCAGTTCTTTCTGATCTTAACTATGAGACATATCTAATTGTAAGATTAATAACGTGAATAACATGGTATTGACGCAATTTTTAAAAAAAATATAAGAAAAGGTGATGATACATATAAAGTAAGGCTGGTGATCATAAAATAGTACTGTTACTGGCTCCACAACTCAGATCATACAGTATTTGTGGCTGAAAAGAATTTTCGGTATGGCCGCCAGAAAATCTCGTGAAAATGCCAGGTGCCAGTAATTTGTCTTTTATACTACGTAAATAACTCTCGATGAGAATCATGAGTTTGTTCTCGTTTTATATCCATTCTTTCAAAGTCATGTGCATAAACAAGATAAGACATAACCATTTTCTCTCATCCATCTAAAGATGGGTATTTTTGTGTTGACAGAGTGATTATTTGTCACTGTCAGCTTGACTGTATACCATTAGAAATACTAATTTTTTCCAACCTTTAATCTTCACAACCAACACAAAGATGAGAGTATATACTGTGACTTCCCAACTTTTTCGCATATTATATGGCAAAGTTTTAGAAAAGACGAAACAGATAAAAATTTACATGTGGAATCAATTGGTGAGGAGTGTTCTCAAATTAGCAGGACGAAGTGTTCTTTAAAACTTATTTTCATAAATTATCATTCTTTACTAGTCCCAAGACTCAGCATCAAAGAACTATTCGCAGTACTATTTGTATTTGTTTTCAAAGGAGCTAATGGTTGAAAAAAGACAGAGATATTATCATTAGCGCTAGGGGCGATGCTGCTATTTCTTCTAAAAGTAGAGGAATCCTTGTCTCTTTTCTTCTTTCAAGACAGCAACTTCAATTTTCAAGGCAGCAACTTCAATCTTTGTTTTCCTCAATTCAGTCGGCACATCATCCTCAATTGTATGAGTAGTCTTTTTCATATCAGAAGTTACTTTTTTAACTTCTTCTTCTTTAATCATAAAAGGCAATGAATTCATAGAAAAAAGGCCTAATTTAGTAATCAACTTTACATTGCTTCCATTAAAAGATGAAAATGAATCTTGCTTTTGTTCCTTTTTTATTTTTTCTGCTTGATCTTGCAGTTGAGCAATCTCATGACGATCTGCGCTGCAATAACTCTTAAATCTAGTATCTTGTACTGTTGTTTCTTTCTTTTTACCCACATGCTGTTGTAAAGAATGTGTCAAAACTCGGTGTACAGGCTCTACTTGAATCTGAATTATTGATCTCTTTTCATTTGTAACTTCAAATCCAGTAGGAGCTAATATTTCAGGCAAGCTCACCTCATCCCCCTCAGATGTTGAAAATAAAGGTGTAGGTTCCGCGCGTTTCATTAAAAAAGGCAAATGAGCAGCATAATAGAGCCAATTGCTGACTCTCCGTATAATTTCTTCCAATGATAAACCATTTCTCCAAGTAGATAAGCCCATCATAAAAGGCTCAGCAATGCGCTCTCCTATCGCTTCTCCTAGTCTTTGTGCGTCAAATTCATCAAGAAGTGCTATTTGGTTATTATATCGCCAAGCAAAATATTGAGTACTGTAATGTATAAATTTTTGCAAATCGCCATCAAAAGCATCCCTGAAATTTTCAACCATATCTTCAGGACTTAAACTATATTGCCTTTGAATCCAATGCTGGATTTGAATCACTTTGTCGATATTCTGGTATAAAAGATTTAATGCTTTTTCTGCATGAATTCGATCTTTAGCGGTATTAATTTTATCTAAAATAATTTTTATCTTATTAATTAATCCCATAATTGCTACACTTCCTAGCGAAGCAGCTATTCCGGGAACAATACTCATCATCATCGTAGCAGTGGATAAAACGGTCAATACTTTTTTTAATGTTTTTAAATGTTGCTTAAATCCCCCTCTATTTTTTTCAATTTCCTCTAACGTAACCAACCCATCTCTTTTTAATAAACCACTTGATAGAACATGGCTAGTATGATGATAATCTTTTAAGGTGATTCTAATTCCATGCATAAAACCTTTTATTTTTTGTTCTTGGGTTGATTCCACTAGTGAATAATCAGGACTTAATCCTCCAATATCTATTTCTTTACGTTCTAATAAAGTATCAAGAACTAAATTCCCATTTTTATAATGTATAGCAGCAGCGCTTTCACTTATTGTTTCTTGTCTTCTTGTATTAAGATCCCATAGAATAACAGTATTACTCCAAAAACCTTTAAATGGATTAAAGGCGTTAGAGCAAAAAGATATTTCATGTAAAGAACACAATCGATTATTTGGGAACGCTAATAAGTTTCCTATTCTATAGTTCTGTCCTTTACCTTCTAATTTATATTTAAGAGGAACTTTTGCTTTACTAAATGATTCAGTATCGTATTTCGTTTTTTCTATGTTCCATACATTTATCAAGTTATCAGTACAATAAACTTCTCCCCCTCCGCCAGTTGCAATAAACCCATTATTCAGAAAAGTAATTGCAGTAACATGCTCTTTTTGAGCTTCCCAGAAGAAAAGTGGCTTTAATTTACCATTAGTATGGTATTTATAAATACTAACTGTACTGCTTCCATGATGTGAGAACGCTATCCATTGTTTTCGCTTTGATATGGAAATGCGCGTTATTTCCAGGTCAGGAAAATAATCAACTTCTGTATCAGATTCTGAATCTATTACAACTACACCGTTAGATCTGTGTTCTAGTTGTTTTTGTTTTATTGTGTATTGACCGTTTAAGAAAGTAACTTTAGGAGAGCAATGTATTTGCATATTTGGTATAAATTTATATTGTAATTCTTCACTATTTTTTTCTCATATCTTCGGTCAAGGCGGCGCTCACACTTAATGATCGTGGGCTCAGCTAAAGATTCTTTCATCAAAAAACTCAGCATCTGAGGTAGGCTGTCTAAGAAGAGAAATCCGCTTTTGTTCTGTTTTTGCTCACCGTCATCTAGTTTTACAGAGATTAAAGATGCAGTTATACCATGATCATTTGTCATAAAATCTCCAATTTTAAGCAATTAAAAATAGGATGATATTGTATCAGATATAGCTTTAAATAAAAACACCGAAAGCAACAGATTCCGCGATTTTAAATTTTTATAAAAATAAAAATGATGCTAAAATAAGAGTTCTAGATGAGAATACATCCAAAAAATTCAAGAAACTGAATAATGAAGTGATTATCTTTAAGACAAAGAAACAGTAAAGATATAAGTCTGGTTGTATTTACTCGTTTTTGCTTAAAAATTCGTCAAGCGGTATTAGTGATATATACTAAATTTCTTCATCTCGTGCCAAATTCAAAATACGATAAAATGTTTCCGAATTCGATATCTCAATCCATTAGAACAACAGTTTTATTTGTAACCCAAGCTCTCGATTATCACCTGTTAATAGAATTAATAAATCACTTCATAAAAGTAAAATAATTATTTCTTTCATTAAAAACGAATATCCGGCAGCAGCAGGAGAGTTATCTCTCATTTCGGCTATCCCTGAATTATGGCTAATGGATGATAGTAAATATGACAAGGCAATGAAACTTATTCAAGAAAACGCGCTGCCTCGCCTCCTCAATCGTCTATCCCGTGGAAATGTCCTCGATGTGGTGAACAATTAGAGGGACAATTCACGGCATGCTGGCATTGCGGTAATGATAGAATTTGATTACATCATTCTCTCAGTCGATCGGCCCATTGCAGAGTGTTGGACATTTCTGAGGAGAGCTCACCCGCTAACATTTGCTCAATAGTTTGCGTTTGATTGACCAATTGTGCCGCCAGGCTAATTTGTGAGGCGGCATTGCTTTGCGCTGAACGGACACTCGCACGTGCTTGGTTGATGCCTTGTTCAAATGGTTCCATGATAGATTCAGGATATTGCAAGC
Source organism: uncultured Pseudomonadota bacterium (assembly GCA_963697455.1). Lineage (GTDB taxonomy): Bacteria > Pseudomonadota > Gammaproteobacteria > Coxiellales > Coxiellaceae > JAFEDN01. The sequence goes on along the minus strand of CAVOOI010000001.1, from coordinate 8,417 downwards.
TACTGACACTGGTATGGACTACCGATAAATTTTCATCAAGATATTGGAATAAAATATCCGTAGCAATTACATCGGCATAACTCACAATATCTAGGATTTGTTTATCGCCAACAAATGCACTTTGCACATTCAGAATTTTATAGATCGGTAAACGTGTGGATTGTAATAATCCGATTTCTGTTTGAGTCAATGCGGTATCGGTTAGAATTTTATCGGTCATATCCTGTAGTAATTTTGATACTTGGGTTTGCAGTCCGGAATCCGGCGACACATTGAGAGTTTGAATAGAGGGATTTAAACAACCTTCGGCGCTTTGCGTATCACAGACATACACTTTCGCTGAACCACCATGCAATAACGTTTTCAATAATTGATTATCGGAGCTCAAAGACGCCAAGACTTTAAATTGATGGCTGGTGTCATCATTGGAACCGCCTTGTAAAATCAACGTACCGGACAAGGACATCAAAAGTTCAGCTAATTGTGGATCACTGCTCAAAAAAGAATTTTTCTGTAATGCCTTCCAGGCAATATTGCTGCTCGTCAGCAACATATTCTGATAATTAGGATCATTTTGCGCGCTATTCAGGATTTGAGTCATATCACCCGCCTTGCTGCATTCTTGACGCGCATCCGCCCAATCTGTAAATATTCCTTTGGTATTGCCAATATCTTCGCAGACTTGTTGCTGTGCTTCGTGCGTTTTCGGCCAGGCCGTCCCGACCAGTCCGGCGGCGGTTTCGCAGGAATTAATATTGGCGTTATTAATCGTGTTTGCCAGGGTATTGATATATTTCATGACGTTGGCAATTTCCGGTGTCGTACTTTCTAATGCTAAGTTGAAAGCATATCCCATCGAATTATTGATAATGTTATTCATCAAGTTGACCAGTTGCTGAGAATCAATAAACGAAAACCCGCCGGTAAATAAATCAATACCGCCACAACCAGAACGAAAGCTCGGCAATTGTACTTGGGCGATTTGCACGTCTCGCACACTATCACGCGCAAATAAACTTCCACCGCTGTAGTATCCTGCTTCTTGACCGGAGTAAGCATTGGGTGCGGTAGTATTGTCGGAAAAACCTAAATTATTAAAGAAATTACTCAAGTCAGAGTTGACGCTGGCCATCGTTGACGTCAGGCTCATTAAACTCAGAGAAAAAATGAATATCCTTAATAATATTTTTTTCATGACTGACTCCCGGATGCTAAAGGATGTTGCGCTATTTCCAATAGTCTCTGCCGCAACTCGTCTTCGCTGAGTAATCCATAACTAACGGGTATAATGCGATGACTTTCAGGATCGACGGTAAATAACGCCGGTTCCATCGTCACTTTGAGTCGCGCTGCCTGGCCTTGATCCGTACGAGAATTGGGAAAATCCGGCAGAGAAATACCATCGGTGGTAATGGAAATAACGCTTAACTGATAACGCTGCGAAAAATCTTTAACAATCGGGGCGAAGCGTTGGCAATAGGGACATGTGCTGCGATAAAAAAAGAATAAGCCGCTATGCTGTGCTAGTTGTCGAATGGAGGCTTCTTCCTGTTGATGAGTTTGATCCAGATCAACTTCTTTAGCGAGGTTATTGGTCGGATGCTGTAAAGAAAAATCCAACTCTGGAAAGTTAAGTAAAACCGTTTTCCAGACTTCCGAAAAATTCTGCGCGCGTTCACCTAACTGATTTTGCAGAATAATGTAATTTTTAACATTGTCGAGCGTAGGATTTAACACCGCCAAATCCAGTGATTGTTTGATTTTCTGCTGTAAATCACTCATTGCCTGTATTGGATCAACTGAAGAAATTTTATTAGGAGACGAAGTTGCATCGGGTGTCTCTTGATACCAATGCCAACCTGTTGCGGGCGTTTCCCAAAAACTATCCCCCTTAGCAGGTGATGAGAAAAAACATATTGATATCAACCAGACAGTCAAAACAAAGACTTTCCAACTAATACTAATCAATAACCATTTCCAAAGCTTGATGGGCGCTGCTATGTCATGATTTTTCATGAAGCTCTCCATTGTTTTAACTGCTGCTGGGCAATAAGTGCAGCGCTGTCACCTCGTTCTGAAATCATTTGTAATGCACTTTCTAATCCGACATCCCCACTGATCACATCAAAATTTTCTGGATGCCAGCAACTTTGATTCTGTAAACACGCTGTATTTGAAATTTTTCTGACAACTACCGTTGGTACTTGAGTAATGTGATACTCTGTAAATAATCGCGGATCCACAACCACACCGGCTATAGTCCCATTCACAGACAATTGCTTCACTGCTTTTTGAGTCTCCATAAATGAATCATGCACTAAACCTCTGATAATGAGTGGCGCATGAATTTTCTGCGCTTGAGAAGCCCATTGTTGCAAACTACCTAAAGGCATTGAGAATGAAATAAAAATGAGGACTGGGTTAGATATTGAATTATCAGCGGCTCGCGGTAAAATCTCTGCTTGAGCGTTAGGTAGAATAGGGTTTTCCCCGGCATTCGCTATAACTAAAAAGAGAATACTCACTATAAGCACAAGCATTTTAAGCATCAATTTCAGTTTGAATTTCAAATATCTCAGCATGTTTGAATTACTCCGTCATACAACAGTTACGTTTACGCCAGATCAGATAACCGTAATTTTCAGTACTGATCGGTGGCTCTAAGGCAGCACCCCAAAGCATGGTGGTACGACCGAACGGCTGGCAACCATTTGGCGCTATGGTGGGAATGGGATTGATCATCTGATAACGATAACGGGATTTTGGCAAAGTGACTGTTGTGTGATCGCTGCATAAATCACCGATGCTGCTGTCGGCCATCAATCCTAATCGGTGTAATTTGTAAATTAAGCGTTCAGTTAACAAAACTGTTCCTTGAACGCCGCCAATGTATTCACCCACCGATCCGGTGAGTGGATACATGGTTCCTTGAGTGCCGGCGCACCAAAATAGCTCATCATTCGGCAACCAGGTTGAAGCTGACACTGCATCTACACTACAAGCGGCTTGCATCGGTAAATTATTAAAAAGCAAAGATTCAGGGAATAGAACCAAATCTAAAGTTTCATCACTCCAAGTGGGGTCTAATTCGCTAAGATAAGTCAGCATAGGCGAACCCGAATCTGCACAACGCGGTGTTTGTACGCCTAACATCTGCATGATTGGAAAATGATAAGCGTGTACATAAAAAAATCCTGTATTGACATTCGGATCGTCAACCGCTACCGCGCCATCATCAGGGCTTTCCATTAGAGGAACGCCACCTAAATTGACCAAGCAATAGGGAGAACGCGTCACATCAATTAACTCCATTGGCTCCCAATAACCGACGGCGATATCGATTTCCGGTAAAATATCACCGCTGCAGGTACATACCATATCCGCAGGATTCACGGTATCGGGATTAACCCCAGTCATGATCGGCGTCGAACCAATCGTGATCGGCAGCAGACAATCCCAACAAATATCCGTCACGGGATTGATCAGCCGACCCGTGCAAGGTGTGATAGCGGCCAAAGACGCAACCATGGGACAAATGAACCCCATAAAAATGCTGAAAAATAATAACTTCCTCTTCATGGCTTCACTTCCTGAATCTCTAACTGATCCTTGACTTGAGTAACGATGGCCGGAATTTGTGCAATACCTAACTTTTGAGTGATTAATCCACCTTGATCAAAATAAACTTTTTGTTTAGGGAAATGCGTAGCCGTTTCACGTATTGAACCATTGACTAAAATCAATATAATCTGGTTTTTTTGGTTTTGTTCCTGCACCCAAGTAACTTGCTCTGGATCATCACCGTCAAAAAAGATTAAAGCCTTTTTCAAACTGGTTTTTTGCAATGGATTGAATCGTGAACCGGCCTTTAATAAAATAAGGCCGTTGGCGGCTCGCACATCATAGGGAATAGTAAAGGAAGGATCCCATAACCAATGACGGGTTAGGACTGTAGGACGCAGTCCATGCACCGGCGATGGCCGATCTACTGCAACCCGAAAAAATTCCTGTTGCTGAGCCTGCCAACCACTCATATTATTTCCGCTCAATTTCTCTTGGATTTTTTTCTGCGCCATCAGCACAAAATCCGTTTCGGAAATTGAATAAACTGAACCAACGCTTCCTAAATCATTACCGAAAGCCAATGGAGAATGGAATGATAACGCCATTCCCAAAAAATAAACGGTTAATAACCCTAGTTTATTATTAATCTTTAAGCGCATGAGATTCTTCCAAACGTTTCATCACTTCCGGCGTCAAATCCACTCCACCGGCTATAACAGCTTCTTTGGGAGTTAAAACGACATGCTTTTCTTCAGACACTGTTTTTAAAGTAGATTCCAATTGACTACTGAAGGCGCGAATCTGTTCTTGTTGTTGCTCCAGAGGAATAGACTTTTTTGACTCTACTTTCACAAATTGATGAATAATGCTGGTAATATCAACCGTCGCTAATTGAATATTGACCGGCAAATAGTGATTCATTGAAAATCCGATTAAAATGCTAATCAACGTAGAAATTAATCCAACCACGTAGATTTCCATTCTCGTATAATGGTTTCTGTTTTCATTTTGATTCATTGTGACCTCCTGATTTTTCCTGAGTTGAATTTAAAAATTTCCGAGCAACGTGCTCAATGGCCGCTTGCAACGATAAACCCTGAGCTTGTAATTTTTTAACGGCTTCAAACTCATCACCCTTCGATGAATATAAAATCCGTGAATAAGGATCGAAAATAATACGATGCACCGACATACCCTGCGGGCTTTTAATGACACATTCCGAGTAATCATCGCCACGCCGCACGCTTTGAAATAACTTTTCCGTATAATCATCCATCGGCATTTTTTCTGAGGCACGCAGTTGCGCAATCGCTTCGCGGTTTTGAGCAAGAATTAAATTAAATGCCGAGTTTTCAAACGCAGCCAAGGAGGTCGCGTTTTTAAAATAATCATTAATTCCTTGCGTAATGGTGACAAAGTTGGCGTTATAACGCCGTGCGCGGCGATAACCGGTTTCAATAAATTTAGCTGCGCCTTCCTGATCACTACCGAGTAAATCCCAGGCTTCATCGATCACACAAGATTTTACTTGCGAGCGACTACCTAAATACATGCGCTTGGAAATTTGATACATCAACACCAGTAATACAATTTTCTGTAAGTCTTTTTTCTGCTTCAGTTCTTCCAGCTCCAGTACAATGAAATTATTATTAATGTTCAATGTGCATGCGCCTTCAAAAAACTTTCCATACATACCATGCTTGGTGTAAGGATAAAGTAAATGCGACAGCGTGGTACAAATTGGGCTGGATTGTAGACTGAGCCATTCCGCCACAGTGGTGATGCTGGCGTTCTTTCCTTTCTGATCCCAAGCCGCTTTGACTCCTTTTTCTAAAAAGGTCATTTCCTCATCAGTCACGTTACTTTGTGGACGCGCCATCGCTGCCAATAACGGTTTCAAAATTTCCAAGGATTCATCATCCATCTGCTCAATAAAGGTAAATAAATTTAAAGACACCGGCTGATCGGATTTAAATTCAATAAACTCGCCACCTAAGAGTTTGCAAGTTTTTTCATACGAACGACCGACATCGATTACCCAAACTCGACCACCTGCACCTAAAAGCGCAACAATATATTCCTGCGTGAGTGCGGATTTTCCACTGCCGGAAGTCGCCGCAATCGCAACATTATAATTACCTTCCGTATTATCAAACGGATTCCAGATGGCAATTTGGCCGCGCCGACCGGGAAGGAACAGGCTGGAACGCGCGAGGCCTTTCCATTCACCCAGCAACGGCGCGATATTGATGGCCGAGAGCGCATTCATCGTGCGTAAACGGCCTAATCGTTTTAAGTCATCAAACATGCCCTCAGTCATCATCATGGGCAAAACAGCTAACCAGGATTGCAGTTGCAGATAAGATTCTTTTCTTAATTTCCAGCCATTAGCGCGATATAAATCGCGTAGTTTTCTTTCCACACTGTGGGATTGTTCTAAGGGAGAATATAAAACAACTTGATAAAACACTTTGACTAATCGGTCGCCTTCGCTGAGTCGGTCGCGAACAAATTTCCAATCCTGATATTCTTTGCCGATGCTCGGCTTAAATTTTGCTAATGGACTTTTAGCGGTGGAGTCTTTATTCATAAATCTCATCTGCGCTTTGGCGGCGGATTTTTCGATATCTTCAGGTCGAACATGAAAACTGACTATAAAAGGACAAGGGATCTGCAAAGCGGCATTAAACATTTGCCCTAAGTTTTCGCCCATTTGCCACAATCCCACCGATTCGGGAAAGTCACGCACACTAAAGCATTGCACCGCCCAGGTTTCCTCATCACTTTTATTTAAGGTCAAATGATCTTTATAGACTTGGCAACGATATTCAGGATCCGTCACTTGCAACGCCAGAGCGTCGTATTCATTCCAGCGTTGTTGAGCGGGATAACACGTGCTGGATGGATTGAGTAAATCCATCAGCAAACTAATAAAATTAGTGATCGGGATAGGGCGGGTGGTCATGCGTAAGGAGTTGAGCGAACTGACAAAATCCTCTCGTAAAACCAGCAGTGATTGGGTATCGGCGGCTAATTCTTTTAAGGGAATAGATACAATTAAAAATAACCGAAAATCCCGAATGAGATAAGAACCACTGTGCGTTAATGAATTTAGTGTTCCTTGTTTTAGAAACTCCGCTCTTTTCTGCGCAAGCCAGCTAAAAACATCACTCGCTTGAGAACGTTCAGCCGCGAATTGATCAATCGCCCCACCAATTTTATCCGAAGCCCATAACAAACACTGCAAATCCGCAGTCACCGGCAGCACATCTGTTAGCAGGCTCCCTAAAATTTCCACTGTTTGCGGGGTGGCTCCGGTTAACGGCGCGACCTCCAACATCCAGCCGCAACTCCGCTTATTCACAAAAATTTGAGAATCCGGGTCATACGTTTCATAAGGCAGTAAGCTGGAGAGTGGACATTGCGCCAATAAGTCACTCAAAGCACCCAGAACAGGATTGCTGGGTTCCACCCCCAAAGTTTGCGGTTCACCCAACCAGCCGGCAACCCGTGCGAATATTGACGAATAATCAAAATGGTTTCGCGGATTATGCATGCGCACTGTCCTTTATTGAAGACGGCGTAGACCATTGTCCCGGCTGAATCACGTGGTAAACCACAGAATCGGAGAAGTAATTACCTTGAGAGTCTTGATAAGGCGCAATCCATAATCTCATCACCTGCTCAGTTTGCCGAGTAACCACATCATCATTCGAATATTGAATATTCACCGTCAAAGTAGATGGTGTTGATGAAAGAGGCTTGGCTTCCGCTAATTTTCCTTGATCTACCAAAGAATTGACTTGATCCAGGCTTTGACAGGAAACACCAGGCTTCATGGGGCAGGTAAATTGCGAATTTAATTCACCGCACCCGGTCAATCCGCCGGCTAAACTGAGCAAAACGCCCAAGTTAAATAATATTTTTGAACGTTGAGGACTCCACATAAACAATCTCCTTATTTTTCAGCGTTACGATTTAAAAAATGGTGCATTTTGATTCTGCAACTGCAGCGCGTTAATCTGCATTGACGTTAACGGCAGCGGATTTACCGGTAAATTTTCTGAATTGGCAGCATTGACTTTAGAGTTCGGGATAGGCGTTGCAGATGGCAATAGCGCGGTAGTCGTCTCAAATGGTGGAAAAATAGTTTCTTTTTCATTGTCGTGCTTCTGCCCATCGAGATAAAACCCTTTCAAAAATACCACGTCTACTACAGTGCCGGCGGAAAGTTGAATGACTGGATGATATTGATCAGCGCGGCGAATATTGTAGTCCGCTAATTTATCCATCGCATTGCTGACACCTTGTGCCGCGCCGAATTTAAAAATATCGGCATTATTGACACTGCTGACCGCCCCGGTCGGCGACAACGCTGTGGTGGTATATTGCGAGGCAATGCCTTGTGAAAATCCCGATAGCGATCCGGCAATAAATGCCCGTTTGAGTAAAGCGCCCTCCCGCCAGAGCGGAACACCGCGTACTCCATTTTTACCTTCGGGGCCAAAAACAGTGCCTTCCACCGGCATTTCAATCACTTCTCGATGGTTGGCGCTAACACAACTCAAGCGCTCCAATCGCATTAAACCGCGTTCAGGAGAGCGCGTAGGCGCCGATTCAGGACGCGGCGGCGCACTTCCTCGCCGAAGCCGGCGGCTCTGGTCAGTTCGTAGGTGTCGCGCAAGGTCTCGCCGTCGACGCGCAGGCCGAAGCGCATGCCGTCGTAGCGGGCCAGGTTTGACGACGCCTCGGCCGGGGCGATGATGTAGTAGGCCGGCAGAGCGTACTTCGTATGCGGCAGCGAGATGTCGACGATCTCGCAGCCGGCGTCCTTTCAGCCACGCAATTCCATA